>NZ_JBFTNS010000001.1:0-1131114 GCF_056397605.1 Arthrobacter sp. 05L44 | reverse complement strand
CGCCCGGTCCCATTCCGAACCCGGAAGCTAAGACCCACAGCGCCGATGGTACTGCACCCGGGAGGGTGTGGGAGAGTAGGTCACCGCCGGAACATCATTAGGTCGAGAGCCTCCAACCACCAGGTTGGAGGCTCTCCCACTTTAACCACACAACCAACCACGCCAGACCTGCGGACCGGCCCTCCCCCGGCCCCCGGCACAGACGGACGGCCCTCCCCGGCAGACCGGCACACCACGCAACAAGCGCCCCGGGCCGGCCACTGCAGCCCGCCGACGCCCCGCCCTGGCCAACACCTGCCGCCGGCCCCGCGCCCGGCCACACAGCAAGGTGTCCGCTGATGGCTGAAAAGCGGTCCAAAACCCGGAAATTTTCCCAAAAAAGGGCGAAAACACGCGGAATTTGCCACCTCGGCGGCGCCAAGCTGGTAAGTTTTCGAAGAGTGGCCCGCATGCATGCCGCGTGCAGGCTTCAGAAATTAGAACAGTCCAGGAGGACATAAATGGCTAAGAACCGTAGTGAACTTGTTGCAGAGGTAGCTGGCAAGGCCGGCACCAGCCAGGCAGCCGTCAACTCCGTGCTCGATGCACTGTTCGAGGTTTTCGAGACCTCTGTCGCCGCCGGCGAAAAGATCACCATCCCGGGCTGGCTCGCCGTCGAGCGCACCGACCGCGCTGCCCGCACCGGCCGCAACCCGCAGACCGGCGAGACGATCCAGATCGCCGCTGGCCACAGCGTCAAGCTGACCGCCGGCTCCAAGCTGAAGGCTGCAGTCGCCAAGAAGAAGTAGTCTTCTTCAAACGCTTGAAAGGAGCGGCAACCCTCTGGGTTGCCGCTCCTTTTGCGTTAAGCCTCCCCGCGGATTCGGCGGGCGGACGGGCGTAGCGGACAATGGAGTTGTGCCTTTCGCAGCAAAACCCCAGACCACAGCAGCGCCTGCCCCTACGGGGGGAGCGCCTGGCTCTGGTGCCGGAACGCCGGGTATCTCCCGGCCCTGGCAGGTGGCCGGACTGGCTGCGCTGTTCCTCGGCCTGGCGGCGGCGCTGATCTTCTCGGGTGCCGCCGGTGCCCGCGCGGTCTCGGATCCCGGCGCGCTGGTCCGCTGGGGCCTGCCCGTCAGCAAGGCCGTGCACAACGTGTCCCTCGCCGCGGTGATCGGCGGCCTCATCTTCGCCGTCGGGATCCTGCCGAGGAACCTCTCCGGACGCCCCGCCCGCGGCGCCGACGCCCCCGAACACCCCGCCTTCACCCGCGCCCTGGCCATCGCCGCGGCCGCAGGTGTCGCCTGGACGTTGTCGGCCGTGGCCGTGCTGGTCCTGAGCTACTCGGACATCGCCGGGCAGGAAATCTCCGGCGACCCCGAATTCACCAAATCACTTGTGTACTTCATGACGGACATCGAGACCGGGCGGGCCTGGTTGACGGTGGTGATTATTGCCGCCGTCGTCACCACCGCACTGTTCGGTATCCGCTCGCGCGGAGCCTTGGCACTGACGCTGGTCCTCGCCACGGTCGGCCTGGCGCCGGCGGCGCTGATCGGCCACTCCGCCAGCTCGAACGACCACGAGGGCGCCATCAACTCGCTGGGCCTGCACCTGGTGGGTGTCTCGGCCTGGGTCGGCGGCATCATTGTGCTGGCGCTGCTCTCCGGCATCCTCGGTTCCCCCAGGGGTGCCGGCGCCCAGGGCCGGACCGACATCACCGAGCCCACCCTGCGCCGCTTCTCCACGCTCGCCGGCTTCGCTTTCGCCCTGGTCTTCGCCTCCGGTGTCATTAACGCCAGCATCCGGGTCTCCAGCTGGGCCGACCTGTTTGGCTCGGCGTACGGCCAGCTAATCCTGGCCAAGGCAGCGGCCACCCTGGTCCTCGGCGGCGTCGGGCTGATGCACCGTCAGTGGGTCATCCCCCAGCTGGGCGTCAAGGGCCGCGGACTCTCGGCCCGCCGGGTGCTGTGGCAGCTGATCCTTGTGGAGCTGCTGATCATGGGCATGACGTCCGGAATCGCGGTCGCGCTGGGCCGCTCGGCCCCGCCGCAGCCCACCACCTTCGCCCCGGACGCCTCCCCGGCCTTCATCCTCTCCGGGTACGAGCTCCCTCCCGAGCTGACGCCCGAACGGTGGCTCACCGAATGGCGGCTCGACTGGCTGTGGGTCGCCGTCGCCGGTTTCGGCCTGGTGTCCTACGTCCTTGGCATCCGCAAGATCCGCGGCCGCGGCGACGCCTGGTCCTGGTTCCGGACCGTGAACTGGGTGATCGGGCTGGTGGTCCTGACCTACGTGACGTCCGGGCCGCCGTCGGTCTATGGCCGTGTCCTGTTCTCGGCGCACATGGTGGACCACATGGCCCTGACCATGGTGGCCCCCATCTTCCTGGTCCTCGGCGCCCCCGTCACGCTGGCGCTCCGTGCCCTCACCGCGCGGCGGGACAGCTCCCGCGGCCCGCGGGAGTGGCTGTTGGTCTTTGTGCACTCCAAGTTCTCGCAGCTGGTCACCCACCCGCTGTTCGCCGCCGCCAACTTCGCCGGCTCGATCGTGCTGTTCTACTACTCGGACGCCTTCGGCTATGCGATGCGCGACCACGTGGGCCACGAGCTGATGAACCTGCACTTTGCCCTGACCGGCTACATCTTCGTCCTGACCATGATCGGGACGGATCCGCTGCCCCGCCGGGCGCCGTACCCCATGCGGCTGCTGCTGTTGCTGGCCACCATGGGCTTCCACGCCTTCTTCGGCGTCGCCATCATGGGCGGTACCGGGCTGCTCGCCGCCGACTACTTCGGAAACCTCGGCCGCACCTGGGGCCAGTCGGCCCTGCTTGACCAGCAGATGGGCGGCGCGGTGGCCTGGGGCATCGGCGAAGTACCCACCCTGCTCGTGGCGATCGGCGTCGCGGTTATGTGGTCCCGGTCCGACGCGCGGGAAAGCAAACGCACCGACCGTGCGGCGGACAGGAATAACGACGCCGATCTCACCGCTTACAACGATATGTTTGCCCAGCTCGCCGAACGCGACGCGAAGCTGGCAGAACGCAATTCAAAGCTGGAAGGACGCTGATGAGCGAAACCGTACGCACCCACCTCCGGGTCCGGGCCTCCGAACTGGTAGGCCGGGGCTGGCTGAACACCGGCGGGAAGTCCCTGGACCTGGAATCACTGCGCGGCAAGATCGTGCTGCTGGACTTCTGGACTTTCTGCTGCATCAACTGCCTGCACGTCCTCGATGAACTGCGCCCGCTGGAACAGCAGTACTCCGACGTCCTCGTGACCGTCGGCGTGCACTCGCCCAAGTTCGAGCACGAGGCGGACCCGGTGGCCCTGGCCGCCGCCGTCGAACGCTACGAAATCCGCCACCCGGTTTTGGACGACCCGGAACTGGACACCTGGAAGGCCTACACGGCCCGCGCCTGGCCCACCCTGGTGGTCATCGACCCCGAGGGCTACATCGTCGCGCACCTGTCCGGCGAGGGGCACGCGGACGGGCTGGCAGTGCTCATTCCCGAGCTGATCGCCGAGCACGAAGCCAAAGGCACCCTGCACCGCGGCGACGGCCCCTACGTGGCTCCAGAGCCGACGTCGGGCACGCTGCGGTTCCCGGGCAAGGCGCTGTACCTCCCGGCCGGCCGTGGTGGCTCGGCCGCAGCCGGCGACGCCGGCTCCTGGCTGGTTACCGACACCGGTCACCACCGCCTGGTGGAGCTCTCCACCGACTTCGAAACGGTGCTGGACACCTACGGTTCGGGCGAGAAGGGCTACGCCGACGGCGCCGCCGGCGAGGCCCGGTTCAACGAACCCCAGGGCCTGGTGCTGCTCCCGGAGGACGTCGCCGCCAAGGCCGGCTACGACGTCGTGATCGCCGACTCCGTGAACCACCGCCTCCGCGGGCTGTCGCTGGCCGACGGCACCGCCACGACCCTGGCCGGGAACGGCATCCAGCGGCTGCTGGAGACCGGCCCGGCGCGCGTGGATGAGGACGGCGCCGCGTACGGTGCCCGGCTCGAAGCGGATCCCCTGCAGGTTGCGCTGAGTTCGCCGTGGGACGTGGTCTGGTCGAGCAAACTCAACGCGGTGGTTGTCGCGATGGCCGGAGTGCACCAGATCTTCAGCTTCGACCCCGTCACCGGCGCGGTGTCCATTGCCGCCGGCAACGGCCTGGAGGGCCTGCTCGACGGTCCGGCCGCCGAAGCCTGGTTCGCGCAGTCCTCCGGCCTGGCCGAGGACGCCGACGGCAACATCTGGGTCGCCGACTCGGAGACGTCGGCGCTGCGCAAACTTGTGATCGCGGACGACGGCGCCATCACTGTCGAGTCCGCCGTGGGCAAGGGATTGTTTGACTTCGGCTTCCGCGACGGCCCCGCCGCCGACGCCCGCCTCCAGCACCCGCTCGGCGTGACGGTCCTGCCGGATGGCTCCGTGGCCATCGCGGACACCTACAACGGTGCGGTCCGGCGCTACGACCCCGCCACGGGCACCGTCTCCACGCTCGCGCGCGGACTGTCCGAGCCCTCGGACGTCATTGTCGACCACACCCAGGTGGCCGGCTCCGAGCCGCTGCTGGTGGTGGTGGAGGCCAACAAGCACCAGCTGGTCTACGTGCCCATCCCGAAGGAAGCGCAGCAGGTGGACGAGGGTGCCTCGCAGACCCAGCGGCCCAAGAGCCCCGTGGCGCCGGGCCTTCTATCCCTGACGGTGCGGTTCACGGCGCCGACCGGGCAGAAGCTCGATGACCGCTGGGGCGACCCCACGCAGCTGAAGATCTCCTCCACCCCGCCGGAGCTGCTGGTGGCCGGTGGGGGGACCTCTGTGGGCCTGCTCCGCACCCTGGAGCTCTCGTCCGACGTGCCGGAGGGCGTGCTGCACATTACCGCCCGGGCCGCGGCCTGCGACGGCCCGGAGACCGAGGACGGCGAGATCCCGGACCACGCGGCGTGCCACCTGTACCAGCAGGACTGGGGCATCCCAGTGGTTCTGCAGGCCGACGGGGACACCGAACTGGTCCTGGACCTGCGCGGAATGGACTAAGGCGCGCCGCGGACCGGCCCCGTTTCGGCGGCCGGTCCCGCGGCCTGCGGCTAGTTGCTGAGCAGCGGGGTGAGCTTGACGGTGTCGCCGGCGATGTCCAGGCGCGTGGTGAAGCTGAAGTCGTGGACCGCGTTGAGCTCCGTGACGGCGCCGGTGAAGAGGTCCACCTGCCGGGCCTTGATCCGGGCTTTACCGTCCAGGGGAGCCACCACCCAGCGTCCGCCGAACGGCTCGATGCTGACGGCGGGGTAGTCGGTGATGCTCCAGTCGATGGTGCCGTCCACCACCCGGTTGTTCGTGGCGTGATAGAACGGGCAGTCCGGTTGGAGCTGCTGCTGCTTGTCCGCCTGGGCCGCGCAGTTGTCCAGGAACTCCTTGACCTTGGCCGTGACCGAGTCCTTCAGGCCCGCGGTGGCGTGGGTCAGGAGGTTCAGCGGCGCCGAGGGCATGTCCCGGCTGGACACGGTGGCGCGCGTGGGGGGTGCGGCGAAGAACTGGCCGTCCAGGGAGGCCTCGTATTCCCCGGGGTACAGCACGGCGAAGGTGTTCCGGCCGTTGGGCATGTTCACCGGAACGCCGTTGAGCGAGGCCTGGCTGGAGTTGACCACGGTGACGTCCAGGACCGGCAAGGCGGCGGGGACGATCGACCAGTCGTGGAAGAAAAGCCACTGGGTGCTGGAGCGCTGCAGCAGGAACTCGGTGCGCAGCTGGCTGCCGTCAATGGTGTAGTCGATCGGCACCATCACCTGGTTGCCGCCACGGTCTTCCGCGGCGCCGAACTTCACGTCCGAGATCCGGGCGGCCGCTTTTTTCAGGCCTTCACCGTCCAGCATCGCGGCGTTGCTTTGCGGTACGGAGGCATGCAGCAGGCCCAAGGCCTTCCCGCCTTCGCCCTTCTGCAGGGCATCCAAATACTCCCGGACCGGCTGCTGCGGGCTGCCGATGGAATTGTTCACCACGTTGATGGCGACGATGGCGGCGGCCACGGCGAGCATCAGGCCCAACAGCCACACGGCTGCAATCCTGACCAACGCCTGACTCATCTGCACGTACCTTACGTTACCTGCACGCCCGCTGAATGCCGGTGTCACAGGCGCCCGGTGTGACGTGCACCATCACCGCGGGGTATGTCCTAGCGACGGCGCCGCCGCGATGACGTGCCGAAGACGCCGCGGAGCAGCTCCCGGCCGATCTGCGTCCCGAGGGAGCGCGCCATGCTCTTGAGGCCGCCGCCGAGCACACCGCCCAAGGCCCCGGCGATGTCCCCGGCCATTCCGCCGCCTGCCGGCTGCTGCTCGGGAGCGCGCCGCTGGGGGGCCGGGGCGGGCGCGGGGGCCGGTGCCGAGCGGCTGCTGGGGCGGCCGAGGATTTCTTCCTCGATCTGGCGGGCATCGGCGTCGACGGCGTTGGGGTCCAGCGCCGTTCCGGCGGCCGGGCCGGTCGGTGCAGCAGCCCGGCCGGCGAGCTTTTCATAGGCCGAGACGTTGTCCACGGCGGTGCCGTATTTGGCGAGCAGGGCGGACCCGGCCACGGTGCTGGCCACCAGGGCGGCATCACTGGGGCCCATCACCGACTCCGGCGCCCGCAGCCGGGTCAGTGCCACCGGCGTGGGCGCGCCCTTTTCGTTCATGACGGTGATGACTGCCTCGCCGATTCCGGCGGAGGTAAGGGTTTCTTCGAGGTCGTAGTCGCTGACCGGGAAGGTCGACACTGTGGCTTTGAGGGCCTTGGCGTCCTCCGGAGTGAAGGCACGCAGGGCGTGCTGCACCCGGTTCGCCAGCTGGCCCAGGACATCCGCCGGGACGTCCTTGGGCGTCTGGGTCACGAAGAAGATCCCCACACCCTTGGACCGGATCAGCCGGACGGTGGTGGTGATTGCGTCGAGGAAGGCCTTGGACGCGCCGTTGAACAGCAGATGCGCCTCGTCCAGGAAGAACACAAGCTTCGGTTTGTCGAGGTCGCCGGCTTCCGGGAGGTCCTCGAACAAATCAGCCAGCAGCCACATCAGGAAAGTGGAAAACAGCATGGGCTTGGTCTCCAGGGTCGGCAGCTCAAGGCAGGTCACGACGCCCCGGCCGTCCGGGGCCGTGCGCAGCAGCTCGGCGGTATCGAACTCCGGCTCGCCGAAGAACTTCTCCATGCCCTGGGCTTCAAGGTTGATCAGCTCGCGGAGGATGACGCCTGCGGTCGCCTTCGACAGGCCGCCGAGTTCTTCAAGTTCGTCCTTGCCCTCGTCCGAGGTCAGGAACTGGATGACGGCCCGCAGGTCCTTGAGGTCGATCAGTTCGAGGTTGTTCTTGTCCGCGAAGTGGAAGACCAGCTGCAGGCTCGACTCCTGGGTCTCGTTCAGTTCCATCACGCGGGACAGCAGGACCGGCCCGAACGAGGTGATGGTGGACCGGACCGGAATGCCTGCCCCGTCGCCGCCGAGGGCCAGGAACTCCACCGGGAAGGTCTTGCCGGACCAGGCCTGGCCGATGCTGTCGGTGCGCGCCTTCAGCTTCTCCGAACCCGTGGCGGCCGTCGCGAGGCCGGAGAGGTCGCCTTTGATGTCCGCGAGGAAGACGGGGACACCGGCGGTGGAGAGCTGTTCGGCCATCATGTGCAGCGTGACGGTCTTGCCGGTGCCGGTGGCGCCGGCCACCAGGCCGTGCCGGTTCATCATCGACAACGGCAGCCGGACCGGTGCCTCTTTGTGGAGTTCGCCGTCGACGATCGCGGCGCCAAGCTCGATGGTGGGCCCCTCCAGGGTGTACCCCTTTTGGATGGTGGCGACTTTATCTGCAGTGGATTTGATGGCCATGCGGCTAGCTTAGCCGGGTCCGGCAACCCGGACCCGGCTTCAGCTGATGTTTATTTGCCGCGACTGGGACTACCCGGCGATGGCCTTGAGGACTTCCTTCGCCACGGCCTCGCTGGACTGCGGGTTCTGCCCGGTGATGAGGTTGCCGTCGCGCACCACATGGGAGCTCCAGGCGGCCCCGTTCTCGACGATCGAACCGTTTTCCTTCAGCGCGTCCTCGACGAACCACGGCGTGTTCGGGCCGGTGCCGCCGCCGAGTTCCTCCTCGTTGGTGAATACCGTGAGGCGGCGCCCGGAGAACGCGAACGCGCCGGCGTCGTCGACGGCGCTCAGCAGGCCGGCGGGGCCGTGGCAGAACGGCGCAATGACCTTGCCGGCGGTGTTGGCTTCGATCAGCAGCCGGCCGAGGTCGGCGTCCTCGAAGAGGTCCGCCATGGGGCCGTGGCCGCCGGGCATCACGATCGCGTCGTACCCGGAAAGTTCGACGTCGGCCAGCACCAGCGGTGCCGAGAGCTCGGCGTCGATTCCGGCCAGGTAGGCGCGGAACTCATCGGCGCGGTCCTGTCCGCCGGCCGAGTCAGCAGCCAGGCTGACCCCGTCAACGGTCGGCTTGGCGCCGCCGGGGGTCGCGATGCGGACGGTGTGTCCGGCGTCGAGCAGGGTCCGGTGCGAGACGACAAGTTCCTCGGCCCAGTAGCCGGTGGGGTGCTGGCTGCCGTCGCGCATGGTGAGCGAATCGGCGGCGGATACGACCATCAGGATGTTAGCCATGTTGTACTCCTGTTCCTCCGGCCGGGGAGCCGGTTGACGGGTGGGGGTCACAAGGGCGGCAACCCCGTCAGCGCGCCGGCTATTCCGGGCGCCGGAATCCGCGGGTTTCTGGCGCCCTTGAAATAAGCCGGGCCCCGCCGCCGTTGCCACCAGTGTGCGCCGCTACCCTCCAGTGCGGCGGACCCGAATTTCCCACCACCTCCGAAAGGCCGGCATTTTCCGTGACTGTTCCGCTTTCCATCCTTGACCTCGCAATCATCGGCAAGGGCCAGACGGCGGCGGAAAGCTTCGCCGGCAGCGTGGCCATGGCCCAGCGCGCCGAAGAACTGGGCTACCGCCGCATCTGGTACGCCGAGCACCACAACATGTCATCCATCGCCTCGTCGGCGACCAGCGTCCTGATCGCCCACATCGCCGCGCACACCAGCACCATCAGGCTCGGCGCGGGCGGTGTGATGCTGCCCAACCACTCGCCGCTGACCATCGCGGAGCAGTTCGGCACCCTCGAAACCCTGCACCCGGGCCGGATTGACCTGGGCCTCGGCCGGGCGCCGGGCAGCGACCAGAACACCATGCGGGCCCTGCGCCGGGACCCGATGAGCGCCGACAGCTTCCCGCAGGACGTGCTGGAGCTGCAGGGCTACCTGACCGGGAACACCCGCATCCCGGGTGTGGACGCCACCCCCGGGAAGGGCACCAACGTGCCGCTCTACATCCTGGGCTCGTCCCTGTTCGGGGCGAAGCTGGCAGCCCAGCTCGGCCTGCCCTACGCTTTCGCCTCGCACTTTGCCCCGAACGCCCTGCAGGACGCTGTGGCGGTGTACCGCCGCGAGTTCCGTCCCTCCGCGCAGCTGGACGCCCCGCACGTGATTGCCGGCGTCAACGTGATTGCCGCTGACTCCGCGTCCGACGCCCAGGAGATGTTCCAGGCCACCAAGCGCGCCCGGGTCTCGTTGTTCTTCGGCAACGGCCGGGTCTTCAGCGACGACGAGGCGGACATGATCCTGGATGCGCCGCAGGGCCAGCACATGGCGCAGATGATGAAATACTCCGCCGTGGGCACCCCCGCCGCCGTGCAGGAATACCTGGAGGAGTTCACTGCCCACGCCGACGCCGACGAACTGATCGTCGCGCACCAGAGCGCACGGATTGAGGACCGGCTGCGCTCAGTGGAGCTCCTCGCGGAGGTCGCCGGGCTCGTCCGCGTCTGAGGCGGGGTCGCCCGGCCCCGCCCGGCCCCGGACGGGCCCGGACGGGCCGGGCATCAGCGGCCGTATGGCGCCGGCCGGCTAGGACTCCCGGCGGGCGCCCTCCGCGGCGGCCACCGCGAAGATGTGCGGGGCCGTGTAGCCGGCTTGGGCAAAGCGCTCCGCCACGCCCTCGGCGATCCGGCCGGCGTCGGCGTCCCGGACCAGCGCGATCGCGGCACCGCCGAAACCGCCTCCGGTCATCCGGGCACCGATGGCGCCCAGCTCCTGGGCACTGGAGACCGCCAGGTCCAGTTCAGCCGTCGAAATCTCAAAGTCGTCGCGCATCGAGACGTGCGAGGCGTCGAGGAGTGCCCCGATGGCAGCGGCACCGTCGGCCCGCAGTGTGGCCACGGTGTCGAGGACACGCTGGTTTTCGGTGATCACGTGCCGGACCCGGCGGTAGGTGGTCGGGTCGAGGACGGCGGCGGCGCGGGGCAGGTCCTCCGTCCCGAGATCCCGCAGGCTGGGAACGCCCATGGCCCGGGCGCCCTCCTCGCAGGAACGGCGGCGGCTGGCGTACCCGCCGTCGGCGTGCGAGTGGCTGGTGCGGGTATCGATAACCAGCAGACCCACCCCCGCGCCGGCGAAACCCAACGGCACCGCCTCGGTCTGCAGGCTCCGGCAGTCCAGCAGGATGCCGTGGTCCGGTTCACCCAGGAGCGACGCCGACTGGTCCATGATGCCGGTGGGCGCGCCCACCACGCGGTTCTCGGCGAGCTGCCCGATTTTCGCCAGCTCCTGCCGACCCAAGCCCAGGCTCCAGAGTTCGTTGAGCGCCAGCGCCACTGAGCATTCGACGGCCGCCGAGGAGGATAGGCCTGCGCCTGCCGGGACCTCGGAACTGAGCGCCAGGTCGACGCCGGACAGCCGGGAAGAGTCCGTGCCGCGGTCTGCCGCGGCCCGGGCCATGGCCCAGGCGACCCCCAGCGGGTAGGCGGCCCAGCCCTCAAGTGCGTCCGGGTCCAGCTCGGCAAGGTCCAGCTCCACAACCCCGGGGAACGAGCTGCTGGCAACCCGGAGCCTGCGGTCCGCGCGGAGGCCCGCGGCGACCGCCGTGCGCTTGTCGATGGCCAGGGGGAAAGCGAAGCCGTCGTTGTAATCCGTGTGCTCGCCGATGAGGTTGACCCGCCCCGGGGCAGACCAGAGGCCCTCCGGGGCGTGGCCGAACGCGGCGGCGAAGTAGTCGAGTCCCTGTTGGAACAGTTCCGTCATGGTTATGCTGCCTCTTCCTTGTCCATGGCGTCCCGGAGCCGGGCGGCGGCGGTTTCCGGCGGGATGTCGGCGATGAACGCCCCCATGGCCGCCTCGGAGCCGGCCAGGTACTTCAGTTTGTTTTCTTCACGGCGCGGCGAGGTCAGCTGCAGCATCAGCCGAACGTCGTCCCGGTGGGCGTTGACCGGGGCCTGGTGCCAGGCCGAAATGTACGGGGTAGGGGTGTCGTAGAGAGCGTCCACGCCGCGCAGGAGCCGGCTGTAGAGCACCGAGAACTCGTCGCGTTCCTCGTCCGTGGTCGCTGCGAGATCCGGCACGTGCCGGTGCGGGAGCATGTGCACTTCCAGCGGCCAGCGCGCGGCGAACGGGACGAACGCCGTCCAGTGCCTGCCCTTGAGCAGGACCCGTTCGGAGGCCTGCTCGAAGCCGAGGATGTCCTCGAACAGCGAGCCGCCATAGTTCTCGATGGTGCGGATCAGCTGCGCCGTGCGGGGCGTGATGTACGGGTAGGCGTAGATCTGGCCGTGCGGGTGGTGCAGGGTCACGCCGATTGCTTCGCCACGGTTTTCGAACGGGAAGACCTGCTCGACGCCGGGCAGCGCGGACAGCGCTGCGGTACGGTCCGCCCACGCCTCCACGACCGTGCGCATCCGGGACACGGGCAGGCCCGCCAGGGAACCGGTGTGTTCGGGGGAGAAGCAGACCACCTCGCACCGGCCCACCGACGGCCTGCTCCGGCCGAGCCCCACCGTGGCGAGCTCCGCCAGGCTGGCCGGGCCGCCGTCGTCCGCCAGGTCCGGGCCGAAGGACGGGGACTTGTTCTCGAAAACCGCGACGTCGTAGAGGCTTGGGATCTCGGAGGGGTTCTCCGGCGACGCCGGGGCCAGCGGGTCCAGGTGCGAGGGCGGCAGGACCACCCTGTTCTGCCGGGCGGCCGCGATGGAAATCCACTCCCCGGTCAGGACGTCCTGGCGCATCGTGGCGGTCGGCGGCCGGACGGCCGGTTCGCGCAGGTCCGGGCCGCGCTCGGCCGGGAGCGACGTGTCGGCGTCGTCGAAGTAGATAAGGTCACGCCCGTCGGAGAGCTTGCAGGCGCGCTTGGTGATCTGGCCCATGCTAGGAATTCCTTACGGAGTGGCCGCCGTCGGCGGAGTCGGCGTCAGTGACACGGCGGACCGCCAGGAGCACGCCGTGTTCGGGGTTCAGGACCGGCATCGGCAGGCCCGAAGCCGCGAGGAAACGGCCCGTGGCTTCGACTCCCGTGGCCAGCCAGGCCGGCGGCACCGTGTGGATGTAGGCACCCCGGTCATCGGAGTCCGGATACACCGCCTCCACCCGGTAGCGGCCTTCCGGCTGCAGGGCCGGGAGGCAGATCCGGCCGGGCATCTCGGCGAACGACGTCGCGACGGACACCACCGCGTAGAGGGCCTCGCTGCCGTCGTGGGCGACGACGCCGTGCACCCGGAAGGCCGGATCGGGCTCGTCGGCCCGCACCATCCGCCCGCTGTGCAGCAGGGAACGGTACTGCTTGTACAACGCGATCACCCGGGCGAGTTCTGTGTGCTCGGCGGCGCTGAGCTGCCGGACGTCCCATTCGAGGCCGAAGTGGCCGAACATCGCCGTGATGGCCCGGAAGGAGAGGTCGTGCGTGCGTGCGGTGGTGTGGCTGGTGGTGGGTCCGATGTGGGATCCGACGAGCTCGGGCGGGACCACCATGCCGGTCCAGCGCTGGATGGTCTGCCGCTCCAGGGCATCGTTGCAGTCCGAGCCCCAGACCCTGTCGGTGCGTTCCAGGATGCCCAGGTCCACGCGGGCGCCTCCGGAGGAGCAGCTTTCGATTTCCACGCCGGGGTGGGCCCGGCGCAGCTCGTCGAGCAGCCGGTACACGGCCTGGGTCTGGGCATGCACCGAGGGCCGGCCGGCGTGCCCCATCTCGGTCAGGTCCCGGTTCTGGTCCCACTTGAGGTAGCTGATCCGGTTCTCCCGGAGCAGCGCGTCGAGCCGGTCGAAGATGTACTGCCAGGCCCCGGGGTTGACCAGGTCCAGGACTTGCTGGTGCCGCCAGCGTTCGGGCAGGCGGCCGTCGGAGTCGGCGGCGCGGCGCGGCGCCGGGCCCGCGATCCAGTCCGGGTGCGCCCGGGCCAGATCCGAGTCCTCGTTCACCATCTCCGGTTCCACCCAGAGGCCGAACTCCATGCCGTGCCCGGTGACGGCGTCGATCAGCGGTGTCAGCCCGTCTGGCCAGAGCTGCTCATCGACATACCAGTCGCCAAGGCCGGCGGAGTCGTTGCGCCGGCCCCGGAACCAGCCGTCGTCGAGCACGTAGCGTTCGACGCCGAGGTCCGCGGCGGTCTCGGCGAGCTCCAGCAGGGCCGGGAGCCGGTGGTCGAAATACACGGCCTCCCAGACGTTCAGCACCAACGGGCGGGGTGCGCCCGACGCCGTCCCGGGGTGGTGCGGGCGCCCGCGGAACCAGGTGTAGAAGGCGTCAGTGATGCCGTCCAGGCCGTCCGCGGAGTAGGCGGCGAACAGCCAGGGGGTCTCGTAGCGGGCGTCCGGGGCCAGGGTGATTTCGGCGGATCCGAGCAGCTCGGACGCGCCGATCACGGTCCGGCCGTCGCCCGTGGTGTCGACGAAGCTCTCATGGTTGCCGCTCCAGCCGAGGTGGACGGCCCAGACCTGCCCGTGCCGGTATCCGAAGCCGGGGGTGCCGGCGGCAAGCAGGAGTGAGGCATCGTGGCCGGTCCTGCCGTGCCGGCCGGAGCGGACCCAGGTGCCCTGGTTAAGGGGCAGCCGCTGGGGGTGGGATTCGCGGCACCAGCGGCCGGTCAGGTCCAGGACCTCGGTCGCGGCGCGGCCTACGGGCAGAACGGCCGCCAGTTCCTCGACGGTGTAGGGGTCCGGGCCGTCGTTGGTCAGCGAGTGGCGGAGCTGGAGGAGGCCGCCGTCGTTGATCCGGAGCTCGGTATGGACCGTGATGCCGGCGTCCGGGTCGGCCTGGGTGATGACCGCGGAGCCGGTGCCGCCCTCGGCAACGGATACCAGCCGGAGCCGGGAGGAGAACGCACGCCCGTCGCGGTGGCCGCGGAGTCCGGGCCGGCCGCGCCAGCCGGAGGACGCCTGCGGAACCAGGCCCAGGGTCACCGGGGTGTCCAGGGCCGAGTGCGGGACGGGGTCCCGCAGCAGCGCTAGGTCCGGCAGGTCGGGGCCGAGGTCGGCGCCGAAGTGCAGCAGGGCGGGTTCGCCGGTGCTGAAGTCGATGAGGAGCGCCGTGCCGGAGCGCCGCAGGTAGAGGGGAGCCGGCGGTGTGTCGGTTCCTCCGGCGAGGGGTGCCGGGGCAAGGTTCAGGTCCGGGTTATTCACTGCAGCTCCAGGCGTTGTCAGGTCGGGTGGGTGGTGCGTGCTGGTTGGGTCAGCCGGCGGCGGCGCTGGCCGCGGCCTCGGTGGGGGCCAGGCGCAGCCGGCCGACGCGCTCGCCGAGGACGCGCCTGGCCTCGCTGCCCAGCCGGTCGTCGCTGATGAGTTCGTCCGCGTCCTCGAGCGCGGCGATGGTGCTGATGCCCAGGGTGCCCCACTTCGTGTGGTCGGCCAGGACCACCACCCGGCGGGCCGCGGCGACGAAGGCCCGGTCGGTTTCGGCCTCCAGCACGTTCGGGGTGGTGAAGCCGGCGTCGGGGTCGACGCCGTGGACGCCGAGGAACAGGACGTCCAGGTGCAGTTGTTTCAGCGAGGATGTGGCCAGCGGGCCCACCAGGGCATCGGACGGGGTGCGCTCGCCGCCGGTCAGGATCACGGTGGACGGCGAGGAGCTTTGGTGGAAGACGTCGGCAATCCGCACCGAGTTGGTCACCACCGTGATCCGCGGGCCGGCGGAGAGCAGCTGGGCGAGCGCCCACGTGGTGGTGCCCGCGCTGAGGCCCACCGCCATCCCCTCCCGCACCTGGGCCGCTGCCTCCTGCGCGATGGCCATTTTCTCGTCCTTAAGCTGGGTCACCTTCAGCTCGAAGCCCGGCTCGTGGGTGCTGGCCCCGCCCGGCAGCTTGGCCCCGCCGTGGATTTTCTCCACGGCGCCGGACGCGTCCAGGGCCTCGATGTCCCGCCGTACCGTCATCAGCGAGACGCCCAGCATCTTGGCGAGATCGGCGACACGGACGATCCGTTCGCGCTGGACCTCGGCGAGGATGGCTGAATGACGGGCTGCGGCGAGCATCTGGGGTCCTTACAGGTTTGAGGGGGTTGGCAGGCTTGGCTGGTGTGAGTGGGCTGCGGCCGTGCCGGCGAGCCCGGCGGCCGCTGAGCGGACGACGGCGACTGCTCCGGCCGCGAGGCCGAGACCGCCGTCGAGCTCGGTGCCGGTGAGCACGTCGACGCCGGCCAGCGGGAGCCGGACGTCGGCGCTCCCGTGGTTGATGCAGAACGTCCAGTCGGTCCCGTCCTTGCTGCGCCGGGCCACCTCGACGTTCTCCGGCAGGTCCGGAACGAGTGGTTCCACCCCTGCGTCCGCGCAGACGGTGCTGAGCAACTCGCCCAGCCCCTCCGGCGCGAGCGAGGTCGCGACGTAGTAGGCGCGGCCGCTTCCGGCAGAGTTGCGGGTCACGGCGGGGGAACCGGCGGCCGGTCCCTCGTCCACGGCGGCGAGGACCTCGGCGGTGGTGGCCTGCCCGAGCTCGTTCCAGCAGGTGCCGGCGCCGTAACCGGTGAGCCGGACATTCTCGCCTTCCCGGAGCGGGAAGAACTCTTCCATCCGGACGCCGAGCAGTGCGCTGAACGCGCCGGGGTAGCTGCCAAGCCTGATGTGGTCATTTTCGTCCACGATACCTGAGAAGTACGTCACTATCAGGTGGCCGCCGGCGCGGACGTAAGCGTCCAGGTTCGCGGCCCCGGCATCGCTGACCAGGTACTGCATCGGGGCGACCACCAGGCGGTAGCCGGAGAGGTCGTCGGTGCCCTGCCGGAAGTCCGTGGGGATGCCGGCGCGGTAGAAGGCGTCGTGCCAGCGGCGGGTTTCGGCGATGTTGGAAGCGTCCACGCTGGGGTGCGAGTCCAGTTCCGAGGCCCACCGGGCGTCGGTGTCGTGCAGGATGGCGACGTCCACTTGGCCGGAGGCGCCGGTCGCCACGGACCCGGCGATCTCGGCCAGGCTGCGCAGCGCCTGCCCGAGCTGGACCACTTCACGCCAGACCTTGGTGTCGGTGCCGGCGTGCGGCAGCAGCCCGGAGTGGAACTTCTCGGCGCCGGCCCGGGAGGCCCGCCACTGGAAGAACAGCGCGCCGTCGGCCCCGCGGGCCACGTGCTGCATGGAATTGCGGAGCATCTCGCCGGGCGCCTTGGCGATGTTGCGGGGCTGCCAGTTGACGGCGGAGGTGGAGTGCTCCATCAGCAGCCACGGCTTGCCGTTGGCCCAGCCGCGGGTGAGGTCCGCGGTGGCGGCCAGCTCCTGGTAGTTCCGCGGGTCCTCGGCAATCAGGTAGTGGTCGTTGGACACCACATCCATTTCCTCGGACCAGCGCCAGTAGTCCACCGGCTGGTGCAGGCCCATGTTGAAGCCCATAAAGTTGGTGGTGACCGGGTGGCCCGAGTGCGAGCGGAGGATGGCGGCCTCGGCCTTGTAGCATTCGAGCAACTCATCGGAGGAGTAGCGGGCGAAGTCCAGCTGCTGGGTGGGGTTCACCCAGGTCCCGGAGGTCCGCGGCGGCAGGATCTCCTCCCAGGCCGAGTAGCGCTGCGACCAGAAGGCGGTGCCCCAGGCGGCATTGAGCGCGTCGAGGCTGCCGTAGCGGGCCTCGAGCCAGCGCCGGAAACCCGCAGCGGCGCCGTCGGAGAAGTCCGGCTGGTTGTGGCAGCCGTATTCGTTATGGACGTGCCACATCACGACGGCGGGGTGGTCCTTGTAGCGGACGGCGATCTGCTCGGTCAGCGCGGCGGCCGCCCGGCGGTAGTCGGGGCTGGAAGCCGCGAAGGCCTGCCGCGAACCGTAGCTGTGGCGGACGCCGTCGGCAGTGACCGGCAGTGATTCCGGGTATTTGTGGCTGAACCACGGCGGCGGCGATGCGGTGGCGTTCGCCAGGTCCACCCGGATGCCGTTGGCGTGCAGCAGGTCCAGGACCCGGTCCAGCCAGCCGAACTCGTAGACGCCCTCGGACGGTTCCAGCAGCGACCAGCTGAAGATGCCCACGCTGACCAGGTTGACGCCGGCCTCCCGCATCAGCCGGACATCTTCCTCCCACGTTTCCTCGGGCCACTGCTCGGGGTTGTAGTCCCCGCCGAAGGCGAGCATGGGGGAGCCTTCCGAGCCGAGGCGGGCGGTGATGTAGTCCATGGCGGCGTCGGTCTGCTTGGTGCTGTTGTCCACAATTATCCTTTGCTGGAGCCGAGGGTCAGGCCGGCCACGAAGTGTCGCTGGAGCAGGAGGTAGATCACCAGGGCCGGGATGGCCGTGATCATGGCGCCGGCCGCGATGAGGTTGTAGTTGGAAAGGAACTGGCCCTGGAGGTTGTTGACGGCCGTGGTGAGGGGGAGGCGGTCCCCGCTCTGCAGGAAGAGCAGCGGCCAGAAGAAGTCGTTGTAGATGAAGATGACTTCGAGTGTTCCCATGGCGGCCAGGGCGGGACGGCAGAGGGGCAGGATGATGTCCCAGTACTGGCGCCAGATCCCGGCCCCGTCAACCAGCGCAGCCTCGGTGAGCTCGGGGGAGAGGGCCTTCATGTAGTTCGAGAGGACGAAGGTCACGAAGCCGATCTGGAACGCGGTGTCCACGGCGATCACGCTGATGTAGGTGTTGAGCAGGCTCCCCGAGTCGCTGACGCTGTAGGGAAGCGGCAGCAGCTTGAACATCTCGAACAGGGGCGCGGCGAGGACCTGCGGGGGAAGCAGGTTTCCGGCCGTGAACATAATCAGGAGCGTGACGTTGAATTTCCAGCTGACCCGGCTGACGGCGAACGCCATCATCGAGGCGAAGAACAGCACCAGCAGGACGGACGGGATGGTGATCAGCGCCGAGTTCCAGGCGTACTGGGCGAAGCCGCCCTGGGTCCAGGCCTGGCTGAAGTTGTCGAAGTTGAAGGAGCCTTCGAAGCTGAAGTAGCCGTACTTGTCCGTGTCCGCCTTGGGCCGCAGCGCGGTGAAGATGGTCCAGACCAGGGGGATGAGCCACATCACTGCGAGCACGATCAGGAAAATGTGGATGCCGTAGTGGCGTTTTCCGCGCTTGGCGCCGGCCTGCTGGCGGGACGCCGCACGGGCGCTGCGCCCGGCGATGGTGTTGCCCGCGGCCGGTGCATCGGTGGGCTGTGCGATGCTCATGCCTCTTTGTCCTTTCCGAAGGCCCTGGACAGGTAGAAGGTGATGGGAACCAGGGAGATGACAAGGAGGATGACGGCCAGCGCCGATCCGACGCCGATCACCTGACCCTCGCCGACCAGGTTTTGGATGACCAGGGCGCTGATGAGTTCCAGGCCGTTGGTGCCGCGGTTGATCACGTAAACAATGTCGAAAGCCCGGAGGGATTCGATCACGGTGATGACGATGATGATGACGTTGACCGGCCGCATGGCCGGGAAAATGACCCGGAAAAAGGTCTGGACGGCGTTGGCGCCGTCGATCTGCGCAGCTTCGCGGAGGGTGGGATCGACGCCCTTGAGGCCGGCCAAATAGAGGATCATGACGTAGCCCGCGTGCCGCCAGGTCGCGGCGATGAGGGCGGCCCAGATGTTCACGCTGGAATCGCCGAACCAGTCGACGGCCTGGGGTGTGCCCGCGGTGCCGAGCAGGAAGTTCAGCAGCCCGCTGTCGCGGTTGTAGAACAACTGCCAGATGACGCCGATGAGTGCCAGCGAAAGCATCACCGGGGTGAAGAAGATGCTCTGGTAGATCTTGCTGCCGCGGATGTTCTGGTCCAGCAGGATCGCCAGCAGCAGGCCCAGCGGCGTCGCGATCACAGCCAGGAACACCAGCCAGAGCACGTTGTGCTGCACGGCGGGCCAGAACGGCGGGTAGTTCTGGGCGATGAAGTCGTAGTTGCTCAGGCCCGCCGGCTTGATGTCGTCGAGGCTCAGGCCATTCCACCGGGTGAAGGACAGGGCAGCCGACAGCAGTGTTGGGATCCAGACCAGGACCAGTTGGATCAGGGTGGGCAGGCCCACCATAAAGGCCAGGACCCATTTATCGCGGCCTGAAAGCCGGCGGACCCGCCCCGTCGGGGCAGCGGCTTTGCGCCGCGCCCCGACGGGGCTCGTATCGGTTGGTGTACTCACGAGAACTTATTCCTTAGTGCCGGATGGTGGTGGCCCGAACGGCCACTACTGGGCGGCGTAGAGCGACTTGGCCTGGGCTTCCAGGTTCTTGACGTCCACGTTGCCGTCCTTGATGAAGGACTGCAGCGCCGGGATCATGACGTTGTTGGCCATGGCCGGAAGCGCGTCCCGGTCGAAGAACTGGCTGATGCTCTTGGCGTTGGAGATGACATCGGCCATCTTCTTGCTCAAGGGCGAGAACTTGGACGTATCGGCGCCCTTCGCGGCGGCGATGTTCGAGCTGTCGACGGAGGCGTAGACATTCTGCCCCTCCGGGGTGCCGAGGTAGGCCAGGAAATCCTTGGCGGACTGGTTCTGGCCGCCCTTCTTGGACAGCAGGAGTCCGTCGATGGGGGCTTCGACGGCGTCCCGGCCCTCCACCGCCACCTCGGGGAACGGGAAGAAGTCGATGTCTGCGGCGACGGTCTTGTCCGTGTACTGCTGGGTGAGGAAGGAGCCGAGGAGGTACATGCCCGACTTCTTCGAACCGAGGTTCTTGGCCGAGTCCTGCCAGGTCATGCCCAGGGCGTTGGGGTTCTGGAACGGGAGCAGCTGCTTCCAGGTGTCGAAGACGTCGCTGACCTTCTTCTGGTCCCACGATTCCTTGTGCGCCGTGAGGTCCATATGGAACTGGTAGCCGTTCAGGCGCATGTTCAGGTAATCGAACGTGCCCATGGCCGGCCAGCCGTCCTTGTCGGCGAATTCGATCGGGATGAGGCCGTCAGCCTTCATCTTCTTGGCGAGGGCCACAAGCTGGTCGAACGTGGTGGGGACCTCGTAGCCCTTTTCCGTCCAGAGGCTCTTCCGGTAGAAGAAGCCCCACGGGTAGTTGTAGTTCGGGACGAAGTACATCTTGCCGTCGGCTCCGGTGGAGGCCTTCTTCATGGCGTCGGAGTAGTTGCCGCCGATCTTTTCCCAGACGTCGTCGATCGGCGCCAGCAGGCCCTTTCCGGCGTAGTACTGCATCCGGTAGCCGGCGAACCACGTGAAGGTGTCGTCCGGGCTGCCCTGAAGGTAGGTGTTGATTTTGTTCTGGAAGTCGTTGTGCGGCACCACGTTCGTGGTGACAGCGACGCCGGACTTCTTGGTGAAGGCATCGGTGACGGCCTTGTAGGCGGCCTTGGGCACCTCGTCCGATGAACCCGATCCGAACGTGACGGTCTTGCTGCCGCCGCTCGCTGCGGGGCCGCTGCCGCCTGTGCACGCGGCCAGGAAGGGTACCCCGGCCATGGCGATGGCGCCGGCGCCGAATGTCTTCAGCAGCGTCCGCCGGTCCCACCCGCCCTGGGCGGAGGCTTGGCGCAACGCGTCTTCGTGCATGGTCATGATTTCTCCTTTGAAACAGCGCGGGTGGTGTGAAGCAGCTCACATGATTATCTATCATAATCGCACAATAAGGAACGTCAAGAGGCAAAAAGGAACATTCTTGCACCGGGATGCCGAAGTATGACGTCGAGGACGACGTCGACGGGCGCCGGGTGGGGGCGCCTGGGCGGCGGCTGGCGACAGTGCCTTCGGCCCGTAGATATTTCCGGGGCCGCCCGCCACACTGAAAGATGATCGCCGGCAGTCATCGCTGTGCCGGCGGCCGGTGGCGCACCGCCTGTGATCCGGGGCTGCCCACCACGCTCCCGCTGGCCAGCAAACAGATTTCACCGGCCCTAGGAACTCATGGCATCAAACCCTGAGCGCAAAAAATTCCGCCCCTCCCGGCGCCTCATCACGGTCTTCGTGGCCATCCTCGCGGCGCTGGGCATCTGGCTGGGATCCACCGTGGTGCTGCGCGGCGCTGAGCCGGGTCCGCTGCCGGCCGCCGACGGGACCATCAGCATCGAGCTGGACAAGCCCGTCAACACCTTCGACGGCTACCGCGCCATGGGCGCGGGGGCGGACGGGCTGGAAGAACACGAAATTGACCGTGTCTGGTCTGCCCGGAACGTCGAGGCCATGAAGTCGGCCGGATTCGGTCCGCTGAGTTACCGGCTGCGCACCGAGCTGGGGGTCAAGGCGTGGCATTGGAACCCACGGGGGACCTGGAGCCAGCCGGACCGGGAGCAGGGTTACTGGACGTCCTCGTCGGAGCCTGCGGGGGACTACGGCGTCTCCTATGGCTACCGCCTCCCGAGGCGCGGAAACACGATCGACCAGGGCAAGGACAACGGGCACTCCCGGCTCAACGACGGGGACGACGCGACCTTCTGGAAAAGCAACCCCTATCTGGATCCGCATTACACCGGGGAACCGGCCGGGCTGAATCCGCAGTGGATCATGACGGAGTTCCCGCAGGCACTGCCCGTGGATATGGTCCGCTTCGACTGGGGGACGCCGTACGCCGCGTCGTTCAAGGTGCAGTACTGGACCGGCACTGACGCGCGGTTCCCCGTCGACCAAGGCACCTGGCGGGACTTTCCGCAGGCAGCCCACCGGGGGACCGGAGGGACCCAGACGGTCCGGGTCGCTGACCGGCCCGTCAACGTCCAGTACCTCCGCATCCTGCTTCTGCAGGGTTCAGGCACCGCCCCCGCCGGATCCCGCGATATCCGCGACCGGCTCGGCGTCGCCGTCCGCGAACTCTACATTGGCCGGCAGCAGGGCGGGTCCTTCATCGACAACGTCCGGCACCGCGAGTCGCGCCGCCAAACGGTGATGTGGACATCCTCGACCGATCCCTGGCACCGCGCAGAGGACCTCGACAAGAACTACGAGCACGCCAGTTTCGAGCGGCTTTTCGCCAGCGGCATCACCCGGGGGGAGCCCTTGATGGTGCCCGTTCCGGCGCTGTACGGGACCCCCGAGGACGCTGCAGCCCTGGCCACTTACCTCAGCAGGGGCGGCTACCCGGTCAGGCGGATCGAGGTCGGCGAGGAGCCGGACGGCCAACTGGCCCAGCCGGAGCACTACGGCGCCCTGTATGTGCAGATGGCGGCCGCCATGAAAGCCGTGAATCCGTCGCTGGAGTTCGGCGGCCCGGGGTACCAGACCACGCTGCCCGACTGGGTGCATTGGCCCGACGGGCACGGCGTCCGGTCCTGGACCGGCCGCTTTGTGTCCTACCTCCGCCACCGCGGGGCCATGCAGGACTTTAACTTCTTCTCCTTCGAGTGGTACCCGTTCGATGACGTGTGCGCGGACCCTGCCGCGACGCTGCCCCAGAACCCGGACCTGCTTGCGCAGCTTCTCAAGCGCCAGCACGACGCCGGCCTGCCCGCCGGGATCCCCAAGGTCATCACCGAGTATGGCTACTCGTCCTTTGTGGGGGCGGTGGAACTCGAATTGCCCGGGGCCATGGTCAATGCCGAAACCGCCGCCATGTTCCTGGCGATGGGCGGCGAAAGCAGCTACTTCTACGGGATCGAGCCGAACTGGGTGGTCCAGGACGAGGTCGGGGAGAAGTGCGACACCCGGGGCAACCTGATGCTGTTCCAGTTCTATGACGAATGGAAGATCCGCCCGGTAGCCGCCTTCCAGGCCGCCCGGTTGGTCAACGAGCACTGGCTGGAGGCCGGTACCGGCCGCCACACCATGTACAGCACCACCAGTGATGTCCGGAATGCGAAGGGCCAGGCGCTGGTCACCGCCTACTCGGTCCGCCGTCCGGACGGCAGGCTCGGCGTGCTGCTGTTTAACAAGGACCCCAAGCGTGCCTTCACCGTCCGCCTGATGCAGCACGACGGCGGGGACAGCCGGCCGCTGAAAGGGAATCTGGAACTAGACCAGTATTCGGCGGCGCAATACCAGTGGAATCCCTCCCGCGGCAGGGGCAACGGCGGCCATCCTGAACCCAACGACCCGCCGGTCAGCATCACCATCGGCGCGGACAGGCACGCCACCATCACGTTGCCGCCCTACAGCATCTCCGTGGCACTGGCCCCCGGCTGAGCCGCCGGCCGGGTCACGCCGTGCCGCTACTCGCAGCCCACTCCGTCGCCGTCGCGGTCCAGTTTGCGGCTGTACCCGGGCTGCCCGGCACGGATCGGCGCGGCACCGGCGGCCCGGGCCGCGGAGCAGTTGGCGTAGTATACCGCCGGGGCGGGCGCCGGTACCGCAGCCGCCGGGGCCGGGGCCGGAGCGGGGGCCTTAAGGACCGGCGCTGGTGCGGGGGCCGGTGCGGGTGCCGCCGCCGGGGCCGGTGCGGCCGGGAGCTGGGCGGCGGGGGCGACGGCGGCCGAGCAGTCCGCCAGGATCCGGGCCATGGCATCGTGCTCGGCCCGGGTGACCCAGAGTGCGTAACTGGCCTTGACCGAAATCTGGCGCGCCACGTAGGCGCAGCGGTACGACTTGTTGGCCGGAAGCCAGGTGGCGGCGTCGCCGTCGCTCTTTTGCATATTTGCCGGCCCGTCGACGGCCAGCAGGTTCAGCGGATCATTGGCGAAAGCGAGCCGCCGTGCCGGACTGAGCCGCTGCGCCCCCTTCTGCCACGCGTCGCTGAGCGCCACGACGTGGTCGATCTGGACCGCGCTGCTGGTGCGGGCGCCGCGCTGGAAGGGAATGGACGTGGCGGTGTACGGATCCTTCAGCACGCCGGAGAGCACCACGCAGCCGTGCGTTCCGGGCTTGAGGACTTCCGCGGTGAGGTCGCGGCGCAGGATGTCGTTGCGGGTGTCGCAGCCGTTGCGGTCGACGTCGGACCAGGCCTGGCCGAATTGGTCCCGGGCATATCCGGTCTTGGGTGCCCGGCCTTTGACCGGGATGGTTGCCAGCACTTTGAGGGCGGTGGCAGCAAACGCCGGTTGCTTGGGCTGGGCTTTGGCCACGGCAGCTTTGGAGACGGGGCCGGGAGTGGCGGACGGTGCCGGGGCCGCCGGCGTCGCTTTGCTCGCCGCCGGCACGGAAGTGGTGGGCGCGGACGGCATTGTGGCCGCGGCGCTGCCGGCCTGGGCGGCCGGCGCAGAGACGCCGGCGCAGGCGCTGGTCGAGGCCAGCAGGACGGCGGCGATCCCGCAGGTGAACCAGTCGACGGCTCCCGGCCGGCGGCCGCCGCCCTGTCGCGTACCAATCCTGCGCACTTCATCCCCCGTTGCTTGTCCTGCGGCCCGGTTTTGGCCGTTGCCAGCCTACCGGCGGTCCTCAGGCGAGCAGCAAGGCCACGCCGATCATGGCGGGGACGGCCACCACGGTGGTGATCAGCACCGTATCTTTGGCCACGGTGAGGCCTGTCCTGTACCGGTTAGCCGCGACAAAAACGTTCTGTGCCGTGGGCAGCGCCGAGGTGACCACAACGGCGAAGAGCGCCTGGTCCTGCAGGCCGAGGGCGAACCGGGCGAAGAGGTAGGCCAGCGTGGGGTGCAGGATGAGCTTGAAGCCGCTGGCCAGCAGGGTGTCAATCCTCCGGCCCGTGTCCGCCTGCAGCGGCCGTGACCCGTTCAGGCTCATGCCGAACGCCAGCAGCATGGCAGGAATCGCGGCGCCCCCGATCAGGTGGATCGGCTGCAACACCAAAGCAGGAACCTCCCAGCCGGTCCCGGCCACCAGGAGGCCGAGCCCGGAACCGACAATCATGGGGTTGCGAAGAATCATCAGGGCGAAGCTCAGCGGGGTGGTCCGGTGCGAGCTGGTGGTGGCGTCAAGGAACATCAGGAACAGCGGCGTGAAGAAGGCAAGCTGAAAGATCAGCAGCGGGGCCACGTAACTGGCGTCCCCGAGGACGAACACGGCGATCGGGATGCCCAGGTTGGCCGAATTGGCCAGGGAAGCGCTCATGGAGGACACCAGGGCTTCCGGGACCGGGCGGTTGAGCAGGAACCGCACGATGCCGAAGTAGATAGCCGCCGTTGCCACTGCGCCTACGGCCGTCACCAGCAGCGGTGCGGCGAAAACGTCGTGCAGTTTGGCCTTGCTGAGGGTTTCAAAAAGCAGCGCCGGGCTCGCTACGAAGAACGTCAGCGCACTCAGGACGTTGCGGGCGTTCTCGCCCAGGATGTTGCGCCTGCCGACGAACATGCCCACCAGGATGATGAACCAGACGACGAAGAAACCGGCGAGGACTCCTAGCACGCGACTGTCCTGGACGGCGCGGGCGGAATCAAAGGGGTGGGCACCTGTCCACAATAATCAGATTTGTCCCGGGAACCGCGACGCCGGGGCGGCACCGCGTCACGAACCGTCCAGGTCCGACGCCCGGAATGAGGGCGGCCGGCGCCGGCCTTAGTTCAGCGTGGCGTTGTTCAGCGCGTGCGGCGGGCGCAGAAGGCCGGCGGTGTGGCCCTCCGCGGGATCGTTGCCGATCTGGGCGATCTTGTTGTCCTTGTCCACGTGGACCACCTTGGGGACGTAGGACTTCGCTTCTTCGGAGGTCATCTCCGCGTAGGTGATCAGGATGACGATGTCGTTTTCGTGCATCAGGTGCGCCGCGGCGCCGTTGATGCCGATGACGCCGGAACCGCGCTCGCCGGCGATGGTGTACGTCTCGAGCCGGGCGCCGTTGGTGACGTCGACGATCGCGACGAGCTCACCGGGGAGGATGTCGGCCGCCTCCAGCAGGTCCAGGTCCACGGTGACCGAGCCGACATAGTGGAGGTCCGCGTGGGTGACCGTGGCGCGGTGGATTTTGGACTTGAACATTGTTCGATTCATAACGTCACCATTCTAGCGCCGGGACGTGCGGCGCGCTGTGAGCCAGGAAACACCGCCGGACCCAATGGCCGCGGCACCGTCAGGCCGGCGGAGCGATGGACGCCGCGGTTTCGGCGAGAATTTCGCGGGCCGCGAGGATGGCCGGGCGCTTGGCGCTGGAGCGCCGCACGGACGTGAAGACTGTGCGGCGGGGGTTGCCCGGGAGGTCGATCAGCTGGGCCGTGGTTCCCCGGCCGGTCCACACCAGGTCCGGCATCAGCGCCACAGCGTTCCCCGATTCGATGAGCCGGATCTGGGCCTGCAAGTCGGCGGTCTCGAAACGCACGTCCGGCTCGAAGCCGGCAGTGCGGCAGGCCTGCTCCGCCCAGTGCCGGGACGCCGCGCCCCGCGGTTCCATGACCCAGGACAGTGCTGCGGTGTCGGCGAGGGACGTGATGGCCGGCCGGCCCGGTGCTTCGGGCGGCACGGCCAGCCGGATCGCATCCCCGGTGAGGCGCACCCGGTCCAGTTCGGCGTAGCGCGGCGCCGCGTGCCCCGGGTACTGCTCCGCGATAACAAGGTCAAAGTCCCGCGCCCATGTTTCGTGGAGGGCCGTCTCGGGTTCCCGCTGGATCATCTCGATCCGGACTTCCGGGTAGCTGGCGGCCATCCGGGTCAGGGCATCGGGCATCAGGGCCAGGGCCGCGGACTGGAAAACAGCGATCCGCACCGTTCCGGTCACTGTGGTGAGTGAAGCCGCGAGATCCGCCTCGGCCTGCTCGAGGGTTTCGAGCAGCTGCGTGGTGTGCGCAACCAGCACCTCCGCCTGCGGCGTCAGCTGCACGCGACGGCCGGTTTTACGCAGGAGGTCCACGCCCGCTTCCTTTTCCAGGAGGGCCAACTGTTGGGAGACCGACGACGGGCTGTACTGCAGCGCTTCGGCGACTTCGGCGAGCGTGCCGCGGATTTTGAGTTCGCGTAAAAGGCGCAACCGCCGGACGTCGAGCATCGATATTCCTTTGTGAATTCTAATGGTTATTGATTAGGAGAATTCACTTTATCTAATGCAACCGGGCTTGCATACTGTTCTCACTGAGTAACCCCCATCACAGGGCGGATTGATGGGCGCCACCCCCGAGCAGGAGACCCTGATGAGCACCAGAGAACTGACCAGATCGATCATGCGGCGCAAGCCCATCGACGATATTGAAGAAGAAAACAAGCACAGCGGCCTGTTCAAGAGCCTCGGGCTATGGCAGCTGACGGCCATTGGCGTCGGCGGCATTATTGGCGTCGGCATCTTCTCGCTCGCGGGGCTGGTGGCCCACGGCAGCGAGGGTGAGCCCGGGGTCGGCCCGGCGGTGCTGTTCTCGTTCCTGATCGCCGGACTGGCCTCGGCAGCGGCCGCGCTGTCCTACGCCGAGTTCGCGGGAATGATCCCGCGGGCCGGTTCTGCCTATACCTATGGATATGTGGCGCTGGGAGAGGTGATCGGCTGGTTCATCGGCTGGGACCTCTTGCTCGAATACATTGCCATCGTGGCGGTGGTGGCAATCGGCATTTCCGGATACTTCGACGCGTTCCTGTCCGGCATCGGCATCCACATGCCGGTCTGGATGACCTCCACCGTGGATGAGGGCAAGGGCGGCGTGATCAATATTCCGGCCATTGCCGTATGCCTGCTCGTGACCTGGATCCTGTCCCGCGGCACCAAGACTTTCGGCCGCTTCGAACTGGTGGCCGTCGCGATCAAGGTTGTCCTGATCCTTTTCATCATCGGGCTGGGCATCTTCTACATCAACACCAACAACTACAACCCGTTTATGCCCAGCGGCTTCGGGCCCGTTCTGGCTGGCTCCGCCACCGTCTTCTTCGCCGTGTTCGGCTATGACGCAATGAGCACAGCGGCCGAAGAGGCTACGGACGGCAAGAAGCACATGCCCAAGGCCATCATCCTCTCGCTGATCGTCGCCATGCTCCTGTATGTTGCCGCGACCCTGGTGCTGACCGGGATGCAGAACTACAAGGACATCGACCCCAAGGCCGGCTTCGCCTCCGCCTTCAACGGGGTGGGGCTGCCGGTGATCGCAACGATCATATCCGTCTTCGCCGTCCTGTCCATCCTGACCGTGATGCTGACCTTCCTGCTCGGTGTCACCCGTGTCTGGTTCTCCATGAGCCGCGACGGGCTGCTTCCGGGCTGGTTTGCCAAGACCGACCGCAACGGCACCCCGCAGCGTGTCACCTGGATCGCGGGAGTGGCCTCGGCGCTGCTGGCCGGCGTCTTCCCGATCAAGGCCGTCGCTGACCTGACCAACATCGGCATCCTGGCCGCCTTCGTCGTCGTGTGCCTCTCCGTCATCATCTTCCGCTACAAGAAGCCCGACGCCCCGCGCACCTTTCGGCTGCCGTTTATGCCGGTGGTTCCCCTCTTCGGCATGCTCGCCTCGGCCTTCCTTATGGTGCAGCTGCACTGGGAGACGTGGGTCCGCTTCGGCGTCTGGCTGGTGATTGGCCTGGTGATCTACTTCGGATACGGCCGCAAGCACTCGCTGATGAATCCGGACAGCCCGCGGCACCAGGAAGTCGTGGAAATGCACCGCCACATCGGCTAACAGCGCTTCCCCTGAAGGACCCCCTCCCGCGTGCGCGGAAGGGGGTCCTTTGCGTCTGTACGGACGGCGTGGAAGGGGGCCGGTACCCCCGCGGAGCGCCGGCACCGGGCCGTTGCGAAACGTTCGGTTCTACTAACCAGTATTGCTCAGAAAACATCGCTTTATCTTATGGAAATCCGGTCGCATACTAAATCAAGAACGGTCCACATTTTGAGAAAGAACGAGTGCCACCATGACCAACACCTCAACGGAATCCGGCCTGAACGCCGGCGCGGACGCGGGCAACGAGGCCACGCACGCCGCCGTGTCTGAAGGCTCCCCCGTGCTTGAGGCGGCAGCCCTCGCCGAGGAAACCACCGCCCTGGTCCGCCACTGGCTCACCGAGGCCGCCAAGGTGCCCGTCGACGCCTCGGCCCAGCAGCTCGCCGGGGTTCTTAAGGACCCCAACGGCCTTGACTTCACGGTCGGTTTCGTTGACGGCGTCGTGCGTCCCGAGGACCTGCAGGTCGCGGCCCGCAACCTCGCCGCCCTGGCCCCCAAGGTTCCGGCGTTCCTGCCCTGGTACATGCGCAGCGCCGTCCGCCTCGGCGGCACCATGGCCCCGGTCCTGCCGCAGGTGGTCATCCCGGTTGCCCGCCGGGTGCTCCGGGAAATGGTCGGCCACCTCATTGTTGACGCGACGGACGCCAAGCTCGGCCCGGCCATCGCGAAGATCCGCAAGGACGGCATCAAGCTGAACGTCAACCTCCTGGGCGAGGCAGTCCTGGGCGAGCACGAGGCCTCCCGCCGGCTTGAGGGAACCCACACCCTGCTCTCCCGTCCGGACGTGGACTACGTCTCGATCAAGGTGTCCTCCACCGTCGCCCCGCACTCCGCCTGGGCCTTCGACGAAGCCGTGGAGCACGTCGTGGAGAAGCTCACCCCGCTCTTCACCCGTGCCGCCGCCTTCGCCACAGGGGGCCGCAAAGCCAAGTTCATCAACCTGGACATGGAGGAATACAAGGACCTGGACATGACCATCGCGGTCTTCACCCGGATCCTGGACAAGCCCGAGTTCAAGAACCTCGAGGCCGGCATTGTCCTCCAGGCCTACCTCCCCGACGCTCTCTCCGCCATGATCCGCCTGCAGGACTGGGCCGCCGCACGGCGTGCCGACGGCGGTGCGGCCATCAAGGTCCGCGTGGTCAAGGGCGCCAACCTGCCGATGGAACAGGTGGAGGCCTCCCTGCATGACTGGCCGCTGGCCACCTGGGGCACCAAGCAGGACTCGGACACCAACTACAAGCGCGTCATCAACTACTCGCTGCACCCGGACCGGATCAACAACATCCGGATCGGCGTCGCCGGCCACAACCTCTTCGACATCGCCTTCGCCTGGCTCCTGGCCAAGCAGCGCGGCGTTGAATCCGGCATCGAGTTCGAGATGCTGCTCGGTATGGCACAGGGCCAGGCCGAAGCCGTCAAGAAGGACGTCGGGTCCCTCCTGCTGTACACCCCGGTGGTCCACCCCGCCGAGTTCGACGTCGCGATCGCCTACCTGATCCGCCGCCTCGAAGAGGGCGCCAGCCAGGACAACTTCATGTCCGCCGTGTTCGAACTCAGCGAGAACGAGACTCTGTTTGAGCGCGAGAAGCAGCGCTTCCTGGCCTCGCTCGCCAAGCTCGACGACGAGGTTCCGGCCCCGAACCGCCGGCAGAACCGTTCCCTTCCGGCCGAGCCGATGCCGCGCGACTCCTTCGGCAACACCCCGGACACCGATCCGTCCCTCCCGGCCAACCGCGACTGGGGCCGGGCCATCCTTGGCCGCGTCCAGGGCTCCACCCTGGGCAACGCCGCCGTCGAGGCCGCCACGATCAATGACGAGGCGGCCCTGAATGCCGTCATCGACACCGCGGTCGAGAAGGGCAAGGCCTGGGGTGCCCTCTCCGGAGCGGAACGGGCCGAAATCCTGCACCGCGCCGGCGACGTGCTGGAGGCCCGCCGCGCCGACCTCCTCGAGGTCATGGCGAGCGAGACCGGCAAGACGATTGACCAGGGTGATCCCGAGGTTAGCGAAGCGGTGGACTTCGCGCACTACTACGCCGAATCGGCCCGCAAGCTCGACGACGTCGACGGCGCAACGTTCGTTCCGGCGAAGCTGACTGTCGTGACGCCGCCGTGGAACTTCCCCGTGGCCATCCCCGCAGGGTCCACCCTGGCGGCGCTCGCCGCAGGATCCGCCGTGGTGATCAAGCCCGCCAGGCAGGCCCGCCGCAGCGGTGCCGTGATGATCGAGGCCCTCTGGGAGGCCGGTGTCCCGCGCGACGTGCTCACCATGGTGCAGCTCGGCGAGCGGGAACTGGGGCAGCAGCTGATCTCGCACCCCGCCGTGGACCGCGTCATCCTCACCGGCGGCTACGAGACCGCAGAGCTGTTCCGCTCCTTCCGCAAGGACCTGCCGCTGCTGGCCGAAACCAGCGGTAAGAACGCCATCATCGTCACCCCGAGCGCGGACCTGGACCTCGCGGCAAAGGACGTGGCCTACTCCGCGTTCGGCCACGCCGGCCAGAAGTGCTCGGCCGCCTCGCTGGTGATCCTGGTCGGCTCCGTTGCGAAGTCCAAGCGCTTCCACAACCAACTGATCGACGCCGTCACCTCACTGAAGGTCGGCTACCCTGAGGACCCGGCCAGCCAGATGGGCCCGATCATCGAGCCTGCCGGCGGCAAGCTCCTCAACGCCCTGACCACCCTCGGTGAGGGCGAGGCCTGGGCCGTGGAGCCGAAGCAGCTGGACGAGTCCGGCAAGCTGTGGAGCCCGGGCGTCCGCCACGGTGTGCGCCGCGGTTCCTACTTCCACCTCACCGAATTCTTCGGTCCGGTCCTCGGTGTTATGACGGCCGAAACCCTGGAGGAGGCCATCGCGATCCAGAACCAGATCGAGTACGGCCTGACCGCCGGCCTGCACTCGCTGAACACCGACGAACTTGCCCTCTGGCTGGACACCGTCCAGGCAGGCAACCTTTACGTCAACCGCGGGATCACCGGCGCCATCGTGCAGCGCCAGCCCTTCGGCGGCTGGAAGAAGTCTGCCGTCGGTGCCGGCACCAAGGCCGGTGGCCCGAACTACCTCGCAGGCCTCGGCGACTGGGTCAGCAAGGCCAGCACGGCCGAGACGAAGCCGGCACACTCCGGCGTTCGCAGGATCGAGGACGCGGCCAAGGGCATCCTGCCGGCCGATGAACTCGGCCCGCTGCAGCGGTCCCTGGCCTCGGACGCCCAGGCCTGGGCCGAGGAGTTCGGCACCGCCAAGGACGTCTCCGGGCTGAGTGCGGAACGCAACGTGTTCCGCTACCGCGCACTGCCGGTCATGGTGCGGTTGTCAGAAGGCCAGCCGCTCGCCGACCTGATCCGCATCGTGGCTGCCGGTGTCCAGGCGGGCTCGGACTTCACGGTGTCCAGCGCCGTCGAAGTACCCGCCCAGCTCCGTGCGGTGCTGTCCGGACTCGGGATTGAGACCACCGTGGAGAACGACGCCGAGTGGCTCGCGTCCGTGGGCCGGCTTGCCCAGGCTGCCACCCTGGCCGTGCACCGCATCCGCCTGATCGGCGGCGACGCGAAGGCGCTGGCCGACGCCACGGGCGGCCGCCCCGACCTGGCCGTCTACTCCCACCCCGTCACGGAGGCCGGACGCGTTGAACTGCTGCCGTTCCTGCACGAGCAGGCCGTCAGCATCACCGCCCACCGCTTCGGCACCGCGAACCACCTCTCGGACAGCCTGATCTAAGCAGCCAATCCGGGTTCGCGACCCCTGAGTACGCAACGCCGCCGTCCCCGCACTCACAGTGCGGGGACGGCGGCGTTTGCGGTTACATGGGCGCGGGCATGGCTCCTACCCGAGGTACCAGCCCGGCGGGACCCACGCGGCCGGGACGGCATGGGCGGAGAAATCCTCACAGCCTGAACAGAAGTAGGTCACCTCACCGAGCCTGCTGATGGAACCGTCCCGGTGGTGTTTGGCCGGGACAAAGGATTCCAGGTAGACGAACTCATCCGTCCCGCAGCGCTCGCAGTAGGGGATACCGACGAAGTCGTCGTCACCCCGGGTACGGGCCGCATGCGGATCCAGCCTGCCGAGGCTCGGATGCGGCAGGCCTTCCAGGCGGGCAGCTGTACTCAGCGGCGGGGCGGCGCTCATTGGATGGCGCGGCCGCATGGTGGTGTGGGAGTTGTTTATGGCTGGCGTCATTGCTGGCCTATCCCGAACGTTTGCCGGTTTTGCTGCATGGCAACAACGAGGATAAACGTTCGTTTGTCGGATCGTTGTGGGGGCCTCTGCTTGACCTTCAACACTGTCAGGATAGGACAAGTAACACTTGGGTTCAATGGTCGGGGACAGACCCGCTGAAGCAAGTATGTTGCGGGTAGCTACCTGCTGTGGAGCGAGTATTTCGCCGGGGAGCGGGACTAGGACGAGCGGCTGAAGGCGCGGCCAACAATGGTCTGGGTCAGGGCGTCGATCACCTCGGTGTTTGCCAGCGGATTGCGGATCAGGGTGAAGTCGACGTCGCCGACGGGCGGCAGGTCGAAGCGCCGGGTGATGATTTTCAGGTCCTCCGGCACCAGCGAGGAGGGCATCACGGCGACGCCGATCCCGGCCCGGACGGCGGCCAGGACACCGCTGATCTGGCGGGTGGTGCAGGTGATGCGCCAGGTCCGGCCGGTGGCCTCGAGCGCGTCGATGGCCAGTTTCCGGCTCAGGCTCGGCGCGGGGTAGGCGATCAGCGGTACCGGATCCCCGGAATCGAGGACAGTCTGCTCGAGGCCCACCCAGGAGAAGGAATCCTGCTGGACCACGGTTCCATCCTTGGCGCCGGCAACCCATTTGACGAATACCAGGTCCAGTTGGCCGGCGTTGAGCCGCTTGTACAGCTGGTCGCTTTGCCCGACCGTCAGTTCCAGGTTGATCTGCGGGTAGATCTGCCGGAACTCCCGCAGGATCCGTGGCAGCCCGGTAATGGCGAGGTCATCCGCCGTGCCAAAGCGCAGCCGGCCGCGCATGGCGGAGCCGGAAAAATAGCGTGCCGCGGAGTCATGGGCAGCGAGGATGGTGCGCGCGAAGCCGGCCATCGCGTCCCCGTTGTCCGTGAGCCGGACATCGCGGGTGTCGCGGGCAATCAGGGTTCGTTTGGCGGCGGCCTCGAGCTTGCGGACGTGCTGGCTGACCGTGGGCTGTGCCAGCCCCAGCCTGTCCGCCGCCCTGGTAAAGCTCAGCGTTTCGGCCACGGCAAGGAACGAGCGCAGCTGGGCCGGTTCAAACATGCCTTCCGCCTGCCGGAGGAACTCGGGTCGCCATGAGATTCCTTTCATTGCATTTCGTGATGCTAGTTATGCCCTGGATAGCCTTCCATTATCAATTGCGGCCAGCTTAGCGTTAAGGAGACCCCGCAGACTTCGTTTCCCTGAGGACTTTCCGTGCCACCCCCTCCGCCGTTCCATCCCGCCGACACCCGGCCGGACCAGAGCCAGCCGACCGTCCCCGCCCCCATTACCCAGCCGATCGGCGTCGTAAGTGAACGCCTGCCGTGGCGGCATACCTTCATTTCCCTGAAGGTCCGCAACTTCCGGATCTTCGCGGTGGGGCACTTCATCGCCGTGGTGGCCCTGTGGATGCAGCGGATCGCCCAGGACTGGCTGGTGCTTCAGCTCTCCGGCTCGGTCACCGCCGTCGGAATTACCGTGGCCCTGCAGTTCCTGCCCTCGCTCCTGCTGGGCCCGTGGGGCGGCATGATGGCGGACCGCTTCGCGAAGCGGAAGATCCTGATGCTGTGCCAGTGCGTGGCCGCCGTACTGGCGGCGACTCTGGCCGTACTGGCCCTCTCGCACCGGATTGAAGTCTGGCAGGTCTATGGGATAGCCCTCATTCTGGGCCTGGTCACCGTACTGGACCAGCCGGCCCGGCAGGTCTTCGTCAACGAACTCGTCGGTCCCGCCTACCTGCGCAACGCCATCAGCGTGAACTCCACGATCTTCCAGCTGGGCGGCCTGATCGGCCCGGCCGTCGCCGGAGTGCTGCTTAGCGCGGTCGGCGCGGGCTGGGCCTTCGCCGGGAACGCGCTGGCGTGCTGCTCCACCCTGACCATGCTGCTGGTCCTGCGCAAGGACGAACTGCACGTGACGCTGCCGGCGGCCAAACGCAAGGGCATGCTCCGGGAGGGGCTGCGCTATGCGCTCGGCAAACCCACGATCTACTGGCCGTGGCTGATGGCCGGCTTCGTCGCGGTGTTTGCGATGAGCCTGCCCGTGCTGCTGGCAGCCTTCGCGGACCACGTCTACCGGGCCGGTGCCGGCGGGTACGGTCTGCTCAACGCATTGGTGGCCCTCGGTGCGCTGGCCGGCGCCATCACGTCCGCGAGGCGGCGGCAACTTCGGCTGCGTTCGGTGATGCTGGGCGCCGGGATGTACGGCCTGATGCTCTGCCTGGCCGCCTCCGCGCCGTCGATGGTGTTTTTCGGCGCGGCGATGGTCCTCGCCGGCTTCTGGTGCCTGATGTTCCTGACGGCCGCCAACCAGCTGGTCCAGGTCAGCGCCAACATGGGCATCCGCGGCCGGGTGATGAGCCTCTACATCATGGTGCTCATCGGTGGACAGGCCCTCGGCGGACCACTTATGGGCTGGCTCGCCGAGCACTTCAACCCGCACACGGCCATCCTCATCGCCGGCGCGGTACCGGCGCTGGCCGCAGCCGTGGTCTCGGTGGTACTTGCCAGGCGCGGCCAGCTGGCGCTCAAGGTGGACCTGAAAAACCGGCGTCAGTTGCTGCGGATTGTCGCGACCTAGGCTCACGGGGCCGGGGCGTGGGGTTGCCTGATCGAGTAGGGGTTCCGCGGGTCCCCTCGGGTACATTGCGGTGCTGATCCCGGTTTACCCGCAATAAAGTACTCGTGGATGGGGCGGCACCCGGGACTAGAATCCGGCCATGAAACGGACTCTGCGTATTGTGGCCGACATCGTTGGGGCGTTGCTTCTGGCAACGGGTATCGCCGTTCCGGCGCAGACCGACCCGTTGCATTGCGGCGCTCCGTGTCCGCGTGATTACAGCGGCGACGGCTACCCGGATGTCATGGCACTCGACAGTCACGGCACGCTCTGGCTTTACCCCGGCGATGGCGATGGCGGGTTCAAGCCGAGGATCAAATCGGCGACCGGGTGGCACTACACGGCGATCATTCCCTCACGAGGAGCCTTCTACGGCGTCTTCGCCCGGGACAAGGACGGGAACCTCTGGGCCATCCCGAGCAACGGGCACTCCGGATGGCGGTCGCGGACCCCACTCGGCGGAGGCTGGAACCAAATGACCAGCATCATTGACGAGTCTGGCCGTGGCAACCTGCTCGCCATCGACCGCTCCGGGACGCTCTGGCGTTACCCGTACACCACGGTCGGCAATGGCTACTCGGTCAGCTGGCAACCGCGGCAGCGGGCCGCCACCGGCTGGGCCGGCCGGATGCTCGTCGACTTGCATATCGGCGGGGGTTGGCCGTGGTTCTACGCGCGGGACACCCACGGCATACTCTGGCCCTACGACGACCGCCAAGGGATCCAGGTCAAGACCCCCACCTCGTACTACACCTTCGGCTCCGGCTGGAATCGTTACACACGAATCGTCGAGGCGGGCGACTGGGAGAACGTGGACGGGCTCAGCGACCTAATCGCCACGGACAAGCACGGCGACCTCTGGATGATCCCAGGCGGAGATGCGGGAAAGCACCGCGTAAAGATTGGCCACGGCTTTAGCGGTTACACCATCTGGTGACCCGGCGAGCCCAGGCCGGGAGAGAAAATGGAGCGGCTGACGGGAATCGAACCCGCGTATCAAGCTTGGGAAGCTAGCGCTCTACCATTGAGCTACAGCCGCAGAGCCGCAGAAATGACCGCAAAAACGCCTGGTCAAGATACTGCAGAACAACGAGATTTACCTTACCCCAGCCGCGGGGCTTCCCCGAACAGCAACACCGCGAGCACCGCCGTCGTGCCCGTTCCCGTCCGCGTGCAGCGCCACCAGTGGCGAATAGGTAGCCCCGTCTCAGTTCCACGTAGCACCGACAAGCAGGTCGAGTGGTGATTCGGCGGAAAGAGGTAGCTAACACTCGTGTGCGCCAATAAGTCACATTATTGACTGTGGAGACCGCAGCCACACTAGTCGCTAGAAGGTCTCCTCATGTTTCTTCGGACGTTGATTGCTGTTCATTTTCTCTGGTTATCGGACCGTCATAAACAGTCCGGTTCCCCTTCCAGCCAGGCCGACCAGGCCGCGCCGGCCAGTGCGCCGGCCGCTCATCGGGCCGACTCCTCCCGGCGCCGGTGATGAGCGAACTCAAACACCGCCGGCCATTCCACGCAGTACGGCGCGCGGCGGTTCCAGGAATCCAAGCACGTGCACTCACCCCGGAACGTCCCCAGCACTCGGTCTGGGACGACGAATCCCGGTTCGACCTCGCGGCCTCCCGGAAAGCAGTCACCCGGCAGTGGAAGAACTTCGCCAACCGTCTCCGGCTTACTGACTCGGCCGCCATCGCTGTATCCGTGGCCGCAGCCTACGTCTTCCGGTTCGGCGTCGATGCGCCCACCAGGTCCGCGGAGGAATTCGAAGCCCGGTACCTTGCAGTGTCTGTCCTCCTGCTAGCGGCCTGGATCGCCGTCCTGGAGATCTACCCCACCCGGGACAGGCGGACGTTCGGCATCGGTGCCGCGGAATACAAGCGGGTGGTTCAAGCCACCCTCAAGCTCTTCGGCGCCCTGGCCATCGCCATGGTCTTCGTCCGGTTCGACGTCGTCCGCGGCTATTTCGCCGTCGCGCTGCCCCTGGGGCTGGTCCTGCTGACAGGCACGAGGTGGCTGTGGCGGAAGTGGTTGAACCTGAAGCGGCGCGAGGGCAAATACCTGTCCCGGGTCATCGTGATCGGCGAACGCGCCGACGTCGAGTACGTCATCAACAACATTGAAAAGAACCGGGCCGCCGGCTATGAGATCACCGGGGTCGGGTTGTCCGCCCTGGACAAATCGGTGGAGCTCCGGGCGCCCTGGTACCGAATTCCGGTGGTGTCGAGCCTGGCCGATGTTTCCCGGATGGTCGAAACTGCGGGTGCGGACGCCGTCATTGTCGCGGGCAGGGTCCCCGGCGGCAGCACCTACATCCGGGAACTCGGCTGGAAGCTTGAGGCCACCGGAACGGAGCTTGTCCTGGCGTCAACGCTGACCAACGTCGCCGGACCGCGCATTCACTGGCGCCCGGTGGACGGCTTGCCGCTGGTACACGTTGAACTCCCGCAGTACGCCGGTGCCAAGCACATCCTCAAGCGGGTCATGGATGTGGCCGTCGCGTCGCTGGCGCTACTGATGTTGTTCCCCCTCATGGTGGTTCTCGCCATCATCGTCAAGCGGGACAGCCCGGGGCCCGTCTTCTTCCGCCAACTCCGCGCCGGCAGAAACGGTATGCCGTTCCACATGGTGAAGTTCCGTTCAATGGTGCAGACCGCCGAAACGGATCTCGGATCGCTGCAGGCGCTCAACGAGGGCTCCGGGCCGCTGTTCAAAATGCGGAACGACCCACGGGTCACCAATTGCGGGCGGTGGATGCGGAAGTACTCCCTGGACGAGCTGCCGCAGTTCTGGAATGTCCTCACCGGCGAGATGAGCCTGGTGGGCCCACGGCCGCCGCTGCCCACCGAAGTTGAACGCTACGAGAAATTCACCAGCCGGCGCCTGCTCATCAAACCCGGGATAACGGGCCTCTGGCAGATCAACGGCCGCTCCGCCCTCCCGTGGGACGAGAGCATCCGGCTGGACCTCTACTACGTCGAGAACTGGTCGCTAACCGGTGACCTGATCATTTTGTGGCGAACGTTCAGGGCCATGCGCAGCCCCGTCGGCGCCTACTAAGGAGCAACCATGAGCACACTGATTGGCTACGCAGCCGGGGCGTTCGATCTCTTTCACGTCGGCCACCTCAACCTCCTCCGCCACGCAAAAGCCCACTGCGACTTCCTGATCGCAGGCGTCGTATCCGACGAGCTATTGGTTCAGGCGAAGGGCCGGCCGCCGGTGATCCCCCTGGCCGAACGCCTGGAAATCGTCCGGTGCATCAGTTACGTCGACGACGCCGTGGCGGAAACCCTGCCGCGCAAGATCGACACCTGGCGGAGCCGGCCCTTCGACGTCTTCTTCAAGGGAGACGACTGGAGGGGCACACCCAAAGGCCTCGCCCTCGAACGCGAGTTTGCCGCCGTCGGGGTAAGAGTCGCCTATTTCCCCTACACGATGCACACGTCCAGCACCGCGCTCCGCCGGACCCTGGATCTCTTGAACGCCGGCACCCAGGAAAGAGGGGTCCTGCACAGCCTGCCCTGAGCGGTCGATTCGCGCCCCGCCGGCGCCGGCTCACCGCACGGTCTCAACCACTGGCCCGGCCCCAACAACCAGCCCGGTCCCACTAAAGCTCGGTCTCTATCAGCAGCATGTACCAAACTTCGGGGGTAAAAAATGAACAACGCAACGCCCAAACCTGCCGGTTTACGCATCGCCCTGGTGGGCACGCGCGGCGTACCCGCCCACTACGGAGGCTTCGAAACCTGCGTGGAGGAAGTGGGCCGGCGGCTCGCCACGCGCGGGCACACGGTGACGGTTTACTGCCGGTCCGGCAACGGTCCGGACAGGAAAGCCGAATTTGAGGGGATGCGGCTGGTGCACCTTCCGGCGGTCCGACGGCGCTCCCTGGAAACCTTGAGCCACACCGGCCTTTCCGTCGCCCACCTGATGGCGCACCGGGCCGATGCCACCATCGTCTTCAACGCCGCCAACGCGCCCTGGCTCCCGCTGCTCCGGCTGGCCAGGCTCCCCGTCGCCACCCACATGGACGGACTCGAATGGAAGCGTGCCAAGTGGGGGCCCGTCGGCCAGCGCTACTACCGCTGGGCGGAAAGCTTCGCCGTGCAGTTCTCCAACGCCCTGATCGCGGACGCCGCCGGGATCCGTGACTACTACCGGGATACCTTCAACGCGGACACGGAGCTTATTTCCTACGGCGCCCCGCTGCTTGAGCCGAGGGCACCCCAGCACCTCGGGTCAGTGGGCCTGGGCGCCGGAAAGTACCATCTGGTGGTCGCCCGGCTGGAGCCGGAAAACCACGTGCACACCATTGTGGAAGGTTACGTGCGCAGCCGCGCCAAACTCCCGCTGGTGGTTGTCGGGTCCACCCCGTACGGGCAGGGGTACGATCAGCGGCTCAGGACCTCGGCCGACAGGCGGGTCAGTTTCCTGGGCGGCGTCTGGAACCAGGAGCTGCTCGATGAGCTCTACGCCAACGCACTGGTCTACTGGCACGGGCACTCCGTGGGAGGAACCAACCCTTCGCTGCTCCGGGCCATTGGTGCCGGCGCGGCAACCAACGCGTTCGACGTGAACTTCAACCGTGAGGTCCTCGGCCCGGTCGGCCGGTATTTCCGGGACCCGGACGACGTCGCCCGCCTGGCTGAAGAAGCAGAAACACAGCCGGCCCTGACGCGCTCGCGGGCCAACCAGTCCCGGGAGGCAGCTGCCCGCTACGACTGGGACGTGGTGGCCGACGGGTACGAGGCCCTCTGCTATGCGCTGGCGTCCCGGGCGCTGACCAAGGCGCAAGGCCCCCGGGTCCGCAGCTTCGCCGCGGCCGCCCGGCACACGGCGGGCGAAAGCCAGGTGGCACAGTGAGGCCCCCGATCCCGCGGGCTCCGATGAACCCGGCGCGGCTCCGAAGCGCCCTGCGCGCAACCCCTAACCCCAGCAGCATTCCCGTGGAGGTCCCCATGCACCAGGTCCCTGCAGTACCGGCAGTATCAATTTCGACGGGCGCCAGGAGCCGTCTCCTGCGGCGGAAAGTCCTGGCGACCCTCGTCGGTGCCACTGTCGGCGTCGCACTCCTGTCCGGCTGCAACGCCGCGGCAGGGGCGCCCGGCCAGGCCGCCGCAGCGGCACAGGGCGCCGCGTCGAGCGACCCGAAGCCGACGGCGGACGGCCCGTCACTTCCTCCGGGCGGCCCGGGGTTCGTGGACAACTCGACGGCGGCCCCTGTGGTCAAGAGGGACAAGGAGAAGGCCGCCACCGCAAAGTCGCGCGCCGTGCCGGGCGACTTCGGCTCGGCTCCGGCCAAGTACACCGACGGAGTCCTTGTCTCCGTGGGCGGCATGCGCAGCGGGGTGGTGTCCGGCACGGACCCCGGCACCATCTCCGGAGCGCCCTACGTCTACATGGATATCACCATCCACAACGGTTCCGGCGAGGTCCTGCCGGTGTCGAACGTGGTGGCGACCCTGCGCTACGGGAACGGCAAAACAGCAGCGGCACCGCTCTACGAGGGCGCCAACGAGCTCGACTTCGCGGGCACCATCAACGCCGGAGACAGCCAGACGAGGGGTTACGCCTTTATGGTCCCCAAAGGCACCGAAAGCGCCACCCTCTATGTGGACATCGACGGCGGCCACACTCCCGCGGCCCTCAGCGGAAACCTCCCGAAGTAGTGGCCAGCCACAAGTCCCAACCCAACGCCCCGGCAGGCCAGGCCGGCCGAGGCATGCTCGGCGGTGTCGCCGCCCAGGGGTCGCAGGCGCTCGCAAGCTTCGGACTGCAGGTCCTGGCCGTAAGGACCCTCGGGCTCGACGGGCTGGGGCAGTTCGCCATCATGTACGGCGTCGTTCTGCTGGTCACGGCCATTGTGAGCGGATTTATCGGCGACACCTTGACCGTCCAGGACCGCCACGATCCGTCAATCCGGTTCACCCTGCAGCTGTGGTGCCTGGGCCTGGGCCTGGGGAGCGGGCTGTGCGCGGCCGTCATGGCGATGGCCTCCGGCCTGCTGGCGCCGTCTGGGGCCTGGATCTTCGGGGGAGCGATTACCGTTTTTGTCCTCGAAGACACCATCCGGCGGCTGCTCATGGCGCACCTCCTTTTCTGGAAAATCGTCGTCGTTGACCTCGCAGGACTCCTAGGCGCCCTGGCAGCACTCGGCGCGGAAGCAGCAGGCGGGCCCTTGGGCCTCAGCTCCTTCTTCGCCGCGATCATCTGGGGCCAATCCGCGGCGCTCATCATCGGGGCGGCACTCTTGCCCAAGGATGACCGCTACCTGATCCTGGCGGCCCGGAAACTCTCGCCGGCAGTGGCCCGCTACGGCATCTGGCGTTCCCTGCAACAAGCGGTCCGGCCCACGCTGCTCACCGCCGTTCGGGTGTCTGTGACGCTCCTGGCCGGACTGGCCGCCACCGGAGAACTGGAGGTCGCCCGGATCTACGTCGCACCGATCATGTTGATGGTCAGTGGTGCGTCCTCGTACCTGTTTGCCGCTTTCGCCCGGCAAAGCGCCGTCCCGATGACGGAATTGCTGCGCAGGGCGGACCGGGGCGTGGCGGTCCTGACCGTCGTGGCCGTAGGCGCGGGCGTCGTCGCCCTCGCATCGTTGCCCACGGTGGGCCGGCTCGTAGCGGGACAGCAGCCGGAGGTCGCTGCCGTGCTCGGCTGGATCGCCTACGCCACGTCCGTGGCGGCGGTAACGCCCTACGGTGCCCTCGCCGCAGTCCGCGGCAAACAGGCCGGCGTCCTGGGTCTGCGCGTGGCGGACTCCCTCTTCTCCCTGCTTCTGGCGGGGGCATTCGTCGCGGTCACCACCGGGTACACCATGGTGCCCGCCCTGATGGCTGTCGGCTCCTTGCTCGGCGGCCCGCTCATCCGCGGCCTGCTGATCAAGCCTCTGCTGGTTTCCGAAATTCAATCAACGGCGGCAGTTCAGCCTCCGCGGTCTCGAAAGGTGGCACATCGTGCATAGCAACAAATTTCCATCGCAAGAACACTTGTCCAGGGGGTCATCGACCATGAAATCACGCGCCAACAGGTTCAACCGGTCCGTCCGCGGCCTGGCCGGGGCGACGGCCGCCGTCGTCATTGCTGCTTTCTTCAGCGCCGGTGCGGCGGCAGCCGCGGACAACCCTCCACCGCCACCCCAACTGCCACCAACGGTGAGCGGCGACGTGCTGCCCACACCACAGATCAACGGTGTGGTTTGGAAGACGGCGGTCATCGGCAACACGGCCTATGCGGTGGGCAGTTTCACCACGGCCCGTCCCTCCGGCGCCGCACCGGGAACCAGCGAAGTCACCCGCAACAATGCGATGGCCTTCAACATCCTGACCGGAGCGATCCTGCCTTGGAACCCCAACCTCAACGCCCAGGCGCGGACCATCAAGGTCTCGCCGGACCAAAAGAAGATCTATCTGGGCGGCGACTTCACCACCGTCTCGGGCAACGCGCGGGGAAAGGTCGCGGCGTTTGACGCGGCCACGGGCGCGCTCGACCCCAACTTCAAGCCGACCGTCAACGGATCCGTCTGGAACGTCGCGGCCAGCAGCAACGCCGTCTACGTGGTCGGGTCCTTTGGCGTTGCCGGCGGAGCGACGCGGCGGAACATGGCGTCCTTCACCACCGCCGCGGGCGCACTGCTGCCATGGAATCCTGCTTCTGACGACATTGTCGAGGCAGTGGTCGCGGCACCGGACAATAGCAGGGTCGTTGTCGGCGGCCGGTTCCAGCAGCTCAACGGTTCGCCCATCGTCGGCATCGGAGCCGTCGATGGTGCCGCTGGCGGCCTGCTTCCCTGGACCAGCCGGCCCATCCCAACACGGCAGGACACCAACCGATCCGGAGTCACGGAACTCTCACTCGTCGGAGGCGTGGTCTACGCCAGCGCCGACGGCGAGGGCGGGCACTGGTTCGACGGGCGGTTCGCCGCGGACTTCGCCACTGGGGACCTGCTGTGGCTGAACAACTGCTACGGCGCCACCTACGGGATTTCCGTGATGGACCAGGTCATGTACTCCGTGGGCCACGCCCACGACTGCACCTCGGTGGGCACCTTCGCCGACCACAGCCCGCAGATCTGGAAGCGGGCCACGGCCGATACGACGTTCGCCACCGGAACTGACCAGGGGGCGCCCGGATCCAACATGAACTACGCCTACCAGCCCGTTCCGACGCAGCTGCCCTGGTACCCCGAAGTCAACGCGGGCAGCTACACGGGTATGTACCAGGGTGGCTGGTCGCTCGCGAACAACGGAACCTACCTTGTGATGGGCGGTGAATTCACGCGGGTCAACGGGCAGAACCAGCAGGGCCTCGCAACCTTCGCGAAGCGATCCGTCGCCCCCAACAAGGTGGGACCGACCTACAGCCCCATGAAGCCGAACGTCCTGTCGCTGAACTCCGGGACGGCGCGAGTCGCCTGGACCGGCACCTCGGACATCGACGACGGCACACTCACCTACGAAGTCCTGCGAGATAATGGCACCGTTCCGGTGTTCAGTGTCGACGCAAAGTCGCCGTGGTGGGCGCTGCCCCAGCTCGGGTTCACGGACACCGGCCTGGTTCCGGGGTCCACCCACACCTACCGGGTGCGGGTGAAGGACCCGGAGACCAATAACTACACCGGCAGCCGCTCCGATCCGATCGTGATCTCCTCGGCCGCGCCCAGCGCCTACGCCCAGAAGATCATCGGCGACGGCGCCACGAACTACTGGCCGCTCAATGAACCCGCCGGTTCAGTGGTCTTCGACAACGCCTCTTTCGCCGACGCCGATGCCGGTTCCGGCATCAGCCGCGGCGCCGGCGGCGCCATCCCCAACGACGCGGCGTCGACCTTTGACGGGACCAGCAACGGCTTTGCCGCAACCCGCGCCGCCATTCCCGGACCGGACACGTTCACGGCCGAAGCTTGGTTCAAGACCACCAGCACCAGCGGTGGCAAGATCCTCGGCTTCGGCGGCTCGGCAACCGGCGACTCGGGCACCTACGACCGCCACATCTACATGGATAACGCCGGCCACATCTGGTTCGGTGTCTACCCCGGCGGAGTCCAAACGCTGAACACCGCCAACACGTACAACGACGGACAATGGCACCAGGTCACCGCCAGCCTCGGCAGCGACGGGATGCACCTCTACATTGACGGCGTGGCGGCAGGGCAGCGGAACGACGTGACGTCCGGCCAGGCCTACAACGGCTATTGGCGCATCGGCGGGGACAACCTCGGCAGCTGGCCCAACCAGCCCGCCAGTTCCTACTTCGCCGGTGCCATTGACGACGTCGCCATCTACCCCACGGTGCTGACCCGGCAAACAGTCCTCTCGCACTTCACCGCGAGCGGCCGCGAATCCAGCCTTCCGCCGATGCCCAAGGACGCTTACGGTTCGGCCATCACGTCGGACCAGCCGGACCTCTACTGGCGCCTCGACGAAACCTCAGGCACCCAGGCCGTGGATTCGACGCAGTCCAGCAACAACGGCGCCTACCAGGGCGGCGTAACGCAGGGGGCAACCGGAGTGATCCCGGGCTACAGCGGGACGGCGGCCACCTTCAACGGACAGGACGCGGTGGTCTCCGGCCAAAACTCGGTGAGCAATCCGACCACCTACTCCCTCGAGTCGTGGTTCAAGACCACCACCACCCGGGGCGGGAAGATCATCGGGTTCGGCAACAACAACACGGGCCTGTCAGATAACTACGACCGGCACCTCTACATGCAGGATGATGGCACGCTCGCGTTTGGGGTCTGGACAGGGCAACCGAACCTGATCATCACGCCAGTGGCCTACAACGACGGGAAGTGGCACCACGTCGTCGCCGAACAGTCCAGCGACGGCATGAAGCTCTACCTCGATGGCGCCCTGGTGGGCACCAACCCGCAGACCCAGGCCCAGCCCTACACCGGATACTGGCGCGTCGGCGGAGACACCACGTGGGGATCCTCCAGCCCTTACTTCGACGGCACCATCGACGAAGTCGCGGTGTACTCCAAGGCGCTGAGCGCCGATCGGGTGGCTGCGCACTACAACCTGGCTGCGCCGGCCAACGTCCTGCCGGGAGCCGCGTTCACCTCGACCGGCCAGAACCTGGACGTCACCGTGGACGGTACCCAGTCCAGCGACCCTGACGGTCAGATTGTGAACTACGCCTGGGACTTCGGTGACGGCCAACTCGGCTCCGGGGCCACGGCAACGCACAGCTACTCGGCCGCGTCCACGTACGCCGTGAAGCTGACGGTTACCGACAACCGCGGCGGGAAATCAACGGTCTCCCACGACGTCACTGTCACGGAGCCGCCCAACCAGCTCCCGGCCGCGGACTTCGCCGCCACCACGGCGAACCTCAAGGTATCCGTGGACGCGGCAGCGTCGCACGACCCCGACGGAACGCTGGTGAACTACGCCTGGGACTTCGGTGACGGCCACACGGCGACGGGGGTGAACGCCGAGTACACCTACCTCACTGCGGGTAAGTACACGGTGACACTGACCGTGACGGACAACCGTGCCGGGACCAGCACCACCACCCGGGAGGTGACGGTGGAACGGCCGCCCAACGCGCTGCCCACCGCCGCCTTCACCCCGACGACCCAGAGCCTCGACGGATCCTTTGACGCTTCGGCCTCAAGCGACTCCGACGGGCAGATTGTGGACTACAGCTGGGACTTTGGGGACGGCTCTACCGGCAGTGGGGTCACCGGGCACCGCACGTACGCGGCCGCCGGCACCTACACCGTCACCCTGACGGTCACCGATGACCGCGGCGGCCAGGCCCGGATCGCACACGACGTCACCGTCGCTCCTGTACCCAACAGGGCTCCGACGGCGGCTTACGCGTTCACGACCACCGATCTCCGGGCAGCCTTCGACGGATCGGCGTCGTCCGACCCCGACGGAACAATCGACGCGTACGCGTGGGACTTCGGCGACGGGTCAACCGCCACCGTCGCCGCACCGGCCCATGTCTACGGCACGGCCGGCACGTATAACGTCACCCTGACCGTGACCGACAACAAGGGTGCCCGGGACGCGGTGGTCCACGCTGTCACGGTCACCGCCGCTCCGCCGCCCAATGCGCCGCCGGTCGCCTCATTCTCGAGCGTGGTCAACGGCCTGAGCGGACAGTTCGACGGTTCGGGTTCGTCCGATCCGGACGGCACGGTCACCGGTTACGCGTGGGACTTCGGCGACGGGTCCGGCGCAACCGGCCCGACGGCGAACCACACCTTCACCAGCGCGGGCGAATACTCCGTCACCCTTACTGTCACGGACAACAAGGGCGTCACGGACTTCATCGTCCACAAGGTGACGGCCTCGGCGCCCGCGAACGCGGTGCCCGTGGCGGCTTTCACGTCGCAGGTCCAGAACCTGAAGGTCAGCTTCGACGGATCGGCATCCTCTGATTCGGACGGGACCATCAGCAGTTACGAGTGGGCCTACGGCGACGGCGGCACGGGGACGGGCGCGACGGCGAACCACACCTATGCAACCGCGGGTGACTACGACGCCGTGCTCACGGTGACCGACAACTCCGGAGCGACCAACTCGGTCACGCACCGGGTGACGGCCACCGCGGCGCCAAACACGCCGCCCGTAGCGGCCTTCACCAACTCCGCCGGCAGCCTGCAGGTTTCCTTCGACGGCTCGACGTCGACGGATTCCGACGGGTCGGTCGCCGGCTACGCCTGGGACTTCGGCGACGGGGCAACCGCCACCGGGGTGACCGCTTCACACCGTTACGGCAAGGCCGGAACGTTCACGGTCCGGCTCACGGCTACCGATGATCAGGGTGCCAGTTCCACGAAGTCGGCCCAGGTGGTGGTGACGCAGCGGAGCTTCTCGCAGGATGCATTCTCCCGGACCGTCACCAACGGCTTCGGTTCCGCGGATCAGGGCGGGGCCTGGACAAGCTCGTCCAGCTCCAGCAACTTCTCAGTCACCAACGGAAAGGGGAATATTCGTATGGCGGGTCCGGGATCGGGCCCTTCCATCTTCCAGAAGTCGGCAAGCCAGGCTGATGCCGAGATCCGGGTGAGCGCCGGTGTGGACCGCGCGCCAACAGGCGGCGGAATCAACCTGTCCGTCATTGGCCGCAGCGTCGACGGCCAAGGCGATTACCGTGCCAAGGTGAACCTGCTGGCCAACGGGGGAGTCACCCTGGGCCTGTTCCGCGTCAACACTTCCGGGGTCGGCACCATGGTGGCCGCCGAGTCGGTAGTCCCGGGTCTCACCTATCAGGTTGGCGATGTCCTGAACATGCGCGTGCAGGTGACAGGAACGTTCCCGACGACGGTCAAGGCCAAGGTCTGGAAGGCCGGCACCACCGAGCCCGCGACCTGGACGAAGATGGGTGCTGACTCCACAGCGGGTCTGCAGGCCGCCGGTTATGGCGGACTATTTTCCTATCTCTCCAGCTCGGCAACAGTGGCGCCCGTAGTGGCCTCCTGGGACAACTGGTGGGCCGGGGAGAGCGCCGACCAGTAGCCGGCGCCCCACCCAGCTGAAGCCTCAGGCGGGTTCGCCCGCCTGAGGCTTCGGCCACCCGGCCAGCTTTGTCGCCTGAAATAGCGACGAATTACTTATCCAAGGAAGGACCAAAATGTCTAATGCAGTGAACATTTCCCGCCAGGGATCCATTCACGATTTCCGGGCGGCATTAGAGTCGCTGAGGACTGCGCAAAAAACCTCAAAAGGGGCTCCAGCGTACTCTCGCTACATTAATCGTCCCCTGGGCCGTCCCCTTGCTGCGCTGGCATTTGCCTGGAAGATGACTCCTAATCAGGTGACAGCAATAAGTGCGGTCATGACGTTCTTTGGACTGCTCATTGTGGCCGTCACGCCGCCCCGGGCGTTCACGGCGCTCGCAGCGGTATTGCTGCTGGTGGCCGGGTACGCCCTCGATTCGGCAGACGGTCAACTGGCCCGTTTGCGCGGCGGCGGCAGCTTCGCCGGGGAATGGCTGGACCACGTGGTGGATGCCTTCAAGGCCAGCCTCCTCCACATCACGGTTCTCCTTTGCTGGTGGCAGTTTTACGATCTGGACGCAGCGTGGTACCTGGTTCCCCTTGCATACACCGTTCTGTCCTCGGTGTTCTTCTTCGCGGTCATCCTCACTGACCAGTTGCGGCGGCAGCACCGCGGAAGTTCTGCGATGTTTCTTCAAGGGGAGGGACACTCGTCAGCCTGGTATTCGCTGGCTGTTGTCCCCACCGACTACGGCCTCATGATCGTGGTCTTCGGCCTTCTTTGGCTTCCGCAGGCCTTCATCACTGTCTACGTCGCGCTGTTCATCGCGAACCTCATTTTTCTCGCTCTGGCGCTGCCGAAGTGGTTTGGTGAAGTACGCGCATTTGCCAAAGCGTAGTCCGGTATTTTCTTCGCATTTTCCCTCGTCAATTACTAGTTTGGATGTAATGCTATGTACTACAAACCCCTGTGGGACGGGAACTGCGATCGGGACAACCTCATGGAGCTATCCGACTATTTGAAGGCTTTTCGGGAACGCTGGCTGTTGATTCTGGTCTGCACCCTGGTTGGAGGCGGGTTGGCGGGCCTAATTACCCAGCGCATCCAGCCCACGTACACCGGAGAAGCGACCCTTTTTCTGAAGGTTGATTCCAAGACAGGTTCCCTTTACGAGCGTTCCCAGTTCGGCCTGCAGCGGGTCAAGTCGTATCCCGCCGTCGTTCAGAGCCCCGACGTACTCCTGCCGGTTATGGCGGAGCTCAAACTTGGCGGGACCCTGGAGGACCTCCAGGCGCGCGTCTCTGCCACCAACCCCACCAATACGTTCTTCCTGAAAGTGCAGGCCGAGGACAGCTCCGCTGATCAGGCAGCAGCCGTGGCCAACGCGGTGGCCAAAAACCTGGCCGTGCAAGTCGCGGTTTTGGAAACGGCCAAAGGCGAGGCTGCCTCCGCCGTCTCCCTGGTGCAGACCGTCCCCGCCTCACCGCCGACCAGCCGGACCTCTCCGAGCCTGGCTCTGAACCTCGCCCTTGGATTGCTGATCGGACTATCGCTGGGGCTTGGGACGGCGGTTGTTGGCAAGCGGTTCGGCCAGCGGATCCGCACCGCCGACGACGTTCGGGCGGCCAGCGATCTGCCGGTTCTGGGGGTGCTGGGACGTAAATCCCGCCGCAGGCCGGTCATTCCGTCCCGGCACCGGTCGGGCCTGGACGAGACGAGGTCCCATCAGGACCTGGTCACCAACTTGCAGCTTGTCGCCGGGGGGCGGCTGCCCAACCTCCTGGTCCTGGTCTCAGAGCTGGATTGGCAGGCGCAGCACAGGCTTCGCCAGGAACTGGCATCGACCCTCGCGGGCACCGGCCGGGCCGTCTGCCTCCTGGAATCCGAGCTGCCGCCCGGTGCCGCCGACGACGGCACGCTGCCGCCCGGCTCCCGCGGCCTCGCTGATCTGCTCAGCGAAAAGTGCGAGGTAGTCGAGGCGCTGATCCCGAGCGCCGACGGCAAGTTCCAGGTCCTGCCGCCAGGCTCCAAGGCTGCAGCGCCCAGCGAATTCGTCATCCAGAAGCGCTTCCCCATGGTGGCCAACCGGCTGCGGGAAAGCTTCGACGTCATCCTGGCGGAGGCCGGTCCACGCTCGGAACCGCTAAGTCTCGCGATGGTGGCCCCGTGTGCGGGCGGCGTTCTCCTGGCCGTCCAGTACTCCAAAACCCGTAAGCGCGAGCTCGCCCGTCTGCTGGCTGAGGTGAAGGCGTTCGGATTGCGGCCGTTGGGCGTTGTGATGACGTCGGTGCCGGGTTCCCGGCGGGTGCCTGTCACCGACGGATGGCGGTCGGGCGACTTCCGCGATACAGACCTGCAGTTTGAACTTCAAAGAGTCCACGAGTATCGGTGATGCCGCCGCTGGCTGGCGCCGCGGCGCCGCCGAGGAGCGCCGCGCCGTACATCGTGTGGCTGTTGACCTTGGCAAGTGTTGTTTCCTGGCGGCGGGGAGTTTATTTCTCCGGCGGCCTGGATCCCGTGGTGGTCATCAAGGGCGCCGTTGGACTTGCGGCACTGGCGGCCGCTGCCTGGAGTTTCCGTCGCGGCGACGGCAAGCTGCGAGCCGGCAGCCGCACCCTGGCCTTCCTTCTGGTCTACGTATCGATCTCGATCCTCGGCGCGATCTCCGACGGCAACCTGCCGGCGTCGCTGATCCTCACTGTCCGGGTGCTGCTCATCGCCGTTTCCATCGTGTTGCTGGCCGGCACGTTTCCGCCCCGGACCCTGGTGCATTCGCTGCTGGCCATGATGGCGCTGGTGGGGCTGTGCGCGACGGCATCAGGGCTTGAAACCATGGGGGCGGAGGGGAGGATCTACGGTGTGTTCCCTCCCCTGAACCCCAACGAAATTTCACTGCTTTGCGGTTTGCCGGCCCTGGGGGTGGTGCACGAGCTGAGTATCGGCACCATGAAGAACAGGGTGGGTCTGCCGCTCCTGGCCGCCCTGCTGGCCGCCGTGTGGATGACCGGGTCCCGGACAGGTTTCTTTGCTTTTGCTGTGGCGTGCGTGCTGATCCTGATGCACGCACGGCGGCTTCGCCTCGGCGCCGGGCTGGCCCTGATCGCCCTTGTTCCGGTTGGTTTCTACGTCCTGACCGAGACCACAGTGGTCTCGAACATCGTGGAGCGTGGAGATGCGGCCGGGGCGGACCTGCTGACACTCAACGCCCGCACGATCGCCTGGGACACGGTGCTCAGCACGCCGGCAGATACCTGGCAGCGCTGGGTCGGTGCCGGGTTGTCCGTAAAACAGGTCGCTGTTGAAGGCCAGTACTGGCAGGACCAGGTGCTGGACAGCAGTTGGATTTCCGCGCTGGCCCAGGCGGGGGTCATCGGCACGGTGGTGCTGGGTGCCTGGTCGCTTTCGGCCGTCCTCGCGAGCCTGTCCGCGAAGAATGTCCGCTCCATCACGACCCCGATCCTGGCCTTCATCCTGATACGGAGCTTCCTCGAAAATGGCCTGGTCGATTCCAACGTGCCCTTCATCGTGTTCCTGACGGTGTCGCTTCTGGTCGAACGTGTCAGGAGTAGCGGCCCGCATCCCGGGGGCGCTCACGTTCCGGGCGGGTTAGGCCGGCCAGGCGCCCAGGTGCTGGATTCCCAGGTTTCTGCCCAGGGCGGCCGCCACAACGCCCGGTAGGGGCTGGCCGAGGGTCGTGTCCCTCGCTGCGACTTCGGAGGTGGGCTGCCAGCCGCTCAGGGCCGGCCGTCCGTCCACGAAGAGGTGGGAGGATTCCTGCCCGGTTGCGGACCTGAAGCCCGGGACGGTGGTGAACACGGCGGGATTGCCCGGCCCCCGCGACCACACGACTACCCACGAGGGGCTGCTGGCCGACGGGCGTTGATAGACATCCCCGTTGGCCGTGATGCCTAGTTGCTCGGCGCTGAACTGATGCGAATAGTCCTCCACGCAGAGGAGGCAATTGCCGGTCCCGCCGGCCAGGATGTTGTTGCGGACGGCGATCCTGGAGTTGATCCACGTCATGGTCGGGTCGGGGAACACCTGCCGGGGGTCGTGGCCGGGCAGCGCACGGTTGCTGGCCCGGCGGCCGTCCTGGACGATATTCAGATTCCGGCTGTTGGCGCTCACCGTGTTGTTCCACAGGTCCACGTTGCTGGTGTCGTTGAGCTTGATGCCGTTGCCCAGGTTCGCGGCGATGTAGTTGTCGGCGACCAGGAATTTGGCCGAGATCTCCATGGTCAGGCCATGCCCCTGATTGGAGACCATGTCATTGCGAGTGATGACACCGTTGTAGACGGATTCGTCAAGCCACAGGCCCGGGCCCGCGTTGCGCACAAACGAACTGTCGCTGACCTTCACCCCGCGGGAGCGTGTCACCTTGAAGCCACCCGACACCGGGGCCTGGTTGAACAGTTCCGTGTTGTTGCCGTAGGCCAGGATCGAGGTGGCCTTGAAGTTGTCCGCCGTGCTAGCGCTGCCGCCCAGCATCCCGTTGCGGGCCAGGGTGAGGTTGCGGAAGGTGATGTTGGCGCCGACCGCGTGGATGCCGGTGCCGGCGTTGTCCGTCACGGCGACGTTTTCGACCGTGACGCCGTCTTTCTCCGCAGTGATCGCGCCCATGTCCGGTATGGACGGCGCAAACCGGCGGAACCCCACTCCGCGGAGTGTGGTGCCGCCGCCCTGCAGTGTCGCGGCCTTGGAAATGTCGCTGGCGCGGACGCTGTGGCCCGTAGGGTTGCTCCCCAGATACAGCTTCCTGGCGGCGTAGTCCACGAAAAAGGTACCGGTCTTGACCTGGTCCAGAGCCTGGACCTGCGGGACGGCTTTCCCGTCGATCCAGACCTGGTCCGGGTGGGCGGCCATCGGGTGGGCCCGGTTGACGAAGGTCCAGTTGGCCGTGCTGCCGTCGGGGGCCCCGCGGGTGTACGTGGGGCTGGCATCGAATCGCGCGGTCCAGCCGCTGGAAACCCAAAGGTTTCCGCTGGCAACCCAGTTCTGCACCGGAACGCTTCCGTCGAACCAGACAGCCTCGTGGGGGTAAGGCTGAATGGTCAGTCTCTTGTTCGCCGGGACAGTTACGCTCTCGTGGTACTGACCTTGCCTGAGAACAATGGTCGAACCGCTGGCGGCCAGGGCGACGGCGCGGGCCACCGTCCGGACGGGCGTTCCCGGGGCGCCGGTTGCGGCGTCGGACCCGCCGGGGGAGACAAATAGCGCGCCTGCCGGCACCGGATACGCCGTCGAACCCACGGCCGGGGATCCTGCCGTCAGGCGGGTCCCGGTGAGGTCCATGGCCGGCTGCGGATCCGTTACCGTCGCAGCCGCGGCCAGCCGCGGCGTCGAAGGCGCCGCCTGCCCCGGGGCCGAGGCCAACAACGGGGCGGCCACGATGAGGGTGAGGGCCGCCGCGCCCGCTACAGGACGCTTTAGGCGCAGCCGGGGTGGGACGTTAAACCTGAGGGTAGCCATACGCAGTCCTTGAGTGAGCAATGGTTGGAGGTGAGACCACAGGAGAGACCGTCCGACGATTGTTGCATGGCGGCGTGGCTACCGGAAGCGGCCTGAAGTCCGGTATCAAGGCGGGGAACGGCCCGAAAAACGACGGCGGACGGTCCGGGGCCGCAGTGTCGGCAAATCTGCGCGCAGGGCCTACGCTGAGGGAATCACGGCGGCTCGAGGCTGGGGAGGAAGCTTTTGGGTTCTGAAGAATGCGCCACTGCGGCGAGCCGGTTGTCCAGGCGCCAGTTGGTGGTGCTGTCTGCAAGCTCAATGATCCTGCTGCCCGTCTGGGCCTGCGCGCCCTCGAAGTCCGGGCCCGACGGCAAGAGTCACACGATCGACGGGCTGCTGCGTTCCAGCCCCTTCTATATCGCTCACCGGGGCTCCGGGGATAACTGGACGGAACACACCGAGGCCGCCTACAGCCAGGCGATCGCGGCAGGGTCGACGGCGATCGAAGTTTCAGTCCACGCCACCAGCGATGGCGTCCTGGTCTGCCACCACGACGAGTCGACCCTGCGGCTGACGGGGCAAGACCACAGGATCAAGGACCTGGACTACCCTGCCGTGGCTGGGCTCCGCGCCGATGCGCGCCAATGGCTGGGCCCCGCGGCCGCGCCCCAGCCCATTCCCAGGCTGAGGGACGTCCTGGATGCCCACGCCGCCACGCATGTGATCTTCATCGAAGACAAGCAGGGCACCAACACCAAGCAGCTCCTGGACCTGATGGACAGCTACCCGCACGCCACTGAACATTTCGTGTGGAAACAACCCGCGGCGTCGCCGTCCTACCGGCAGGCACAGGACCGGGGCTACAAAACCTGGGGATACTTCATGGACGGCTCGGACGGCCAGTTCGACCGGTACGCCCGCAGGCACGACCTGCTCGGCATCTTCCACAACGCTACCGACGATGAGATCCGGCAGCTGGCCGCCTTCGGGAAACCGACAATTTGCTGGGAAGTCCACACCCGGTGGATGCGTGAGCGGCTGACGGGCCTGGGCGTCCACGGGATGATGTGTTCAAACATCCCCTATGTCACGGGTGGCGCCGCGTTGGGCGTCGCCGATGCCTTCGGCACGGGATTACGCGCCGCAGGTGACCTGCCGTCCAACATCAACTGGACAGCCCAACCGCTGATCAGAGCGGACACCCAATCCGTCCTCCTGGCCAGTAACCCGCCGCTGAGTTACTGCCTGGGATCCATGGCGCCAGTGGCGGGCGGGACCTACACCGTCGCCTTCCACATGCGGTGGCCGGAAGAACCATCCGCCCAGGCCCGGGCAGGGCTTGCCTTCGGGCAGCACAGTGACGCTCCATACGTACCCACCACGTCGGGGCCCTCTGGTTACCACGTGACAATGGACCCATCGGGGGATTTGGCCCTGTTCCGCCGGGCGGAAGATGCCTCCGAAAGCACGAAGTTGGCCAGGGTCCATACGGCTCCCCCCGTTGCCGGGGAATGGATGGAATTCCAAGTGGACGTGTCGCCCGATTCAATCCGCATTGCGCGGCTGGACGGGGGCCGCGCCGTCGCATCCGTCGACGACACGTCCGAAAAGGGAAAGTATTTCTCCCTCTGCAAAAACTACGGCGGCCAGCCGGGGGTGGAATTCCGGCGCGTGACAGTGAGCGTTGGATAAGCGAGAATCCTGCTAGAAAAGCGTGAGGCATTACTCCGACCCCTTCAGGGAAAGGCAGCTTTCGTGCGGATACTCTTCGATGGACATTGGTGGATCGACGGGCCGGCCTCGAACCGGGAAGTCCTCCGGCAAATAGTTGTGACGTGGATCCGCGACTACGTCGATGACGAGATTGTGCTGGCCGTGCCGCGGAAGCACGTCAGCGCGGTGCAGAACGAACTCGGCCCCTCGGCCAGGGTGGTTCCGTCGCGGCTGGTCCCGCACGGCGCCAGTGCGATTCTTGAATTGCCACTCTTGAACCTGCGGCATAAGGCCGACCTGATGATCGCGCACAATTTCGCTCCGGCCTTTGGCCCATCGGTGGTGTTTATCCACGATTTCCTCTTTTTGACCAATCCGCAGTGGTTCACCTTTGCGGAGCGGCGGTACTTCGGTTTTATGCCGCTGCTGGCCCGCCGCGCAAAGATGATTTTCACGTCGTCGAAGAATGAGGCGCAAAGGATCCGGCGCTTCGCGAAGAGGGGCAAACCGGTTCATCCGATCGGGCTCGGTCCCAACATTGGGGTTGTCCATGCCGAACCTCGGCCGGTCCCTGACCTTGCGGGGCTCCGCGGGTTCATCCTGTCCGTGGGGCGCCTCAACATCCGCAAGAACCTGGGCATGACCCTGGACGCGGCCCTTGAGTCGGGCCGGATCTCAGCAGAGTACCCGCTGGTGGTTGTGGGCGCTGAATCGGGGAAAGGTGCGGAGTTTTCCCCGCGGCTCCGCGAAGCGGTCGAGTCGGGGGCGATCCGTTTTCTCGGCTACACCTCCAACGAAGAGCTGGCGTGGCTGTACTCCACTGCGGATGCTTTTATCTTCCTGTCCCTTGATGAGGGATTCGGCATGCCGCTGCTGGAGGCGCTCTCCTTCGGGACCAAAGTGCTGGCCAGCGACATCCCCGTGTTCAGGGAGATTATGGGCGACGCCGCAATGTTCGTTGATCCCACCGACCTGGCCGCCGCGTCCGCCGGCATCAGATCGGTCCTCGACGCCGAGCCGGATCCGGCCAGCGCGGCGCGGGTGCTGGCTAACTACTCCTGGGCCGGCACTGTCCGGAGGATGCGCCAGCACGTCAGCGGCACGGGTTCCGATCCGTCCGCGTCTCGCACTGATTCCCCGGCCAATCCCGGACCGGCCGGGTAACTCTTCGATAAAGGCCCGCCGCGCAGGGGACTCAGGGCCGGCTTTGCTCGATACGCTGAAGGGGATAGCTGCAGTCTCCGGGGAACGGGCTACGTCCATCAGCCGCCTAGCGAGGAGTCCCGTTGGCTTTTGCAGAGTACGACGTCGTGATCCAGCGCGACGCGTTGAGCGTGTATTACTTCCTGCTGGATCCAGGGAACCTCCCGGCCTGGCGCGACGGCATCCGCGGCGTTGAATTGATCTCCGGCGCAGCGTGCTCCGCCGGTGCCATCTACCGCCCGCTCCTGGCCGGCGCCGGATTCCGGCCCGCAGCGGCGGACTTCGAACTCACGGCCACCCGGCCGGGTGCCGAGATCCAGTTCCAGGTGGTGGTGGGACAGGCCCGTCCGCACGGCGGCTACTACCTCAGCACCGAGCGCGGCGGCACCCGAGTCCGGTTTGCGCTCCGTTACCGGCCCTCGGCGGCCGAGTTTCTCTCCTACGGCAGGCTCCGCCGCGCCATGAAGGCCGAGGTCGCGCAGCTGGAGCGGCTCAAGACGGTGCTGGAAGCGCAGCGGGCCGCCGCCTAGGGGCGCGCGGCGGTAACACTGGACGCACGGCTACGGCCCGGCGATTACTGCGGTACTTTTGATCCTGTGCTGATCTCAGACCGCGACATTCGTACCGAAATCGATTCCCACCGGATTGTGCTGGAGCCCTTCGACCCGGACATGGTCCAGCCGTCGTCGGTGGACGTGCGGATCGACCGCTTCTTCCGGTTGTTCGACAACCACAAGTACGCACACATCGACCCGTCCGAAGACCAGCCGGAACTGACCCGGCTGGTGGAGGTCGACTCCGGCGAGCCGTTTATCCTGCACCCGGGCGAGTTCGTGCTCGGCTCCACCTACGAGACCGTCACGCTCCCGGACGACATTGCCGCCCGGCTGGAGGGTAAATCCTCGCTGGGCCGGCTGGGCCTGCTGACCCACTCCACCGCCGGGTTCATCGATCCCGGTTTCTCCGGCCACGTCACCCTGGAACTGTCCAACATGGCGACGCTGCCCATCAAGCTGTGGCCGGGCATGAAAATCGGGCAGCTATGCTTCTTCCGCCTGAGCTCTGCCGCCGAGCACCCGTACGGGTCCGGCGAGTACGGGAACCGCTACCAGGGCCAGCGCGGCCCGACGGCGAGCCGCAGCCACCTGAACTTCCACCGCACCGACATCTAGCCGGCGCCGGTTCCTAAGCGACCGGCCGGACCGGCAATCCGGCACGTTTGGCCGGGCGCCGCAGGACCTTCACGATCGGTTCCACGAAGCGGGCGGCCAACGGACCCATCACGGCCATGATCAGGACGTAGGCCGTGGCCAGGGCGGCCAGTTCACGGGGGACCACCCCGGATGCCACGGCGAGCCCGGCGATCACGATCGAGAACTCCCCGCGGGCGATCAGTGCGGCCCCGGCACGGAAGCGGCCGGGGAGCGCGATCCCGGCCCGCTTGGCTGCCCACACCCCGGTGATCATCTTGGTCGCGGCCGTCAGCACGGCCAGCGCCAGCGCCCACCCGAGCACCGGCGGGATGGAGGTGGGGTCCGTGTTGAGGCCGAAAACGACGAAGAAGATCGCCGCGAAAAGGTCGCGCAGCGGCTCGAGGATCCGGGTTGCACTGTGCGCGGTGGCGCCGGAAATCGCGATGCCCAGCATAAAGGCGCCCACGGCGGCGGAGACCTGCATGGCGGCGGCCAGCCCGGCGACGAGCAGCGCGGCGCCCAGCAGGTTGAGCAAGAAAACCTCGGAGTTTTCGCTGTGCACTGCTTTGGACACGTGGTGCCCGTGCCGCAGTGCAACCACGAGCACCAGGGTGACGACGGCGAGGGAGATCCCGACGGTCTGCAGGCCCACGAGGAACGTGACCCCGGCCAGGGTGGCCGTCAGGATCGGCAGGTAAATGGCCATCGCGAGGTCCTCGAAGACGAGGATGGACAGGATGACCGGTGTTTCGCGGTTACCGATCCGGCCAAGGTCCGTGATGACTTTCGCGGCGATGCCGGACGAGGAAATGTACGTGACGCCGCCCATGACCATGGCGCCCACCAGCCCCCAGCCCAGCATCACGGCAAGGCCCGCTCCCGGAAGGAAGTTCAGGACGAGGTCCAGCACGCCGGCCTGCCAGGAGCGGCGTAGGCCGGTCACGAGCTCCGCCGCCGTATATTCCAATCCGAGCATAAGCAGGAGGAGGATAACGCCGATCTCGCTCGAGAGGTGCGCGAACTCGTGCATTCCCTCCAGCTTGACCAGGCCGCCCGCGCCGAAGAACAGGCCCCCGATCAAATAGAGGGGGATGGGAGACATGCCGATCCGCCCGGCCAGCCTGGCCAGCAGGCCAAGACAGAACACGACGGCCCCCAGTTCGATGAGGGTCAGGGCGAGCGGATCCATGCCGCTTATCCGTTGCGCAGGATGCCGGCTGCCGTATCCAGGCCTTCTTGGGTGCCAACGGCCACGAGCAGGTCGCCCGGATGCAGGACGACGTCGGGGCCAGGCGAAGGGAGCACTTCACCCTCGCGCATGATGGCCACGATCGAGACGCCACTGCGGGTACGGATGCAGGCCTTGCCCATGGGCTGGTTCTGGAAGGGGGAGTCGGCGCCGATGGAAAATTGCCGGGTGACGATGCCGGGGACCTCGCGGTGGGCCTCGGAGAGCTGCATTGCCAGGCGCTGTCCGCCGAGCAGGTTACCGAGGGCAGCGGCCTCGTCGGCCGTCAGCGGGATGGAGGCCTGGCAGGTGTCCGGGTCGTCCCAGGTCGAGACGATCAGCTCGGTCTGGCCTTCGCGGTATTCGACGACGCCGATCCGGCGCCCCGAGGCGGTCATGAAGTCCTTGCGCCGGCCGAGGCCGGGCAGGTCTGTCTCATCCACGTTCATGCCTCCAGCCTAGTGCGCCGACCCGGATTTCGGGCAGCTTCAGGCCTCGGGTACCACCGCGATCTCCGTCTTGCCGGGCGCTTTGACCGGTAGCAGCACGAGCAGCCCGGCGAGCAGGACCACCATGATGCCCAGGATGCCCCAGCGCTGCGCTTCGCCGGGAGCAACAAGGGGCGTGGCGACGGTGATGCATAGCGTAAACAGCGCAGGGGCCAGGAAGCTCACGGCCCGGCCGGTGGTCGCGTACAGGCCGAAGAGCTCCCCCGACTCGCCGTGCGGGGCGAGCCTAGCCAGATAGGCGCGGGAGCAGGACTGCGCCGGACCGACAAAAAGGCACAGGAACAGCCCGAACACCCAGAACGTCGTGCTCCCGGCCCAGTCCATGCCGAAGAAGGAATACTTCCCGTTGCCGAGGATGAGGATGACGCTCCCGGAGACCAGCAACCCGGCCAGCGAGCCAATGATGACCGCCTTGGGTCCCACCTTGTCGTCGAGGAACCCGCCCAGCAGGGCCCCGGCGGCGGCCACGATGTTGCCGAAGATGGCGAAGAAGATCACCTGTTTGAGTTCGAAGCCAAAGGTCCCGGCGGCGATGATGCCGCCAAAGGTGAACACGGCGGCGAGCCCGTCGCGGAAAATGGCGCTGGCCAGCAGGAAGTAGATGGTGTGCGGGCTGGTCCGGTAGATGGCGCGGATCCGGCGGCCCAGCAGGCCGTAGGACGCGAAGAACCCCAGGTTGGAGTGCCGGGCCTTGGGTACCTCGGGCACCGCGAACATCACGGGGATGGCGAAGACCAGGAACCAGAGCGCGGAGAACACGGCGACGAGGCGGATGTTCAGGCCGTCCTGCGTGGAGGCGCCCACCCAGTCGATGGTCGGCTGGACGAAGAGCTGCAGCACGATCAGCAGCGCGACAATTCCGCCGAGGTAGCCGGAGGCCCAGCCGAAGCCGCTGATCTTGCCGATGTTTGCGGGGGTGGAGATTTGGGCGAGCATGGCGTTGTAGTTGACGCCGGCGAATTCGAAGAACACGTTGCCGAGCGCAATCAGTGTCACGCCCAGCAGCAGGAACTCGGGGCGGGGGAAGACAAAGAAGCAGAGGCCGGTCAGGAGCGCGACGGCGGCCGTGTTGACGCCGAGCCAGAGTTTCCGCCGGCCGCCGGTGTCCGAGCGCTGGCCGGTGACCGGTGCCAGCAGGGCGATGGCCGCCCCGGCGATCGCGAGGGCCGAGCCCAGGACGGCGGAGGCCTGGTCCTCGCCGCCGAAGGCCTTGGAGGTCAGGTAGACCGTGAACACGAAGGTGGTCATCACGGCGTTGAAGGCCGCGGAGCCCCAGTCCCACGCAGCCCAGGCAAGGACGCGGCCCTTGCCCGTGGCATGCGCGCCGGACTCGAGTTCCGAAGCAGGGCGCGTGGCCTGGGGTATGGCGGAGTTCATAGCCTGATGGTAGCCGTCCGCATGCCGGGGCCTTGGAACCAACGGCCCTGACGCCGGCGGGTCCTCGGCGAGTGCGGGGAGGCGGCCGCCGCGGGTGGTCTGGCCCGTCACGGTCAAAACAATTTGTCAACGCTTGGTAAACTAGCCGCACCGAACCTAACCAATTGCCCCGCCTGCTCCAACTTTTTGATAATCGCATTCCCGACGTTGCGGAGATACCAGTGATCACAGTCCTTGCCGTGCACTTCGCGGTGGCTGCTGTGGCCCCGTTCCTCTTCCGCAGACTCGGTAGAAACGCGTTCTTCGCGCTGGCGGCGGTGCCCGCGGGTTCCTTTGTGTGGCTGGTCTTCCAGCACGGAATGGTCTATTCGGCCGCCGGGTCAACCGCGGTGTCCATCCCGTGGATCCCTGACCTGAGCCTGGAGCTGGCCTTCCGCATGGACGCCCTGGCCTGGGTCATGTCCCTGCTGATCCTGGGCGTCGGCACCCTGGTCCTGGTTTACTGCGCGCGCTATTTCAAAGACAAAGACAGCTACCTGGGCGGGTTCGGCGCCCAACTGCTGGCCTTCGCCGGTGCGATGTTCGGCCTGGTCACCGCCGATGACCTGCTCCTGATGTTCATCTTCTGGGAACTGACCACGGTCCTGTCCTACCTGCTGATCGGCTACGCCCGCACCCGCCTCTCGGCCCGGCGATCGGCGCTGCAGGCGCTGGTGGTCACCACCGCCGGCGGCCTCGCGATGCTGGTCGGGCTGATCATGCTGGGCGCGACGGCAGGCACCTACCGGATCTCCACGATCCTGCAGATGGCGCCGGACCTGGTGGCCGGCCCGGCGGCGGCGGCCGTGGCCGCCGCCGTCGTCCTTGTCCTGGTGGGCGCCATCACCAAGTCCGCCCTGGTGCCCTTCCACTTCTGGCTCCCCGGGGCGATGGCGGCGCCGACGCCGGTCAGCGCCTACCTGCACGCCGCCGCCATGGTGAAGGCCGGGATCTACCTTGTGGCCCGGCTGGCTCCCGGTTTCGCCGAGACGGCGTACTGGCTTCCGGTGGTGCTGGGCCTGGGCCTGGCGACCATGCTGGTGGGCGGGTACCGCGCCCTGCGGCAGACGGACATCAAACTCATCCTCGCCTACGGCACAGTCAGCCAGCTGGGCTTCCTGACCATGGTGGTCGGCCTCGGCAAACCGGATGCGGCGCTCGCCGGGCTCGCCCTCCTGCTGGCCCACGGCCTCTTCAAAGCCACACTGTTCCTGGTGGTCGGCATCATCGACCACCAGGCCGGGACCCGCGACATCCGCAAGCTCTCGGGCGTCTACCAGTCCTCCCGTGCGCTGGCCGTGGTGGCGGCGATCGGCGCTGCTTCGATGGCCGGTGTCCCGCCCCTGGCCGGCTTCGTGGCGAAGGAATCGGTCTTCGAGGCCTTCGTGCACCACTCCGGCGCCGGGACCGGACCGTGGGGACTCGTGCTCCTTAGTGGCCTGGTGCTCGGTTCCATCCTGACGTTCGCCTACAGTGCCCGGTTCATGTGGGGCGCCTTCGCGGTCAAGCCCGGCGTGCCGGCCACCCCGTTCAAAGCGATCCAACCCGCCTTCCTGGCCACCCCCGCCCTGCTCAGCCTCCTGACCGTGGTTTACGGCGTGTGGCCGGACCCGGTGGACGGCTGGATCCAGCCGTACGCTGCGCTCTTTTCCGGCCATGCCGGTGCCGCCGGCGGTGAGGCCGACGCCGGCCACCTGGCACTATGGCACGGCCTCACCCCGGCCCTGGGGCTGACTGCCGTCACGTTCGCCCTCGGCCTGGCGATGTTCTACGGCCGCAACGCCGTCTCCCGGGTGCAGGCCCTGGTCCCCGGCTGGGTCGACGGCGACCGCGCCTACCAGCTGACCATCGGCGCCCTCGACGACGCCGCCGTGTGGATCACCGGCCGCACCCAGCGGGGCTCGCTCTACTTCTACCTGGCGGTCATCCTGACCGTCGCCTTCGCCCTGCCGCTCACGGCGCTGGTCCTGGCCAACAAGCCCCTGCCCGACGGCCTGTACTTCATCGATCCCGGCTCGCCGCTGCAGCTTGTGGCCGGCGCCGGCATCGTGATCGGTGCGCTCGCCGCCGTCCGGGCCAACAAACGGTTCCTGGCCGTGCTGATGGTGTCGGTCACCGGCTACGGGATCGCCCTGATGTTCGCGCTGCAAGGCGCGCCGGACCTGGCCCTGACGCAGATGCTGGTGGAGACCATCATCCTGGTGGCCTTCGTCCTCGCCATGCGCAGCCTGCCGGCCGAACTCCGGGACCGCACCGGCGGCAAATACCGGGTGGTCCGCGTGATCATCGGCGCGGCCTTCGGGATCACGATGATCTTCGTGGCGATCTACGCCCTGGGCGCCCGGGTCGCGACGCCGGTCTCCCTGGAGTTCCCGCGCCTGGCCTACGAGGGCGGCGGGGGACTGAACGTGGTCAACGTGACTCTCGTGGACATCCGGGCGTGGGACACCTTCGGCGAAATCTCCGTGCTGGCCCTCGCCGCCACCGGCGTCGCCAGCCTGATCTTCGTCCGCGGCCGCGGCGACCGCATCGGCCCCGCCTCCTCGGTGGCAGAAGGAACCGTCGGCCGCAGGACCCGCGTGCCGGCGCATACCAGGGACAACGCGGCCCTCGCCATGAGCCGCCGTTTCGCGGCGTCCACCCGGGACGCCTGGCTGGTGGCCGGCCGGACCATGGCGCCCGAACGCCGCTCCATCATCTTCGAAGTCATCACCCGGCTGATCTTCCACTCCATGATCGTGTTCTCGATCTACCTGCTGCTCGCCGGGCACAACCTGCCCGGCGGCGGGTTCGCCGGCGGGCTGATGGCCGGCCTGGCGCTGACCATCCGCTACCTCGCGGGCGGCCGCTTCGAACTGCGCGAGGCCACCCCAGTCAGCGCCGGTGCGCTGCTGGGCATCGGGCTGGCGACCGCCGCCGCGTCCGGTGTGGCACCGCTCCTCCTGGGTGGCCAGGTCTTCCAAAGCGCCGTGATCGAACTCTGGCTGCCGGTCTTCGGCGACATCAAGTTCGTCACCTCCACCATTTTCGACATCGGCGTGTACGTTGTGGTGGTCGGCCTGGCCCTGGACGTGCTGCGCAGCCTGGGCGCCGAAATCGACGAGCACTTCGAAGAGGAACCCGAGGACGGCCCCGGCGAATCGTCCGGCGCCCCGGAGACCGACGGCCTCGCGGCCGAAACCACCGCGAAGGGCATCTCATGAACGTCAATCTGACCTTGCTGACGGTCATGGGCGCGTTGTACGCCTGCGGCATCTACCTGATCCTGGAGCGCAGCCTGACCCGGGTCCTGCTGGGCCTGATGCTGCTGGCCAACGCCACCAACCTGCTGATCCTGGCGACCGGCGGGTACGCGGGCCTGGCCCCGCTGTACAGCAAGGGCACCGCCGCGGGGGATTACAGCGACCCGCTGCCGCAGGCCCTGATCCTGACCTCGATCGTGATCTCCTTCGCCGTCACGGCCTTTATGTTGGGCATCATCTACCGCACCTGGGTGCTGGCCCGGCAGGACGAGATCCAGGACGACGCCGAAGACCGCCGCGTGGCCGAGACACCCAGCTTCGACGCCGAGGACGACGCCGTCATCCCCGTCGAAACCTCGGAATTCCCCCTGGTGGGCGGTGTGGACGGCGTAGAGACCGTGCAGGCCGGCCCCCGGCCGATGCCGGCCGCCGCAGCCGCGGCGGAGGAACAACCCGGTTCCCGCAACATCACCCCCGGCCCGGAAGGAGGGACCAAGTGAACATCGCAAGCTTTGCCCCGCTCGCCGTCGTCCTCCCGATCCTGGGCGCCGCCCTGACCTTCCTGCTGATCCGGCATCCCCGGGCCCAGCGCACCGTCAGCATCGCCCTGCTCTCGCTCACCCTGCTGCTGGAGTGCCTGTTGCTGGCCTCCGTCTGGCAGGGCGGGACAGCATCGGTCAACATCGGCGGCTGGCTGCCGCCCTGGGGCATCGTGCTGGTGGTGGACCAGTTCTCCTCGCTAATGCTGGTGGTCTCCTCCACCATCAGCCTCGCCGTGCTGGTCTACGCCACCGGCCAGGGCATGGCCGACGGCGACAGCGACGCACCCGTGTCGATATTCCACCCCACCTACCTGATCCTGGTGGCAGGCGTGTCCAACGCCTTCCTCTCCGGGGACCTCTTCAACCTGTACGTGGGCTTCGAGATCCTGCTGACGGCCAGCTACGTGCTGATGACCCTCGGCGGAACGGGGCCGCGGATCCGCGCCGGCGTGACCTACGTGGTGGTCTCCGTGGTGTCCTCGGTGCTGTTCCTTATCGCGATCGCGATGATCTACGGCGCCACCGGCACCATCAACATGGCGGACCTGGCCATCAAGCTAATGGAGCTGGACCAGGGCACCAGGAACCTGCTGCACGTGCTGCTGCTGGTGGCGTTCGGCATCAAGGCGGCCGTGTTCCCGCTCAGTTTCTGGCTCCCCGACTCGTACCCGACGGCGCCGGCGCCGGTGACCGCCGTGTTCGCAGGCCTGCTCACCAAGGTGGGCGTCTACGCGATGGTCCGGACCGAGACCCTGCTCTTCCCCGGGGACACGTTCAACACACCGCTGATGGTCGCGGCACTGCTGACCATGGTGGTGGGGATCCTTGGCGCGCTGGCCCAAAGTGACATTAAACGTCTGCTCTCCTTCACCCTGGTCAGCCATATCGGCTACATGGTCTTCGGCCTGGCGATGTCCTCCGTGGCCGGGCTGGGCGCGGCCGTCTTCTACGTGGCGCACCACATCACCATCCAGACCAGCCTCTTCCTGGTGACCGGCCTGATCGAGCGCCGGGCCGGAAGCTCCTCGGTGGACCGGATCGCCGGGCTCGCCAAGCTCTCCCCGCTGCTGGCCGTGCTGTTCTTCGTGCCGGCCATGAACCTCGCCGGCATCCCGCCGTTCTCCGGTTTCCTGGGCAAAGTCGGCCTGCTGCAGGCCGGCGTCGCCCTGGGCACGCCGCTGGCCTACGCGCTAGTGGCCGGCGGCGTGCTGACCAGCCTCCTGACGCTGCTGGCCATCGCAAGGGTCTGGAACCGTGCGTTCTGGCGCAAGCCCGAGGACGCCGAACATCCTGATCCCGTACTCCTGGCCGCCTCCGCCGGCGGCTCCGGGAGCCAAGGCGTGACCCTGCTGCCGCGCACCATGGTGGGTTCCACCCTCGGGCTGGTGCTGTTCGGGGTGGCGCTGACGGTCTTTGCCGGGCCGCTGTTCCAGGTTGCCGGCCAGTCGGCCGGGGTGATGCTGGACCGTACCTCCTACATCCATGCGGTGCTGGGTGACCAGGCGCCGGTCCCGGCCATAGCCCAGCCGCCGGGACAGGAGGGCGGCAAATGACCCGCAAGCGAATCTCCCTGCGCCAGGAACTGCCGCTGCTGGTCTGGCTCGTGATCGTCTGGGGTGCACTCTGGCAGGATTTCAGCCCCGGCAACCTGCTCTTCGGCGCCCTGATCGCCGTAGTGGTGGCCCGGCTGCTCTACCTGCCGCCGGTGGAACTGGGCGGCCGCTTTAATGTGCTGCGCGCCGTCCCCTTCGCCCTGGTCTTCCTCGGCAAAGTGGTCGCTGCCAGCTTCCAGGTCCTCTTCCTGGCCGTGGTGCGCGGGCCGCGGGTGATCAGCGCCGTCGTCGCCGTCCCCCTCCGCAGCCACTCCGACCTGCTGGTGACGGCGACCGGACACGTAATTTCCCTGATCCCCGGGTCCTTGGTGGTGGAGGTGGACCGATCCACGTCCACGCTCTACATCCACGGCATCAACGTCCGTGACGCCGACGACGCTGCCAGGCTCCGCAAGGAAGTGCGTGACACCGAAGCGGGCTTGATCCGGATCATGGGCACCCCGGCCGAACTGACCGCACTCCAGCAGGAGGTAGCCGGATGATGCCCCTCGTCCTGATCATCACCGCCGTCGTGCTCTCCCTTGCCGCGGCCGGGGCGATCATCCGCATCGCGCGCGGGCCCTCGCTGCTGGACCGGGTGCTGGCCGCGGACGTCCTGCTGGCCATCCTCGGCGCGGCGCTCTGCATCGACATGGCCGTCAACCGGCACCTGAACAACCTGATGCTGCTCGTGGCCATCTCCATCATCGGCTTCGTCGGCTCGGTGACGGTGGCACGGTTCGTGGCGGACCGGAGGAAGCAGCCCAATGAATCCTGAGACGAGCTCCGTGGATACCGTGATCGACGCAGTCTCTGCCGTCTTTATGGTGGTGGGGGCGCTCATGTCCCTCGGCGCCGCGATCGGCCTGCTGCGCTTCCCGGACCTGATGAGCCGGATGCACGCCGCCACCAAGCCGCAGGTACTGGGGCTGTTCCTGCTGCTGTGCGCCGTCGGGCTGCAGATGCGCACATGGTGGGTGTGGCCGGTGCTGGTGGTCGCGTGGATCTTCCAGCTGCTCACGGTGCCGGTCTCGGCCCACATGGTGGGCCGGGCCGGCTACCGGACCAAGCACCTGCACCCGGAACTGCTCAGCGCCGACGAGCTCGAAGCCGTGGTGCAGCAGGCGGCCGGGAAACGCGGGTTCACCGACGACGGCGAGTGACGCCGGGCGGTGTGCCCATAGCGGTGTGCCCTTAGACGATGTCCTGGGTCTTGGCGAAGCGGCTGATGGCGCGCTGGGTGCCGCGGTTGGCGAGGACCTGGATGATGGCGCTGACCGAAGCGGAGATCAGCGCGAACGTCAGGGCCTGGCGCAGGGTGGTGGGGACGTCGTCGTCGTGGCCCTTCGGCGGCTTGTTGCCGGTGGTCTTCTCCCACGCGGTGTCGACCAGCTTGGTCCCGACGAAACCGGCGACGAGGCTGATGCCGGTGCCGAGCAACTTGATGAGGATGTTCATGCGTCGTACTCCTTGCGGGCGGAAACAGGGCTCCCCCTAGCCTAGCGTCCCTGCCGTCCGAGGATTTCCGACAGCGCCTCGACCACCAGCTCATGGTCAGCCTTCTGCGGCAGGCCGGATACGGTGACCGTGCCGATCATTCCGGTTCCGCGCAGGTAGATCGGGAAGGAGCCGCCGTGGGCCGCGAATTCCAGCTGGTCGAACCAGGCGTTGTCCTCGATCCGCCGCCCGGACGCCCGCGCCCGCAGCCCCACGAGCAGGGACGGGACCTCGTACCGCACGGCCGTGCGCTGCTTGGCTTTGATCCAGCGGCCGTTGTCAGGGGTGGCGCCCTCCAGCGCCGCGTGGAAGAGCACCTGCTCGCCCTTGGTGATGTCGATGGCGATCGGATGGGAGCGCTCCCGGCCCAGTTCCACCAGGAGCAGCCCCAGGTCCAGGGCGTCGTCCTTGCTGAAGGACCGGAACTGGAGCTCCTCGATTTCGGTGAGGATGCGGCCGATGAGCGCCGCCAGGGAACCCGGCGGCTGGGGCTCCGCGGAATCGGGGTCGAAGTCGGGGGAAGGCGCTGGGGAGTCGGTCAAAGGAATCACCTTCCGTCAGCCGCGGCCGGGGCCCGGCCGCGGCTGCGGCCGATGCTCGCGATCTGAGCAGACTCTACCAAGCAGGCCGATCCCGGTCACCGGCTCGTGCGGGCGATCTGCCGGGTGTAAACTGAGCCAGCCCACAAGGGTGAATTGCATACGACAGGGGAGCGCCGCCGTCGGGCCTCCGGAGCAGTCCGGAACCTTAGGTGGGCGCTGAGAGTGCGGACAGCCGCAGACCCTCGAACCTGATCCGGTTAGTACCGGCGCAAGGGAGTCGAGTTCTCAGGGTGCCCGGCACCCGCGGTGCAAACCGCGGCGCCACCGGAGCACCCTCCCCTCCTGTACCTCAGGAGGAAGACATGACTGATATTTCTGCAAAGCAGACACTGACCACGGGCAAATACACCTGGCGGGTGGTGGACATTGTGGTGGCGGCGTTGATCGCTGTTGCCGGCGGCGTAATTTTCTGGGCCTGGGACCAGGGCGCGAACGTGGTGACCACGCCGCTGAACGCGGTCTACCCGCCACTGACCGGGCTGTACGCCGGCGGGTGGATGATCCCCGCGATTCTGGGCATGCTGGTTATCCGCAAGCCGGGAGCGGCCGTGTTCTGCGAAACCGTAGCCGCCACGGGGGAGCTGATCATGGGCTCGCAGTACGGCGCGTCCGTGCTGTTCTCCGGCTTCCTGCAGGGCCTCGGCGCGGAGCTCATCTTCGCCGCGTTCCTCTACAAGCGGTTCAACCTGCCGGTCTCGCTGCTGGCCGGAGCGGGCGCCGGCCTGTTCTGCGGCCTGAACGACTCCTTCCTGCCCTGGGGCTGGAACATCGCGTACGAGACCGGTGACAAGCTCGCCTACATCATTTTCTGCGCCATCTCCGGGGCCGTGATCGCCGGCGCCCTGGCCTGGATCGCCACCCGCGGCCTGGCCCGGACCGGTGTGCTGGCTTCCTTCGCGTCCCGCAAGGCGGCAACGGAACCCGTGTTCTCCTAGGGCCCGGACACGTATGGGAACCCTCGACGACGTGCGCCCGGCTGCGGTCACCGCCCGCGGCTGGGGCTGGCGGCATGCCGGCCGCACCCGCCCGGCCGTGAGCGGCTTGGACCTGGACATCAGCCCCGGCGAACGCGTGCTGCTCCTGGGGCCGTCCGGCGCGGGAAAATCCACGCTGCTGCACGCCCTGGCGGGGGTGCTCGGCGACAGCGCCGGCGCGGGACCGGCCGCGGACTCCGAGGATTCGGACGAGACCGGCAGCCTGCTGATCGACGGCGCCCCGCCCCGGGCCCGGCGCGGCACGGCGGGCCTGGTCCAGCAGGACCCCGAAACCCAGGTGGTGCTCTCGCGGCTGGGTGACGACGTCGCCTTCGGCGCCGAGAACCTTTCCGTGCCCCCGGCGGAGATCTGGCGGCGGGTCGCGGAGGCGCTCGACGACGTCGGGCTGGCCGGCCTGCCGCTGCAGCACCCGACGTCCGCGCTCTCGGGCGGACAGAAGCAACGCCTGGCGCTCGCCGGGATCCTCGCCATGCGGCCCGGGCTGCTGCTGCTGGACGAACCCACGGCCAACCTCGACCCCGCGGGTGTCCTGGAAGTCCGTGACGCCGTGGCACGGTGCCTGGACCGGACCGGAGCCACGCTGGTGGTGGTGGAGCACCGGGTGGCCGTGTGGAAGGACCTCGTCGACCGGATCGTGGTGCTGCAGCCGGGCTCTGCCACGGAGCCGGCCGTGTTGTTGGACGGCGCCCCGGACCAGGTCCTGGCGCAGGCGAGGGACATGCTCATCGCTGCCGGGGTCTGGGTGCCGGGCCACGTGCCGCCCACCCGTCCCCGCCGGCAACCCGGTGGGGACGGCGTCCAGTCTGGCGGCGTCCCCGCCGGCGGGATCCAGTCCGGCGGCGTCCAGTCCGGGCAGCTGCTCCTGGCCGCCGAAGGCCTCGCCGTGTCCCGCGAGCGGACCCGCCGCTCGGGCCTGCTCCAGGGCTTCAGGGCCATCCCGCCGGCGCCGGTGCAGACCGGCCTCGCGGCCCAGGTCCGGGCTGGAGAGGCCCTGACCATCACCGGCCCGAACGGCTCCGGCAAGTCCACCTTCGCCCTGACCCTGGCCGGCCTGCTGGCCCCGGTGGCGGGAACAGTATCGGCCACCACCGAGCTGAGCGCCGGCGCGGGCATCGACCCCTACAAGTGGAAGGCCCAGCAGTTGATCGCCAGGATCGGCACCGTGTTCCAGGAACCCGAGCACCAGTTCGTGACCGGTCGGGTGCTGGACGAGCTGAAGTTCGGTCCGCGCCACCTGGGCCATGGTGAAGAACGCGTGGACGAGCTCCTGGAACGCCTGCGGCTGCGCGACCTGGTGGACGCCAATCCCTACACGCTCTCCGGCGGCGAAAAACGCCGGCTCTCCGTGGCCACCGTGCTGGCCGCCCACCCGCAGGTGCTGGTCCTCGACGAGCCCACCTTCGGCCAGGACGTCAACACGTGGGCGGAACTCGCGTCCCTCCTCTCGGAGCTCCTCGACGCCGGGACCTCCGTGGTCTCGGTGACCCACGACGCGGAATTCAGCGCCGTCCTGGGCGGCACCGAACTGACGCTCGCCGCGCCGCATGCGCGGCAGCCGGACAGCGCCGGCCGGACGATCCCGGGGGTGGCGGCGCCGTGAGGGGCCCGCTGATCCTGCCGGGAACCGGGGCCGTGCTGACCCGCGCGAATCCGCTAGCCAAGTTCTTCGGCGTCCTGCTCATCACCCTCGTCCTGGCGCTCTCCATCGACTGGGTATCCGCCTCCGTGGCGCTCGGGTTCGAACTCCTGCTGTTCCCGCTGGCCGGCCTGACCCTGGCCCTGCTTTGGCAGCGCGGCTGGCCGCTGATCCTCGCCGCTGCCCTGGGCGGCTGGAGCACTGCGATCCTGGCCGCGGACCACGGACGGACCCTGCTCGACGTCGGCGTCTGGTCCATCAGCGAAGGCTCGCTGGCGCTGGGCCTCGGTTTCCTGTTGCGCGGTCTGGCGATCGCCCTGCCCGCGGTCCTGCTGATGAGCTGCACGGACCCCACCGACTTCGCCGACGCCCTGGCGCAGCAGGCCAAACTGCCGCACCGCTTTGTCCTCGGCACCCTCGCCGCGATGCGGCTGGTGGGGCTGATGGCCGAGGAATGGCAGACCATCGGCATGGCGCGGCGGGCGCGCGGGGTCGGCTCGCACGGGAACCCGGGGCAGCGGCTGAAGGCCACACTGGGGCAAAGCTTCGGACTGCTGGTCCAGGCCGTCCGCCGCGCCTCCCGGCTCGCCGTGACCATGGAAGCCCGCGGGTTCGGCGGGGCGCCGCGGACCTGGGCACGGCCAGCAGTATTCACGCCGATGGACGTGTGGGTGGTCCTCGGCGGCGTGCTGATCGCGGGCGGCGCGGTGGCGGCAGCGCTCGGCGCCGGGACCTGGAACATGGTCTTCCTCGGCCAGCAGTAGCGCCGGAGGTGGCGCCAGAGGGCTGGGCCCCGGGCCCTCGGCGGGAGGAGAGCATATCGCACAGAATGGATATTTTGTGAGCTTCACTGCAATTCACGGCCACAAGCGGGCCCAAATAGCTCATCCGTGATATTTATTGAATATGACTCAACAGACTGCTGAATACGTCGGCGCCGTCCTTCGGAATGCCCGCGGCGAGAAGGGCTGGACCCAGGGACAGCTGGCCGCCGAGCTGGGAACCAGCCAGAGCGCCATCGCCCGGATGGAGCAGGGCAAGCAGAACCTGAGCCTGAAAATGATCCAGCGGCTCGAGACCATCTTTGGCCGGGCGATCGTCAAAGTGGGCCGGCCGCAGATGACCCACCTCCGGGTGGAAGGCGGCCGTACGCTCTCCGGCGCCGTGGACGTCAACAGCAGCAAGAACGCCGGCGTCGCCCTGCTGTGCGCGAGCCTGATCAACCGCGGCACCACCGTCCTGCGCCGGCTGGCCCGGATCGAGGAGGTCAACCGGATCGTCGAGGTGCTCACCAGCATCGGCGTCGAATGCACCTGGCTCAACGACAACGACCTGCAGATCCGGCGCCCGGCCGTCCTGGACCTCGACGCGATGGACGTCGAGGCCGCCCGCCGAACCCGCAGCGTCATTATGCTGCTGGGCCCGCTGCTGGATGAATCCACCGAATACCGGCTGCCGTACGCCGGCGGCTGCGACCTCGGCACCCGCACCGTGGAGCCGCACATGCAGGCCCTGCGGCAGTTCGATCTGTCCGTCGAGGCGAAGTCCGGTTTCTACAGTGTCCAGGCGCCGCCGTCGGACGGGCATGACCGTTCCTTCGTGCTGAGCGAACGCGGCGACACCGTGACAGAAAACGCAATCATGGCAGCCGCCCACCGCCGCGGCACCACCATCATCCGCAACGCCAGCCCGAACTACATGGTCCAGGACCTCTGCTTCTACCTGCAGATGCTGGGCGTGGAGATCGACGGCGTCGGCACCACCACGCTGAAGATCGTCGGACGCCCCTCAATCGACGTCGACATCGAGTACTTCCCGTCCGAGGACCCGATCGAGGCGATGAGCCTGATCACCGCCGGAATCGTGACCAACTCCGAGGTCACCATCCGCCGGGTGCCGATCGAGTTTATGGAAATCGAGCTGGCCACCCTCGAGCAGATGGGCCAGCAACTGGAGGTCTCGGCCGAATACGTGGCCCGCAACGGCCGCACCCGGCTGGTGGACGTCACCACCAAGCCCTCGGAGCTCAAAGCGCCGGAGGACAAAATCCACCCGATGCCCTTCCCCGGCCTGAACATCGACAACCTGCCCTTCTTCGCCGTGATCGCCGCGAACGCGCAGGGCCAGACCATGATCCACGACTGGGTCTACGAGAACCGGGCCATCTACCTGACCGAACTGAACAAGCTCGGCGCGCAGGTCCAGCTCCTGGATCCGCACCGGATCTACGTCAACGGACCCACCAAGTGGCGGGCCGCGGAAGTCGGCTGCCCGCCGGCCCTGCGCCCGGCCGCCTGCCTGCTGCTGGCCATGCTCGCAGCGCGGGGTGTGTCCGAACTGCGCAACATCTACGTGATCGAACGCGGGTACGAGGACCTGGCCGAGCGGCTCAACACCATCGGCGCCAAGGTCGAGTACTTCCAGGACTGATACCGCGCTCCCGCGAAACAACAGGTAGCGGTCTAGGGCAGGTGCTGGCGCACAATGGTTGCATGCGCACCTTTGGCGTCGAGGAGGAACTGCTGATCGTGGACCCCGCCACCGGGGTTCCGCTGGCGCTTGCTGACACCGTGCTGCGCGACCTGAAGCCCGGCGTCGACCCCGCCGACACCCGGCACGATGACTCCGGCTTCAGTTTCGAGCTCAAGCTCGAACAGCTCGAAATCCAGACCCCGCCCTGCGCGGACCACACCAGCCTCCTGCGCGAGATCCGGCGCTCCCGGTCGGCAGCGGACGCCGCCGCCCGCCGGCACGGCGCCCGGGTGGCGGCCCTGGCAACCTCGCCGCTGGCCTCCTCGAGTCACCTGACACCGAAGCAGCGGTACGTGACCATGCAGGAGCGGTTCGGACGCACGGTCCGCAACCAGCTGACCTGCGGCCTCCACGTCCACACCCTGGTGAAGTCGCCGGAGGAGGCGGTGGCCGTGATCGACCGGATCCGGGACAAACTCGCCGTCCTGATCGCGCTCAGCGCCAATTCGCCCTACTGGAACGGGGCCGAGACAGGGTTCGAGAGTTACCGCACCCAGGCGTGGAACCGCTGGCCGGGGTCCGGGCCCACCATGATCTTTGGCAGCCTCCCCGTCTACCGCAGGGTGGTGAACCGGCTGGTCGAGACCGGGGTGCTGATGGATGAGGGGATGGTCTACTTCGATTCACGGCTGTGCCGGCACCATCCCACCGTCGAAATCCGGGTCGCCGATGTGTGCCTGCGGGCGGAGGACGCCGCCCTGATAGCCGTGCTGGTGCGGGCGCTGGTCGAGACGGCATCCCGCGAATGGGACGACGGCGTGGACCCCGCCCCGGTGCCGACCCTGCTGCTGCGGATGGCCGCATGGCAGGCCAGCAACTGCGGGCTCCGCGGGGAACTGCTGGACTTTGGCACCTTCACCCCCGCCCCCGCAGCCGAGGTGGTGCACGCGCTGGTGGACTTCGTGGCGCCGGTGCTGGCCGAGCAGGGCGAACTGGAGCTGGTCCGCCGGGGCATCACCCGGTTGCTGGCCGAGGGCACCGGCTCCCAGCTGCAGCGCGAACAGTTCAATGCCCGCGGAATGTCCGCCGTCGTCGAGCGGGCCGTCGAAGTGACGGCGTGCGGGGCTACACCTGCTTGAGCGCCTGCTCCAGGTCGCCGATCAGGTCCTCAACGTCCTCCAGGCCCACCGACAGCCGCACCACGCCGTCGCTCAGCCCGATCGCTGCCCGCCCGTCGGGGCCCATGGCGCGGTGTGTTGTGGTGGCCGGATGAGTGATCAGCGACTTCGAATCGCCGAGGTTGTTGGAGATGTCGATGATCCGCAGCGCGTCCAGCAGCGCGAACGCCGCGTCCTTGGCCGAACGCCCCGGCGAGGGCGCAAGCTCCAGGGTCAGCACAGTGCCGCCGGCTTTCATCTGCCGGGCGGCCAGCTCGTACTGCGGGTGGGAGGCCAGCAGGGGGTACTTCACCCAGCTCACGGCGGGCTGGGCCTCCAGCCATTCGGCCAGCCGCAGCGCGGAGGCGGAGGAGTGGTTCACCCGCAGGGCCATTGTCTCTAGGCCCTTGCTCAGCACCCAGGCGTTGAAGGCGGACAGGGCCGGCCCGGTGTGGCGCATCAGCTGTTTGACCGGGCCCTCGATGAACTCTTTGGTACCCAGGATGGCACCGCCCAGCACCCGGCCCTGTCCGTCGATGTGTTTGGTGCCGGAGTACACCACAACGTCCGCTCCGAGTTCCCCGCACCGCTGCAACAGCGGGGTGGCGAATACGTTGTCCACCACCACGGTGGCGCCGGCGGCGTGCGCGAGCTCGCTCACCGCGGCGATGTCCACGATTTCCTGCATGGGGTTCGACGGCGATTCGAAGAACACCGCCGTCGTGGGCTCGGCCAGCGCCGCCCGCCACTGCTCCAGGTCAGGGCCGTCCACGAAGACGGTCTCCACACCCCAGCGCGGCAGAATCTCGTTGAGGATCACAAAGCAGGATCCGAACAGCGAACGCGCTGCGACGACGCGGTCGCCGGCCCCCAGCAGGGCGCCGAGCGCGGTGAACACCGCGGACATGCCCGACGCCGTCGCGAAGCAGGCCTCGGTGCCTTCGAGCAGCCGGAGCCGTTCTTGGAAGGTGGCCACGGAGGGGTTGCCGTAGCGGGAGTAGACGAACCGTTCGTCTTCACCGGTAAAGGCGCGCTCTGCCGCGGCGGCAGATTCGTAGACGAACCCGGAGTTCAGGAAGATCGGCTCGGTGGTTTCCTGGAACCCGGTGCGGACCAGCCCGCCACGGACGGCCTGGGTTTCCGCGCTCCAGTCCTGCGCGTCGGGATTAAAGCTCACGGGGTGCTTTCCAGGTTGGTCGGGAGGCCGCGGTTCTTCCAGCCGTTCACGGTCCGCGCCCCGGTCGGGCCGGGTTCGCCCTCGAAGCCCTCCAAGACGTTGTAGGCAGTGAAACCGGCCGCGGCGGCCGCCGTTGCCGCGGCGATGGAGCGGGCGCCGGAACGGCACAGGAAGACCAACTCGGCGGTCCCGGCCGCCGGCGCCTGGCCCTGCAGCTGGTCCAGGAACTGCGGGTTCGGAGCGCCGCCCGCCAGGGTCCACTGCACAAAGAGCGGCTCCCTGCCGGTGCCGGGCGCCGTGACCGGGATGCCGATCCGGGACCACTCTCCTTCGGTGCGGACGTCCACCAGCACGGCGCCCGCCTCCAGCTTGGCCCAGGCGTCCTGCGGGCTCAGGTCTCCGGCGTAGCTCATGCGTGCCCCTCGCCGGCAAAGTCGGCCCCGGACAGGTCGGCGCCGTCGAGGTCATCGACGGCGCTGGCCACGGCGGCGTCGGCGCTTGCGATCGCGGCCGGCAGGACGACGGCCTGCGCCACGATGACGGTGCTGCCGTTGAACGTTGCGGAGGGGCTGCCGTGCAGCACGTACCCCTCGGCTAAGGCGGCGGACACGCGCTCGCAGAAGCTGCGGTCGTCGGGGCCGGTGAAGAGCCGGTAGGCCAGCTTTTCTTCCGCGGCCTGGCCAGAGGCGGCGGGGGACGGTGCGGGCTCAGTGGCGGGCACTGAGGGGACGGATGCGTCGGGCATGACGGATCTCCTTACTTTCACGCTTGCAGCTCGAGTGGTCGATATGCCGAGTATTCACCTGAGGCACCCCGCCGCGAAAGGGAGGGTTGCCGACCGGCAAGTCAGGGCTTGGCGCCGGGTCTCATTACTCCCCAAAAACGTAGCACCAACCGTGGCGCCCGCCGCGGCGGGGCCGTCATGTTGAGTCACGAGGCACGAGTCCCGGCGGACCGCACGCCGCGCCGCCGGGTACTCCCGGAGCTATCCCTAAGTACTACCTGCAAGGCCGGCCCACGGCCCCGGCGCCGAATCGGGTAGTCCCTACTCGGGATATCCGATAGCGGCCTCACCTTTACTGGGAGAGCTAGTCCAGGGGTCCCGGAACGGGAAGTGCGGGGGCGTCAGGGGGCCAGGGCAAGCGCAATCCCACTCCAGAGTCCGGTGCTGGCCGGACGGGGTTGCTGATCCGCCAATTTGCCCGGCGATGCTCTGGAGGGGCCGCCGGAACTTCAACGAAGGAATTGGATTGTCATGGTCTCGATTTACGTTTTCCTGTGGCGTCCGGTGGCCGGCGCCCACGAACCCGGCCGTCTCCTGAGCTCCGGAACGGACAAGCAGTGAAGCCCCGGGTGCTGGTCACCGGCGCCGGCGGCCGCGCAGGCAGGGCCATCGCGGCGCAGTTGAAGGCCCGCGGGATCCCCGTCCTGGGCACCGACATCCGCGAGCTCCCGCCCGGCGCGGGAATCACCGTGGTCCGTGTCCCCGAGGCGCGTGACCCGGAGATGGTCTCGGCCCTCCGCCGGCTGGTGGCCACCGAGGGCGTCAACCTGATCATCCCCACGGTGAGCGAGGAACTCCCGCAGTTGGCGGCGTTCCGGGCCGGCTTCGGTCCGGAGGTCCGCGTTATCGTCGGCAGCCCCGGGCCCGCGGCCATCGCCAACGACAAGCTCTACACCGCCACGCAGCTTAAGGCCGCCGGCGTTCCCGTGCCCCGCTTCGGGGTTCCGCGGGACTTCGCCGGCGCCGCCGCCGCCATGGACGCGCTGGGCGGACCCGTGGTGGTCTGGCCCCGGGTCTCCGGCGGCGGACGCGGGGTCCTGGTGGTTGACGGCAGTGCCCAGGTGGACTGGCACCGGCTGCCGGAGGGCCAGATCGTGCAGGAATATATCCCCGGCACCGAATACGGCCCCATGGTGTTCGGGATGCCGGCGCACAACACTGCCGCACCGTTCGTCGTCGTGGAGGAAAAAGCGGAGCCGGCCCAGGGCTGTGGGGGCGTGAGCGCCCGCCGGGTCGAGGCGGGGAAGGACATTGACGTGGGCAATGTTGCCATGGCTGCGGTCCGCATGTTGGGGCTGACCGGCCCGATGGAGGTCGACGTACGCCGACGCGCGGACGGGACTCCCGTGGTCCTGGACGTGAGCGCCCGGTTCGGCGCCCACAGCGGCCACGCACCGGAGTTGCTTGACGCAGTCCTGGCGTCCTTCAACCTGCCCTCGTTCAACCCGGCGTCATTCCGCCAAAGCACCGGAGCGTACGCGGATGTCCTGGTGTGAAACGGCCCTGGCCGCGGTTCTACCTGCCGCGGACCTGCTCCTGCCGGTTCTAGGCCTGCCCCTCCTGGTGCTCGGGCTGGTGAAGCTACTGGTGCTGCTACTGGCGCTCTGCTTTGAGGTGCTCGCGGTGCAGCGCCACCGCAAGGGCGCGCCGACCTTGTTCGATGAATGGCCCACCGTGTCCGTCATTGTCCCCGCCTTCAACGCGGCAACGGTCATTGAGAATTGCGTCCGGTCCATCCAGCTGACCCGCTACGACCGGTACGAGGTGGTGCTGGTGGACGACGGCTCCACCGACAACACTGCCGAACTGATGCGGGGGCTGGCCGCCGCCGATCCCCGGATTACGGTGCTGAGCCAGGCCAACGCCGGGAAGGCGGCGGCCCTGAACCTGGGGCTGGGGCGGGCCACCGGGGACGTGCTGATGTTCGCGGACGCGGACGGGATATTCACCCGCGATACCGTCAAAAGGATGCTGCAGGGCTTCCCAGACAAGAAGACCGGGGCCGTCTGCGGCGCTGACCGGCCCATCAACCTGAACCGGGCCCAGACCCGGAGGCTGGCATTCGTCAGCCAGGTCGGCACCGGCATGGCCCGGCGAGCCGTCGCCGTGGTCGGCTGCCTGCCCGCGGTCTGCGGGAACATCGGGGCCGTCCGCCGTTCGGTCATTGAGGAAATCGGCCTGTTCCGTGGGGACACCATGGCTGAGGTGTTGGAGCTGACCTGGCGGGTCCGCCGTGCCGGGTACCGGGTGGGTTTCGCCCCCCAGCGCCCTGGTGCACACGGAGCCGCCCTCCACCATCGGTGCCCTCTGGCGCCACCGGGTCCGCCGCGCCCGCGGGCTGCTGCAGACCATAAGGGTGCACAAGGATCTGACCGGCCACCCCCGCAAAGGCTTCTTCGGTGCCTGCGTTATGTCCAGCGCCATGACCGTGGTGGCGGCCCCCGTGCTGCAGATCGTCCTGCTGGCGGACCTGGCCCTGCTGCTGGCGGCGGGGCGGAGTCCGCTCAGTGCCGAGGGCTGGGCGCTGATCGGCTGGCTGGGGCTGGCCGTGACGGTGGTCCTGACCCTGTCCGGGCTGGCACTCAACCGGGCCTGGCGGGACCTGCGGCACATTTGGGCCCTGCCGCTGGTTGCCCTGTACCCCGTGTTTACCGCCCTCGCCATGGTGGCCGCCGTCGGCCAGGAAGCCCGCGGCAAGAGGGTCCGCCGCAACAAGGTCCCCCGGACCGGGGCGGCCAGCACGCCTGCCGCCGGACCGCGGGCAAGCATCACGGCGTGAGGCCTGCCCCGGTTATGGCTTCCGGCGGACGCCGCGGGCTGCCGGAGGCTGATTTCGCGCCGGTGCTAGGCCCTGCCGGCTGCATGTCGTATGCTCCCGGTATCGCACCTGCGGGCCGGTCCTCTGCCGGCGAACCGCCGCTCACTCTCACCGAATTGGGGATCCTCATGAACCTGCGACGCATCGCGCCGGCCACACTCTTGATTTCGGCAGCCCTCGCGCTCGCCGGATGCGGCGGCTCCACGGCCCCGGCATCGACAGGCGGCGCCCCCGCTACGGGATCGCAGGGCGCATCCGTGGCCGCGAGCCAGACCCCAACCCCGACGCCGACAGCCGAAGCCAAGACGTACACCCGGGGTGACCTGGCGGCAATCATCGCCGGCCTCAAAGATGCCGAGGGCAAGCGCCTGACCGCCATCCCCGCCTCGCAGCTGGACCAGGGCATCACGGCGTCGAAGGAGATGATGAAGGCGGTCAAGATCACTCCCGCGGCGTGTGCGGCCGTGGCGGACAGCAACGCCCAGATCCCCGCCGGCAGCACCTACGCCAGCGGCACGTCCCAGGCCGCCAAGGTCCAAGCTGCCACGGCGGTAACCCTCGTGGCCTTCAAGGACCCGGCAGTCCTGGCCAAGAACCTCGACGAATCCGCCGTCAACAGCAACAAGTGCTCCGACTTCACCATGGAAATCCAGGGCCAGAAGGTCACCAACAAAACCGTGGTCCTGCCCGTGGAAACGAAAGCGGAGAAGTCCTACTCCGCCATGATGACCCAGAACCTGCCGAACAACATGACCATCAGCACGGTTGTGGTGATGGGTGTCCGTGGCGGACTCGCCGCGACTGCCGTCGCCACCGGCCCGGGCGTCACGAAGGCCGCGGCGGCCGACCTGGCGCGGATGGTCAATGAGGTCTTCGCCAGCCAGGGCTAACAACGCCCCGCGGCGTCCTACTCGATGGTGGCGAAGAGTTCGTTGAGCTCGGCCGTGAGCTGGGCGCGCAGCCCCGCCGTGCCGATTTCCTTGCCATCGATGTGGTTCACGGGGGCCAGGAGCCGGATGCTCGAGATCAGCCAGACGGCGTCGGCGTCGTAGAGGTCGGCCGGGACCAGCGGGCCGTAGCCCAGTTCCCAGCCGGCAGCCTTGGCCGCGGTGAACAGGGCGCCCTGCGAGGTACCGGGAAGGATTCCGCTGTCCAGCTGCGGCGTGATCAGCCGCCGCACGGTGCGGACCCCGCCCGCGCCGTCGTCAATGGTTTCCAGGTGCGCCAGCAACACCGTCGACGTCGGGCCCTCCAGGACCCGGCCGTCGGCGGACGTAAAGATGACATCGTCCGCGCCCTGGTGGAGCGCGTAGCGCAGCGCCGCCATGTTGACGGCGTAGGACAGCGTCTTGGCGCCCAGCAGCAGCCAGGGGGCGCGTTCGCCCACTTCGCTGTCGTAGCCGCGGTCCAGCAGTACGACGTCGATGCCGGTCTCGCGCTGCCGCCGGCCGGCCGCCGGGGGCGGGGACGCCTGCACCCAGCAGGTCGGTTGGGCCGCGCCCTCGACCCCGCGGGTGGCCAGGAGCTTGACCACCACCTCGTCGTCGTCGCCGCCCGCGCTGCCGCGGAACTCGCTGATGGCCGTGTCAATCGCCCGGCGCCAGGTGTCCTCGGCGGGGATATGAAGCTCCAGCGACCGGGCGGAGCCGGCCAGCCTGGTCAGGTGGGCCTGCAGCTTCCGCGGGCGTCCGCCCACCACCAGCAGCGACTCGAAGACGCCGTCGCCGCGGGTGGCGCCCTGGTCCGTGGCCATCAGCTGCGGGCGGGACGCATCGGCGACGCGGCCGTGCTCAAAGGCGGGGTCGAGGAACACCAGCACGGTGCTGCGGGCCGGATCAGTGGCGGGGGTAGTCATGCCTTCAGCTTAGTGCGGCCTACGGCGGGATAGGATTTGCGGATTGCCCGTTCCGGAACTGTTCCGCGGGTCTGGAATTTGAGGGGTTCGCCTGTGCTGTGGCCATTTCCGCTTGTGGGAACACTCCCGTCCTGGGTGGTCCTCATCCTGACAGTCATCGACCTCGCCATCCGTGTGCTCGCCCTGGGCATCATCCCGGGGAACCGGCGCCCCACCACCGCCATGGCCTGGCTGCTGGGCATCTTCTTCGTTCCGGCGCTCGGACTGGTGCTGTTCCTGCTCTTCGGCAACTTCCGGCTCTCCCGCCGCCGCCGCGCGCAGCAGGAGGCGGTGAACACCCGGATCAGGGCCGGCACCTCGGAAATGGCCGCCGTCGAGAGCGAGTATGACGGGCCCGAATGGGTGGCGTCCGCGGCGGAGCTGAACAAGACGCTCGGCTCGCTGCCCATGGTGGACGGCAACAGCGTGGAGTTGCTCCCCGGCTACCCGGATTCCATTAAGGCGATGGCTGCCGCGGCCCGCGAGGCCAAGTCCTTCATCAACGCCGAGTTCTACATCATGAGCTCGGACCACGTGACGGACGAACTCCTGACCGCCCTCGAGGATGCCGCCGAACGCGGCGTCGAGGTCCGCGTCCTCTTCGACCACCTCGGGACCATGCGGATCAAGGGCTACAGCAAGCTCACCGCGCGGCTGAACGCCAGCAAGATCCGCTGGCGCCCCATGCTGCCGCTGCGGCCGGTGCACGGCCAGTGGCGCCGGCCCGATCTCCGCAACCACCGCAAGATCATGGTGATCGACGGCGAGGTGGCCTTCACCGGCTCCCAGAACCTGATCGAGCCCTCCTACAACAACCCCCGCCACCGCAAGGTCGGCCGGGAATGGGTCGAGCTCATGACGCGTATGCGCGGCCCGATCGTGACCACCCTGAACGTGGTGTTCGCGACGGACTGGCTCAGCGAGACCGACGAATCCCTCGAACACCAGCTGGCCCACCAGTTCAAGTCGACCCCCGGCCACGTTACGGCGCAGGTGGTGCCCAGCGGGCCCGGCTTTATCACCGAGAACAACCTGCGCCTGTTCAACACCCTGATCTACTCGGCGCAGCACAAGCTCTCCATCTGCAGCCCGTACTTCGTGCCGGACGACTCGCTGCTGTACGCCGTGACCACGGCGGCGCAGCGCGGCGTCGACGTCGAGCTGTTCGTCTCCGAGAAGGGGGACCAGTTCCTGGTCCACCACGCCCAGCAGTCCTACTACGAGGCGCTGCTGGAAGCCGGGGTGCGGATCTACCTCTACAAGGCCCCGTTCGTCCTGCACGCCAAGCACTTCACGGTCGATGACGAGGTTGCCGTCCTTGGCTCTAGCAACATGGACATGCGGTCGTTCTCGCTGAACCTTGAGGTGTCCGTGATGCTGCTGGGCGAGGACATCGTCAAGCGGATCCGCGCTGTGGAGGACACCTACCGGGGGATCTCCCGGGAGCTAAAGCTGGAGGACTGGATGGAGCGGCCCAAGCTGGTCAAGTACGTCGATAACGTCGCCCGGCTCACGGCCACCCTGCAGTAGCAGTACCCGTTCCCCGGCTAGGCCGCCGGGAAGTCCGCGCCGAGGGCCGAAAGCACCCCGAAGGCCTTGGTCCGGATCTCCTCATATTCCTCTTCGGGGGAGGAATCGGCCGTGATGGCCCCGCCAATGCCGAGGCTCAACGTGCTGCCGGACCCGCCGCCGTCGGCCACCACCAGCGTCCGGATCGCGACCGCAAGGTCGGTGGCACCGCTGAGCGAGAAGTAGCCGACCGCGCCGGAGTAGACGCCCCGGGGGGTGGCTTCGAGCCGGTCCAGGATGGCCATGGTGCTGACCTTGGGCGCGCCCGTCATGGAGCCCGCCGGGAAGCAGGCCGCCACGGCCTCGGCCCGCGGCATGCCGGCCCGCAGCTGCGCGTCGATGGTGCTGACCATCTGGTGGACCGTGGCGTAGGTTTCGATCGCGCACAGCCGGCTGACAGTGACAGAACCGGGGACCGCAAAATGGCTGAGGTCGTTCCGGAGCAGGTCCACGATCATGATGTTCTCGGCCCGGTCCTTCGGCGAGGCTTCGAGTTCGCGCCGCAGGGTCTCGTCCCGTCCCGGATCGGCGTCCCGGCGGCGGGTGCCTTTGATTGGTTCGGCGCGCATCGCCCCGCCGGCCGCGACCCGCAGAAAGCGTTCGGGCGAGGTGCTGGCCACGGTCACGCCGGCGAACCGGAGGTAGCTCGCGAACGGGGCCGGGTTGCGCCGGCGCAGCTCCAGGTAGGCTGCCCAGGCATCAAATCCGGCCGGTGCGGCGGCTGTCAGCGCCGTCGTCAGGCACACCTCGTAGGTGTTGCCTTCGGCGATCTGGTGCTGGGCCGCGGCGATTTTGTCCTTGTAGGCGGCTTCACGGTTCCTGGCATGGAAGGCGGGGGCGTGGACGGCATGGGTGCCGGGGTCGGGGGCGCCGACGTCAGAGGCGCCGGGGTCCTGCCCGGTATCCTGTGCGGCGGCCGCGCCCGACGCCGTGACGGCGGTCCGTGTCGCGGCCAGCCAGTCCCCGGCGTCTGGGGTGTCGAGGGCCAGCAGCCACACCGTGCGTTCCCGGTGGTCCAGGACGACGGCGCAGCCGGCGAAGATCAGGCAGGCATCCGGGGTGGGGGAGGCGACGTCGCTGCCGCCGGTCTCGCGCTTGAGTTCGTAGCCGAGGTAGCCGAGCCAGCCGAGGGTGAACTCGCAGGGGTAGCCTTCCGGGGCCCGCAGCGCGCGGCGGCCCCAGACCCCGTCGAGCCACCGGAAGAACCCGCCTTCGGTGTGGACGGTGGTACTCCCAACGCTCACCCGGGTCCGGCCGGAACTGTGCCGGACCGACTGGCCGTAACTGCCGCCGTCGTCCGCCAGGATGCTGAAGCGGTTGCGTTCGCCGGCTCCGGGGAGCGAGGAGTCCAGCCAGACCGCGTTCGGGGATTTGCCGTAGAGCTTGGTGAACAGCAGGGCGGCGTCCGGCGTCGCCTCGATCCGCTCGGCCCGGAGCTGCAGCCCGCGGCGGGTGGACAATTCGGGCACCAGCACCCCCGCCAGGGAGGGCAGGTACTGCAGGGCCTGGAGCACCTCGGCCGGAGCTGCGCCGTCGGCGCGGTTGAGCACATGCACGTCGGCACGGGCGGGGACATCGTCCAGTGCCAGCCACTGGTCTTCCTGGCCGGCCCACTGATCCCAGTACGGCTCATAGGTCGCACCGTCCCGGGCCAGGGCGCGGGTACGCCGTTCCCCGTCGGGGGAGTCGGCCCAGATGACGGCGTCGAGGAACGGGGCGGCGCCCGCGGACGCGGCACCCACCCCCTCGACCAGAACGATCTCGGCAGGCTGGGTGAGGCGGGTCTCGCCGTCGTAGTGCCGGTCCCAGTCCCAGCTGACCCAGCGGGCGGTTTCACCGCGGCGCAGCGGGGTGAGCACGGTGGCGATGTAGCGGTCGACGCCGGCGGACAGGCCGTTCCAGCCGGGGTAGATGTCCTCGAGGTGGAAGAGGGAAACCTTGTGATGCTCGCGGAGGCGCGCAGCGAGCTCGATGGCCAACGTGGTTTTTCCTGCGCCGGAGCGCCCGTCGATGGCGATGATGACGGGTGCTTGGCTCATGAAATAGAGCGTACCCGCTGCCCTGCGTCCTGCCGGGCGGCCTGGACATGGGCCAGGATGCCGGGGACCGCGGCCCGGATCAGGTCCCAGGTGGTGTCGAAATCGGTGTGTCCGCCGTACCAGGGGTCCTCGATGCCCTGGTCCAACGGGTCTTTCCCGGCCGCGGCGGGGTCGAAACTGCGCAGCATCCGAATCTTCGCCAGCGCCGCCTGGTCCGGGGCCGCCTGCCGGAGCCAGCCGTAGTGGTCCACATCCAGGGCCAGGATCAGGTCCCGGGACTGGAACCATTCGTTGCGCCACTCGCGTGCTATGTGCTGCTCGGAGGCGATGTTGTTCGCCGCGAGTTTCCGCGCGGCCCTCGGGTCGATCGGGCGGCCCGCCTCATACGCCGTGATCCCGGCCGAATCGACGTCGACCCCGGTGAGCTGCGCCGCGGCCGCAGCCTCTGCGAGCATCAGTTCGGCCATCGGGGACCGGCAGATGTTTCCGGTGCAGACCGTGATGATCCGGTACTGGCTCGACATTGAGGTCATGACTAAGCATGGCGGATCCGGAGGCGTCTTGGCTAGCCGGGGCGTCCGGTGGTATTACAAGTCTTGTCACATGGATTCTCGGGCTTGTCAGCGTGCGAGGGGGGTGATTTCGGCCCGGGCCGCCGGGCTCCCGCGGGCCGTTCGGCTCTGGACTGCCGACGGCGCCGGCCGCAGACTGAAGCCATGACGGATCCGGAGCCGGTGGCCCTTCCGCCGGCCGCCTTCGGAGGCGCCGACGGGGATGCGCCCTACGGGTCAGGTGATGACCCGGAGCCGGCGCCGGCCCCGGGCGGGGAACCGCAACCCGAGCCTCCCGCCGCCGGAGCGCCGCCCGCGAATACTCCCCACGGCCGGGCGGGCCGGTTTTCGCTCGGCGTCCTGCAGCTGCTGGGTGTGGTCCTGGTCGCCGCGCTGGCGGGCGCAGGTTCGGCGCTGCTGGTGGCGCGGTCCAGCGGCTGGGGTACCCAAACGGTAGTCAGGCAGTACGTCGCGCCCGGCGGCGGCGTGTCAGACCACCCCGCAGACATCAAGGGGCTGCTGGCGGCGTCGCTGCCCGCCGTCGTCGCCGTGAAAGCCGGCGCCACCCAGGCCAATCCGTTCCTGGACCCCGGCGGGGGCAGCCGGCTGACCTCGGAAGGAACCGGCGTGGTGATCAGCGCCGCGGGGGAGATCCTGACGAATGCCCACGTGGTCAACGGGGCCTCGACCCTGACGGTGACCTTCCATGACGCCACCAGTCACACCGCCCGGATCGTCAGCGTGGACAGTGACCACGACCTCGCCCTGCTGCAGGTTGCCGGCGCGGCGGAGCTGCCCATGCTGGAACTTGGCGACTCCGCGTCCGTGGCGCCGGGCGACGCGGTGGTCGCCATCGGCTACGCCCTCGGGCTGGCGGGCGGGCCCAGCGTGACCACGGGGATCATTTCGGCCACCGGCCGGAGCACCACAGCCGAGTCGGGCTTCGGGCGGAATTCGCGGCTGGCCAACTTGCTGCAGACCGACGCGTCGATCAGTTCCGGGGACTCGGGCGGCCCCCTCCTCGACGCCGGCGGCCGGGTGATCGGCATCAACACCATGGTGGCCATGTCCACCTCACAGACCGCCGCGAACGGGATCGGCTTCGCGATCTCTTCCGACACGGTTAAATCTCTGCTCCCGGCTCTGCGGGCGGGCGGCTAGCAGGGCCCGTCGGGCGCGCTAGTGGATGAGGGCCAGCAGGACGCCGACGGCGACGAACAGGACGCCGAAGGTCCGGTTGAGGATCCGCTGCCCGCGGGCATCGTGGGTGAAGCGCTGGAACGTCGTTGCGGCCGCGGCGAAGAAGAACCACATGACCAGGATGTCGATGACGATCACGGTGCCGGATAGCACCAGGTACTGCGGCACGAGCGGCTGGTCCGGGCGGATGAACTGCGGCATAAAGGCGAGGAAGAAAACGATCGCCTTCGGGTTGAGCAGGTTCACCCACAGCCCGCGGCGGAACATGGACAGCGCCGGTTCGTTGCGCAGCGCCGCGGCCTTTTCCTGGTCCAGGTCCGGTTTGTGCCGGAACTGCTGGATGCCCAGGTAGACGAGGTAGGCGGCCCCGGCGTAGCGGATGATGTTGAACGCCACCGGCGAGCTCGCCACCAGCACACCGACGCCGAGGGCAACGATCAGGATGTGCACCACCAGCGCGGCCTGCTGGCCGAGGATGCCCCAGATGGACCGGCGGAAGCCAGAGTTCAGGGAGTTGCTCATGGTGTTGATGGCACCCGCGCCGGGAGTAAAACTGATCAGGACGCCGGCGCCGGCCAGCGCCAGCCATAGGGAGAGTTGCACCTGAAAAGTTTACGGTTCCGGCCCGGCCCACTCCGCATGATGACGCGTCCGGGCCGGCGGTCAGTCCTTGCGGAGGGCGTAGTCCAGGATCATGTTGCCCTTGCTGGTCTGCTGGGAGGACTGCAGTTCGAGCCGGGTCAAAGGATCGCCGTCGTTGAACAGCCGCCGCCCGCTGCCGGCGACCACGGGGTGGACGATCAGCATAAGGCTGTCCAGCAGGCCGGCGAACAGCAGCTGGCGGACCAGCGAGATGCTGCTGAAGACGCCGATGTCGCCGCCGTCGCCCCTCTTCAGGTCCGCGACGAAGTCTTCCAGCGGGCCTTCGATCAGCCGGGAGTTCTTCCACTCCAGGTCACCCGTCAGCGTCCGGGACGCCACGAATTTCGGCAGCGGGTTGATGAACCCGCCGAAATCGGCGTCGGCTTCGGCGTTGGGCCAGTATTCCGCCCACTGCTGGTAGCCCACGCGGCCCAGGAGCCCGGTATCGATCCGGCCCATCATCTCGCCCATCCCCGCACCCAGCTCCTCGTCGAAGCTGTCGAACTGCCACAGGAACGGGTCCTCCACCACGCCGTCCACGGAGCTGAACAGGCCGGCCGTCACTTTGCGCATGCTTTTTCCTTATCGATAGGGGCTTTGAGTGCACCCTAGCGCCAGATCGGGCAGCAGGGAATGGCTTGGCGGCTGCCACTGCGGCTACGGCGTCCGGCTCAGGCGCGGGCGATGATCTCGCCGTTGGGGATCAGGAACCAGCCGTCGTCAGTGGAGCCCCAGCGGTGCCAGCCCGCGGAGATCCGGGCCAGGTCCGCGGCGGTGGCGAAGCCGTACTCGAGCGCCTGCTCGGCAAAAGCCGAATGAAGCACCCGTTCACCCCAGACCCGTGCCTGCCACCGCCGCTGCTGGCCCGTGGCGTAAAGCCAGTTGCTGCTGGTGGGTGCGACGTCGGTGAACCCGGCGGCCTGCGCCCAGGACACCAGGCGCCGGCCGGCATCGGGCTCGGCGCCGTTCCGGCGGGCGATGTTCTGGTACAGCTCCATCCACTCGTCCAGCTCCGGGAGTGCCGGGTACCAGCTCATTCCGTGGAAGTCGGCGTCGCGGGCGGCCACGATCCCGCCCGCCTTCGCGACCCGGCGCATCTCCCGGAGGGCAGCGATCGGATCGGTGAGGTGCTGGAGGACCTGGTGCGCATGGACGACGTCGAACGTCTCCGCCGGGAAATCAAGCCGGTAGAGGTCCCCGGCAACGAAGCTCACGTTCGGCACCCCGCGCTCCCCGGCCAGGGCGGCAGCATGGGCGATGACCTCCGGGGAGCGGTCCAGTCCGGTGACCTCGCCGGGGGCGACGAGCACGGCGAAGTCGCAGGTGATGCTGCCCGGCCCGCAGCCGACGTCGAGCACTGACACCCCGGGTGCGAGGTAGGGGAGGACGAAGGCCGCGGAGTTCTCCGCGGTCCGGGCCGCATGGGCACGGACCACCGACTCGTGGTGGCCGTGGGTGTAGACGTCGTCGGGCTGCTGGGCGCTCATAAGGGAACGCTACGCCTGCCGCGGCCGGGACGGACCGAACCGGCAGGTACTTGTTGCGGTTCAGTCCCGGCTGGGCGGTGCCTGCGGCGGGCCGGCCGGGGGAGCGGCGGCTTCTTGCCCGGCTTTGACCGTGGCGTCGATCATTGCGGTGATGAATCGGGTGGCGGTCTCCAGTTCAGCCGGTGTGAACCCGGCCATGGCCGCCCCCATATGCCGGGCGAGCGGAAGGAACATGGCGCCGCCGTCGCGGTAGGCTTTCGGCGTCATCCGGAGCTGCACCTGCCGGCGGTCAGGGCCCTGCCGTTCCCTCATCACGTGCCCGGACTTGTCCAGCCGGTCGATCAGCGCCGTGGTGGCCGGGGAGCTGAGGTGGAGTTCCCTGCGCAGCACGCCCGGTGTGACCACCTGGTTCTTCGCGGTGTGTTCCATGATGACGGCAAGGGCGTTCAGGTCCGTACGGTGCATGTCATTCCGGCTGCCCGCCGCGTCAGCGTACCGGTTGGCCTCAAGGCTGAAGTCCTGAAGCAGCCGGACCAGCGGCGGAGGGCCGGCGTCGGCGCCCACCGGCTGTTCGCTTGGCTGTCCGCTTGACCGTTCAGTTGACACTGCACCCTCTCTGATTCGTCCTGCCACATCCTGAGCGCTTTGCGCCCTCCGGAGTTTACTCCAGCACGCCCTCCGGGCTGTCCGGCGGCCGCGGCAGTTTTTCATCCCCATTTTCTCTAGACTGACACTTATATCTATGATGGAGATAATCTATGATTTACTAATCGTACTCCGTTACGCCACTCCGAGAAGGACGCTATGAATCGCAACCGGCCTGCCTCAACCCGTGTCCCCTTCTGGCTACGGTGGCTGGTTCCTGCCGTCCTGGTTTTCGCGTGGCTTGCCATCGCGGGGATCGGCGGCCCCACCTTTGGCCGGCTCAGCGAAGTGTCCTCCAACGATCAGGCCTCATTCCTGCCGGCAGGCGCCGAGGCCACCGCGGCGCAGGACTGGCAGGCCAAGTTCCGCGACTCCAGGGAGATTCCCGCGGTCATTGTGATCGAAGGCGATTCCGCCTTCACGCGAGCCCAGCTCGGCGAGGCGGCGGCCCTCAAGACCAAACTCGAGGCCCTGAAGGTCGGCAGTGCAGTGATCGGTCCGATCCCTTCGGAGGACTCGAAAGCGGTGCAGTTCGTGGTTCCGGTCGCCTCTTCCGACGAGGTCAAGGCCGTCATCAAGGAGCTGCGCGACGAAGTCTCGGCCTCCGCTCCGGACGGGATGCGCACCTATGTGACCGGACCGGCCGGGCTCACCGCGGACCTGGTCGGCGCATTCGCCGGCATCGACGGCATCCTGCTGCTGGTCGCCCTCGGCGCAGTCTTCCTGATCCTCCTGGTGGTGTACCGCTCGCTGCTGTTGCCGGTTGCCGTGCTGTTCACCTCGGTCTTCGCACTCTGCGCGGCCATCCTCCTGGTCTTCGGAATGGCGAAACTGGGCTGGATCCAGCTCAACGGCCAAAGCCAGGGCATCCTCTCCATCCTGGTCATCGGCGCGGCCACGGACTACGCCCTGCTCTACGTGGCCCGCTTCAGGGAGGCGCTGACGCACACCACCAACCGCACCGCGGCCGCCCTCACCGCGTGGAAAGCCGCCTGGGAACCCATCCTGGCTTCCGGCGCCACCGTCATCATCGCCCTGCTCTGCCTGCTCTTCTCCGATCTCAACTCGAACAGGGCCCTCGGCCCGGTCGCAGCCGCCGGCATCCTGTGCTCGCTCTTCGCGGCACTGACCCTGCTTCCCGCGATGATGGCGCTCCTGGGCCGGGCAGCTTTCTGGCCCTTCCGGCCCAAGTTGCTCCCGGCGACGGAGCGCGAACCCGAACTCGTCACGGGCCTCGAAGGGCAGAACGGCCTGTGGCGTGCCACCGGTTCCCTGGTCTCGCGCCGGCCCCGCACGGTCTGGATCACGTCGGTGCTGCTGCTTCTGGTGGCCTCGGCCGGCGTGCTCCAGCTCAAGGCCAACGGGGTGCCGCAAACCGACGTCATCCTCGCGGCCTCCAATGCCGTCGACGGCCAGAAGGCGCTGGCCCGGCACTTCGACGCCGGATCCGGCAGCCCCGCCGTCATCGTCGCGGATACCGCCAAAGCCCAGGAGGTGCTGGCCAAGACCAAGGCGACCGCCGGCGTCGGCGATGCCTACCTGCTAGCCGAGGGCAACGTGCCAATCGTCCCGGCCCGGGGCGCGCCCGGCTCGCCCGCAGCTCCCACCGAGCCCGCGGTGCGGGACGGCAGGGTGCTCATTAACGCCACCCTGGACTTCGCCGCCGACTCCAACGAGGCCGAAGACGTTGTGGTCAAGCTCCGCCAGGACCTCAAGCAGGCCGACGACGGCGCGCTGGTGGGCGGTGTGACGGCCACGGCCCTGGATACCAACACCACGGCCCAGCGCGACCTCGTCACCATCATTCCCGTGGTCCTCGCGGTCATCCTCGTCATCCTTATGCTGCTGCTCCGGTCCATCCTGGCGCCGGTCCTGCTGGTTGCCTCGGTGGTGCTGTCTTATGGCGCCGCGATGGGCGTCTCGGCCGTGGTGTTCAACCACATCCTGGGCTTCCCGGGGGCGGATGCGACGGTTCCGCTCTTCGGCTTCGTCTTCCTGGTGGCCCTCGGAGTGGACTACAACATCTTCCTGATGAGCCGGGTCCGGGAGGAGTCCCTCAAACACGGGACCCGGGCCGGTATCCTGCGCGGGCTGGGCGTCACCGGCGGCGTGATCACCTCGGCCGGAGTGGTGCTCGCGGCCACCTTCGCGGCCCTGGGCGTTATACCGATCATGTTCCTGGTGCAGCTGGCCTTCATCGTTGCCTTCGGTGTGCTCCTGGATACCGTGCTGGTCCGTTCGCTACTGGTCCCCGCCCTGGCCTACGACATCGGTCCGCGGATCTGGTGGCCCGGGAAGCCGGGCCGGCCCGAGGCCGACGCCGCAGCCCGGACGCTGCCGGCCGAGGCGGAACCGGAATCCGCGGAGGCGGGAATCCGGTAGGCCGCGCCCCTGACCGCAGCCGCCGTCACTGCCCCTGGTCCCCCCACCGGGCCGCGGTGGCGGCGGCTGCCTTTTCCGGTCGTAAACCCGCTCCGGCCCCCTGTTGCCTCCCGGCGGCGCTCGATAGACTGCGACTGCGCCCGAGCGGGCGCCCGAGGCTTGCAGGAGGGATCCAAACATGTCTGACAACAGTGGGTTTGATCAAACGCCGGCAGAGAAGAAGCACCAGGCCACCCCGGTACCGGCCTCCGCCGACGAAGCGGCAGCCGAAGGCGACGCCGGCCAGTACGTCGAGGGCGACTACGGGCTGGCGGGTGTCGCGGGGGAGAACCCGGCCGGGGCGCCCGAGGGCGAGTATCCGGAAGGCGACTACGGCAGGGCGGGCGTCGCGCCCGGCACCACGGTGGGAACTGAAGAGGGGGACTACCCCGAGGGTGACTACGGCGCGGCCGGTGTCGACACCCCGGAGGCCCCCGTCGTCGAGGAGGGGGACTACCCCGAGGGCGACTACGGCGCGGCCGGGGCCACCGGTCCCCGCCGCTCGGGACGGCTCGGTGGCGACACTCGCGACGGCGACGCGCGCGATGGCGCCGCACGGGCAGACGAGGCCCGCGATGCGGGCCGCGACGGCCAGTAAGGTCCGGCACCGCTAACCAGGCACCGTTCACGCACAGCGAAATCCCCTCCGGGGTTGTTGTGCCGTGCCAAGAACCACGAAATGCCGCGGGTCCGGGCCTGCCCGCGGGAGCGCGAGGTTTGTCGGCGACAAAGTTGAGCGAGGGCGACTCAACTTTGGATTGACATCTATTTCCGGCTGAGTAAAGTTGAGTGCAGAGCGCTCAATAGGTGGGCGCGCCCCGTCGTCGACGGGCCCGACCCCCGGCTAATGCCTGGGAGCGGGCCGCCGCCCGGTGGTCGGGGCAGCAAGTTTCCACGGAAAGAAGGAAGCACCACATGTCACGTGCAGTAGGTATTGACCTCGGAACCACCAACTCCGTCGTCTCCGTTCTCGAAGGTGGCGAGCCCACCGTTATTGCCAACGCCGAGGGTGGCCGCACCACGCCGTCGGTTGTTGCCTTCTCCAAGTCCGGCGAGGTCCTGGTCGGCGAGATCGCCAAGCGCCAGGCCGTCAACAACATCGACCGCACCATCGCGTCCGTCAAGCGCCACATGGGCACCGACTGGAACGTCGCGATCGATGACAAGAAGTACACCGCGCAGGAAATCTCCGCGCGCATCCTGATGAAGCTGAAGAACGACGCCGAGTCCTACCTCGGCGAAAAGGTCACGGACGCCGTGATCACCGTTCCCGCGTACTTCAACGACGCCGAGCGCCAGGCCACGAAGGAAGCCGGCGAAATCGCGGGCCTCAAGGTCCTGCGCATCGTCAACGAGCCCACCGCGGCCGCCCTCGCCTACGGCCTGGACAAGGGCAAGGAAGACGAGCTCATCCTGGTCTTCGACCTCGGCGGCGGAACCTTCGACGTCTCGCTCCTCGAGGTTGGCAAGGACGAGGACGACTTCTCCACCATCCAGGTCCGCGCCACCGCCGGTGACAACCGCCTCGGCGGCGACGACTGGGACCAGCGCGTTGTGGATTACCTGCTGAACCAGCTCAAGGTCAAGGGCATCGACCTGTCCAAGGACAAGATCGCCCTGCAGCGCCTCCGCGAAGCCGCTGAGCAGGCCAAGAAGGAACTGTCCTCCTCCTCCAGCACCAACGTCTCGCTCCAGTACCTCTCCGTCACCCCTGACGGTCCGGTGCACCTGGACGAGCAGCTGACCCGCGCCAAGTTCCAGGACCTGACCAAGGACCTGCTGGAGCGCACCAAGAAGCCGTTCCACGACGTCATCAAGGAAGCCGGCATCAAGCTCTCCGACATCGACCACATTGTGCTCGTCGGCGGCTCCACCCGTATGCCCGCTGTCTCCGAGCTGGTCAAGGAACTCGCCGGCGGCAAGGAGCCGAACAAGGGCGTCAACCCGGATGAGGTCGTCGCCGTCGGCGCCGCCCTGCAGGCCGGTGTCCTCAAGGGCGAGCGCAAGGACGTGCTGCTGATCGACGTCACCCCGCTGTCCCTGGGCATCGAAACCAAGGGCGGTGTTATGACGCACCTGATCGAGCGCAACACGGCCATCCCGACCAAGCGCAGCGAAACCTTCACCACCGCTGACGACAACCAGCCCTCCGTGGCGATCCAGGTCTTCCAGGGCGAGCGTGAGTTCACCCGCGACAACAAGCCGCTGGGCACGTTCGAGCTGACCGGCATCGCTCCGGCCCCGCGCGGCGTCCCGCAGGTCGAGGTCACCTTCGACATCGACGCCAACGGCATTGTGCACGTCTCCGCGAAGGACAAGGGCACCGGCAAGGAACAGTCGATGACCATCACCGGCGGCTCCAGCCTCTCCAAGGAAGACATCGACCGGATGGTCCGTGACGCCGAGGAGCACGCTGCCGAGGATAAGGCCCGCCGCGAGGCGACCGACACGCGCAACTCGGCAGAGCAGCTCGCCTACTCCGTGGACAAGCTGATCGCCGACAATGCCGACAAGCTGCCCGAAGAGGTCAAGACCGAGGTCCAGGCCGACGTCGACGCCCTCAAGGCAGCCCTCGAAGGCACGGACGACGCCGTCGTCAAGACCGCGTTTGAGAAGCTTCAGGCTTCCCAGACCAAGCTCGGCGAGGCCATCTACGCGCAGCCCGGTTCCCCCGACGGCGCCGAAGGCGCACAGGGTGCCCCGGCCGGCGAGCAGGCCGCCGCGGACGAAGACATCGTTGACGCCGAGATCGTTGACGAAGACGAGAAGAAGTAACCATGCCGCACCACGGTAACGAAGAAGAGCACGGCGCTTCCGGGGACCGCCGCGACAACCGGGACGAGAGCCAGAAGCCGGTGATCCACGACAACCGCAAGGTTGATCCGAAGACCGGCGAGGCCCGCCATCCCGACCAGGAACGTGCCGCTGCCGGGGAAGCCGAGTCCGGGGACGCACTGTCCCAGGCCGAGGACATCCTCAACAGCGTGGACGTCCCGGCCGCCGATTCGGTGGCGCAGGGCGTGGGAGCCGGGGAGGCGGAGGAACTGAAGAACGACCTCCGCCGCCTGCAGGCCGAGTACGTCAACTACCGCAAGCGCGTCGAGCGTGACCGCGCGGTGGCAGGGGAGATGGCCGTCATCGGCGTCCTGAACGCCCTGCTTCCGGTGCTGGACGACGTCGACGCCGCCCGGCAGCACGGCGACCTCGCCGACGGCCCCTTCGCGGCGATTGCCGCCAAGCTGGAGAATGCGCTGAAGACCTACGGTCTGGTGCGCATTGATGAGACCGGAGTGGAGTTCGACCCCACGATCCACGAGGCCCTCATCCAGCAGCCCGGCGCCGACGTCGAAACCGACACGGTCAGCCAGGTCCTGCGCTCGGGCTACAAGTCCGGCGAACGGGTCCTGCGCGCCGCCCAAGTGATCGTGTCTGTTCCGGCGTAGTCACCTTCGCCTTCGCGGATGAGGGGGCCCCGCCCCTACGCGTGGCGGCTATGGTCCTGCGGACCACAGCCGCCACGCTCCGGCAGGCCCGAAGCCACTCCCGGGCCCCCTCATCCGCTACGGCGAACAGCGGTAATCTCGCCTTAACGCTTTTTTTGAAAGGAAACGCCATTGGCTAGCCAGGACTGGGTGGACAAGGACTTTTACAAGATCCTTGGTGTCGCCAAGGACGCTTCCGACGCCGACATCAAGAAGGCCTACCGGAAGCTGGCGCGGCAACACCACCCGGACACCAACGCCGGGGACACCGCGTCGGAGAAGAAGTTCAAGGACATCTCCGAGGCCTATTCTGTGCTTTCCGATGCCGATGAACGCCAGCAGTACGACGCCATCCGTGCCATGGGTGGCGGCGCACGCTTCGCCCCCGGCGCTCCCGGCGCGGCGGCTGGTGGCGGCTTCGAGGACCTCTTCGGCGGCCTCTTCACCGGCGGCGGCGGACGCCACTCCGGCAGCTACAGCACCGCCGGCGGCATTCCGCCCGAGTTCGCCGACCTGTTTGGTGGCGGCGGCTATGGCGGCGGCGGACAATCGTTCCAGCGCGGCCCGCAGAAGGGCGCAGACCGCACCGCGTCGACCAGCATCTCCTTCGCCGGGTCCATCCGCGGGACCACCATCGGCCTGCGCGAACCGGACGGCGAAATCATCGACGTGCGGATTCCGGCCGGCATCAAGGACGGCCAGAAGGTCCGTGTCCGCGGCAAGGGCCAGTACGGCCCGGCAGGTAACGGCGACCTCATGGTCACCGTGTCCGTAAAGCCCCACGACTTCTACACCCGCGACGGCGACAACCTGCGCATCCACGTCCCGGTCACTTTCGCCGAAGCGGCCCTCGGTGCCGACATTGAGGTTCCGACCATTGACGGGGACAAGGTCCGGGTCCGTGTCCCGGCCGGGACCCCCGCCGGGCGGACCCTGCGGGTCAAGGGCCGCGGCGTCAAGCACACCAAAGCCACCGGGGACCTGCTGGTCACCATCGACGTCGCTGTGCCGAAAAAGCTGAACAAGGACGCCGAAGAGGCCGTGAAGGCCTTCGCGGCGGCCACCGCCGGCGAGGACGTCCGGGCCGGCCTGGCAGCCAGGGCCCGGTTGTAGGAGTCCTGGCATGGACATCGAGTTCGACCAGCCGATCTTCGTCATCTCCGTCGCCGCGGAACTGGCGGACATGCATCCGCAGACGCTGCGCCAGTATGACCGCCTCGGCATCGTCTCGCCCAGCCGGGCCCCGGGTAAGTCCCGCCGGTACTCGCAGCGCGATGTAAACATGCTCCGCGAGGTGCAGCGGCTCTCGCACGAGGGTGTCTCGCTGGAGGGGATCAAACGGATCCTGCAGCTCGAGAACCAGGTCGACGCCCTGCAGCGCCGCGTCGCCGAGCTGACCGACGAGCTCGGTCGGCGGCCCCGGTCCCTCGATTCCCGGATCTTCGCCGCCGGAACCGCGGGCGATGTCGTCAGCCTGGCCCGCGGCCAGCGCCCCCGGGCCCGGTCGCAGGCCCTCGTGGTGTGGCGCCCGGGAGCGCTGGACAAGTAGCGGGCCGTGCCGGACTGAGTACACGGGCGCAAAGTCACGTGGCGTTTGGGCCATAGTCGGGTACTGGAGGGTCGTGACTTCCCTCCCGCGCTGCCGGTTGAATTGACTTGGCAGCCAGCTGGCCGCCGGTACCAAGGTCTCAGTCTCGACGGTCTCAGTCACAACGTCTCAGCCCGGAGATGCCTGGGAACAAACTGTCGGGGGGCAGCACATGTTCACTTCCATTCCAGCCATAACGGCACACGTGGCCGCAGAGATCCCGGGCCGGCCATGAACACCGGGCTGCAGGCCGTCGCCTTCTTCGGGAACTCGCTTCCGGGGCTGCTGCTGCTCACGTTCGGTCACGTCGTGGTGGTCGCCTGCATGGGCTCGGACCTGGTGCGGGCCGTGTCCGTGCCGCGTTCGCGCCGCCGGTACGTCGCCAACACGGTGTTCCGGACCCTGGCGCTGCCGGCCGCCGTCAGCATGGGCGTGGCCGTGCTGGTCTACGCCGCATCCGGCGCCTGGGAACAGGTGGCCGGAGGCGTTTTTGTCCTGGTGGCCGTGATCTTCCGCTGGCACCACAGCACGGACGAGGACAGCTGGTGGACGGGCAAGGGCAAGGCGCTGGGCCGCTGGCTGCGCACGAACCTGGCGCTCCCGCCCCTGGTGGCCCCGGCCGCCGCATAAGTCAACGCCTGAACCGGTTGTGGAGCGCCGCCGGAAGAATTCCGGCGCGGGCCGTCAGTCGGTGAACAGCCCGGCCAGGTCCTCCGCCGTTAGGGCCCCGCCCGAGAGGGCATCGCCTTCCATCACGTCCGCGAACAGCTGGGACTTCTTGGCCTTGAGCGCCATGACTTTTTCCTCGATGGTGTCCTTTGCCACCAGCCGGTAGACCATCACGTTGCGGGCCTGGCCGATCCGGTGCGTCCGGTCCACCGCCTGCGCCTCCGAGGCCGGGTTCCACCATGGGTCCAGCAGGAACACGTAGTCGGCTTCGGTCAGGTTCAGGCCAAAGCCGCCGGCTTTGAGGCTGATGAGGAAGACCGGGGCAGCGCCGTTCTTGAACTCGTTGACGACGTCCGTACGGTTGCGGGTGCCGCCGTCGAGGTAGCAGAACTCGATGTCCTCCTCGACGAGGCGCTCACGGACCTTGCCGAGGAAACCGGTGAACTGGCTGAAGATCAGGGCCCGGTGCCCCTCCGCCACCAGATCCTCCAACTGTTCGAACAAAACGTCGAGCTTGCTCGAGCGCACCCCGGAGAGCGAAGGATCGATCAGCGACGGGTCCAGGCTGAGCTGGCGCAGCAAGGTCAGGGACTGGAAGATCGTGAAGCGGTTTTTGTTCACGTCCTCAATGAGGCCCAGGATCTTCTGCCGCTCGCGCTGCAGGTGCGTCTGGTAGACCTTCTGGTGCCGCGGGTTCAGGACCACCTCGAGGATCTGCTCCTGCTTGGGCGGCAGGTCGTGGATGACCTGCTCCTTGGTGCGGCGCATCATCAGCGGCCGGACCCGGCGCCGGAGCTTGTCCAGCTGCGCCTTGTCGCCGTTCTTCTCCACGGGCTTCTGGTAGTACTCGGCGAAGCGCTTCGGGCTGGAAAACAGCCCGGGCGCCACGATCGAGGTCAGCGCCCAGAACTCCATCAGGTTGTTCTCCAGCGGCGTGCCGGTGATGGCCAGCTTGAAGCTGGCGGGGAGCTTCCGCGCGCACTGGTATGCCTTGGACTGGTGGTTCTTGACGAACTGCGCCTCGTCCAGCACCAGGCCGGCCCACTGCTGCGCGGCGTAGGCCTCGTAGTCGATCCGGAAGAGGGCGTAGGACGTGATCACGATGTCGGCCCCGGCCATCGCCTCGGCGGGAACCGACCCGCTCTTAGCGAAGGTCTCGCTGATGGCCCGGACCGTGAGTCCCGGCGCGAACCGGGCGGTTTCGGCCTGCCAGTTGCCCACCACGCTGGTGGGCGCCACCACCAGGAAGGGGGCGCCGGCGGGCGCCCCGGCACCCGCGGCGTTGTCCGATGCCTCGGCGTCGGTGGCTTCCGCGGCGGTGACCTTGGCGGCGCAGATCAGCGCCAGCGCCTGCACGGTCTTGCCCAGGCCCATGTCATCGGCCAGCACCCCGCCCAGTCCGTGGCGGTAGAGGAAACTGAGCCAGTTGAAGCCCTCCAGCTGGTAGGGGCGCAGCTCGGCGTCGAGCGTGTCCGGAAGGGGAAGTCCTTTGACGCCACCTTCCAGCAGGCCGCCGACGGCCTCGCGCCAGGCGGCTGCCTGTTCGTCAACGATCCCCAGCTGCGCCAGTTCGTCCCAGAGGCCGGCCTGGAACCGGCTGATCTGCAGCGGCGCATCCTTGTTGTCCTGCAGCTCCCGGGCTTCCTCGATGAGCGCTCGGAGCTGGTGCAGTTCGGGCAGGTCCAGGGAGAAATAAGCGCCGCTGGGCAGCAGCATCTTCGTCTGGCCCGCGGCGAGGGCGGAGAAGACGGCGGCGAAGGACACCGGCTGGCCCTCGAGCGAGATCTGGATCCCCAAGTCGAACCAGTCCCGCTGGTCGGTGGCCTTGGTGGAGATGGACACCACGGGGGCTTCCTCGGCCTCGCGGTAGTCGGCGATCTCCCCGGCCGTGTCCACGGACACGTCCGCCAGTTCGCGCAGCGCGGGCAGGACCTCCTCCGTGAAGGCCAGGGTGTCCAGGCCGCTGAGTTCCGCCGACGCCGCAAGCCGCGGCGTGCCCCAGCCGCCGGTGGCCGACTCCCCGAGTTTCGGCACCACGTCCCAGGGCTGCCCGACGGTCTCCAGGATGCGCGCCTCGGCGGTGTCGTCGCGGTAGCCGTGGTCGCCGGGGTGCCGCCAGAGAGGCTGGGCGGTGACCAGGGTCCCGGCCTTGTAATGCCACTCCCAGTGCAGCCGGACCCGGTGGTCGGCGCCGTAGTTGGCCAGCAGGGACAGGGTGGGAACGGCCAGGGTGGGCAGCTCCACCGAGTCGTCCGAGGCCGTCACCCGGGCGCTCTGCTTCAGCTTGGGGTAGAACCCCGTGAGGAAGCGCCCTTCGTCCCGGGCCGGGATGTGCAGCGTGGTGCCGCCGGTGACGAACGTCAGCAGTTCCTCGCTGAGGCCGGACTCCAGGGGAGCGAGGGTGATCGCGGACTCGCCGGGGGCGACGCCGGGCAGCGCGCCGTCGTCGGAGGTCAAAAAGATGCCGTGCGCCGGCCGGCCGATGGTCCCCACCGACGCGGGATCAATCTCGGTGCCCTCCACCGTGATGGTGGGCGCGAGCGCCAGCCCGCCGTCGGCCTCACCGGCGCCGAACCGGGTCAGGTTGAGCCCGACGGCTGCCGGCTGGTCCGCCAGCCGCACGGGCTCGTCGCCGCGGCCGTGGACCAGGGCCACGCCGATCTTTCGGGCCTCGGCCAGCAGGCTCCAGAGGTTCCTGCCGGCGTACGTGTTGAGCCCAAGCCACGGGGCCGTCCCGGCGTGCTGGCGGTTCGCGACGGCGGTGTGCGAGGCGAGGAATTCCAGCATCCACTCGACGTGGGCCTCATTGCACTCGCGCCGGTAGTTGAGGTAGCTGAGGGTGTTCCACGAAACGTCCCCCCGGATCCACTTGCCCTTGGCCCCCATGATGACGGGCCGGGCCTTGAGCTGGCGGACGCTGCGCAGCGGGTCCCGGCGGCCGGTGTAGGAAAAGTGCGGCGCCGGTTCCTCGATCTCGAACTGCAGCGCCAGGGGAACACCGCTGGCGGTCGGGGTGCTGCCCGGCCGGGCAAGCAGCGGGCCCAGGGCCTGTTCCCAGTCCGTCAGCCCCAGTGCCGAGGGCTGGCGGGACAGCCGGGAGGATTCGGCCGGGGCGAGGAGCTGGACACGGGTTGCGGGGTTGTCTTCGGCAGCAAACAACAGCGCGGCAACGTGCTTGCAGTCCTTGCGGACCGGGCAGCTGCACACCCCCACCGTGCAGCTCCAGCCGCCGCCTTTGCGGACCAGCTTCGCCGTCGTCGAGTAGGGCACGTCTGCGCCGCCGCGGACCTTTCCGAGCATGAGCCCGGTGGCGGCGTCGAAGGAGATCCCGGAGACCCGGCTCCCCATGGCGTAGGCGAGTCCGGCCGCGAGGGAGCGGTCGTTGATCGCGGGAGTCTGTATTGCCAGTGCCGCACTCTCGTCCGGATGGGATGGCATGTGCGCACTACTTTCAGAAGTTGGTCATCTGATCCATCTTAACCAGCCAGGAGGGGCCCGGAAACTTCGCCTGACGTTCACCTCCCGCTGGGCCGGTACGGAACCGGCGGGACATACCGTGGAAAGGACCGGAGCAGCAATCACCACCACCGTGAGGAATTCCATGAGCACCAGCCTGACCTCGAGCCCGACCGCCACCGGCAACGCCCCGGTCCTGACCCGGGAGAGCCTCTCCGGCGGCAATGTGGACGTGGTGGATGCGAACGTCGACGTCGTCAACGCAATGTACGCCGAACTGCTCGACGCCGAGGAGATCGCCCCCAGCGCCCTGCGCAGCTACTACGTGGACTTCTACCTGACGCAGATCCTCGGCGGCGGATTCGCCCAGTACGTCTTCACCGTGCCGGAACGCGAAGAGATCGACACCTACGTCCGTGAGGGGCTGGCGGCGATGGGGGCAACCGCGCACCTGGACCTGTTCAACCGGAGCGCCGCCGCCTACGACTCGCTCTCCGAGGACGAGGCCGACGCCTACCTGGACGGGGACTCCCTGCTGGAGGCCGACGCCGGTGCGCCGCCGGTATCGGAGGGGGTCCAGCTCCTGGAACAGCTCGACGACGAATTCGAGCCCCTGCTGGAAACCGAGGACATTGTGGCCCTCAACGCCGCGTGGCTTCGCAGCCAGCCGGACCTCCTGGTCCTGGACGCGGACGAACTGGACCGGCACATCCACGAGCGGGTGTCCCGGATCCCGAACCTCGCCGAGCGCCAGGCGGAGGCGGCCGAGGAAGAGCTCGCCAGCGCGCCGGAATTCGAGCTGATCATCCGGGAACTCTGCGAGGTTGCGGGGCAGACCCTGCTGAAGATCACCATGGGCGACCCGAACTACGACCTCAACGGCGAACGGGTCCTGGCCTGGCACTTCACCACGGACCAGGGCGAGTTCCTGATGCTCGAGGATGACGACGAGGCCTACATGATCCACCCCGAGACCCGTGAAGTGGTGGCCGCCGTCGAGTTCGAGGACGAATCCGACGGCGGCCCGGAGGCTGCCGGGGCCTAGTACCCGCCGGTGGCGCCGGCGGTGATCATGTCGCCGGCAGGGTTCACCAGGTACCAGACGTTGCCGACGCCCTGGCCCGCGACGTCGCCGGGGGCACGGTCCTTGACGTAGTAGTAGACCGGCATCCCGTTGATGGTGACCTGCTTCTTGCCGTCCGGCGTGGCGATGGTTCCGATCTTTCCGGAGACGCCGTCCACCGCCGGGGTGGCGGAGTCGGTGAGCACCGGCGGCCACGCGGCGATGCACTGTCCGGTGCAGGCGCTGGTGCCGGAGTCCTTGGTGTCCTTGGTGAAGAAGTAGACGCTCATACCCTTGGCATCCACCACCACCTTCCCGGCGCTGGTGGAGGCGGTCTTGAGTACCGCGGCCGACGCCGGGGTGCCGGACCCTGCGGTGGCGGAGGTGGATGCCGGCGTGCTTGCCGCCGACGTGGCAGGCGTCGTTGCGGCGGCCGGGGGCGTCGTCGTGGTCCCGCTGCCCCCAGCACAGCCGGAAACGGCCACCGCGAGTGCGAGGGCGGACAGGGTGGCGCCGAAGTGCTTGGTCATTATTGGCTCCTTGGCTCGGTGCCGGCCATCTCGCAGTCCGGCTAGCTGTTACGACGGCGCCAGGTGAAGAATGGTTCAAAGAAGCTTTGTGAACTTTTTCGCCGGAACGTACGTCCTAGTGGGGCAGCAGCACTAAGCCCGGAGGTGTCGCATGCCGCTGGATGAAGACGTCGTGGCCGCGATCTACCGTGACCACGGGCCCGCCTTGCGGCGGTTCGTGCTGGGCGTCTGCCACGACCCGCAGCAGGCGGATGACGTCGTGCAGGAAACGGTGCTCCGCGTCTGGCAGCAGGCGCCGCAGATCACCGGCAGCCTGCGCAGTTACCTCTTCCGGACGGCCCGCAACATCATGATCGACAACTACCGCCGGGCGCAGCGCCGCCCGCGGGAGGCCGCGGAGCGGGATATGGCGGATCCCGCCGGGGCGGTGGAACGGGTCGATGAACTGCTCAACAGGGTCCTGATGGAGGAGGCCCTGCTGCGTCTTAGCTCCGAGCACCGGGATGTCCTGGTGGCCCTGCACTACCGCCGCTTCACCGTCCAGGAGGCCTCCGAACAGTTGAACATCCCGGCCGGCACCGTGAAGTCCCGCGCCTTCTACGCTGTCCGCGCCCTGCGGACTATCCTCGACGAAATGGGGGTGCAACAGTGAGCGGGCCCGATCTCCACCAGTTACTCGGCGCCTACCTGCTCGGCGGGCTGCCGCCTGCCGAAGCCGCGGACTTTGAACAGCACCTGGCCGGCTGCCGGGACTGCCGCCGCGAGCTCGATGAACTCGCCAGCCTTCCGGCGCTGCTGGACGCGGTCCCCGTGGCCGACGCCGTCGCCCTCACCGGGCCGGCCCGGGCCGTCCCCGCGTCGGCATCCCCGGCCGGGATACTCGCTGGCACCGTACCGGACGCTGTACCCCGGGGACTCCTCGCCGCGATCGCGGCCCGTCGGAGGAAAGCACGCGTCCTCTGGTCCGCGGCGGTGGCGGCCGCGGCTGCAGTGTGCCTGGCGCTCGGGTTCCTGGCCGGACCACTCCTCACGCCGCAGCCCAAGCCGGACGCCAGCTACTCCATCGCGGCCGGCAACGGCCTGCAGGTCACGGTGGGCCTGGTCAAGAAGACGTGGGGCACCGAACTGGCGGTCGAAGGCAGGAGCATGCCGGTGGACGGGACCCTCTCGCTCTGGGTGAAGGGCCGGGACGGCGGTGAGGACCGGGCCTGCGCGTGGACGGCAACGCCCAGCGGCAAGGTCCGCATCACCGGGGCCACCCCGCTGCAGCTGGCCAGCATCGCGAGCCTTGAGATGCGCGACGGCCGGCAGCAGACGGTCGCAGTGATTACGGTTCCGCGCCCGTAGGTCCGGGCGCGGGGGCCTACATCCGGCCGAGCCGGGCCCGGACGGCCAGGAAGATCCCGTAGCAAATCAGGCCCGCGCCGACGGCCGCCAGCATGTACACGCCCAGCGGCTGGTCGCGCAGTGCCTTCAGGCCACCGTCGAGCCCGGTTGATTCTGCGGGGTTGGCCTTCACTGTCGCGATGATAATCAGCAGGCCGGTCAGCAGCAGTGCCACACCCTTGGCGGCGTAGCCGGCGATGCCGGCGACGGTCACCCCGGTGCGCGCCTGCTGGTTGGATGGCAGCCGGATGTATTTGAGGAACGACTTCCGGAAACCGCGGATGGCGTAAACCACTCCGGTGATGGCGACGGCGGCTCCAATGACGATGAGCAGCAGGATTCCGCCGGGCGCCTTCATCAGCTGCACGGTCAGGTCGCTGGTGGAGCGCCGGTTGTCGGCGTGGGTGCCCAGGGCCACCGAGATCAGGCTGATGGCGAAGGCGGCGTAGACCACGGCCTGCAGGGCGGCCTTGAGTTTCTTGCCGACCTTCTTTTTGGTGGGCAGGTGGCTGAAGTCGAAAATGGCGTCGCTGGTCTGCCAGAGGGCAAGCGCCACGCAGGCGACGAAGGCGCTCCACAACAGCAGCGGGCCGCCCGGCTGCCTGGCGAGTTCCGCCACAGCGCCGCTGACGTCGGCCTGCCCCCGCCCGCCCATGGCGAGGCGGATCGCGACAAGTCCGATCAGGAAATGCAGGATGCCGGAGACGGCGAAGCCTGCCCGTGCCGCGTATTCCAGCGGCTTGGAGTTGGTGACTTCCTCGGCGACGTCCGCGGCGCCTTTAAGTTCTTCTTTGATGGTCGGTCCCTCGCGTTTTCTGGCTGTGCTCTCGCCGGCGCGCCCTCGTCCGCCGTGCGTATCCGGTAATCGTGCCACGGGAATCCGCCGCGGAACAGCACCTTGGAAGCAGCTGTTGTCCGGGTGTGCCCTGGCCTCGGCCGGCCCGGCCGTCGGCTGGTCTCAGCGGCGCCGGTAGCAGAGGTCGAAGATCATCCGGCCGGCCTCGTGGGCCTTGCCCTCGAAGCTTGTCAGGATCCGTCCGTCGAACCGGGGCGCCCAGCCCCCGGTCCCGTCCACACCCTCATTGGGCCCGGTGTGCTCGGTGCTGACCGGGGCCCGGCCTTCCTTGACCGGGGCGCCGCCCACCACGGATTCGACGCCGGACTCCCAGACCTGGGTCAGCGGGCTGTCATCGCCGCTGCGCTCGCCTTCATGGAGGTTCTCGAAGTCCACCGAGTTGGCCAGGACCTCGCGGACGTGGACAGCGTAGTTGGACCAGTCGGTGGCGATCCGCCAGATGCCGCCGGGTTGCAGCGCCCGGGCGGCGAGGTCGGCGAAGGCCGGCTGGATGAGGCGGCGCTTGTGGTGCCGGGACTTGTGCCACGGGTCAGGGAAGAACACCCAGAGTTCGGTGACGGAGCCCTGCGGCAGCATGGTGGCGAGGACCTCGGGGGCGTTCGCTTCGACCACACGGACGTTGGTCAGCCCGCGGCTGTTGATCTTGATGAGGGTGTTGGCCAGGCCGGGGGTGTAGACCTCCACGGCCAGGAAGTCCTTGTCCGGGTTTTCCTCGGCGGCGTGGCAGACGGCGTCGCCCAGGCCCGAGCCGATTTCCACGATCAGCGGGGCCTTCCGGCCAAACTCCGCCTCGGCGTCGAACACGTAGTCGGGGTGGACGGAGGTGTTGGCGATGTGCCGCGGCACGTCGACCGCCCACCGGTCCGAGTGTTCCTCCCAGGCCGCCTGCCGGCGCCCCTGGAGCCGGGTGCCGCGGCGCACGAAGCTGACCGGCCGGCCGCCGTAGGTGCCGAAAGAGGCCTGGCTGCCGGGTGTCACCGGGCGGGGGCCCTCGGGCGTTTCGGGGGATTCTGGGGTTTCACTCATCACGTCCAGAATACGGGGATCCTTTCGGCGCTGCGCGCTCCGCCTGCCAGAATGGGACCGTGACAGCACCGAAGAACGCGCCCGGCCCGCGTGCCCGCCAGCCGCTGCAGGCGGACACCCTGGTGGACGCGGAGATCGACGATGTACCCGCCGCGGAGCCCACCGTGCTGGGCAGCCGCCGGTCACTCGCCTATCTGGGGGTGTGCCTGGTGCTGATCGGGTTGAACCTCCGCACTGTGTTTTCCAGTTTCGCGGCGGTGCTCCCCGAGGTGAGGGTCGACGCCGGCCTGCCGGGCTGGGCGGTCGTGGCACTGACCACCGCACCGGTGACGCTGCTGGGCCTCTTCGCCCCGCTCGCGCCCGTGCTGGCCAGACGGTTCGGGGCCGAACGGGTGCTCCTAGGGGCGATGGCCGTGCTGACCGCGGGTCTGCTGCTGCGGCCGCTGGACGCGCCCGGCGCCGGCCACCTGCCCGCCCTCCTGCTCGGTACGGCGGCCTGCGGCGCGGCGATTTCGCTCTGCAATGTCCTGCTGCCCGGCCTGGTGAAACGCGACTTCCCGCACCGGCTGGGACTGATGGGCGGCCTGTACACCACGGCGATCTGCGCGTCCGCGGCGCTCGGCGCAGGTTTCACGTACCCGGTGTTCAGCGCAACCGGCCAGTGGACGGCGGCGCTGTGGTTCTGGGCGCTGCCCGCCGGCGTCGTTCTCCTGCTGTTCCTGCCCCTTGCCCTCAGCCAGCGGCACGGACGGCACCAGGCCGCCGCCGGCGGCGTCAACGTCTGGCGCTCGGCCGTCGCCTGGCAGGTGACCGGCTTTATGGTGCTTCAGGCCATGATGTCCTTCAGCGTCTTCGCCTGGCTGGCGCCCATCCTGCGTGAGCGCGGCGTCGACGGCGGCACCGCGGGGCTCATCGTGTCCGGCTCGATCGTGTTGCAGATGCTGGGCTCCCTGTTTGCGCCCGCGCTCGCCGCCCGGCTCCGGGACCAGCGCGCCATTAACACGGTGGTGGCGCTGATGACCGGCGGCGGGTTCGCCCTGAGCATCTTCGGACCCCTGGACCTGGTCTGGGTGTGGACCGGGCTGCTGGGCCTGGGCCAGGGCAGCCTGACGGCGGCGGCCCTGACCATGATTATGCTCCGCACCCGGGACGGCCATACCGCCGCGCATCTGTCCGGGATGATGCAGGGCGTGGGCTACGGCGTCGGGTCCGTCGGCACGCTGCTGGTGGGCCAGCTGCACCAGGCGACCGGATCTTTCGCCGCGGCGGGTGTCCTCTTCCTGGTGGTCGGATCCCTGGCCGGCGTGTTCGGTTACCGGGCCGGCCGGAACCGTTACGTCGGCTGACTAACCCGCATACCCCGATGCGCTATCACTTGTGGTTGTTCCGGGGCGTCCAGAACAGCCAAAAGTGATAGCGCAACCAGGGTTCAGGCGGTGAGGTCCTTGGCCTTCGTCTCCGGGATGGTGAAGACGCAGAGGGCGGAAATGACCAGCAGGATCACCGCGTAGACGTTGAACAGCTGCGGCATCTGCACGGTGGTGCCCAGCCACTGCTGGAGGTACGGTGCCGTGCCGCCGAACAGTGCCACGCAGATGGAGTAGGGCACCCCGACGCCCACGGTGCGGATGCTGGTGGGGAACAGCTCGGCGTAGACGGCCGGGACGATTGCGGCGCTCGCGGCGATGAAGATCAGCATGACGGACATGCTGACGGCCAGCTGCCAGGCGGAATCCTTCAGCAGCGCCGTCATCGGGAAGTGCATGATGCCTGCGCCGATCGCCCCGGACCACAGCACTTTTTTGCGGCCGATGCGGTCGGACAGCTTGCCCCAGAACGGGAGTGCGGCGATGAAGACGATGTTCCCGATCACGCCGGCCCACAGGGCTTCGCCGCGGTCGATCTTCAAAGCGGTGGTGGCGTAGCTGGGGGCGACGACGCCCCAGATGTAGTAGATCACCGTGAGGCCCACCGTCAGCCCAATTACCTGCATGGCCTGCTTGCGGTGCCGGACAATCTGCGGCCAGATCGGCGCCCGCTTCTCGGCCGAGGCCTCGCCTGCGAAGACGTCCGTTTCGTGCAGCCGGGACCGCATGATCAGGGCGTACAGGCCCATGGCGGCACCGATCAGGAACGGAATGCGCCAGCCCCACGCGTTCATCATCTCCGTGCTCAGGGCCATGTTCAGGACGGCGCCGAGCAGGGTCCCGAACAGGATGCCCACCGTGCCGGAGGTGTAGATCAGGGTGGCCCAGAAACCTCGGTGCTCCCGGGGCGCCATCTCCGAGAGGTAGGTCTGCGACGACGGCAGCTCGCCGCCGTGCGCCAGGCCCTGCACCAGGCGTGCCACGAGGAGCATCAACGAGGCCCAGGCTCCCACCGCCGCGAACGTCGGGGCGATGCCGATCATCAGGCTGCCCACCGACGCGAGGCCAACGGCCAGGGTCATGGACGCCTTGCGGCCGATCCGGTCACCGATCCAGCCGAACAGGAAGCCGCCGAAGGGGCGGGCGACGAAGCCGACGGCGAAAATCGCCAGGGTGGACAGGACGGCCGACGCCGGATCGGCCTTGCTGAAGAGCTGGCTGGCGATGAACGGCGTGAACGTGGCGTAAATCGCCCAGTCGTACCATTCGACGGCGTTGCCGATGCCGGTGCCGATGAGTGTCTTGCGGGTGGAGGTCCGGGGTGCCGTGGGCAGGGACGTCGTTGCAGTCATGGGGTTTCTCCGTTGAGGGGTGGGCTAGGAAAGGGCCGGAGCGGCGGCGCTGCTGCCCGGGCCGGAAGGAGCTGCGGCGGCAAGCGCGTCCAGCCGGGAAACGGCGAGCTCCGCGTAGAGGGCGGCGCCGTCGGCCAGCACGCCGTCGTCGAACGTGGCGTAGGGGGAGTGGTTGAACGCCGTGGACTTGTGGTCCGCGTCCCGGGGAACAGCGCTGAGGCCGATGAACGTGCCGGGGACCTCGGCGAGGACCCGCGAGAAGTCCTCGGAGCCGCTGAGCGGGGTGGCCCAGCGGGCGACCCGGGAATCGCCGAACAGGTTCTCTATGACGTTCTCCGCGGTGCGTGTCTCGTCCTCGTCGGTGATGGTGAGCGGGTATTCCTGCTGGTAGTCGACGTCGACGTCGAGCCCGTGGGCCGCCGCGATGCCTTTGAGCAGGCGCGGCACGGTGTCCATCATCTTCTGCCGGGATTCTTCGGAGAAGGTCCGGATGGTCGCCTCGATGCGGGCGGTCTCCGGGATGATGTTGCGTTTGGTGCCGGCCTGGAGCACCCCGACGGACAGGACGACGGGGTCGAACATGTTGAACTGGCGCGTGACCATCACCTGCAGCGCGGTGACCATTTCGGCGGCAGCGGTGACGGGGTCCTTGGCCGAGTGCGGGGCCGAACCGTGGCCGCCGGCGCCGAGGACCGTGACCGTCAGGCCGTCGGAGGCGCTCAGCATCACGCCGGGCTTGGTGCAGAACATGCCGTGCGGTTCGAGGGCGGAAAAGACATGCATTCCGTAAGCCGCATCCACACGCCGGCCCGGGGCGTCCAGGACGCCTTCGCGGATCATGTAGCTGGCCCCGTCGAACCCTTCCTCCCCGGGCTGGAACATCAGGACGACGTCGCCGGCAAGCCGGTGCCGGCGTTCGGACAGCAGGGTCGCCGCCCCGGTGAGCATGGCGGTGTGCAGATCGTGGCCGCAGGCGTGCATGGCCCCGTCGATCCGCGAGGTGTAGTCCACGCCCGTCTTTTCCTGGACCGGCAGCCCGTCCATGTCCGCACGCAGCAGCACGGCCGGTCGGGTATCGGCGCCGGCAGCCTCTCCGCGCAGGACCGCGGTGACCGACGTCGTATCCCGGCCGAGCGTGATCTCGTACCCGAGCCCGTCGAGGGCCTGCAGGACCTTCTCCTGGGTCCGGGGAAGCGTCAGGCCGATCTCCGGTTCGCGGTGCAGTTCGTGGCGGAAGCGGGCGAGGTCCGCCTGCATTTCCCGGGCGTCTGCGGTGATCGGCACAAGTTCTCCTCTGTGGTCTGTCCTGCCGGGTTCGGCCCGGCGTAGGCTTTCGTCTATTCTGAAGTGACCTGACTCACAGAGGCGGAAAGCCCTGAAAAAATGCAAAAAATGAGTCGTCCTGCAGATTTCGTGCACCACCAGAGGGAGACTGATGGAACTGAGCGAGGACGACCTTGCGCTGATCAACGTCCTGCAGATCGCGCCGCGCCTGAGCTGGGCGGACGCGGCGGAGGTGCTGGGGGTCCACGCCACCACGCTCGCCGCGCGGTGGGAACGGCTGCAGGCCGCGGGCGTCTCCTGGATCACCGCGCACCTGATCGGCGACCCGCACCAGATGTGCCTGGCGTTCGTCGCCGTGGACTGCGAAATGCACCGGCGCGCGGAGGTCACCGCCGAGCTCGCCGGCATGCCGGAAATCGTGACCGTGGAGGAGGCCGCCAGCCACCGGGACCTGATGCTGACCGTCATCACGCCCTCGCTGGACGACTTCAGTTCGAAGGTGATCTCGCGGCTGAAGGAAATTGACGGCCTGCTCAAGTACCAGACCGCCCTGTGCACGCGGCTGCACGCCAGCGGCGGCTCGTGGCGGCTCAATGTGCTGAGCAGGGCGCAGCAGGCCGCCGTGCGCGCCCTGGCCGGACCGGCGGCCACCGGGATTGCCCCGTCCGCGGCCCGGGACGAGCTGCCCGCCAGCCACCTGGCGCTGCTGCCGTACCTGGCCCGCGACGGCCGGGCCACCGCCGCGGACATCGCCCGCGGGCTGGGGCGTCACCCCGCCACGGTGCAGCGGCAGCTCAACCGGGTGCTGGCCAGCGGGATCCTGTCCTTCCGCTGCGAGGTGGCCCAGAAGCTCTCCGCCTTCCCCGTGACCTGCCAGTGGTTCGTCAACGTCCCGGCCGGCCGGCACGACGCCGCGGCCGCCGAGCTCAAGACCATGCGGAACGTGCGGTTGAGTGCGTCCACCACGGGCCCGACGAACTTCGTGATCATCATGTGGCTGCAGTCCCTGGCGGACGTGATGGGCATCGAGCTCGCGCTGCAGCAGAAGGTCCCCGGGATCGAGCTGGTGGAAAGTGTCATCATGCTCAGCACCGTCAAGCGGGTGGGCTGGATGCTGGCCCCGGATTCGCGCGCCAGCGGCGCCGTGGTGGTTCCGTCCCAGGGGCTCGACGGCGTGGGCTAGGTCCGCGGGGCCGGTGCCAAGGCGCCCGGGCTTGAGCCGTCCCGGCGCCCGCGTCGCCAGGGCGCCGCTCTTGTAGGCTGTGGCACGTGTCCCGAACTGACCCGCCCGTGCCGCGCGCTGACCCAGCGACCGAGGCTGCCGGCATCTTCCACCGCAGCTACCTGCTGGTGACGCTGGGTGCCCTGGCCCTCGTCTTCCTGGCGGCCTTCGAGTCCCTGGCGGTCACCACCATCATGCCGCTGGTCAGCCGCGAGCTCGACGGCGCCAGCCTCTACGCCCTGGCCTTCGCGGGCCCGCTGGCCACCGGGGTGATCGGGATGGTGGCCGCCGGCAACTGGTCGGACCGGTGTGGCCCGGTGGGCCCGCTGTACGCGTCCGTGGCGTTGTTCGTGCTGGGCCTGCTGATCGCCGGATTGGCCGGGACTATGGCCGCGCTCCTCGCCGGCCGGCTGGTCCAGGGGCTGGGCGGCGGCGCCATGACCGTGGCCCTGTACGTGGTGGTGGCCCGCGTCTACCCGCCCGTCCTGCACCCCAAGATCTTCGCCGCCTTCGCCGCGGCCTGGGTCATACCCTCGCTCGTGGGCCCGTTCGCGGCCGGGCTCGTGGCGCAGCTACTGAGCTGGCACTGGGTCTTCCTCGGCGTCGTCGGCCTCGTGGTTCCCGCCCTGCTGATGGTTGTCCCGGCGGTGCGCGGGCTGGCCGCCGACGGCGACGCCGCCGCCGAGCCGGCCGCCGCGCCCCGCAAGCCGTGGGACTACAGGCGTCTGGCCTGGGCCGCGCTCGCCGCCCTTGCGGTGCTGGGCCTGAACCTGTCCGTCGAGCTCCCGGCCGGCGGTTGGGCCCTGGCCGCCGTCGCCGTGGCTGTTGCCCTCGTGGCCGTCCGCCCCCTGGTTCCCCGGGGGACGCTGACGGCCCGCCGCGGGCTGCCCGCGGTCATCCTCGCCCGCGGGCTCGCCTCGGCCGCCTTTTTCGGCGCCGAGGTCTACCTGCCGTACCTCCTCGTGGACCGCTACCAGTTCTCGCCCACCTTCGCCGGCCTGACCCTCACCGGCGGAGCCCTCGCCTGGGCCGGGGCCTCCGCCATCCAGGGCCGGCTCGGCGCACGGCTGCAGCACCGCCGTGCGATCAGGATCGGATCGGCGCTGGTGCTGGGTGCCGTCGTGCTCGCGCTGGCAACCACCCTGCTGGGCTGGCCGCCGGCGGTTGCGATCACGGGCTGGATCTTCGCCGGCGGCGGGATGGGGCTGATGTACCCGCGCCTCAGCGTGATGACCCTGGCCCTGTCCACCAAGGACACCGAGGGCTTCAACAGCTCCGCGATGTCCATCTCCGATTCCCTTGGCGGCGCCCTGGCGCTGGCTGCCACGGGGATTGTCTTTGCGGCGTTTACGACGGCGGCGGGCCACGGCGCCGCGCCGTTCGCCGGGGTCTTCGCGCTCACCGCCGTGATCGGCGTCGTCGGCGTGGTGGTGGCGCCCCGCGTCGCCGCCACCGGCCCGGTCTAGGCGCCCTGCGGGGGTGCCCGGAAACGGGAGCTGGCCCGCAGATGATAGACTGGTCGGACTTGATGTGCAGTGATGCCCACTTTGGATTCGGTTGGCCAGTTCCAATTCGCCGGCCGGATCCCCTGCAGGATTCCTCCGGGACTCCGGCCGCAGGCGGTGGGCTTTATTCATGTGAGAGGCACATCCTGCGTCGATGAACGCGTTCTATTTGGTCCCGGCCGCCTGCGGAAGCCTGCGAGCAGCCCGGTTGACCACCTGACTTTTCTTCGGCGAACCCCTGGGCCAACCGGCACCGGGGGCCGATATCCGTACGGATACCGCCTGAAAGACCTTTGAAACATATGACTACTTTTGCTGCCCTCGGCACGCCCAAGGCCCTTGCCGACACCCTCACCGCCCAGGGGATCGAAACCCCGTTCCCCATCCAGGTCAAGACCCTCCCGGACACCCTGGCCGGACGCGACGTCCTGGGCCGCGGCCGCACCGGCTCCGGTAAGACCATTGCTTTCGCTATCCCGCTCGTCGCACGTCTCGCGGAGCGGGAAGCGGCGCACTTCCGCAAGCCCGGCCGCCCCATGGGCCTGGTCCTTGCACCCACCCGTGAACTGGCCACCCAGATCAACGCCACGATCGAGCCGATGGCCAAGGCCATGGGCCTGACCACCACCGTGATCTACGGCGGAATCTCCCAGGCACGCCAGGAGAAGGCCCTCCGCGCCGGCGTCGACATTGTCATCGCCTGCCCCGGCCGCCTCGAGGACCTGATCCGCCAGCGCATCCTGACCCTCGAAGCCGTCGAGATCACCGTCCTGGACGAGGCCGACCACATGGCCGACCTCGGCTTCCTCCCGGTGGTCAAGAAGCTGATGGACATGACCCCCAGCCAGGGCCAGCGCCTGCTGTTCTCCGCCACCCTGGACAACGGCGTGGACAAGATCGTCCAGCGCTACCTGTCCAACCCGCTGACCCACTCCGTGGACGACCCGCAGGCCGCGGTCACCACCATGGAGCACCACGTCCTGGTGGTCAACGACCAGACGGTCAAGAAGCAGCTGATTGTTGAGCTCGCCTCCGGCGCCGGCCGCCGGGTGCTTTTCATGCGCACCAAGCACCACGCCCGCAAGCTTGCCAAGACCCTGACCGACGCCGGCATCCCCGCCGTCGACCTGCACGGCAACCTGTCGCAGAACGCCCGTGACCGCAACCTCGCCGAGTTCTCCTCCGGCGACGTCCGCGTCCTGGTGGCCACCGACGTCGCCGCCCGCGGTGTCCACGTCGACGACGTCGAACTGGTCATCCACGTGGATCCGCCCACCGAGCACAAGGCGTACCTGCACCGCTCGGGCCGCACCGCCCGCGCCGGTTCCGACGGCACCGTGGTCACGCTGACCCTGCCGGAGCAGCAGTCCGACGTCAAGAAGCTGATGAAGGCTGCCGGCGTGGAGGTCAACTTCGAGCGCGTCACCGCCAACTCCCCGCTGGTCGCCGAACTGGTGGGCGAAATGGCCGACAAGATCGATCCGCGCACCCGCGCCGCGCTTCTGGCCACGAAAGCCAAGCAGCAGGGCGGCGGCACCTCCACCGGTGCCAACGCCGAGCGCAAGCGCGCCCGCCGCCAGGCTGCACCCACCGCCGGCGGCCGCGGCGGACGCGGTGGCCGGGGCCGGGTCTCCGCCGAGGCGCCCCGCACCGATCTTCCCCGCGCTGAGCGACGCGCCGTGGCTTACGAAGGCCAGGCCGCTGCCCGCAACGCCGCCGAGCGTGTTGCCGAAAAGAACCAGGACCGGGCCGACGCCGAGCGCGCCGAGCGCCGCAACGCCCGGGGCCGTGGCCGCACCACTGCCTACGCACACCACAACGATGTTCCCGCCGCCGGCGGCCGCGCCTCAGCCGGCCGTGGTGCGGACGCCCGTGTTTCCGAGGGCCGCGACGCCCGCGGGGCTTCGGCGGGCCGTGGAGCTTCCGCAGGCCGTGGCGGCTCTGCTCCCCGCAGTGGCTCCGGCCGCACCGGCACCACCTCCGGCGGCCAGCGCAACGGACGCCCGGCCACCGGCCAGCGTGCCGCGGCAGGCGCCAAGTCCGGCGGTTCCGCAGCAGTGTGGTCCTCCAACACCGGCGGCACCTCCGGCGGATCCTACGCAGGCGGCGGCAACGGCCGCTCCGGCGAAGGCCGTCCGGCACGCAGCGGCGGTCCCCGCCGCGCGTCGGCCCCGGCGTCGAACGAACGCCGCAGCCGCTAATCCCCAACCGCTCCCTAACCTCGCAAGCCGAGCTTGCGAGGCGAGGGGGCCGGTGGGGAGCACTCGATGAGGTTCGGGCCCTACCAGCCGCGGGCGCGCCACTCCTCCAGGTGCGGGCGCTCCGCACCCAGGGTGGTGGGCTTGCCGTGGCCGGGATGCACCACGGTGTCGTCCGGATACACCTCGAACAGCCGCTCGCTGACGTCCCGGATCAGCTGGGCAAACCGTTTGGGATCCTGCTGCGTGTTGCCCACACCGCCCGGGAACAACGAGTCGCCGGAGAAGATGTGGGCCGGCCCTTCCGGATCCTGGTACACCAACGCCACGGACCCCGGGGTGTGGCCCCGCAGGTGCACCGCGGTGACGTCGAAACCGTCGAAGTTGCCGACGTCGCCGTGGTCCAGCAGCACATCCACCGTCACCGGCAGTTCGGGGGCGTCGTCGGTGCCGGCCGCCGTCTTCGCGCCGGTGGCCGCCGCGAGGCCCGGCAGCGCACGGACATGGTCCCAGTGCTGGTGGGTGGTGGCGATCAGCGCCAGCTTCGGCGTCGCGGCCGTGTCCGCGGCGGCGTCGGCAAGCAGCCCCTGGATGGCGGCCAGGTCATCCGCCGCGTCGATCAGGAGCTGCGCGCCGGAGGCCTTCGCGGTCAGCAGGTACACGTTGTTGTCCATCTCGCTGACGGAAATCCGTCGGATGGTGATGTCACGTAACGAGTGAATAAGCGAGTCCATGGGCTTCAGTCTAGGACTGTCTATTCGCGGCCCTGGGAGACCCAGCTCGGGTCTGCGGCCCGGGATCCGACGACGGCGTCCGCCGCGGCGTCGAGCCTCTCCAGTTGCGCCGGGCTCAGGTCCAAAGCCAGGGCGCCCAGGTTCTCGTCGATCCGGTCCGCCTTGCGCGTGCCGGGGATCGGGACCACGGGCAACCCGAGCCTGCGGCCCTGCACAAGCAGCCACGCCAGCGCCACCTGGGCCGGCGTCGCGGGGTGTCCGGGGCTGCCGAGCTCGGCCGCGACGGACCGGACCGCGGCCACCACAGCCTGGTTGGCGTCCAGCGCGGTTTCGGCGAAGCGCGGAATGTTTCGGCGGAAGTCGTTGCTGCCCAGCTTCGAGGCGTCGACGGTGCCGGTGAGGAAGCCCCGGCCCAGCGGCGAGTACGGCACAAACCCCACGCCGAGTTCGGCCGCCGCCGGAACCACGTTGCGTTCCACATCGCGGCTCCAGATGGACCACTCGCTCTGGACGGCGGCGATCGGGTGGACGCTGTTGGCCTCGCGCAGTTCCTCGGCCGTCACCTCGGACAGCCCAAGGTGCTTCACCTTTCCGGCCTGCACCAGCCCTGCCATGGCCTCCACGGTTTCCACAATCGGAACGCGGACGTCACGGCGGTGCATGTAGTACAGGTCGATGGTGTCAGTGCCGAGGCGCGCCAGGCTGCGGTCCACGGCCTGCCGGACGTAGGCGGCGTCGCCCCGGATGTCCGAGTACCCGGTGGACGGCGTCCCCACGAGGGCGAACTTGGTGGCCAGCTGGACCTCACCCCGGCGCTCCTTGAGGAGCTGGGCGATCAGCTCCTCATTGCTGCCGCCGCCATAGATATCAGCTGTGTCGATGAAGCTCACGCCCGCGTCCACCGCGTGGTGCAGGGTGGCCAGCGCCTCGGCCGGATCTACCTCGCCATATACGGGGGTCAGGGCCATGCCGCCGAACCCCAGGGGACTGACGCTGAGGCCGTCGCCGAGCTGGACTGATGCTGCCGTCATCTTGGGTCTCCTGTTCGCTGCCGGAAGTGCCGTCCCAGCCAAGAACCTCACCCGGCGCGGGAGTATTCCGGACGTCCGCCGGAGGGATCTCCCCACCTTTGACTGTTGCGCGGGCAGTACGACGGCGCGCCGCCGGGACACGCCGTCGTACTGCCCCAACCGTGGGGAGATTCCGCGGGGGAGCGGCGGTTGCTAGGGCCCCGACGCCGGTTCAGCCGCCTCTTTCGTCCCGGGCAGCAGTTTCAGTCCGGCCGCGCAGGCCACAATTCCCGCGATGAAGAGCAGCTTCAGCGGGCTGGCGGGTTCGACGCCGGCGGCCATGGCCCAGCCCACGGTCAGGGCCGCGCCGATCCCCACCCAGACGGCGTAGGCGGTGCCCAGCGGGATGCGTTTCACGGCCATGCCCAAGCCCACCATGCTCAGGGCCGCGGCCACGGCGAAGATAAGGGTGGGCAGCAGCCGGGTGAAGCCGTCGGATTCGCCGAGCGCCGTGGCCCAGACCGCCTCGAGCACTGCGGAGGCCAGCAGGACCAGCCACGCCGGGGTTGCCGGGCGTGCCGCTGCCATTACGCCACCACCTTCAGGCCAACCACGCACGCCGCGATGCCGCCAAGCAGCAGGATCCGGCCGCGTGTTGCAGGTTCGGCTTTGGTGATCATCGCGTACACGGCGGTCAGGACGACGCCGGCGCCCACCCAGACGGCATAGGCGGTACCGGTCGGGATGGATTGCATGGCGACGGCCAGGCCGCCGGTGCTGGCAACGACCGAGATGAGGAACACCGCGGCCGGAGCAATCCGGCGGCGGCCGGTGGCCTGCGACAACCGGTGGAGGGCGGCGGCCCACACGGCTTCCAGGGCGCCCGAGAAAACAAGGATTAACCACGACATAACAGCTCCTGTGGCCAGTCTTGTCGCGTGCCGGGTACTGAACCGTCGTCCGGAGGCCGCCAGAAGGGGCCTTGCTGCCAGCCTAGCAACGCCTTACGGGAGGGGCGAGCCGGTGTTCGGCCGCCGCTTCTGGCGATGGGAGGGGAGGGGGTGGGCCCGCTAGTCCGTGGCCGGATCGATCGACACGACGGCGAGGAAGCCCCGGCCCAGGATCTCCGGGGGAGCGGTGTCCGAACCGACGACGGCGTCGTACCGTTCCAGCGTCACGGGCTCAGGAGCTGAGCCTGCGTCGGGACCAGCGTCCCGAGTCCCCGCGCTCACGGTGGCCTGGCCTTGCAGGAAGATGCCGAACTGGCCTTCGAAGACCGGATGGGCCCGCTTCTTGGAGAGCTCGATGATGGAGGTGTAGCCCTTGAAGGCACCGTGGCGGGTGATGACATTCAGGTCGCGAAGGTCGCCCGTGGGCAGTTCCCCGGCGGCCTCGGCGTCGCCGGAGAACCGGAACGGCCGGTATTTCTCCAGCGGATGCTCGGCGCCGTCCACGGTGAGCAGCAGCAGTTCGCCCTCGACCACCGTCAACACCCGTTCCATCCCGGAGTACTGCGAGAAGGCCCCGGCGCGGGTGACCTCCGCGATGCTGACGCGCCAGTCCCAGCCATCACCGGCCGCTGCGCCCCGGCCCGCTGCCTCCGGGTGCCTGGCGAGTTCGCGGGTCACCCCGCCGCCGTTGCGCCAAGGGACGGGTTTGAGCTCGGCGTAGCGGATGATCTGCATCGACCCAGCCTAGCCGCAGCCCGGCGCGGCGACCGCCCCGGGCTTGCTACCGTCAAGGTAGGACAAACGCTGAGGAGTGAGCCGGAATGTTCGTCAAAGTGTGCGGCCTGAGCACCATCGAGTCGGTACGGACTGCGGTGGGTGCCGGGGCCGACGCGATCGGTTTTGTGCTGACCCGCAGTCCCCGCGAGGTGGCCCCGGCTGTGGTCCGGGACCTGCTCGCCGAGGTGCCGGAGGGGGTGCCCGCCGTGGGCGTTTTCCGGCACGAGACCGTGGCGGAGGCCGTGGCCCTGGCCCGTGCGGCGGGGCTGGAGTGGGTGCAGCTCCACGGCCCCCGCACTCCGGCGGACGTACACGAGGTGCACGACGCCGGCCTGAAGATCATCCGCGCCGTCACCATGTCCGCGGCCCCGGAGTCCTTCGCGGACTGGGGTGAAGAGCTGTTGCTGATCGACGCCGCGGTGCCCGGCTCCGGCGAAGCCTGGGACTACGCGTCGGTCCGTGCCCTGGGGCTGGAAGGACGTCAGTGGCTGCTGGCCGGCGGCCTGGATCCGGAGAATGTGGCAGCGGCGGCCACCGCGGCCGGCGCCTGGGGTGTGGACGTCTCCTCCGGCGTCGAGCTATCCCGCGGGGTCAAGGACCCCGCGAAAATCCGGGCCTTTGTGCAGGCGGCCAAGGGGCACTAACCCGCGGCAGGACTCCACGCCCGCTGGTCGGCGGACCGCCGGCCGGACGCACCTACCGCCGTGCGGGCTTCCTCGTTAGCATGCTTGGTAGGGCCTCCGAACCCCGGCGGCCCCGCTCGTCACCTACGTGAAGGAGAACCGGTTATGACCCTGCCCGAAGGATTGACCCCCGGCGTCTGGACGCTCGACATGTCGCACAGCGAGATCGGATTCAGCGTTCGGCATGCCGGAATCAGCAAGGTCCGGGGCCGCTTCAACGAAGCCAGTGCAGAGGCACGCGTCCGGGAGTCCCTGGCCGACGCCAGCCTGCACGCCACCGTCAAGACGGCGAGCTTCGATTCCGGCGACGCCAACCGGGACGGCCATGTGCGCGGCCCGGACTTCTTCGACGTCGAGAACTTCCCCGAGATGACCTTCCGCGCAACGTCCGCCAGGGGCGACGGCGGTGACTACGTGCTCACCGGCGACCTCACCATCCGCGGCGTCACCAAACCCGTGGACCTGGAAGTGGAGTTCACCGGCGTCGTGGTGGACCCGTTCGGTGCAACCCGCGCCGGATTCAGCGCCGAAACCGATATCAGCCGCAAAGAATTCGGCCTGACCTGGAACGCCGCCCTCGAGGCGGGCGGCCTGCTGGTCAGCGACAAGGTCAAGATCAACGTCGAAGCGGCGCTGGTCAAACAGGCCGACGCCTAAGCAACGGTCCGGATCAGGGGTTGATCAGGGCGAACCCCTGGTCCGGAACCGGCGCCCGCGGGGGAGAATGAAGCCATGAAGACACTGCTCAACATCATCTGGCTGGTTTTCGGCGGCCTCTGGCTGGCCGTCGGGTACTTTATTGCGGGCGTCGTCTGCTGCCTGCTGATCGTCACCATCCCGTGGGGGCTCGCCTCCTTCCGCATCGCGTCCTACACCCTGTGGCCTTTCGGCCGGATGGTGGTGGACCGGCCGGGCGGAAACGGCTTGTTCACGCTGTTCGGCAACGTCATTTGGCTGTTGGTGGCCGGCATCTGGATCGCCATCGGCCACGTCGTGACGGCCTTCGCGATGGCCGTCACCATCATCGGCATCCCGTTGGCGATCGCCAACCTCAAGCTCATCCCGGTCTCCCTGATGCCGCTGGGCAAGCAGATTGTGCCAACAAACAGGCCCTTCGTGAGCACCTACCGCTAGGGACTACCGGGCCGGAGAACAAGCCGGAGAACAATCAGGAAGCCGAGGGAACCGCCATGACGGAGTCAACAATCCCGGAGGCCGTGACCAGCGATAGTGAACTGATGCTGGTCATCACCCGCGAGTTCCAGTTGCCGGTAGCTACGGTCTGGGCCGCCCTGACCGATCCGGACCAGGCCCCCGCCTGGTGGGGTCCGCGCGGCTTCCACACGCCCCGGGAAAGCATCGACGCCGACCTTGAAATCGGTGGCCTCTACCGGGCCTGCATGATCCAGGACGCCACCGGGCAGGAGTACTGGTGGAGCGGCATCCACACGGACATCGAACCGCCCACCCTGTTTGTCTTCACCCACGCCTGGGACAAATCCGACGGCACCCGGGGCTTCGAGACGGAGGTGGCGTTCAGGCTGGAGGAGATCGACGGCGGCACCCGCATGACCTTCACCCAGGGCCCCTTCGACACAGCCGAAAACCGCGACAACAACGGCACCGGCTGGCGGGAGTCCTTCGACCGCCTCGCCGAGCACCTCCGCCGGACGGCCGGATAGGCAAGGGGTCAGGCCAGTTCGCCCTGCAGGTTCCGCCGGGCGGTGTCCTCCCACAGCTCGCGGCCGCGGTCGGTGTGGAAAAGCGGGTCCGACTCCAGCAGGTGGCGTACGACGGCGGCGCGCCCGGCAGCAAAGTCGGCGTCGCCGATGTGCGCGAAGTCTTCGCGGACGGCCGCCAGGTACCGTGCGTAGGCGGCGGAGTCCCCGCCGAGGACGGAAAGGTCCGCGTCGCTGAGCAGGGCGGCGGGGCCGTCGTCGGGGTCCGGCCGGTGGTCCGCCGTCATCCGCACCAGCCGTGCCACCTCGTCCACCTCGTCCGCCGGGAGGCCGGCACGTTCCAGCCGCTCCTCAGCGAGCCGGGCCGACTCCTCCTCGTCCTCACCGGCGATGCCGCGGTACACGGCGTCGTGGAACCAGGCCGCGAGCAGCACGGTCCGGGGCGGCTGCGCCGGTGCGCTCAGCCGGTCCAGGGCCTCCAGGACGGCCAGCAGGTGCGTGCGGCCGTGGTACTTCCGGTGCTCCTCGCCCCAGCGGTCCAGGAGGTCCAGGAACAACGCGTCCTTGCCCGGAAGGACCTCGTTCCAGCGGGTCAGGAGCGGAAGTTTCAGCGAACCGCTGCGCCTGCGCGCCGGGATCCGGAGCCCGCTCGCGATCAGTTTCCGGACCAGGACGCGGCCCTCCACGGGGATGGCGCCCGCCGCGACCAGGGCATCGTAGCGGGCTTCGGCGACGTCGTAGTGGTCGCCGTCGAACGCCCGCTCCGGGATCTCCGCGGCCCGCGCGAAGGCGTGCAGCTCCGCGAGGGAGGTGTCCGAGACAAGGTGTGAGAAATAGGTTCCATGGGCGGGCCAGAGCGGCGGATCGAGGTAGACGGCCATGCAGGCAGTCTACGAGGACGCCGGCAGGATGTTCTGGTTTCCGCGGAAGACGTTGCCGGGATCGAAGTCCCGCTTCACCCGCGCCAGCCGGTCATAATTTTCCTCACCGAAGGCCGCCCTGACCCGGTCCCGGCCCTCGTCGCCCACAAAGTTCAGCCAGACGCCGCCGTTTGCGTAGGGCGCGATGTCCTCGCGGAACCTCTTCACCCATGCTTTGGCCTCCTGGCCGCCCGCGGGGGTTTCCTCGATGCCGAACGGGTGCGTGACCCACTTGGCGCCTCGGTTCTGCAGCGGCGTCTTGGCGGCCGCCGGCCCCGCGACTGCGCCGCCCCAGCGGGCCACCAGCTGCTGGGAGTGGGGTCCGGGAAGGTGCCGGGCGGAGTCCACGATCACGTCCAGCGCGTCGTCCGGAAGCTCGTCGTGGTAGTCGGCGCTCCAGTAGTTGTAGAGGTTGGGCGGGTCATCGATCATCGACTGGAAGTTGGCGTAGTTCATGTCGCCCACCAGGTCCACGGCCGGTCCCAGTTCGCGGAACGGAGCCGCGTGCTCGGCACCGTCCGCCGGATCGCCGGCGTACAGGTAGGCGAGTCCCGCGGCCTGTTTGCCCACCATGTCCGCGGGGACAAAGGGCTCCGGCGGAGCCGTGAGGAACACCAGCGCGCTGCCGACGGCGTCCGGAGCGGCCAGCGAGAGGTTCCGGTACGCTCGTGCGAGGTCCGCGGAGGCCGCCCCCGGCCAGAGCATAAGACCGGCCTGCACTGTGGGCCCCAGTGGGTGCAGCCGGAAGGTGAAGCCGGTGGCGACGCCGAAGTTCCCGCCGCCGCCGTGCAGTGCCCAGAACAGCTCAGGATTCTGATCCGCGCTGGCCGTCACGCGGTCGCCGGCCGCCGTCACGAGATCCACCGAGAGCAGGTTGTCGCAGGCGAAACCGAACGAGCGCTCCAGCCACCCCGAACCGCCGCCGAGCGTAAACCCGGCCACCCCGGTCGTGGAGGCGCGGCCGCCGGTGCTGGCCAGGCCGTGTTCCTGGGTGGCGCGGTCGAATTCGCCCCAGTTCACCCCGGCCCCGACTGTGACCGTGCGGTTCTCCCGGTCCACGCTGATGGATTTCATCGGGCGGACGTCCACCACCAGCCCGTCATCGTTGGTGGACATCCCGGCCACGGAGTGGCCGCCGGCGCGGACCGCGACGTCGAGGTTGTTGTCCCGGGCGTAGGACAGCGCGTCGGCCACGTCGGCAGGGTCCGCGCACTGGGCGATGACGGCCGGGCGCCGGTCGATCATCGCGTTGAAGAGTTTTCGAGTTTCGTCATAGTCCGGGCTCTCTGGCCTGACCCATTTCATGGCAGTGCTCCCTAGCCGACCGCGGCTCCCCCCACCCCCGAATCGTACGGCGGATGGCCGGGGCAGGGCTACAGCCGGCCGTTTGCCGCCGCGGCAGCAGGTTCTGCCCCGGCTGTCGTCGACTTCCGATGATGCGGGCACTATTGGGGCAATTTGTCCGCAAATGCGGGTTAGAGTGAACCCATGCCTACTTTTCGCGTTTCCGAAGCGGCCCGGTTCCTGGGCGTCAGCGACGATACCGTCCGGCGCTGGACCGAAAGCGGAAGCCTGACGCCGCTGAAGGATGAGGCGGGCCGGCTCGCCGTCGACGGTTTGGAGCTCGCCACTCTCGCGCGGGAACAGTCCAAACTGCCCGAGGACCCGGCCCGGACCGGGAGTTCGGCCCGGAACCGCTTCGTCGGGCTGGTCACGGCCATCACCACGGACACGGTGATGGCGCAGGTGGAACTGCAGTGCGGGCCGTTCCGGGTGGTCTCGCTGATGAGCAGCGAGGCGGTCCGCGACCTTGGCCTGGAACTCGGATCCGTGGCCACCGCCGTCGTCAAAGCCACCACGGTGATCATCGAAAGCCCGCACGGGAAGGCCCTGGCATGAGACTGCACCTGAAAGTGGCTTCGCTCGTGCTGGCCGGAATCCTGGCCGCCGGTGCCGCGGCCTGCGCCGCCCCGGCCGGCGGAAGTGGTGCGGTCGGCGGGGGACAGGCGGCCAACACCCTCACGGTCTTCGCGGCGGCCTCGCTCAAAGCACCGTTCACCGCGCTGGCCAAGGACTTCGAGGCCAGCCACCCCGGGACCAAAGTGGCCCTGAGCTTCGCCGGATCCGCTGACCTCGCCACCCAGCTGGACCAGGGTGCGCCCGCCGATGTATTCGCCTCGGCGGATGTGAAAAACATGAACAAGGTCGCCGGCGCAGGCCTGGTGGACGGTACCCCCGCGAACTTCGCGAGCAACGTCCTGGAGATTGCCGTGCCGCCGTCAAACCCCGCGAAAATCGGATCCTTCGCCGACCTCGCCCGGCCCGGGGTCAAGGTGGTGATGTGCGCCGCGCAGGTCCCCTGTGGGGCCGCCGCAAAGTCGATCGAGGGTAAGTCCGGGGTGCGGCTGACGCCGGTGAGCGAGGAATCGTCCGTGACCGACGTGCTGGGCAAGGTCACCTCCGGCGAGGCCGACGCCGGGCTCGTCTATGTCACCGACGTCCGGGCCGCAGGGACCAAGGTCACCGGCATCCCGTTCCCCGAGTCGGCCTCCGCAGTCAACCGGTATCCGATCGCCGGCGTGAAAACCAGTAAAGGCAAGGACCTCGCGGCCGCGTTCATTGCGCTGGTCACCGGGACGCAGGGCCGGCAGGTGCTGGCCGACGCGGGGTTCGGCAAACCGTGACACGGCACGGCTACAGCGGCATCCCGCGCTGGGTGCTGGCCGTCGCCGCCGTCGGGGCGCTGTTTGTCCTGCTGCCGCTAGCCGCGATGGTGGCCAGGGTGGACTGGCCCAACTTCGTCCCGCTGCTCACCTCGGACGCCTCGCTGACCGCCCTGGGGCTCAGCCTCCGCACCGCCGCGGCGAGCACCGTGCTCTGTGTGCTGCTCGGCATTCCGCTGGCCCTGGTGCTGGCCCGCGAGGACTTCCGGGGCCAGCGGCTGCTCCGCTCCTTTGTGCTGCTGCCCTTGGTGCTGCCCCCGGTTGTGGGCGGCATCGCCCTGCTGTACACCTTTGGCCGGCAGGGCCTGCTGGGCCGGAGCCTTGAGGTGGCGGGCATCCAGATCGCGTTTTCGACGACGGCGGTGGTGCTGGCGCAGACCTTCGTGGCCCTGCCGTTCCTGGTGGTCAGCCTCGAGGGTGCCCTGCGCTCCGCCGGAAGCCGGTACGAGGCGGTCGCGGCCACCCTCGGCGCCGGACCCACCACGGTGCTGCGGCGCGTCACCCTTCCGCTGGTGCTTCCCGGGCTGGCCTCCGGCGCGGTCCTCTCTTTCGCCCGCAGCCTCGGCGAATTCGGCGCGACCCTGACCTTCGCCGGCAGCCTGCAGGGCGTCACCCGGACGCTCCCGCTGGAGATCTACCTCCAGCGCGAGACCGACGCCGACGCCGCCGTCGCCCTGTCGCTGCTTCTCGTCGCGGTGGCGGTCATCGTCGTCGGGCTCAGTTACCGGCGGCCGTCGCCTGACGGTTGGGGGCGGGCATGACCTTTACACTCGACGCCGCCGTGGCGGCACGCGGATTCGACGTCTCCCTGAGCCTGGGGCCGGCCGAGACGGTGGCGGTGCTGGGACCGAACGGTGCGGGGAAATCCACCCTGCTCTCGGTCGTCGCCGGCCTGCTCCGCCCCGACGCCGGCCGGGCCAAGCTCGACGGGCGTGTGCTCTTTGACCTCGGCGGAGGCCCGCATGCCTGGACCGCTCCGCACGCCGGAACCGCTCCGCGCGCCTGGACCGCTCCGCGCGCCTGGACCGCTCCGCATCGGCGCGGCACGGCGCTGCTGGCCCAGGAACCCTTGCTGTTTCCACATCTGAGCGCGCTCGACAACGTGGCGTTCGGTCCCCGCAGCGCCGGTGCCGGCCGCGCCCGGGCCCGCGAAACCGCCCGGCACTGGCTGGCGGAGGTCGAGGCCTCGGAGCTAGCCGGACGGCGGCCGGGGGAGCTGTCCGGCGGCCAGGCCCAGCGCGTGGCGGTGGCCCGGGCACTGGCTGCCGACCCCGACCTGCTCCTGCTGGACGAGCCGATGGCCGCCTTGGATGTTCACGCTGCCCCGCTGCTGCGGCGTCTGCTGAAGCGGGTGCTGGCCGGGCGCCGCGCCATCATCGTCACCCATGATGTCCTGGACGCCTACATGCTGGCCGACCGCGTGATCGTGCTGGAAGAAGGACGGATCACCGAGGACGGCCCCACCCGTGACGTCCTCCAGCGGCCACGCAGCCGCTTTGCCGCCGGGCTGGCCGGGCTGAACCTCGTGGCAGGGACGCTCACCCCGGGCGGAATCCTGACCGCCGGGGGACAGGAACTCGCCGGCCGGCACGAGGACCCGCCCGTCCTGGGCCAAAGCGGAGTGGCCGCCTTCCCGCCGTCGGCCGTCTCTGTCTTCCTCAGCGAGGCGCACGGCAGCCCGCGCAACAGCTTCCGGGTGACGGTGACCGACCTGGAGCAGCACGGCGACCAGATCCGGGTCCGGGCCGGGGAGCTGTCCGCGGATGTCACGCCGGCCGCGTCCGCGGACCTTGGCCTGGCCCCCGGGGTGTCCGTGTACTTCGTGGTCAAGGCCGCCGCGGTGTCGATCTACCCGGCGTAGGGGGTGGGACGCCTCGGGCGGGGGCCGGGGACGACGTCGGGCCGCACGGCCTAGGGTGGAGAGAGGCCCCTCCCGCGAACAGAAGGAATTCAGTGCACAACAGCTCAGCCCCGGCCCACGGACGCACCGCACTGGTGGTGGGAGCCAGCGGCATCGCCGGCTCCGCCCTCGTCACCCTCCTCGCCGAGACGGGATGGGACGTCCTGGCGCTGACCCGCGGCGGGGTATCGCGGCCGGGTGTCCGGTCCGTCAGCGCGGACCTCACCTCGCCGGCGAGCCTCGCGGCGGCGCTCGCCGGCGAAAAACCGACGCACGTGTTCTTTACGGCATGGTCGCGGCAGAGCACGGAACGGGAAAACATTGAGGTCAACGCCGCGCTGCTGGGGAACCTGCTCAATGCCCTGCGCGACAGCCCCGTGGAACACGTGGCCCTGATGACCGGGCTGAAGCACTACCTTGGCCCTTTTGAGGCGTACGCGGCGGGCGAGATGCCGGACACCCCCTTCCACGAGGACGAGCCCCGCCTGCCTGTTCCCAACTTCTACTACGCCCAGGAGGACGAATTGTGGGCGGCGGCGGGACGGCAGGGCTTCAGCTGGTCGGTTCACCGCGCCCATACGGTGATCGGACACGCGGTGGGGAACGCCATGAACATGGGGCTCACGCTGGCGGTGCAGGCGTCCATCTGCAAGGAACTGCACCAGCCGTTCATTTTCCCGGGTTCAGAGACGCAGTGGAACAGCCTCACCGACATGACGGACAGCGGGCTCCTGGCGGAACACATGCTCTGGGCGGCGACGGCGGACAGCGCGGGGGACCAGGCCTACAACATCGTCAACGGCGACGTCTTCCGCTGGCGCTGGATGTGGCCGCGTCTGGCCGCCTACTTCGGCGTCGAGGCCGTCGGGTTTGAGGGCGAACCCAGGCCATTGGAAGTGCAGATGCAGGGCATGGAATCCGTCTGGGCGGACATGGCTGCACGGCACGGACTCGCCGAAACGGACCTCGCGCGCGTCTCCTCGTGGTGGCACACCGACGGCGATTTGGGCCGCAACATCGAGGTCCTGGCCGACATGAGCAAGAGCCGCCTGGCAGGCTTCACCGGGTACCGCCGGACCCTGGATTCCTTCACGGGGTTGTTTGACCGGCTGAGGGCCGACCGGCTCATCCCCTGACACCTAGCCCTTGCCGGCAGCCGGGCGTGCTGCCCGGGCCTAGTCCTTTGACCCGGGGTTGCCCTGCGCCTTGTTCCGGACCGGGTGCTGGCTGACGATCGAGACGCGGTTGAAGGCGTTCATTGTGATAGCGAGCCAGCTGACTGCTGAAAACTCGGCGTCGCTGAGGTGCCTGCGCGCCGCGCGTCCTTCGTGCTCGCGTGCCACGGCGTCGGAGATGTTGGTGATCGCCTCGGCCAGTGTGAGGGCCGCGCGTTCCTTGTCGGTGAAGAGTGTGGTGTCGCGCCATGCCGGCAGCACAGCCAGCCGCTGTGCCGACTCGCCGTTCTTCACGGCGTCGCCCACGTGCAGGTCCAGGCAGAAGGCGCAGCCGTTGATCTGCGAGATGCGGACATTCAGCAGTTCGATCAGGGTCTGGTCCAGGCCGGCCTCGGTCGCGGACTCCTTGGCTTTGAGCCCGAGGCCGTTCAGTGCGCGCCACGCCGCGGGGTGCTCTTTGTCCAGGAAAACGCTGCGCGGGCCGTGCTCGGGGGCCGAGTTCTCAGTCATGAGTCCACAGTACAGAGGTCCGACGACGCCCCCGGCAGCGCGTCGTGTGACAAACTTGTCAAATCTGTGACAGACTTTACCCGTAGCTATTATTCGATCCGGCGGTCGGTTCCTTGGGGGAGCCGACCGCCGGATCGCTTCTTTTATGCCGGACATGCCCATTTTCCTGGGCCCCAGACGGACAGGCCCATCTTCACCGCCCCGGGATGGACAGGCTCATTCTTAGCGGGCAGCCTCGTCGCACACGCTCATCGTTCAGGGCCCTTGACGGACATGCCCGGTCCAGGGTTCGGCCAGTGGACATATCTGGAATATGTCCACTGCTCCGGGCGAAGAATGGGCATGTCCATCGGGGAACCCAGTAGGTACTCGTCATGTCCATCGGCTGGCGCCAAGGATGGGCATGTCCATCCGGTGGGATCAGCGACGGGCATGTCCGGACGCGATTTGGGCGGCCGCAGGGCATGCACTTCACTCGGTCCCGCGAGTGGACATGTCCATAGGGGCGTCCGAAGGATGGGCATGTCCGTCAGGGTTCATCCCGGGACATGTGCAATTTGCGACGCACGCCCGGCCCCACCCCGGCCCCACCCCCCGCACCCCCTCCACCCCCCGCCCCTAGACAGCAGTTTCGCCGTGGGCAAACATGGTGCAAAAGAGGTCAAATCCAAAGTTGAGCGAGATACACTCAACTTTGACGCTAGTCTCATCCCGGAAGGAGCCCTCTTTGGACGCCAAATTCACCACCAAGAGCCAGGAGGCTCTCGCCGCGGCCGCCATGAACGCCTCGACCGCTGGCAACCCGCAGCTCGAACCCGCGCATCTGCTCAAAGCGCTCATGGACCAGCGCGAGGGCGTGGCCGTCGCGCTTCTGCGGGCCACCGGCACCGACCCCGACGCCGTCAGCGTCCAGGCGAGCACCGCCATCAAGGCCCTCCCTTCCAGCTCCGGGGGCAGCGTGCAGCAGGCCCAGCTCTCCCGCAGCGGACTGCAGGCAATCAAGAACGCCCAGAACGAGGCGGAGCGCCTCGGCGACAGCTTCGTCTCCACCGAGCACCTGCTCCTGGGCCTGGCTTCGGGCAACGACGACGTCGGACGCCTCCTGCGCGAGGCCGGCGCCTCCCACGAGGCGCTCGTCGCGGCGCTGCCGGGCGTGCGCGGAGACCGCAAGGTGGACAGCGCCGATCCCGAAAACACCTTCCAGGCGCTGGAGAAATTCGGCACCGACCTGACCGCGATCGCCCGCTCCGGGAAACTGGATCCGGTGATCGGGCGCGACGCCGAGATCCGCCGCATCATCCAGGTCCTCAGCCGCCGCACCAAGAACAACCCCGTGATCATCGGAGAGCCCGGCGTCGGGAAGACCGCCGTCGTCGAGGGACTGGCCCAGCGGATCGTCGCCGGCGATGTCCCGGAGAGCCTGCGCGGCAAAACCCTGATCGCGCTGGATCTGGCCTCGATGGTGGCCGGCGCCAAGTACCGCGGTGAATTCGAGGAGCGGCTCAAGGCCGTCCTGGAGGAAATCAAGAGCTCCGAGGGCCAGATCGTCACCTTCATTGACGAGATCCACACCGTGGTGGGGGCGGGCGCCTCCGGTGACAGCTCCATGGACGCCGGCAACATGCTCAAGCCCATGCTGGCCCGCGGCGAGCTCCGGCTGATCGGCGCCACCACCTTGGACGAATACCGCGAAAACATCGAAAAGGACCCAGCCCTGGAACGCCGCTTCCAGCAGGTCTTCGTCGGCGAGCCCAGCGTGGACGACACTATCGGCATCCTGCGCGGCCTCAAGGAGCGCTACGAGGCGCACCACAAGGTCGCCATTGCGGACTCCGCGCTCGTTGCGGCCGCGGCCCTGTCCAACCGGTACATCACCGGGCGGCAGCTGCCGGACAAGGCGATCGACCTCGTCGACGAAGCCGCGTCCCGGCTGCGGATGGAGATCGATTCCGCGCCGGAGGAGATCGACCAGCTCCGGCGCCAGGTGGACCGGCTGACCATGGAGGAGCTCGCCCTGGCCGGCGAGACCGACGCCGCAGCCGTGGAGCGTCTGGCCGCGCTGCGGGCCGACATGGCCGACAAGAAGGAAGAGCTGGCCGGGCTCAACGCCCGCTGGGAAGCGGAAAAGGCTGGCCTGAACCACGTCGGTGACCTCAAAGCCAAGCTGGACGAGCTGCGCTCCGCGGCGGACAAGGCCCAGCGCGAGGGCGACCTGGAAACGGCGTCGCGCGTGCTCTACGGCGAGATCCCGGCCCTGGAACGCGAACTCAACGCGGCCGCCGAGGCCGAATCGGCGCGGGTCGCCGGCGGCGGCGCGAAGCAGGACCTGATGGTGGCCGATGAGGTCACCGCGGATGACATCGCCGAGGTGATCTCCGCCTGGACCGGCATTCCCGCCGGCCGCATGCTGCAGGGCGAGAGCCAGAAACTGCTCGAGATGGAGCATGTCCTCGGCGAGCGGCTCATCGGCCAGGCCAAGGCCGTCACCGCGGTGTCCGACGCCGTGCGCCGCGCCCGGGCCGGAATCAGCGACCCCAACCGGCCCACCGGGTCCTTCCTGTTCCTGGGCCCCACCGGCGTCGGCAAAACCGAGCTCGCCAAGTCCCTGGCGGACTTCCTGTTCGACGACGAGCGGGCGATGGTCCGGATCGACATGTCCGAATACTCGGAGAAGCACTCCGTGGCGCGGCTCGTGGGTGCGCCCCCGGGCTACGTCGGCTACGAGGAAGGCGGCCAGCTGACCGAGGCCGTCCGCCGTCGTCCGTATTCCGTGCTCCTGCTGGACGAGGTGGAGAAGGCCCACCCGGAGGTCTTTGACATCCTCCTGCAGGTGCTCGACGACGGCCGCCTCACCGACGGCCAGGGCCGCACCGTGGACTTCCGCAACGTGATCCTGGTCCTGACCTCCAACCTGGGCAGCCAGTTCCTCGTGGACCCGCACCTGGACTCCGCGGCCAAGCGCGACGCGGTGATGGCCACCGTGCACGCCTCGTTCAAGCCGGAGTTCCTCAACAGGCTCGACGAGGTGGTGCTCTTCGATCCGCTCAGTGTGGAGGAACTGGCCGAGATCGTGGAGCTGCAGGTCAAGGAACTGGCCGACCGGCTCAAGGGCCGCAGGCTCACCTTGGAGGTAACCGAGGGCGCCCGCGCCTGGCTGGCCGTGACGGGCTTCGACCCCGCTTACGGTGCCCGTCCGCTGCGGCGCCTGGTGCAGCGGGAGATCGGCGACCGGCTGGCCAAGGCTATTCTCGCGGGCGAGATCGCCGACGGCGACACGGTCCTGGTGGACACCGCGCCTGACCTTCTGGAGCTGACCATGGGCGGCCCGGACGCCTCGGCCCGGCCCAACGGCGGGGCCGCCACCGGCAGTGGACTCTCCGTCCGCCGCAAGGACTAACACCAACGACGCCGAAGGGCTGCCCGCCGGATTGTGCCGGCGGGCAGCCCTTCGTTGCATCCGGCCGGAGCCGGCTACTTGGCGGGTGCGGTGCTGCTGCGCTTCCGGAACGTCCCGGCGATGGAGAGTTTGCCGGAGTAGTGGATGGAGCCGAACCGGAACAGGTGCGCGGCCAGCCGGAGGACCAGGAACCCGGTGATGAACAGCTCCGCGATGATCACCGCGGATTCGACCGGGCTGAGGGTGCCGAACGCGTTGCGCAGCAGGGCCGTGATCGGTGAGGAGAGCGGGAAGTACGTGAAGATCTGCACGATCGGCGCATGGGGGTCGGAGATGATCAGGCTGATCGCGTAGAACGGCACAAAGATCAGCCCCATCAACGGCCCGAAAATCGTGCCGGCTTCTTTGGTGGTGGGCATAACGGCGCCGATCGCAACGAGGACGCCGGTGAAGACCGTGAAGCCGCCCAACAGCAGGAGGGCGCCCACGATCATGGTTCCGGGCTCGAAACTGATGGTGGACAGGTCAAAGTCGGGAATGGCGAGTTTGTCCCGGAAGAAGACGAACCCGACGACGATCGGGGTGAGGAAGACCAGGATCTGGACGAGGCCGACCATAAACAGGGCGGCGACCTTCCCGAGGATCAGGGTGGTGGGGTTCAGGGTGGTCAGGATCATCTCCGTGACCCGGTTTTCCTTCTCTTCCAGGGTGCTGCTGAGCATCTGGTTCGAAAGCAGGATGATCGACACGTAGAAGATGACCAGGAACAGCAGCGGCGGCACCGCGGAGCCGAAACCGCCCGTGAGCTGGCCGTCCTTGTAGGTCTTCGTCTCGGTCTTGACGTCCCCGCTGGCCGCGGCGGTGAGCTGCGGCGAGCCGACTTTGGCCTGCGCCGAAGCGGTCAGGAGCTGCTTGGCAACGGCGTCGTACTTGTTGTTCTCGAAGATCCCCCTGTCCGAGCCGAAGGCCTTCACGGCCTGCTTGGCCGGCTCGGCGGGATACACGAAGTAGGCGTCGCTTAGGCCCTTTTTCACGTCCTGCAGCGCCTGGCCGGGATCCGAAGTTTTCTTCCCGCCCATGGCCTTGGCGATCTCCGGGACGATCAGTCCGGAGTCGTCGGTGTAGGTGAAGGACATGGAAGCGGTCTTCTGGGCATCGGCGCTGGCCGAGGACGAGGAGTTGCTCAGGTAGACCAGGGCGAACACGATCGCGATCACCACCGGGATGGCCAGGGTGGCAATCCAGAAGCCGCGCTTCTTCAGGGTGCGGGTGAATTCGAACTCCACCACCGTGCCGAGGTTGTGCCGGGCGAAGGGGCGCTTCGGAACGGCCACCGGGGTGTCCTGGGCGGCGGATGGGCCGGAGGCTTCCGGGGCCGGGGTGTGCTGGGGTGCCGGGCTGTGCTGCGTCATCGGATTCAGACCCCTGCCAGTTCGTGGTGTTCGCCGTAGACCTTGATGAAGACTTCCTCGAGGGAGGTGCGCGCGGTGGTGAAGGATCGTACGGCGACGCCGACGTCGATCAGGTGGCGCAGGACGGTCGCCTCGTCGCCGCCGGGTCGGGGCGAGAGCTCGGCGCTGCCGCCGTCGTCGGTGACGATGTCATACAGCGGGGAGGAGGGCAGTGCGCCGGAGTAGGACAGCCGGTACAGGGTCCCGCCGAACTGTTCCTGGACCTCGGCGACCGTGCCGTAGGCGCGGGCGGTGCCGTCCTTGAGCAGGATGACCCGGTCGCAGAGGCGCTCCACCTCTTCCATCTGGTGGGTGACCATGATGACGGTGGCGCCGGCGAGTTTTTGTTCCTCGATGATGTCCATCAGCAGGCGCCGGTTGACCGGGTCGAAGCCCTTGGTGGGTTCGTCCAGGATCAGCAGCTCGGGATCGTTCATGATGGTCACGCCCAGCTGCACCTTCTGCTGCTGGCCGCCGGAAAGTTTGTCCAACCGGGTGGCCGCCTTGTCGCCCAGGTCCACGCGCTCCAGGTAGTCCCGGGACCAGGCCTTGGCGTGGGCCTTGGTGAGGCCCTTGAGCCGGCCGAAGTAGACCATTACGTCCAGGACGGCTTCCTTCTTGTAGAGGCCGCGCTCCTCGGGCAGGTAGCCCAGGCGGGCGCCGTCGCGCGGGGCGAAGACCTTGCCGCCGATGTGCAGGGTCCCGGCGGTGGGCTGGTAGATGCCCAGCAGGGCCCGGAGCGTGGTGGTTTTGCCGGAGCCGTTGCTGCCGAGGAACCCGAACGTTTCCCCGGCGCGGACATCGAAGGACAGATCCTTGATGACGGTCTTGTCCCCGAAGTCCATCCGGAAGTCTTGTATGTGCACAAGCGGCTCCGAGGCCGCGTCCCCCAACGTCATGGCACCAGCCTAACCGCAGGTCCGCGTTCCCGGGCTTAGGGGATAGACGCGTGCTGCGCGGGGTGTCGGACGCGCGCCCGCGCGACCGCCGACCAAAACCGGTGCCCGACCAATGCCGGTGCGGCCGTCCGGCCCGTGCCCTAGGGTGGAAGCACTGGCCATATCGCCGATGCTGGGGGAACTGATGGGGAAGACGCCAACCGAACGTTACGGTACGCGACTGTCGGCATGGCTGGGCATGTTTATTGCGACCACGGTCGGCGGCCCGGCGTGGTTTCGGCTCGCGGAGCGGGGCTTCAGCTGGCCGGACGCGCTGCTGCTGGCCGCCGGCGCCGGACTACTGATTTTTTGGGCCGTCAGGCTGGTCCTGCTGGAACGCCTGCTACGGACCGCCGGTAAAAACGCGGGCAGCCCCTAAATCTGTCAGGCCGGGACGGGGCAGCCCCGATCAGCCTTAGGCCTCGCAGTCGACGCAGTAGGCGTGGCCGTTCTTCTCCCGGGCGATCTGTGAGCGGTGCCGGACCAGGAAACAGGAGTAGCAGGTGAACTCGTCCTCGGCCTGCGGAACAACGTGGATGATGAGCTCTTCGTTGGAGAGATCGGCACCCGGGAGTTCGACGCCGTCGACCGTGTCCGTTTCCTCAAGTTCGAGGACCACGCTCCGCGCGTCGGGGGAGTTGGCTTCCTTCAGGGCCTCGAGGGAGGCGTTGCGGGATTCCGCGACGTCGGGTTTCACTTCGTCGTAGTCAGCTGCCACGGTAACTTCTCTCTCTGGACGATGGTTCGGACTGGACCCTACCGGACATTGGGGCGCCGGGCATTGTCAGCTGGGGCGGGCGCGCCGGTGTGCCTGCACTTCCGCAGCCACAGGTTCCGGCGTAGCGGCCCCTACAGGCGCGGGATCAGGGATTCCTTGATGAGGTTCCCGCCGTCGGCGACGAAATAGCAGTCCACCCGCCGGTCGCCTGTGCCCCAGCTGGAGGAGCTGGGATACGCGAGCTTGTAGCTGAACTGGTAGTCGCTGGACTTGTCGGTCAGCGGCGCGGCCTTGCAGGTGTCGAGGGCCTTCTTCTTCAGCGATTCGCGGCCGGGATAGGAGTCGCCGTCCGCGTAACGCTCCACGGCCACCAGCTGCGCGGAGTGCCCGGTGGTGCAGGGCACCACGGTGGAGGTCGGGGCGCTCGCGTCGAAGTCCTTGAAGCAGTCACCCAGCCGGAAGTCCATCGGGTTGACGCCTTCCAGCGGCAGCGGGCCGCGGGTTGCGGTGGATGACGCCCCGGCGGAGGCGGAGGCCGGCGCGGCGGCGTCGGACTGTTGGGTGGTGCCGCCCAGCGACGTCAGCCACCAGATCAGCAGGCCCAGGACCACGACGGCGGCCAGCGCGGCCACGACCTTCGCCGGACCCAGCCGCTGGGCTCCCGCCAGGGCGGTGCGTCCCAGTTGCTGCGTTCCGGCGCCCACCCTGCCGCCCAGCTCCCGGGCACGGGGCCCGAGGTCACCGGTCTTGAGCTGGGCAGCACGGGCCGCGAAGAGTTTGCCGAGCTGCGAGGCGCCCGAAGGGCTCTTGCGGTTCGACGGTTTGACGGTCGGCCTACCAGCGGGCGCGTCCGACGGCGGCCGCCCGCTGTCGGGGCGGGTCCGGGTTTGCGCCGGTGCCGGCGTCGAATCGGCAGTCCGGGTTTGCGTTGCCGCCCGGCGGGATGCCGGTGCTGCCTCGCCGGCAACCGGGGCATCCGTACTCGGGACTACCGGCACGGCCGACGTCGGCGGAGCCGTGGGGCGCGGCGGGATATAGAAGGAAGGCGCGCGCGGCGGGGCGGGCTGGGCGGGCCCTTCGCCGGCCGCGTCCGGGTGCCGGGCGTCAGGCATTCCGGCATCGCCGAGCCTGGCGTTCTGGTCGCCTTCAGGCTTGTCGGTCACTCGGGAATGCACCTCTTCCGTGCGTCTGGGCCGGGGTGAAGGTCCGGCGTCGGGCGCCGTTTCCGTGAGCCCATCATGAGACTCTATCGAAGAAGCGGGCCGGACCGCATGCGGACGGTACGGTGCCCCGCGCGCCGGGCGGGTGAGAGCCCGGGGCGAAACCGGCGGCAGGGCGGTCCGGATGCGACCCTTGACACTGTCCACAGACGCCCTACTGGCAAGCAGTGATTGCCGAAAGCATGTAATCTAGGTGTACGACAAATTGACCAAACATTCCGGGGCCTCACTAACGCCAATGGTGACCACCTCCGGTCCGAGTACAAAAGGGGGTCACGCCATGGGGCGCGGCCGTCAAAAGGCAAAAGCTACCAAGCAGGCTCGGGATATTAAGTACTATTCCCCGAACACTGACTACACCGCACTTCAGCGTGAGCTCAAGAGCTCCGAAGGTCGTGCGCCGAGTCGTTTTTCGAGTGAGCCGGCGGAGCCGGATTATTCGGCCTACGTGGACAAGTACGCGGACGATGTGGAAGAGGACGACGACGAGGTTGACTCGCGTCGGATAGGTTAGTCGACGCTTCTTCCGGCAGGGTGCCCAGTGCACGGATTGCCAACCACACGATTTCAGGCCCGCCGGCCACATCCTCTTTGGGGTGTGCCCGGCGGGTTTTCTGCATCCAACCTAGTGTGAAGGACGCCCATGGCCATTCGAACGGGGTTTGCCGAAGGGGAGGTCTGCTGGACGGACCTCCAGACAGCGGACGTGGCTGCGGCCAAGGAGTTCTACGCGGCCGTCCTCGGCTGGCGGTACGAGGACCTGCCCACCCCTGACGGCCGCAGCTACGCGCAGGCGTTCCTGGGCCAGGACCTGGTGGCGGTGATCGCGCCGCAGAACCCCCTGCAGCAGGAGGCCGGTGCGCCGGGCCAGTGGAACGTCTACTTCGCCGTTGACGACGCCGCGGACCTGGCCGCCGAAGTGCCGCATGCCGGCGGGGCGCTGGAGTTCGGCCCGGAGAGCATCGGGGACACCGGCGTGATGGTCTTCTTCGCGCCTCCCGGCGGGGGGACCACCGGCGCCTGGCAGGCAGGCAGCCACTTCGGGACCGCACGCAGTGAGGAGTCCGGCGCCCTGGCCTGGGTGGAGCTGCTGACCCCCGAGCCGCAGGCCGCCGTCGGCTTCTTCCAGCAGCTGTTCCGCCACGAGGTCACCGAATACCCGCAGGACGACGGCGGCACGTACACAACCCTGATGGTGGACGGCGCCGAGGTGGCCGGCATTGCCACGGTTCCCACGGCGGAACGGAACCTCGAACCGGGCTGGCAGGTGTACTTCGGTGTCGCCGACGTCGCCGCCGCCGTGGCGGCCGCGCGGTCCGCCGGCGCTGACGTCCTGGTCGAACCGGACGGCAGCGACGACGGCGGCAGCATCGCCACCCTCCGGGACCCGCAGGGCGGCGTGTTCAGCCTGCTCGAGGCCTGAACCAGCCCTCGATCGGGTGTAGCAGGCGCTTACGCGTAGGCGTTGACCATCCGGACGGCACCGCCGTCGACGCCCTTGGCGCCCTGCACGTAATCCGGGCCGGTCTTCACAACCGAATCCGAGTTCTCGCCGACGGTTCCCATGACCCAGGAGGGCAGGCCGCGGGCATTGAGGTGGTTCACGGCGGCGTCGGCGGCCTCCGGTGAGACGATCGCGACCATGCCCACGCCCACGTTGAGGGTGCGCTCGAGGTCGGCCAGCGGGACGTTGCCCAGCTCGGAGACCAGCTTGAAGATGGGGGGAAGCTCCCACGTGCCGCGGTCCACGGTGGCCAGCAGGCCCTGCGGCAGGACGCGGGCCAGGTTGGCGGCCAGGCCGCCGCCGGTGACGTGGCTGAAGCCGTGGACGGCACGGCCGGCGGCGGAGCCGTCCACCGGGAAGGCGCGCGCCAGGTCCAGGCAGTCAGCGGCGTAGACGCGGGTGGGTTCCAGGAGTTCCTCGCCCAGGGTGCGCTCGAACTCGGAGACGTGGCGGTCCAGCGCCCAGCCGGCGTGGTTGACCACGCGGCGGACCAGCGAGTAGCCGTTGGAGTGCAGGCCGGAGGAGGCCATACCAATCACCACATCGCCGGCGCGGACCCGCTCCGGGCCGAGCAGGGCGTCGGCCTCGACCACACCGGTGGCGGCACCGGCGACGTCGTACTCGTGTTCGCCCAGCAGGCCGGGGTGTTCGGCGGTCTCGCCGCCCACCAGGGCGGTGCCGGCCACCGAGCAGGCGGCCGCGATGCCGCGGACAATGTCGGCGATCCGCTCCGGGACCACCTTGCCGCAGGCGATGTAGTCGGTCATGTACAGCGGCTCGGCGCCCACCACCACGATGTCGTCCACCACCATGCCCACCAGGTCAAACCCGATGGTGTCGTGGATGTCCATGGCCTGGGCGATGGCGACCTTGGTGCCCACGCCGTCGGTGGAGGTGGCCAGCAGCGGCCGCTTGTAGGTCAGCAGCTTCGAGACGTCGTAGAGGCCGGCGAACCCGCCGACGCCGCCGATCACGGAGGAGTTGTGGGTTGCCTTGACGGCGTCCTTCATCAGTTCGACGGCGCGGTCGCCTGCTTCGACGTCGACGCCGGCGGAGGCGTACGTGATGCCGGTGTTCGGGGCGTTGTTCGTGTCAGCGGCCGGGGAGGCGGAAGTCATACTGGCTCTTTCTTGTCGGCATCAAGCTTGTCGGCGGGTACGCGGTCGGCGTCGGTGAGCAGTTGTTCGAATTCGGCGTCGGGTCCCGGATCGCAGCCGGTGGCACCGGCCTTCTCGGCAGGGTCCTCGTCGGCGGGGATGGCGGCGTCCGCAGCGGCAGCCGAGGCGCCGGGCGCCGCGGAACGGGCAGCGGGCAGGCCGCCGAGGTCGGTGCGTTCCAGCAGGTTCTTGCCGAGCTTGTCCGCGCCGGGGAGCTCGATCGGGTACTGGCCGGTGAAGCACGCGGTGCACAGGCGTTCGCGCGGCTGCCGGGTGGCGCCGATCATGCCGTCCTCGGAGATGTAGGCCAGCGAGTCGGCGCCGATGGCCTGGGAGATCTCGTCGATGGTGGCGCCGTTGGCGATCAGCTCGGCGCGGGAGGCGAAGTCGATGCCGTAGAAGCAGGGCCACTTCACCGGCGGGGAGGAGATCTTCACGTGCACGGCGGCGGCCCCGGCTTCGCGGAGCATCCGGACAATGGCGCGCTGGGTGTTGCCGCGGACGATCGAGTCGTCCACCACCACCACACGCTTGCCGCGGATCACGGACTCCAGGGCGTTGAGCTTGAGCCGGATGCCGAGCTGGCGCAGGGTCTGGGAGGGCTGGATGAACGTCCGGCCCACGTAGGCGTTCTTGACGAAGCCGTGCGCGAAGGGGATGCCGGATTCCTCGGCGTAGCCCACGGCGGCCGGGGTGCCGGACTCGGGCACGGGAATGACGATGTCCGCTTCCTGGGTGTTCTCCCGGGCCAGCTGGCGGCCCATTTCCACGCGGGATTCGTAGACGGAACGGCCGGCGATCGCGGCGTCCGGCCGGGCGAGGTAGACGTATTCGAACACGCAGCCGGCCGGCGTCGGCTCGGCGAAGCGCTGCGAGCGGACGCCGTGCTCGTCAATGGCGATGAATTCGCCGGGCTCAATCTCACGGATGAAGCTCGCGCCCACCGTGGCGAGGGCGGACTGTTCGGAGGCGACCACCCAGCCGCGTTCCAGCCGGCCCAGAACCAGCGGGCGGATGCCGTAGGTGTCGCGGGCGGCGTACAGGGTGCCCTCGTCCATAAAGACGAAGCAGAAGCCGCCCTTGATGACGGGCAGCAGTTCCAGGGCGGTCTGTTCGAGGGACTTGCCCTCCTCGCCCTCCAGGAGAGCGGTGACCAGGGCCGTGTCAGAGGTGTTGCCCTGCTTCATTTCACCGCTGAGCTGGCCGCCGTTGCGCTCCTCGATCATGCCCTTGAGCTCGGCGGTGTTGGTGAGGTTGCCGTTGTGCGCCAGGGCGACGGTGCCCGTGGCGGTCGCGCCGAGGGTGGGCTGGGCGTTGGCCCAGTGGCTCGCGCCTGTAGTGGAGTAGCGACAGTGGCCGACGGCCAGGTGCCCGGTCAGGGTGTTCAGCGTGGTCTCGTCGAAGACCTGGGACACGAGGCCCATGTCTTTGTAGACGTTGATCCGCTTGCCGTCGCTGGTGGCAATACCAGCCGACTCCTGACCGCGGTGCTGCAGCGCGTACAGCCCGTAGTAGGTGAGTTTTGCTACTTCTTCGCCGGGAGCCCAGACCCCGAAGACGCCACATGCGTCCTGCGGGCCTTTTTCGCCAGAGAGAAGATCATGAGAAAGTTTTCCATCGCCGCGTGCCACTGGTCGATTATCTCACGTTGTGCGCTAGGACTTTTCCGGCCGCCCGATTGTGACCTTCCGGCCGGTTGCCTGTTGGGTCAGGCGGGGTTCCCGTCGTCGGTGTCCGGCTCGGAATCCGGGACGGATTCAACGACGGCGTGCTCGGCGCGGCGGACGCTCAGGCGGTCCAGCACCAGCGCGACGACGGCGCCCACGATCGCGCCGCCCGCGATGCAGAATGTCAGGAAGAAGCCGAAGACGGAGTTGGCGTCGTAGCCCTCGTCGCTGCTGGGCACGCCGTATGCGATGACGGCGGCCACAACCACGCCCAGCAGTCCGCCCAGGATCAGGAACGGCACGTACTTCGGAGCGCGGCGGACGGTGACGGAGCGGCGTTCGGGCGCAACGGGGGTGTCTTCAGGAGCCATGCCGTTAAGCCTACTGCCCCGCGGAGCACGGACTTCCGCCGCCGTCGTCGGCCCCGAAAACCCCTAGCGGGAATGCACGGCGCGGAGCACACTATGTGGTGGGGGAGGGTGCGGTCCGGACTTCTGAGGACACACCATGTCAGTTGCAGCGGACAGCCTCCGTGACCGGCAGCGCATCATCTGGGACCAGTTCGCGGCCGGCTGGAAAAAATGGGATGCGGAACTGCTGGACTGGCACAGCCCGTTCGGCGAGGCCATGCTCGAGGACGCCGCGCTCAGGCCGGATTTCCGGGTGCTGGATGTCGCCGCCGGTTCCGGCGAGCCCGGGCTCAGCGCCGCGGCCCTGGTTCCCGGCGGGGACGTGGTCCTGGCCGACATTTCCGCCGGCATGCTGCACGTCGCAGAGGAGAAGGCAGCGGCCCGTGGCGTCACCAACGTCAGTTTCCGGGTGTGCGATGCCGCCGACCTGCCGTTCGAGGACGGGAGCTTCGACGCTGTCCTGTGCCGTTTCGGCCTGATGTTCTTCCCGGAGATGCGGACCGCCCTCGGAGAGATGGTGCGGACGGCCAGGCCGGGCGCCCGGATCAGCGCCGCTGTGTGGGGCCGGGCCGCCGCCAACCCGTGGGCGAGCCTCATTCTGGGCACCCTCGCCCAGCACACGGAACTGCCCCGCCCGGCGGCGGAGTTGCCGGGCCTGTTCCGGTGCGCCGCGCCGGGGTTTATGACTCGGATGTTCCAGGACGCAGGCCTGGGGCAGGTGACGGAGCGGACGGTCAGCACCGATCTGGTGCATGCCTCCCCGGAGAGTTACTGGGAGTTCATGATCGACATCGCCACCACGGTCGCGACAGGCCTGGCCAAGGCGGACAGGGAGGCCCGGGCGCTGATCCGGTCGGACGTGTTCCATATGCTGGGCCGGTACGAGCACCAGGGCGCAGTCAGGATGCGCTCGACGGCGACCATCGTCACCGGCACCCGCGGGTGACTCAGGCTCCCTGGCAGGAGCGTTGGGGGCTTCTGGGGCGGAACGGCTAGGCCGGGACCGCCGGCCCGGAGGCGTCGGCGATGATGGCCCGGACGGAGTTGTTGCGGGCCTCATGGGTGAGTTCCGCGAGGCCCAGCGCCTCAAGAAGGGGCGGCAGGTACATCCCGAAGCGGCCGCGGTATCCCTTCCGCAGCCCGTACCACCCGCCGACGGGGTTTTCCGGATCGCGTCCCCACGCCTCGACGGTGCCGTCGGTGGCCGGTTTGTTCTCGTCCGAGGCGCCCAGCGGGACCCAGTCGTCCTTTTCCATCAGCCACAGCTGCAGGTCTTCGATGGCGCGCAGGTGGTACTTCAGCGTGGTGGAGCCCACCTGGCAGACGAGGGCCGGGGGATCGGCCTGTTCATCCTTGTACATCGTGTATTCGGACGTTCCCGAGGCCGTCTTGAGCTCCCAGGGATCCTGCTTGGTTCCAGATGCCACGTGCTGACCGCCTTCGGTAGGGTCCTTTGCCGGCTGATGGGACCGAGCCTACCCACTGCACCCTCTCGGGCGCGAGGGCTGGGCGCGAGGGTCTAGACGCCCAGCTCTTCCTTCAGCGCAGCGACGTGCCCGTCGGCCTTGACCTGGTACTGCGCCAGCTTGACCTTGCCCTCCGGGTCCAGGACCACGGTGGAGCGGACGATGCCCTCGGTGATCTCGCCGCGGACCAGTTTCTCGCCCCACGCACCGTACGCGAGGGCCACGGCGTGGTCCTCGTCGGCGAGCAGCGGGAAGGTCAGGGCGAAGTCGCCGGTGAAGTGCGCCAGGGCCTCGGGGGCATCCGGGGAGATCCCCAGGACCTCATAGCCGGAGCCCTGGAGGGAGGACAGGCTGTCGCGGAAATCGCAGGCTTCGGTGGTGCAGCCCGGGGTGGCGGCCTGCGGGTAGAAGTAGACGATGACGTTCTTGCCGCGGTAGTCAGCCAGGGCCACCGGCTTGCCCTCGGCGTCCGGCAGCGTGAAGTCGGGGGCCGGCGTTCCGGGCTGAAGCTTGACAGTGAGGTTCTGGCTCATGGGAGGTCCTTCGCGGGGCTGATGGATACGTGTCTGTGGTGCACAACACCGGGCGCCGATGCCGTATTCCGTCAGCGGTCAGCGGGGTGTCGGCTGGCGTAGTGCCCAGTCGAAGGCCGTCGCGGCGGAGGCCTTGTACTCCAGGCCGATCCTGCCCCGGTAGCCGAGTTCACGGCTGCGGGCGATCCACCGTTCCAGCGGCAGGGTCCCTGTTCCGGGGGCGCCGCGGCCGGGCGCGTCGGCGATCTGGACGTGGCCGAAGTCCGCGGCATGCCTGTCGATGACGGCATCGACGTCGTCGCCGTTGACGGCGAGGTGGTAGAAGTCGGCGAGCAGTTTGATGTTGGCCGCGCCGGTTTCCTGCCGGACGCGGTCGATGACCCGGACGGCGTCGTCGGCGGTAAGCAGCGGGTAATCGGGGGCGCCGCTGACGGGTTCGAGCAGCACGGTTCCGCCGATCGGGGCGACGCCGGCGGCCGCGGCCGCGAGGTTCTGGACGGCGAGTTCGTCCTGGGCCTCCGGGGCGTGCCCGCGAAGGCGGTTTCCGTAGAGGGCGTTGAAGGACGTGCAGCCGAGCCGGCCGCCGATCCCGGCAACGACGTCGATGTTGTCCCGGAACTCGGCCGAGCGCCCGATCCAGGAGACCAGGCCGCGGTCGCCTCCCGGCATATTTCCGGCGTTGAAGTTCAGGCCGGAGAGCTGGACACCGGCGTCGGTGACCGCGCGTTCGAACCGGGTGATTTCGGCGTCGCCCGGGACGGAAGCCTCGAAGGGCCACCAGAATTCGACGGCGTCGAACCCGGCGGCTTTCGCCGCTGCGGGCCGTTCCAGCAGCGGCAGCTCGTCCAGCATGATGGAGCAGTTCACGGCATAGGTCATAGCGGGTTCCTTCCGGGCGAGCGGGGGAGCCCTACCGTTTTCGGGGATCTTTCCGGGCCGCAAGCCCCACCAGGGCGCCGATTCCCAGGCCGATCAGCAGCCCGGTAAACGGTTTGTCGACGGTGGCCACGCCGACGGCGAAGCCGATGGCAGCGCCAACCAGCATCCCGATCCACAGCGACTCGTACTTCACAGCCTCAGGCTAGCAACCCCGGGGCCGGGAGGGTGAGGATTTCGGCGGCGCCGTCCGTGATGGCGATGGTGTGCTCGCTGTGGGCGGTCCGGCAGCCGGTGGCGCTGCGGAGTGTCCAGCCGTCGGGGTCCGTGACGAGTTTGGCCGTGTCCGCCATGACCCACGGCTCGAGCGCCAGCAGCAGCCCCGGGCGCAGCTGGAATCCGCGTCCCGGCCGCCCGGTGTTGGGCACGTGCGGGTCCTGGTGCATGGTCGATCCGATGCCGTGGCCGCCGAACTCGGTGTTGATCGGGTACCCCGCTTCCGTGAGGACTGTGCCGATGGCGTGCGCGATGTCGCCGATGCGGGCCCCGGGCGTGGCCGCGGCGATTCCCGCCTTCAGGGCGCGCTCGGTCGCGTCGATCATGGCGACGCTGGCCGCGGGCCGTGAGCCGCCTACCAGGAAGCTGATGGCGGAATCCGCGGCGATGCCTTTTTTGGAGACGGCGAGGTCGAGGGTCAGCAGGTCCCCGTCGGCCAGCGCGTAGTCGTGGGGGAGCCCGTGCAGGACGGCGTCGTTGACGGCCGTGCAGATGTAGTGGCCGAACGGCCCGCGGCCGAAGGAGGGAGCGTAGTCGAAATAGCAGGAGTCGGCGCCGGCGCCGGCGATCATTTCCCGGGCCCAGCGGTCAATCTCGAGGAGGTTCGTGCCGACTTTGGTCCGGTTCTTCAGCGTCTGCAGGATGGTGGCGACCAGCGCCCCCGACTCCCTGCCCCGGTCCAGTTCGGTTGGGTTCAGGATCTCGATCATGCGCGCCTCACTGTCTTTACTCCAATAACTATCCCGGCCATATTATCCCGGTACTACAATTGGGTCCATGGTCAGATTGCCACTCACATCCGAAGAGGTCGAGCGCGGAGAGCGCCTCGGGGCCCTGCTGCGCCGGGCCAGGGGCCAGCGTTCCATGCTCCGGACCGCGCTCGACGCCGGGGTTTCACCGGAAACCCTCCGGAAGATCGAGACCGGCCGGGTGGCGACCCCGGCGTTCCCGACCATCGCCGCGATTGCCGAGGTCCTGGGGCTTTCCCTGGACGCGGTGTGGGCCGAGGTCAACGGTCCAGGGCGGGCTGTTGAGGCGGCCGGTGGCCCCCGCGGCGGGCATGACCGGCTGGCTTCCTGATCCGGTGGACTTAGAGTCCGGGCACGGCGTGATCGCGCCCTCGATCGAGGACTTTGTCCGCCGTCTCGCCGCGGTGAAGACGGGCCCCGGCTGTACCAACTTCTTCGACCACACCTCTGCCGCGAACGCGCTGCGCCGGCGGAACCTGGCCCTCTACCTGCAGGAAATGCTGGACCGCGCGCCCACCGTGCTCCTGCTGGGAGAGGCCCCCGGGTTCAGGGGCATGAGGATTACCGGGGTTCCCTTTACCAGCCGCACCATCCTGGCCGGCCCGGTCAATCCGCTGGGCCTGTTCGGTCCGGGCAGGGGCTACGTGCTGCCGGCGGACGCTGCCGGGATCGCGGCGGAGCCCACTGCCACCGTGATGTGGGAGGTCCTGGCCGAGGTGGGCATCCTGCCGCTGCTCTGGAGCGCCTGCCCCTGGCACACCCACGTCCCCGGCCGGCCGCTGTCCAACCGCACCCCCACGGCGGCCGAGGCGGCGCTCGGCGCCCCGTTCTGGCAGGCGCTGCGGGAGCTGTTCGGGATCGAGACGGTGGTGGCGGTGGGGAACGTGGCGCACCGCAGCCTGCAGCGCAACGGCCTGGACGTGCCGAAGATCAGGCACCCGGCCCATGGCGGACGGTCCGGGTTCAAGCGGGGCCTGGAGGAACTGATGGCGGCAGGCGCGGCGGGATAGGCCGGTCCGGCGGGCCGGGGGCAGGCCCGCTAGCTCGGGGACGCGGCAACCGGGCACACGCAGGCAAGCCGGGGGATTCCCCGGCTTGCCGGTGCGCGATGGCAGCCGCCGGACCGGTGGCCCGACGTCGGACGGTTCCTCAGTGCCCGATTGTTGCCACCTCGCTCATTTCCCAGTGGGTCCAGTTGGACCAGTGGTCGCCGCTGCGGACGCGGAACGAGACGAGCTGGTACACCTTTTCACTGCCACGGCGGTCATGGACGCGGTCGTAGCTGTGGATGGTCACCGAGTCGTCGCGGCGGTTGAAGGACTCCCAGAAGACGGACCGGCCCAGGAAGTCGTCGTGCCGGCGGCCATGCTCTTCCTCAAAGCGCAGCTGCCTGATCTGAACGCTCCTGTGGTCCTTGCAGTCAACCTCGATGCGGAAATCGACCCAGTGGTGGCGCTCGGTAGGCGTCAGCGGATCCACGGTGCAGCCACGGAAGTCGGTCGAGGCATCGGCCGGTGCTGCCAGGGCTACCGGTCCTCCGATGAGACCCAGGGTGAGGGCCGAAGCCAGGGCAAACCTGACCGACCGGGGCCGGGATTTTCTTGCTGTTGGGGTAGTGGTGGACATTTCCTTTGGTGCTCCTACTGGAGGATGCGGTGCTTCAGTGTCGGACGGCGTGCGCCGGTCACGATCACGCCGCAGGGACGCCGCAGCCGCGGCGGCACCACCGTCCAGAATCGATTAGCTCACCCGTGCTAAGTGCGGGTGCAGGTCCGGGTGCTCCAGGCATTCCCGGTACGTTAATCGTGCGCCTGACCGCGCCCGCGCGCCAGCCCCGCGGCGCATTCGGAATAGCGCCGCGGGATGGCCGGACCGGGTCCGGAGCGCCGGTTCGCTACTTCGCCAGGAACCCGAGCAGGGCCTCGTTGACCTCCGCGGCGTGGGTCCAGAGCATGCCGTGCGGGGCGCCGTCGATCTCCACGTAGTCGGCGTCCGGCAGGGCCTTGGCGAAGCGCCGGCCGGTGACGTCGATCGGGAGGATATTGTCGGCGGTGCCGTGCACAATCAGTGCCGGGACGTCGATCTTCGGGATGTCCCCGCGGAAGTCGGTCAGCCAGGTGGGTTGCGCGGCCACGGATGCCGTCGGGCCGCCGGCGGTGGCGAGGTTCCAGCCGGCGCGCATGACTTCCTCGCTGAGCCGGGGCGTGCCCAGGAAGGTGTCGCTGTTGTAGAAGTTCTTGAAGAAGTCGGTAAAGAAGGCGTAGCGGTCTGCCGTGACCGCTTCGAGCAGCCCATCGAACACGGACTGCGGAACGCCGTCCGGGTTGTCCTCGGTCTGCAGGAGGTAGGGCTCCAGTGAGCCCAGGAACGCGGCCTTCGCCACCCGCTGCGAGCCGTAGGTGCCCAGGTAGCGGCCCACTTCGCCGGTGCCCATCGAGAATCCGACCAGCACGGCGTCGTTGAGGTCCAGGTCCGTCATCAGGGTGTTCAGGTCGGCGGCAAAGGTGTCGTAGTCGTAACCGTCGGTGGGTTTGCTGGAGCGGCCGAACCCGCGCCGGTCGTACGTGATCACGCGGTAGCCGGCGGCCAGGAGTGCGGTGGTCTGCTTCTCCCAGGATGACCCGTCCAGCGGATAGCCGTGGATCAGCACCACGGGCTGGCCGGCGCCGTGGTCCTCGTAGTAAAGCTCGACGTCGGTGCTGTTTTCGGTTCCAACCTTGATGTGTGCCATGAAGCGGTCCTCTCGGTACGGTCTGACGTCAGTACATGCGTCCCGGCGGTGGGACCCACTGTAAGGAACCAACGCCGCCGGCGGACAGGGTGTTCCACGAATTTGCCACCAATACCCCCAGGGGTATAGTTGAGCAACGAACCCCCGATAAAAGGAGCCCACAATGTGCCAGGCAGTTGCATGCAAGAAGTGCGGAAAAACCACCTGGGCCGGCTGCGGCCAGCACGTCGACCAGGTCATGCGCGGTGTGAAGGCGGCGGACCGCTGCAAGGGCCACGAGGACGAGCCGAAGACCGGCTTCTTCGCCAAGTTGTTCAGCCGCTAGGCGGCAACGGCGGCGCGTTCCGAGGCCGGGCGCCGCAGGTCGGTGCCGTAATACGACGACGGCGGACCGCCCCGTCCGCCGTCGTCCGCCTGGAGACGATTAGGCTGGCAGCTATGCCGAAGAAGATCACTGTCAGCCTGCCGGACGCCTCCCTGCGTGAGTACCTCCAGCCCCATCCGGACGTCACCATCCTCGAATGGGACATGACCGGGGAGCCCCCGCTGCAAAGAATCGACATTGTTGTTCCGCCCTACATGGCCGGGACTCGGCCGCTCGGCGCGCTGAAGGACGTGGAGACCGTGCTGGTGCAGAGCCAGTCCATCGGCTACGACGGCGTGACCGACGTTTTGCCGGCCGGCCGCGTCTTCGCCAACGCCGCGAGCGTCCACGAAACGTCCACGGCCGAACTGACCCTGGCCCTCATCCTGGCAAGCCAGCGCGAGTTTCCGCGGATGCTGCGGAACCAGCAGGACGGCCGCTGGGAGAGCCGCCCGACGGCCAGCCTCGCCGATCAGCGCGTGCTGATTGTCGGGTACGGTGGCGTCGGAAAGGCCATCGAGGACAGGCTCCTGCCGTTCGAAACCACTGTCACCCGGGTGGCCAGCCGCGCCCGGACCGACGCCCGCGGCCCCGTCCACGGCATCGACGAGGTCGGTAGCCTGCTGCCGAACCACGACATCGTGGTGGTCGTGGTGCCGCTGCGCGATTCCACCCGCCACCTCATCGACGACGCGTTCCTTGCCGCCATGCCCGACGGCGCCCTGCTGGTCAACGTGGCCCGCGGCCCCGTTGCGGACACCGAAGCCCTCGTCAAGCACACCACTGCCGGCCGGATCCGCGCCGCACTGGACGTCACCGACCCCGAGCCGCTGCCCCAGGACCACCCGCTGTGGGGCACGCCCGGCGTCATCATCAGCCCGCACATCGGCGGGGCATCCGCGGCCATGCGCCCGCGGATGGGCCGGCTGCTGCAGCGCCAGATCGAGCTTATGATGGCCGGCGAACCACCCCTGAACGTGGTGCTGAACGGCTAGCCCCGGCCATACCCGGGGCCGGTTGGCAGGCATGCCGGAGCGAAGCGCCTACCAGCCGTTAGTGCCCGGGGCGCCCTTGAACGGTCCCACGATGTTCGCGGTGATCCAGCCGCCGTAGAAGTCGCCGGCCTGGGCGGCCACCTTCTCGCCGTCGACCTCGCAGGACTCCATGCGGCCGGGGTAGAGGGCCACCCGTGTGCTGAGTGCCTCGAAGCCCCGGGCCGGGTCCGGATAGGTCCACGCGCCGCGGCTAACCGTGACGCCGCCGGCGACGACGTCGAAGTAGTGCGCTTCGCCCTTGAATTCGCAGAAGCTGGTGCCCTCCGCCGGGACAAGCACTCCGGGTGGGAAGGCGTCCACCGGCAGGTAGTAGACCGGGGGGTGGCTGGTTTCCAGGACCCGAACCGTAGAGGTGGTGTCGGCTATGACGTGTCCGCCGAGCCGGACCACCACCCGTTCGGACCGGGGCTCCGCCCGAGGCGGCCGCGGGTAGTCCCACACCGATTCCTGGCCCGGCCCCGCCTTGATGGGCCGGGGGCGACGGAGGAAGCCTGAAACGCCGTTGCTGGGAGTCATCTCCACATCATGGCACCTTCCGCGGCCGAGACCAGGGTGGGGTGCGCCACGGCCCTTATTTTGGCGTCCCGTTGTGCGGCCGTTGGGCGAGTTGCTGGGCCTGCCGTTGATGCACTCCGGGTAGCCAATCCAGCGCAGCGGACGGTCCGAGCCGCGGGTCGTCGGGTTCGGCGCCGTCGCGCAGGCCCGCCAGGTAGGCGCGGTCCTGGTGCACTCGCGCCCGCAGCTGACCGGCCCCGCCGACGGAACCGTGCCCCGGGACGACCGCGACGACGTCGTCGGCCACGCCTTCGAAAAGCAGCAGTGCCGCGAGATAGTCCCCGACCGGATCCGCGGCTTTCAGGTCCAGGAACGGCATCAGGATGTCCGAAAGCATGTCGCCGGCGACCAGCACGCCGCTCTCCTCGACCAGCAGCGCCGCGTGGCCCGCGGCATGGGCCTGATGCTCCAGGATCCGGACGGTTGGGCCGTCCCAGGGGACGTGCGCGGTGCCGGCGGGCAGCCCGGTGATGAGGCCAAGGTGTTCCATCGGGATTTCCGCGGCGAAGTCCGGCGGGAGCACCCCGGCGACGCGGACTTCCCAGTCCGGCTGTGAGAGCAGTTCCCGGATCGGGGCCGCGCAACGGGCCGTGGCGTAGCGGGGCGCGTCGCCGAAATCCGCGAGCCAGAGGACATGGTCCCAGTGCGGATGGGTCGAAAAGCCCGCCACGACCGGCTGGCCCAATTCGCGAAGGTCTTGGGCTAGGGCGGCCATTTCGTTTCGGGTTATCCCCGGGTCAATCAGCAGCACACCCGCCTGTCCCTGCACGATCACGCAGTTGCTCTGCAGGAACTTGCTCTCATGGACCAGAACGCCCTCAGCGACTTGCTTCAGCACGATGTGCCTTCTTGTAGTGGTTGGTAGTGCCTGCCGAGACGGTATTCCCGGGCGGTGGCGGAGCGCAAGGACTACGGCGCACTTCTTTCACCCGGGGTGGGAGAATTTCCGGGCCCGGCGGTGTCCACCACGCAGAACCGGTTGCCTTCCGGGTCGGCCAGGATCACGTAGTCCGCGTCCGCCGGCAGTTTGTCCCAGTGCACCCGGGTGGCGCCGAGCGCGAGGAGCCGCTCCACTTCGGCGGCCTGGTGGTCTGTGTAGAGGTCCAGATGCAGGCGCGGCGGGACCTGCACAGGGGCGGGGACGCGGTCCAGGGAGACGCACGTTCCACTGCCGCCGGGCGGTTGTAGGATGACAAAATCGTCCTCAGGTTCGTGCCGGGGCGAAAAGCCCAGGGCAGCCTGCCAGAAGGCCAACTGGAGTTCGAGGTTGTCCACCCGGATCACGATCGAGCCAATGCTCAGCATGTTGCCAAGCTACACCGGGAGGGAAGTTAAGTGATCGCGGAGTCCACCACCGTCCGGGCGCGGGACGGCTTTGAACTGGCCGTGCAGGCCCGCGGTCCGGCCGGCGCCCCGGTGTTGCTGCTGCTTCAGGGGCAGGCCAATTCCCACCGCTGGTGGGACGGGATCCGGGACGCCTTCGAAGGTGAGTTCCGGACCATCCCGATGGATTATCGCGGCACGGGATCGAGCCGCGGCCCGGTGGAGCACTGGACCATCGCAGGGTTCGCGGCCGACGCAGCGGACGTGCTGGCCGGCGTCGGAGTTCGAAGGGCGCTGGTCTACGGGACATCGATGGGTGGCCGTGTTGCGCAGATGCTGGCGGTGAATCATCCCCAGCGGGTGGCGGCCCTGGTGCTGGCGTGTACGTCACCGGGCGGGACGAACGCCGTTCCGCGTCCGCGTGGCGTCAGTGCGTCCCTGGCCGCAGGGTCACCGGATGAGCGGCTGGCGATCCTGCACCGTCTGTTCTACACGCCGGCGTGGCCGCATGCTCCGCGGGACAGTTTCCTGCTGGGGGACCCGACGATGACCCGGGCTGAGGCTTCCGCCCATCGGAAGGCGAGCCGGCAGCATGACGCCTGGGAGTTCCTACCTGACCTGGACGTCCCCACCCTGGTCCTGCACGGGGACGATGACCAGATGACGCCGGTGGAAAATGCCAGGCTGCTGGCGGAGCGGATTCCTGCGGCCGAGTTACGGATCTATCCCGGCGGACGGCACGGGTTTTTCGAGGAATTTTCGGCGCAGGTCAACCCGGTGGTGGCGGAATTTTTTGCCGCCTTCAAGGCTCCGGCGCGGCAATGAGTGGGGCGGAGACGTCGCCGGAGTTTGTCAGATACCAAGCGGTCCGACCGAACGCACGCGGGAATCATGTCGGGATATTCGGTCTAGCCAACGGGCTGGCGAAGGAAGGCAGGCTAACCAGCGAAGATTACCGCTGGTGGCAGGACGCGAACGCCTGGTACGACGCCGCCTATCCCGACCCCAACCGTGCCGATCCCACTGTCTACGACCGCGAACGCAATCCGCATGCCCAGGCATGGTTCAAGGCCAGCGCAACACACCTGCTGGCCCGAATTCCCGGTTATCTTCAGTTGCTGGCCCGGTACGCCGTGCCGTGGGAGGAACTCCGTACGCCCACCCCGGGGCGTGTCCTCTATGAAGATGACGTCCAAGTTGTGGTGGATCCTCAGACCAGTCCAACCGCGGCGCTGCCCTAAGGTTGTGCCGCTCAACTACTGGAGCTTTGGGGCCCGCTCTCGGTAGCGTGAGCCGCATGACCATCAAACTGGAGAACGTCGGCATTGCCGTGCGTGACCTCGAGGCAGCGATCGCCTTTTTCTCGGACCTTGGCCTGACCGTCGTCGGCCGTGACACCGTCAGCGGCGCCTGGACCGACACCGCCGTCGGCCTTGACGGCAACCACGCCAAGATTGCCATGCTCCAGACGCCCGACGGCCACGGGCAGCTGGAGCTCTTTGAGTACATCCACCCCACGGCGATCGAGACGGAACCCACCCTTCCCAACGAGATCGGCATGCACCGGGTGGCTTTTTCGGTCGACGACATCGACGAGGCCCTCGCCATCGCCGCCAAGCACGGTTGCCACCCGCTGCGAGGCGTCGCGAACTACCAGGACATTTACAAGCTGACCTACCTCCGTGGCCCCAGCGGCATCCTCGTGATGCTCGCGCAGGAACTGAACAAAAGCTAACCTCCGGCCGGCCCTGGACCGGCGGGCACTGACCGAGCGTCCCGCAGCACTGAAGGAGTTGACGCGATGACTAAGTACCTGATCCCGTTCCCGAGCGCCGCGATGGTGTTCCCCGAGGATGAACTGCCGGCCGTCGCTGAGGCGGCACACGCCGTCGTCCAGGAAGCGAAGGACGCCGGCGTCTGGGTCTTCGGCGGAGGCATTGATGAGAGTATCCCGCCTGTGATGGTCGACGCCGATGGGAGCGTCCGCGACGGCACCTACCCGCAGACGGCGCAGCTCGAAGGCGGCTATACGGTGATGGAGTTGCCGTCGTACGAGGCCGCCCTGGAATGGGCCGCCAAGATCGCGACCGCCTGCCGTTGCGCGCAGGAGGTCCGCGCGTTCCAGTACGACCCCGCCAGTTAGTGCGCGTGAGAAAGGAAAGGCCCCCGGGGAAAACCGGAAGCCTTTCCTTTTCTAGTTATGTTGGTTGGGTTTGTACTTACTTGACGGCGACAAATGCTGTGTCGGCAAGCATTCCCGGCCGAATAGCGAGGACGCCCTGCGCTGCGGTTGCTGACGGGACCTCAATGGCCTTGTTGCCTTTGGCCGTCGCGCCCTTGTAGAGAGTACTGGTCGTGTTGATCGCCTGCGGTGCCATGATCAGTTTGTCGAGTCCGTTAATGGTCTTGCCGTCGGGCGTGACGTAGTCGACGGAGACGAACGCGGGCATCTGACCGTTGGCGTCGTCACCGATGTAGGTGGCGGAGTAGTTCACGAGGATGTACTCGGATCCTGCGGCCGGCGGCTTGTTATAGGTATCGGCAGCAAGGACGGCATTGGTGGCGCCAAGCTTGACGGAGTTAACGACGATCCGCCAGTCCTTGGACTCCACGGCCGAACCAATCGGGTTCGGGTTCTCGCGGGTTCCGACTTTGCTGTCGGCTTTACCGGCCGGCGCCGCGTTCGCGGAGGGCGCACCGGAAGGCTGGACGACCTTCGTCTCTCCGCTGCCCATTGCGTTACTGAGCGATGTGGCGACGACCGAAGTAAATACGACGACCCCGACGATGGTGCCGACGACCGAAAGGATGAGGGCCGCGATGCCCATGCCCTTGCCCTTGTCCTTGAAGAACAGGGAAACAATGGAAAGGATGAACGCAATAGGAAGCAGAATCCAGCCGATGATGAGGGCGCCCGGAACGCAAGCGAAGATGAATCCGACGATCGCCGCAATAAGTGCGATCAGTCCAACAGTGTTTCGCGGTTTCTTCGTCTTGGTTGGCTGCTGCGTAGGCAATTGAGGGGGCGCCCCGTGAACGGACGGTGCCGAGTACGGTTGCTGCGGATCGTGGGGCGCGGTCTGCTGTGAGCCCACCCCAGGGAGCTCTGAATTTGTCATGAAACAAACTATCGCAGAGGGGTATGACAGCCAACGTTTGCCGACACAGGCGGGATGATAACGAATTGGCACTGAAAATTAGCCCTGCCGCCGCCGGCCGCCCCACCCCACCCCCAAATCCGCCCTGAGAATAACCCGGTCCGCACCCAGCATCCGGACGTAAACTGACCTCCGGATCACCAAGCGGGAAATGCGTGTGAAGTGGAGACCGGATGCTCTGGAAACTGCTGGTTCAATACCTGAGGCCGCAACGCGGGCTGCTGCTCGCCGTCGTCGTCTTCCAGCTGGCGGCTTCCATCGCGTCGCTGTATCTGCCCACCCTGAACGCGGACATCATCGACCAGGGGGTGGCGCGCGGGGACACCGATTACATCCTGCGTACCGGCGGCATGATGCTGATGGTCACGCTGCTGCAGATCGCGTGCACCATCGCGGCCGTCTACTTTGGCGCGAAGGCCGCGATGGCGCTGGGCCGGGACCTGCGCGGGGCGATTTTCGGCCGCGTGGCGGAGTTCTCGGAGCAGGAGGTCACACGGTTCGGCGCGCCGAGCCTGATCACCCGTTCCACCAACGACGTCCAGCAGGTCCAGCAACTGGTGCTGATGTCCGCGACGCTGATGGTCACCGCGCCCATGCTCAGCATCGGCGGGGTCATCATGGCGGTCAGGCAGGACGTGCAGCTGTCCTGGCTGATCGCGGTGAGCGTGCCGGTGCTGCTGGTGGCGGTGGGCCTGATCGTCACCCGTATGGTGCCGCTGTTCCGGCTGATGCAGACCCGGATCGACACGGTCAACCGGGTGCTGCGTGAACAGCTGACCGGCATCCGCGTGGTCCGCGCCTTCGTCCGCGAGGACGTGGAAACGGCCAGATTCGCGCGGGCGAACGCGGATGTCACGGACACCGCCCTGCGCGCCGGCCGGCTCATGGCGCTCGCCTTCCCCACCGTCATGCTGGTCCTGAACGTCTCCTCCGTGGCCGTGATCTGGTTCGGGGCCTTCCGGATCGAGGACGGGTCCATGCAGGTGGGCACCATGATCGCCTTCCTGAGCTACCTGATGCAGATCCTGATGTCCGTCATGATGGCCACGTTCATGGCGATCATGATCCCGCGCGCCGCCGTCTCCGCGGACCGGATCGGTGCGGTGCTGGGCACCGAGTCCAGCGTCCGGCCGCCCGCGCAGCCGGTCAGCCTGCCCGGCGCCGCCCGCGGCGAACTGGAGATGCGCGACGTCGGATTCGCCTACCCGGGTGCCGAGGCGCCGGTCCTCTCCGACGTCAGCTTCACCGCCCGCGCGGGGCAGACAACGGCGATCATCGGGTCCACTGGATCCGGAAAGACCACCCTGGTGAACCTGATGCCGCGGCTCTTCGACGCCACCGCCGGCTCGGTAAGGATCGACGGCGTGGACGTGCGCGAGCTGCACCCGGACCTGCTCTGGGGGCACATCGGCCTGGTCCCGCAGAAGCCGTACCTGTTCACCGGCACAGTCCGCAGCAACCTGCTCTACGGCAAACCGGACGCCACGGAGGACGAGCTCTGGCGGGCGCTGGCCATCGCGCAGGCCGAGGACTTCGTCCGCGAGATGGAGGGCGGGCTGGACGCGCCCATCTCGCAGGGCGGCACCAACGTCTCAGGCGGCCAGCGACAACGGATCGCGATCGCCCGGGCTCTGGTGAAACGCCCCGAGCTGTACATTTTCGACGACTCGTTCTCCTCCCTGGACACCGCCACCGACGCCCGGCTGCGGCAGGCGCTCAAGCAGCACACTGCCCGCGCCACCCTGGTGATCATCGCCCAGCGGGTCTCCAGCATTGTGGACGCGGACCAGATCCTGGTCCTCGACGACGGCAGGATCGTCGCGCACGGCACCCACGGGCAGCTGCTGGAGAGCTCGGAGACGTACCAGGAGATTGTGAACTCCCAGCTCGCGGCGGAGGAGGCGGTATGAGCAAGGTTGAATCCCAGACGCCGACGGCGGGCGGTCCCGGCGGCCCCGGCGGCGCCGGCGGGGCGGGGACYGGTTCCGGCGGGTCGCCCGCTGGCGGCCCGGGGGCCGGGGCGGGCAAGGACGCGCCGCTGCGGATTCCCCGTCCGGCCGGCGGCCCCGGCCGCGGCGGCCCGTTCGCGGGCATGAACATCCCCGCGGAGAAGGCCATGAATTTCGGTGCTTCCGCCCGGCGGCTGCTCGGCGAACTGCGCCCCGAACGGCTGTGGCTGACGCTGGTACTGGCCCTCGCCGTCGTGAGCGTCACGCTGGCGGTGATCGGCCCCCGGCTGCTGGGCGAAGGCACCAACCTGATTTTCGCCGGCGTCGTGTCCAAACAACTGCCCGCCGGCGTGACCAAAGCGCAGCTGATCGCGCAGCTGCGGGCCGCGGGGGAGAACCAGAAAGCGGACATGCTCAACGCCATGGCGTTGACTCCCGGCACCGGGATCGACTTTGCCGCGCTGTCCTCGGTGCTGCTGTGGGCGCTCGCGCTCTATGTGCTGGCCTCGGCATTTATGTGGATGCAGGCATATATCCTCAATGGCGTCGTGCAGCGCACAGTATTCCGGCTGCGGGCGCGGATCGAGGCGAAGATCAACCGCCTGCCGCTGCGCTACTTCGACACCGTGCAGCGCGGCGAGCTCCTCAGCCGGGTAACGAACGACGTCGACAACATCTCCCAGAGCCTGCAGCAGTCCATCAGCCAGGCCGTGACCTCGGTGCTGACCGTCGCCGGGGTGCTGGTGATGATGGTGATCCTCTCGCCGACGCTGGCCGTCATCGCGCTGGTGACCATCCCGCTGACCCTGGTGACGACGGCGGTGATCGCCAAACGCTCACAGAAGCTGTTCGTGGCCCAGTGGAAGAACACCGGCGAGCTGAACGGCCAGATCGAGGAGACGTACACCGGACACGCGCTGGTGAAGGTTTTCGGCCGGCAGCGCGAGGTGGAGGAGACGTTCCGGCAGAAGAACGCGGAGCTGTACCAGGCCAGCTTCGGCGCGCAGTTCATTTCCGGGCTGATCATGCCCGCCATGACGTTCATCGGGAACCTGGTCTACGTGGGGATCGCCGTGGTGGGCGGCCTGCAGGTGGCGTCCGGGGCGATGCAGCTGGGCGATGTGCAGGCGTTCATCCAGTACTCGAGGCAGTTCACCCAGCCGCTGGCCCAGCTGGGCTCGATGGCGAACCTGCTGCAGTCCGGGGTGGCCTCGGCGGAGCGGGTGTTCGAGCTGCTCGACACCGAGGAGCAGCTGACCGACCCGGACGTGCCGCTGAAACCGGAGGCGACCCGCGGACGGCTGGTGTTCGAGGACGTGTCCTTCGCCTATTCGCCGGACAAGCCGCTGATCTCTTCGTTGAACCTGGTGGCCGAACCCGGGCAGACCGTGGCGATCGTGGGGCCCACAGGGGCGGGCAAAACCACGCTGGTGAACCTGATGATGCGCTTCTACGAGCTCGACGCCGGGAAGATCACCCTCGACGGCGTGGACGTGGCGCTGATGTCGCGGCACGAGCTGCGCTCGCGGATGGGGATGGTGCTGCAGGACACCTGGCTGTTCGGCGGGACCATCCGGGACAACATCGCCTACGGCCGGCCCGGTGCGTCGGATGCGGAGATCCTGGAGGCGGCGAAGGCAACGTACGTGGACCGGTTCGTTAAATCGTTGCCGCAGGGCTACGACACCATGCTCGACGACGAGGGCGGCAACGTCTCCGCGGGGGAGAAGCAGCTCCTGACCATCGCCCGGGCGTTCCTGGCCCGGCCGTCGGTGCTGATCCTGGACGAGGCGACGTCTTCGGTGGATACCCGCACTGAGGTGCTGGTTCAGAAGGCGATGAGCGCGTTGAGGAGCGACCGGACGTCGTTCGTCATCGCCCACCGGCTCTCCACCATCCGCGACGCCGACCTCATCCTGGTGATGGAAGCAGGGCAGATCGTGGAGCAGGGCACGCACGCGTCACTACTCGAGGCCGGCGGGGCGTACGCCCGGCTCTACGAGGCCCAGTTCGCGGCGCCGGTGGCGGAGGTCTAAGGGCGACAAAACCCGGCGCATTAGGGTTAGACGGCGGATTTACTATAGCGGCCGTGGTGGCGCAGCCAAACATAAAGTCCGACCGAGGCGCTAACAGCCAGCAAAGGGATAGCCCACAACGCGGAATCAGTACCTCGCAGCAGGACGGCACCGGCAACGACGGTGGCCGCCCCGATGCCGAGGCCCGGTGACGCGGTCGAAAGGCTGCTAATGACATCCTTCCTGAACTGTCCGTGCAGGGAGGTCAAAATGACAATGGCAGTCAGGAGTGCCAGTCCCGCTGCGAGGAGAATGAACCCCTCGGCAAGGCCGATGATAGTGACTCCTGCAGCGAAAAAAATGCTGAGAAGAACCCAGTAGGCGTCGCTTGTAAAAGCATTTCGATTTCTTTGGTTCATTGATTCGATCCTAGCAACCGCGGTTGAAGTCGAGGGCAGTTCCGAGGAGGCCCGGCGGGCCAAACAGGCTGTGGTCTCAACCAACTGTTCCGGCGGTCTACCGAAGGTCGGGCGGCAGTGGTACTTTCTGCTTGGATCAGGGGTTCGTCACGCGATTCCTTCCAAATCCGGCCCCTGAGCCCGCTTTCGAAAGCAGAGGCTACGATGGCAACTTTATTGATTTTCCATGAGGTCGACGACGTTGATCACTGGCTCAGCTCGACGCGACGCCAGGAAGTCTTCGGACCCTTGGGCATGACCGTGCGGACCTTTGTCGACCCGCAGAAATCCAACCGCGTCGGCCTGATCGTCGACGTTCCGGACCTTGATACGTTCCAGCGAATGATGGAGTCCGAGGCTGCCGCGGACGCCATGAAATTCGACGGCGTGCGCCCGGACACGATCGTGATGCTGGTCGAGCCGGAGCTCAGCACCTGACCTGGGAGAGCCGTCAGTACTCGCCCTTGATCACGAAGTACGATCCCCGGATGGTCCCCGCCAGCTTTGACTTCTGCCGGGCGAACTTGAAGCGCGTCTCGAGTTCCTCGGGAACGTCCATGCCGTCGGAGAGCTTGAACCCGACCGCGCGCTTGCCGCCGTCGGCGATGCTGTACATAACGTTGATGGACAGGCCGGACTCGTAGAAGACGTAGTCCATCCGCAGGCCGTCGACCTCGAAGGTGGTGGCTTCGAGAGGGCGGGAACCGATGGTGATGTCCCGCTCTTCCTTGAGGATGCGGGTCACCCGGTCCACCGCCTCCGGGGCCTCGGCTGCGGGGCTGACGGTGAAGGCGTGGCCGTACTTGGTGCTGTAGTAGCGTGCCTCGTTGGCGCGCAACCCGGCCAGGGCGTCGGCAACGGGGGACGATTCCAGGCCCGTGGTGGAAACGTCCTTGAAGTCAACTACGTACGGCATGCGCCCTCCTGAATTGGTGTCGTGGATCAACGATAACGCGGCCACCGGCACCCTCCTGCCAGTACACCCCCTGCTAGTCGGCGAGGATGAGGTAGAGGGCGCGGCGGGTCTCGTCGATTTTCTCCATGGCCGCGGTGCGCTGTTCCTCTGTGGCCGAGAAGCGGAACTGGTGGATGACTCCCATCAGCTTCGCAACGCTCTGGTGGAACGCCGGACCCGATCCCTGACCCTCGGTGTTCCAGGCGTTCTCCAGCTCCTCGGCGTGGGCGGCGATGTACTCCCGCCCGGCGTCGGTGAGCGTGAACTCGGTGCGCCGGCCGTCGCCCTCCGGGGCAATCAGGTCCTCGTCCACGAGTTGCTGCAGGGTCGGGTACACCGAACCCGGGCTGGGGCGCCAGGCTCCGGAGGTCTTCTCGGCGATGGTCTTGATCAGGCCGTAGCCGTTCGAGGGCGCCTCGGCCAGGAGCGAGAGGATCGCCGACCGGACGTCCCCCCTGCTGGCGCGGCGGGAACCGCCGGGGCCGAATCCGGGGCCGAACCCCGGACCGAATCCGCCGCCGAAGCCGCGGCCCGGTCCGAACCCGCCGTGGCCGTGGGGCCCGCGCCGGCTCCTTCCGCGCCCGTACCGTCCGTCGGCGGGTCCGCCGCCGGGAATCTTGTCGTCGTGAATGCCTTTCATAGCGGCATCGTCCTTTCGCTTCGTTCGTTCTGTTGGTATCGCCGATCAATCGGCGATAGTTAACGATATATCGGCGAGTGTCGAAGAACAAGAGGCGAAGGGAAATTGCCGGCGGTGCTATCCGGTTCGGCTATTCAGCGAACGCTGCGACGGCGTCGTCCTCCTCTGCGCGGGCCTGCTCGTGTAGTGCCGCAAGGAGCCCGGCGGCCAGGCCGGTGCGCTCGAGCATGCCCTCGATGCTGATCCATTCGTGCCGGGCGTGCGCGCCGTCGCCCACGGCACCGAGTCCGTCGAGGACGGGGAGCCCCAGCGCCGCGGCGAAGTTACCGTCGCTGGCCCCGCCCACCGATGTTTCCGCCAGTGCAAAGCCCAAGCGGGCAGCCACCTCCTCGGCCTTCGCGAACAGGCGCCCCGTTTCGGCGGAGCGGGGCATCACGGGCCGGTTCCACCCGCCGGAGACCTCGACGGCGGCTTCCGGGCTGCGGGCCGCAAGGCCGTCCAGGGCGGCGTTGATCCGCCCGGCCTCAGCCTCGGAGGTCACCCGGACGTCGAGGTCCGCGGTAGCGGACCCGGCCTTGACGTTGGTCCGCGTCCCGCCCTCCACGAGTCCTACGTTGACGGTGGTTCCCTTGGCCAGGTCCGTTTCGGCGTGCAGCTGCACGATTACGTGCGCTATTTCGTCGATGGCGCTGGCGCCAACTTCGGGGTCCAGTCCGGCGTGGGCTTCCTTGCCGGTGGCGGTGACCCGGAAGATTCCCACGCCTTTCCGGGCCGTCTTCAACGCGCCGGCGGCGCTGGCCTCGAACACCAGGACCGCGCTGCCCCGGGCGGCTTCCGCCTCGATGACGGACCTCGACGACGGGCTTCCCACCTCCTCGTCACCGTTGAGGACCAGCCGGAGGTTGGGGCGGGGCAGGCCGAGCTCGGCCGCTGCACGGAGGGCCCACACGAGCTGCACCAGGCCGGCCTTCATGTCGAAGGCGCCGGGTCCGGTGAACTGGTCCCCGTCCACGGTCGCCGGCCAGTCGCGCAGTGTCCCGGCGGACCAGACGGTGTCGTAGTGGCAGAGGGCCGTAATCCAGCCCTCGCCGCCGTCGTCGGAGGGGTAGTCAAGCACCACGGTGTCGCCGTAGCTCCCGCCGTCGATGTGGCGGCGGGCAGCGGGGGTGCCGATGCGGCCCGTAATCCATTCCTCCACCCAGGCCAGGCCCGCTGTCAGCAGCGCCTTGTCATCCGAGGGGGTTTCCCGGGAGACGTAGGCCGTCAGGTCCTCGAGGAGGGCGGCACGGTGGCCGGCCACCCAGGCTGGCAGTTGCTCTATCTCGGTCATCGGGTGGCCTTCCGGTCCAGTGCGGTGAGGTGGTCTTCGTCCATGGCGATGGCACCCGTTTCAAGGTTCGTAATGAGGGACACCAGCTCCTCGATCAGGGGCACGTCCAGCTGGTGTTTGGCGGCCATTTCCAGGACCGGGCGGTACTGGGTGGGCACCTCGGTGGGGCGTTTCCGCACCGCGATGTCGCGCCAGATGCCGGAGCGGGTCTTGGTCTGGGTGGAGAGCCACTTGACGAGGTCGTCCGTTGCCCCGGCGTTCCGGCCGGCGTCGGCGCCCCGGGTGTAGCAGGAGGGGTCGAACGCATCGAACCCTTCCAGGGTGATGCCTTCGGCCGCGGCCACATCGAAAACCTCCGCGGCGAGTTCGTTCATCGCCGGCCGGTGCCGGTCGATCAGTTCGCTCATGTCGGCGTCGGCCAGTGCCGTGGCGGTGAGCATGGCCCCGAACCCGAGTTTGGACCAGAGGTAACCGGCCACGTTGTCCGTGACCGCCGGCGTGCCCCAGTGCCGTAGGTCATGGGCCAGCTGCCGCACCCGGTCGCTGGTGCCCCCGGTGTGCTCGCCGAGCGCCATGGCGCCGATGCCGCCGTCGTTGATGACACCCGGTTCGAGGACGTCGGCGAAGAGATCCACAAAGGCGATCACAGTCCGGTCGGCCCCGACATGCAGGGCGATGGTGGCCTCGTTGAGGCCGTTCTGCAGGGAGGCGACGTAGCCGGTGCTACTGAGCCGGGGCGCTATCCAGCCCGCGGCGCTGTCGGTCGCCTGGGCCTTGACCGCCAGCAGGACACGCTCCAGGGTGGCGGGGGCGTCGTCCAGGCCGTAGCAGGGAACGTCCGCGGCCAGGACCCCCGCGGGACTCTTGATCTGCAGCCCGTTCTCGCGGATGGCCGCGACGTGCAGGGGATCGGCGTCGACCAGCTGGACCGGGACGCCCTGTGCGTGGAGGTGGGCGGCCAGGGTGCCGCCGATAGCTCCGGCACCGACCACTGTGTATGGGTTTTCCGTCATGAAGATACTTTCGTGTTGTTGCCGTCGGGGGCCGCCGCCGCGTTGGCGGGCCAGTGCAGCGGCAGGTTCATGGCGCCGGCGGACGAGCCGCCGTCGACGCGCAGGGTCTCACCTGTGATCCATTCGGCTTCGGGGCCGGCCAGCCAGACGACGGCGCGGGCAATGTCGTCGGGTTCGCCGCGGCGCCCCAGCGGGTTGCCGGAGACGGCGGCGGCGTATTCCTCCGTCACCGGGTTGGCGTCGCTGTTGACCGTGACGAAACCGGGGGCGACGGCGTTCACGCGGATGCCGTGCGGCCCCAGCTCCAGGGCCGAGGCCCGCGTCGCCATTTCCAGCGCGGCTTTGGACGTGGAGTACGGCGCTGCGCCGGGACGGGCCCGCAGGGCCGCGCCGGAGGAGATGTTGACGACACTGGCACCCCGTCCGGCCTCGATGGCACGCTGTGCGAGGGCAACGGTGGCCAGCAGGGGAGCGCGGGTGTTGAGGTTCTGTACCGCGTCCCAGGTGGCGGCGTCCAGGGATAGGAAGGGCGTGGCCGGATAGATCCCGGCCGAGTTGACCAGGACGTCCACCGGAGCCTCGGCCCAGGCCCGGGCGACCACGTCCCCCGGACCGGCGGGGGTTGCGAGGTCTGCCGTCAGGACCGTCGCGTCCTCTGCGCCGGCTGCCCGGCACTCCCCGGCGACGGCGGCCAGGGCCGCGGGATTGATGTCCACCAGCGTGATCCGGAAGCCAAGCCCGGCGAACCGGTGGGCCACCTGCCGGCCGATGCCGCTGCCGGCCCCCGTGATCAGTGCATGGCGGCTCAATCGAGGGCCTTGCCTTTGGTCTCCGGCATGGTCAGGTACACAACGACGCCGATTGCCGCGGCGATCGCGCAGTAGAGCCAGACGAATCCGCCGTAGCCGCTGGTGTTCATCCAGGTGGTGATGTACGGGGCCGTTCCGCCGAAGATGGCAACCGCGAGGGCGTAGGGCAGGCCGATGCCGGTGGCCCGGACTTCGGCGGGGAACTGTTCGGCCATGATGACCGCGCAGTTGGCCGAGTAGCCCAGGAGCAGGATGATGCCGATGACCTCGATGAGCAGCAGCATCCAGAAGTTGCCGTTCAGCAGGGCGAAGGCGGGCCATGAGAAGAGCAGGAACCCGGCGGCGAACGCGGTCATGGTGGGTTTGCGGCCGATCTTGTCGGACAGCAGGCCGGCGAAGGGGAGCAGGACCAGGAACAGGCCGACGGCGATGAAGTTCGCGAGGAGTGCCTGGCTCAGCGGGATGCCGGTGGAGACGGCCGCGTAGGTGGGCATGTAGGAAACCCACATGTAGTACAACAGCGTCCCGGCGATGGTCACGCCGAACACGCGCAGGGTGGCTTTGGGGTGCTTGACGAACATGGTGAAGACGGAGTTGCGGCGCGTTTCGCCGGACGCTTCGGCGCGGCTCTTGGAGTTGACGAATGATTCGGTCTCCTCCACGGACGACCGCAGCCACAGGCCCACCAGGCCGAGGAGCGCGGCCACGATGAAGGCCAGCCGCCAGCCCCAGTTGTCCAGCGCGTCCTTGGACAGGGTGCTGGTGATGATCGCGCCCATGCCGGAGGCGAGCAGGACGCCGGCGCCCACTGACACCTGCTGCCAGGAGCCGGCGAAGGCGCGGCGGCGGGGAGCGGCGGATTCGACCAGGAAGGCCGAGGAGGAACCGAACTCGCCGCCGGCGGCAAAGCCCTGGACCATCCGGGCAATCACCAGGACGATCGGGGACAGGATGCCCACAGTGTCGTAGGTGGGTGCGATGCCGATCAGGGCGGTGGCCCCGGCCATCAGGCCGATGGTGAGGACCAGGCCCTTCTTCCGTCCGTGGTGGTCCGCGTAGGCGCCCATGATGGCGGCCCCGACGGGCCGCATCACGAACCCGACGGCGAAAATGGCGAGCGTGGCCAGGAGGGCCGCGATGGGGTCGCCCTTGGGGAAGAAGTGGTGGGCGAACACGGAGGAGAAGGTCGTATATACGGCCCAGTCCACCCATTCGACGGCGTTGCCGATGCTGCCGGCGACGATTGCCTTGCGGCCCTGGGGTGAGAGTTTGGTTGCGTGGACCTCGTCCACTGTCAGCTGTTGTGTCATGAGATGGTCGTCCTTGTGGTGAGCCGGGAGGCAACGTGGGCTGCCAGGTCGGCGTGGGTGGTGATCCACACATCGTTGTGCGATCGGATGTGGTCCATAAGTTCTGCCAGGATCATCAGCCGGGACCGGTGCCCGATGATGTGGGGGTGCATGGTGAGCTGGAAGACGCCGCCTTCCGCGTACGCGGCGTCGAACTCGTCCTTCCAGATCTGCAGGAGATCGCGGGGCGGCATATAGGGCCGCAACCCGGTGAAGCGGTCCATCATCAGGTACGGCGCGTCGTCCCGGATCCACTCCACCGGGACCTCGATGATGCCCGTGGGGGAGCCGTCGGCGAGGATCTCGTAGGGCTCGTCGTCGGCCATCAGGGAGGAGTCGTAGATGAATCCCAGCTCCCGGATGACGTCGAGGGTGGAGTCGGAAAAGTCCCACGACGGCGTCCGGATGCCCACCGGCCGGATGCCGGCCTGCTGGTGCAGTACGTCCGTGGCGCGTCCCAGCAGGTCCAGTTCCTGCTCGTAAGTCAGCAGGGTGTTCCGCTCGTGGATCCAGCCGTGCACGGCCACCTCATGGCCCTGCTCCACGTAGGTGGGGACTTCTTCCGGGCGCAGCAGCGCGCAGACGGCCGGGATGTAGAACGACGCCGGTGACTCGTAACGGCGGAGGAGCTCCAGGATGCGGGGTACAGCGGCGCGGGCACCGTACTCGCCCTGCGCCATCCGCCCCGGCGAGGTCTCGCCATCACGCAGCGAGGGCGTCTCGTGGTCCGAGTCGAAGGACAACAGGACCGCTGCCCTGGCCCCGCCGTTCCAGCGTTCGGCCGGATCGGGATGAACAAGGGACTGCCCGGCACGGACGCGGTTGACATGCCCCCGCCACTCCGATTCGGGCCATTGCCACGACTGGGTGTTGTTCACTAGCGCTCCTTTGTTCTTCACGTGTTCTTCACGATGCGGAGGATCGGCGCGGACCACGGCCTGGCCGCCGGCGCCTTCAGAGAGTGATCCAGCTCTCAAGTTACAAACCTAGGGTAGATCGTGTGGCGCAGCAAGGGTTCATGGAAAAATCATTCAGAAAAGTTTAGATGAATGGTTTTTTCACCTACCGAATCCGTCGTTTGGCGGTAGTCTTGAGTCAACACAGCAGCACCACCACGGACCGGCGGAGGCCACCATTCCACTCATCGACGAGACGGACCTCGACATCATCGCGGCCCTGCAGATCGCCCCCAGGGTCCCGGCCAACGCTCTGGCCGAGATCCTGGGTGTGCCGACGAGCACCATCACCCGCCGGCTGAACCGGCTGCAGAACGAGCGGCTGATGAAGGTGATCGGCCGGTACGCGTGGCCGCTGATCCTTTCGGGGAACCCGCAGCAGCTCTGGATCTGCTGTGAACCGGGGCGGTCGGCCAAGGTGGCGGAGCAGCTCAAGGCGTTCCCCGAAGTGCAGTTCGTCATCACCACCTCCGGGACCGGCGACATCTACGCCGACGTTTTCCCGCTGCTGGGAACGGACATGAACGATCTCCTCAGCAACCAGATCCCCTCGCTGCCAGGGATCAGGTCGGTGGAAAGCCGGCTCATCCTCGATTCGCGGCGGGTGGGCCAGAGCTGGCGGATCCAGCGGCTGACGGCGGACCAGAACGACGCGTTGGCCGCGCATGTGGTTCCGGTCAACCTGCCGCCCCTAAGCTCCATCGATGAACTTTCTGACCTGGAATTTGGCACCATGGCCGAGCTGGGCCGCAACGCCCGGGCGTCCGCCGCCGAGGTGGCCCGGACCCTAAACGTGAGCAGCTCTTCCGCGTACCGTGCGATCCAGATGCTGCTGGGTACGGGGGCGATTTCACCCCGGGTGGAGGTCGAACCGTCCGCTGTGGGCTTCCCCCTCACCGCGGTGGTGTCCTTGCAGGTCAAACCGAAGTCGATCTCGCATGTGCTGGACCAGCTGGGCGGCCATGAGTCGGCCCGTATGGTCACGATGGTCACCGGCCAGGCGCCCGTGGTGTTCCATGGTGTCTTCCGGGATCCAGGGAGCCTGGCCGACTTCATTACGGGTGACATCGGTGCGCTGCCGGGCATCCAGTCGATGGACACTCGGGTGGCCATCGACGTCACGCGGCGCTACTGGATGGACCGTAACGGCCCGTTCATCGGCGACCAGGTGGAGGGGCTGCTGAGGAGGTAGGGCTGCTTCAGCGGGGCTCGCGGATGGGGATGGTGCTGCAGGACACCTGGCTGTTCGGCGGGACCATCCGGGACAACATCGCCTACGGCCGGCCCGGTGCGTCGGAGGCGGAGATCTTGGAGGCGGCGAAGGCCACGTACGTGGACCGGTTCGTCAAGTCGTTGCCGCAGGGTTACGACACCGTGCTCGACGACGAGGGCGGGAACGTCTCCGCGGGGGAGAAGCAGCTCCTGACCATCGCCCGGCCGTTCCTGGCCCGGCCGTCGGTGCTGATCCTCGACGAGGCGACGTCTTCGGTAGACACCCGCACCGAGGTGCTGGTTCAGAAGGCGATGAGCGCTTTGAGGAGCGACCGGACGTCGTTCGTTATCGCCCACCGGCTCTCCACCATCCGCGACGCCGACCTCATCCTGGTGATGGAAGCCGGACAGACCGTGGAGCAGAGGAACCATGCTTCACTGCTGGAGGCCGGCGGGGCGTACGCGGCGCGGTACGAGGCCCAATTTGCGGCGCCGGTGGCGGGGGTTTAGCGTGTAGGCCAAAAAGCTCAGTGCGTGTCAGAGCGAATGGAAGTCAGAGGGGTGAGGTGGCGCGTCGAAAGGGACTCCCATAGCGCCGATCGCTTAGTTCGCCAACGGTGCTGGGGGCGAGAGATGTTCCAAGTCAAGGCTCTCTGTCCTGAGGTAAAGGTAGAGGCTGAACTCCTCATCCGTGGATAGCTGGCCAGTGACCGAGGCTACAGCTTCTGCAATTTCGGGCCGTAGGTCACGTTCCTTTGGCTTACACGCCTCAGCCAAAGCTTCCGCAAAAGCCGACCACAGCATGTGCTTGTCTGGAGCCGAGTACGCGGGCCCCTTTTTGGATTGGGGGGCCATCAGTCTGTCGGCAATCTTTGCCACGTCTTCGATCAGTACGCCGTTTTGCCGCAGCTGGTTCATGAGCTCAGGAGATGCCTCGCCCTGATCCATGTCCTCCAGCGAAGGAACGAGAGAAGACGGCACGATTACGTGGATAGTCAGGTGCATCCCGGTTGAGTTCCAGTCGTTGGACTGAATCCTCAAATCGACCGTCTTTCGGAGGATTTGCCCCAGGGAAGACTCCTTGCCATGCCCCTTCGTGATCTTCTCCTGTAGCGGCCGAAACCAAGGCTGCACGTCATCAGGGAAGGGGAATCTACTGAATTTCCGACCTACCTGGGCAGCGAATTTGCTTACGGCGAGGGCATCGGCGGGGTTTACCCCGGATGATAGGCGCCCGCGCTGGGCCAACGATGATTTGGTCACGGTGGAGCAATGTGCCAGATCAACGAAGTAGCTATCCTGGCTGAGGCCAGAAAGATGGACGTATTGGGGCATGCGTCCGCTCTTAGCCATGCCACTCTTGTTCGCGTCCAATTCCACCACCGGGGCGACCACGGTGTATGGCTTGGAGGGTTGCACGAGATCACATGTTTGAGTGATGATAGCGACGCCGTGCGGACAAGCAACTTCCCCCAATGCGTCTGCGCCGACGATCGGCAAAGAATAGAAGTCCAGCACATCGCCTTGGCGGAGCACACGACATGCTGCAACGGTCGCGTCGTCTTGAGCGGTCCCATCATCCGCGTATGACGGGACCGCCACATCGCCGCTACTCAAGTCAGCCGATGAGCCGGTCCGGGGTGTAAGCAGCGACCTGCAGAATTGCCGAATGCGGTTGCCGAGATTTGAGCTTTTCAAAGATGCTGGGTCCTTCAGAGGGAGTTGCAAGGATAAGTGAACGACGTTCTGCCGGACTGCCGCTGGGAAGTCGGCTGATTACGTCCTGCATCTCGCTCAATTGTTCCTCGTTGAGGGCATTCATTCGCCCCCCGCTGGCCCAGTGGTGGACGGCCCTTCGAGAGACACCGAAAATACGCGCAAGTTGTTCCCAAGTGAGACCAGAGTCCGCGTGGAGTCTTCGCACTGATTCGGCAGTGCTCGGGCGCTGTGATTCGTTTGGCGCTCCCTCCACAACGGTCGAGAAAGCGATGGAAGAGGCCAGTGCCGATAGATCGGACAGCCGAGCAGATCGCTCATTGCTGAGCCAGGTTCCAGTGAAACCTTCGCAGATGATTTGTGAATCGAGCACAGGTGTAGCTGGGACACCTGTGGTCGTCATCATGAGGGCAATTAAGCCAACACCGAGGTTCTGCACGGGCCAGTTGGATTCAGTATAAGTCTTTTCATTGCGGTGCTGAGCGGGGCTTTCGGCCGCCGCCAATTGAGTCATCATCGATTGGCTCCAAAATGATCCAAGAATTCGGGCTTGACGGCCCATCTGAAGTACGCGTATGCCAGGGAGGCCAATTCTGTCGCTTTAGCCACGCTGTGAACTGGATCCAGTGGAATTCTCGCCTCGGACGATGCATCCAGATCTAGTAACCAGCTTTTCACGTCAACCGGCGGTATGACCGGATCAATGGTGGCCCCTTTCGGTAGTTGGGCCGACCGGACTCGCAGATGCGATTCGTCGATTTTGTACACTGCCTCGGTTAGCGTGTGAACCATTTCGACTGATTCGCCAAAGTCCGAGGAACCAAGGGCTGGTATTTCAACCAAGTCGCTAAGACGAGCAAAGTCTTCCGTTTTCGAAATGCGATTAGTGTATCGGAATCCAATTCTTTCGATTACTGGAATTTCTACGATAGACAGAAGACTCTTCAGGGCGGACTCCATCCGTGTGAAGAAATCCTGTCGGTTAGTGTAATTCCTTGTCTGAAGTGTCAGGAAGCGCTGGGAGATGAGAACACTCCAGTCCCCATCAGTGCTCGTCCACTCATATATATCATCGCCCTGGGACTGAGAAATGCCTTGCGGAGATAGCTGATATTGCACCTCTTTGTGCTGATTGTTTATTGGGTACTCATGCGCGACTGCACGACCGAAAGAAGTCGCGACATCGCTGATGTCCCCCGTCATTGTCGTTATTTGGGGCCAGCGAATCTGGCTAATAACAAGAATTAGAGGCGCAGTCGTCAACTGAGTCTCTGTCACGGGCTCTCCCGTGAAGGGATTGTTTGAGAGGTAGTCCGCCATACTTCACACTGTACTTCACATGCAGTCCAGACGTGCCCGTTGTTTCTGCCTTGTTATGTGAGGAGAGTCATGGTTTCTTCGATCCACGCGTAGAGAGCACCCTTGACGCCACCTCAGCCAAGAGGCGCGGGGCACGTGGCTACGTTGTCTCCTTCCTCAGCCGCTGATTCGTTATCGTTGTTCTCCTTTTCCATTGCTCTGTCCTGTCGGAGCCGAAAAGGTGCACTTCCATGCTCCTCGTGCCCCCTTCGGCGTCGATCAAAATGTTGCAGATGAAGGCTCAACCTTTATTCGGACAACGTCCGTCCTCTCCATCGGTCGAGCCGAGTTCGCTTGCTTGGATGGAGCCAACAGCCCATCGGATATCTTCCGACATAGGAGTTCTATCTGAACCTCGTCGCGACCCCCCCTCGGTCGTGAGCCGACACCGCTCGGATCACATGCGTTTACAGCACTGAGCGGCAGTCAACGGAAGCGGCGCTAGTGCATGTTGTTGCTGGCTATGGGCGGGGCCTGTGCGCCGTTGTGTGCGGCGCAGGGACGCCGGGTCCGGTAGCTAGTCTTCGCCATAACAATCGATTCTGTTACGCATTCCTGACTTAACCGCCCGAATGGACGTTCACCAGCCTTCGCAAACGTCGGCGAAATCACGGGCGGCTTCGGCCTCGCCTAATTCGTGGACGACCTCGGGGCAGCGTCTTCGCCTACGTCGTTTCCAACCGCTCCGTTTTCGGCACCTAACTCGAGCGTGCCCTTAAACCAGCGGCCACGGATACCGCATGCCCGTCCGGTCCACCGGCAGGGACCCAGCGACCAGCATCCGCTTAGCGCGGCGCTGCAGGGCGGTGACTTCGTCGTCGTCGAGCAGTTCCGCCAGCTCGGCGGGCACGGACTCAGCTAAAGGTGCAATGTCCGAAAGCAGCGCTTCGGGGATGGGTTCGCCGGCGAAGTCCCAGATCACGGTGCGGAGCTTGAAGGCTGCGGAGAAGCACAGCCCGTGGTCGATGCCCCAGATCCGTCCGTCGTCGCCGCGGAGGACGTGGCCGCTCTTGCGGTCGGTGTTGTTGGCGACGAAGTCGTATAGGGCGATCCGGGCCAGTTCTGCGTGGGTCTCGGGGGCGTCCTCGAACAGGGTGAAGTAGTGCTGCTGGAAGTCGCAGTCGATGAACCACTGCAGCGACCCGACGCCCAGCGGAGCATCCTCGCGGATCACCGTCGGCGGGACGAAGCCCCAGCCCAGCGATTCGCTGAGGAGGTAGGCGGCGCGCTCGCGTTTGTAGAGCCCCGGCTCGAAATCGGAGAGCGGCCGTTCGCCGGCCTCCGGCTTGTAGACCGCGTACCCCTCGTCCTCGCCGCAGCTGACCTGGACCAGGAACGTCTGGTTGCTGCTGCGCGGAATGAGGCCAAGCAGCTCGATGCTGCCCTCGGTGAGCAGGGTCAGTTCCCGACCGGACCCGGACCCTCCCGCCACGGAAGCCACGTCAGGATCCCCGCAGCCCGCTGAGCGGTTCCGCCGTCGAATTCACCATGTGCACCGCGGGATCCTGGCCCTCCACAAACGTGATGGCTGAGACCGAGCCCGGGCTGATCATGATCCGCTGGAACAGATCCAGCGGCGTGCCCAGGGCATGGGCCACCGCGGCCTTGATGGGGTCGGCATGCGAGAAGCACACCACCACACCGCCGGCGTGGGCCGCGCACAGGGCCTCCATCGCCCCGACAATCCGGGACTGCATCTCCGGGAAGCTCTCGCCGTCCGGGAAGCGGAACTGGGACGGGCTGTGCTGCACGGTCTGCCACTCCGGCAGCGCCGCGAGGTCCGCGATCGCGGAGCCGGTCCAGCCGCCGAAATCGCACTCCAGCAGCCCGTCGTCGTGCTTCACCGGCAGTCCGGTGCGCGCCGCCGTCGGCTCCGCCGTCTCGCAGGCGCGCTCCAGCGGCGAGGAATAAAGGGCATCTACCGGCAAACCGGCGAGCCGGTCCGCGACCCGTTCGGCCTGCTCGCGGCCGCGGTCGGAGAGGTGCAGCCCCGGCGCGCGGCCGGGGAGGACTGAGCCCGTCGTCGGCGTCTGGCCATGGCGCACCAGCAGCAGCAGGGTGCCGGGGCGTGCGGGCGCGGGAGGAGAAGCTGATTCGTCTGCGGGTGCTGTAGCCATCAGCATCCAGCCTATTGCGCCAGGCGTCCGGATGCGCAGGAATCTCACCAAATCCCTCGATTCCCCGCCGGGTACAGGTCTACGGTGGAGGAGTGAGTGATCGCCCCGAAATCTTCACTGTTGGTGAACTGCGCGCCTCCGGCCACGTCCACAAGGACCTGCGCCGCGAGATCCGCGACAACCTGCTGGCCGCGCTCGCCGCCGGCCGCGACCCCTGGCCCGGGATGTACGGCTTCAGCCGGACCGTCCTGCCCCAGCTCGAACGCGCCCTGCTGGCCGGGCACGACGTCGTCCTCCTCGGCGAACGCGGGCAGGGCAAGACCCGGCTGCTGCGCACCCTGGCCGGGCTGCTGGACGAGTGGTCACCGGTGATCGAGGACTCGGAATTGAACGAACACCCCTACGAACCCATCACCGAGCACTCCCGCGCCCTGGCCCTCACCGAAGGGGACCGGCTGCGGGTGGCGTGGCGGCACCGCTCCGAACGCTACGTCGAGAAGCTCGCGACGCCGGACACCTCCGTCGCGGACCTGATCGGCGACGTCGATCCCATGCGGGTGGCCGAGGGCCGCCGCCTGGGCGACCCGGAAACCATCCACTACGGCCTGGTCCCACGCTCCAACCGCGGCATCATCGCCATCAACGAACTCCCCGACCTCGCCGAGCGGATCCAGGTCTCCATGCTCAACGTCATGGAGGAACGCGACATCCAGATCCGCGGCTACGTGCTGCGCCTGCCGCTGGACGTCCTGGTGGTCGCGTCCGCCAACCCGGAGGACTACACCAACCGCGGCCGGATCATCACGCCCCTGCGGGACCGCTTCGGCGCCGAAATCCGCACCCACTACCCGATCGAGCTCGAGGACGAGGTAGCCGTCATCCGGCAGGAGGGCCATCTGGTGGCCGGCGTCCCGCCCGTCATCCTGGAGATCCTGGCCCGCTACACCCGGGCGCTCCGAGAGTCCCCGGCGATCAACCAGACCTCCGGGGTGTCCGCACGGTTCGCGATCGCCGGCGCCGAAACGGTCGCCGCCGCTGCCCTGCGCCGGGCCAGCGTGCGCGGCGAGGACGAAGCCGTGGCCCGGATCATCGACCTCGAGGCCGCGGTGGAAGTCCTGGCCGGGAAGATCGAGTTCGAATCCGGTGAGGAGGGCCGGGAACAGGACATCCTGGACCACCTGCTGCGGATGGCCACCGCCGAGGCCGTCCGGGCGCACTTCCACGGCCTCGACATGGGCGGCCTCGTCGCCGCACTGGACGGCCACACCACGGTCACCACCGGGGAACTGGTCACGGCCAAGGAGTTCCTGGCGGGCCTCCCGTCCCTCGACGGCTCGAGCCTGTACGACGAGATCGGTGAGCGCCTGGGCGCGGAGAACGACGGGCAGCGCGCCGCCGCCGTCGAACTGGCCCTCGAAGGCCTCTACCTCGCCCGCCGGATCGCCAAGGACTCCGACGACGAGGCCACCATTTACGGGTAACTCCGCCAAGGCTAAGGAGGCCGCCATGAGCGTTCACCACCGGTCCCGCTACAGCCGGTACGCGGGCGGGCCCGATCCGCTCGCGCCGCCGGTGGACCTGGCGGAGGCGCTGGACGCCGTCGCCGAGGACGTGATGGCCGGCTACTCGCCGCGGCACGCCCTGCAGGAATACCTGCGCCGCGGCGGCCGCAACCGGGAAGGGCTCGATGAACTCGCCGGCCGGGTGCAGCAGCGCCGCCAGGACCTGCTGGGCCGGCACAAGCTGGACGGCACGCTAAACGAGGTCCAGAAGCTGCTGGAGACCGCGGTGCTGGAGGAGCGCAAGCAACTGGCCCGCGACGTCCGGATGGACAACACGGACCGCGCCTTCCGCGAGATGCAGCTGCAGAACCTGCCCAAGTCCACCGCGGCGGCCGTCAACGAACTCTCCTCCTACGACTGGCAGTCCAGCACCGCCCGGAAAGCCTACGAACAGATCAAGGACCTGCTGGGCCGCGAGGTCCTGGACCAGCGGTTCGCCGGCATGAAGCAGGCCCTTGAAGGCGCCACCGAGGAGGACCGCGCCGCCGTCGCCGAAATGCTGGCCGACCTCAACGAACTGCTCGACACGCACCGCCGCGGCGAGGACACGGAGGCCGACTTCCAGGACTTCATGGCCAAGCACGGCCAGTTCTTCCCGGAAAACCCGCAGTCGGTCGAGGAGCTGATCGACGCGCTCGCCCAGCGCTCGGCCGCCGCCCAGCGGATGCTGCGCTCCATGTCCGCCGAGCAGCGCGAGGAACTGATGCAGCTTTCCGCCCAGGCCTTCGGCTCACCGGAGCTTATGGCACAGCTGGGCCAACTCGACGCCAACCTGCAGGCGTTGCGCCCCGGCGAGGACTGGTCCGGCTCCGAACAGTTCAACGGCGAGGAAGGGCTGGGCCTCGGCGACGGGACCGGCGTGCTGCAGGACCTCGCCGAACTGGACGAACTCGCCGAGCAGCTTTCCCAGTCCTACAACGGCTCCCGGCTGGATGACCTGGACCTCGATGCGCTCTCCCGCCAGCTGGGGCAGGACGCGGCCGTCTCCGCCCGGACGCTCGCGGAGATCGAGAAGGCCATGCACGACGGGGGTTTCCTGCGGCGCGGTGCCGACGGCGACCTGAGCCTCTCCCCGCAGGCCATGCGGCGGCTGGGGAGGTCGTTGCTGCGGGATACCGCCAAGCAGCTCTCCGGCCGGCAGGGCCGCCGCGACACCCGGGTTGCCGGTGCCGCGGGGGAGCAGACCGGGTCCAGCCGGCCGTGGGAGTTCGGCGATGCGGAGCCCTGGGATGTCACCCGGACCATCACCAACGCCATCCGCCGGACCATTGCCGACGGCGGCGACCCGCGCCACGGGCTGCGCCTGGCCGTGGACGACATCGAGGTCACCGAAACTGAGGCCCGCACGCAGGCCGCCGTCGCGTTGCTGGTGGATGTGTCGTTTTCGATGGCCGCGGAGGGGCGCTGGGTGCCGATGAAACGCACCGCGCTGGCACTGCACCACCTCGTGTCCACCCGGTTCCGCGGCGACCGGCTGCAGCTGATCAGCTTCGGCCGCTACGCCCGGTCCATGGACATCGGCGAACTCACGGCCCTGCCGGCGCTCCGCGAACAGGGCACCAACCTGCACCACGGGCTCCAGCTGGCCGGCCGGTTCTTCCGCCAGCACCCGGCAATGCAGCCGGTCCTGCTGGTGGTGACCGACGGCGAACCCACCGCGCACCTGGAGGCCGACGGCGAATCCTGGTTCAACTGGCCGCCGGACCCTGAGACCATCCGCGTGACGGTGGCCGAGTTGGACCGGCTGGGCCGCGCCGGCACCCAGGCGACGTTCTTCCGTCTGGGAAGCGACCCCGGCCTGGAGCGTTTCGTGGCCCGGATGGCCCGGCGGATCGACGGCCGCGTCGTGGCCCCCGACGCCGGGGACCTGGGCGCCGCCGTCGTCGGGGAGTACCTCCGCGCGCACTTCCGCGGCCGGGCGTTCGGGGACGAGGACTGGGCTAGGTAGAGCACCCAAAGCCGGACACCGCCGTCGTCGGATATCCGCACAATTTTTGTCGGATCGGTGCAGAGTTGTTCGTAGCAATGGTGAGCGGCCGCCCAGGAGGGGCGCCCCGAACCGTAGGAGACGAGTTGCCATGCAGTTTTTGCTTTCCGTCATTCACAACCAGCGTGAGCTCGCCCCGTCGGATGAGATGGCTGCCATCGACGTGTTCAACGACCGGCTCCAGGCCGACGGGCACTGGGTCTTCGCCGGGGGCCTCGGTTTCCCCGACACCGCCACCGTCATCGACAACCGCGGCAAGGCGCCGGTGGTAACGGACGGCCCGTTTGTGGAGTCGAAGGAATACCTTGCCGGTTTCTGGATCATCGAAGCGCCCGACCTCGACGCCGCACTGCAACTGGCAACCGAGGGGTCGAAGGCGTGCAACCGCAAGGTCGAGGTGCGCCCGTTCCTGTGAGTGGAAGTGACGTCGGAGGAGCGATCAACGAGGCCTACCGCGGGGAGTGGGGGCGGATCGTGGCCGCACTGGCGCGGCGGTTCGGCGATCTTGACCTCGCCGAGGAGGCTACGGCCGAGGCATTCGCGACCGCTGTGGAGCGGTGGCCGTCCGACGGCGTCCCCGGCAACCCCGGCGCGTGGCTGACCACCACGGCCAAACGCAAAGCCATTGACCGGATCCGGCGCGAAAACAAACGCGACAGCAAACATCAGGAGGCCCAGTTGGTGTTCGACGACCACCCGCCTGAGCCCACCGGCGCCATCGACGACGACCGGCTCCGGCTGATCTTCACGTGCTGCCACCCCGCGCTGGCCATGCAGACCCGCGTGGCGCTGACCCTGCGGATGCTCGGCGGCCTGACCGTCCCGGAAATTGCGCGCGCCTTCCTTGTCCAGGAGGCCGCAATGGCGCAGCGGATCACCCGGGCGAAGGCCAAGATTAAAGCCGCCCGCATCCCGTACCGCGTACCGTCGGTAACGGACCTCTCGGAGCGTGTCTCCGGGGTGCTGTCCGTGCTGTACCTGATCTTCAACGAGGGCTATCTGGCCTCAGGCCCCGAGTCCGATCCCGTCCGTGCCGACCTGACCGCCGAGGCGATCCGGCTCACCCGCCTGGTCCGCGCCCTGCTGCCCGACGACGGCGAGGTGGCCGGCCTGCTGGCCCTGATGCTCCTCACGGAGGCCCGCCGGACCGCACGGATTTCGGCCAGCGGCGAGCTGGTCACCCTCGATGAGCAGGACCGGTTCGCGTGGGACGCGGGCCTGATCGCCGAGGGCCGTGGCCTGGTCCGGGAGACCATGGCGGCCGGGACGGAGCCGGGTCCGTACCAGATCCTTGCCGCGATCAATGCCGTGCACACCTCGGCCCGGGATGTCCGCGACACCGACTGGTCACAGATCGTGGCCCTCTACGACCGGCTGGTGGCCCGCGACCCGTCGCCGGTCATCGCCCTGAACCGGGCCGTCGCCGTCGCCGAAATGGACGGCCCGGGGGTGGCGCTGGCCGCCGTTGACCGCCTGGAAAACGAGCTGTCCGGCTACCACGCGTTCCATGCCACCCGTGCCGAGCTGCTGCGGCGGCTGGGCCGCGGCCTGGAGGCCCGCCTGGCGTATGACCAGGCCATCGCACTGGCCGGCAACTCCGCCGAGGCCGCTACCCTGAAGCGCCGCCGCGACCAGGTGCCCGCCCGGCCCTAGCAGCGCGGTTTACTTGGCGGCGTCGGCGAGCTGCTGGCGGAAGTCCGCCTCGCTGTTGAGCGTCAGCATCTTGCCGTTGAGGAAGAACGTCGGCGTTCCGGTCACTCCCAGGGAGCGGCCGTCCGCGACGTCCTTGCGGATCCGGTCGGCGGTGTTGTTGTCCGCCACCGCGGCGTCGTACTTGGCCAGATCGAGTCCAAGGTCCCGGGCGTAGGTGCGGAACAGGGGCGCCTGCGAGTCCTGCTTCCCGCCCCACTGCGTCTGGGTGTCGAACATTTTGGCGTACATCTGCCCGTACTTACCCTGTTGGGCGGCGGCTTCCACGGCCAGAGCCGCGGTTCCGGAGTTCCGGTGCCCGGGCAGCGGGAAGTAGCGGTTGACGAACGTGATCCGGTCCCCGAAGTCCTTCTTCAGCTCTTCCACCAACGGGTAGGCGGCCAGGCAGGATTCACACTCGAAGTCCAGGAACTCCACCAGCTGGGCCTTCTCTGCGGCCGGGGCGGTGACGCGGTGGCTGTCGTCGCGGACCAGCTGCGCGTCGGCGGCCGGCTGCGCGGCGGGCGGGGCCGGTTTGGTCGCGCTGAAGACCGCGTACCAGACCAGGCCTCCCGCGACGATGATCCCAAGGAGGATCCAGAGGACCAGACGGACCTTTTTCGCGGGGTCCGCCGGGGCGGTGGAGGGGTGTGCCATCAGTGGTGGATGCTTTCCTGGTCGCGGTGGGCCGCCGGTTCGATCTGGAAGGTGGAGTGTTCGACGCTGACGTCGAAGTGTTTGGCCACGCAATGCTGCAGGTCCGCCAGGATGGTCGCGGCGTGGCCGTCGGTCATGCAGGTGTCCTCCACGGTGACGTGCGCGGACAGGACGGCGGTGCCGGAGGCCACCAGGGAGGCATGGAGGTCGTGGACGTCGATCACGTGCGGCACGGCCAGGATGTGCTCGCGGACCTGGGCCATGTCGAGCCCTTGCGGGGCATTTTCCATCAGCACGTTAACGGTGTCCCGCAGCAGTTTCAGGGTGCGCGGGATGATCAGGACGCCGATCAGGAGGGACACGACGGCGTCGGCCTGGACCCAGCCGGTGACGGCAATGATGATTGCCGCCGCAATGACGGCCACCGACCCGAGGGCGTCATTGAGCACCTCAAGGAACGCGGCCTTCATGTTGAAGTTGTGGTGCCGTCCTGACGCCAGGACAACAAGGCCGACGGCGTTGCCGGCCAGGCCGATGATCCCGAACCAGAGCATGGTGGAGCCGCCCACCTCGGGTGGCTCGATGAGGCGGCGGATGCCCTCGACAATGACGAACGCGCCGACCCCGAGCAGCAGGGCGGCCTGCCCGGCCGCGGCGATGATCTCGGCCCGCTTGTAGCCCCAGGTCCGCTTGGTGGTGGCCGGCTTCAGGGCCAGCGAGGCGGCGATCAGGGCGATCAGGAGCCCGGTGGAGTCGGTGAACATGTGACCGGCGTCGGCCAGGAGCGCGAGGCTGCCCGTGAGGAAGGAGCCCACGATCTCCGCGATCATCACCGTGAAGGTGATGGCGAAGACCAGAATCAGTTTCCGCCGGTTGCCGGCCGCCGCCGCGCCGTGGTCGTGGCTGTGCCCGCTCATGCCTGGCTCCACGACTCGTCGGGTGCGCAGCAGGTCGGGTCCACGGCCAGCACCACTCCCAGCAGATCGCCGATCGCATGCCCCAGCCGTGCGTCGGCGAGCTCGTACCGGCTACGCCGGCCGTCCGGAACAGCAACCACGAGGCCGCAGCCGCGAAGGCACGTCAGATGGTTGGAGATGCTTTGCCGGGACACGTCCAGGGCATCGGCCAGGCCGGATGGGTAGGCCGGTGCGTCCGCGAGGGCCAGCAGGATCCGTGCCCGGGTGGGGTCCGAGACGGCGAAGCCGAACCGCGCCAGGACCGGGGCATGGGTGAGGGTTTCCATGCCTTCAAAGTACAGCTGCGGATGTATTCAGGCAATTCTGTATTACGGCATCAACGGCAACGGCCTCAGCGGCTGCTCACCTTGCCGAACAGCCTGGCAAGGGGCGCGAGCACGATCGGGCGGGCGGCGTACCAACCGGCCGCCGTGACGGCGATGGCCGCCGCGAACAGCCAGAACCCGGTCCAGTTCACGGCGTCGGTACCGGCGAACATGTGGTTCAGGTTGCGCAGGGCACCGGTCGCGAACACTAGGAAGACGTGGATGAGGATGAACAGGACAAAGAACAGCATGGTGGGGAAGTGCAGGGCCCGGGCGACCTCCACGGGGTAGACCCGGTTCAGCGTCTTGGCGTTCTTCGGCCAGAATTCGCTCATCCGGGCGCCCGTGACAGCGGCGAGCGGGGCCGCGATGAACACCACGATGAAGTACATCAGCTGCTGCAGGCTGTTGTAATTGACCCACCCGTTCTCCACCGGCCAGTCCAGGGTCATGTACTGCAGGAGCGCTGACGCCGCGTTGGGGAACACCTCCCAGCTGGTCGGCACAATCCGCATCCAGTGCCCGGACGCGAAGAGCAGCACCGCGAAAATCAGCCCGTTGGCCAGCCAGATGATGTCCAGCGACTGGTGCAGCCACAACGTGATGCTGATTTTCTTGCCGCCGCGTTTCGGGGTCCAGAACGCGGGCGGTTTCTGCTGGGTTCGCACCTGGTAGCCCGAACGGATGATGAGCACCATCAGGAAGATGTTCAGGAAGTGCGCCCACTGCGCCCACCACGGGAAGCCCGGTTCGGCGGCGTCCGGCAGCCGGTACTCGCCCGGGTACCTTTCGAGGAACGCCGGGACGCCGGGCAGGGTGGTCACGCCGCGGGCGGCCAGCACCAGAATCCCCGCGGCGGCCACGGCTCCGGCCGCGAGGAACACCACGAGTTTGATCCACTGACCCAGGGTGCGGGAGCCGTAAAGCCGGGCCTCGGCCTTCGGTGGCGCTGGTTTTTGGGGCGCTGGTTCTTGCGGCGCGGGTTTAGGCGCATGGCCGAGGGAGCGGCCTGTGCCGCGGGTGCGGCCGGAGAAACCTCGGGCGTCGGCGTGACTGGCGACGGCGGGGCGGGGGCTGCCGCCGCCGCTTTGACCGGCGGCTCAGGTACCGGCTGGGGTGCCGGCTCAGCTGTCGGCGCGGCCCCCGGCGCGGCCTGGGCCGCGGGAGCGACGGCCGGTGCCGGCGCGGGTCCGGCGGGCGGCCACGGCTCTCCGCCTGGCACACGCGGAAGTCCGCGGCGAAGCTGGCCGGCTCCCGCCGTCGCTGCAGCCGGGGCAGCTGAGGACGTCGCCGCCTCGTTCGTTTGGAGTGGGGCGGCGGGGGCAGGCGTAGGCTCCGGGGCACTGGCCGCAGCGGCCGACTCGGCGGCCGCCGGTTCCGCCGGTGCTGAGGGCCGGGCCGGACTCCCTACCGGTACGTCACCGGCCGGCGGCCAGGCCTCGCCGCCCGGCACACGGGGCAAGCCGCGGCGCAGCTGCCTTGATCCGCCTGCGCCAATTGACGGCGCGACCGCGGGGGCCTCAAATCCGGAGGCTTCAGGCGCGGGAACGGCCGCTGCCGCTGCCGTCGTCGCCGCTGACGTGTTGGGGACCGCAGCAGGGGCTGCGGCCAGACGTGCGGGCGCTTCGCCGGCGGGCGGCCAGGGCTCGCCGCCCGGCACGCGCGGCAGGCCCCGCCGGAGGGACCGGGACTGGGTTGCCATCGCTACTTCTTCCGGGCCTCGAGGGCGCTGATCAGCTGGGGGACCACCTTGAAGAGGTCGCCCACCACGCCGTAGTCGGCGATGTCGAAGATGGGGGCGTCAGGGTCCTTGTTGATGGCGACGATCGTCTTCGCGGTCTGCATGCCGGCCCGGTGCTGGATCGCACCCGAAATCCCGAGCGCAATGTAGAGCTGCGAGGACACCGAAACCCCGGTCTGCCCCACCTGGTGCGCCTGGGGGATGTAACCCGCGTCCACCGCGGCCCGCGAGGCTCCGATCGCGGCGCCCAGGGTGTCGGCCAGCTGCTCCACGAGGGCGAACTGCTCCACCGAGCCGAGGCCGCGGCCGCCGGCAACCACCTTCGCGGCCCCGCGCAGTTCGGGCCGTGACGTGGCGGCGACCGCTTCCTCGAACGAGTCAATGCGGGCGGACGGCTTCCCGGAGGCCGGCACCTCCAGGGTCTCCGACGCCGGCGGCTGGGCCGTGGCACGTGCGTCGATCGCACCCTGCCGGACCGTGATGACCGGCGCCCCGAACGTGGCCGTGGACGTTACGTTGTAGGCGCCGCCATAGACCGAATGATGCGCCACCACGCCCTCCTCGTCCCGGGCCACCCCGACGGCGTCGGCCGACACGGCGGCACGGGTGCGGGCGGCGTACCGGCCGGCCAGGTCACGTCCGTTCAGGGAATGCGAGATCAGGATGGCATCCGGGGCCGTCCGCTCCACGGCGGCGGCCAGCGCGTCCACGGCCGGCGTCCCCAGGGCGGCAGGGTCCGGGGTCTCAGCGATCAGGACGTGCGCGGCGCCGAGGCCCGCGGCTTCGGCGGCGGCAGCGCCCCCGGTACCGGGCGCGGCCAGGACCAGGGCAACCGGTGTGCCGACCGACGCGGCTGCGCCCAGGAGTCCGGGGGCCGCCTTCTCCAGTTCACCGGAAGGCCCGGCTTCGACGACAACGAGGATTGCATCACTCGGGAAATCAGTCATGTCCGTGCTCCTTACGCCAGGCGGTTTTCGATCAGGAAGTCGGCGAGTTTCTCGCCGGCGTCGCCGTCGTCGGTGATCTTGACGCCCGCGGTGTGCGGGGGCTTTTCCGCGACAGCCAGCATGATCGATCGCGCCGCGTCCGGGTTGTCGGCGGTGACGCCCAGATCGGCCAGGGTGAGGACTTCGAGGGGCTTCTTCTTCGCGGCCATGATGCCCTTGAAGTTCGGGAAGCGGGGGCCGGGAAGCGCCTCGGTGATGGAAATGACCGCGGGCAAGGACGTCGAAACCTGCTGCACCCCGGAGTCGACGGGCCGGGTCCCGGACACGGTGCCGTCGCCGATCTCCACGGCGCTCAGGCCGGAGGCGAGCGGCACGTCCAGCAGTTCGGCCAGCATTGCGGGGATCATGCCGCCGGATCCGTCGGTGGAGACGTTGCCGGTGACCACCAGGTCGAATCCGATGCGGCGGAGGGCAGCGGCGAGGGTCTCGGCGGTGAGCCCCAGATCCGCGCCCCGGAGTGCCTCGTCCGTGACATGGGTGGCGCTGCCGGCGCCCATGGCCAGGCCCTTGCGGATGGTCGCCGTGGCACCCTCGGGTGCGAGCGAGAGGACAGCGACGTCGGTGCCCTCGTGAGCGTCGGCGTAGGTCAGCGCCAGTTCCAGGGCCCGCTCACCGATCTCGTCGATGACCGCGTCGCTGGCGCCGCGGTCTGCGAGGCCGGTCTCGAGGCTCAGTTTTCGGTCCCCGTACGTGTCCGGGACTTCCTTGACTAGGACGACAATCTTCATCGATGGCTCTTCCTGTGGCGGGCATGCCGCCATAGCGGAGACATGTCGAATCTCCATAGAGTCTACGAAAGTGCAGCCGTCCCGGCATGCAGGACGCGTGCCGCCGGGAAAAGTGGCCGGCCGGACCCGGTGCGGTCCGGCCGGCCGGGCGGAGCTACCGGAGCACTACCGTCCTGTTGCCCTGCAGGATTACCCGGCCCTCGCAGTGCCAGCGCACGGCGTTGCTGAGCGCCTTGCACTCCGTGTCCCGGCCGGCCGCAACGAGGTCCTCCGGCCCGTAGGTGTGGTCCACCTCCACCACCTGCTGGGAGATGATGGGCCCCTCGTCCAGCTCCGCGTTGACGTAGTGCGCGGTGGCCCCGACGGTCTTCACGCCGCGGGCGTAGGCCTGGTGGTACGGCTTGGCGCCCTTGAAGCTGGGCAGGAACGAGTGGTGGATGTTGATGGCCCGCCCGTCCAGCTTCCGGGTGAGGGCGTCGCTGAGGACCTGCATGTAGCGGGCCAGGACCACCAGCTCGACGTCGAAGTGGTCGATGAGCTCCAGCAGCCGGCCCTCCGCCTCCGGTTTGGTGGCGGCGGTGACAGGGACATGGAAGAACGGGATGCCGTGCCATTCCACCAGCGCCTGATGGTCCGTGTGGTTGGAGACCACGGCCACCACGTCCACGGGGAGTTCGCCGATCCGGGCCCGGAACAACAGGTCGTTGAGGCAGTGCCCGAACTTGGAGACCATGATCAGCACCCGGCGCTTGGATCCCTGTGGCTCCAGCCGCCAGCTCATCCCGAACCGCTCCGCCATGGGGGCGAAAGCGGTCCGCAGGGCAGCGGCGGTGGAGGCATCGCCGTCGGACGCGAAGTGCACGCGCATAAAGAAGTGCCCCTCGGAGCGCTCACCGAACTGTTTGTTGTCGATGATGTCGCAGCCGTGTTCGAGCAGGAAGCCGGAGACGGCGTGCACAATGCCTGGCGTCTCCGGGCAGTCCAGCGTCAGGACATGCTCAACGGCGGTGGCGGCCCCGGCCCGGAACGGTTCAGTCTGGATGGCGGTCATGGGTCAGCACTCGATCACGTTGACGGCGAGGCCCCCGCGGGAGGTCTCCTTGTATTTGGTCTTCATGTCCGCTCCTGTCTCGCGCATGGTTTTGATGGCTTTGTCCAGCGATACCTTGTGGCTGCCGTCGCCGTGCAGCGCCAGCCTGGCGGCATTGATGGCCTTCACGCTGGCGATCGCGTTCCGTTCGATGCAGGGGATCTGCACCAGGCCGCCCACGGGGTCGCAGGTCAGGCCCAGGTTGTGTTCAATCCCGACTTCCGCGGCGTTTTCCACCTGTTCCGGGGTGCCGCCGAGCACCTCGCAGAGCCCGGCGGCGGCCATCGAGCAGGCGGATCCCACTTCGCCCTGGCAGCCCACTTCCGCGCCGGAGATGGAGGCGTTGATCTTAAACAGGATCCCGACGGCGGCCGCCGCCAGCAGGAACCGGACCACACCGTCGTCGTCCGCCCCCGGGACGAACTTGGCGTAGTAGTGCAGCACCGCGGGAACAATGCCGGCCGCGCCGTTGGTCGGGGCGGTAACGATCCGGCCGCCGGCCGCGTTTTCCTCATTCACGGCCAGCGCAAAGAGGTTCACCCATTCCATGGCCCGGAGCGGATCCGTGGTGCCGGTGTCCGCCGTCAGGGTCCGGAAGAGCGATGGCGCACGGCGCGGGACGTTCAGCCCGCCGGGAAGGATGCCTTCCGCGGCGCAGCCGTTGTCCACGCACTCCCGCATGACCACCCAGAGGGCCAGCAGCTTCTGCCGGACCTCGGCCTCGCTGTGCCAGACGAGCTCGTTGGCAAGCATCACCTCGGAGATGGACATGCCCTCCCGCCGGCACACCGCCAGGAGTTCGTCCGCCGTCGTGAAGGGATACGGCAGCACGGTGTCATCCGGGACCACCTTGTCCGCACCGTCGGCGTCGCCGTCCACGACGAAGCCGCCCCCAACGGAATAGAAGCTCCGTTCGCTGAGCACCGCCCCGGTGTGGTCCAGGGCCCGGAACGTCATGCCGTTCGGGTGGGCCGGCAGGGACTTGCGGCGGTGCAGGACCACGTCCTCGTCCCAGTTGAAGTCCACCCGGTGGTCCCCGCCGATCCGGAGTTCGGCGTCCAGGGCCGCGGCGGCCACCTGGTCGTCCGCCGTGGCGGTGTCCACGGTCTCCGGGTCCAGGCCCTGCAGCCCCAGCACCACGGCCTTGTCCGAACCGTGGCCGCGCCCGGTGGCACCGAGCGAGCCGAACAGCTCGGCCTGAACGCGGGCCGTCGCGCTGAGCTGGCCGTCGCCCTTGAGGCCGTCCGCGAACAGCTTCGCCGCCCGCATCGGGCCGACCGTGTGCGAAGACGACGGCCCGATGCCAACGGAAAACAGGTCCAGGACGCTGAGGGCCATCAGGGCACCTCGGGGGAAGCGAACTCCCTCATGGCGTCCAGCAGCCAGCGGCCCAGGAAGTCCGCGAAGGACGCGCGGGGGAAGAGCCGGAAGCTGTCCTCGGCGGTCTTCAGCAGCACCACCGGGATGTTGCCGACCTCCGTGGCCAGGGCGGTCCCGGGGGTGAAGGCGCGCGGGTGCAGGTCCAGGGCGCAGCCCTTTTCCAGCACCGCCCGGGCCCGCGGACCGGAGAGCTCGAACGTGGTGCGGTTCGCGGAGAGGTCCACCACCTGGCCCGGGGCATCGCCCAGGGCCGCGGTGAGGGAGCCGACGAGGCCGCCGTCCAGGGCGGTCTCTTCCGGGGCGACCACCAGGAACTCGGACGGCCCGAGCCACAGGACCTGGACGGGCAGGTTGCCGGCGACGTCGCCGCAGCCGGCCGGCAGCCCGCCGGTGATGGCGGCGATCCGTGCGGCATCCGCGGTGTGCGGGGCGACGCGGACCCCGGCCATGGTCTGGAACGGAAGTTCCCGGAGCGCCACGGTGCCGGCGATGGAGCCGGCGTCCAGGGCGGCGGCCAGGCTGGAGGCGGGGCTGCGCCGGATTTCCCGGAGCGCGTTGCTGCCGGTGAGTGCTGCTGTGTTAGCCATCTTTGCGGGTCCCTTCGGAGTCAAAAAGTACGGTTTCGGCGACGACGACGTCCACCAGCTGGTCGCCCGCGGCGGCCACAAGGGTCTCGCCGATGCGGTTGCGGCCGTTCTTGATCAGCGCCAACGCGAACGACCTGCCCAGCGCGGCGCTGTGGTAGCTCGAGGTCACGAATCCCTGCATCGGGACCGGACCGAACGCGGGATTCGTGCTGATTCCCTGTTCGACCAGCTGGGTGCCCTCCGGGAGCCGCAGGGACTTGTCCACCGGAAGGACGCTGACCAGGTGCTTGCGGTCCTGCCGCTGCGCATCGGCCCGGGCGTAGGAGCGTTTGCCGATGAAGTCCTTGGCCTTGGAGACCACCCACTCCATCCCGGCGTCCTGCGGGGTGACGGTGCCGTCGGTGTCCTGGCCCACGATCGGGTAGCCCTTCTCGGCCCGGAGCACGTGCATGGTTTCGGTGCCGTACGGGGTGATGCCGAACTCGGCGCCCGCGGCCGCGACGGCCTCCCACGTGTTGAGCCCGTACCAGGCCGGGACGTTGATTTCGTAGGCCAGTTCGCCGGAGAAGGAGATCCGGCAGACCCGTGCCTGCACGCCGGAGGCGAGGGTGGTTTCGCGGAAGGTCATGAACGGGAAAGCCTCGGCGTCCAGTCCGCCCCCGGCGGCCAGCCCGGGCGCCACCTTCGCGAGCACCGCCCGGGATTTGGGCCCGACGACGGCGATGGTGGTCCACTGTTCGGTCACCGAGGTGCAGTGCACATCCAGGTCAGGCCATTCGGTCTGCAGCCACTCCTCCAGCCAGTCGAGCACCTTCGCGGCGCCGCCCGTCGTGGTGGTCATGAAGTACCGGTCCTCGTCGAGGCGCAGGGTCACGCCGTCGTCGAAAATCATGCCGTCGGCCATGCACATCACCCCGTAGCGGGCCGATCCCGGCGCCAGTTTCTTGAACGCGTTGGTGTAGACCCGGTTAAGGAACTCCCCGGCGTCCTTGCCGCGGATCTCGATCTTTCCGAGCGTGGTGGCGTCCATAAAGCCCACGGATTCCCGGACGGCGGCGCACTCGCGCAGGACGGCCGTGTCCATATCCTCGCCGGCCTGCGGGTAGTACCAGGGGCGCTTCCACTGCCCGACGTCCTCGAACAAAGCGCCCTGGGCGACGTGCCACGAGTGGATGGAGGTCTTGCGGGCTGGGTCGAACAGTTCCCCGCGCTGGCGTCCGGCCAGGGCCGCGAAGGCCACCGGCGTGAAAGGGGCCCGGTAGGTGGTGGTGCCGATGTCGCCGATTCCCCTGGACGCTTCGCCGGCCTGGCGGAGGGCTGCGGCGATCACGCCGATCGCGTTGACACCGGAGGTCTTGCCCTGGTCATTGGCGGTGCTGATGGAGGTGTAGCGCTTGATGTGTTCCACGGACCGCAGGCCGGCCCCGGTGGAGCGCAGCACGTCGGCCACGCTCTGGTCCCGCTGGAAGTCCACAAAGTGGTGGTGCCAGTCGTCGGCCGTGCCGGCCTGGCCGGGGACCAGCCACAGCTGGCGGGTCGGGGCGGAAGCCTGCGGCTCGCGCAGCGTAGCGGGCACGATGGGGGAGTCGAAGCCGGCGGCGATGGCGGCCGCGGCGCCGGCGGAGACGCCCTCGGCGAGGCAGTCGGCCAGTTCGAAGCTGCCGCGTCCCGAGCCGATGGTCTGCTGGGCCGGAACCACGGTGCTGGGAACGAAGGCCGCGAGGTCCTCGTCCCAGCGCAGTTTGCCCTGCCGCTGGGAGTGGAGGTGGACCAGCGGGCTCCAGCCGCCGGAGACGGCCAGCAGGTCGCAGGCGATCTCCTCGATGCCGGAGGTGAGCTCGCCGTCGTCGTTGATGCTGCGGACCGTGACGGTGGCCAGCCGGCCGGTGCCCGTGGCGGGGTCCGTGCCGGTGTCGGCGACGGCGCTGCCGATCAGCACCCGGGTGCCGGATTCGGCGGCCGCCGCGGCGACGTCGCTCAGCCGGGACCGGGCGTCGACGACGGCGGCAACCTTGACGCCCGCGGCGCGCAGGTCGGCGGCCAGGGCGTAGGCGCTGTCGTTGGTGGTGCCGATGACCACCCGAGTCCCCGCCGCCACGGCATACCGGTTCAGGTAGCTGCGGACGGCGGAGGCGAGCATGATGCCGGGCCGGTCGTTGTTCTCGAAGACCAGCGGGCGCTCGTGGGCGCCGGGGGCCAGCACCACCTGCGCGGCGCGGACGTGCCAGATGCGCTGCCGGGAGACCCCGGGGGCGGCCGGGCTGGAGAGGTGGTCCGTGCGGTTCTGCACGGCGATGACGTAGTTCGCGTCGTAGGCGCCGAAGGCCGTGGTGCGGTTCAGGACCGTGGTTTCGGCGCCGGAGATGAGCTCGGCCTCGACGTCCGCGACCCATTCCAGCGCCGGCTTGCCTTCGATGGTTTCGGCCACGTCCGGAGCGGCCGGGCCGGACAGGAGCGAGCCGCCGAGCTCGGGCTGGTCATCCATCAGGATCACGCGTGCCCCGGTGCGGGCTGCCTCGCGGGCGGCGGCCAGCCCGGCGGGACCGCCGCCGACCACCAGGACGTCGGTGTGGACGTACTTCTTGTCGTATTCGGCCCGGTCATCGGCCGGATCGAGGCGGCCCAGGCCGTTGAGCCACTGCGCTTGGAGGCCGTCCACCAGTGTGACGGTGGTGGCGGGCAGCATGGACTCGGCCACGTGGCCCGGGAAACGGGGTTCCACCCGGACCAGGGCGTTGGGTTCCTCCACCCCGGCGGACAGGATGCCGCGGGGGCGGTCCTCGTAGAGCGAGTTGCCGGCGCTGATCCGGCCGTTGGCGAGCAGGGCCGAGGCGAGGGTGTCGCCGGGGTGGCCCGTGAATTCCTCGCCGTCCACGGTGAAACGCCAGGAGATGGTGCGGTCGATGCGGCCGCCGGCGGCGAGTCGGGCGTTCTGGGACGTCACTTGGTTGCTCCTTCCGGGGCGGTGGTGCTGGTAGGGGAGGTGCTGGTGCCGGGGCGGGGTGCGCCCATCGGGTAGACGGCCTGGATGTCGTAGGTGACGGTGTCGCGGAGCACGTTGAACCACTGCCGGCACCCGGTGCTGTGCAGCCAGCGCTCGGCGAAGGCGCCCTTGGTGTTGTCGCGGTAGAACAGGAATTCGGCCCATTCACGGTCGCTGAGTTCGTTCGGGTTCTCGGGGTAGGGCACGTGGGCCTGGCCGCCGTAGTGGAACTCGGTCTCGTCGCGGGAGCCGCAGTTGGGGCAGGAAATAAGCAGCATGGCGTCTTCTTCTTTCTGGTGGGCGGCGGCTAGTGGGCCACGGCGGCGGCGCCGTGTTCGTCGATCAGTGCCCCGGTTTCGAAGCGCTCCAGCGCGAACGGCTTGTTCAGCTGGTGCGGTGTCCCGGTGGCGATGGTGTGGGCGAAGGTGAGCCCGGCCGCCGGGGTGGCCTTGAACCCGCCGGTTCCCCAGCCGCAGTTGACGAACATGTTCTCCACCGGGGTGGTGCCGACGATCGGGGACGCATCGAGGGTGGTGTCCACGATCCCGCCCCAGGTCCGGAGCACGTGGGCGCGGGCAAAGATGGGGAAGAGTTCGACGGCGGCGGCCATCTGGTGCTCGATCACGTGGAAGGACCCGCGCTGGCCATAGCCGTTGTAGGAGTCGACACCGGCGCCCATGACCAGTTCGCCCTTGTGGGCCTGGGAGACGTAGACGTGCACGTGGTTGGACATCACCACCGTGGGGTGGACCGGCTCGTGCAGCTCCGAGACGAGGGCCTGCAGCGGGTGGGACTGGATGGGCAGCCGGAAGCCGGCCATTTCCGCCAGGACGGAGCTGTGCCCGGCCGCGGCGAGGCCCACCTTTTCGGTCTGGATGGTGCCGCGGTTGGTCTTGACGCCCACCACCCGGTTGCCGTCCTTGACGAAGCCGGTGACCTCGCAGTTCTGGATGATGTCCACGCCCAGTTCGTCGCATTTGCGCGCGAACGCCCAGGCGACGTGGTCGTGCTTGGCGATGCCGGCCCGGGGCTGGTAGGTGGCGCCCATAACCGGGTAGCGGATGTTGTCGCTGATGTTCAGGATGGGGCAGAGTTCTTTGACCTGCTGCGGGTCCAGCCATTCGGCGTCGACGCCGTTGAGCTTGTTCGCCCCCACCCGGCGCATGCTCTCGCGGACGTCGCCGAGGGTGTGCGCCAGGTTCATCACCCCGCGCTGGCTGAACAGGAAGTCGTACTCCAGTTCCTCGGGCAGGATTTCCCAGAGCTTGAGCGCGTGCTCGTAGATGGCCGCGCTCTCGTCCCACAGGTAGTTGGAGCGGATGATGGTGGTGTTCCGGGCCATGTTGCCGCCGGCCAGCCAGCCTTTTTCCAGGACCGCGATGTTGGTCATGCCGTGGTTCTTTGCCAGGAAGTAGGCGGTAGCGAGGCCGTGGCCGCCGCCGCCGACAATCACGGCGTCGTAGGAGGACTTGGGCTCCGGGTTGCGCCAGAGGAAGTCCGGGTGCTCCGGAAGGTGGGGGGTGCTCACTGGGCAACTCCGTTCGTGGTGGTTCCGGAATCGCCGGAAAGGTTGGGGTACAGGGGGAATTTGTCGGCCAGGACCGTGACCCGGTCGCGGAGCAGGACGGCGGACTCCTCGGTGAGTTCGCCCTTGAGCGCCTCGGCGATGATGTCCGCGACCTCGGTGAATTCGGCCCGGCCGAATCCGCGGGTTGCCAGTGCCGGGGTGCCGATCCGGAGCCCGGAGGACACCATCGGCGGCCGGGGGTCGAACGGGACCGCGTTGCGGTTGACGGTGATGCCGATCCGGTGCAGGCGGTCCTCGCCCTGCTGGCCGTCCAGTTCCGAGCGGCGCAGGTCCACCAGGACCAGGTGGACGTCGGTTCCGCCACCGACGACGGAGATCCCGTAGTCCGCGACGTCCTGGGCGAGCAGCCGCTCGGCGAGGATCCTGGCGCCTTCGAGGGTGCGCTGCTGGCGGTCCTTGAAGTGGTCGCTGGCGGCGATCTTGAAGGACACGGCCTTCGCAGCGATCACGTGCTCCAGGGGGCCGCCCTGCTGGCCGGGGAAGACGGCGGAGTTGATCTTGCGGGCGAGGGCCTCGCGGCTGAGGATGACGCCGCCGCGGGGACCGCCGAGGGTTTTGTGCGTGGTGGTGGTCACGACGTCGGCGTACGGAACCGGGTTCGGGTGCAGGCCCGCGGCCACCAGCCCGGCGAAGTGGGCCATGTCCACCATCAGGTAGGCGCCCACCGCGTCGGCGATGCGGCGGAACTCGGCGAAGTCGAGCTGCCGGGTGTAGGCGGACCAGCCGGCCACGATCAGCCGGGGCCGGTGTTCGAGCGCCAGCGCCTCCACTTCGGCCATGTCCACAGTCATGTCGGATTCGCGCACGTGGTACGGAACAACGTTGTAGAGCTTGCCCGAGTAGTTGATCTTCATCCCGTGGGTCAGGTGCCCGCCATGGGCGAGGTCCAGCCCCATGATGGTGTCGCCTGGATCCAGCAGCGCGAACATGGCGGCGGCGTTCGCCTGCGCCCCGGAGTGCGGCTGGACATTCGCCGCCTCGGCGCCGAACAGGGCCTTGACCCGGTCAATGGCGAGCTGTTCGATCACGTCGACGTGTTCGCAGCCGCCGTAATAGCGCTTGCCCGGGTAGCCCTCCGCGTACTTGTTGGTCAGGACCGACCCCTGGGCCTCCATCACCGCCGTTGGTGCGAAGTTTTCCGAGGCGATCATTTCCAGCGTGGACTGCTGGCGCTCCAGCTCGCGGGCAATGGCGGATGCAATGTCCGCGTCCGCTTCAGCGAGTGAACCGGTGAGTGCTTCCAACATGAAATCTCCTTACGCAGTCGCCCATTGGCTGATCATCAACTGATCTAGGACTGATATATTAGCTGTAGTGGAATAGTATGTTGCAGATCACAGGACGTCAACAGTGGTGTTCGGGCCGGCCGTAATATGGCCTCCCGGCCTTAGGAGAAGGAACCCAGATGAGCATGGTGCTCGAGAATGAGCCCGCGGGAAGCCCCGAGCTGTCACTCGCTGACCGGGCGTACCAGCACCTGCGGGACAAGCTGATCATGCTGGAGATCCGTCCCGGCGAGGCGATCAACGAGGGCCAGCTTTCCGTTGAACTCGGCGTCGGCCGCACTCCCGTGCGGGAGGCGCTAAAGCGGCTGGAAGGTGACCACCTGGTGGTCTCGTATCCGCGCCGGGGGACGTTCGCCACCGTTGTGGACATCACCGAACTCGCGGACGTCTCCGACGTGCGGGAGCTGCTCGAACCCCTGGCGGCCCGCCGTGCTGCGGCGAACGCCAGTGCGGAGATGCGGGAGCAGCTGCGCCAGGTGGCGGAGGCAATTTCGGCCATCGATGCCCGGCCCGATGACAAGCGGGACCTGATGCGGTACGACCTCACGGTCCACCGGCTGATCTACCGCGCCGCCGGCAACCCGCACCTGGAAGACACCCTGATCCGCTTCGACAACCTGGCCACCCGGATCTGGTGCCTGGTCCTGGACAAGGTCCCGTCGGTGAAGGGCCACATCACCGAACACGTGAAGCTGCTCGAGGCCGTGGCCGACGGCGACGCGGAGCTGGCCGAAAAGCTGGCCTACGAACACGTCTCAAGATTCGAGAAGACCATCCGCAGCGTCCTTTAGGATCAGGGAGGCAGGTGCGTACCTGGTCCGTCCCCCGCAGCTTGGGGGCGGCCACCGGACCCGCCCACCCATGATCACCACCCCCCGGGGCAGCCAGTCCCCGGCCAGACCCTCGGAGCAGCCATGTTTGAAACAGCCGTGCGGGACGGCGTCGTCCTGAAGCCCCTTGAGACCTGGCATGCCGCCGAGTTTGCCGAGCACATGGGCAGGGCGCGGGAACATATCCGCCCGTGGGTGGGGCCTGCATTCGTCACCGACACCGTCGAGGGCGCCCGCGCCACCCTGCAACGCTACGCAACGGCAGCCGCCAACGACGGAGCGCGCATCTACGGGCTGTGGGACGACGGCAGGATCCTTGGGGGCGTGATGTTTGTGACGTTCGATCCCGTCTGGGGCATCTGCGAGATCGGCTGCTGGCTCGAACCCGACGCGGTGGGCCGCGGCCTCATCACGCGCTCGGTGGAACTGCTCATCGAGTGGGCCTTCGCCGAGCGGGGGATGTCCCGCGTCGAATGGCGGTGCCGCACCGACAACGACCGCAGCGTCGCCGTCGCGCAGCGGCTGCGTATGCATTCGGACGGGATTCTTCGCAGCAGCTGGGTCTACGACGGAAACCGTTACGACAAGGAAGTCTTTTCGATCCTCCGTGCCGAATGGGCTGCCGCGCAGCCTGCCGCGGCGAGCTAGCTCCGGCCGGGCGGAGTCGCGGCTGCCGCCGCCGCGGCAATGTGGATACTGAAGAGCCTGCCGGAGGTCCGCGGGTCCCCGCCCAGCAGCGCCTGGATCTTGCTGAGCCGCTTGTGCATGGTCTGCCGCTCAACGTTCAGCGCCACGGCCGAGGCCGTTGTGTTGCACCCCGAATCGAGCCAGCACAGGAGGGTGGCCAGCAGGGCCGTCCCGTGTTTCCGGTCCCACTCAAGCACCTCACCGAGTGCGGATTCGACGTAGGAGTCCAGAAAAGCAGGGTGCGGCACGGCGGAAAGAATCCGGCGGCCCAGGAAGTCCATGGCATCCAGGGCATCGCCGGCCCCGGGCGTGCCCAGCCGCATGACTTCCCGCGCCTCGATATAGGAGTCGTGCGCCCGGGCCCCGTCCGCGACGTTGGGGCCGAAGGCTGCGCAGGTGTCGGAATCCGCCAGGGCTTCCCGGGCGGCGCGGAGGAGCACTTCCCGGGCGGCCCGGGCGCCCTGGTGCGGCAGTGCCAGCAGCACCGCGCGCTCGCCGTCCCACAGGTGGGACTTCACCTGCACCCCGCGGACTTGCAGGGCGCGTTCGACGGCGGGGAATTTGGTGTCGCGTCCGGCGGTCCGGAATACCGCCACCATTGCCGCATGGCCGGGCTGGAGCCCGGCCTGCAGCCAGAGCCGCTGGAGGGAATCGGCATCACCGCCCTCGATCACCGCCTCCAGCAGGCGCGCTTCGGCCACCTGCGCGGGCGTCGGACGGAAGGCCTGCGAAAGCGCGACGGCCAGGATTCCGGACAGCCGTTCGGCGGCAAGCTCCAGCAGCATCGGATCGCCGGGGGAGCGGAGCGTCAGCTGGGCCGCGTGCTGGCCGCCGACGACGATGCCGGCTTCGGCGGCTGAGCCGCCTTCGGCGACGGGTTCCCCCGCGCGGCCCAGCAGCGATCCGTCCGGCGCGGCCAGTTCGACGTCGGCCTTCAACGCCGCCGCCACCAGCTCAAGGATGGTCGGAAGGTGGGGGCCCTTGTCCGTGATCAGCCGCGCGATCCGCCTGGAGAGGTCATCAACCACCAGGTGGGCGGCCGCCTGCTCGTTGACCACCATGCGGTTGACCGCCTCGGCGATGTCCACGAAGGGTGCCACGGCGCGCAGTTCGATCAGCGGCAGCCCGTGGGTGTTGGCGGCCGCCACCAGTGCCTCCGGCAGGGGTGCCAGCTGTCCCGCGGTCTGCAGGGCGAGGGCCGCAATGTGCCGGGCCGCGAGGCTCCGGACGTAGGCCTCCTGCTCCTCGGCAGGCAGCGCCAGCAGCGACTCCCCGCCGGAGAGCAGCAGTTCCCCGCCGCGCAGGAGCGGGGCGATCTCCAGCACCTCGCTCGAGTGCACCCAGCGGACGGTCCGTTCCAGGGTCCCGGGCAGGTTGCTGCGCACCAGCGGGCTGGCGGCGGTCATCGGCGTCGTGGCCAGCACGTCGGCAAGCGTAAGCATCGTGAATCCCCCGGGGGTTGCGTCATATTGTCACTCGATAGGTCTTCAGTGTAATCAAAACGACTCTACTTTGTGGGCCGGGTCACTAATAAACTGGATCCACTCCCGTTCTTCATCACAACGAAGTGAATTGAGGCACAGCATGTCCCAAGCTCAACACGGCACGCACGAAGCGGCCACTGTGGAGGTTGAAGATGTCCTCCAACCCATTCCTGAGTCCGCACGGACCACCAAACTTTCCGGCCAGTTCTGGATCTGGGCCGGCGCCAACGTCGCCCCCATCAACTGGATCCTCGGAGCCCTCGGCATCCAGCTCGGCCTCGGCCTGGGGGACACCCTCCTGGTCCTGATCGTCGGCAACATCATCGGGATGGCGGGCTTTGGCTTCTTCGTCATCCTCGGCCAGCGGACCGGCGCCACCGGTATGCTGCTGGCCCGCGGTGCCTTCGGCCGCCGCGGGGCCTACCTGCCGGCCGCCATCCAGGCCACCATCGCCATCGGCTGGTCAGCGGTCAACACCTGGGTGATCCTGGACCTGATCCTGGCGCTCTTCGGAATGATCGGCTGGGTCGACCCCAGCCAGCCCAACATCATGGTCCGCATCCTCGTCGCCGCGGTCATCATGACGGTCCAGGTGGCCATTTGCTACCGCGGCTACCGCGCCATCTCGAAGTTCGAGCGGATCACCATGCCGCCCACCATCCTGGTGCTGGTAGGGATGTCGATCGTCGCCTGGACGCAGCTGGACATCAACTGGAGCTACGCCGGCCCGGCCGGCGCGGTCCTGGAAGGGCTGCCGCGCCTTGCGGCCATGTCCTCGATCATGACCGTCATCGGCATCGGCTGGGGCATCGGCTGGTTCACCTACGCACCGGACTACTCGCGGTTCGTCAGCCGCAAGGTCAAACCCGCCAAGCTGTTCATCGTCAGCGTCCTGGGACAGTTCCTGCCGGTGGTCTGGCTGGGTGTCCTCGGCGCGAGCCTCGCCACCAAAAACGGCCAGGCCGACCCCGGCGAACTAATCGTCTCCAACTTCGGCACCCTGGCCATCCCGGTGATCCTGCTGGTCATCCACGGGCCGATCGCCACCAACATCATCAACCTCTACACCTTCGGCGTCGCTTTCCAGGCCCTCGATGTGAAGATCTCACGGCGCAAACTGTCCGTGATGGTCGGGATCCTGTCCATGTTCGCGGTCATCGGGTTTATGTTCGCCGAGGACTTCGCGATGATCCTGGACACCTGGCTGGGCGCCATCGTGGCCTGGGTGGCAACCTGGGGCGGCATCATGGCCGTCCACTACTTCATCTTCGAGCGGCACCACAAGGACTTCTCCTACCTCTTCCTCGACTCGAAGAAGACCGCCCTCAAGTCCGTGAACCCGGCAGCGTTCATCGCCTTCTTCGCCGGAATCCTCATGACCTGGCTCTTTATGTACGGCGGCATCCCCGCCCTGCAGGGACCCATCGCAACAGCCATGGGCGGCGTAGACTTCTCCTGGCTCGCCGGAACCCTCACCTCCGCCGCCATCTACTTCGCCCTCGGCTACGCCCGCTTCCGCCGCCGCATCAGGGCCGGCGTACCGCTGGGCATCCGCCTCGACCTGGAGGAAGAAGCCGTCCTGGCCGAACACGGCGACGCCTGCGAGGACAAGCACAGCGCCCCTGCACCGGCCGCCGTCGGCTCATAACCCCCACGCCACCTGACTATCCACCACCACGCAAAGGAATACCTGTGACCATCACAACCTCCGCCCCCGCCTCGAACGTCTCCGAGCTGGAGCGACTGAAGACCTTGAACAACGGGCAGAAGGTCAGCCTGACGTTCTCCGACAGCGAGTTTGAGCGCCGCCTGGCCGGCCTCCGCAGCATCATGGCCGAGAAGGACCTCGACGCCGTCGTCCTCACCAGCTACCACTCCATCAAGTACTACTCCGACTTCCTCTTCACCTACTTCGGCCGCTCCTACGCCATGGTGGTCACCAAGGACGACACCGTGACCGTCACGGCGAACATCGACGCCGGCATGCCCTGGCGGCGCAGCTACGGCGACAACGTGGTCTACACGGACTGGCGCCGGGACAATTACATCTTCGCCATCCAGGAGGCGCTGCGGACCCGCGGCATCAGCCCCCGCCGGCTCGGCGTCGAAGACGATTCCCTGCCGCTGGACAACCGGAACAAGATCCAGGCGGCCTTTGCCTCGGCAACCCTGGTGGACGTCGCCCAGGCCGCCATGCGGCAGCGGATGATCAAGTCAGCCGAGGAGATTGAGGTCATCAAGCACGGTGCCCGGATCGGCGACCTCGGAGGCGAAGCCATCCGCAACGCCATCACCGCCGGGATCACCGAGTACGAGGTCGCCCTGATCGGCACCGAGGCCATGGTCCACGAGATCGCCCGCACGTTCCCCGACTCGGAAATCCGCGACACCTGGGTGTGGTTCCAGTCCGGCATCAACACCGACGGCGCCCACAACTGGGCCACCACCCGCAAGATCCAGGAACACGACATCCTGTCCCTGAACTGCTTCCCCATGACCTCCGGGTACTACACCGCCCTGGAACGGACCCTGTTCTACGGCGAACCGGATGCCCGCTCCCTGGAGCTGTGGAACATCAACGTCGAGGTCCACAAGCGCGGCCTGGAACTGATCAAGCCCGGCGCCGTCTGCAAGGACATCGCCGCGGAACTGAACGAAATCTACGTCGGCCACGGGCTGCTGGCCAACCGGACGTTCGGCTACGGTCACTCCTTCGGCGTCCTGAGCCACTACTACGGCCGCGAAGCCGGACTGGAGCTCCGCGAGGACATCGACACCGTGCTGGAACCGGGCATGGTGGTGTCCATGGAACCGATGATCACCGTCCTGGACGGCCAGCCCGGCGCCGGCGGCTACCGGGAGCACGACATCCTGGTGGTCGGCGACGACGGCGCCGAGAACATCACCAAGTTCCCGTTCGGCCCCGAATACAACATCATCGGCGCCTGACAGCAGCGTTTGCGCACACCCTGCGGGTGCGGCGCCACGGCCGCCGTGGCGCCGCACCCGCGGACGCACCCACCAAGGAGCACCACCAGCATGAACACCTCAGTATTCCTCGAAGACCTGGACGCCTTCGCCTACCGCGAGGCCCTGGAGTGCGGGGAGGGCGTTGTCCTCATCCCCGTCGGGTCCCTCGAACAGCACGGACCGCACCTCCCGCTGGGAACGGACACCATCCTCTCGTCCCGCTTCGCCGAGGGCATCGCCCGGCAGCTAGGGGCGCTGGTGGCCCAGCCGATCGCGTACGGGTACAAGTCGCAGCAGAAATCCGGCGGCGGCAACCACCTTCCCGGAACCACCAGCCTGGATGGAACCACCCTCATCGGAGTGGTCCGCAACCTGGTCAAGTCGTTCCTGGGCCAGGGCGTCAGGCACCTGATCCTGGTGAACGGCCACTTCGAGAATTACCAGTTCCTCTATGAAGGCATCGACCTGGCCCTGGAGGACCTGGGGATCAAACCCGGTGCCGGGCAAAGCGTGCTGCTGCTCTCCTACTGGGACTTCGTCAGCCAGGAAACGCTTGCGCAGGTCTACCCGGACGGTTTCCCCGGCTGGGACATCGAGCACGGCGGCGTCCTCGAGACCTCACTGATGCTCCACCTCGAACCGGCCAGGGTGGCCATGGACCGGCTGGTCGACGGGCCCGCAGCCGTCCTGCCCCGCTTCGACCGGCTACCGGTGGTGCCCGAGCGCACCCCGGCCTCCGGCTGCCTCTCCTCGGCGGCCGGATCGAGTGCCGCCAAGGGCAGCCTGCTGTACGGCCAGGTGGTGGAGGACCTCGTGGCGGACATCGTCAGCGAGCTCGTCCGCGAACCGGCCAGGACGGCCGTGCCGCAGTAGCAGAGCGACGGGGGCGGGCTACGGCAGCCTTGAGGGGCGCAACGCCGTCGCCTCGCCCGCCCGGGCCGGATCCAGGGGCACCGGGCTCACCAGCACCGCCGGTCCGCGCCGCAGGACGCCGTCGGAGAGGACCTGGCAGCGCACCCCGCCCCGCCCGCGCATGGCCTTGTGGGCGCCGGGGGCAAGCATCGCGTCCATCCAGGCGCACGGGTGGGCCGGCCGCCCGGCTCTGAACCGCACCGATTCGCCGCCGGATTCAATGACGAATTCGTGGCCGAGCAGCGGCGCCAGCTGGGCCCCGCGGAGATGGACGTTGCGACGGGTCAGCAGCGGATCGAACGGGGTGGCGCCTAGTTCGGAGGCGATGGCGTCGAGCGCCTCAAGCGCGAACAGGGTGACGGCGGCGTCCATGTGCGCGGCCTTCCCGAAGAACCGGTCACCGACGATTCCCTTGCCGGCCACGACGGCGGCTTCCGCGGCGTCGGTGGTCGGCACGTCCGCAGCACCCTCGCGGGCCCGGCCGAAGTAGGCGTGCGCCGGCGAGACCAGCAGATGCACAATCTCGACGTCGTAGCGGTGGCCGGCGGTCATGTATCCACGCTACCGCTCCCGGCGCCGCACCAGGCGGCCAGTGCCTCCCGAAGACCGGCAGCGGTGCCTTCGCCGACCCAGGCCACGTGCCCGTCGGGCCGGACCAGGACAGCCGTGGGCGCGGACACCGTGCCAATCACCGGAAGCTCCCACGCGCCGTCGTACGTCGCAGCCACCCGCTGGACACGGCCCGTCCAGGGGCCCGCGTCCAGTCCCGGGCCGCCGAATTCCAGCAGCACGGGCCGGGCCCGGCGCAGCAGTTCGAACACCCGAACCGGTCCCTCAGGGGCGGTGAGGGCAAGGTCCGGCATCCGGCGTCCCAGCAGCGGATGCCCCGCAGCCGGACCGTACGCCACGTCCAGTCCGGTGATCAGCCCGGCCACCACCGTGCCCGCGCCGGGGACGCCGAGGACCTCGCCGAGCAGGTCGCGCAGCGCCTCCTGCCTCGGATCGGCCTGCTGGAACAGCGACTGCGCCATGGTGTACTTCAGCGCCCGCGCCCCGGCCGGGTGCCGTTCCGCGTGGTACGTGTCCAGCAGCTCCGCGCCGGAGGCACCGCGCACCACCTGCCCGAGCTTCCAGCCGAGGTTGACGGCGTCCTGCAGCCCCAGCCCGATCCCGAGCCCGCCCGTGGGGGAGTGCACGTGGGCCGCATCGCCTGCCAGCAGCACCGGACCCTTGCGGTAGGCCACCGCCTGGCGGGTGGCGTTGGTGAAGCGGGACAGCCAGCGGGGATTGTGCACACCGAAGTCGGTCCCGAACACCTCGGTCAGGCCCTGCCGCAGCTCGGCCAGGGTGGGCTCGGCCGCGGGGCCGAGCCGGGACTCGGTGAGGACCACCCGCACCATACCGTCCTCCATCCGGTGCAGCCCATGGATGCCGCGCGCGTCGATCTTCGCGGCCGGTGGCAGGTCACCGGTGGCTTCCACTTCCGCGATCAGGCTGCTCCGGGTGGCGTCCGGGCCCTCGAACCCGATCCCCGCCGAGCGCCGGACCACACTGCGCCCGCCGTCGGCGCCCACCACATAGCGGGCCCGCACGGGGCCGCCGGCCGCGAGCTGGACCCGGGCGCCGTCGTCGTCCGCGCTCACGCCCGTGACCTCGACGCCGCGCCGGATCGGGACCGCGAGCTCCTCGGCCCAGCCCAGGAGCAGCCGCTCGATGTGGTTCTGGAACAGCGCCAGTGTGTAGGGATGGCGGGTGGGAAGGCCGGCCAGGTCGATCGCCGTGCTGCCGAACGTCGCGGCATGGAGCTTGGTGCCCTCGGCCAGGAACCGGTCCACGATTCCGCGCTGGTCCAGCAGTTCGAGGGTGCGGGCATGGATCCCGCCGCCCCGCGATCCGGCCAGCTCCTGCGATTCGCGCCGCTCCAGGACGACGACGTCGGCGCCCGCCAGCCGCAGTTCGGCGGCCAGCATCATCCCTGTCGGCCCGCTCCCGACGATCACCACATCATGCATGCCGCTCTCCCTCGTGTTGGCACCGACGGCCAGTATGCCGCACCCGGCTGGCCTTGCCGCAAGCCCTGCCCTGGGAGATATCTTGAAAATAGAAGGGCGTTTGGCCGCAGCTGACTTAAAGCCCGGCGCCGTCGGGCCGGACAAACGCGATCGGCCCGCGTGGCGAACCACGCAGGCCGATCGTGAGGAGTGCCTCCCAGCGGTTGCCGGACCGGCAACCGCTGGGAGATGGGTGTGTCAGCCGTCGTTGCCGGCAGGAGTAGTGGTGGTGGTGTAGCCCTCCAGCTTGTTCGCGGCCAGTGCGTACTTGTTGTTGAAGGTGTTGGACATGGTCACCTTGGAGGTGTCGACGCCGATGGTCTTCTCCATGTCGAAGATAACCTTCGGACCGCCGGCCGGCATGATGCCGTCCGGCAGGAACTGGCCCTTGTCCTGGTTCAGAGCGGACACGTACTGGTCCTTGCTGATGGTGCTGTTCTGGACGTAGGAGGCGGGCAGCTTGTCGGCAATTTCCTGAGCGGAGTGGCTGCTGATCCAGTGCATCGTGTCGACCAGCGCGTTGACCACCTTCTGGGCAGCGTCCTCGTGCGTCTTGACCCAGTCGGACTGGGCCAGCAGGCCGGCGGCCGGCGAGAGGCCGCCCAGGGTGGCCTTGGCGCCGTCGGCCGTAGCGAGGTCGATGGCGGACACGGCGAGGTTCTTGCTCTCAAGCGCCCCGACAGTGGGCTGGGTGGTCATAACGCAGTCGGCGGAGCCGCGCTGGATGGCGGCGATGGCCGTTGCACCGGCGCCGACGGCCAGGGTGTGGTAATCGCTCTTTGAAAGGCCTGCCTTCGAGGCGATGAACTGGGTGAGTTCATCGGTGCCCGATCCAAGGTCGGTGACGCCGACGGTTTTGCCCCGCAGATCCGCAGCCGAGTGAACGTTGGCCTTGGGGCTGCACATGATGCGTTCGCCCGGTGCGCCGGAGAGCTGCACCAGGTTGGTGACGGCCTTGCCCTTGGCCTGGAAATCGATGGTGTGGATGTACCACGCCCCGGCCATATCGACCTGCCCGGATGCCATCGCGTCCTCGGCGCCGACGCCGCCGTGCGACTCGGTGGAGAGCTCCACCTTGACGCCGTACTTTTCGTAGTAGCCGAGCTGCTGCGCCAGCTGGTACGGCAGGTAGATCTGCTTGTCGATGCCGCCAACCATCATCTTCACGGTGGGCATCGAGCCGGCGTCGGCGGCTGCGCTGCCGCTTGCCGGGCTGGTGCTGCTTGCGGGGCTGGTGCCGCAAGCCGCGAGGCTGAGCGCGATCACTCCGGCAGCGCCGACGGCGTAGATCTTGTTATTCATCATGGGTGTACTTTTCCTTTGCTTATTCTGAGGTTTGGAGCGATTGGTGGGTTAAGGGAGACGGGACAGATCAGACCGTCTGGGCTTCGGACTTGTTCGGCGGCCGCCATTTGAGCAGGGAGTGCTCCAGCAGTCCGATGAGGTATTCCGCGCCGAGGGTCACGGCGGCGATGATCACCATGCAGGCGAAAACGGTGTTCGGATCGAAGGTCCCCTGTGCCTGGCTGATGATCAGGCCGATGCCTTGCTGGGCGCCAAGAACCTCGGCGACGAGCGCGCCGATGATGGCGAAACCGAACGCCGTGTGCAGGCTCGCGATGATCCAGGTCATTGCGGACGGAATCGTCACGTGGATGGCTACCTGGAGCGGTGACGCACCGAACACCCGCACGTTCCCGATCAGGTTCTGGTCCACCTCGCGGACGCCCTGGAAGGCGTTGAAGAACACGACGAAGAAGACCAGGACCGCGGCGAGCAGCACCTTCGGGAACACCCCGAGGCCGAAGGCCACGATGAAGATGGACCCGAGCACAATGCGCGGAATGGAATTCACAATCCGGATGTAAGGGCCGACGACTTCGGACAAGTACCGGTTCGAGCCGAGGAGAATCCCGAGGACGACGCCGACCAGCGTGCCCAGGAGGAAGCCGTAGATTGCCTCCTGCACGGTGATCCAGAGGTTTTCCCAGATGGTGCCGAAGGCGGTGCCCTGAGTGAAGAGGTTGACCAGGCTGTTCCAGATTTCGGTCGGTTGTCCGAAGAAGAACTTGTCCACCCAGCCGGCTGCGGTGAACCACTGCCAGCCGCCGACGATGATCACCGCGAGGACGGCCCGGCCGGTCCAGACCCACGCCGTTCGGCGCGTCATGGCCCGCCGGGCGGAAACCTGGGGCTCGACGGCCCGGTCCGTGGCCGAAGCGCCGCCGAGGGTGGTGGTTGTGGTGGTTGTCATGCTGCTGCACCTGCCGATTGGTTGTAGGCCCGGGTGACCTCGTCCTTCAGGGATTCCCAGATCTGGCCCTGGAGTTCCAGGAAGCGGCCCTCGTGGCGGATCTGCTGGACATCGCCGCGGGGGCGTGGAAGATCGATGTCGAAGACATCCTTGATGGTGCCCGGGCTGCTGGTCATGATGACCACTTTGTCCGCGAGCGCCACGGCCTCGTCGAGGTCGTGGGTGATGAACAGGACGGACGGGCGCAGGTCCTCCCAGAGCTGGAGGAGCTCGTTCTGCATGATGGCCTTGGTCTGCACGTCGAGGGCGCCGAAAGGCTCATCCATCAGCAGGATCCTCGGGTTATTGATCAGCGCCGCGGCCATGGCAACGCGCTTGCGCATACCGCCGGACAACTGGTGCGGATAGCGGTCCTCGAAGCCGGCCAGGCCGACGCGCCGCAGCCAATCCATGGCGAGCAGCGTCGCTTCGCGCTTGGGCGTTCCGAGCAGGATCGGGCCGATCGAGACGTTGCCCAGGACGGTCTTCCAGGGGAACAGCGCGTCCGCCTGGAACATGTAGCTGACGCCCTTGGTGATGCCGTCGACGATTTGGTCGTGGACGCTCACCGAGCCGGCGCTGGGACGCTCGAGGCCGGAGACCTGGGCCAGGGTGGTCGACTTGCCGCACCCGGTGGGTCCGACGATTGCGCAGAACTGGCCGGGTTCGACTTTCAGCGTCACGTCGCGGATCGCGGTGAAGGTCTCACCCTTGGGCGTGAGGTACCTCTTGGTCAGGCCATTAATGTCGATGCCCGCCGCGACCTCGGCTTTCTCGGCATCCGCGTTGGTACGCGTGGGATTGTTAGCATCCATGCTGTTAAGACCTCTTCGTCTTTCGGTTCTTTTGACCGGCTGGGCCGGGTGATATCGGGGGTTGACGTGATCTCCATCACGGAAACTATGTGAAGCTTAGAAAGTGATCTTTTATGGAAGAAGGCTTCGGTAAGTTGTGTGCCTTAACAGCGAAATTGCATGTTTTGTGCGTTTTCTGCACTAGCGGCGGGGAACTGCCCGGGTGCGGCTCCCAGTGAGGCTTCCGCGGCTTTCATCCCTGGCCGCCGCGCTTCGGGTCAGGGGCAGGTCCTCAACGCTGATCACCCAGATCCTGCTGGCCTCCCTGTCGTTGCTGCTGCTGACGGTGGTCCTGGGCGGGTTCCTTTTTACGCTCATCAGCAACCAGACCCTCGACCGGCAGTACCAGCTGCGCGCCCTGGGCATTGCGACCACCACGGCGCAGATGCCGGAGATCCGCTCCGCGCTGGCGGCCGGGGACCCCAAACATGTCATTGATGGGCTGGCCCGGGAGATCGCGGCGGCCGCCCAGCCTGCGTACGTGGTGGTTTCGGACCGCGACGGCGTCCGCTTCTCGCACCCGGACCCCGGCCTGATCGGCCGCAAGCTGGAGGAGCCCGTTGCCGTGCTCGACGGCGATACCCACGTGGGGTTCGACCCGGGAAGCCTCGGCATGTCGGCCAACGCCAAAGCCCCCATCTTCGGGCCGACGGGCTCGGTCATCGGCCAGGTGTCGGTGGGTATCGCCGAAACCAAGGTCCTGGACAACCAGGTCCAGAACATCTGGCTGATCGTCGGGTTCTCCGCGCTGGTCCTGGCCCTCGGCGTCGGGGGCTCCCTGTTGCTCTCCCGCCGGATCAAGCGCGTCACGTTCAACATCGAGCCCGCCGAGATCGCCTCCCTGTTGCAGGAGCGTGAGGCCCTCCTGCACGGAATCCGCGAGGCCGTCGTCGGCGTTGACGACGACGGCAAGGTGACCGTGATCAACGGGGAGGCCCGACGGCTGCTGCACATCGACGGGACGGCGCTGGGACGGCCGGTCGCTGAGCTCGTCCCGGAGGGCCGGCTCCGGGACCTCCTCACCGGCAAACTCTCGGGCGCCGACCAGGTGGCATTGACCGAGGAGTCACTGCTTGTGGTCAACCGGATGCCGGTCTCGACCGCAGGGCGGAGCATCGGGTCGGTGGTGACGCTGCGGGACCGGACGGAGATCGAGGGCCTGGTCCGCGACCTGCACTCGATCCAGGGATTGATGGAGGCCATGCGCGCCCTGGAGCACGAGTACGCCAACCGGCTCCACATCGTTGACGGACTGCTGGAGATGGGCGACGTGGACCAGGCCAGGAGCTACGTCTCGCAGATTTCATCCATGTCCAAGTCGCTCGGCGAAGGGCTGCGGGCACGGATCGCGCCGCCCGAGCTTGCGGCCCTCCTGCTCGCCAAGATCACTGTGGCCGCCGAGCACGATGTGCTGGTGGAGGTGACAGCCGAGTCCCGGCTGGAACGCCCCCAGGTGGACCAGGGGGAACTGCTGACCATCGTCGGCAACCTCCTGGACAACGCCGTGGACGCGCTGGCAAACACGCCGCGGCCGCGGCTGGTGACGGTACAGTTTGACGACACCGACGGCGTGTTCATCGCGGTGCGCGACAACGGGGCGGGCGTCCCCCTGGACAAAATCGACCAGGTGATGGTGGACGGCTATTCCACCAAGGACCCGCGGCCGGGGATGCGCCGCGGCATCGGGCTGGCCCTGGTGCAACGGATCGTCCACCGGGCGGGGGGAACGTTGGATGTGTTCCCCGGCCCCGGCGGCAATTTCGAGGTGTGGCTGCCGGCAGGGGCGAACATTGTTGACGAGGACAGGAGCGCTGACGTTGATCAAAACATTGGTGGTTGACGACGACTTCCGGGTCGCCGGGATCCACGCCGCCCGCGTTGCCCGGGTGGACGGTTTCGAGTGCGTCGGCCAGGTCACCAGCGCGGCCTCGGCGCGGGAAGCGATCACGCGCCTCAGCCCGGACCTGCTCCTGCTCGATGTCCACCTCCCGGACGAGGACGGTCTGTCATTGCTGCGCTCGCTGCAGGCGGCTGGAACCCAGGTTGACTGCATCATCGTGACCGCCGCCCAGGACCTGGCCACGGTCAAGTCCGCGATGAGCAGCGGGGCGGTCTACTACCTCGTCAAACCGTTCACGTTCGACCGGCTCCGGACCCAACTTGAGGCCTACCGGAAGTGGCGGCAGGAGCTGGATTCCGTGTCGACCGCCAACCAGGCCACCGTTGACAGTCTCTACAACGCGCGCTCGGCGGGGGTGCGGGCGTCCGCGCCGGGTCCCCGGCTCCAGCCGACCATGCAGAAAGCCCTCGACGCTGTCCGGGCTGCCGGTGCCCCCATCGGCGCGGCCGAAATCGCCGACCAGCTCGGTGTCAGCCGGCCGACGGCACAGCGCTACCTCAGCGCCCTCGAACGGAAGGGCCTCCTCCTGCTCGACCTCACGTACGGCGCCACCGGACGGCCGCTGAACTCCTACAGCGTGCCGTAGCCGCGGGGCCGGGCCCGTCGCTCGCGGTTCGCACTCCACACAGAAACGCCACCCGGCATCTGCCGGGTGGCGTTTCCGTGTGGGCGGTCAGGTGCCGGCGCTAGTTGCGGCGGCCGCCGTCGTCCTCTTTGGTGATGGAGGCAACCGCACCCGTTTGTTCGTTGAGCAGGACCTTGCCGGGACGCTGCTTGTGGAAGTCGAACATCGCGTTCACCGTGCCGGCGGCGGCGTCGGCGGAAGCGTCGCCGATCTGGCCGGTCTGCCAGTTCTCCTCGATGAAGCGCAGGATGGAGGCCTGGTCGGTCTGCGTGTGGTCAACGAAGTTCTTCTTGGCATACGGGGAAATGACCACCAGCGGCTGGCGCGGGCCGGGGCCGCAGCGGTCCGCGTAGCCGCCGGCCATGGGAACGCCGCTGGCAGCGGCCTTCTGGCACCATGCGGCGTCGTCGGCCGTGTCGGAGGAGTTTTTCACCTTGGCCGCAGCGTGGTCGTACCAGCCGTCCGAGTCGTCATAGGCGAGCACCACGGCGGTGTCCTCCCAGTTCTTGGATTTCTGGATCTCGTTCACGGTCTTGGTGACGAAGTTCTGCTCATCGACCGGGTCCGAGTAGGCGGCGTGGCCGTCCTGGTACATGCCGGCCTTCAGGAAGGACACCGCGGGCATGTTGTCCGTGTTGACCACCTTGTTGAAGTCGGTGAGGTCGTACTGGTGGTTCGCCTGGCCGTTGTGGCCGATCTCCGCGTCCGACGCCGGGGCCAGGTGGTGCGGGTTGGCGGTCGAGGCGTAGTACTGGAACGGCTGGTGGTGGGGCGAGTAGTCCACCACGGACGCGCCGGCGGCGTTGGTGTGGCTGGACAGGCACGACGCCGGGGCCGTGCCGGTGGCCGGAGTGGTCGGGGTGAAGCCGCCCTGGAACCAGCCCCAGGACGTGCCCTTGGCGTTGAGCAAATCGCCGATGTTCTTGCCGCTCATGCCGGCCAGGTTATTGGTCTTGGCGTGGCTGCTGTTGGAGCAATCGTCATACACCGGATCGGGGTCGTTGATCACAGTGCCGACGCCGTTCGCGTCGGGCTGGCGCACGGCGCTGCTGCCGCCGGCCGGGGTGGCGACCGGCTGGCCCGCGGCTGTGAATTCCCGGGCTCCGTGCGTCTGCCCGGAGACCAGGTTCAGCGCGCCGGGGGTGGAGGGGCCAAAGACGGTGCTGAAGTGGCTGTCGCTCATGGCGTAGTTCTGGGCGTAGTTCCAGATACCGGTCACGGTGTTTCCGTCGTAGTAATCCATGGTGAGCCCGTTGCGGCCGTACTGGTTGGTGCCGCAGGCGTCCCGGCTGGTGTACTCGACGAACTTGTCCATCAGGCCGCCGTTGTACGCCTTCTGCTCGGCGCCGTAGTTGTGGTCCTGGTCGCAAGTGACCGCCTGGGCGGGGGAGAGGCGCGAGGGCTGGACCGCGTTGGGGTTGTTCGGCGCCAGGAGCCCGGCGGTGGCCAGCGTGTCGATCTTCTTGGGCGTGTTCTTGGCCGCGGTGAAGGCGGCTGCCTTCGTGCCGCTGCCCTGCTGGGTTTCGCCGGGGATGTTGGCGGCCTTCGGATAGGTGGCGAAGTAGTGGTCGAAGGAGACGTTCTCCTGGAAGATCACCACGACGTGCTTGATCGGGGTGGCCGTGGCGGCGTGGTCCTTGCCGCTGGCTGCGGCGGGGCCCGCGGCTGCGGGGCCGGCTCCGACCAGGCCGGCGGCCAGGGCTGAGGCCGCGAGGGCGGTGGCGCAGGCGGCGGAGGCGACGCGGCGCCGGGTGATGCGTGGGGCTGGACGAGACATGGGGGTATCCAATCGTTCCTGTGCTGGGGCCGTTACTTGGTGGCTGCCGCGGTGGGCGCGGTGGCTTCGTAGGTGAGGATTTCGGTGCCGTTGCCTTCATCGCCGTTATCGGGCGCCACCTTCAGGGTGAGGTGGTTGCCTTCGGCGGTGATTTTGAAGGGGTTCCGGGTGGCGACGTGGCCGGCAGTAGACCACTGCTGGAACGGCACGTCGCGGATCACGCTGCGGGACTTGAGGTCGATCATGGCCATCCCGCCGAGTTCGTAGGTGGCGCCGGTCCCGCCGGCCGCCGGTGTCTGCGGGAGGTTGGTGATGCCGCCGCAGAGCATCTTGGAGGCCGGCACGTACTGGCAGTCCTGGTAGTCGATGAAGTAGTCGGTGTTTTGCCACGTGGAGAGCTGGCGGCCGCGCAGGTCCCATTCGGCGAAGCGCCGCGAGCCCCAGGTGTTGCCAACGAGGTGGCCGGTCTGCTTGTCCATCACGATGCCGCCGAAGTGGTCGTTGACCTCGAACTGCTTGTGCACCGCGAGGGTGCTGGCGTCCACGCGGTAGACGATCGCGCTGCTGTTGGGACGGTACTGGGCCACCGGGACCCAGACGTTGGTGCCGTCGAAGTCGATGCCGCCGGGGTGGTACATGTCGCCCTCGCCCAGGATGATGTCCTTCTGCAGCTTTCCTGCTTTGTCCATCACGAACAGGTGGCCGATGCCCTTGCCGGGGGTGCGGTCGTAGCCGCCCTGCGGGGCCGGGAACTTTTTGGTCGGCTCGATGATCTGCACCGACGACAGGAAGATGTGGTCTTGGCTGAAGGCGATTCCCTCGGTGTGGTAGGTGGGGAAATCCAGCTTCAATTTGCTGGTTTGCTGCCAGTTGGTGGACCGGTCCACGCCGTTGAACGCCGCGGCCAGGGCGGAGTCCGTCCCGCGGGTGGGGGCGGCGCCGTTTCCGCCGTTCTGGCCGGTGGTGCCGGCGGCCTGGGCGGCAGCTGTGCCGCCGATTGCGGACGCTGCCAGGAGGATAGCGGCGGCGGCCGTGAGGATGCCTCGGGTGCGGGTCGCGCTCATGGGGGGAGCCTCTCAGGGGATGTCAAATAGGACCCGGCCAACTTACTGGCCGGTAATTAACCGGTTGTGGCTCCAAGATGAACAGCAGGGGACACTCTCCATGTGACGCAGCTCACATCTAATCGACCGTGACGTTTCCTCTCCCGGCCCCGTCTTACCTAAGGCCGGTTCAGCTCCAGCAGATCATTGCAGCGGTGGACCGCCTCACGGTGAAGGCCCGGATCGGCGTCGGGCTGACCCGCCCGGCCCCCGACGTCACCAGGGCAGTGGCCGGCGCAGTCCGGCAGTACCTCGGCCCGCGGCCGTGCACCGTGGAGATCACTGTGGTGCAGATCGGCGGCTAGGATCCCGGGGCTGCGAGGGTGCCGTGGGCGCCAGAAACGCGACGACGACGGCGGGAAGCTCCCGCCGTCGTCGTGGTGTTGCTGGGGGTTGGTGCCGTTAAGCGGAGGCCGAACCCAGATCGGCTGCGCCGTTGCTCAGGCTGAGCGTGAAGGTGTTCGGCCCGCTGGCGTGCACCGCGATGTTGGACTTCGCGGTGTTGTGGCGGACGGAGAGGTCGTGGATCAGGGTGTCCAGCTCGTGGTGCATCGTGGAGCGGTCCCAGAGCTTGTGGGTGACAGCGTGGGTGGCAGTTTCAAACGTCATTGTTCAGTGCTTCCATTCATGAATCCGGGTGTCCGGCTGCCGCACCGATGCGGAGCCGCCGTAGTCCACACCGGGAACGCCGGAGACCATGGGCAGCTCTATGAGCTCACCGGTTTGGCCTCGTTGCGTCCACCAGGATGGGCCCCCGCGGGCTTCGGGCGCGGGGCGTCGAAGCTCGTTTGGGGGCGGTGCGGGCCGGGAGCTCTCGCTTCCGGCTGCCTTTTTATGATGCACAGCGGGCGGCTGGCGACTCAAGCCGGAGGACGATTATTGCTGGTGAGACTGGTCACAGCCGGCCCGGATGCCGCCCCCCGACGGCCCGCTACTTGGCCGCGGGGGACTGGAGTTGGGCGGCGGTCAGCTTCATCCACGGCGAGTCCGGGGCGCCCTCAAGCATGGCCTGGGGGCTGTCCGACTGCGTCCACCATTTGGCCTCGAACGCGTAGCCGTCGAACAGGATCCGTGACCCGCGCTTGTAGACGGTGGCAGCAGACCACTCCGGGTAGGTGCCGGCGGCGACCGTGGTCCGGGGGCTGGGGCGGTCGCCGGGCAATACCGGGCCGATGAGCTTCCACGGGACCGTGGCGCCCTGGTCGACGGGGTTGTCCGGACTGTCGCCCTGCGTCCACCACTTGGCTTCGTAAACGTTGCCGTGCCACACCGTGCGGTCGCCGCCGACGTACCGTGCGGTCTCGCTCCACACGGGGTAGGGGCTGGTGGACGGGTCGTCGGTCGCCGTGGGGGTGGCGGAGGCGGCCGTCAGCTGCGGAACGGCCGATGCCGTGGGAATGACGTCGGCGCCCAGGACCGTGGCGAAAAGGGCGTCGCCCTGCTGGATGCCGCTGCAGCTGTCGGAAACCTTGGCGACGTCCGGGTAGTTGCTGCCGCAGGTCCGGTCGCGGTTGAGCGACCACATGGACACCCGGCCCACGCCCTTCGCTTTGGCGTAGGCATTCAGGGATGCGGCGTCGTCGAGCGTGAAAATTTCCCCGGGGACATCGTTCTGCCCAATCATCGGGGTGAGACCCAGCTTGCGCCAGGCGGTGTCGGTGCCCAGGTCCTCGCCGTTTTGCCGGAATAGTGCCTGCAGCTGCGTGTGGGTGGCTTCGGCCGCGGAGATGGAGGCCTGGGACATGGACTGGCCGGGCGCTTTACTCCCGCCAAAGTCCATCGTCATGATGTTCACCCCGGCCACGTCGACGCCGGCGCGGAGGGTCCGGGACACGAGGTCGCGGCCCGCCGCCGTCAGCCCCGCCGGGTCCGCGGGCAGGGTCAGCCACACCTCGAGGCTTTTCCCGCCGTTCCGGCGGTCCTGCTGGAGGGCCGCGACGGCCTTGCCGCGGCGGTCGATCGACGCGGTGTCCGCCAGGGCCGTGCCCTCGACGTCGAGGTCAATGGAGCGCAGGTCGTAGCGTTCCACCACGTCGCGGTAGGCGCCCGCGAGCCTGTCCGGATCGGTGCAGCCGACGGCCAGTTCGCTGTTGCTCTGCCCACCGAAGGACACGGAGACGGCGCCGCCGACCTGGCGGAGCCGGGCGATCCTGCGGTCCAGGTCCAAGTCGGATTCTGCCTGCGTGAGGCTGTATGCGGCCCCCCACGACGGCGAACAAGGGTCAGCTTTGTCCGAAACGATGAAGGAAAGAACGGCGCCCTTGGCTTCGGGGCTGCCCGGGGATTCGAACGCAAACCGCGGTGTGGCCGTGACGTCGACATAACCGGAGAAGACCGACGGAATGGACGACGCCGCGTTGGCGTCCTGGAATGAGCGAAGGCCTAAATACGACCCGCCGGTGAGGGCGAGAAGAACAATTACCAGAATTCCGAGCCGCAATTTAGAGAGGCGGCGCCCGGGAAAGCGGTTCGACACAGATTTACCCCAATACTTGTCCAAGAGTCCTGCTCAACGCCCTGTGCGCGGAATTGCGGCCAAATATGTTGATTCCCGATATTAAGACGAAGCCGGGGTCACGATATGTGGGGTCGTGCGCTTATTATATGGGCAGACCGCACCGCCTAATGACGAGGCCGGCCTGAAGTGTGTCCGCTGGGGGTGCACATGATGCAGATGGGGATTTATGTCCGACCTCCTGGCCGTTTCGCGGCCTGAAGATTCCGCGGCCGACGATCAGGCCACAAAGGTCCGCAAACGGCAATGGGGAGCCGAACGGCGCTCCGAACCGCTGGCCATCGTTCATCCCGAACCATCCCGCCGGAAAATCATCCTCGGACGTGTGGGCATCGTCGTGACGGTCCTTGCGTGGGCTGGCTATGTGGTGACCACCGTGATCAGGGCCCTGATCAACGACCCCACTGCGGGATTCAGGTTCCGGGCGGAAGCCGTCTCCTACGTCATCGTCGTCACCTTCCTGACGTTCTCGGCCCTGATGTACCTGCTGGCACGCCAGGGCGCCCTCAACCGCTTCCGCGACCACCGCAGGGTTCCCCGCGGCGAACTGGACCGTCACTTCACCGATTACACGGATGCCGTCACCGTCCTTGTCCCGTCCTACGCGGAAGAGCCGCAGGTGGTCCGGGCGACGCTCTGGTCCGCGGCCCTGCAGGAGTTCCCGGACCTTTCCGTGGTGTTGCTCCTGGATGACCCGCCGTTCCCGGACAACCCCGATGAGCAGGCACGGCTGCAGGCCACCCGCGACCTCGCCGCCGGCATCACCAGAACCCTCAAGGAGCCGTCGTCCCGCCTGAACGCCGCGAGCGCGGCGTTCAACGAACGCGCCGGCAAGCTCTCAGCAGGGGCGGAACTGCCCGCCCTCATCGAGGAATACGAATATGCGGCCGGCTGGCTTGAGGGCATGGCCGAGGCCGAGCAGGTGGAGGACCACGTCGATGAGTTCTTCGTTGACCTGGTGCTGATGGGCCTGGCCCGCGAACTGCGCCTGGTCCTAACCGCGCTCTACGCTGCCCGCGCCCAGCAGACGGCCCCGGAATTACCGCGCATGCGGGAGCTCTACGCCCGGCTGACCTGGATCTTCAACGTCCGCGTCTCCACCTTCGAACGCAAGAAGTATGCGAGCCTGTCGCACGAGGCCAACAAGGCCATGAACCTCAACTCCTACCTGAGCCTGATGGGGCACCGGTGGCGGCAGGAACAGACAGCCGATGGAACTGTCCTGCGGCTGGCCGCAGACCCGGCCGCAAAGCCCGCCGCCGAGCCCGCGGCCGAGCCCGCGGCCGAGCCCGCCGCCGGGGACCTGGTCATCGCCGACAGCACCTACGTCCTGACCCTCGACGCCGACTCGCTGCTGTTGCGTGACTATTGCCTGCGCCTGGTCCACTTCCTGGAATCACCGGGCAACGAGCGGGTGGCCGTGACCCAGACCCCGTACTCCTCGTTCCGCGGCGCCCCCACCCGCATCGAACGCGTAGCCGGGGCCACGACGGACCTGCAGCACATCCAGCACCAGGGCATGACGCGCTACGGGGCGACGTTCTGGGTGGGTGCCAACGCCGTGATCCGCAAGGTTGCCCTCGAGGACATTGTGGAGGTCTCCTCCGAGGGTGGCTTCGAGGTCCGGACCTACATCCAGGACCGGACCGTCATTGAGGACACCGAATCCAGCGTGGACCTGGGCCGTGAAGGCTGGGACCTCGTGAACTACCCCGAACGGCTCAGCTACAGCGCCACCCCGCCGGACTTCGGGTCACTGGTGGTGCAGCGGCGGCGCTGGGCCAACGGCGGCCTGCTGATCCTGCCCAAACTCTGGGACACCATCCGGCACCGCCGCGGCCTCGACAAGGACGTCAGGGCCCGCGAAATCATGCTCCGCGTGAACTACATGGCGTCGCTCACCTGGGCCAGTTTCGGGCTCCTGTTCCTGCTGGCCTACCCCTATGACAGCAGGCTCCTCAGCCCGCTGGTCTTCGCCGCCGCGCTGCCCTACTTCCTGGCCATGGGCAGCGACCTGCGCGAGTCCGGGCACCGCTTCAGCGACATCTTCCGGATCTACGGGTTCAACCTGGTGCTGATGCCGGTGAACCTCGCCGGCGTGCTGAAATCCCTGCAGCAGGCCCTGACCGGTGACAAGATTCCGTTCGCCCGCACGCCCAAGGTCAAGGACCGGACGGCGGCGCCCGCGATCTACGTGATCGCGCCATACGCGATCGTCGCCTTTTCGCTGTTCACGGTCTGGCGCGATGTCCTGCAGCAAAACTGGACCAACGCGGCGTTCGCGGCCTTCAACGCGGTTATGGCCGCGTACGCCATCCGCGCCTACATGGGGATCCGGAACTCGATCGTCGATATCTTCCTGGGCGTGCTGAATTGGCTTTACGTCAAGCCGAAAGCCGCCGCGCCCGCACCTCCGCAGATCATCCCGAAGGCGCCGGAGGAGATTAACTGGGAGTCGATTCTGTACCACGGCGACCGCCGCCTTAACCGCGACCTCCGCGGTAAAGAAGACCGCCGTAAGAGGGCCGGGGTGAAGTGACGGCCCTATTTATGACAGGGTCGCTGCCGTGTTGACGAGGTGCCCGGCTTTGGCACGTTTAGAATGGGCCAAATGACGCCCGAACCACTCCTTGCCGCAGACGGTAAAAACGCCCTGCGCATTAGTGGCGGCATCCTCGAGTCGGTGTGGGTGCCCGGCTCCTTTGTCGACGTCAGCGATGCCCGCGATGCCATGCGCGCAACCAAACAACTCTGCCAGGGCAGGCAAGTGCCGATGCTCTCCGAAATGACCGACGTCGTCATCAGCGCCGCGGCCCGTTACGAGTTCGCCAAATCAGCAGACGTTATTGCCATCGCCGTCCTCGGATCGAGTGCGGTGGACCGTGTGGTGGCGGCCGCCACCAGCCGGGACACCAAGTATCCGCACGAATTCTTCACGTCCCGCGAAGCGGCCATGGCCTGGCTGGGCGCCTTTGTCCGCGGCGGGAACCCGGCGGATGCGCTCCACCTGCAGCCTGCCTCCACTACGCCCTAGGCGGTCTTCCGGCGGACTGCTAGTCTCCCCGTAAGAGGGGAAGCGGCAGTAGCGGCGAGGGAATCAGCATGACGGTTGCCCGGATCCAGGTTGACCAGCGTGTGATCGGAATCGACTCACGGCGCTTCGCCTCGGTGGAGAAGGCGCTGGTGGAACTGATCACCAACAGCGACGACAGCTACGCCCGGGCGGAAAACGCCGGAGCCGCGGTGCCGGGCCGGATCACCGTGGGCTACGAACGCCATCACACCGGGGCCGTGCTGACGGTCAGCGACCAGGCGGAGGGCATGTCCTTCGGGCAGGCCCGGCGGATCCTCAGCTACGGCGGCGCCCACAGCCCCCTGGCCCGCGGTGAAGGCGACGGCCGCGGCTACTTCGGCCGGGGCCTCAAGCAGGCCATCTTCGGGCTGGGGCACGGCTGGATCGAGACCATCCAGTCCGGCCGCTTCACCCGCATCGACGTCTTCCGGGGCGATAACGGCGGGTATCTTTACGACGACGGCGGGGAGGACCGCCGTGCCTACCCCGCCGACTACGCCCGGCTCGGGGTACCGGAGGCCCCTGCCGGCAGCGGCACCCGCGTAACGGTGGTGGTGGACAACCCCCGCGCCCGGATCACGCAGTACAACACCTTGCTGCAGTCCCTGTCCGCCAACTTCTACCTGCGCGCCGTCCTGGGCCGCCGGACAGTGGACCTGGAACACGGACAGCCCGGCTCCACGGAGCACCACACCCTGCAGGTCCGCTTCCTGGAACCGCCGGCGGAGGTGCTGCTCGGGCCGGACCGGCCCGGAACCGTCAGCTTCGACGGCGCGGACTACCCCTTCACCCTGACCCTGAAGCGGGCCGCGGACACCGAACTGACTCTCAGCGGGGACGAACGGACCAACGGCCTGGTGGTCCTGTCCGGGAAAGCTGTCCTCGACTGCCAGCTCTTCGCCTTCGAAAACCAGGTGGGGACCGAGTACCTGTTCGGCGAGGTGTCCTGTGATGCGCTGACGGGGATGCTGGGGCGGGGCCGGGCGATCATCAGCGACGAACGGGAGGGCCTGAATCCCCGGGACGCCTTCGTCGCCGCGTTCTCGGAAGCCGTCAGCGCGATGATTGCCGGCGCGGTCCAGGCCGAGAAGGAGAAACTGACGCACCTGGAGCGGGCCACCACGTCCGGCCGCGCCGCGGACATGATCGAGCATCTCCTGCGGCACATGAGCGAGGCCGCCGTCGTCGACCTCGGGCTGGCAACGTCACCGCCGCCTGGGACGGCCCCGGCGGTTGGGGACCAGCCCGCGGCACTGCGCTTCACCACGCCCTTCTACTACCGCCCGCCGGGCCATCCGTTCCACGTGTCGCTGCTTTTTGATGCCGCCCAACTGCCCGACGGCGCGACCCTGACCTTCGAGGCCGAACTGCCCGCCTCCGTGCAGATCGAACCGGTCCCGGTACCGGTCGACGTCGGCACGCTGGGCGCCGCGGACCGGCTCGAATGGGCGGTGACGGGGGAACGGCCCGGGGACCGGGGTGAACTCACCGCCCGGGCCGGCGACTTTTGGGCGCTGTGCGAGATCGTCATTGCCGAGCACGCGTCGCACCATGGTGCCGGCCAGGGTCCGCAGGGCGCCGGGGGAGGGCCGGACGCGCTGGGAGCCACGGCGCCGCTGCGGGAGGCGGCGCACAACCACAAGGCACACAGGCCAACCCGGGACCACGGCGTCGACCTCTTCACCGGCTACGAGTTCCGCAGCCTGCACAACAGCGCCGACCGGGCCGTCTACAGTCCGGCCGAACGCAAAGTCATCATCAACACCGCGGCCCCCACCGTCCAGCTGTACGTCGACGGCCGCGGGCGGTTCCGGGACTCCGCCCGGCTGTTGCTGGCCGAGCTCTTCCTGGACGTCATCGCGGACGAGCTCGCCAGGCGCCACACCGAACAGCACGGCCGGGCCGGAAACCTCGAGGCCTTCAAAGCGGCCAAGCGCGACATCATCCGCCGGTACGGCAGCGACATCCACCGCTCGTTCCTGGGGTGACCGGACTCTTTCGGGGACCCCTTGACACCCCTCCGCAAACACAATATTCTACAACCAAATGGTTGTAGATCAATGGAGTGATGAAGACGTCGACCGCCTCTTCCAGGCGTTTGCAGACACGACCCGTCGTGACATTGTGCGGCGCGTAACCGTCGGCGAGTTCTCGGTCTCCGGGCTCGCTGCGCTCTACGCCATGAGTTTCGCCGCCGTCCAGAAACACGTGGCGGTGCTGGAACGCGCTTCGCTGGTGACCAAGGAGAAGCGCGGAAGGGAGCAGATTGTGCGGGCCAACCACGACGGACTGCAAAGGGCCCGCAGGCTGCTCGATGAGTACGAGGTCATCTGGCGGCAACGGACCGAAAGGATAGCCGATTTGCTCGCCGACGGAAATCTTTATTCCGGCCAGCCAGTGGTCCGGAAGGCAGAAGACAGCGAAGCAGGGGAATAGGAAGGGTTGGACATGACCGTTACAAGTTCAGTCAAGAACCTTGAGGCATTGAGCCTCTCCATCGTCACCGAGTTCGATGCCGGCGTGGAGCGCGTCTGGCAGGTCTGGGAGGATCCGCGCCAGCTGGAGCGCTGGTGGGGCCCGCCCACCTGGCCTGCCACCTTCGAAAAGCACGACTTCGTTCCCGGCGGGGAGGCCAGCTACTACATGACCGGCCCCGGCGGGGAGAAAGCCCGCGGCTGGTGGCGCTTTGTTGCCCTCGATGCCCCGCACCGCCTTGAGTTCGACGACGGCTTCTCGGACGACAATGGCGATCCCGTGGCCGAGATGGGCACCATCCACGGTGTCGTGACGCTCGAGCCGATCGGGGACCGGACCCGGATGACCGTCCTGTCCACCTTCGAGAACGAGGACCAGATGGAGAAGATCGTCGCCATGGGCATGGAGGAGGGCATGAAGGGCGCGCTCGGCCAGGTGGACGCCATTCTTGCCGAGCACGTCAACGCCTAAACTGCGGCGGACGACGACGGCGGTGCAGCGCCGTCGTCGTCGCCTTGCGCCGCCCAGGACGCTGGCGTCGGCCTAGTTGTTCAGGGCCGCGTACAGGTTGAGGCTGGCCGAGAACACCAGCCACGAAACGTAGGGCAGCATCAGTAACCCGGCGGCGGTGCTGATCGGCCCGAAATGCAGGACGGCGAAGGTCGCAATCACGGCGTGGGCAGCGATCACCAGCAGCGCCAGCCACAGGGCGGCCGCCCCCAACATCGGGTACATGCCGAAGAACATTAGCGGCCACGACAGATTCAGCAGCAACAGGCCGGCGTAGACCCTCAGTGCCGTCCGGCGCGGGTAGCGCTGCTGCCGCCACACGAGCCACGCGGCCACGGCCATGGCCGCGTACAGCGCCAGCCAGATAGAGCTGAACATCCACCCTGGCGGGGTCCACGAGGCTTTGTCCGCGGCCGCGTACCAGGCGCCGTTGGTCCTGATCGGCAGCGAGGCCAGCAACGAGACGGCCCAGGACGCCACCAGGAAGCCGGCCAGCGCTGCGATTTGCTTTGGTAGCGGGCGGGTGCCGGAGGCAAGGGTGCCCGGGGCCATTTGATCAACGTTCAAGAGCACTGACTTACTGTGGACAACCGAGGGCCCCCGCGTCAAACTGCGACGGCGGGACGTGCGGCGGGCGATCAGGCCTGCTTGCCCAGCCGTGCCCCTGAACGCGGATCGAGGCCCTTGCCAAGAAGGTCCTGCCCGCGGAATACGTTGTTGATGTAGCTGGTGAGCCGGTCTGCCGTGGCGCGGTAATTGTCTGCATCCTTGATTTCCGCAATGGCCTGGACAAACAGGGTCCCGCTCTTGGCCGCCACCCGCAGGAACTGGATGGATCCTTTGCCCTCAATGGCCAGACGCGCAATGACGGCATAGGTAAGGCCTCCGTTGGTAAATGCGGATGCTCGCAGGTACGTTGCAGTGGCGGTGTTATTTCCGCTGGTCAGCCGCACGGGGGAGCAATCTGGGAGCTTGCTGACCGAGGAGAAGGCCAGCGACAGCAGGTCGTCGCGGTCCGCGGTGACGGCCAGGAAGACGGGTTCGGCGGACGTGCCCCTGAAGGTTCCGGCAGCCGGGGTGTTATCAGTCATGAGCGTTGCCCAGGCGAGGGTATCGGCACACTCGGCGGGTTTGATCTTCGCCCCGCCAGCGTTGAAATGGAAAAACCAGTTCTCTTTCCAGAATGTTTCACCGGACAGGACGACGGCGTGACCTCCGCCGGGATCTGAAAACACCCCCACCATCGACTCGACATCTGTCTGGGAGTACAACCGGGACGCCTTGGCCGGCACAGCCGGCGTGGGCGGGATGGTGCGAGGAGATGATGCGGCCGCGTCCGGGCTTTGTGTGCTGGCATCGGAGCTCGGCGCCTGGACGAATCCTTGCTCAGGGCCAGGGGCCGACGGCGCGCAACCTGTCAGTGCGCTCGCGGTCAAGGCGGCGGCCATCATGATGTGTCGAACCTTATGCATGTGCCACCCTTGTCCCCCAACGGTCCCCGATGTCTGCACATCCTACGGCCCGTCCGGCGAAGTGGGGCGGAAGGAGTCCGTGATTCGCCCCGGGCAGCAGTTCGCGAAATGATGTGGGCATGGAGCATACGGACCAGCAGCCCTGGGTGAAGAACTACCAGCCCGGCGTCCCTGCGGAGATTGACCTGCCCACGGAATCTCTGGTGGCCATGCTGGAGCACTCCGTGGCTGAGGCCGGAAGCGCCCCGGCGCTGGAATTCTTCGGCCGCCGGACCAGCTACACGGAGCTGGGCGAGCAGGTTGACCGGGCCGCTGAGGGGCTTCGCCGGCTGGGCGTCCGTGCCGGCGACCGGGTGGCGCTGATCCTGCCGAACTGCCCGCAGCACGTGGTGGCGTTCTACGCGGTGCTGCGCCTGGGCGCCGTCGTGGTTGAACACAACCCGCTGTACACCTCCCGCGAGCTGCGCCACCAGTTCGAGGACCACCAGGCCCGCGTGGTGATCGTCTGGGACAAGGCCGCGGCGGCCATCCGGGAGTTCCCGGCCGACGTCGAGATCGACCACGTGGTCTCGGTGAACCTGCTCGAGGCGTTCCCCGCGGCCAAGCGCCTCGCCCTGGGCCTGCCGGTGAAGAGGCTGCGCAGCACCCGGGAGTCCCTGACGGCCCCCGCCCCGGGCACCATGCCGTGGAAGCAACTCCTGGGCCACGGCCGGATCGACCCGTCGCACCCGCGGCCGGCGGTGGAGGACCTCGCGGCGATCCAGTACACCTCAGGCACCACCGGCAGGCCCAAGGGTGCGATGCTGACGCACTTCAACCTGTACGCCAACGCGCTGCAGGGCGAGGCGTGGATGGCCGGCGCGGAGTCCCGCAAGGAAATCTTCTACGCGATCCTGCCGATGTTCCACGCCTTCGGCATGACCCTTTACCTGACCTACGGCATCCGCAAACAGGCCCTGCTGGTCCTGTTCCCCACATTCGATCCGGACCTGGTGCTGGCCGCGATGAAGAAGTCGCCGGCTACCGTGTACTGCGCCGTCCCGCCGATCTACGAGCGCACGGCCATGGCCGCGAAGGAGAAGGGCATCTCGCTGCGGTCCTGCAAGTACTGCATCTCCGGGGCCATGAACCTGCCGGACCACGTGGTGGAGCTCTGGGAGTCGGTCTCCGGCGGCCTGCTGGTGGAGGGCTACGGCATGACCGAATCCTCCCCGGTGGCGCTGGGCAACCCGTTCCATCCCACCCGCCGCACCGGAACCATCGGCGTGCCGTTCCCCTCCACACTGATGAAGGTGGTCGACGTCGAAGACCCCTCAACGGAGGTCCCGCAGGGCCAGCCGGGCGAGCTCCTGATCAAGGGCCCACAGGTCTTCCAGGGCTACTGGAACAACCCGGACGAGACCGCGAAAACCCTCACCGCCGACGGCTGGCTGCGCACCGGGGACGTGGTGACCGTGGACGCGGACGGCTTCACCACCGTGGTGGACCGCGCCAAGGAACTCATCATCACCGGCGGGTTCAACGTCTCGCCCACCGAGGTGGAGGCCGTGCTGCGCCTGCACCCGGACATCAGGGACGCCGCCGTCGTCGGCAAACCCCTGGAGCGCGGCGGTGAACTGGTGGTGGCCGCCGTCGAACTCGAGCCGGGAACCGAGCTGGACGAGGAAGCCCTGCGCAGATACTGCCGCGAGCACCTGGCCGGGTACAAGGTCCCGCGCCGGATTGTCCCGATCGAGGATCTGCCGCGCTCCATGCTGGGCAAGATCCTCCGGAAGCAGGTCCGCGAACAAGTCCTGCCGGGCCTCTAAGAATGGCTTCGCCAACAGCGGTCGATTTCACCTCCGGCGTCCCCCGGCCCGGTGACCTGGAGGTGGCCTGGATTCACGGCTCCGAGTCCGCGAAGCACAACACGGACCCGGAGATCCAGGTCCACGCCTACGACGAGCACACGTTCATCCTGCGGCAGAACATGGCGGTGAACTACGAGGCACCGTTTGTGTTCCTGCTGTTCGGCAACACCCGCGCCGTGCTGATCGACACCGGCGCCACGGCCTCGGCGGAGTTCTTCCCGCTCCGCCGCGTCGTTGACGGCCTGGTCGACACCTGGCTGGCCGCCCACCCCCGCGCCGGCTACGGGCTCCTGGTCCTGCACACCCACCCGCATGGGGACCACGTCGCGGGCGACGCCCAGTTCGCCGGCCGGCCCCGGACCGAGGTGGTGGACGCCGGGCAGGATTCCGCCTGGGCATACTTTGGCTTCACCGACGACGACGGCGGTCCGGCTGAGGTGGACCTCGGCGGCCGGGTACTGCGGTGCTGGCCCAGCCCCGGCCACGACCGGGCCGCCGTCACCTTCTACGACCCGTACACCGGGTTCCTGCTCACCGGGGACACCGTCTACCCGGGCCGGCTCTACATCCATGACTGGCCGGCCTTCGTCCGCAGCATCGACGGGCTCCTGCGCTTCTGCGCCGAGCACCCGGTCAGCCACGTGCTGGGCTGTCACATCGAGATGGCCGGGGAGCCGGGCGTCGACTACCCGGTGCTCACCACTTACCAGCCCGACGAACCGCCGCTGCAGATGAGCGTGGACCAGCTCCGTGAGCTGCGCGAGGCAATCGACGTGGTGGGCGGGCGGGCCGGCCGCCACGCGTTTCCCGGCTTCGTGCTCTGCCTCGACGGGGACTGAACGGTCCACCGACCGCACTTTCGGCGGGCCGGCCAACCTGCGCATACTGGAAGCCGATCCACGAATCCGGACGGCGGAGAGGACGGTGGCCATGAGTGACGGGGGAGGCTCGGCGTTCCGGCGCCGGGTGGAACGCGCGGCCGAACTGCGCTCCATCCGGGCCAGCGGCAGCACGGTCCAGGAAAACGACGAGGTCAGCGCCGCCGAGGAAGAACTCCGGCAAAAGCGCGCCGCCGTGGACGAGGCCGCCCGCGCCGACTACCTGGTCCGCGACGCCATGGCGCAGGGCAAGTTCGACAATCTCAAATACGCGGGCAAGCCCATCCCCGGGCTGGGCGAGGCCTACGACCCCGACTGGTGGGTGAAGGGGCTGCTCCAGCGCGAGAACATCACCGGGCTTGGCCCGACGGCGATCCTGCTGCGCGGCGAGGACGCCGGACTGGACGCCCGCCTCGACGCCCAGTTCTCGGAGGCGCAGGTGCGGGAGCTCCTCACGGACTTCAATACCCGCGTCATTGACGCCCGCCGGCAGCTGCAGGGCGGGCCACCCGTCACCACCAAAACACGGGATGTCGACGCCGAGGTGGCACTCTGGCGTGAGCGGCGGGCGGCAGCGGCCGACGTCGTCGTGCCCGAGCCGGAAGCCCGGCGCCCCTGGTGGCGCCGGCTCCGGACGCGCAGGCCCTAAGGCCGCCTGGTTTGGCCGGGAGGTTAGACGGTGCGGGGAGCCTTCGCGAGGTTCTCGCGCAGTTCTGCGGCGTTCTGCCGGACCACGTAGGCCGGACGGTCACGTTCCACGCGCCAGCTTTCGGACAGCGGGCCGATGTTGACGGTGTCGAAGCCGAATTCGTCGTAGAGCCGTGTGACGAGCTCGGCGGCTTCCGGGTAGTCGCTGGCGGTGGCCAGTGCGCGGCGGTTGTCCGTTCCGGCGGGCGTGCCGTCTGTGGTGATCTGGCCGGACATGATGTGGTTGAAGCCCTTGGCGATCTTGGACTCGGGCAGGTGTTCCTGCAGGAGCCCGGAGGTGGTGGCCTCCCCGTTGTCCAGCGCCGGGAAGCGGCCGTCGCGCTCCCAGTAGTAGTTGTTGGTGTCGATGACGATCTTGCCGGCTAGCGGTTCGGCCGGGAGGTCCTTGATGTTCTTCAAGGGCACCGTGACGACGGCGAAATCGCCCGCCGCTGCTGCCTCCGCCGCCGTGAGGGCGCGTGCGCGGGGGCCCAGTTCAGCGACGAGGTCCGCCAGGGTTTCCGGTCCCCGGGAGTTGCTGATCGCGACGTCATAGCCCAGTTCCACGGCCTTCCGTGCGAGCTGGCTGCCAATGTGTCCTGCACCGATGATTCCGATAGTTGTCATACCGGGGCTAACGGCAGGACGGTCGAGGATATTTCACGGGCCGGCCCGGACCGGAGTTCATGGGTGCAACCAGTCCTGGTCGAAGTCCGGGTGCTCCAGGTAGGGCAGGGCCAGGGCCCGCAGCGAGCGTTCCATCCAGTCCAGAGACCGGGGCGCCCAGTGGGTCTCCTGGAGCGAGTCGCTGACCATGGCTGCCAGGGCCGACTGCCTTGCTGCCTCCACGACGCCGATCAGCCGCCGCTTCGCCTCGCATTCGAGGAGCAGCCGCTGCTCGTACCATTCGCCCGACTTGGAGACCGTCCGGCTGCTGAGGAGGGTCCGGGCTGCGGCCTCGTCCTCGGAAATGCGTTCGGACAAAAACTCGACAATGTCCACACAGCCGAGGGTACGCGCGGCGGCCCGGCTTGGCATTACCCGGACAGCCTGTTCCGGGTACAGCCCGCACTTATCCCGGGCTTATTCCGCGCCGCACGGGGCACGCCTAAAGGCTGCCGGGCGGGGATTAGCCGAGGAGTTCGTCCTCGTAGCACCAGCGCCAGTCCTCGCCCGGCTCGATGCTGCGCATCACCGGGTGGCCCGTGGCATCGAAATGCTTGGAGGCGTGGGTACCGGGGGAGGAGTCGCAGCAGCCCACGGTTCCGCAGGCCAGGCACATCCGGAGGTGGACCGGCGTCGTACCCTCCCGGCGGCAATCCGCGCAGAAGGGCTCGGACGGCGGCAGCGGATCCGGTGCGGACTCGAGGTGTCCGCACACGCCGCCCGGCCGGGCGATGCCCTCGCCGCCGCCCTCGGCGGCGGTGTCCAGCTCGTCCAGCGCGACGTCGAGCATGGATTCTTCAACGTCCAGCCGGTCCAGGACCTCGCTGAGGACCTCGTGGGCGTATTCGCCGCCGCGGCGCAGTTCCAGCACCTTGGCCCGTTCCGCGTCCAGCATGGCCATCCGGAGCTTGGCGTAGCGCTGGCTGGGGGTCGCGGCCTCCGAGCTGGGCCGGCCCAGGCGTTCCCAGGCGGCGAGGCCCCGCTCCTGGGTGCGCCGCTTGAGCATGGCCACCACCTCCGGCGGGTCGTCGTCGGTGCGCAGTTCCTGCAGCCGCGCCACTCCGGCGGCGGTCGCCAGTTGCATCAGGGAGGCCTGGTTCAGGGCGTCCTCGCGCCGGTCGGGGCCCTGCATCCGCAGCAGGCGCACCAGCGTGGGCAGGGTGAAGCCCTGCAGCGTCAGCGTCCCGCCGACCACCACCATCGCGGCGAGGATCAGCACGGACCGGTGCTCCAGGTCCGCGGGCAGCACAAGAACCGCGGCCAGCGTCACCACTCCGCGCATCCCCGCCCAGGACACGATCGCGGCAAACTGCCACGGCGGGGCAGGGTCGGCCCGCTGCACGGCCGGGATCAGCCGCGGCAGGTACGTCGCCGGGAACACCCAGACCGGCCGCAGGAGCAGGACCGCCAGCAGGATCACAGCGCAGCCCGCCCAGATCCGGCCGGCGCCGAGGGAGTCGTCCTGGACACCCTCGATAATGGTCCGGACCTGGAGCCCGATCAGCAGGAACACGGAGTTCTCCAGCAGGAACTGCACCGTGTTCCAGTTGCTGCGCTGGCTCAACCGGGCGGCGCCGTTGGGCATGGACGGCGCCTTGGTCCCCATAACGAGTCCAGTGACGACGACGGCCAGGACACCGGATGCGTGGATTGCCTCGGCCGGAAGGTAGGCGACGAACGGCGCCATCAACGACGTCGAGGTGTTGATCGCGACGTTGCGGATCCGCTTGCGCAGCTCGGTCAGCACGTAGGCGGCGGCCAGCCCGACCACCAGTCCGCCACCGGCCGCGAGCAGGAAACCGCCCGCGATACCGGCCGCGGACACCGTTCCGGCGATCGCGGCGATGGCGGCCCGGAGGCAGACCAGGGCGGTGGCGTCGTTGACCAGGGACTCGCCCTCGAGGATGGTGACGATCCGGCGGGGCATACCCACTTTCCGGGCGATCGCGGTAGCGGCGACGGCGTCGGGCGGGGCCACGACTGCGCCGAGGGCAATGGCGGCGGCCAGCGGGATCTCGGGGAACAGCCACCAGACCACCAGGCCGACGGTGATGGTTCCAAAGATCACGTAGCCCACCGAGAGCAGGCTGATGGCGCGCCGGTTGGAGCCGAAGTCGAAGAGCGAGGTCCGCAGCGCGGCAGCGTAGAGCAGCGGCGGCAGCAGCCCGACGAGGACCAGTTCCGGGTTCAGCTCGATGGGCGGGATGAAGGGGAGGAAGGAACCCGCGACGCCGGCCAGCACCAGCAGCAGGGGGACGGAAATGTTGAGTTTCCGGCCCAGCGCGCTTCCGGCGCATACGACGGCCACGAGGACCAGCAGTCCGAGGGCGAGTTCCATAAGGCCATTCTGTCAGGCGGCGCCGCGGGCCCGGTGCCGGGCAGTGCCGGCGGTGCTAGGCGAAGCTGTCTTCCTTCACGTGCGCGGGCGCTGCGTGGGGTGTGGCGGTCCGGACGGCGGTTCCGTGGACGGGGGTGTTGGCGTGGTGGTGGCCGAAGGGGTTGAAGCGGCTGTGCGCGAGGCCGTCGAACTCGTAGGCGGTCTCCGCGTGCTCGGAGCGGTCCACGCCGGCTACCTCGGCCTCGTGGCTGACGCGGAAGCCCATGGTCTTGTGGATGGCGAGGCCGATGACCGCCGTCGCCAGCCCGGAGAGGGCGACCGTGATCAGCACGGCAACGGTCTGAGCCACCAGCTGGTGCAGCCCGCCGCCGTAGAAGAGGCCGCCGCCGTGCCCGTCCACCGGCAGGGCGATGAGGCCCAGTGCCAGGGTTCCGACCAGGCCGCCGCCGAGGTGGACGCCGACGACGTCGAGCGAGTCATCGAAGCCGAATTTGAACTTGAGGTCCACGAAGACGCAGCACGCGGCGCCTGCCACCAAGCCCAGGCCGACGGCGGCCAGCGGGCTGATGTTGGCGCAGGACGGGGTGATCGCGACCAGGCCGGCCACGACGCCGGAGGCCGCGCCGAGGGACGTGGGGTGTCCGTGGCGGCTCTTCTCGACCACGAGCCAGGACAGCATGGCCGCGGCCGGGGCGGCGAGGGTGTTGATCCAGATCAGGCCCGCCTGCTCCACGGTGGTCGCGGCGCCGGCGTTGAAGCCGAACCAGCCGAACCAGAGCACTCCGGCACCGAGCATGACGAACGGGATGTTGTGCGGGCGGTGGGCTGGATCCTTGCCGAAGCCGTGGCGGTTGCCCAGGATGAAGACCAGCACGAGGGCCGCGGTGCCGGAGCTGATCTCCACGACGGTGCCGCCGGCGAAGTCGATGACCTGACCGAAGACCGAGCTGACGGCGCCGCCGGCGCTCATGAGGCCGCCACCCCAGACCATGTAGGCCAGCGGGCAGTAGACCACGGTGATCCAGAGCGGGACGAAGAGTGCCCACGCGGTGAACTTGGCGCGGTCGGCGATGGCGCCGCTGATCAGGGCGACGGTGATAATGGCGAAAGTTGCGCTGAAGGCGGCTTTGAGGAGCTCGGGGGAGCCCATGAGCCGGCTCAGTCCCGCGGTGGCGAACGGGTCCCCGAAGATGCCGAGGACGCCCTTGCCTGTGGTCATCGAGTAGCCCCAGAGGACCCAGACCACACCGACGATGCCGGCCGAGACGAAGCTCATCATGATCATGTTCAGTGAGGCCTTGGCCCGCGTCATGCCGCCGTAAAAGAGGCCGAGTGCCGGGGTCATCAGCAGCACGAGGGCCGTGGAGACCATGATCCAGATGTTTCCCGCGGTGAGTTCCACCTGCGTGTCCCTTCTCAACAAATTCGCTGTACCGGGACGCCTCGCCGCCGGCCCCCAACCGGGTTTAATCTTCGCCGGGCAGTGTTTCAGGCAGTCGGGACCTGCGTTGCGGGGACGTTACAGGAATCGCTGTTTCGTGAAGGACGCGTGACGGGTGTGTTTCCGGGATGTTAACGGGGCCTCTCCACCCGTCCCCGCCCACCCGCCGTTTCGACGGTTCCGTGCCCACTCGACGGGTCCGGGCGTCGATCCGGCTGGGAACCGTCGAGACGGGGCAGCGGGGCGGGGGTGTGGAATGAATCGAGATACTTGAATGTTCAATAAAGTATGGACTTTGGCATCTTTACCTTCGGCGAACTATCCCGCAACCTCAGCACCGGCAAGGCGCTGTCCCCGCACCAGCGATTGAAGGAGCTCATTGAGCTGGCCAAACTCGCTGACCAGGCAGGACTCGGATTCCTGGGCCTCGGCGAGCACCACCGCCACGACTTCGCTCTTTCCGCACCCGAAATCGTGCTCGCCGCCATTGCCCGGGAGACCACAAACCTGCGGCTCAGCACGGCCGTCACGGTCCTTTCCACCCAGGACCCGGTCCGCCTCTTCGAACAATTCGCCACCCTGGACCTGATCTCCGACGGGCGCGCCGAAATCATCGCGGGCCGCGGCGCCTTCGTGGAGTCCTACCCGCTCTTCGGCCACCGGCTGGAGGACTACGACGCCCTCTTTGACGAGAAGCTGCGGATGCTGCTGGACCTGCGGGACAACGCCGTCGGGCACTGGCAGGGAACCCTCACGCAGAGCCTGGCGGGACTGGACATCGCCCCGCGTCCGCTGCAGGACAGGCTCCCCGTCTGGGTCGGGGTGGGCGGGACACCGGCCAGCTTCGCGCGGGCCGGCCGGCTGGGCCTGCCGCTGTTTGTAGCGCTGCTCTCCGGGCCAGCCAGGTTCCGGCGCCTCGTGGAGCTGTACCGCCAGAGCGCCGCCGACGCCGGACACGACCCCGCCGGGATGCAGGTGGGCGCGGGCGGGCATTTCTACGCGGCGCCCACCTCCCAGCAGGCCCGCGACACCTTTTACCCGTACTACCGGGCGTACTTCGAGCAGAACATGCCCCGCCCCGTGGACCACTTCCCGCGCTCCACCTTCGATGAGTGGACCGAGCCCGGCGGCGGGCTGCTGGTGGGAAGTCCGCAGCAGATTGTGGAGAAGCTGCTCGAAATCCACTCGACCCTGGGCAACAGCCGGTACATGGCCCAGATCGGGCTCGGCGGCCTGCCGTTCGCCGAGACGGCGCGCTCCATTGAACTGCTGGCCACGGAAATCATGCCCGCCGTGAACCGCGAGATCGGCGCTGCCGCAGTGACGGCAGCGACTCAGCCAACCCCATCGGCGGCCCGGCCCGTCTAAGCCGCGGGCTTGGCCAGGCTCCAGGCCGTCACGGCCACGTAGCCGCCGTTCACTACGTCGAGGTCCGCGGGCAGGCTGGTCCGCGCTGCGCCCGGGAAAGGCGCCACCAGGACTGTGCCCACCCTGGTGTCGCCGGCGCCGGCCATGGCGTTCCAGCCCAGGAACGCCTGCGCGGCAGCGCCCGCGGGCAGGGTGACGGACCGGGCGCCCGGGTCCGTGGTCATAAACGAACCGCCGTGGACCGGCAGGATGTCCATGGCCCAGCCGGCGGTGTCGTCGAAGGCAACATCCGGGTAGGCGTTGAGGACGCACGGGGCCCGGCCGGTGTTGACCAGCCGGACCGGCATGCCCCGGTGTCCGGTGGCGGCGTCGGGCTCACCGAGCGAGATCTTCACCTGCGCGCTGCGGCACCAGCCTGGCTCGGGAGCCTGGAACGAGGGGCCCACTGTCGGTGAACCGTAGACCACGGGCGGTGTGGTGGACGTTGGCGCGGGGACCGGGATGAGCTGCGCGGCCGCTGCCCGGTTCGCCGCCCCGGACAGGGGAGCGGCGGCCACCAGCAGGACGGCGGCGACGGCGGTGGCCGTGAGGACGGTTCCGCCCGCCGGGCGGCGCCGGCTGTGGTTCCCGTCGACGACGACGCCGGCCGCGCCACCGACGCCGGCCGCGCCACTGTCGCCGCCGGCCCGTCCGTCGTGGGTCCGGGCCGCCAGGAACCGCCACACCCGGGCCGGGACCCAGCCCCAGACGATGCCCCAGTAGCCGCCGGCGAGCACCGCGGGCCCAACGCCGTCGAACAGTGAGGCGGCGCGCATCGGCGGCCACTGCGCCAGGATGCTCCCCGCGGACCACAACGCGCTGGTGAGGAAAGATGCGAGCACCACGCTGAACCACACGCTCATCAGCCCGGCCCGGGCACCGGCCCCGACCGCCGTCGGCTGCGGGACGGCAACACGCAGCAGGACTGTCAACAGGCCCATCAAGGTCAGCGCCGACAGGGCCGGGACCACCACTGGCCACGGCATCACCGAATGCCAGCTGGCCGCGGCCACGGTTTCCGGAACCACCAGCCGGGCGAAGGAAGCCGGGACCCTGCCGAACCAGCTCAATGCCGCGAACAAGCCGCCGCTGAGCAGCCAACCGAAGGCCGCCGCCGTTACCGTTATTGCCGCCCTTGTGCTGCCCGCCGTAGCCCCCGTGCGTATCCCCATGCCCGCCAGCCTAGTTGAGCCGGTGTGCGCCGGAACGGCGGGCAGTCCGGAATCCCGGACGAAAATGTGGTTTTATCCCGTGATCCAGGTCACCGTGCATGCTCAGATGTACTGACCACCCCAGCCTGAGTTTTAGTGAGGACAACCATGCAAGCTGCGACACGAACGGGAACCGCCGGGCAGCGCGTCGAGCGCCGCTCCATCGACTTCGTTCCGGAGAATGAACGGCACGGATCTCCCGGGCAGCAGTTCACGCTGTGGTTCGGCGCCAACATGCAAATCACCGCCATTGTGGACGGCGCCCTGGCCGTGCTGTTCGGCGCCGACGCGCTCTGGGCGATCCTGGGCCTCCTCGTGGGCAACGTGCTCGGCGGAGCGGTGATGGCCCTGCACGCGGCACAGGGTCCGAAGCTTGGCCTGCCGCAGATGATCTCCAGCCGTGCCCAGTTTGGTGTGTTCGGGGCCGTCATTCCGTTGGTGCTCGTCATCATCATGTACCTCGGGTTCGCTGCGACCGGCACCGTCCTCGCGGGCCAGGCCGTCGACCAGATCACGCACACGGGAACCCCCGCCGTCGGCATGCTGATCTTCGGCGCCCTCACGGTCCTTGTCGCGACCCTGGGCTACAAATACATCCACCTCCTGGGCCGGATCTCCACGGTCATCGGCGTCCTCGGCTTCACCTACCTCGGAATCCGGCTGCTGGCCAGCCAGGACGTCGGAGCCCTGCTGGCCTCCGGGTCCTTCGAGTTCCCGACTTTCCTGCTCGCCATCTCGCTGGGCGCCGGGTGGCAGCTGACCTACGGACCCTACGTTGCGGACTACTCGCGCTACTTGCCCTCCAACACCCCGGCGCGCAAGACCTTCCTCGCCGCGTTCCTCGGCACCGTCCTGGGCTCCCAGTGGTCCATGACCCTCGGCGCCCTGTTCGCGTCGCTGGCGTTGCCCAAGGGCCAGCGTTTCCTTGACGGGCAGGTCGCCTTCCTGGGGAACCTCAGCGGCGGCGGGCTGATCGCCGTCGTCATCTACCTGGTCATTGTCACCGGGAAGCTGACCGTGAACACGCTCAACGCCTACGGCGGCTACATGACCATGCTGACCTCGGTCTCGGCGTTCACCCGCAAAACCGCCGCCCCGTCGCGGACCCGCTTCGCCTACGTCATCGGCTTCATTGGCCTCACGGTGCTGATCGCCATGCTGGCGTCCCCGGACTTCATCGCCAACTTCAAGAACTTCGTCCTGCTGCTGCTGATGGTCTTCATCCCGTGGAGCTCCATCAACCTTGTGGACTACTACCTCTTCTCCAAGGAAAAGGTGGACATCCCGGCGCTCTACGATCCGAACGGCCGCTACGGGCGGTGGAACCGGACGGCGCTGCTGGCCTACGGCATCGGGATTGTCGTCCAGATCCCGTTCCTGGCACAGACCCTCTACACCGGCCCCATGACCGAGGTCCTGGGCGGGGCCGACATCTCGTGGCTGGTGGGCCTCGTGGTCACCGCGCTGGTGTTTTACCCCCTTGCCAAGCGCAACTCCAACGCCCCGGCGGAGATGATCTACCCGAACGACGGCGGCCAGCCCACCACAGCAGCCGAGGCGGACCGGCTCGCCGGCACCCCGGTGGCCTGACGCGCCGTCGGACTTTCCCGACATCGAACCCCATCCGCAGCGCCGTTTCGACGGTTCCGTGTGCACTCGACGCGTCTGGGCGTCGAACCGGCGCGGAACCGTCGAAACGGGCGAGGCGCGGAGGCCGCAGCGCCGGGGACCTCAGAGGCGGGTGATCTGCGTCAGGTAGCCGAAGTACTTCGCGCCGACCGGGCGGAGGGGGTCACCCCCGAAGCCGAAGTCCGGGTGCCGGGTGTTGTACGACTCGGCGCTGTCCAGGAACTGCTGGGTGACCTCCGCGCCCGACCCCTGGCAGGCGCCCTCGCTGATACACAATGCCATGGCGCCGGCCACCGCGGGGCTGGAGAAGCTGGTGCCGTGGTTCACGCCATAGCCGCCGCCCCGGACGGTGGACAGGATGCAGACCCCCGGAGCCGCGACGGTGTGCTCCCTGTCCCGCTGGCTGACGGCGAAGTTGGAGAACACCGCCGGCTGGTCGTCGCGCTGGCCGATGGTCCGCCAGTTGTCGTGGCCGCAGAGGCTCGGCGCGAGCCCGTTGGGTTTCCCGTCGAAGTCGGCCATGGCGGTCGCGGTCAACACCTCGTGGTAGGCCGCGGGGACCGTGCCGGCGAGGTTGGTGGCCGAGTTGCCGGCGGCGACGGCGTAGGCCACTCCGGCCCGCACCGACCGGCAGATCGCGTAGTGCATGGGATCGGTGCCCTTGCCACAGTTAGGGGTGTCCGAGCCCGGGCCGCCGATACTGATGTTGGCGACGTCGATGTCGTTGCTGGGGTCGTCGTCCTTGTGTGTTGAGGTGACCCAGTCGATGGCGCAGATCAGGCTCGCTTCGGTGATCGCGCCGCCGGGGGAAACAACCCGGACAGACCAGAGCGGGGTGCCCGGCGCCGTGCCGATGATGCCCGTGCCGTTGTTGCGGGCACCGATGACGCCTGCCACCGACGTTCCGTGGCCCAGCACGTCAACCGGTGTTTCCTCGACGGGCTGCCCGGAGCTGCAGTCGATGCCGCCCTGGACGTTCAGGTCCGGGTGGTTGCCGTCGATGCCGCTGTCGATGACGGCGACGTTGACGGCGTTATCGTTCCCGGTGCCGGCGCGGACCGCATCCTTTGCCGCGTCCGGATCGCCGCCAATCCGCTGCCACCACAGCGGCGCCACCTCGGTGTTGGGTGTCGCGGGCTCTTCGGGCTCCTGGAAGTGGCGGGAGAGCGTCACGAAGTCGACGCTGGGATCGGTGGCGAGCCGGTTGGCCTGGGACGCCGTCATGGTTCCGGCGTAGCCGCTGACCGCGCTGCGATAGACGTTGGACGCGTGGAAACCGAATTTTCCCTGCTGGGCGGCGGCAACTGCTCCGGCGTCGCCCGTGCCGTCTTTGAGGACGACGATGTAGCTTTGCGCCGGCTCCGCGGCGGAGGCCGGTGCTGCGGCGGCGAGGCCGCCGCCTGCAACCAGCGCCACCGCGGCCAGCCCGCCGACCCACTGCCGCCGCGTTATGTCCGGCGGGGCGGCGGCGGTTCCGCGCCGGGGCCGGCGCCGGCCGGCGCCCACGAATGTCCAGTGCGCGTGCGGAATAAGATTGCGGACGGTGGTTAACATCGTGGCCTCCCATTAAGCATGATGCTTTTCGAGTGCCCCCCGTCCATATGGTAGGCCCTGCGGCGCGGAATAATCAGGGCCAATCGGAGACCGGCGCCGGCGTCGTCCTCCCGTCCGCGGCCCTATCCGGGTACCGACCCGCCCAGATTCCGGTACTTCAGGAGCCGGCGAGCGAGCAGTTCCTCCACGCCTGTGGCCGCAACCAGGGACAGCTCGTACTCGATGGCCCGCCCCATCCGCCGGCAGAACTCCCTTGCCTCCAGCGCCGCATCCGGGCGTTCGTCGACAATGTGCTCAATGAGCCCGTTGGCGTGCAGGGCGGAGACGTTGACGCCTTGCGACGCGGACATGGCCGGCGCGAATTCCGTGCTCCGGTGCATGATGGCGCTGGCACCCTCGGGCGGCAACGGCGAGAGCCAGGCGTGCTGCGCGGCGACGGTCCGGTCCGCCGGGAGCAGGGCCAGTGCGCCGCCGCCGGCCCCCTGCCCCAGCAGCACCGAGACCGACGGCGACTGCAACCCGATCAGGTCATGCAGCGACCGCGCGATTTCACCGGCCAGCCCGCCTTCCTCGGCTTCCTTGGACAGCGCGGCCCCGCCGGTGTCGATCACCGTCAGCAGGGGCAGGCCGAGCTCTTCCGCGAGCCGCATGCCGCGCCGGGCCTCGCGGAGGGAGGCCGGGCCCATGGCGGTCTGCTGCGACGGCCGGGGCCGGGTGTGGCCCAGCACTACACACGACTGGCCGCCGAAACGGGCCAGGGCCAGCAGCAGCCCGGGGTCCTTTTCGCCCTGGCCCGTCCCGTTGAGCGGCAGCACATCGAGCGCCCCGTAGGCCAGAAGCTGGCGCAGATCCGGCCGCCGCGGGTTGCGTGAAATCCCGATCGAGGTCCAGGCCTCAACCCCCGACGGCGCCGTCTCGAGGGTCTGCGGCGGCAGGATGGGGGCCTTGGCGTCGGCCAGAAGGATGTTCAGGGCGCGGTGGACGACATCGGGCAGCTGCTCCGGGGGGACCACCGCGTCCACGAGTCCCTTGTCGAAGAGGTTCTCCGCGACCTGGACATTGTCCGGGAAGGGCCGCCCGTACAGCGCTTCGTAGACCCGCGGGCCGAGGAAGCCCAGGAGCGCACCCGGTTCGGCAACGGTGATGTGGCCGAGCGAACCCCACGAGGCCATAACGCCGCCGGTGGTGGGGTGGCGCAGGTAGACCAGGTAGGGGAGCCCGGCCTGCCGGTGGGCGCGCACGGCGGCCGAGATCTTCACCATCGACAGGAACGCCAGGGTGCCTTCCTGCATTCTGGTGCCGCCGGAGGCCGGCCCGGCCAGGAGCGGCAGGCCCTCGGCTGTGGCCCGCTCGACGGCGCGCACGATCCGTTCCGCGGCGGCTGCTCCGATGGAACCCGCCAGGAACCGGAATTCGCTGACGATCACCGCGACCCGCCGGCCGCGGATCAGCCCCTCGCCGGTCAGCACGGATTCGTCGACGCCGGACTTTTCGCGGGCGGCGGCAAGCTCGGCCGCGTAGGCGGGGTCCGGATCCGGATCCCGCACCGGGGCGTCCCAACTGAGGTACGAACCCGTGTCCAGTACCGTGGTGATGAGTTCGGCGGCGTCGAGGTGGCGGACCTTCTGGCCGGTCAGCACCTCAGGCACCCGGCCCGACGGACGTGCCGGGCGCGGACGTGCCGGCCGCGGACGTGCGGTCCGGTTCCAGCCAGCGCCGGATCTGGTCCCCGTCCTGGTCCAGGAGCGGCGGCGCGGTGTGGGACCTCAGGGTGGTTTCGTGGGCATCGCCCTGGCTGAAGAACCTCAGCGGGGGGCCGGGAAGGCTGATTGTCCCCAGGATTTTGTGCTCGACGTCGACCACCAGGCCCTGCGAGTGGACCTGCTCCCATTCGTACACCTCTTCAAGGTTCCGGACCTTGCCCGCCGGGATGCCGACCTCGTTGAGCTTGGCGAGCAGCGGTTCGGCCTCGTACCCGGCGAACGCATCCTCCACCGCCTCGATCACTTTCTCCCGGTTGCGGACCCGGTGGGCGTTGGAGGCGAACTCCGGGCGGTCGGTGTCGATCCCGAACGCCGTGGCGAACGCATGCCAGAGCTTCTCGCTGCCCACACTGATCTGCACCTTCCCCTGCCGGCAGTGGAACAGGCCGTACGGCGCGATCGAGGGGTGATGGTTTCCCTGGGCCTGCGGCAGATCCCCGGCCACGGTTTGCCGGGTGCCCTGGAACGCGTGCACTCCGATCAAGGCCGAGAGCAGGGAGGTCCGGACCACCTGGCCCTTGCCGGTGCGCTCGCGTTCCAGCAAGGCCGCGAGGGCGCCATAAGCGCCGTACATCCCCGAGAGCAGGTCCGCGATGGGCACCCCGACGCGCTGCGGATCGTCCGGCCCGGCACCGGTGAGCGACATCAGCCCGGCTTCGCCCTGGAGGATCTGGTCGTAGCCGCTGCGGGAGGCTTCGGGCCCGTCGTGCCCGAAGCCGGTGATGGAGAGGATCACGAGTTTCGGATTCAACGCGTGCATCTCCGCGGTGGCGAAGCCCAGCCGGTCCAGGACGCCGGGACGGAAGTTTTCCACCACGACGTCGGCCCGCTCCAGCAGTTCCCGCAAAACCTGCCGGCCGCCGTCGTCCTTCAGATCCAGGGCGATGGACTCCTTGTTGCGGTTGCACGAGAGGAAATACGTCGCCTGCGGGTCATCCTCGGGGCCGACGAAAGGCGGGCCCCAGCCGCGGGTGTCGTCCCCGCCGCCCGGGTTCTCGACCTTGATCACCCTGGCGCCGAGATCGCCCAGCATCATGCCCGCGTGCGGGCCGGCGAGGGCGCGGCTGAGGTCCACGACGACGTAGCCGGACAGCGGGCCGTCGTTCTGGGGGTGGGAATCGTTGCTCATGGTTGGGTCCTTTGTGTTGCAGTTCCAGCGGATGCGGTGGCGGCCGACGTCGGCCGGCGGGAGGGCTACAGCCAGCCGGGGACCACCATGACGAGCCAGGCGACGGCCGGACCAGCGGCGACGACGATGCCGCTGTAGGCCAGGATCTGCTTGTAGAACTTGTCCTTGTCCACGTCCTCCGGGGCGTTGGCCAGGACCAGGGCGCCGTTGGTGGAGAACGGCGAGACGTCAACGATCGTGGAGGACACGGCCAGTGCGGCGATGACGCCGACAGCTCCGATTTCGCCGCTGGCCAGGAACGGCACCGCCAAGGGAATCAGCGCGGCGAGGATGGCCGTGGAGGATGCGAAGGCCGAGACGATGCCGCCGATGTAGCAGATCAGCAGGGCCGCGAGAAGCGGCATACCGAGGCCGGCGACGCTGCTGGAGACGAACTTGATGGTGCCGGCCTCTTCGAGGACGCCGACGAAGGTCAGCATGCCGCAGATGAGCAGGACGGTGGACCAGCTGATCTTGTTCACTGCACCCTTCTGGGCCTCCGGGGAGACCAGGGCCAGGATGATGGCGATGGTGATGGAGACGAATCCGACGTCCACCTTGAATCCGAGGGAGATCACGGCCAGGGCGATCAGGCCGGCGACGGTGACGAGCTGGGCGATGGTGGCGCGGGCGCCCCCGGTGGTGGCGTCGCCGTCGGACGCTGAGGCGGCACTGCCCTTGGCGGAGACGCTGGAGGAGGAGATGTCCGATCCGGAGCCCTGCAGGGTGACGCCGGCCGCGCGGGAACCGACGCTGACCTTCATGCGGGTTTCGGCAGCCTGTTCGATCAGCCGGCCGGTCTTGGAGGAGAGCAGCTTGTTGCCGCCGAGGACGATGAACAGCACCAGGGCGATGACGAGGTTGAAGAAGAAGCTGGCCAGGAAGATGGCCATCGGGCTCGCTGCGAGTTCGGTTTTGGCGATGATGCCGTTGACCGTCACGCCGTAGACGGCGATCGGGGAGAAGCCGCCGGCCTGCGCGCCATGGATCACCATCATGCCCATCATGAGCGGGTTGATCTTGTGCTTCGCGGCGAAGCTCAGGGCGATCGGGGCGATGATGGCGACGGCGGCCGGTGAGAGGGCGCCGACTGACGTGATGAGCGCGGTGATGGCGAACATGACCCAGGGGATGAGGGCGACCTTGCTGCCCACGAGGCGCACCGCGCCGCGGACCAGGAGGTCGATGGTGCCGTTGTTCTGGGCTATGGCGAACAGGTAAGTCACGCCGACGATGGTCAGGAAGAGCCCGCCGGGGAAGTTGGCCAGGATCTCGGTGGTGGACATACCAAGGAAGACGGAACCCAGCAGGAAGGCGCCGACGAAGGCGAGCGCCCCCATGTTGAGGGGAAGGACTGTGGCCAACAGGAACATCACCGCCAGGACGATGATGGAAAGCACGGGAGCGGACATCTTTGTTCCTCCGGGATTAGTGTGACGTAGACAACAGGACTACTGGCCTAGCCTCTTAGACAGTAGGTGAGTTTGTCAATACTCCTCTGTTGTAGGATGGCAGCAGCGCAACGTCGAAGAGGAAACAAGATGGCGAAGAAGTCAGGTGTCCCAGAGATTTCCCGGGTGTCGAGGCCCCGGCTCTATGAGCAGCTAGTGGCGCAGCTCCTGGACTTCATCGAATCGGCCGAGCTGGGGCCCGGGGACCTGCTTCCGGCCGAGCGAGACCTCGCGGAGCGGCTGGGCGTCTCCCGTGCCACGCTGGCGCAGGCGCTCGTGGCGCTCGAGGTGCTTGGCGTCATCGACGTCCAGCATGGGACAGGCGCGGTGCTGGTCTACCGGCCGAACGTGCCGGCGGTGATCAAGGGCTTGCGGGAGCACCGGAGCAGGTTGCCGGAGATCGTTGAAGCCCGGAGCACGCTGGAAGTGAAACTGGCCGAACTTGCCGCCGTCCGCCGCACCGACCAGGACATGCAGGCGATCGACGCGGCTATCGCGGCGATGACGGAGGAAGTTGCCTCCGGTTCCAAGGGCGCGCACGGTGACGAGCTCTTCCACCAGGCTGTGACGGCCGCCGCCCACTCGGCGGTGCTGGGCCAGCTGATGGCGTTCATCGCGGAAATGATCCTGGAAACACGGCTTGAATCGCTGGGTCAGCCCGGCCGCCCGGAGCAGTCGATCGCGTCGCACCGCAAGATCGCTGACGCCATCCGCGCCCAGGACGCCGCCGGTGCGGCGTCAGCCATGATGGCGCACATTGACCTGGTGTCCGACGTCGAACTGCTCAAGTAAGTCGGGTTGCTCACGCAGGTCGGGCTGCTCACGCAAGCAGCAGCAGGGCCGCGCCGATCCGCACCGATCCGCGCGGCTCCTCGCGGATTCCCGACTGCGTCAGCCGTTGTAGCCCTCGACCTGCGTGACGGGCCGCGCCTCCGCATCGTTCGGGTCCTCGCCGTATTGCCTCTTGGCCCGCCGTTGCCGCAGCAGGTCCCAGCACTGGTCGAGGTCTTCCTCGAGCTGCCTGAGCCGGAGCCGGTCGGGGACGTGGTCATGGTCGGCGCTCGCGGATTCCGCCTGCTCCCTGAGGTCGCGCTCCTCATCGACCAGGGCGGTGATGCGTTGGAGGATGTCGCGTTCGTCCATGGTGTCCTTCTTCCTGCTTCGAACCGCGGTGGGTACCTGCCAGCGTAATCACGGGTGTGCGCCGTGGCCAGAGCGCGCTGGGCGGGCGGACCCATCCCTTCGGAGGGGTCCGCCCGCAATCGTGCCCCAAGTGCGGGCGCGTCCGGCAGTTGCTTGGCCTTGCGACTGCTTAGGCCTTGCGACGCCGCAGCGCCAGCCGCAGCATCAGCAGCAGGGCGCCGCCGCAAAGCAGGACCAGTGCTGCGGCGTAGGTGCCACTGCTCGCCCCGGTCATGGCCAACGTGCCGGATTCGGAAGCCTGCAGCTGCGCACCGGCGGCCAAAGCGGCGTGGCCCGAGGCGGCTGCCCCGGCCTGGACGCTGCCCTGGGTCCCGACCGTTATCCCCACTCCACCGTCAGCGCTGCCCTCGGCTGAGCTACCCGTGTCCTCGCCGGGCATGGCCGGGTCAGTGGTGCCCTGGCCGTTGGTGCCGGGATCCGTGGTGCCGGGTTCCGTGGTGCCGGGCTCCGTCGGTGCGAGTGCGGCTCCTTCGGTGGTGGCGGTGGAATCGCCCAGCAGGCCGACCGACGTCGCGCCAAGGGTTACCGGGGCGGTGATCGGCGCGGTGACCTGGGTGCCGGAGGCGGTCCCGTCAGTACCGGTGGTGCTGCTGCCGCCGGTGGCCGGTGCCGTGGTGGTCCCTGCCGGGTTGGTTCCGGTGGCGGTGGAATCGCCCAGCAGGCCGACCGACGTCGCACCAAGGGTCACCGGGGCGGTGATCGGCGCGGTGGCCTGGGTGCCGGAGGCGGTCCCGTCAGTACCGGTGGTGCTGCTGCCGCCGGTGGCCGGTGCCGTGCTGGTCCCTGCCGGGTTGGTTCCGGTGGCGGTGGAGTCGCCCAGCAGGCCGACCGACGTCGCACCAAGGGTCACCGGGGCGGTGACTGGCGCGGTGGCCTGGGTGCCGGAGGCGGTCCCGTCAGTACCGGTGGTGCTGCTGCCGCCGGTGGCCGGGGCCGTGCCCGTGGTGGTTCCTGCCGGGTTGGTTCCGGTGGCGGTGGAGTCGCCCAGCAGGCCGACCGACGTCGCACCGAGGGTTACCGGGGCGGTGACTGGCGCGGTGGCCTGGGTGCCGGAGGCGGTCCCGTTGGTGCCGGTGGTGCTGCTGTCCGTGGCGGGTGCCGGCGCCGACGTGGTCCCTGCCGGGGCCGTTCCGGTGGCGGTGGAGTCGCCGAGCAGGCCGACCGACGTCGCACCGAGGGTCACGGGAGCGGTGACTGGCGCGGCGACCTGGCTGCCGGAGGCGGTCCCGTTGGTACCGGTGGTGCTGCTGCCGCCGGTGGCCGGCGCCGGGGCCGAGGTGGTTCCCGCCGGGGGCGTTCCGGTGGCGGTGGAGTCGCCGAGGAGCTCGACCGACGTCGCACCAAGGTTCACGGGAGCGGTGACTGGCGCGGTGGCCTGGGTGCCGGAGGCGGTCCCGTTGGTACCGGAGGTGGAGCTGCTGCCGGTGGCCGGTGCCGGGGCCGAGGTGGTTCCCGCCGGGGAAGTTCCGGTGGCGGTGGAGTCGCCGAGGAGCCCGACCGACGTCGCACCAAGGCTCACCGGAGCGGTGACCGGAGCGATGGCCTGGGTGCCGGAGGCGGTCCCGTCACTGCCTGACGTTGTGTCGGCCGCCGACGCGACTGAGGTTCCGAGGGCCAGCAGGCCGCCGGCAAAGAGGGTGCCTAGCAGCCCTCTGCGCAAGTTCGTATGCATGGTTGTTTCTCCTGGATTGGTTGGTGGGGGCCGCCTGCGAGGCAGCCCGATGAGCCGTCACCCGCCCCTTGGGGGCAGGCAGGCACAACTAGTCGGGAGAAGAGCCGGGGTCGAATGACACCGCGGCCGGCAGCCGAAGCAGGACATCGCTGCTCTCCAGCGTCCCTGGTGGCGGCAGAAGTTTGAAGTCAGAAGTCTCAGCCGCACTGCCGGCGCCCGGACTGGAAGCGGACGCGGTGATCCCACTGCTGGAGCTGGGGATCGCGGGGACAGTTCCTGGCCGATCACCTGCAGGGTCTCCGCCGAGAGGTGCCGGCCCTTCCTGCACAGCGCTCGACGCCGAGGGCCGGGCCAGAGCTTGGTCCGTCGGCATGGCGGTTTCCGCGGGGGAAGGTGCTGAGGTCAGGGCCGCAGCGTCAAGATGGGAAGTGCTGCGCTCTGCGGCCGCGTTTTTGGCGCCCGTGTCGGTCGCCTGAGCCCCGGTGGTCGTCCGGGGAGCGGTGGCAGCGGGTGCCGCTGGCTGCACGGGAGCGGCGGCAGGAACCGTCGCCACCGGCGGCTGCACCGGCGGAAGGGCTGGCAGCGGAACGGTGTCCACCACGGCCCCCGTGACCGGAGCCAGGACGGGTTCGGCGGCTGCCACTAAGTCGGTAGCTATGGGAACCACTGCCCCCACAGTGCCGGCGGCAGCGCGGTCAATCACCTCAACCGGCGGGGACACCGCCTTGGTTACGGTCTCCGCTGGAACGATCCGTGCGGTGACGGGAATCGAAGCCACAATCCGGTCGACGGAACCGGTGATTCCACGGGTAACCGGGGACAACAGCCCAGAACTGTCGCCCCCGGAACCTGAAGGCGAGGCTGCTTTGGCCGCATGCGGGCTGGGCGCTGCCAGCGATGAGATGCCCGATGTGAGGCCGCGGGCTGCGGCATCGAGGTCAGGGCCGGTCTCGGCGCTGGCCGACGTCGCGGAAAGTGCCAGCCAAGCCACCGTCGCCGCACCGGCCAGCAGCACTGGGCGGAGGAGCCGCGAGGCGCGCCCGGAGTGTCGTTCGTGCTTCACGTGCAACACCCCCCAGGTGTGGCGCAGAAATCGAGACGAATGTTCGGCAACTTCCGTCACCATAGTCACGCCTGTCACGGAAAGTCCATACCCTAAGTCGAGAAAAACATGAATAGTCAGCTTGCTTATTATTTTCTGGCTTCCTAGAGTTGGACCCGTAAGGCATCACATTCTCCGCGGGGATAGGCACGGCCGGAACGCTGCTCAATCCCCGCGCTGGCTACGAGGAGGACACATGTCGGAACACAATCTCGCGGGCAAGAAAGTTGCTTTCCTGCTGACGGACGGCGTCGAACAAATCGAGCTGACCAGCCCCTGGAACGCAGTCAAGGACGCCGGCGGCGAACCCACTTTGGTCTCGCTGAAGAGCGGAAAATTGCAGGGATTCGACGGAACGGAAAAAGGTGAGACGTTCGACGTCGACCTCACCGCCGACCAGGCCAACGCCTCCGACTTCCACGCCCTGGTGATTCCCGGCGGCGTGGTCAACGCAGACCACCTCCGCGTCGATAAGGCTGCGCAGACCTTTGCACGTGGCTTCTTCGAACAGCACAAACCGGTGGCCTCGATTTGCCACGGACCCTGGCTCCTGATCGACGCCGGCGTTATCAGCGGACGAAACGTCACCTCGTACCACACCCTCCAGACCGACCTCAGGAACGCCGGGGCGAACTGGACGGATGAAGAGGTGGTGGTTGACCAGGGCCTGGTGACCAGCCGGAACCCCGACGACTTGCCGGCCTTCAATGACAAGTTGCTTGAAGAAATCGCCGAAGGCGAGCACGCGGGGCAGACCGCCTGACCCGCCGCCGTCGGCCGTGGTCAGAGGCAGTGATGGCCCTATGCAGTGCGCACGCTTTCGGGCAGGATATGCCTGTAAGCTGCGCCGCCGCGGGGACCGCCCGCCGAGCGGCCGCGGTACCGCAACCTGCAATCAAGGAGTCCCGGATATGACCACGCTCAACCCCTACCTTGGCTTCCGCGACAACGCCAGGGACGCCATGACGTTCTACCAGACCGTGTTCGGCGGTCAGTTGAACATGAGCACCTTCGCCGAATATCAGGCCAGCGAGGATCCCGCCGAGCAGGACAAGATCATGCACGGCATGCTGACCGGCGAAAACGGGCTGGTGCTCATGGGGGCCGATACCCCCAACAGCATGGATTTCACCCCGGGCAACAACTTCTCCGTGTCCCTCAGCGGCAACGATGAAGCCGAGCTTCGGGGCTTCTGGGACAAGCTGTCCGACGGCGGCACGGTCACCGTCCCGCTGGAGAAGGCCCCGTGGGGCGACACCTTCGGCATGTGCAAAGACAAGTTCGGCGTGGACTGGCTCGTCAACATCGCACCCGCCGACGGTGCATCTGCCACCAGCTAACAAAAAATACCGGGCCGGCCCACCGCGAGGGCCGGCCCGGTTTCTTGTGTGCGTTTCAGTCCGGGCTGGTGTCCGTGGTCAGGCCCCGGTCATCCTCGGCTTTTTCGTCCTGCTCCTCGGCGGGACCGGGCACCTTGTGGGCGTCGCTCTTGCCCGGGACGCGTCCCCCGGACGCGCCTGACGCCCCGGCCTCCTGGGGGAGGGCTGTGCCGCCGGTGCCGGTGTCGCGCGGCACCGGCTTCCCGTCGTCGTCCACTCCGTCGCTGACAATGTCCTCCGGGTCGCTCGGCTTGGTGCTCATGCGTTCCTCCGATGCTGCTGGGCGCGACAGCCTGCCGCGATGTCCCTTCCAAGCTATAACGGCAGGGGAGTGCCGTACAGGCCGGGGGTGCGGAGTCTGGCGGCCCGCCGGCCCCGGGACTAGAGTCGCGCCATGGACAAGGACCCGGTGGCCACCAACCCCGATTTGTATCGGGTTCTCTTCGAGAACGAGCGGGTGCGGGTGCTCGAGTACACGGACCAGCCGGGGGAGAAATCGGTGGAGCACGCGCACCCGGACAGTGTGATGGTCACCCTCAGCGACTTCCGGCGCAGGCTGTCCGCCGACGGCCGGACGGTCGACGTCGAACTGGCCTCCGGGCTGGCGCGCTGGCTGCCGGCCCAGAGGCACTCCGGCGAAAATACCGGTGCCACGCCAACGCACGCCATCTTCGTGGAACTCAAAGAACCGGCCGCACCACTGGATGGGTCGTCACCGGACGGCCCGGACGGCCCGCAGGGCACGGGACCGCTCGGGCCGGGACCGGGCTAGCCCCGACGTGGCGGGCGTCCCCGCGCCCAATCTGCACGGCCCGGCGACGATGATCGGCCATACTGGGCTGTAAATGTCGTAAGGGGTCTCATGCTGGTGGTCGGAATGGTCTTTGCGGGGCTCGCTGCCGCCCTGCACGTGGTGATCTTCTGGATGGAGTCGCTGGCCTGGGACGGCCCCGCGGCGCGGCGGGTCTTCGGCCCGGCCACGGCGGCCGAGGTGGAGAGCACCCGGGTCCTGGCGTTCAACCAGGGCTTCTACAACCTGTTCCTGGCCGTTGTGACCGCAGTGGGCATCGGCTTCGTCATCGCCTCCGGACCGGGGGTCGGTCCCGCGCTGGTCCTGGCCGGCACCGGCTCGATGGCGGCCGCCGCGACGGTCCTGTTCCTCTCCAACCCCGGGAAGCGGTCCGCCGCCCTGCGCCAGGGCACGCTGCCGCTCCTCGCCGTCATCGCAACGCTCGTCGGACTCTGAGCGGCGCAGGGCCGGCACACGGCTTACACCCGGCTTTTGTCAGTATGCTTACTGGACGCCACGCCGGCTAAGCACTGATCGGCAGCGCCCCACAGAAACGAGAGCCCAATGGGAAGCCCCACCCGCATCGAGGTAGAGGCTGCGGGCCATGTGGGTCACGTGTTCGCCTCCCCGCGCCCGGCCGGTGAGTCTGCCGGACTAGCCGTCGTGCTTATCCACGGCATCGGCGCCTCGCACCGCTACCTGCGCCGGCTGCACGGGCTGCTGGCGCGAACGGTCGACACGTATTCGCTCGACCTCCCGGGCTTCGGAGCCACCCCGCGTCCGTCGCGCACCCTCAGCGTGGCCGAACACGGCACCTACATCCTCGGCGCCCTGGAACAGCTGGGTGTACTGGAGTTCGTCATTGTGGGCCATTCGATGGGTACCCAGTTCGCGGTCGAGGCCGCCCGGCTTCAGCCCTCGCGGATCCCGCGCCTGGTCCTGATGGGCCCGGTAGTCGATGACCGGCGCCGCAGCGTGGCCCAGCAGGCATGGGCGCTGGGTCGGGACTGTATGTTCCACGAGAGCCCGTCCTCGAACGCCCTGGTTTTCACCGACTACCTGCGCTGCGGCCTCCGCTGGTACTTCAAGAACCTGCGGGTCATGATGGACTACCGCATTGAGGAAAGGGTCGCCGGCGTAGAAGCCCCGGTCCTGGTGATGCGCGGAGCCAACGACCCCGTTGCGCCGCTGCAGTGGTGCCGCCGGCTCGCTGGCCGTGCCCCCGCCGCGCAGGTCCTCGAGATCGACGGGACCGGGCACGTTGTCCAGCACAACCGGGCCGTGGAGGTGGCCGGCTCCATCCTCGCCTTCGCCGGCGTGGCCGCCCCCGGGACAGAAGCGCCACAGGGATCTGCCGCGTGAGCACCGTGCTCAGGAACGCCCGCTGGTGGGCCCGCGACTACGCCTATGCCGTCGGCCGGCAGTTGTTAAGTGCGGTGTCCCGGGTCAGCCCCGGCGAATTCCTCAGCGGTGACCGCCGGCCGGTCGTTGTGATCCCCGGCATCTTCGAGGACTGGCGCTTTATGCTGCCCCTGATCCGGGAACTGCACGATGCCGGCCATCCCGTGCACGTTGTGACCGTGCTGCAGCGCAACCGGCTGGAGGTCGCCAAGGCGGCCGCCCTGATCGCCCGGCACCTCCGGGATAAGGACCTCACGGATGTCCTTATCGTGGCGCACAGCAAGGGCGGCCTGATCGGCAAGTTCGCCATGCTGTCGCTGGATCCCGAGCTGCGCATCAGCCGGATGGTGGCCGTGTGTTCGCCGTTCTCCGGTTCACGGTATGCGGCGTACCTGCTGCTGCCCAGCCTGCGGGCCCTCTCTCCGCGCAGCGCCGTCACCCTGCAGCTGTCCCGCGAGCAGGGGGTCAATGCGCGCATCACGTCCGTCTATGGACTCTTCGACCCGCACATCCCCGAGGGCAGCGAGCTCCCCGGGGCGCGGAACATCCAACTGGACACCGGCGGCCACTTCCGCATCCTCGCCCACCCGGACACCGTTCACTTGGTCCTCTCCGAAGCCGGGTCTCCGGCCCGTGACGGCGGCAATGCCGCTAGTCTGTCAGTGAACTTACCAGTGTCCGGGATGCCGGACCGACCGTAGCAAGGCTTCTGCATGACACACCCAGGACGGCCGGCCCCGCTGGCCATCGATGCCCTGCCCCACATCGCGGACGGTGTGCCGCGGGCCCTTCTGATGCGCGCGCTGGCCGCCACCTCCGAGATCTCCCTGATCACCGACGCCGCGCAGAACATCCTGCACGCCAGCAGGTCCTTCACCACCATCACCGGATACTCCGAACAGGAGATGCTGGGCAGCAACTGCCGGGTGCTCCAGGGGCCCGGCACCTCGCGCGAGGTGGTCGAGACCATCCGTGACACGCTGGCGCGGGGCGAGGAATTCCGCGGCGATATCCTGAATTACCGCAAGGACGGCTCCCCGTTCTGGAACGCCCTGAAGGTCACCCCGCTCCTGGGCGATGACGGACGTCCCACGCATTTCGTCAGCGTCCAGCGGGACGTCACCACCCGGATGGCCCTGCACGAGCAACTCCGCTTCCAGGCCACCCACGACGCCGTGACCGGCCTGCCCAACCGTGCGGCCCTGGATCCCCACCTCACCGGGGCATTGGAGGGCGACGGCGGCCCGGGAGCCAGGATCGCCGTCGGACTCCTGGACCTGGACGGCCTCCGGAACGTCAACAACGCGCTGGGCCACGACGCCGGCGACGAGGTCCTCGCCGGCTGGGCCGCCCGGTTGCAGGCCCGGCTGCTGCCGGGCGAGTTCCTGGCACGGATGGGCGGCGACGAGTTCGTCCTGGTGGTCGAGGACGTCCCCGAGGATGGCGCCCGGGAGGCCCTGGCTGATGTCCTTGAACGGCTCGGCGGCAGCGTCGAGTCAGCGTTCGACGCCGGCGGCGGCGCCGTGCGCGTCGGGATGAGCGCCGGGCTGGCGCTCTCTCCGCGGGACGGAACGGAGACCCGCGGGTTGCTCCGCAGTGCCGATACCGCCCTGAAGCTCGCCAAATCGCGGAAGAACGGACGCGGCCAGTGGTGGGAGCTGGCAGGCCCCGTTGGGGCGCGCCCGGCCGCATCCCAGGCGGCGGCCGCACCAGAGGGCGCCGGACCGGCCGCTGAACCGCGTGACCCGGGCGCCGCTCCGGGCGACGGCACGGCAGCAGCGGCGCCCGACGCCGCGGCCGGCTACACCGAGCGGCTCTTCAACGGCGGACTGCGGATGTTCCTGCAACCCGCAGTGGACCTGTCGCAGGGCGGGGTCTACCTCTTCGAGGCCCTGGCCCGGCTGCAGCTCGAGGACGGCGGCTACGTTCCGCCGGCCGCTTTCCTTCCGCACCTTGAGCCCGCCGACGTCGACCGCCTGTTCCGGCTGGGACTGGAACAGGTGCTAGCCCAGCTCGCCGAGTGGGACGCGGCCGGGTTCTCCACCAAGGTCTCCATCAACCTCGCGCCGACCACCCTGTTGGATCCCGGCTTCCCCGCTTTCGTCGAGGAAGCCCTCGCCCGGCACCACATCAAACCCGCACGCCTGGTCCTGGAACTCCTCGAAACCGAGGGCGCGGAATGGGACCTGCTCAGTGAACCCCTCCGCCACCTCGTGGGGCTGGGTGTTGGCGTCGCTATGGACGATCTCGGCGCCGGTTACAGCAGCCTCAAGCGGCTTTCGATGCTGCCCTTCACTGCCGTCAAGATAGACCGGGACATGCTGACCGGGCTGCGGAGCACGCCGCTGGAATCATTGAGCCTGATCGCCACCCTGGTGCAGGTAGGCCGGGACTTCGATATGACGGTCGTGGCCGAAGGTCTCGAGGACCGCGGCATGACAGAGGCTGTCACCATGCTCGGCGTCCAGTTCGGCCAGGGCTACCACCTGGGCCGGCCCATGCCGGCGGCGGAGGTTCCGGCCTGGGCCGCGGGGTTCGGGGGAGGACCCGGCACCCGCGGGATCCGGACAGCCCTCGGTGCGCTGGCGTTCCACTGGAGGTTCCTGCGCCTCGGTTCCCCGCACCCGCACACCGTTCAGGACTGCCCGCTCAGCGGCTACCTCGACTATCGCGGCGCCGCACGGGGCGACGTTGGCCGCTGGCACGCCCAGCAACACAGCGCCGAGACCAGCTCCGGTGCCAGCCGTATGATTGTCGACTGGCTCATCCGCGAAATCCGCGCCGAAGCCGACGCCGACGGCCAGGACAGCTAGCCCTCGAAGTGCGTCCGTGCCGGGCCCTGGCCCAGGGCGTCAACAATGCCCGCAGCAACTGTGTGCAGCTTGACGTTCCGGGCGCTCGAGGCCGCCTTCAGCAGCTCGAAGGCCTCGTCCTGGCTGCAGCGGTTCTGCGCCATGATGATCCCGATTGCGACGTCGATGCCGGTGCGGGTTTCCAGCGTGGCCTTCAGGTCGTCCGCCGTGTCACTGAACTGGGCGAAACGCACCGCCAGCTGCAACGCCATGGTGGTCTGGGTCACGAAGGCACTCGCCAGCGCACGGGCCCGGTCATCGAAGCGGTTCGGCCGGTGGGAGTAGAAGTTCATCGCCGCCCGGGTGTCACCGTCCAGCTCGAACGGCACAGCCAGGATGGAGCGCATACCGTGCTCACGGACCATCGCGGCGCACTGCGGCCAGCGTTCGTCCGTGTCCAGATCGGGGATGTACACCGTCTCCTGTTCGCGGGAGGCCGTGATGCAGGGCCCGTCGCCGAAGCCGTACTGGACTTCGTCCATGGCCTGCGCCGCGGCGCTGCTGCTGGCCACCGTGGCGGCCTTGCGCTGCCGCAGCAGGGTGATCCCGCACAGGACCTCGTCATCGGGTTCAGAGAGACTGAGCGCCGAGACCCGGGCTAACTCGCTGAGGAACGCCTCGACGTCGGCGCTGTTCAGCACCTGCTGATGCAGGTGCTGGTTGATCGATGTTGCAGTTGACTCGCTTGCCACTATTCCTTGATGCCGTTTCGCTCGAATCGAATCGAACCGGCCAGGTGCATCGCAACCACTGCGGAAGTCAGTAGCGGTGGTAGCGGGGGGCAGGAGCCGGATCGAAGAACTATCCAACGGCCCTCTGCTAAACCGTACGGGGGAAATTATATACAGGACTTTCCGGTGAAAATGCCCCGGTCCCTGCCCGGTCAGTGACCGCACCGCCGCGCCGCGGGGGAACCGTCAGCCCGCCGGTCACACCCCTATGACTCCCCCTGCTCCGGACGTAGTCTTAGCGTTATCCCGAGGGATCCGGAAAGAAATCTATATGCCGCAGCTCGCAACGTGGGAGTCGTCCTCCCTGACCCTGACCATCGCCGACGCCGCCCAGAGGGGACCGGACACGGTGCTCGCCCGGCTGGGGTCGGCCCCCGGCGGCCTGTCCGAAACCGTTGCCCGGGAGCGGCTCGATGAACTCGGACCCAATGCGGTCCGGACCCACCAGGCCAGCGGATGGTCCGTGCTGGGCCGGCAGTTCCGCAGCCCCATCCTGATCCTGCTGCTTATCACCGCCGGGCTGTCGCTCTTCCTGGGCGACGCGACCAACTCCGTCGTGATCGGCGTGATCCTGTTCGTCAGCGTGGGCCTGGGCTTCAGCAACGAGTTCCGCGCCGAACGGGCGGCGGAGGCGCTGCATTCCCGGGTGACGCACACCGCCGTCGTGTTCCGCGACGGGACCGCCCGGGAACTGGCGGTAACCGCCCTGGTGCCGGGCGACGTCGTGCAGCTTGGCCTGGGTGCCGTCATCCCCGCCGACCTCCGCCTGCTGACGGCGAAGGACCTGCTCTGCGACGAAAGCATCCTGACCGGGGAGTCGCTGCCGTCGGCCAAGGATCCGGCTCCCGTGGCCGGCGGGGCCGCGCTGGGTGACCTGACGTCCTGCCTCTTTATGGGCACCGTGGTGCAGTCCGGCAGCTGCACGGGAGTGGTGGTGGCGACCGGCAGCCGGGCCGAGTTCGGCAGGATCGCCCTCGGCCTGGGGGCGCGGCAGCCGCAGACCGAGTTCCAGCTGGGCCTCAAGCGGTTCTCCTACCTGCTCCTGCAGGTGGCCGTCGGGCTGACCTCACTCATTTTCATCGCCAACCTGCTGCTGCAGCGCCCGGTCATCGAGTCACTGCTGTTCTCCCTCGCCATCGCCGTAGGAATCACCCCGCAACTGCTGCCCGCCGTCGTCAGCACCAGCCTGGCCACGGGCACCCGGCGGCTGGCCAAACGCAAAGTGCTGGTCAAACGCCTGGTCTGCATCGAGGACCTCGGGGATATGGACATCCTCGTCACGGATAAGACCGGTACCCTCACGGAGGGCCGGATCAGCTTCACGGCTGCGTTGCCGGTGCAGGCCGGGCTGTCCGCCGGCGGCCTGCTAACCCTCGGGCTGCTCGCCACCCAGTCGGACTACGCCGAGGCTCAGCGGTCCGCCGTGGGCCAGAACTCCCTGGACGCCGCCCTGTGGGAGGCCCCGGACGCGGCGGCGTTCGACCCCTCGAAGTACGAACGGCTCGATGTTATCGACTTTGACCACCTGCGGCGGCGCACCAGTGTGCTGGTACGGGACGCGGGCGGTCCCTCCCGGATCATCACCAAGGGCTCGCCGGAGGACGTGCTGGCCCTGTGTGACTTGGTGCCCCGGCCGGTGCAGGACCTGCTCGATGAACAGTTCGACGCCGGTTCCCGCGTGGTGGCGGTGGCCACCCGGCCGGCTCCCGGGATGACGGACCTGGTGCCCGCAGACGAGAAGAACCTGATGCTTGCCGGGTTCCTGGTGTTCCTCGACCGGCCCAAACCCAACGCGCGCGAGTCCCTGGACCGGCTGGAGGCGCTGGGTATCACGGTTAAGGTCGCCACCGGGGACAACGCGAAAGTGGCCGAAAAGGTCTGCCAGGAACTTGGTGTTCTCTCCGGCCGCACTGTTACCGGCGCGGAAGCCGAGGCCATGTCAGACCCGGACCTTAGCGCGGCCGCCCGGGAGGCGAGCATTTTCGCCCGGGTCTCGCCGGAACAGAAGGCCCGGATCATCCGCCTGCTGCGCCAGAGCGGCGGCGCCGTCGGGTTCATGGGTGACGGAGTCAATGACGCGCTCGCCCTCCACCAGGCCGACATCGGCATCTCCGTGGACAGCGCCACCGACGTCGCCAAAGACGCGGCGGACGTTGTGCTGCTGGATAAAGACCTCGGGGTGCTGGCCGATGGCGTAATGGAGGGCCGCCGGATCTTCGCGAACACCATCAAATACGTGCTGATGGGCACCTCAAGCAATTTCGGTAACATGTTCAGCGCCGCGACGGCGTCCGTGGTGCTGAGCTTCCTGCCGATGCTGCCCGGGCAGATCCTGCTCAACAACCTGCTGTACGACTCCGGCCAGCTCGCCATCCCCGGTGACCGGGTGGACAGGGACCAACTGCTGGCGCCCGCGCACTGGAACATTGCCTTCATCCGGCGCTTTATGTTCCTCTTTGGCCCCATCAGCTCGGTGTTCGACTTCGCCACGTTCGCCCTGATGCTCTTCGTCTTCAACGCCGTCCCCGGGGAATTCCGGGCCGGCTGGTTCATCGAGTCGATCGCCACGCAGACGCTGATCATTTTCGCGATCCGGACCCGGCGGGTGCCGTTCCTCCGCAGCCGCCCGTCTGCCGGGCTGCTATGCGCCGCCCTAGGGGTCGTGGCGCTGGGCATTTACCTCCCGCTGTCCCCGCTGTCCGGGATTTTGGGGTTCGACTCCCTGCCCGTCCCGTTCTTCCTGGCACTGCTGGGCATGACCGTGGTGTATCTGGTGCTGGTTGAGTTCGCCAAGCAATGGTTTTTCTCCCGGGCCGCCCAACAGCCGCCCGGCCCGGCCCTCCCGCGGGTCCGGCGCCGCGGACCGGACCATCATGTTGCCCGGCGCGCGGCGCGGTTCAGCACCCCGGACCAGGCCGTGCTCCGCTCCCGGCGATCCCCGTTGGCACCGCGCCGGGGACGGCCCGGCGGGTCCCGGCGAAACCGGGTACAAGGGCCCTCACATCCCCGGAACACCTGACGGATAGTGGAGAAAACGGCCACTTGGTCCGGTGCCCGGCCCGCGGAGCGCAGGGCCCGAAGTGCCCGGAGGCCGGCGCCCGATTGGAAAGCCAAGGCAATGAGCATTTTTGAAGACAGGGTGGACGCCGGGCGGCAACTGGGGCGGCGCCTGTCGGACCTGCGGGGCAAGGACATTGTGGTGCTTGGTCTTCCCCGCGGCGGCGTGCCGGTGGCCTTCGAAGTGGCCGCGGCCCTGGACGCTCCGCTGGACGTGATCGTGGTGCGCAAACTCGGGCTGCCGTACCAGCCGGAGCTCGCCATGGGCGCGATCGGCGAGGGTGGCGCCCGGGTCCTGGAGGAGCACGTACTGGCCCAGGCCCGGGTAGGCGAGCAGGAGCTGCAGGGCGTCGAGGCCCGCGAGCGGGCGGTGCTGGAGAACCGGGTGGCGCGGTTCCGGAAAGGCCGCGTCCGGCAGGACCTGACCGGGCGCATCGCGGTGATCGTCGACGACGGCATCGCCACCGGGTCCACCGCCCGGGTCGCTTGCCGGATCGCCCGCAAACTGGGCGCCGCAAGGGTGGTCCTGGCTGTGCCGGTCGCGCCGGCCGACACCCTGGCGGACCTGCGCGAACCCGACGAGGTGGTCTGCCTCGCGACGCCCCGGCAGTTCTCCGCCGTCGGCTACCACTACCGGGATTTCTCCCCGACCGACGACGAGGAGGTGATCCAACTCCTGGACGCCGCCGCGCGCCGGATGAACGACGCGCCACGGGCCCCCGTGCCGGCGGCCGCGTCCGGGGAACCGGTGGAATCCGATGAAGAGGTGGAAATCCCGTCCCGGGGGGTCCGGCTCCAGGGCCAGCTGCACCTGCCGGTCCCGGCCACGGCGGTGGTGGTTTTCGCCCACGGGAGCGGCAGCAGCCGACACAGTCCCCGGAACCGTTTTGTGGCCAGCGTCCTGCAGCGGGCCGGGCTGGGCACCTTGCTGCTGGACCTGCTGACGCCGGGGGAGGAGCGGAACCGCGCCAACGTCTTCGACATCGAACTGCTCGCGCGCCGGCTCTCCTCCGCCACTGACTGGCTGGCCACCCGGGACGATACGGCAGCCTGCGTCGTCGGGTATTTCGGGGCGAGCACCGGGGCCGGGGCCGCACTGTGGTCCGCGTCCGAACCCTCAGCCCGGGTGGCCGCCGTGGTCTCCCGCGGCGGCCGGCCCGACCTCGCCGGGCCGCGGCTGTCCGCCGTCCGGGCGCCGACCCTCCTGATTGTGGGCAGCTTCGATTATGAGGTGCTTGAGCTCAACCGGAAGGCCAAGGCCATGATGCGCTGCCCCAGCCAGCTCGCCGTGGTGCAGGGCGCCACGCATCTGTTCGAGGAGCCCGGAACCCTGGCCGCAGCCGCCATCCTGGCCCGGGACTGGTTTGTCCGGCAGTTACTCCCGGCGGCTTAGCCTGCGCCCTGGCCGACCACCAGCACGGGGCACTGGGCATGCGCGGCGCAGGCGCCGCTGACCGAGCCCATCACCTGCGCAAGGAAACCGCCCCGGCCGCGCCGCCCCACCACCAAAAGCTGCGCGTCCCTGCTCTCCTCGATCAGGACTTTGGCCGGCGCACCAAACTTGACCTGCCGGGTGAGCTGCTCAGGGCGGGCATCGCCGAAGGCCCGCTCCAGCGACTCCTCCACCAGGCGCTTGGCCGTCTCCTCCAGCTCGCCGGCAGACGCGGTGCGCTCCTCCGGAAGGTGGGAAGCGAGGAAGAAGCCCGAGGTGCCAAGGCACGTGATGACCTCCAGCGGGGCGTTCAGGCTGGCAGCCATGCGCCCGGCGAGCCGGAGCGCCTTTGTTGAAAACTCGGAGCCGTCCACGCCCACGACGATCCGCTGGTCTGCGCTCATGGCCCCCACCCTGCCCGGTGTCCCGGGGAGTGCCTAGGGCCAAAGGTCACCGCGGGCCGGCGGCCGGCCGGGCCTTCCTGCATCCCCGGCCGGCCGCGCCGGGGGTGCACGGGGCCGGACTCCGTTCTAGGGTGGAGGCACGGCAGCCGTCCCCAGTACCGAGGAGATCCTGATGAGAATTGCAGTGACCGGAGGAAGTGGAAAGCTCGGCAAGAGCGTCGTCCGCAGGCTCGTCGACGATGGCCATGAGGTCACCAACCTGGACCAGTCCGGGGACCGCTCACCGGGCTTCACCCGGGTGGACCTGCGCAACTACGGGCAGGTGGTGGACGTGATCCTTGGCCTGGACGACCGGCACCAGGGCTTCGACGCCATTGTGCACCTCGCGGCGATCCCTGCCCCTGGGCTCGCCCCGGACGCCGCGACGTTCGAGAACAACATGCAGGCGACCTACAACGTGTTCCAGGCCGCCCGCCGTGCCGGGATCAAGAAGATCGTCTACGCCTCCAGCGAGACGGTCCTGGGACTGCCGTTCGACGTCGACCCGCCCTACATCCCGGTGGATGAGGAATACCAGGCCCGGCCGGAAAGCACCTACTCCCTGGTCAAACACCTCGAGGAGCAGATGGCGATCCAGCTCACCCGCTGGGACCCCACGCTGAGCATCAGCGCGCTGCGGTTTTCCAATGTGATGGACCCGGAAGACTACGAGGAGTTCCCCTCGTTCGACGCCGACGCGCGGCTGCGCAAGTGGAACCTCTGGGGCTACATCGACGGCCGCGATGGCGCCCAGGCGGTGGCCCGTGCGCTGGAGCACGGCGCTCCGGGATTTGAGGCGTTTATCATCGCCAACGCGGACACGGTGATGGGCCGGTCCAGTGCCGAGCTCGCGGCCGAAGTGTTTCCCCGCGTCAAGGTGGTCAAGGACCTCGGAGAGCACGAGACGATGCTCTCGATCGACAAGGCCAAACGGCTCCTGGGATTCGCCCCGGAGCACAGCTGGCGGACCTACCATTCGAACCGGACGACGCCGACCGAGGACTGACGTCCCGGCCACCACCGACCTGCCACCATCCACCTGCCACTGAGGAGTTCCATGCAATACCGCACCCTGGGCAACAGCGGAGCCGTTGTTTCCAACTACGCGCTGGGCACCATGACCTTCGGCGCCGAAGCCACCGAGGAACAGTCCCACGCCATCCTGGACACGTACTTCGAGGCCGGCGGCAACTTCATTGACACCGCCGACGTCTACAGTTCGGGGGTCTCGGAGGAGATCGTCGGCCGCTGGCTGGCGGACAGGACGGAGCTCCGGGACAGGGCCGTGGTGGCCACCAAGGGCCGCTTCCCGATGGGGCAGGCGCCTAACGACGTCGGCACCTCGCGCCGGCACCTGGTCCGGGCCCTGGATGACTCGCTGCGCCGCCTCGGCGTCGAGCAGATCGATCTGTACCAGCTGCACGCGTGGGATCCGGTCACGCCCCTGGAGGAGACCCTCCGGTTCCTGCATGACGCGGTGACCAGCGGCAAGATTGCCTATTACGGTTTCTCCAACTTCCTGGGCTGGCAGCTGACCAAGGCCGTCCACGTGGCCAGGTCCCACGGCTGGAGCGCCCCGGTCACGCTGCAGCCGCAGTACAGCCTGCTGGTCCGCGAGATCGAATCCGAGATCGTCCCGGCCTCGCTCGATGCCGGGATCGGCCTGCTGCCGTGGTCGCCGCTGGGCGGCGGCTGGCTCTCCGGCAAGTACAAGCGCGACCAGCCGCCGGCCGGGGCCACCAGGCTGGGCGAGAACCCCAAACGCGGCATGGAGGCCTGGGAGGCCCGCAACGCGGACCCGCAAACCTGGGAGGTCCTGGCCGAAGTGCAGGAAACCGCGGAACGGCACGGCGTCAGCGCCTCCCAAGTGGCACTCGCGTGGCTGGCGGACCGGCCTGCGGTCACGTCGGTGATCCTGGGCGCACGGACCACCGGCCAGCTCACGGACAACCTGGCCGCCGCCCATCTCCGGCTCACCCCGGAGGAGACGCAGCGGTTGACCGACGCCAGCCAGCCGCGCGTCGGCGTTTATCCGTACGGCCCGATGGCCCAGGAGCAGCGCAGCCGGAAGCTGGAGGGCGGCCGGTAACAGCGCCGCGGGGTCGGTGCGGGGCCAGGCCGCGGGTCTGAGCTGCGCCGGCCCCGGACCAGAGTTACTGGGACGGGGCGGTGCCCTGGTGGCTGGACCAGATGTCGCCGATTTCCTCGGTGGACTGCTCCGCGATCCGGCGCATTGCCTCGTGGGCCCGGTCCATCTCGCCGCGCTGGATGGCGCTGGCGACGTCCACGTGCAGCTGGAGCGCCTCGTGCTGCGGCAGCTGCGGCATCAGGCCGTGCTCGGTACGGCCCGTGAGGACCTCGGCAACGAGGTTGTGCAGTTGGGAAAACATGGGGTTGCCCGAGGCCCGCAGCACGGAGGCATGGAATTCGATGTCCAGCCGCAGGAACTCGTCCTGGTCGCCGCGCTGGCCCGCTGCCCAGAGCCGTGCGGCCTGAGCGACGAGGTCGCTGCCGGTATCCCAGGAGGCGCGTTCGGCGGCAAGCCGGGCGGCCTGTGGTTCGACGGCGCCGCGGAGTTCGTTGAGCGCCCGCAGCTGGTCCACCCGGCGGGAGGACGCCAGCCGCCAGCGGATCACCTGCGGGTCATAGAGGTTCCAGGACTCTTCCGGCCGCACCACCGTGCCCAGCCGGCGCCGTGATTCCAGCATTCCCATGGACGACAGGACGCGGGTTGCTTCCCGGACCACGGACCGCGAAACACTGTGCTGCGCCTCAAGCTCGTCCAGCCGCAGAATCGAGTGCGGCGCCAGGGTCCCCTCGGCAATGGCGAGCCCCAGGCTCTGGACGAGCACTGAGTGCAGGTCTGCTGAAGACTCCGCCTTTGGGGTTTGCATAAATAAATCATACGGGTGAGCGCAAGGGGTTGTTTAAGTCTGCTTTATTTATCTAAGATCGCTCCAGAGCAGATGTAAAGATGCATCCGCGGGCGGCTGGAGGTTGATCCGGCCCTGAAGACAAGGGAGTCGTAATGAAGCGACGTTCAATTGTGAAGTACGCGGCCGTAGCCGCCGCGCTCTCACTCGGGCTGGCCGCCTGCGGTGGTGGCGGCGGCGACGCCAAGGCCGCCGGCACCGTCCGGGTCACCCTGGCCAACCACGTGTGGACTGAAGGTATCAAGGCAGCCATCCCCGAGTTCGAGAAGGCCACCGGCCTCAAGGTAGAGCTCACCCAGCTGGGCGAGGATCAGCTCTCGGACCAGTACAACGTCAAGCTCAACGCGGGCAGCGACGAAATCGACGTCATGATGTACCGCCCGCTCCAGGAAGGTAAAGCGTTCGCTAAGAACGGCTACCTCGCCGACCTGACGTCCAAGGTCTCCTCCGACGCCAACTGGGACTGGAAGGACTACCAGGAGGGCCCCGTCAAGGCCACCACCGCCGACGGCAAGGTTGTCGGCGTCCCGATCATCACCGAGCGCGAAGTGCTCTACTACCGCAAGGACCTGCTGCAGGCCGCCGGAGTCCAGGTCCCCAAGACCATGGAAGAGCTCGAAGCCGCAGCCAAGAAGATCGCCGCCGCCAACCCGGACACCGCCGGCTTCGTAGCGCGCACCGGCAAGTCCGCCGCCGTGACCCAGTTCTCCAGCTTCCTCTACAGCTTCGGCGGTGACTTCACCGACGCCCAGGGCAAGTCCGCCGTGAACAGCGACGCGGCCAAGAAGGCGTACGCCTACTACGGCGGCCTGATCAAGAACTACGGCCCCAAGAACGTCAGCACCGACATGAGCTGGCCCGAGGCGATGGCCATCTTCACCCAGGGCAAGGCCGCTTTCTACACCGAAGCCGACTCGCTCTACAAGAACGCCACCGACCCGGCCAAGTCCAAGGTCTCGGACAAGGTCGGCTTCGCTGCCCTGCCCGCCGGCCCCGCCGGTTCCAAGCCGTACAACATCCCGTCGTGGGCCCTCGGCGTCAACCAGGCCTCTGGCAACCAGGACAACGCCTGGAAGTTCATCCAGTGGGCCACCAGCAAGGAACGCACGCTGGCAGCACAGAAGGCCGGCGTCCCCGGCCCGCGTGCCTCCGTCTGGGCCGACCCGGCCGGAACGTCCACCTACCCGAAGGACCTGGCCGAGGCCATCGCCGCCAGTGCCAAGGTTGGCGTGGGCCACGACCGTCCGCTCGTCATCACCGTCGGCAAGGCCCGCGAGATCGTCGGCGGCCCGATCGTAGCCACCATCACCGGCTCCGATGCCTCCGCAGCGGCTGACACGGCCAACGACGCCTTCCAGAAGTTCCTGGACAGCGAAAAGAAGTAGCGCCCCGGCGCACCCTGCTTCACGCACCACGCCCGGCGGGGCGGCTGGCCCAAGCCGCCGCCCCGCCGGGCCACGCTCTTCACTTCACCCCCAACTCCTTAGGTGAACCATGTCTGTACTGAACACCTCCCGCGGCACTGCCAGCGGCGCGAAGCGCGGCGCGGCGCCCACCCCGGGCCCCCGCGAGAACTTCTCCGCCTGGGCCAACCGGCACCGCAAGTGGCTCTTCGCCGCGCCGGCCATGATCTTCGTCGGCGTCCTGATCGTCTTCCCGCTCGCCTGGACGCTCTACCTGAGCCTCACCGACTCGCAGGGTTCGGTCCGCGCCGCCACCGAGTTCATCGGCCTGGAGAACTACCTGACGGTGCTCTCCGACGTCGAACGGTTCTGGCCCGCCGTCGGACGTACCCTGTCCTTCACCGGCGTCGCCCTGGTGTGCGAGGTTGTTCTGGGCATGGGCATCGCCCTGCTGCTCTGGCGCCCGTTCCGCGGTGAAAAGTGGGTCCGCGTGGCCATCCTGCTGCCGCTCGTCGCCACCCCCGTGGCCGTCGGCATGATGTGGCGGCTGATCTTCGACCCCAACATCGGCTTCGTCAACCAGCTCCTGGGCATGATCGGCATCCCGCCGCAGCCGTGGCTCTCCGGCCAGGACACCGCGCTGGGCACCACCATCTTTATGGACATCTGGCAGTGGACCCCCATGGTGGTGCTGATCCTCCTCGCCGGCCTGACCTCGCTCTCCGAAGAGCCGGACGAGGCCGCACGGATGGACGGCGCCAACGCGTTCCAGCGCTTCTTCTTCATCACCCTGCCGCTGATGATGCCGACCGTGATCGTCGCCATCCTGCTCCGGGGCATCGACGCCCTGAAGACCTTCGACATCCTCTACGCCACCAAGGGCAAGGGCGGCGGATCCTTCCACGAGGTGGAAACGCTCAACGTCTACGCCTACGGCCTGAGCTTCGACTACAACCAGTACGGGCTCTCCTCCGCGGTGCTGATCCTGTTCTTCATGATCATCATCGGCACCATGTGGCTGCTGACCATGCGCAAGAAAGCGGTAAGCAAATGACCGTCCTGACCCAATCCCAGACCTCCGGGACCCGTCCCGCCCCGTCCCCGCGCCGCCGCAAGCCGCTGGGCACCCGCGCGTACAAAGTGTTCCGGGTGGTTGCCCTGGTGGCCGTGGTGCTGTTCCTGGTCGCGCCGCTGTTCTGGATGCTGCTGGCCTCGTTCAAGACCAACGTGGACATCTACGACACCGCCAAGTCGTTCCTCTTCACCCCCACGGGCGAGAACTACGCCAACGTGCTGCAGCGGAACAACTACTTCATCTTCATCTTCAACAGCTTCTGGGTGGCCTTTGTCTCCACCGCGCTGTCACTGGTCCTCGGCGTCCCGGCCGCGTACGCGATGAGCCGCTTCACAATGCACCGTTCGGCTTTGGTGGTCCTGATGGCCCGCGTCATTCCCGGCGTATCCCTGCTGGTGCCCTGGTACTACGTCTTCTCCAACCTGAAAATGGTGGGCGGCTTCGAGGTGCTGATCCTCAGCCACATGTTCGTCGCGCTCCCGCTGATCGTTTACATCATGATGAGCTACTTCGATTCGCTGCCGCTCGAGCTGGAGGAATCGGCCCAGGTGGACGGACTGACCCCCATCGGCGCCTTCCGCCGCATCACGCTGCCGCTGTCCGTCTCCGGGATCGCCACGGCAGGGATCCTGTCCTTCATCTTCTCGTGGAACAACTTCATGTTCGCCCTGGTGCTCTCCGGCTCCAAAACCAAGACCCTGCCGGTGGCCATCTTCGACTTCGTCTCCTACGCCAGCATCGACTGGGGCGGACTGATGGCGGCGGCCACGGTGGTCACCATCCCGATCATGATCATTGCGCTCTTCACGCAGAAGTACATCGTTTCCGGCCTCACCGCCGGTGCGACAAAAGGCTAGGCAGCACATGACACTCATCAGCAGGATTGAAACCTTCCTCGTCGCGCCGCGGTGGCTTTTCGTTCGGATCGAAACGGACAGCGGCATCGTCGGCTGGGGCGAGGCCAGCTGCGAGGGCCGCAGCGAAACCGTGCGCACCGCCGTCGAACAGCTCTCCGAACTGCTCATGGGCAACGACGCCCTCCGCATCGAGGACCACTGGCAGGTCATGACCAAGGGCTCCTTCTACCGCGGCGGGCCCATCCTGGCCAGCGCGGTATCCGGCCTGGACCAAGCCCTGTGGGACATCGCCGGCAAGCACTTCAACACCCCCGTGCACCAGCTCCTGGGCGGCCACGTCCGCGACCGGATCCGGATGTACGGCTGGGTGGGCGGCGACGAACCCAACGAGGTGGCGGACCAGATCAGCGCGCAGCTGGAGGTCGGACTCACAGCGGTCAAGATGAACGCCAGCGGCCGGATGAGCCCGATCGCCTCCGTCGCGGAGCTCGACGGCGTCGTCCGCCGGGTCGCAGCCGCCCGCGAGGTCCTGGGCGAGCACCGCGACGTCGCCGTCGACTTCCACGGACGCTTCAGCCTGGCCAACGCCCGGCGGGTGGCGCCGCTGCTGGAACCGTACCGGCCGTTCTTCCTCGAAGAACCCGTGGTTCCGGAGAACACCCACCTGCTGCGGGAATTCACGTCCTCGACCACGACGCCGGTCTCCACCGGTGAGCGGCTCTACAGCCGGCAGGAATTCCTGCCCGCGCTGCAGGCCGGCATCGCCGTGGCCCAGCCGGACCTCTCCCACGCCGGCGGCATCACCGAGGTCCGCAAGATCGCCTCGCTCGCCGAAATCTACGAGGTCCAGCTGGCCCCGCACTGCCCCCTCGGACCGCTGGCCCTGGCCGCCTGCCTGCAGGTCGGTTTCGCCACCCCCAACTTCCTGATCCAGGAGCAAAGCATCGGCATCCACTACAACCAGGGCGCCGAGGTCCTGGACTACGTGGTGGACAAGACCCCGCTGAAGTTCGTTGACGGGCACATTGAACGGCTCACCGGACCGGGCCTTGGCATCGAGATCGACGAGGCGGTGGTCCGCGCCGCGGACAAACGCGGCCATGCCTGGCGCGGACCCGTCTGGCGCCACTCCGACGGCGCCTTCGCAGAATGGTGAACCACATGAGCACCGACATCACTCCCGAGCTCCTGCTGGCCGGGATCCGCGAGACCCGCCTGGTCGCGATCGTGCGCGGCACCGACGGCGGAGCCGCCGCCAAGGCGGCCCTGGTGGCCATGGAGGAGGGCTTCCGCTACGTCGAGATCGCCCTCACCACCCCGGGGGCGCTGGCCGCGATCAGCACCGTCCGGGCAACGGCACCCGCCGGCTGCTTCGTCGGGGCAGGCACCGTCCTCACCGCCGCCGATGTGGAGGACGTGGCCGGCGCCGGCGGCCAGTTTATGGTCACCCCGTCGTTGGCGGACTCCATCCAGGAATCCGCCCGGCTCGGCATCCCCATCCTGGCCGGGGCCCTGACACCCAGCGAGTCCTACGAAGCCATGAACCGCGGCGCCACCGCGGTGAAACTCTTCCCGGCCTCCATCGGCGGCCCCGGCTACCTGAAGGCGCTCCGCGATCCATTCCCCGACATCCCGTTCATCGCCGTCGGCGGGGTCGGGCTCGGCGAAGCCGCCGGGTACTGGAGCGCCGGCGCGATCGCCGTCGGACTCGGCGGCCCGCTGTTTGGCGACGCAGGCTCCGGCGGCGACCTCGAACCGGTCCGTGAGAGGGCCCGCGCCTTCGTCAGCCTCGCCGCGGAACACGGCCGGCAGGCCGACGCGCAATGAGCGTGGACCTGCTCACGCTCGGGGAATCCATGGTGTCCCTGCGTTCGGCCGGGCCGCTGTCCGCCGGCGGCAGCCTGGGCATGTACGTGGCCGGGGCGGAATCCAACGTGGCCGTCGGCGTCGCCCGGCTGGGCCACAGCGTCGCCTGGGCCGGAGTGCTCGGCGCCGATCCGCACGGCGAATTCATCCTGCGCCAGCTCCGCAGCGAGGGAATCGCGGTGCAGCACCGGGTGGACCCGGACCGGTCCACCGGCGTGATGTTCCTTGAACGGCGCACTGCGGACCTCAGCCGGGCATTCTACTACCGGGCAGGGTCCGCCGGGTCGACGATCAGCCGCGAGGACGTGGACCGGGCCTTCACCGCCGGACCCCGTGCCCTGCACCTGACCGGCATCACCGCCGCACTCAGCCCCGACGCCCGCCGCGCCGTCGAATATGCCGCCGCGCGGGCCGCCGCCGAGGGCCTGGTGGTCTCACTCGACGTCAACTACCGCAGCAAACTCTGGTCCCGCGACGAGGCCCGCTCCGTGCTGACCCCGCTGGCCCGGCACGCCACCGTTCTGGTCGCCTCCGACGACGAACTCGAGCTGGTTGCCGGCGGCCCCGCGGCCGGGGGAACCCGGGGAGACGACGCCGAGCAGGCCGCTGCCGCGGGACTCCTTCAGCAGGGGGTCCGCGAAGTGGTGGTCAAGCGCGGCGCTGCCGGAGCCGGCGTCTACACCGCGGACGGCCGCTGCGAAGCCCCCGCGGTTCCCGTGACAAGCGTCGATACCGTGGGCGCCGGGGATGCCTTCACCGCCGGCTACCTGTCCGCGCTGCTCGACGGCGGCGACGTCGCCGAACGCCTGCGCCGCGGAACCCTCGCCGGCGCCTTTGCCGTCAGCACCCACGGGGACTGTGACGGCCTGCCGAGCGCCGCCGAGCTTACCCTGCTGGATGCAGCCCCGGACGGCAGCACCCAACGCTAATACCCACCCCGCCCGGAATCCCTCCGGCCCACACCGAAAGCCTGGATCTGCTGTGAAAATCATTGCCGCTGAAGTCTTCGTGACAAGCCCCTCCCGTAACTTCGTGACGTTGCGGATCACCACCGAGGACGGTGTTACCGGCATCGGGGACGCGACGCTGAACGGGCGGGAACTCGCGGTGGCCGCTTACTTGAAAGAGCACGTCGCGCAGCTGCTGATCGGCAAGGATCCGCACCGGATCGAGGACACCTGGCAGTTCCTGTACCGGTCCTCCTACTGGCGCCGCGGGCCCGTGACCATGGCCGCCATCGCGGCGGTGGACATGGCCCTGTGGGACATCAAGGGCAAGCTGGCCGGGATGCCGGTCTACCAGCTGCTGGGCGGGGCGTCCCGGAACGGGCTGCGGGCCTACGGCCATGCGTCGGGTTCGGACCTGGAGTCCCTCTTCGACTCCGTCCGCGAGCACCTGGAGCTCGGCTACAAGTCCATCCGGATCCAGACCGCCGTGCCCGGGATCAAGGCCGTCTACGGCGTCGCGGCCCAGGCACAGGCCTCCGGGGAGCGGTACGACTACGAACCGGCCGGACGCGGGGCGTTCCCGCAGGAAGAGGACTGGGACACCCGGGCCTACCTGCGGCACCTGCCCATGGTGTTCGAAGCCGTCCGGAACGAGTTCGGCCCGGAGATCCCGCTGCTGCACGACGGCCACCACCGGATGACCCCGATCCAGGCCGCGAAGCTGGGCAAGGCCCTGGAGCCGTACGACCTCTTCTGGCTGGAAGACTGCACCCCGGCGGAGAACCAGGAGGCGCTGCGCCTGGTCCGCCAGCACACCACCACCCCGCTGGCGATCGGCGAAATCTTCAACACCGTGTACGACTACCAGACCATCATCAAAGAGCAGCTGATCGACTACGTCCGTGCCGCGTCCACGCATTTCGGCGGCATCAGCCCGTTGAAGAAGGTCATGGACTTCGCCGCCCAGTACCAGATCAAGTCCGGGTTCCACGGGCCGACCGATATTTCCCCGGTCGGGTTCGCCGCGCAGCTCCACGTGGGCCTGGCCATCCACAACTACGGCATCCAGGAATACATGCAGCACTCGGACAAGACCAACGAGGTCTTCGAGCAGTCCATGACGTTCGTGGACGGGTACCTGCACCCGGGGGACCAGCCCGGCATCGGCGTCGAGTTCAACGAGGAGGCCGCCGCTGCGTTCCCGTACCAGCAGGCCTACCTGCCCTACAACCGGCTCGTCGACGGCACGGTTCACGACTGGTAATAGTCCGCCACCGGCGGCGCAGCAAAACACTGCGGGGTCGTTAAGGCTTGCCGTCTAGTGGACGATTTCCCGGGTCATTCCGAAGGGAACCTGGTCCGAGAGTGCTGCCGTGTAGTGCCCGGGTTTGTGCCGTGTCAGCAGGATGCCGTGGGTGCCCGTCAGCATGGCCAGCCGCTGCAGCCCGAGGACGGCGTCATTGAGCCGGTCGTCCAGCAGGAGTCGGTTTTCGACCTGGATCTCGATGCAGTCGCTTGCTGTCGTCATCGCACTGTCTTTCCTGGAAGGGTGGCCGCGGCGTCCGCGGCTGAAGCGAGATTACGTCTCGTTTAAATGTGAGTCAAATCACCACGCGACGTGCCCGTGGGCCTAGGTCAGGACCGTGAATCCGGCCGACTGGTACCTCACCCCGTTGACCTGCGGCTGGACTGAATGAGCGCCGGGATGGTGGACCCGGGTGGTCATCTGGCGGAAGGCGTGACGCTTCGTGAACGTCTTCGATTCACCCGGCCCCAGGACGGCCGTCCCGAGCTTGAACACCTTGTCCGCGAGTGTGCCGTTGGCTTTGGCGTAGTGCACCACGTAGTCGACGGCGATGCGGGCCTCCGCTGACCCGGTGTTGGCCACATCGAAATCGAACCCCAGCTCGCCGGGCAGTTCCACCACAGCGCGGTCGAGCCGCAGGGCGGTGACGGTGAGCGAGGCCGGCGGGAAGCCCAGCAACTGCAGGGCGCCGGGATGGGCCTTCTTGATCAGGGTCCGCAGGCCGTGGCGGACCACCCTGGCCGTGTGGGCGTCCGGGGCGGCCATCCAGCCGGCGGCGGTGGCCACCACCTCCTCCGGGGCGTGGCGGGCGAGATCGTTCAGGTGGTTGGCCACCGACCGGCGGACATCCTCCACCGGGTCCCGGTACAGGGCGTCCAGGAGGGGCAGGGTGGCCTCCGGCCGGCCCGTGAGCCCGGGAACGCGGACTGCCCACGGCAGGTAGGGCCGGGTCCCCTCGCTGGCGAGCCGGCGGACATGCCAGCCGGGATGGCCGGTCCAGCCGGCCGCCACGGCAAGGGTGCGGTCGAGGTCTGCGGCCAGGAGCCGCCGGATCGCGAACTCGGACGTCAGGCGCGGGGTCAGCTCGGCCAGCAGGGACAGGCAGTCCTCGAAGTCTCCCGGCTCCGTCCCGGCGAGAGCCAGGGCGGCAGCCGCCTCGCTGACCGGCCAGATCATCCACCCGGTGAATTCCGGGTCCGCCAGCGCCCGGCGGAACACTGCGGCTGCCGGGGCGTATCCGGCGGGCAGGTCCTCAAGGAGTGCGCCGCTGAGCAGGTCGGTGCGCCCGCGCAGGCTCAGGTCATCAAGCTGCCGGGCAGCTCCGGCGAGGTGCGTGAACCCGGTGCCGGGGGAGGCCGCGGCGAGGATCCGCCCCAATGAGCCGACCACCCCCGGGTTGATCAGTTCATTCATAATGCCCATGGCCTCAGGGTACCGGCGGGTGCGGCGCGGGTGCGGCCGGAGCCCCGAAGCGGCCGCTGGCGGGAAACGGGGATATTCTTCACGGTGGGAATGTCAACACACGGTGCAGAGGCGGATGCGGGAATGGCAGAGCAAGAGACCGGGAAATCGTCCGGCTGGTGGCGGGTTTTCCACGACAAGTTTGTGGTGGAGGAGCGCTACATGGAGGCCGGTGCGCGCCGGAACCTGTACCGGACCGCCGTCGGACTGATGATCGTCGGCGCCGTGCTGTTCACCTTTATCCTGGTCAGCGTCCTGACGCACGGCGGGATCAGCGTCGTGGATGAGCCGGTGCGCTCCGGCCTGGTCACTCTCCGCGGTGAACCGACCACCACCATCATGATCATCCTGGCGATTGTCTTCGGCCCGATCGGGCTGCCCATCATCATCCTGGTGTTCACGGTCGCCTGGGGCTTGTTCGCCAAGCACGCCTGGCGGCCGATGGTCCTTGCCGGAGCGATGCTGACCGGCGTCATCCTGGCCCAGCTCATCGGGCATATCGTCGAGCGGCACCGTCCGCCGGTGGATCTTATGCTCTTCGGCGCGGACACCACGTTCTCCTTCCCGTCCGGACACGTCCTCGGGGCCTGTGACTTCCTGCTGGTCACAACGTTCCTGATCTTTTCCCGACGCTCGAACCCCAAGTCCGCCGTCGTGGGCTTCGTGGTGGCCGGCGTCGGCATTTTCTTCGCCGCAGTGAGCCGGCTCTACCTCGGCTATCACTGGACCACCGACGCCCTAGCGTCGTTGTCCATCTCCTTCGTGGTCCTCGGCGCAGTCATCCTGCTCGACACGTGGCGGACGGCCCGGATTGAGGGCGAGCCGATCACCGGGGAACTCTCCAAAGAGGAGAACGTCGCCGAGTAGTGGCGGCACGGCAGGGCGCCTGGCTGTTCAGCGCGCCCTGCTCCGCTTCAGCTCGGCCCGAAGCCTGGCGTTGGCGGCCTCCAGTTCCAGCACCTTGGCCACCCCCGCGAGGTTCAGGCCCTCCGCGAGGAGGCCGCTGATGCGCCGCAGCACCAACAGGTCCAGCTCGCTGTACTGCCGGGTGCCGCCGGCCGTGCGGTCCGGCGTGAGCAGTCCCTTGCGCTCGTACAGCCTGATGTTCTGCGGGCCGGTTCCGACCATTTGTGCCACGACGGAGATCGCGTAGACCCCGACGCCGGACTCCTGTGCCGCCATCTGCCGCCCTTTCGTTCCCGAAAAACCCCTTGCCTCAGTGTCGCACCGGTGCTATAAAAAATCTATATCCGCCACAACAGATAATCGATGGCCGGATACAGCGAAAATTTCGAGATCTCACATGAAGGAGTGGGAAATGATGTTGATGCGTACGGATCCGTTTCGTGAGCTGGACCGGCTGACCCAGCAGGTTTTTGGAACCACTGCGCGGCCCGCTGCCATGCCGATGGATGCTTGGCAGGAACAGGGCGAATTCGTCGTCGCCTTTGACCTCCCGGGCGTCAACGTCGACTCGGTGGATCTGGATATCGAACGCAACGTGCTCACCGTACGGGCCGAACGGGCCGACGCGACCCAGCCCAGCGTTGAGCTCATCGCCTCGGAGCGGCCCCGGGGAGTCTTCAGCCGCCAGCTCATCCTGGGCGACACGCTGGACACGGATGCAGTCAAGGCGACCTATGCCGACGGCGTCCTGACCCTGCGCATACCGGTCATGGAGAAAGCCAAGCCGCGGAAGATCGAGATCACCCACGCACGGGACGAACTGCAGGAAGTCGGACAATAGCGGCCGGCGGCGGCGCGGCGGTATCTTCCCCGCGCCGCCGCCGGTTCCCGCCGCCCGGGGGATAAGGAGTACAGCCATGAGCGCGTGGCGGCGCTACGATTCACACCTGATGCCGGTCTTCCATGAAAGGTTCGAAGAACGCTGGGGCGAGGGTACCGCTCCGTTCCTCGACCCGGAAGCGCACGAACTGCCCCTTCCGCGGGCGCAGTGGATCAACGTGGACACCGGGGCGGCCCTGGCCGTGGTGCCGGTCTGGGCCGCGGAGGACAGCCAGCACCGCTCATTCGGGGTGTTCTACCTGCCGCCGGCCGGGGACATCTGGGTGCTCCGGCCCGGGTTCACCGGCTACCTCGAGCCCGCGGCAGAGGACGGAGACCAGTTGCTGGGCCTGCGGAACGACGCCTTTAGGAAGGCGGTGGCCCACGCCAAGGAGTTCCTCTTCGGCACCGAGGCCGCTGGCTGAGGGCGGTGCGGCCACGGCACGCGGACCATGCTGACGCGCCGTGTGTGGCGCGGGCTCCCGGCGGGGCCTAAAATCAATCCACTACCAGCGCAACTGCATAGGGGATCCGCCAATGAACGCTTCCGCCCACGACCTGGCCGCACTGCTGCCATCCGGTTTCACCATGGGCGTGGCGACCGCCGCCTTCCAGATCGAGGGGGCGCTGGACGAGGACGGCCGCGGACCCTCCGGCTGGGACATGTTCGCCGCGAAGCCCGGCACGATTGTCGATGACCACAGCCCCGCCATGGCCTGCGACCACTACCACCGGATGCCCGAAGACGTGGCCCTGATGAAGGACCTGGGCATCGACTCCTACCGGTTCTCGCTGTCCTGGCCGCGGATCCAGCCCGGCGGCAGCGGCCCGGTCAATCCCAAGGGCCTGGACTTCTACGACCGGCTGATCGACCTGCTGCTGGCCAACGGCATCGCACCGATGGCCACGCTCTACCACTGGGATACCCCGCTGGAACTGGACGAGGCCGGCGGCTGGATGAACCGGGACACCGCCTACCGGCTGGGGGAGTTCGCCGCGATTGCCGCCGCAGCCTACGGGGACCGGGTGGCCCGCTGGGTAACCATCAACGAACCGGCCACCGTCAGCGCCAACGGCTACATGCTGGGCGTGCATTCCCCGGGTGAAGCCCACATGCTCAAGGCCCTCCCCAGCGTCCACCACCAGCTGCTGGGCCACGGGTTGGCGATGCAGGCACTGCGGGCGGCCAAGGTTCCCGGCGAAATCGGCCTGACCAACGTGTATTCGCCGATGGTCCCCGCCACCGTCAACCCGCTGGACAAGGTCAGTGCGGGCCTGATGGACATGGCACAGAACCGCCTCTACGCTGACCCCGTGCTGCTGGGCAAGTACCCGGACGCCATCCGTGCCGCCACCTTCTTCTCCTCCTTCAGCCCGTCCAAGGAGGACATGGAGCTGATCTCGCAGCCGCTGGATTTCTACGGGCTGAACTATTACATGCCTACCCGCGTGGCTGCCGGGCCCGGTGAGGGCACCGTGCCGGAGGGGATGGCGGAAGCCATGGGGAACGACCTCAACGGCGGAGGCGGCGCCACCCCGTTCCACGTCGAGAGTTTCCCGGACACCGAGATCACCGCCTATGGCTGGCCGATCAAGCCGGACTACATGGCCGTGGCGCTCGCGGAAATGGCCGAACGCTACCCGGAACTGCCGCCGGTCTACATCACCGAGGGCGGTGCGAGCTTCGAAGACCTGGAGATCCACGACGCCGAAGGCCGGCTGGTGGTCCCGGATGAGCGCCGCGTGCGGTACCTCGCCGAGCACATCGGCGCGGCCATCGAGGCGACCTCGCCCGGCGGCGCCGCAGAGTCGATCGACCTGCGCGGTTATTACATCTGGTCCCTGATGGACAACTTTGAATGGTCCGCCGGCTACAAGCAGCAGTTCGGCCTGCTTCACGTGGACCGTGACACCATGGCGCGCACGCCCAAAGCGTCCTTCTACTGGCTCCGGGAACTGATGGCCGCCCGGTCGAAGGCTGCAGCCGCCGTCGTCGAACCTGCCGTAGAGCCGGCCCCAGCCGCTGAACCAGCCGCCGTCGTCGAACCCCCGGCCGCCGGCGCGGAACCGGCCGCAGCAGGCTAAAGGATGTCGAGCTCCTGCAGACGGGTAGCCATGCCGGCGCCGTCCGGCGAGTAGACCCACGGGACCGCTGAACCGGTGTGGTCGCCGCTCTCCGAGTGGCCGCCGGCCAGCACGGCCTCGCCCGCGGAGAGCTGGCGGATGCCGATGGCCGCCACCTTGTCGCCGTGGTCCCGGGCGAACTGCGAATAGATCGCCTCGTCGTGCTGGCCGTTGTCGCCAAAGAGAAGCCAGCGCATGTTGGGGAACTCCTTGGCCAGCAGTTCCAGGTTCCGGCGCTTGTGGTCCTGGCCGCTGCGGAACCAGCGGTCGTGGGTCAGGCCCCAGTCGGTCAGCAGCAGGGTGCCGGAGGGGTACATGTTGCGGGTGATGAAGCGGGCCAGGGTGGGGGCCGCGTTCCACGGGCCCGTGGAAAGGTAGATCACCGGCGCCTCGGGATGCTCCACCCGCAGCCGGTCCATCAGGACCGCCATGCCGGGGGTCGCCATCCGGGCCCGTTCGTTGAGGACGAACGTGTTCCACAGCGCCAGGAACGGCCGGGGAAGGGCCGTGACCATAATCGTGTCGTCAATGTCGGAGACGATGCCCAGGGTGGTCTCGGGCGCGATGACGTAGATCTTTGCCTCCGCCGGCTCCGTGCCCGCGGCGCGCAGCACTGCCGTGTGCCAGCCGGGGGCAAGCGCCACCGGCACCACGGTGTCCACCAGGCCGCCGCGGTCGGCCTGGACCCGGGTGGTGGTGCCGCCGATCTCGATGTCCACATCCACGAATTGGATGGGGACGGACGTGAACGCGCGCCAGCCGCGGATGTTCTGGTTGCCGTTCTGCGCCGCCTGCTCGGCCCGGCTGCCGGGCGTCGGTTTGCTGGTGAGCAGCACCCGGCCCAGGACCCGCACCCACTCGGTGGACCCGTACCCCTGGTAGGCGATGGTCTGCGGGGCGAACTTCCAGCGCCTCGCCATTTTCAGCCGGAGGTGGTTGACGGTATCCGAGACCAGATGGGCGAACCTGAACGCCTGGCTGCCCGAGATCTTCCGGGGCTGCGTTGGTTCCTGCCGGGGTTCCTGCGACGCCATGTCCATGCCTCCACTCTTTCACAGGGCAGCGGGCCGCGGACCACCGGCACGGAGCGGCACGGCCACCCGTGGCCCTGTGGCGCGGGGTCGTATGGCACTGTAAGACCCATGGCACGCATCGAGGATTACGCAATGGTGGGCGACCTCCACACCGCCGCTCTGATCAGCACCGAAGGCTCCATCGACTGGCTCTGCCTGCCCCGCTTCGACTCGCCGGCGTGTTTCAACGCCCTGCTGGACACACCCGAGGCCGGCCGCTGGCTCCTCGCACCGGCCTCCGGCGGCGAATGCACGCGGCGCGGCTACCGCGAGAACAGCCTGATCCTGGAGACCGAATGGGAAACCCCGGACGGCAAGGTCAAAGTGATCGACTTTATGTCACCGCGCGACGGCGCGGCGGACATTGTGCGGATCGTCGAAGGCATCCGCGGGAGCGTGCCGATGCGCGGCGAACTTTCGCTGCGCTTCGATTACGGCGAAATCGTCCCGTGGGTCCGCCACGACCAGCACGGCATCCACGCGGTGGCCGGCCCGGATGCCGCCTATCTGGTCACCGATGCCCCGCTCCGGGGCGAGCACATGCAGACCGCCAGCGAGTTCACCGTCACGGCTGGCCAGCGGATTCCCTTCGTGCTGACCTGGGCGCCCAGCCACCTCGGCCGTCCGCGGGCGGTGGACCCGGAAGGCGTACTCGCCGCCACCGAATCCTTCTGGCAGGAGTGGTCCGACAAATGCAAAATCACCGGTCCGTACCGCGAGCCCGTACTGCGTTCACTCATCACCCTCAAGGCCCTCACGTACGCCCCCACCGGCGGGATCGTGGCGGCGGTCACCACGTCCCTGCCGGAGGAAATAGGCGGCCAGCGCAACTGGGACTACCGCTATTGCTGGCTTCGGGACGCGACCCTGACCCTCCAGGCGCTGCTCGCCTCCGGCTACTCCGAGGAAGCCGCGGCCTGGCGCGACTGGCTGCTCCGGGCCGTCGCGGGCGACCCGGCCGACCTGCAGATCATGTACGGCCTCCATGGCGAGCGCCGGCTCCCGGAGACCACCATCGACTGGCTGGCCGGCTACGAGGGGTCGGCGCCGGTGCGGATCGGCAACGCCGCGGCCGGGCAGCTGCAGCTGGACGTCTGGGGCGAGGTGCTGGACTGCCTGGCCCTGACCCGGAGCGCACTGCTGCAGGACGGCGACGACGCCTGGGATGTCCAGATCGCCCTTATGGAGCACCTGGAGACGGCGTGGGACCAGCCGGACAACGGGCTCTGGGAGATGCGGGGTCCGCGCCGGCATTTCACCCACTCGAAGGTCATGGCCTGGGTGGCGGCGGACCGGATGGTCAAGGGCGTGCGGGACTTCGGCCTCCCCGGCCCCGCGGACCGCTGGGAAAAACTCCGTGACACCATCCACGCTGACGTGATGGCCCACGGGTTCGACGCCGGGCGCAACACCTTCGTCCAGTCGTACGGGCGTCCGGAGCTGGACGCCAGCCTCTTGTTGATCCCGCGTGTGGGCTTCCTGCCGCCCGACGACCCCCGAGTGGTGGGCACCATCGACGCCGTCCAGCGCGAATTGACCCACGACGGTTTTGTCCTGCGCTACCGGCCGGAGAAGAGCGACGACGGGGTTCCCGGCGGCGAGGGCGTCTTCCTCGCCTGCTCCTTCTGGCTGGTGGAGGCGCTGCTCGGGGCGGGCCGGCGGCGGGAGGCGAAAGAGCTCTTCGAGCGGCTGGTGGCGTTGCGCAACGACGTCGGACTCCTCAGTGAAGAGTGGGACGTCTCGGCGGCGCGGCAACTCGGGAACACACCCCAGGCCTTCAGCCATTTCGCGCTGGTGCGGAGCGCGCTCCAGCTTCAGGAGGCCGCCCGCTGACCTGAACGACGGCCCGCGGGCTGCCGCCGGAACCTGACTTTTCTCCAGAGCTTAGATAAGTATACTTACTAATATCCCCGCCCGGGGTGCTGGATTGAAGGAGTCTGCAATGGCTGGATATTTCGAGCTCGTGGATGCGCCCGACGGCGGCTACCGGATCAGGATGATGGACGCCACCGGCAGCCTGATGGCCGTCTCGGTGACGTTCCCGACCAAGCGGGCCGCTGTGGCCGGCATCGCCCAGGCCCGGGAAATCGCCGGCACCGGCCTGATCCGCGACCGCAGCGGCGACGGTCAGTCCGCCCTCCTGGCCTCCATGGCCAAGCGGCGCACCGGCGGCGGCGCAGGACGCGGCTCCTCCCTTTCCGGCGGCACCCTCGCGGCGACGAAGCGCACCCGTGCCCACCACTGACGCCGGCGGCCGGCGCCGGGCCGCGGTCCTCTTCGACGTTGACGGGACGCTGGTGGATTCCAGCTACATCCACACCCTCGCGTGGTGGCGGGCCTTCCGGCAGGCCGGCTACGACGTCCCCATGGCCAGCATCCACCGCTCGGTGGGAATGGGCGGGGACAAGCTCCTGGCCCACCTGCTGCCGGAGAACCGCGACACCGGGTCCGACGCCGACATCATGGCCTCCCACGCCGCCGTGTTCTCCACCTTCTGGCCGGCCCTCCGGCGGCTCGACGGGGCCCGCGAACTGCTGGCCCAGTGCTTCGACTCCGGCTTGGCCGTGGCCCTCGCCTCGTCCGCGCGGGACCGCGACCTCGAAATGCTCCGCGCCACCATCGATGCCGACGCCTACATCCACGCTGCCACCAGCTCCGCCGACGCCGAGGAGAGCAAACCGGCGCCGGACATCCTGATTGCGGCCCTCGACGCCGTGAAGGTGCCCGCGGCCAACGCCGTCTACGTTGGCGACGCCGTCTGGGACATTTACGCCGCCGGCAAGCTGGACATTCCGGCGATCGGCCTGACGTGCGGAGGCACCAGCGAGGCCGAACTCCGTGACGCCGGCGCCGTTGAGGTCTACGAGAGCCCGCGTGCCCTGCTGGACAACCTTGCCGGCAGCGCCATCGGCCAGCTGGCCGCCCGCGTCCGGGGCGCCTGAGCCTGGCCCCTTACTTGGGCGGCGGGTGCGGTGCGCCGTGGTGTGGGGGGCGATGTCAGCGGTCGGGAAACTTCTTCCAGCGTTTCAGGAAAGCGCGCTCGGCGACGGCCGCCAGCTGTTCTTCCCGGGCATGTAGCCGGCCGTAGGTGAACCCGTTCTCCCCGCTGCGCAGCGCCCGGGCGCCCAGCCCGGCCAGCCGCGCCCGGGCCACCACGCTGTCCTGGTGCACCCCGAGGACCTGCTGGATCTTACGGGCCGCCTTGGCCAGGCGTTTCGCACGCCGGTGCCGCTTCCGGGCGGATGTCCGGCCCGCATCGCCGTCGCCCGTGGAGCCCTTCGGCACCGAAGCGGCCAGTTCCGCGGAGTACCGGAGCCGCTTCGCCGCTTTGCGGACCTCATGCAGCGCCGCATCTCGGGCCGCCCCGGGGCCCGGGGGCCCATCCGGCGCGCCGCCGTCGTCGTCTCCGCCGGTCCCGACCCTAACGTCTTTGACCGAAGGGTCCTCCACCGCAAGGTCCCTGACCGGAAGGTCCTGGACCGTGCGCCGCAGCCGCCGCCGGTCACGGTTTGCGAGCTTTGCGAACCTTTTCCCGGGGTCCGCGGCCGCTTTCGGGCTTAGCGCCGCCGAAGCCACGAACCGGTCCAGGTCCGCGAGCAGCCGGGCGTAGCGCTCCCCGGCCACTGCCTCAAGGGCCGCGGCGAATCCGGCGGCCGTCAGGGCATCGAGTTCCTCATCGATCCTGAGGGCGGCCGGGCCGAAGCGCAGGTCCTCGGGTTCGTCCGCGAGCAGGGCGGACAGCCGTTCGTGGACGACCCCCGGATCGCGGGCCGCCCCGAGTGTCCCGGAGAGCCAGCGGAGTTCGGCGCGGAGCGGTTGCACCTCGCTGTCATCCAGCAGCGGCCGGCCTGAGGCGAGAAGCGAACGGAGCCGGCGCGCCGCCACCCGCATCTGGTGCACCGCCTCGGGCTGCTCGGCCCGGACACCGGGAGCGTGCTGGCGCAGCTCAGCCAGCTGCTGGCCGAGGTAGGCCAGCAGGACCTCGCCCGCAGTGGTAGCCACGCTTCACTCTACGACGCGGACGCAAGGCCCCGCCGGTGCCACAAGTTGGCACTTCGCGGCAATGTTTGCGACGCAAAGTCATAGGGTCGTTGCAACGCTCTGAAAGATGGAGCGTTTGATGGGCAACGTATCTTCCTTGGATTCCCGGACTGAGTTCTTTGATTTGGTGTGCGGCGGGATGTCGGTTCTGGCTGCTGCCCGGCGTGTCGGCGCGGCGCGTCAATCCGGGCGGAACTGGTGGGCTCAGTCTGGCCAGATGATGACTGTGAGCATGGGTGCTGTGGGCGGCCTCGCTGACCCGGCGCCCACGGCGGAAGGTCCTGGCCGGGCGCTGGGCCTTGCCGAGCGGGGGATGATCCAGATGGGCCGGCGCAGTGGAATGAGTTTCGCCAAAATCGGCGAACTGATCGGGCGGGACAGGTCCGTGGTGTGGCGGGAGGTGCACCGGAATACCGTTGAGGGCGGCGAGTATTTCGCCTCGATCGCTCACGCCAAAGCGCATCAGTCCCGGCGCCGGCCTAAACGGTTGAAGCTGGTCGAGGACGAGGCGCTGTGCCGGCTGATCGGGGTGTGGATGGATGACGGGTGGAGCCCGAAACTGATCTCGGAGATGTTGGCCTTCCACTTCGGCGACGATCAGACTATGCAGGTGAGCCACGAGACGATCTACCAGGCGATATACGTTCAATCCCGCGGCTCCCTGCGGGCAGACCTGGCCGGGAAGCTGAGCCTGAAGCGGAAACAGCGTGTTCCCCATGCCGCGGACCGGACGAAGAACAGCCCCTACAAGGAAGCGTTCAAGATCAGTGACCGCCCGGCCGAAGTCCAGGACCGGGCCGTGCCCGGGCATTGGGAGGGAGACCTGATTATCGGCTGCGACGGGACCGCGATCGGCACGCTCGTGGAGCGCTCAACCAGGTTCACGATCCTCCTCCACCTCCCCGGGGACCACACCGCCGAGACGGTCGCGGCCGCGATGATCCGGGAGATGGCCCAGCTCCCGGAGCACCTCCGCCGCTCGATCACATGGGACCGCGGAACGGAACTGGCCGACTACGTCCGGATCCAAACAGCTCTCGAGACCACGCTTTACTTCTGCGACCCGCACTCGCCCTGGCAGCGCGGGACCAACGAGAACACCAACCGGCTCCTGCGGTTCTGGTTCGAGAAAGGCTCGAACCTCTCCGTCCACACCCCCGAGGACCTCCGCCAGGTCGCTGCGAAGCTGAACCGCAGGCCCCGGCCTACCCTGAACCTCGAGACCCCGGCCAACCGGCTGAACCAGCTGCTGCAAGCGGCATAACCACCCGCGTTGCTCCGACCAGTTGACTTTGCCCGACGCACACTGCCGCGAAGTGCACACTCGGCATAGGCTGACCGGGACCGGACACCCGCCCGCCACCCCAGGAGCACCCCATGACACACCAGCACCAGCCCGGCAGGGTAGCCGTCGTCACCGGGGCGGGGTCCGGGATCGGCCGGGCGGTGGCGCGGCTTATGCTGGCCGACGGCTACCGTGTGGTCCTCGCCGGCCGCCGGGAAGAACCCCTGCAGGAAACCGGCGCCGGCCACGCGCAGGCCTTCGTGGTGCCCTGCGACGTCACCCGGCCCGACGACGTCGAACGCCTCTTTGCCAAGGTGGTCGGTCACTGGGGGAGGGTGGATGTGTTGTTCAACAACGCCGGGGTGTTCGGCCCGGCGGCGTCGGTGGATGAACTCACGGTCGCGGACTGGGAAGCCACCGCCGCCGTCAACCTGACCGGCTCCCTGCTGTGCGCCGCCGCCGCGGTCCGGGCCATGAAGGCCCAGACCCCGCAGGGCGGCCGGATCATCAACAATGGCTCCGTCTCGGCGCACTCCCCGCGGCCGCGCACTGTGGCGTACACGGTCACGAAGCACGCCATCACCGGGCTGACCAAGAGCATTGACCTGGACGGCCGCGGCTTTGGCATCAGCTGCGGCCAGATCGACATCGGCAACGCGGCCACGGAACTGATGGACCAGATCGGCGTCGGCGACGGAGCCCTGCAGGCCGACGGAACCCGCCGCACGGAGCCCACGTTCCCCGTGGAGGACGCAGCGCGCCGTACTGCTGATGGCCGGCCTGCCCGCCTCCGCCACCGTAGGCTCGCTTGTCATCACCGCCGCCGGGATGCCGTTTATCGGGCGTGGCTAAGTAGTGGCTGTCCCCGGACGGCGTCGGACTCGGACGACGTCGGACGCGGGGTTAACGGGAAAGGCCTCCGGGCCGGCGGGGCTGGTGAGCGGTTAGAGCGGCAGCAGCCTGGACAGGTCGGCCCGGAGCCCGGACGCGGCCACCTTCCCGGCTGCGACAGCGTCCGCCCAGCTGAGCCGGCCCGTGACCATGGCGAGCCAGGTGGCGGCGTCGCACTCGATGACGTTCGGGGGAGTACCCCGGGTGTGCCGGGGACCCTCCACACACTGGGTCACGCCGAACGGCGGGACGCGGACCTCCACGGAGTTGCCGGGAGCGCGGGCAGTGACTTCCTCGAGCGAGTAGCGCACGGCCGTTGCGATCGTGGCGCGGGGCACCGGGGCGGCTGACGGCTCGCCGCCGGTCGCTGCCTGGTCCGTGCCGGAATCCCGCCACGCGGCCAGCGCCGCCCGGCCCTCGTCCACCGGGATCCGGCGCCGTGAAACAGCCACCGCCCTAGTCCAGCAGCGCCGAGACGGCGTGGCCGAGGCGTATCTTGCCCACGGGGTGGCCGCCGCCCAGGACCGGCTCAACCACCTTTTCCAGCACGCTGGAGACCCCCGGAATATCCACGGCGCCCGCGGCCGCCAGGAGGGTCAGGCCCACCAGCGTGGTGGCGCGGATGTTGCCGTCGAGGACCTTGATCGCCACGGAGACACCCTGCGGGGTGGCCATGACCAGGACCCCCTCCGCGCCGATCTTGGCGAGGATCCCGAGCTCGTCCATCACGACCGTATTCGCCTGGCCCCGGCCCTGGACCGCCCACGGATAGTCCAGCATGGAGGTGGCGATCGTGGCGGCGCGGGCGTTGGAGTTCTTGTCGCCGGGGGCCTTGGCTAGGCGGGAGAAGGCGCGGGCCAGGCCGGTGAGGGAGATAGCTGCCACCGGGGCGCCGCAGCCGTCGATGCCCAGGTGCGCGATCCGCTCCTCGCTGTATTCCTCGATCACTGAGCGGATCCGCTGCTGCAGCGGATGGTTCGGTTCAAGGTAGCTGTGTGTGTCCCAGCCGTTCTCCGTGCAGGCCCACAGGAAGGCTGCGTGCTTGCCCGAGCAGTTGAAAGCGAGCCGGGACTTTCCCCGCTCGGTCCGGACCAGCCAGGTCCGGGCCGTCTCGTCCTCCGGCCACGCCTCCGGGCACTGGAGCTGGGTTTCCTTGACGCCGGCGGCCTTCAACATGCCTTCCACCACGTCCATGTGGTCCAGCGAGCCGACGTGGCTGCCGCAGGCGATGGCCACCTGGGCGCCGCGCAGCGGCACACCCGACTGCATGGACGCCAGCGCCTGGAAGGGTTTGAGCGTGGAACGGGCAAAGATCGGGGTGGTGATGTCGCCCAGTTCGGTGACGATGGTGCCGTCCGCGGCCATCACGACAGCCGAGCCGATGTGGCGGGACTCGATAAAGCCGCTGCGTTCAACCACTGCCAGTTCGACGGCGGACTCGACGGTAAAGGTGGCATGCGGGTTCAAAGGCATGCTGCCAGTCTAGGGTGCGCCGCGGGCCCGTTCCGGTTACTCCACGGTGACCATTACCGACTGCCAGCCGGAGGCGCCATCGGGCACGGGATCGGCTCGCTTCTCCGTCTGGACCTCGCCGGTACCGTCGGTGGCGCGGGCCTTGATGTAATGCGGACCCGGGGTGGCGTCCCAGTCGAAGGACCATTGCCGCCAGGTCACCACGGACGCCTCGGCGGAGAGGACGGCTTCGGTCCACGGGCCGTTGTCGATCTGGACCTCCACCTTGGTGATGCCGCGGGTCTGGGCCCAGGCTGTCCCGCCGATCGCGACCTTCCCGGCGGCGACCTTGGCGAAGGACTTGGGGACCTCCACCCGGGCCATGGTCTTGATGGGGCCGCGCTCGGACCAGCCGCGCTGGGTCCAGTAGGCCTTGTTGTCCGCGAACCGGGTCACTTCCAGGTCCACCACCCATTTGGTGGCCGAGACGAAGCCGTACAACCCGGGAACCACCATCCGGACCGGGTAGCCGTGTTCCAGCGGCAGGGCCTCCCCGTTCATTCCGATGGCCAGCATCGCGTCGCGGTCATCCTGCAGGACCTCCAGCGGTGTGGAGGCGCTGAAACCGTCAACGGAGGTGGAGAGCACCATGTCCGCTCCCTGCTTGGGGCGGGCCAGCTTCAGGGCATCCCGGATGGGCATGCCCAGCCATTTGGCGTTGCCGGCCAGGTTCCCGCCGACCGGGTTGGAGACGCAGGTCAGGGACACGTGGGACTCGATCAGCTGGGCGCCCAGCAGGTCCTGGAAGCTCAGCCGCACCTCCTGCTCCACCATGCCGTGGATCCGAAGTTCCCAGGACTGGGCGTCGATTTCCGGGACGCTGAGGGCGGTGTCAATGCGGTAGAAGTCCTTGTTCGGCGTCAGCCAGGGCGTCACGCCCGGGGCCTTGGACTGCACACCGGCGGGCACGGCGGCGGCCGGCCGGGCGGGGGCCGGAAGCCGGAGGGCTTCGCGGGCCTGCGCCACGTTGCTCCGGGCGGCGCTCAGGAGCCGTCCGCCCGTCGCCGCGGCGGCTGCGGCCACAGCGGTGATGCCGCTCGCGGTAAAGAAGGCACGCCGGGTGGTGGCGGGGCGGTCCGGTTCCTTGGCGCCGAGATCCGAGGCCACCTCCGGCCACTGCCGCATCCGCCACAATTTGCTGACCAGGATCCGCAGCATCACCAGGCCGGCTGCGGTGCCGATCAGCGAGGGGATGGCGTCCAGCGGTTTGACGCTGGCCCGTGTCACCACGCTGGCCACAATCACCGCACCGAGCAGGAGCACGCCGGCCACGCCCAGGGCCCACTTACGGTAGGCGACGATGCCCAGCACACAGGCCAGCAGCAGGATGGTCAGGCCCATGCCGACGAACAGGGCGGCCTTGTCGTTCGTGCCGAACGTGGCGATCGCGAAGTCCTTCATCCACGGCGGGGTGAAGTCAATGAACGTCGAACCGAGGGCGATCAGGGGCGTGGCGCGGGCCGTAAAGAAGGCCCCGATCAGCTCCGCGACGGCCAGCACGACGGCGGCCGAAACCACCCCCGCCAAGGCGGCGAGCGCGGTAGGTCCAGAGAGCAGCGCGGGCCGCTTGCTGGGCTGCGTGGTGGTGCCGGGCTTCCGGGTGCTGGGCGTCTTCATACAGGGTGTTCGTAGCGGCGGTGCCTGCGGATTGTCCCGCCGCCGCCAGCGGATGGGCATGTCCGGCGGCAGGTCACAGCTTAGGAGCCTGCGCGGTCCACAAAGTACCCTTGGGAACTGTGAAGGTACTTGTCATCGGCCCCGGCGGCCGCGAACACGCCATTGTCCGTTCCCTGCTCGCCGACCCGAATGTTTCCGAGGTCCACGCGGCCCCGGGCAACGCCGGCATCAGCAAGCTGGTCCCCACCCACGCCATCGACGACAATAATCCCGAGGCCGTCGCCGCGCTGGCCACCCGGCTGGACGTCGACCTCGTTGTGGTGGGCCCCGAGGCCCCGCTGGCCGCAGGTGTCTCCGATGCCGTGCGCGACGCCGGCATCCCGGTCTTTGGTCCCAGCAAGGCCGCCGCGCAGCTCGAGGCCTCTAAAGCGTTCGCCAAGGAGGTCATGGCTGAGGCCGGCGTGCCCACCGCGATGGCCCGGGTGGCGTCCAACGCCGCCGAGGCCGCCGACGCGCTGGACACCTTCGGCGCCCCCTACGTCGTAAAGGATGACGGGCTGGCCGCCGGCAAGGGCGTCGTGGTGACCGGCAACCGGGATGAGGCACTGGCGCACGCGCAGACCTGCTTCGACGCCGGCGGCACAGTGGTCATCGAGGAATTCCTGGACGGCCCCGAGGTGTCCCTCTTTGTGCTCTGCGACGGCAGCACCACCGTCGCGCTGTCCCCGGCGCAGGACTTCAAACGCATCTTCGACAATGACGAGGGCCCCAACACCGGCGGCATGGGCGCCTACACCCCGCTGGACTGGGCTCCCGATGGCCTGGTCCAGGAGGTCATCGACCGCGTCGCGCAGCCCACCGTCAACCAGATGGCCCTCCGCGGCACCCCGTTCGTCGGGGTCCTCTTCGTGGGCCTCGCGCTGACCTCCCGCGGCACCAGGGTCATCGAGTTCAACGTCCGCTTCGGCGACCCGGAGACCCAGGCCGTCCTGTCGCGGCTCAAGACGCCGCTCGGCGGCCTGCTGATGGCCGCCGCGAAGGGCGAACTGGAGAAGGCGCAGCCGCTGCGCTGGTCCAAGGAGTCCGCCGTCGCCGTCGTCGTTGCCGCCGAAAACTATCCCGGCACCCCCCGGACCGGGGACCGGATCCGCGGCCTGAAGAAGGTCGAAGCCATTGAGGGCGTGCACGTGATCCACGCCGGCACCCGGCTCGACGAGGAGGGCAAGGTGGTCTCCGCTGGCGGCCGCGTCCTCGCCGTTGTGGCGCTTGGGACGGACCTCGTGGAGGCCCGTGAACGGGCGTACGACGGCGTCGAACTGGTCCAACTCGACGGCGGACAGTTCCGCACCGACATCGGCGGCAAAGCCGCCCGCGGCGAAATCAAGGTGGCGGCGCCCGGCACGGCCGCCGCCGTCGCGAAAGCGAAGGCCTGAGCATGAACGCATCTGAATCGGCCATGCCCGCCGGCGGCCTGGACACCGAGACCCTGGACCTGCCCGGCTGGCGGCATGTCTACTCCGGCAAGGTCCGGGACCTCTACGTCCCGGCGGACCCGTCCATCACCGAGCGCCTGGGCCGTGAGTGTGTGCTGGTGGTCGCCAGCGACCGGATCAGCGCCTACGACCATGTCCTCTCGAGCGAGATCCCGGACAAGGGCCGCATCCTCACCCAGCTGAGCCTCTGGTGGTTCGAACAGCTGGGCGTGGAGCACCACGTCCTCGCCTCCACTGTGGCGGACGGCGTCCCGGCCGCGGTGGAGGGCCGGGCCATGATCTGCAAGAAGCTCGAGATGTTCCCGGTCGAATGCATCGCCCGCGGTTACCTGACGGGCTCCGGGCTGGTCGAATACCGGCAGTCCGGCACGGTGTGCAGCATTCCGCTGCCGGCGGGGCTGGTGGACGGGTCTCGGCTCGCCGAGGCCATCTTCACACCCTCCGCTAAGGCCGAGGTGGGCGAGCACGACGAGAACATCACCTACGACGCCGTCGTCGGACTGGTGGGCGACGACGTCGCCGGGCGGCTCCGCGAGCTGACCCTGGAGATCTACACCAAGGCCGAGGAGATCGCCCGCGCCCGCGGCATTGTCCTGGCCGACACGAAGGTGGAGTTCGGCATCGACCCCGCCACCGGGGTCATCACCCTCGGCGATGAGGTCCTGACACCGGACTCCTCCCGGTTCTGGGACGCCGCCACCTACGAGCCGGGCAAGGCCCAGCCCTCGTACGACAAGCAGTACGTCCGCGACTGGCTGACCTCGGCCGAGTCAGGCTGGGACAAGGCCTCGGACACGCCGCCGCCGGCGCTCCCGGCCGACGTTGTGGCCCGCACCCGCAGCCGCTACGTCGAAGCGTACGAGAAGCTCACCGGCCGCAGCTTCAGCTAGCCGCCGCCCCGCTGCCGGCAGCCTGCTACTTGCCGGCAGCGGCGGCTTCGGCGCGGCGCTGGGCCAGCCGGATTTCCAGGACCGCATCCATGGCCTGCTGCACGCGGTCCGAGGCGCCGGCCGCGCTGAACTCCTTCTGGGCCTCGTCCAGGTAGACGAGTGCTTCCTCGGACTCCCCGGCGGCCTTAAGCGCCTTGCCCAGCAGCAGGGCGACCTCCCCGGCCACGTGTTTGGCCAGCGCGTCGCGTTCGGCGTGGATCTCCCGGAGCTTCTGCACGGCGCCCACGATATCCCCGGTGAGGTAGAGCCAGCGCGCCCGGATGAATGCGACCTCCAGCCGGTCCGTCTTGTTGCCGCCGACGATCGAGAGGGCCAGTTCGGCGCGCTCGATCGAGGACAGGGTCTCCGGCTCGACAATCCCGGAGGACAGCCGGACCGCGGCTGAGGCCTTGTTGAACCGGGCCCACAGGTCGATGTCGTTCGCGGGGGAGAGCAGCTGGGCGGCTTTCTCGTGGTACTTGATGCCCTCGGCGTAGTCGTGCCGCATAAAGGCCACGTTCCCGATCACCCAGGCGACTTCGCCGGCGAGCTGGGAGATCGGCTGGTCATCCATCTGCTCGTTCATGTCCTGGCAGTACTGCCAGGCCTCATCCAGCCGGCCGCTTTCGGCGAGGGCGCCGATCAGGGCGCGCAGGGCGCCGATGATCAGGGTGGAACCCTTGGGCAGCTGGGCGCAGAGCCGCACCGCCTCCTGGGCGTGTTCGACGGCGACCGCCAGCTGGCCCTGGCCGTGGCACACCGCGGCCAGCATCTGCCGTGCGCGGACGCCCAGACCGGCCGACTCGGCGGCCATCGGGTGGTCCAGCAAGCGCTGCACCAGGTCCTGGCACTCCTTGAGGTGGCCCTGCTTCATGAGGCACTCGGCCTGCATGTAGGTCATGTTCCACCAGGCGCTGGTGTTCTTGCCTTCCAGGGCGATCTGGGCGGCGGTGGCGGCATGGCTGGCGGCGAGCGGGTAATCGCGCAGGTCCCAGGCCTGACGGGCGTACAGCCCGGCGAGCACGTATTCGGCGTCGCTGACGGACACGGGCTGGCTCCAGGCCTCCAGCGCCTTGGGGGCGAGCTCGAGCCGGCGGGCGAGTTCTTCGATGACATCCGCGGTCGGTTCACGGCGGCCGGTCTCCAGCAGCGAGATGTAGCTGGGCGAGAAAAGGTCCTTGCCCAGCTCCGCCTGCGTCAGGCCGCGCTCCAGCCGTTCCGCTCGGAGCTTCTCCCCGAATCCGTTCCCCACGGGTTCCTCCTAATTCCGGACAGTCTTTGTACTAAATGCTTGACAGTCTCTGTGCAAGTAATTTTACAATGTATGTCAACAAGGGCTCGTGCTTGCTTTGTAACTTTTCGAAGCGTATTTCCGACTCGTATTGAGGAACCCACATGTTTAAGAAGATTGCAGCGTCTGTCGCCTTGGCTGGTGCCCTGGCGTTCTCCGCAGCGGCTCCGGCAGTACTGTCAGTGAGTGCCATTGGTAACTGGCCGGACCCCATGAGCAACAGCACCCAGGCGATCGGCAACTGGCCCGATCCGATGAGCTCCACCAGCAGCCTTTCCGCTATTGGTAACTGGCCGGATCCGATGGCCAAGACCACCGGCATCGGCAACTGGCCGGACCCGATGTAACCAACTCTCCCGAAAGCCCCGGGATGCCCGCAAGGGTGTTCCGGGGCTTTTTCGTGCCCGGACCCGTGTCGAGTGCTCCGTAACCGCCCTTTGAGGGGTCTAAACGGCGGTTGCGCAGCAGTCGATGGTGTTCGACGGCGGTGTACGGTGCGCGCGCCGTCGGGAGGTTCCTGCACTCGTAGGGCACAAAAAAGGGGGCCCTCCGAGTGGAGGACCCTCTTTTGAATGGTCGGGATGACAGGATTTGAACCTGCGACCTCGTCGTCCCGAACGACGCGCGCTACCAAGCTGCGCCACATCCCGATCCGTTACTTCAAAAGCAACTTCACAAGAGTATCCGATCCGGGCTCCGGATGCGAATCGGCCGCGGGCCCTCGCGGGGGAGGGGCTTAGACCAGCGAGTCCTTCCAGGCGCCGTGCAGCTTGGCGAAGCGGCCGCCGCCTCCGATCAGCTCCTCGGGGGTGCCGTCCTCCACCACCCTGCCGTCATGGACCACCAGCACGCGGTCAGCGGTCTCCACGGTGGACAGCCGGTGCGCGATGATCAGCGCGGTCCGGCCCGCCTCGCCCGAGCTGACGCCCGCCAGGAGGCTCGCCAGGCCGGACTGGACCATCCGTTCGGAGGGGATGTCCAGGGAGGACGTGGCCTCGTCGAGGATCAGCACGGCCGGGCGGGCCAGGAAGGCGCGGGCGAAGCTGATGAGCTGCCGCTGCCCGGCGGAGACCCGGCCGCCGCGCTTGTTGACGTCGGTGTCGTACCCGTCGGGAAGGGCCGAGATGAACTCGTGGGCGCCCACAGCCCGTGCCGCGTCCTCGATCTCCTGCCGGGAGGCCTCGGGCCGGCCCAGCGCGATGTTGTCCGCCACCGAGCCGCTGAACAGGAAGGCCTCCTGCGTGACCATCACAACGTTGCGGCGCAGGTCCGCCGTCGTCAGCTCCCGCAGGTCCACGCCGTCGAGCGTCAGGGAACCCGAGGAGACGTCGTAGAAGCGGGCGATCAGCTTGGCCAGGGTCGACTTCCCGGCACCGGTCTGGCCCACCAGGGCCACGGTCTGGCCGGCGGGAATGTGCAGGTCCAGGGCGGGGATGATGACCGGGCCGTCGCCGTAGCGGAACTCGACGTTGTTGAATTCGATGCTGCCCTTGGCCGAGGGCAGGGCAACCGGGGTCTTCGGCGGCCGGACGGTGGGCACCTCCTCCAGCAGGCCCGAGACCTTCTCCAGGGCCGCCTGCGCGCTCTGGAAGGAGTTGTAGAACATCGCCATCTGTTCCACCGGCTGGAAGAACCGCTTGGCGGACAGGATCAGGGCCAGCAGCACGCCCACGGCCAGTTCGCCGCTGAGGACGCGGAAGCCGCCCACCAGGAGAACGACGGCGACGCAGACGTTGCCGATCAGCACGAGCCCCGGCTGGAAGACGCCGTTGAGGTTGATGGACCGGACCGTGACCTTGCGGTACTCCTCGGAGAGTTCGGCGTAGCGGCCGGCGTTCTGGCGTTCCTTGCGGAAGGCCTTGACGGCGCGGATGCCGGTCATGGTCTCAACGAAGTGCACAATGAGCCGGGCCGAAACGACGCGGGACTCGCGGAAGGCGATCTGGGAGTGTTTCTGGTACCAGCGGGACAGGAAATACATGGGGACGCCGGCGGCGAGCACAAGGAGACCGCTGCGCCAGTCGAGGGCGAACACAGTGACCGCGGTGAAGATCATAAACAGCATCCCGGAGGCGAGGGAGCTGACGCCGGAGTCAAGGAGTTCGCGGAGGGCCTCGAGGTCAGAGGTCTGCCGGGCGATGATGCGGCCCGAGGTGTATTTCTCGTGGAACTCCAGGCTCAGCCGCTGGGTCTGCCGGAAGACCCGGACCCGCAGGTCCAGCAGCATCGCCTGGCTCAGGCGCGCCGTCGACGTCACGTACACGGCGGTAAGTCCGGCGGTGGCGACGGCGGCGGCGAGGTACGCGGCACCGGCCAGTACCAGCGGGATGCTGTCACCGGCGCGCAACGCGGGCAGGGCGCGGTCGATGCCGAAGGCAATCAGCGCCGGCCCGGCCACACGGGCCGCCTGGGACAGGACGACGGCGGCGATGGTCAGCCAGAAGCGCAGCCGCACCGGGCGGATCAGCGAGGCCAGCAGGGCCAGGGAGCGGCGCCGGACGGCCTTGCTTTCGGACTTGGACAGATGCGCGTTGTCCTCGTTGGCGGTACCGAAGGTGGCCGTGGTCATCGGGACACCTCCTCGGCCTCGAGGGCGGACATTTCGGAGTCGAGGTCCCGCGGTTGCGGGTCCAGGCTGGCGATCACATAGCGGTAGTGGCTGTTGGTGGCGAGCAGTTCGGTGTGGGTGCCGACGGCGGCGATCCTGCCGTCCTCCAGTAGGGCCACCCGGTCGGCCAGGGCCACAGTGGAGGGCCGGTGCGCCACGATCAGGGTGGTGGTGTCCGCGAGCACTTCACGCAGCCGCGCCTCAACGAGTTCTTCCGTGTTGACGTCCAGCGCGGAGAGCGGATCGTCCAGGACCAGGACCTTCGGTTTGGCGGCCACGGTCCGGGCCAGGGCGATGCGCTGCCGCTGCCCGCCGGACAGGCTGAGCCCTTCCTCGCCGATCAGCGTGTCCAGGCCTTCCGGCAGCGAGTACGCGAAGTGGGCCTGCGCGGTCTCCAGCGCCTCGGCCAGGATCTCCTCGCGGCGCTCCGCGGACTCCCCGGCCGGGACGCCGAGCAGGACGTTGTCCCGGACCGAGCTGGAAAACAGGGTGGTGTCCTCGAAGGCCACCGCGACGACCGTGCGCAGGTCCTCCACGCTGAAGTCCCGCAGGTCCACGCCGTCGATAGTTACCGCTCCCGCGGTGACGTCGAACAGGCGGGGGACCAGCTGGAGCAGGGCGCTCTTGCCGCTGCCGGTGATGCCCACCAGCGCCATGGTTTCGCCGGGCAGGATGTGCAAAGTGATGTCCCGCAGGATCGGTTTGTCCGGCGCGTCCTCGAAGGCAAAGGTCGCGTTCCGGAAGTCCAGGGCGCCCTTAAGCTCCGCGGGGCGGCGCGGCTGATCCGGGCTGGTGATGGTGTTGACCGAATCCATCACCTCGTAGTGCCGGTCCACGGCGGTCTTGGCGGTGAGGGCCATGGCCAGCAGCATGCCGCAGAATTCGACCGGTGCCGCGATGACGGCGGCGGTGGCGAAGAAGGCCACCAGCGAACCGATGCTCAGCCCGCCGTCGGCCGCCAGCATCACGCCGACCACCAGGCCCGCGCCGAGGGCCAATTCGGGCAGCAGCGTCACGACCAGGCTGAAAGCCGCCAGGTGCTTGGCTTTCGCGATCTCGGTCTGGCGCAGCTCCTCGGCCTGTTCGTTGAAGTTCTCGAGTGCCTCGCGGCTGCGTCCGAAGGCCTTGAGGACGCGGATGCCGTGGACGGACTCTTCGACCGTGGTGGCGAGGTCCCCCGCCTGGTCCTGGCTGCGCCGGGCTACCTTGCTGAACCGGGTACGGAAGCGGAAGCCGTAGATCATGATCGGTACCGCGGCGGCCAGGAAGATCAGGGCCAGCTGCCAGCTCATGGAAAACATCACGACGACGCCGATCACGACGGTCAAGGTGGTGACCACCAGCATGATTGCCCCGAACGCCATCCAGCGCCGGAGGAAGTTCAGGTCCGTCATGGCCCGCGAGAGCAGCTGTCCGGAGCCCCAGCGGTCGTGGAAGGAGACAGTAAGATCCTGCAGGTGGTCGTACAGCGACACCCGCATCCGGGTTTCCACGGTGGTGGCCGGGTTGATGACGAACTGCCGGCGGAGCGCGACGAGCCCGGCTTCGGCGATCCCCAGCAGCAGAATCACAGTTGAGGCGATCCAGACGGCCTGGCTGCTGCCGCCGGGACGCAGCCAGTCATTGATGAGCACCCGCAGCACCTGGGGAATGGCCAGGGCCACCAGGCTAGCCATCAAGGCGGAGAGCAGGCCCATGACCAGGCGCGGCATAATCGGCCTGACGTGCGGATATAGACGGCGAATTGATGAGAAGAACGGGGTCTGCTTGGCCATGCCTGCTTCTTAGCTGCAACTGCGAAAGGGATTACGCAACTGGATGTAGTTTCCTGTAGCAACTACCCTAGGCCATCCCGTGACCCCGTTCACAGGATATTGTCCAGTTCCGGAATCTCGCCCAGTAATCATGTTCCGCAATGGTGGGGTGGGGGTGGGTGGCGGGGCGGGGCGGCCGGTGGCGGGCGGTGCCGCGCGGTGCCGCGATGGGTGGCGGGTAGTGGCAGCGTGGTCTGGACGCGGGACGACGGGCGGCGTGGTCTGGACGCGGGCCGGCTGGGGGCGTGGTCTGGACGCGGGACGACCGGCGTAGGTCCAGGGTCGCCGCGGCGGACATGCCCGTTCTGCGCCGGCCCGAACGGACATGCCCATTTTTCCGAGGCCCACATGGACATGCCCGTCCGTTCTTGGATGCCACTTTCGAACATGCCCATTTTTCCGAGCTGGCGACGGACATGCGTGTTCTGCAACGGCCCAGATGGACATGCTCGTCTCCGGCGCAAGGTTTGTCCGGACATGCCCACTCCTGGCGTCGGGGGATGGACATAATGCCACTATGTCCATCCCTGAGTGCCGGGGATGGACATGTCCATTGCTAGGGACCAAGGATGGGCATGCCCGTCGCCGAGGTGCAGGACTGACGGGCATGCCCGAAGCCGGCGTCTAGGGACGGACATGTCCGATGCCGAAGTCCAAGGATGGGCATGTCCGTCGCCGAGGGGCAGGAATGATGGGCATGTCCGACGCTGAAGACCAGGGATGGGCATGTCCGTCGCAAGGAGCCAGGCAAGGCCCCGCTCAGGAACGTGCGGTGAGGGTGAGCAGCACGACTTCGGGCTTGCAGGCGATTCGGACCGGCGCGAAGCGGGAGGTGCCGATCCCGCCGGAGACGTTTACCGGCGTCGTCCTTCCGTTGCTTTCCCAGTCGTGGAGTCCTTTGGCACGCCACGTGGGCAGGTCGCAGTTGGCGACGAGGGCGCCGTAGCCCGGGACGCAGATTTGGCCGCCGTGGGTGTGGCCGGCCAGGAGGAGGTCGGCGGCGTCCTCGGTGAAGTGGTCCAGCACGCGCTGGTACGGGGCATGCGCGACGGCGATCCGCAGGTGCGGTTTGCCGTCCTGGCCTTTAGTGCCGCGGGGCCAGCCGGCGTAGCGCTCCAGGCGCAGGTGCGGATCGTCGACGCCGGAGAAGTCGATGCGGAGTCCCTTGATCACCAGGGACTGGCAGCGGTTGGTCAAATCCACCCAGCCGCCCATGCCGAAGCCTGCCCGGAGCCGCGGCCAGTCGAGGGTGTCCGGGTCCTTCTGGGCTTTCGAGGGCCCCAGGAAGTAGGACGCGGGGTTCTTGAACCGCGGGGCAAAGTAGTCGTTGGATCCCGGAACGAAGACGCCGGGGAATTCCATCAGCGGCTGCAGGATCTCAAGCAGGGGGTCCACCGCTTTGGCGTGGCTGAGGTTGTCTCCGGTGTTGACCACCAGATCGGGGTTTAGTTCCGCGAGGGATCGGAGCCACGCGGCCTTACGGTTCTGGCCGGGAATGAAGTGGATGTCACTCAGGTGCAGCACCCGCAGCGGGCCGAACCCGGCCGGGAGGATGGGAAGCGTTTCTTCCCGAAGGACAAACTGGTTCTTCTCCCACAGGCCATAGCCGGCGGCGGCGGCGCCTGCTGCAGCCCCGGCAGCGGCTGTGACGGCGAAGCCGCGCCCGATGCTTCGGACGCGGCTGGCCAGGGTGGTTCCGGCGGGCACGGCTACGGCTTCTTGTTGCCGGGCTTAGTCGGCTGCGCGGACGGCGCGGAGGACGGGGCCGGGCTCGGCGACGACGGCGCCGTGTTGGAGTTGCTGTTCCCGCCGCCGTTGTTGCCGCCCGTGTTGGTGTTCGGCTGCTGGTATGGCGTGGGTTCGGTCAGCAGGTTCGACGGCGGTTCCGGGAACGGTTCGGTGCCGTACCCGGGCGCGATCTGGGACATGAACCGGGAGAACATGGGACCGGCAATCATGTAACCGTCGATGCCCTGGTAGAACTGGCCGTTGACCGTGATGTTCTGGCCCGAACGTCCCTGGGCGCCGAGCGGGTCACCAAACCAGGCGGCGGTGGCCAGGCCCGTGGTGTGGCCAACAACCCAGGTGGAACCGTTGTTGTTGGAGGTACCGGTCTTGGCCGCGATCGGGAAGTTGGTCACCGTCGAAATGCGTGGCTGGATCAGCGAGCCGGAGCCGCGGTTCAGGACTTCCTGCAGGGCGTAGTTCACGCCCCTGGCCACCTCGGGCTTGAGCGCGTCGCGGCAGTTCGTGGCCTGGCCGGGCAGCTTGCCCCCGGTCGCGTCCGTTACCGAGGTGATCGCGATCGGCGCGCAGTACCGGCCGTCGTTGGCGAAGGTGGCAAAGGCACTCGCCATGGTCAGCGGAGCGGTCTGGGTGGAGCCCAGGAGGTTGGAGATCTGGGACATATTGATCTTCGGGGTCGGCTCCTTGATGTGGCCGTTCGCGTCGAGGACAATCTTCCCGTCCTGGTCCCTGGTGGGCAGCCCCGAGTGCAGTCCGACCGCGTCCACGACCTTCTGGATCCCGCAGAAATCGAGCTGGGCGGCGGATGCGAACGTGATGGTGTTGATGGAGTTGTACAGGCCCTTGAGGACGGACATCGGCTTGTAATAGTCCGGTTCGGCGTTCTGCAGGTCCTCTGCGGCGCCCAGTTGCGCATCATGTTCGGGGGTGCTGTACGCGCCGGTGTTGGTGCCGCAGGTGTTCTTCCACGGGAAGTTCAGGGGGTACTGGCGCACGGAGCCGTCGACCACGGTGTTCATCGACTTGCCCTCGTCCAGCCACTCGGCGAAGGTGAACGGCTTCATGGTGGAGCCGGGCTGGGCGCCGCCGAGGCCGTTGAGGTCGTTGCCCTTGTCATCGAACCTGTCGACGTTGAAGTTCAGCTGCGTGTTGAACTTTCCCTTGGTTTCCAGCCATGAAGTGTTCTGGGCCATGGTGACGATCTTGCCGGTGCCCGGTTCCACGGACACCATGGACGCGCCCCACTTGTCCGGGTTCGCGCCGGCGGCGGAGTCAACCTGCGTCTGGGCGACCTTCTGGGCCTTCGGGTCCAGGGTGGTCTTGATGGTCAGGCCGCCGCGGAAGATCTTCCGTTCGCGTTCCTTGGTGTCCGCACCGTAGGCGGGGTTGTTCAGCAGCAGGTGCAGCACGTAGTCGCAGAAGTACGGCGACGTCGGCGAATAGGCGCAGCCCTGGCGCGGCTGGGTCACCTTGGTCTTGACCGGCGTGGCGACGGCGGCGTCGTACTGGGCCTGTTTGATCTTCTTCTGCGACAGCATGGCCTTGAGGACCAGGTTGCGGCGGACCTTGGCGTTGTCCGGGTTGGTGATGGGGTCGTAGAACGACGGGCTGTTCACGACGCCGGCCAGGAGGGCCGCCTGCGGCAGGGTCAGGTTCTTGGCGGAGGTGCTGAAGAAGAACCGCGAGGCAGCCTCGATGCCGTAAGCGTCACGGTTGAAGAAGACGATGTTGAGGTAACCCTCGAGGATTTGCTCCTTGGAGAACTTCTTCTCCAGCGCGATGGCGAGCTTCATCTCGCGGAGCTTGTCACCGACGCCCTTGTTAACACCGTTCAGCAGGACCTTGTCGCCCTTGCCCTCGGACTCCAGGGAGGAGTTGATGACGTTGTTCACGTACTGCTGGGTGATGGTCGAGGCACCCTGCTTGTTGCCGCGGGCAGTGCTGACCAGTGCGCGGAGAATACCGGTGGTGTCGACGCCGCCGTGTTCGTAGAAGCGGCTGTCTTCAATGGCGACTACCGCGTCCTTGATGTACGGCGACATCTGGTCCAGCGAAACCCGGGTCCGGTTCTCCTGGTACAGGTTGGCGATGACGCTGCCGTCCGCGGCCAGGATCTTGGTCGACTGGCTCGGCGGCTCAACCTTCAGTTCCGCTGGAAGGGTCTCAAAGAATTTGATCGAACCGCTCGCGGCGTTGCCGGAAACGGCGGCCGCCGGGACCAGCAGCCCCGCCACGAGGACACCACAAATCGCGCTCACGCCCAGGAAAAGGATGAGCTTTCCGAGGGTGGTGGCCGTGTCGAATAAAGGGTTCTTACCAGTCGCCATGTTTTCCACTTTACCGGCAAGGACTAGGCTTTACTTCATGACCAAATGGGAGTACGCCACGATTCCGCTCATTATCCACGCGACCAAGCAGATCCTGGACCAGTGGGGCGAGGACGGGTGGGAGCTCGTCCAGGTTGTTACAGGCCCCGATGGAAACGGCCTGGTTGCCTACTTGAAGCGGGAGAAGAACTAGCAATGACCACCCCCGAAACAGCGGCGCCGGCCACGGCTGTGAGCACCGCAGCTCCGGCCGCCAGCACCGCCGGCCCGGCCGAAAGTGCCACGGCAACCGGCGCGTCGTCCGCCGTCGAACAACGCCTTGCCGAGCTCGGCCTGACGCTTCCCGACGTTGCCGCCCCGGTGGCCGCATACGTCCCCGCCGTGATCTCCGGCAACCACGTGTACACGTCCGGCCAGCTGCCCTTCATCGGCGGCAAGCTGGAAGCGACCGGCAAGGTCTCCGGCGGCACCGAGGCCGCCTCGGATGAGCCCACCGTCTCACCGGAGGCAGCCAAACGCTACGCGGAGATCTGCGCCGTCAACGCCCTGGCTGCCGTCAAGAGCGTCATCGGTGACCTCGACCGGGTCACCCGCATCGTCAAGGTGGTCGGCTTCGTCGCTTCCGACCCCTCGTTCACCGGCCAGCCCGGTGTTATCAACGGCGCTTCCGAGCTCCTGGGCAAAGTCCTCGGCGACGCCGGCCAGCACGCACGCTCCGCCGTCGGCGTTGCAGTCCTGCCGCTCGACTCCCCGGTCGAGGTCGAACTGATCGCCGAATTCGCCTAAAGGCCGGTCGCTTCCTTTGCCGCACTTAGCACGACGCCTGTTTGTCCTCCCCCCGGATCTTGAGGAGGCCGCCCGCAGCTGGATTGACCACGGCGAGCGGACCCCCCGGGCGCCCCGGTTCGCGTCCTCCGTGGTCCTGCTGCGCGATTCGCCCACCGGTCTGGAAACCTGGCTGGGTTACCGGCCCGGCTCGTCGCCGCTCGGCGTGCTCGCCTTCCCCGGCGGCTCGCTCGAATCCTCCGACGACGACGCCGTCGGCTGGCTTGGTCCGCCGCCACAGTGGTGGGCCGACCAGATGGGAACGCCCGACGTCGGGCTGGCGCGCCGCCATGTGGTGGGCGCCATCCGTGAGCTGTTCGAGGAGACGGGCGTCCTGCTGGCCGGCCCGGACCTGTCCACCACCGTGGAGGCCACGTCCACGTCCGAGTGGATGCGCGCCCGCGAGGCGGTGGCAGACCAGGAAAAGTCGTTCACCGACGTGCTTGCCAAGCGCGGCCTGTCGGTTCGTACCGACCTGCTCAAACCTCTGGTGAACTGGCTTAGCCCCGACTTCGCCCACCGCCGCTTCAACACCCGCTACTTCGCTGCGACCATCCCGATGAACCAGCAGCCCTCGATGCTGGCCAGTAAGGGCGTGTGGGCGCGGTGGGTGTGTGTCCGCAAGGCCGTGGAGGGCCGTGACACGACGGTCCTCGGCGACGAGGTGGGCCAGCCGAACACGGTGGGGCTGACGCTCGGCCAGCTCCTGGTACCCGGCTCGGAGATCATGCTGGAGAAGATGGCCGCAGCCAACGGCTGCATCGCCTACCTGAGCTACAAGCGCAAGGCCCACGCCTACCAGCCGACCCTGGTGGAAGAGGACGGCCGGCTCATGCTCGAAGTCGAAGCCGCCAAGACCGTGGCGGGGGAACCGCAGCGCGAACGGTAGAACGCAGCACAAGTCCGGATACAGCGAAGGGCCGGCTCCGATCGTTCGGAGCCGGCCCTTCGTATGCCTACAGGCGCAGTGGGCCTAGCGGGAACGCTGGCGCAAACGCTGCATGTCGAGGATCACAACGGCACGGGCCTCGAGGCGCAGCCAGCCGCGCTGGACGAACTCGGCGAGGGCCTTGTTGACCGTTTCGCGGGAGGCGCCGACCAGCTGGGCCAGCTCTTCCTGGGTCAGCTCGTGGGCGACCAGCACGCCGTCGGTCGCGGGTCGGCCGAAGCGGTCGGCCAGATCCAGCAGCGCCTTGGCCACACGTCCCGGAACGTCCGAGAAGACGAGGTCGGAGAGTGAGTCGTTGGTGCGGCGCAGGCGGCGGGCCAGGGCCTGCAGCAGCTGTGCGGAAACCTCCGGGCGGGTCCGCAGCAGGGCGTTGAGGCTCTCGTTCTTCAACCCGGCCAGGCGGGTCTCGGAGACCGCGGTGGCCGTGGCGGTCCGCGGGCTCGGGTCGAACAGGGCCATTTCGCCGAACAGTTCACCCGGGCCGAGGATGGCCAGCAGCGATTCGCGGCCGTCCGGGGAGGTGCGGCCAAGCTTCACTTTGCCGGAGACGATGAAGTAGAGCTGGTCACCCTGGTCGCCTTCCCGGAAAACCGAGGCTCCGCGTGAGAGGTCCACCTCGGTGAGTTCGTCCGTCAGCAGACGGAACGCCTCGTCGTCGAGCGTGGCGAAAAGGGGTGCGCGGCGCAATACCTCGATATCCATGAAATCTCCTGACTTACTGTGTCGGCTGGGGCGCTTCAGCCATTGTTTCAGAATTTTGCGGCTTCTGTGACGTACTTGGCACCGAAACGCGCTTTGCGGCGGGCACGTGACGGGCCGGCCCCGTCCCGGGCCGCGCATCCGGCCACGGTCGTCATCACCGCCCGCGCCCCGTCCAGCCCGGAACCCGGCCCCGACAAACAGTCAGCCTGCGCCGGTAGAATAAGGGACCTACCAGTCCCTAAGGAGCCCCGGTGTTCGGCTTGACCATCCTGGACCTGGCGTTGATTTTGACGCTCTTGTCCTACCTGATCTACGGCTTGCGGAACGGCTTCCTGGTGACGCTGGGCGGCATCGCGGGCTTCGCCGCCGGTGCCGTGGCCGCCTTTATGTCCGTGCCGATCGTCAGCGACCTCGTGGACGACCCGGGCTGGCGCCTCACCGCGATCATCGCCACGGCCGTGCTCCTGATCATGCTGGGCCACGGGCTGGGCACCATGATCGGCCGGCGGATCCGCAGCGTCGTCCGGATCAGCCCGCTCCGCCTGGTCGACCGGGTGGTCGGCGGCGGGGTCAACCTCGCGGTGTCCGCCCTCGTGATGTCCATGCTGGCGTTCAGCATCAGCGCCCTGGGTGTTCCTTTTGTGTCCCAGCAGCTTGCCGATTCGAAGGTGATCGGCTTCATCGACGGCGTCACGCCCACGCCGCTGAAGACGTCCATGGCGCAGCTGCGGTCGGCCGTGATCGGGGACGGTATCCCCACCCTGTTCGAGGGAGGCGTCGGCAGCCGGCCGGTGCCGGTTCCGGATGCCAGCACCGACACCCCGGCACTGAACAAAGCCGCCGCTTCCGTACTGAAGATCGCCGGCACCGCGTACCAGTGCGGCCAGAACCAGACCGGCACCGGTTTTGTGGTCTCGCCAGGTCGCGTCGTGACGAACGCGCACGTGGTGGCCGGCGTGCCGGAGCCTGTGGTCGAGGTCCCCGGCGGCGGGGCGCTTCCCGGCCGGGTGGTCTACTTCGACAGCCGGCACGACCTCGCCGTGCTGGCCGTGGACGGACTGCCCTCCGCTCCGCTGCCCATGGGCCAGGACCTGCCCGCCGGCAGCCCGGCCGCCTTCGCGGGCTACCCGCACGGCGGTCCGTTCCAGTCGAAGCCGGCAACCGTGCGCGACATCACCACCGTCCTGGTCCCGGATATTTACGGGAACAACGCCGCCGCCGAGGACGTCTACCGGCTGGCGGGCGACGTCCAGCCGGGCAACTCCGGCGGCCCCTTGCTGACCACGTCCGGGCAGGTGGCCGGCGTCGTCTTCGCCAAGTCAACCTCTGAACCCTCGCTCGGATTCGCCATCACCATGAATGATCTCGCCCCCGTCGCCGCCCGCGCTGCCGGGCTGGGCACCGCCGTTTCGCCGGGTCAGTGCATCAAGAAATAGCCGCGAGGTGTTCGTAGCCGCACCTTAGCCCGCAGGCGCTTCGATCCACTCCAGGCTTTGGCCGTGCGGTCCGGCGATCGCCACGGGCAGCCCGTCTTCGAGCAGCAGGAAGCGGCCGCCCAGACGCGATTCGTCCATTTCCGGCACCACGCTGGAGCCGTCGGCCTGCACGATCACCATGTGGCCCTCGTTAGAGATCCAGTGGCAGCCGCGGTCGGCTGCCAGCAGGCCAATCGTGTCGCGGAAACGCTCCCGGCTCTCCGCGTCGAGGTAGGCCATCACGGCGCTGTGGAATACCACCAGGGCGGCGTCCGGCGGTGCCTGGTCCGCCAGGGCCACGAGTTGTTCGTTGAGGTCCCCGGCGACCAGCAGGGGCGGATCTGCGCGGGCGACGCTGATCGCTTGGCGCAGCCGCTGGCGGCGGAAGTCCTGCTCCGGCCAGATCAGGGCCTCCAGCCAGGCGACGTCGTCGGCGTTCCGGATGTCCAGGGGATTGAGGTCGATCCCGGCGCGCCAGGCCACCTCCGGCAGCACGGCTGGCAAAGGCACCGGGCCGGCCGTGGAACACCGCAGGACAGGGTAGGTCCCGGCCGCGGCGCCCGCAGGATCGAGGCGCGTCAGGGCACCGGGCCCGGCGTCGAACTCGTAACCGTAGCGGTCCGGGTACAGGGTGAGCCCGGCCGACGCGCCGACCTCGATCAGGGCCAGTGGCCGGCGCTCCGCTGCGGCGATCCGCGCCAGGGACGGCAGGAGCGCGGCGCAGCGGCCGGCCTCGTTCGTCTGCGTGGAGCGCGCGAGGACGGTCCGGGAGACGGCGCCCCAGTGACGGTCCAGGAACTGCCGGAACTCCGGGTAGGGGCTGATCCCGGCGCCCAGGAAGCGGGCGGCCGCCAGCATCAGCAGCGGCTGGCGTTTGTTGTGCGGCCACTGATCGATCCGCCGGAGCAGCGCGGGATCGTCGGCGATGCCCAGCGACCACTCCGCGTAGCAGGCGGAGTTGCCGGGCGCGTCGACGGTACCGAAGTGCCGGTACCAGTCCGAGGTCCGGGTGGGCCCGGCATCCGGGGCCATGGTCAGCCCCGGGGCGCGTTCAGTTCGGCGAGGTATTCGACGGCGAAACGGTAACCCAGGACGCCGGCGCCGGCGATGACGGCTTTGCTGACATCGGACAGGTAGGAGTGGTGCCGGAACGGTTCACGGGCGTGCACGTTGGTGATGTGGACCTCGACGGCGGGCACCTGCACGGCCGTGAGGGCATCCCGGATCGCCACCGAGGTGTGGGTATAGGCGCCGGCGTTCAGCACGATGCCGACGGCCTTGCCGCGGGCCGCGTGGATGGCGTCGATGAGCGCGCCTTCATGGTTGGACTGGAAGCACTCGACGGCGAACCCGAGGGCCGCGCCTGCGTCCTTGGCAAGCTGTTCGACGTCGGCAAGGGTGGCCGTGCCGTACTTTTCCGGCTCGCGGGTGCCCAGCAGATTCAGGTTGGGACCATTGAGGACCAGGATTGTGCCGCGGCCGGGGTCCGAGGGGGTGGCTTCGCTCATGCCTGCCAATGTACCGCGTTGGCGCGGCCGGACGCTGATGTGTCCTGCCGCGGCCGCCGCCCCCGCCGGCTGAGCCCCCACCGGCTGGTGGGGGCCCAGGGGGCCGACGGCCTATGCGTTAGACCTTGAGCGCGGGCTACTTCTTGAGCGAGCTCGCTATCTGGGCCATCACGGTGTTGTCGGCCAGGGTGGTGGCGTCGCCCACTTCGCGGCCTTCGGCGACGTCCTTGAGCAGGCGCCGCATGATCTTTCCGGAGCGGGTCTTGGGCAGTTCCGGCACCACCAGGATGGTCCGGGGCTTGGCGATCGGCCCGATCTCCTTGCCCACATGGTTGCGGAGTTCCTGGACCATCGCGTCGCCGGAGTCGACGGCGTCCGCGCGCAGGATGACGAACGCGACGACGGCCTGCCCGGTGGTCTCGTCGGCGGCTCCGACGACGGCGGCTTCCGCTACGGCCGGGTGGGAGACGAGGGCGGACTCGATCTCCGCGGTGGAGAGCCGGTGGCCGGAGATGTTCATAACATCATCCACCCGGCCCAGCAGCCAGATGTCGCCGTCGTCGTCCTTCTTGGCGCCGTCGCCGGCGAAGTACATCGTCTCGAAACGGGACCAGTAGGTCTCTTTGAACCGCTCCGGGTCCCCCCAGATCCCGCGGAGCATGGCCGGCCACGGCTCCCGGATCACCAGGTACCCGCCGGCCCCGTTGGGTACGGATTCGCCGGCCTCATCCACGACGTCCACGGCGATGCCGGGCAGCGGGACCTGCGCGGAACCCGGTTTGGTCGCGGTGACCCCGGGAAGCGGGGCAATCATCTGGGCGCCGGTTTCGGTCTGCCACCAGGTGTCCACGATCGGTGCCGGGTTATCTTTGGTTTCTCCGTGCGCGCCGGCGTTGGAGCCGATGACCTCCCGGTACCACATCCACGCTTCGGGGTTGATGGGTTCGCCCACGGACCCCAGGACGCGGATGGATGACAGGTCCGACTTGGCCGGGATCTCCTTGCCCCACTTCATGAAGGTGCGGATGGCGGTGGGGGCGGTGTACAGGATGGAGACCTTGTACTTCTCCACAATCTCCCACCAGCGGCCCTGGTGCGGGGAATCGGGCGTGCCCTCGTACATCACCTGGGTGGCGCCGTTCAGGAGCGGCGCGTAGGCGACGTAGGAGTGGCCGGTGATCCAGCCGATGTCGGCCGTGCACCAGTAGACGTCCGTTTCCGGGTGCAGGTCGAAGACGGCCTTGTGGGTGTAGGCGCCCTGGGTGAGGTAGCCGCCGGTGGTGTGCAGGATGCCCTTGGGTTTGCCCGTGGTTCCGGAGGTGTAGAGGATGAACAGCGGATGCTCGGCGTCGTGGCCGATGGCAGTGTGCTCGGCCGAGGCGGCGTCGACGGTGTCGGACCACCAGTGGTCCCGGCCCTCATGCCAGTCGACATCCTGGCCGTTGCGCTTGACCACGACGACGTTCTGGACCGTGTGCCCGTCGCCGCTGCCCTCGTGGGACAGGGCCTCGTCGACGGCCTGCTTCAGCGGACTGGGCTTGCCGCGGCGGTACGTACCGTCGGCCGTGACCACCAGCTTCGCCTCGGCGTCGTCGATCCGGGACCTCAGGGCCTCGGCGGAGAACCCGCCGAAGACAACCGAGTGGATGGCGCCGATGCGGGCGCAGGCCAGCAGAGTGATAACGGCCTCGGGGATCATCGGCAGGTACACCGCCACCCGGTCGCCCTTGGCCACACCGAGGGATTCAAACGCGTTGGCGGCCTTCTTGACCTCCTCCGTCAGCTGCGCGTAGGTGTAGGTGCGCGTGTCCCCGGGCTCACCCTCGAAGTAGATGGCCACCCGGTCCCCGTTGCCGGCCTCCACGTGGCGGTCCAGGGCGTTGTACGCGGCGTTGATCTCGCCGCCGACGAACCATTTGGCGAACGGGGGCGTGGACCAGTCCAGTGTCTGGGTGAAGTCCTTGCTCCAGCTCAAGAGCCCGCGGGCCTGTTTGGCCCAGAAAGCCGGCCTGTCGGCGTCGGCCTCGGCGTAGTCCGCCGCGGTGACCACGGCGTTGGCCGCGAACTCCGCCGACGGGGCAAACTTCCGGTCCTCGTGCGAGAGGTTCTCGAAGGCGTCGCCCTGGCGGGGAGTGGTGGTGGTGGTGGTGGAGCCCTGGGGCTGCTGGGACATGGTGAACCTCGTCATTCATCGATCCGTGCTGCACGGACGTCCATGCCCACCGCAATGCCGACCGCCTGCGCGTCGTCGGGCATCGGCTGGTCACGGCCGTACCGCGAGGAGCTGTTCCGAAATACACCCTAACGCGTGGCCCTGACAGAACGTGTGCCCCGTCACACGAGGAACCGTGAACGGTGTTTATTAAGCGCCGAATGGCGGGCGCCCCCCAAAACGCGGACACCCGCCGCCCGGACAGCCGGTTTAAGCGCAGGGCGAAAGGGTTCAGCGCCGGTGCTGGAGTGACGGCCGGGCAGCTAGTGATCAGTCCTGCACTTGGCTAGGCTGAGATGGAGTTGTGACATCCGATGGGGGCGACAGGACCGCTGGCGGTCCTTTTTTCGCCTGCCGTTAGGCGGCACCGTCCAGGGTGCGGCCACGCTAAGGAGAACAGAATGTACGAGCAAAGCAACGGGCAGCTCCACACGCCCTCCCGCAACGACGGCCAGGCAGGCCAGTCCGGCCCGGTCCCGGCCGAGGCACGGGGGGAAAAGCGCGGGGAGCAGCCACGCTTCACGGTGGACAAACCGAACACGAGGAACAACGAGGCCGTGCTGGGCCCGTTCACCGTCCGGGACCTCACCGTATTCGGGTCCACCCTGGTGCTCTTCATCGCCTCCCTGATCCCGATGTTCGCGGTCCGGTACAACCTCTGGAACCTGGGCAGCCTCTTTTTCCTGGGCCTCGGAGTCCTGCTGCCCGTCATCGTCACGGCCCTTTTCGTGGCCCGCCGGGTCAGCCCCGGCACAAAAATCCGTGTCGGGTCCCTCTCGATTGACCAGTTCGGCTCCGTGGTGGCGTCCTTCAGCCTGGCGTTCTTCTTCCTGGCTACCGCCGGCGCCTTTGTGCCGAGCCTCCTGCTTGGCTTGATCGGCGCCCTGGGGCTGTTCACCGCCACGGTGCTCGCGCGGTTGTTCCCCAGCCTCGCCGGTGATTTCCTGCACCGCGCCGAGGCTCCCGCCCACATCGTGGCCCGTGACGCCGCGCAGCCGGTCCGCAAGCCCCGGGCACCCAAGGAGCCCAAGGCCGCGGGCGCCGGGAAGCCCAAGGACGGCGGCAGCACGCTGGCCGGATGGGCCAAACGCGTCACGCCGGGCAAAAAGGCCGAAAACCCGGAGACTGCCTCGCGTGACTCCGGGGCCCGCGATCACCAGGAAGCACCTTACGGAGCCGGAACCCCCGCCGGGACGGCAGCGGGATCAGCCGCCGGTGTAGCCGGAGCCTCCGCCGGTGCGGCGGCCGCCTCCCCGTACGCCCGCCCCGCCGGTGCCGAGCCCGCGACCCAGGCGAACGGCGTCGTCCCGTCCGCCTCCGCGACGCCGACGGCGGCCTCCACGCCGTCCGTGTCCCCGACGCCGACGGCGGCCTACGCGCCCCCGGCTGCCGGACAGGACTCCGCTCCCGCCGCGGAGCAGACCCAAGCTGCCACTTCGGCCCCCGCTCCGGCTCCGGCCGCTCAGGCTCCGGCCGGGCAGGGCGCTGCCTCCGGCACCGCCGCCGAGCAGGCCCAGGCTGCGGCGCCCACCCCGCAGACCGCCGCCCAGACCGCGCCGCAGACCGCGCGTCCGGAGGAAACCCAGGCGGCCGGTATTCCGGCGTCGGCCGCGAGCGCCCCGGCCGCAACGTCGTCGTCCGCCCCGGCCGCGGCCCATGACGCCCCCACCGCCCTCACCCCGCAGGTCCGGTCGCAGGAACCGATCGGCGCCACCGTCGACCCGGCACAGCGCCCGGAAGCGGGAGCCCAGCCGGCCTACGAGGCGTTCTGGTTCGCCGTCGCGCAGCCCCGTACTGCCGTCGACGAACGCAGCGGCGCCCCGGCCTTCGTCATCGAGCCCGGGGGCTGGGTTCTGGCCCTCGAGGACCGCGGCCACGAATTCCTGGTCCAGCACACCGACGGCCGCGTCGGCGTGCTCCGCGACCTCAGCAACATCGAACGCGGCTAGCGGAGCCGTGGCCACCGCACTCGGCGGCGCGGGCTCCGGCAGCGCGAAACCCGGCCCGGGGGCGGATGGGGAGACGGCGCTGGGGCTCAAGCGCCGTGCCCGCCGGATCAACAAGGAACTGGCCGGACAGTATCCCTACGCGCACGCGGAACTGGATTTCCGTAACCCGTTTGAACTCGTGGTGGCGACTGTCCTGTCCGCCCAGACCACGGACCTGCTGGTCAACCAGATCACGCCGCTGCTCTTCGCCCGGTACCCGGACGCGCGGAGCATGGCCGAGGCTGAGCCGGCCGAGCTCGAGGCGATCATCAAACCCACCGGCTTTTTCCGGGCCAAAGCACGGAACCTGATGGCGCTGGGCACCAAGCTCGTCGACGACTACGACGGCGAGGTGCCCGGCCGCCTGGAGGACCTGGTGACGCTGCCCGGCGTCGGACGGAAAACGGCGAACGTTGTCCTCGGTAACGCATTTGGCGTGCCCGGCATCACGGTGGACACCCACTTCGGCCGGCTGGCCCGCCGCTTCGGCTGGACGGATTCGGAGGACCCGGTCCGGATCGAGGCCGACGTCGCGGAACTGTTCGAACCCCGGGATTGGACCATGTTGTCGCACCGCGTCGTTTTCCACGGCCGGCGGGTGTGCCACGCGCGCAAACCGGCGTGCGGCGCCTGTGCCGTCGCGAACTGGTGCCCGAGTTACGGTGCCGGCGAAACGGACCCGGACAAGGCATGGAAACTCCTGAAGTACGAGCTGGCCCCGGGGCAGGAGGAACTCCTGGCGAAGTTGCTCGCCGAAACGCACCGCGCGGCGGAAATCCGCATGGAATCACAGAAGAAGCCACGATGACCGCCCGCCAGGACCTGATAGACCTCGTGGCCGCGGTGCGGGCCGGCACGGCGCCGGCACCGGATCCGCGGTGGCGCGAGCTGGCGGTGGAGCCCGGCGAGCGGGTGCGGCGGGCCGCCGTGCTGATGCTGTTCGGCTCGCTCGATGACGTCCCTGCGACCTCCGTGAAGCTGCTGGCGCCGGCGGACCTGGACGTGCTGTTGCTGCAGCGGGCGCAGACCCTCGACGACCACCCCGGCCAGGTCGCCTTCCCCGGCGGCGGCATCGACCCCGGCGAATCCGTCATCGAGGCCGCCCTGCGCGAGGCTGAAGAGGAGACCGGACTGGACCCGCGCGGGGTGGAGGTCCTCGGTGCCATGCCCGAGCTGGCGCTGCCGCGGGGAAATTTCCTGGTGACCCCGGTCCTGGGCTGGTGGGCTTCCCAGTCGCCCGTGCGGGTGGTGGACTACGGCGAATCCTCGCAGGTGTTCCGGGTGCCCGTGCGGGACCTGCTGGACCCCGACAACCGGGTAATGGCCACCGTCAGCCGGGCCGGCCAGACGTTCCAGAGCCCGGCCTTCACCGTCAACGGTGTGGTGGTCTGGGGTTTCACCGGAATGATCCTCAACCAGCTCTTCGACCAGCTGGGCTGGTCCGTCCGCTGGGACCGCACGCGGTTGCACGGGATCGACGTCTAGGAGACTGGGCTTGCACCCGCGGCTACGGCCGCGTCGGGGACCGGTCCACAATATGCCCGGTGGCGGCGTTCTCACGGACCGCGGTGATGCCGGCGGCGGCCCCCTTGACGGTATCGAAAAGCGGCGACACGGCCACCACCGTTCCGTCCGCGGCCGTGAGCCTGAAGAAATACGACTCGTCTCCGGCCGCTGCAATTTCGAATACGCCAGCCACTCTGCTGCCTCCCCGGTTCCCTGCTTCGTTGCATTGCGCGCCGGAACAAACGGGATCTGTCGCCGGGGCTTTTCGAGGGTATCCGGGTGCACGGAGCCGCCGCAACGCTACCGGCGGGTACGTTACCCCGGGCGTCCGGGGCGGCTATTTGGCGTTGTCATAGGAGTCGACGACGGCGATGCTCACGGGGAACTCCACCGGGATCCTGCCGAACAGCAGTTCCTTCGCGGCGGCCGCGGATTCCTCGATGACCCGGGTGCAAACGTCCACGGCCCCGGCCGGGCAATGAACCATCACCTCATCGTGCAGGAAAAAAACGAGTTCGCCGGCGGGCGAGCCCTCGGCACGCAGGGTGCGCAGCCGGCGTCGTAGTTCGGCCAGCCAGCAGGCAGCCCAGTCCGCGGCGGATCCCTGCACCACGAAGTTCCGGGTGAACCGGCCGCGCGACCGGGCCAGCGCCTCGGCCCGGCGTTGTTCTTCCGCGGTGGCGGACTGCTGGCTGCGCAGCCACCCCTCCGAGGGCGGCGGGCTGCTGCGGCCAAGCCGCGAGGTGACCGTCCTGCCGGCCTCGCCGTCGCGGGCAGCCTGCTCCACGTAGCCAACGGCGCGCGGATACGTCTTGGCCAGCTGCGGCATCAGCCGCCCGGACTCGCCGGTGGTGGCCCCGTAGATGGCACCGAGCAGCGCGACCTTCGCCTTGGCCCGGTCGCCGCCAAAGCCCTGCGCGGCGATACCGGCGTACAGGTCCTTGTCCCGGGCTGCCTCGGCCATCCGGGAATCCTGGGCCAGCGCCACCAGAACGCGGGGCTCCAGCTGTGACGCGTCGGCCACGATCAGCTTGTGGCCCGGGTCGGCGTGGACGGCGCCCCGGATCTGGCGGGGGATCTGGAGCGCACCGCCGCCCCGGGAGGCCCAGCGCCCGGACACCACTCCGCCCACCACGTATTCGGGCTGGAAGCGGCCGTTCCTGACCCAGGCGTCCAGCCAGGCCCACCCGTTGGCCGCGTGCAGCCGGGCGAGTTTCTTATAGGCGAGGAGGGGTTCGATGGCCGGGTGGGTGGATTCCTTCAGCTCCCATTGGCGTGTGGTTTTCACCTCGATGCCGTTCCGGTGCAGGGCACGCATCAGATCCTGCGGGGAGTCCGGGTTGAGCGCCGGGGACTGCAGGAGATGGCGCAGCTCGGCGTTCAGGGCCTCCAGCTTCGCCGGACGGTGGCCCTGGGGCGGGCGCGGGCCCAGGTAGTCGGCGAGGATCCGTTCGTGCAGGTCCTCACGCCAGGGAACCCCGGTGTGCTGCATCTCGGCGGCGATCATGGCTCCGGCGGATTCGGCGGCGAGGAGCAGCTGCAGCCGTTGCTTCCGCCGGTCGCCTTCCGGGGCGACCGCGGCCAGGGCCTGCTGCTGTGCGGCGTATTCGGCGCGCAGTTCGTCAGGGGAGTGCCGCGGTGCGGTGCGTGCTCCCGGGGCGTCGAACAGGGCCCCCTGGTCCGCGGGCGGGGGAGGCGGCTGCAGGGACCGCGGCGGCTGGAGAACGTCGTCGTCCTGCGTCAGTTTCTCGGCCGACCGGGCGTACTCGGTGTGTGCGGTGAACTCCGAGTGGGCCAGGATGGCGCCGCACAGGGTCAGGTCATAGCAGCGTTCCAGTTCGACGCCGGCGGCCAGGAGGGCGGGATACCAGTCCTGGGTGCGGTGCCAGATCCAGCGCGGACGGTGCCGTTCGAGTTGGCGGACGACGCCGGGCAGGTCGGTGGCGCTGACGAGGCGGGGACCGGGGGCGGACGGGTCGGGCGCCCCCTCCGCGGTGAGCTGGTGGAGGGCTGCGCCGTCGGGGTGGGCGGCGAGCAGCAGGTACATAGGCTCAATTCTGCCCTGTCTCTGGGGCGGCAGCGGACCGGCCGGGGTGTGGCGGACCGGCTGGGTGACTGCTGCCGGAGTTGTCCACATAGCCGCACCTGTGGGGTGGCTGGGGCAGTCTGTGCCATCAGAGTGGTGGCATGAGCAGGCATCAGCGGCCAGAGCCCGCGCCCCGGCAGCCCTTCCCCGGCGGTACGCCGCAGCACGGGCCGCCGGACGGTCCGGTGGAGACCCTCCTCGTGACGGCGTCCGAGGTCCTGCGGGCAGAGGTGGAGCGCATCGTGGCCGCGGCCGGCCGGCAATTGAGTGTGGCCCGGGACGCCGGGGAGGCGGGCCCCTTGTGGGAGGCGGCCAGTGCCGTGCTCGTCGGCAGCGACGTCCTTGAGCTGCCGGTCCCCCGGCGTGCCCCGGCCGTGCTGGTGGGCTTGAGCGGCGATGGGGAACGTCTGTGGGAGCTGGCCGCGGCCATCGGGGCCGAACGGGTTGCCGTGCTGCCCGACGCTGGGACGTGGCTCGCGGAGTTCCTGAGCCGCTCCGATGCCCCGGATCCCGGCGGCCACGTGATGGGTATTACCGGCGGTTGTGGCGGCGCCGGAGCCACGACGGCGGCGATCTGGCTGGCCCAAGCCGCCGCAGGGGCGGGGGAACGCGTGCTCCTGATCGACGCGGATCCTCAAGGCGGCGGCCTGGAACTGGCCCTCGCCGCCGAGGACGTGCCCGGGCTTCGCTGGCCCGATCTCGCCGAGGCCAGCGGCAGCATTGATCCGGACCAGCTGTACGCGGCCCTGCCCGAGGCCGGCGGTTTCTCGTTCCTGTCCTGGCCAGGCACCAGGCAACGGCCCGGGGGTGTCGATCCGGCCGCCGTGTCCGGCGTGCTGGACGCGGCCCGGCGCGGCTATGAACTGGTTCTGCTGGACATCGGGCGCGGCCGGGACATCCTGCGTGCCTTCGCCTGGGAGTGCGACCGGATTTTCCTGGTGCTGCCAGCCCAGCTCCGGGCGGCGGTGGCGTCCGCGCGTCTGGTGCCCGAACTTCCGCCCGTGGATACCTCGCTGGTTGTCAGGGCCAACCACGGGGCGGCGCTGGACATTCAGCTGATTTCCGACGCCGTGGGCCTTCCGGCCAGGGCGATCATGCCGGAGATCCGGGGCACAGCCGCCGCCACGGAACAAGGACGGCTGCTGGACGCCGGCCGGCGGCGCAGTGTGCGGCACTTCACCGAAGCTGTGCTGGCCTTCTCGGCGGACGGATACCCGTGAGCCCGGACGTGCCGGCTCCTACGGACGCGGACGGCCCGCGGTTCCGCCGGCGCCAACGCGGACTGCCGCCCAGGGTGGATGCGCGGCTCCTCGAAGCGGTCCGCGAAACGGTCATGGCCGAGGCCGGGCCGGTCACCGCCTCCCGGGTGGCGGCCGCCGTGCAGGCGAGCGGCAGGCTTCTCGGCACGGCCGGTGCCCTGGCCGCCGTCGAAAGCATCAGCGCGGAACTGAACGGCCTGGGACCGCTGCAGCCGATCACCCGCGACCCGTTCGTGACAGACATCTTCGTCAACGCCCCGGACTCCGTCTGGCTGGACCGCGGCCGCGGACTCGAACCAGCCCCTGTCGTCTTCACCGGCGAGGCCCAGGTCCGTGCTTTGGCCTCCCGACTGGTCGCGGCCGGCGGGCGCAGGCTCGACGACGGCTCGCCCTGCGTCGATGTCCGGCTCGACGGCGGTTACCGGGTCCATGCCGTGCTTCCTCCGATCTCCACTGCCGGGACCCTGCTCAGCATCCGGATCCGGCGCGAATCCGTCTTCTCCCTCGACGAGCTGGGCGGGAGCGGCATGTTCGGGCCGTACATCCGGGACGTCCTGACCCGTATGGTGGTGCGGCGCTTGAGCTTCCTGGTCAGCGGTGCGACCGGCTCGGGGAAGACCACGCTGCTCGCCACGCTGCTCGGACTCTGCGCCCCGGGAGAACGGCTCGTCCTGATCGAGGACGCCTCGGAGCTGAACCCCATCCACCCCCATGTGGTCTCCCTCGAGTCGCGGCACAGCAACCTGGAGGGCGGCGGCGCCGTCGATCTCGGCGAGCTGGTCCGGCAGGCGCTGCGTATGCGGCCCGACAGGCTGGTGGTCGGGGAATGCCGGGGAGCCGAGGTCCGTGAACTCCTCGCGGCGATGAACACCGGGCACACGGGAGCCGGGGGCACCATCCATGCCAACACCGCCGCGGCCGTCCCCGCGCGGCTGACGGCACTGGGCGCGCTCGCCGGAATGGCGCCCGACGCCGTCCGGCTCCAGGCTGCCAGCGCGCTCGACGCAGTGGTCCACCTCCAGCGAACAGCGGCGGGACGTCATGTCGCGTCTGTTGGGCTGGTGGGGGACACCGGATCCGCACTCGTTGTGTCATCGGCCCTCGACGCAGACCAGGGGGCGCTCCGTGCCGGGCCGGCGTGGCCGGAGCTGGCGTTCCGGCTGGGCCTCGACCCGGGGGAGCTGCCCGCCGAGGCCGGACTGCCGCGGCACGCGCCTAGCCCGGGTGCGCCATGACGGCGGTTTTAACGGGGCTCTTCGTCCTGGCGATCCTGTTGGCCCTTGTACCGGCGGAAGGGCCAAGGCGGCGTCTCCGGTCCCTCGTCGGCGGTTCCCGTCCCGGGGCAGGCCGGGCGGTGCACGGAACACTGCTGGGCAGCTGGCGCCCTCGCTCCCTGCCGCGGCGGCTGCTAAAGCTCCGCGGCGCGGCCGAGGTATCCATGACCACGGTGGTCCAGCAGCTGGCCGCGCTGCTGACAGGCGGCCGCGCGCCCGCGCGGCTGTGGGAGGATCTCTGGGTTCTCTACGGTGAACCGGAGCAGCCTGGTGGTCCGCCGGAAGGTGAGGGGCCTGAGCGGGCAACCGCGCGGAAGAGCGGCGGCGTCAGCCCGGTCTCCCGGGAGATCATGGCGGCGGCGCGGGCGGCGGCGCAGCGTGGGTCCCCGGTTGCGTCAGCCATGCGGACCTGCGCCGCACGGCATTCCGGGAGGGGCGCCCGCCCGGACAGCACCCGGCGGGAGCTCAGGGTCTGGGACGGACTCGCGGCATGCTTCGACGTGGCCGAGGCCAGCGGCTGCCCGCTGGCCGATGTGCTGACCCGGTTCGCCGCGCATCTGGAAGCCGAGGACGACGCCGAAGCCGCACGACAGACCGCCCTCGCCGGGCCTCGGGCCACCGTCCGGATCCTGACCTGGCTGCCTTTCCTGGGCCTCGGACTCGGCGTGTTGCTGGGCGTGGACCCGGCCGTCATTCTGCTCGGCAACCCCGCGGGCATGGCGGCGCTCGCCGGGGGCATCGTGCTCACTGCGGCGGGCCGGATCTGGTCGGCCCGCCTCGTGCGGGCAGCGGCCGGAGGGCCGTGGTGATGTCCTCCGGCGCCCTCGCCGTGGCCGGCCTGCTGGCCACCGCGGCAGTTGTGCTGCTGGCTGGCCGGCGGCGGCCGCGGCGGCGGTGGCGGCAACTTCGTCTGCACGCGCCTGAAGGGACACCGGCGATCCCTGGAAGGACGCACACGATCCCTGGAGGGGACGCGCGCAAGGGTCGGCCGGACCCGGACGCAGGGCTCCGGGATCCGGCGATGATGCTGGAACTGATCGGCGCCATGCTCGATGCCGGATCCGGGGTGGGGCGCGCCCTTGAGTTGGTGGCCGGCCAGGCTTCTCCCGAGCTGGGCCGGCCCCTGGTTCCGGTGGTGTCGGCGCTCGCGATTGGGGCCGACTGGGAGACCGCCTGGCGGGGCTCCCAGGCCGTCCCCGACCGGCTGATGAGCCTTCGCGACGCCCTCGCTTTTGCTGCCCTGACGGGTGTTCCGTCGTCCGCGATCCTGTACTCCCAGGCCGCCCGGCTGCGCCGTGAACAGTTTCGGACGGCGGAGCGGCGGGCCGCAGCCCTGGGCGTCAAACTCGTCGTTCCGCTTGGGCTGTGCTCGCTGCCGGCTTTCGTCTGCCTGGGCATTGTGCCGGTGCTCCTCGCGATGCTGCCGCACGGTTCCTGAGGCCGGGGGGGACACGACTCTTCCTCCACAACCGCACTTTTCCACTTGGCACGCCTCCTCACTTACCAGCCGAAGCCGCCGGGGCGAGATTGGAACCAGCCGGCAACTGTGCCGGAACCTTCCGAGAGGACAGCTCATGACCACCCATCAAAACTCCCCAGGCACCAAAACCGGTGCCGAAACCGGTACTGAAACCGGTGCCGAAAACGCCCACTATTCCGGGCTGCGCTTCGCCGACGTGCACGAGATCTACCCGGGCGCCCGGCAGACGGCTCCGGTGCAGGAGCTTCCCCGGCCAAGCACTGCGCGGAGAAGGCTTTTCGGTTCCGAAACCGGGATGGCAACCGCTGAATACGCCATCGCCACGCTGGCCGCTGTCGGGTTCGCCGGACTGCTGGTGCTGATCATGCGCAGCGATGAGGTCCGTGGGTTCCTTTTGAACCTCATCCGCGCGGCGCTGGCCATGCCGTGATACGGCGGGGGGCGGAGTCACCCCCGGTGCGTTGCCGCCGGGGCGCCCGGCGGCTTGGGCTGGAGCAGAACCGGAACCTGCGCGGGCGGACGAGGCCTGCCCGCGCGGACGCGTCCGCGGGCCGTGGCGCAGTCACAGCGGAGTTCGCGGTGGCGCTTCCAGCCGTCGTTCTCGTCCTGGGGCTGTTGCTGGCCGGTTCTGCCGCGGGGCTGACGCAGCTTCGGTTGGAAGAGGCGGCCCGGGCCGGCGCGCGGGCGCTCGCGCGCGGCGACGACGCTGCCGCCGTCGGAGGCATCGTGCGCCAGCTTGCCGGTGAGTCGGCGCAGTCCACGGTGGCGTCCGACGGCGCCTGGCTCAGCGTCACGGTCTCGGGCACAGTCGGCGGGGCCATGGCGCCGGTTGTGCCGTGGACCCTGACCGCCAAGGCGTGGGCGCGCGGTGAGTCCGCTGACGCCTCCGCAGTGTCTGCATCTTCCGGGGCCGCTTCGCCTGTCTCCCGTGCCCCAGCGCTTGAAAGGGCCGCCTGATGCCCGCCCCCGCCGGGGAATCAGAAGCGGGTGCCGGGAGCGTCCTGGCCCTCGGCCTGGGAATGCTGCTGCTGATGATCATGGCCGCTGTGCTCTCGCTGGGCCAAGCCGCGGTGATGGCGTCACGGGCCGCGTCGGCCGCTGATTTGGCGGCGCTGGCTGCCGCGGACGCCGCACGGGGGATCTCCTCCGGCGAACCATGCAGTGTCGCCGCGGACGTGGCCGCCCGGCACCAGGCGAGGGTCCTGGAATGTGCGGTGGGATCCGGGGACACCGTCCAGGTCCGCACGGAACTGCTTTCCCGCACGCTGGCCGGGGCGGCCACCGGCCTTGCCCGGGCCGGTCCTCCGCCGCCACCGCCGTGAAGCATTACGTGGCCGGCGGGGCCCGGCCTTGGCGGCTGGGGACGGCGCGTGCTGCGTGCCGGGGAACTGAGCCCGCCCGGCTCGCATGGCCGCCTGCTCTCATAGTTTTGCGCGGCGACGCCGCCCCCCGTCCCCTGCGGAACACCGCCGCTCTGGCTCCGGCAGGGTGGTCGGCGGCCCGTGCCCGACCGGCCGGCCTAGGCCTGGTGGCTGACTGCCGGCGCCGGGGTGTCAGGCCCGGTGACCGTCGTGCCCATCTCGTCCGTCGCATCAGCCAGCAGCATTTCGATCAACGTGACGGCGGCGTCTTTATCCAGCGGGTTGTTCTTGTTACCGCACTTGGGGGACTGCACGCAGGACGGGCAGCCGGATTCGCATTCGCACGCTTTGATGGCGTCCCGCGTCGCGGAGAGCCACACCCGGGCCTTGTCGTAGCCGCGTTCGGCGAAGCCGGCCCCGCCGGGGTGGCCGTCGTAGACGAAGATCGTGGGCACACCGGTATCGGCATGGATAGCTGTGGACACCCCGCCGATGTCCCAGCGGTCGCTGGATGCCACCAGCGGCAGCAAACCAATAGCGGCATGTTCGGCGGCGTGGAGGGCCCCGGGGAATTGCGCTTCGATCAGCCCGGCGCCGGTCAGGGAGCGGTTGTCCATCACGAACCAGACCGCCTTGGTGAACAGGTCCCGGGCCCCCAACTGCAGGGGTTCCTCACCGAGGACCTCATTGGAAATGAGCGCCTTGCGCTGGAAGGAGACCACCTGTGTCGTCACTTTCACATCGCCGAAATGCACCGCCACGTCGCCCCATTGCGTGGTGCGGAGGGTCTCGAGGACCTCGATCTGGGTTATGTCCCGCGCGGTGGTGTAGTAGTCGGGGTTGGCCCGCCGCACCACAACGCAGTGCTCGTCCTCGTTCAGGTCCTCCACCACGTAGCTGTCACCCTGATGGACGTAGATGGCTCCGGTGTGCGCCTGGTAATGGGTCTGCGGGGAATCCATAGTGCCGAGCAGGGACCCGGTGTCCGCGTCCACTATGCTCACCGGTCCGCCGCCGTCGGCCCGCAGGTTCACCATGGCCGCGGCGCTCTGGGGGTGGGTCCAGAACCAGCCCGCGGGACGTTTGCGCAGGTAGCCCTGGGCTACGAGTTGGTCCAGCAATTTTTCAGAAGTGGGGCCGAACAGGTCCAGCTCCGCATGGCCCAGGGGAAGTTCGGCCGCGGCGGCGCACAGGTGCGGTCCGAGGACGTAAGGGTTGGAGGGATCGAACACCGTGGCCTCAACCGAGACATCGAAGATCGCGCCGGGATGGTTCACCAGGTAAGTGTCGAGGGGGTCATCGCTTGCGACGAAGGCGGCGATGGCATCCTGCCCCGCGCGGCCCGCCCGGCCGATCTGCTGGAACAGCGACGCGCGGGTCCCCGGCCAGCCTGCGACCAGGACCGCATCGAGGCCGGAGATGTCGATGCCAAGCTCCAGCGCGGAGGTGCTGGAGACGCCCAGAAGCTCCCCGGACCGGAGCGCCTTTTCGAGGGCACGCCGTTCTTCGGGCAGGTAGCCGGAACGGTAGGCGGCCACCCGTTGCGGCAGGCTCGGGTCCACTTCTTCGAGGTGGCGCTTGGTGATGGACGCGATTGTCTCGGCACCGCGGCGGGACTTGATGAAGGCGATGGTCCGGATCCGGGAGGAGACCAGGTTGGCCAGCAGGTCCGAGGTTTCCGCCACGGCGGTCCGGCGTTCCGGGGCGCCGTTTTCGCCGCGCATCTCGGTCAGGGCAGGCTCCCAGAACGCCACGGTGGTGGCGCCGTGCGGCGAGCAGTCCTCGGACACCGCCCGGACGGGGGCGCCGATGAGGCGGCCGAAGGAGGTCCCGGGGTCGGAAGCGGTGGCCGAGGCCGCAATGAACACCGGACCGGGGCCGGAACCGGCGGGGCTGTAGTACGCGCAGATCCGCCGTAGCCGGCGCATCAGATTGGCCACGTGCGAGCCGAACACGCCCCGGTAGCTGTGGGCTTCGTCCACAATCACGTAGCGCAGCCGGCGGAAGAACCTGGCCCACCAGGCATGGTTGGGCAGGATGCCGAAGTGCAGCATGTCCGGGTTGGCGAGGATGACGTTGGCGTGGTCCCGGATCCAGCGGCGGGAGGCCGGGTCGGTGTCCCCGTCGTAGGTTTCGGCGCGGACCGTCGGCAGGTTGAGTGAGCGGATCGCGGCCAGCTGGTCGGCGGCCAGGGCCTTGGTGGGGGAAAGGTACAGGGTGACTGCGCCGTCGTCGTGGATCTTGCCCGGATCGGACAGGACGCGGAGCTCGGAGCGGTGGACGGCGTCCAGCGCGGGAAGCTGGTAGGCCAGGGATTTGCCCGAGGCGGTGCCGGTGGCGATCACGACATGTTCTCCGGCATGCGCCAGATCGGCGGCCTGCACCTGATGGCGGTAGGGCTCCTGGATGCCGAGTGAGCCGTAGGCCTCGACCAGATCGGGGTGGGCCCACTCCGGCCAGGGCTCGTTGATGGCCTTCCGGGCCGGGATGGTCCGCACATGCCGCAGCTGTTCCGGGTCCGGGCCGCGGCCCAGCAACGGGATCAGGGACTCATGTGGATTCACTTCAACATTGTTTCACCCGGCCTCAAATCGCCCCCGAACCCCGGCCAAGAATCCCCGCGGTCGGGCCGGTCAACACCGGCGCCGGATCGTGCCCTATCCGACGGAGAGGTCGCTGCCTTCGTGGGAGGCGGAGAGCATCAGTACGTGGCAGACGGTGGTCCAGCCAAGGTGCGAATACAGCTGCTGGCCGTCCAGGGACGCGAGCAGGAGGCCGCTTTCGACGTCGTGCTCAAACGCCTGGGCGGCCAGGGCACGCATGATGAAGCTGCCGAGCCCCCGCCGCTGGAACCCCGGCTCGGTGACGATCTGGTCGAACACAGCGGTGTGGTCCGCGACGAACACCCGCCCGCTGGCGGCCACCTCCTCGCCGGCATAGACGACGGCGTGGTGAACCCCGCCGGCGGTCGATGGCACCCAGCGCAGATCGTCGTCAGGAAGCCAAGGATCCTCGGCGTCCTGGGTTTCCATGTCGACGATCATCATGGTCTGCGATGCCGACGTCACGTTCAGCCCGTTGGCCTCCGCCAGCGCGGTGTAACGTTCCACGTCGGTGGTGAGGATGGTGAGGATCCGCGCCGGAACCCCGGCGGTGACGGCGGCCAGGTCGGCGAACTCGGAATCCGAAGGATCGTGGGCGAAATACTCCCATTCGTGGGTCGTGTCCGCCCGCAGCGCCGCAGGGAAGCGGCCCTCCCTGCGTGTCTCATAACCCCGGCAACCGGCCCACCCGGCAACCCAGACCTCAAGGAGGTGGGTGGTGTCTTCAACCATGGCGTCAAGACTCATGAGATGAGCGTATTCCAGCCCCGCCGCCAGCAACAGGGGCGGGGTCCGGCTGGGCCGCTTGCTTACGCAATTGTGACCGTCGGCGCGACGGCGCGGGGCCAGCGTCGCCTCCGACGGCCCCGGAAGCCGCCGTCGTGTTTTGCCCCGCCCAGTACGCTTAAACACGTGAATCGAATTGTGCTCTTCTACGGCTTTACCCCGCTCCCGGACCCGGAAGCCGTCCGGCTTTGGCAGCGCGCCCTCTGCGAGAAACTTGGCCTGACCGGCCGGATCATCATCTCCAAGGACGGCATCAACGCGACGGTTGGCGGCGAAATCGGCGCCGTCAAGCAGTACGTCAAGACCACCCGCGAGTACAAGGGCTTCCACGGCATCGACGTGAAGTGGTCCGACGGCGGTGCTGAGGACTTCCCCCGGCTGAGTGTCAAAGTCAGGGACGAGATCGTCTCCTTCGGTGCACCGGGCGAACTGAAAGTGGATGAGAACGGCGTCGTTGGCGGCGGCACGCATCTTGCCCCCGAGGAACTGCACCGGCTGGTCGAGGCCAAGAAGCAGGCGGGGGACGAGGTGGTGTTCTTCGACGGACGCAACGGCTTCGAGGCCCAGATCGGCAAGTTCAAAGACGCGGTGGTCCCCGACGTCGCCACCACCCACGACTTCATCCGGGAGCTCGACTCCGGCAAGTACGACGCCCTCAAGGACAAACCGGTGGTCACGTACTGCACGGGCGGGATCCGCTGCGAGGTCCTGTCCAGCCTGATGGTGAACCGTGGCTTCAAGGAGGTCTACCAGCTCGACGGCGGGATCGTCCGGTATGGCGAGGCGTTCAAGGACCAGGGCCTGTGGGAAGGATCCCTCTACGTCTTCGACAAACGGATGCACCTGGAGTTCAGCGAGGACGCCAAGACCATCGGCGAATGCGTCCGGTGTGCCGCCCCCACCAGCAAGTTCGAAAACTGCTCCAACCCCAGCTGCCGCACGCTGACGCTGTATTGCGCCGACTGCGCCTCGGATCCGGAGACCTTGCGCTGCCCGGACGGTTGCGCCGCCTGACTCGCCGCTCGCCGCCACGGAGCTGACGATCAGCAAATAGCTCAAATCCGCGTCACCCGGTAAGCGAAGTTCGCGGCGGCCAACGCCTCGATCCGCACCCGCAGCACCGTGTCGGCACCAAGCTGCACCACGTTTACGCGCGACGAGGTGCACCGCAGGCTCAGGTCCACCAGCACGCTCTCCTTGTCCCGGATGGTGAAGGACACCCGCCGCGAACTCCGGCAGACCAGGGCCACCGAGTACGTTCCGCTCGGCAGCTGGGTGGTGGTCTCATTCCGCACCGCACCGGCGTCGAGCATCCCGTACCCGAGATGGAACGCCTGCCCCTGCCCCTCCGGCAGCACCTCGTCGACCCAGCGCTTCAGCTCCGGCCCCGTCACCGGCCGGCTCAGGGCCGGATCCTGCGGAAGTGCCGCGTCCGTGTAGGTGGCCGCCGCTGTCGCAGGGCCGGTGGGACGACCGTCGTCGTACTGATACTCACAGGCGGCGAGCCCGGGCGCGGCCCCGACTGCAAGGATCAGTACGACGGCGGCGATGATGCGCGGCCGCCGCGGCCGGACGGACCCCGCGGTGGGCATACTCCGACTTTAAGCCGCGCCGGCCGGCCGGAACAGAGCCCGCATGACCCGCGGCGCTTGCGACGCTACGACGGCGGTCTGTTTGTGAGGCGGAAGCCGACAGCGGCGCCAAGGCCGGGATCGGTCGAGTTCCTGACCACCTGCACCGTTACCGGGCCGGACTTCAGCTCCACGGCGGACTGGACTGCCTTCCCGCACTCGACGTTCAAGTCCAGGGTGCCGCCGTCGCGGAGACCGTTCTGGGAAATGGTCAGGAGTGCGTTGGGTGTCCCGGCGCAAGCAACGGTTGCGAAGTACTTGCCACTGTCGACGTGTCGGATGGAGCTGCGGAAGCCGATCCCGCCAGAAGCCCCCATCATCAGGTCCGCCGGCTGGGCTCCGAGAATCCTGTCCACCTCGGATTGGTTCCGTTTGGCTTTGGCAGCAATCTTGGGGTCCTGCGTGGGCTGCGGCTGCGGCGCGGTGGCCCGGGTCGACGGGCGGATGTCGGTCCCGGGGACCCCGACGTCGTCCGCGACCTCGCAACCGGCCAGGCCCAGCGACGCCGCGAGCGCCAGCACGACCATCGGTGTCACGGCACGGACCTTGTGCCTACCCCCAGCAGCAACCATGCCCTGAGCCTAGCCCCAGCGTCGGCCCGCGCCAGTCACATCACGCCGCGGGGACCAGATGGTAGGCAAAGATGAGCGGGGCGTCCACGCTCGAGGCGCTGACCCGCAGCTTGCCAGCGGCGGGCACCTTGATCCGCGCGGTTTCCCGGCTGCCGTTGCAGGCCGCTCCGGCCTCGGTCAGCTGGTGTCCGTCGAGGGAGACGGCGAAGAATTCCTTGCCGCCGCCGTCGCAGGTCATCGTCAGGGTGTAGTTGCCGGCCGGGACGCTGGCGTCCTTGGCGATCGGCGTGCGGTCCAGGATCTTGCCCGCGTCCGCCAGGACGGTCCCGCTGGCCGACGGCAGGGCCGTGGCCTTCCACGCGTTTACGTCGGCGGACTCGATGCTGCCGCCGCCGGCGCACCCGGCCGCGCCGGCCGCAAGGGCGACGCCGACGACGGCGGTGAGGACGCGCCGGACGGCGCGGGTGTGGGACGGCAACAGGGGAGCGGAAGGCATGCCTCCAACTTACCTGCTGGGGCTGGGCGTTCCTGAACCGCCGACGGCGGCGGCCGCCGCCCGCCGCCCGGTCACCCGGCGATGAGCTCCAGCCGCGGCCCGCGGTGCAGGGCCAGGTACACCCGGTCACGGAGCACATTCGCCTCCCGGTCCGTCAGGGTCCGGTCCAGCGGCTGCAGGGTCAGCCGGACGAGTGCGTTCACGTGCCCCGGACCGAGGCCGAGGCGATTGACGGCCGACGCCGGCAGCTCCGCCGCCCGGGTGACCGCCACAACCTCAAGCGCCGCCAGGACCTCGGCCTCAGCCCCGAGCGCGGTGCGGGCCAGATCGCCGAGCAGCTCGCCGTCGGCGTCCTCCGCGGCGTCCAGCACCACCGACAGGTCCCGTCGGATCTCCGGCATGGCCGACACAGGCCGGTACGGCTCCAGATCCTGCATCTGGGCGCGGACTTCCGGGTGCTCCGAGCGCAGGAGCCGGATGTCGCCGATACCTTTGCGCAGCATCAGGGCCCGGTCCAGCCCCAGGCCCAGGGCGAGTCCGGCCCAGCGCTTCGGGTCCAGGCCGGAACCGCGCAGCACCCGCGCCGCCACCAGCCCGCATTCGGCCAGCTCGAGCCACTCACGGCTGCCGTCGGGACGGGTGACCAGTACATCCAGCTGTTGCCCGAGTGCCGTGTAGGTGTGTTCCGACGGGGTGGAGCGCCACTGGACATCCGGGTACCGGGCCGCCGGCATAACCGCTTCCACCACGGCGGCCATCATGCCGTGCAACTCGGCGGGACCGAGCAACCCGCGGGCCTTCACCCGCCACAGATCCACCTGGTGCGGTGTGCCGACGTGGGTGCGGTCCACCGCGTCCCGCCGGTAGACCAGGCCCGGCAGGACGTGCAGCCGGTCGTAGTGCCCCAGCTCGTCCCGAAGGGTGTCCAGCAGGGCCGGGACGCCCGCCGAGGTGTGGCTGCGAAGCATGACCGTCGGACTGACATGGCGGGAATAGCGGGAGTCCCGGGTGACGTCGCCGGGCGAGTAGCCCAGCCGGTCGTAGTTGTCGGCGGTCGCCACCAGCGGGTTGAGGCGGTGGGTTGCGGCGGGAATGTCCCAGAGGCGCTCCAGGGCGTTGATGACATCGGACAGCAACAGCTGCAGGGCGTGGGGGCCGGCGTCGGGATCCGACAGATCACGTACGGCGAGGGCGGAGTTCAGGGCGGGCAGATTGAGGTAAGTCTTCATGGTGGGGTCCTTGGCTGTTTTGGGCGGGAGGTGGATTCACCCTCAACCGCTGTGCCGGACGGACCCCGGCGGCTGCGTCTAGGCGCGCGTCAAGAAGCCCGTGCGGCCGGTACGCGGCCGAGGGCTGGTAAATCGCTGCTGCCTCTGCATGGACCCATCGTACGCCTGGCCCCGCCAGCCCGTGTGGTTAGCTCGCAAAGCGGACCCACAGGCAGCCAGGAAGACACTTGACCTTGACGCTACGTCAAGATTTAGGCTCTAAACAGCGGCCGGAAAGACCAGCCGCTGGGAACAGAGGGGCGCATGGACTGGTCAGTGCAGCAGATTGCGAAGATCGCCGGGACCACCAGCCGGACCCTGCGCCACTACGACGGCGTCGGGCTGCTCAAGCCCAGCCGCACCGGCCAGAACGGTTACCGGTACTACGACCAGGCCGCGCTCTTGCGCCTGCAGCGGATTCTGCTCCTGCGTGAGCTGGGCCTGGGGCTGCCGGCGATCGCGGACATCCTGGCCCGCGGGCAGGAAGCCGGGCCCGCGCTGGCCGGCCATCTCAAGTGGCTGCACCAGGAACAGGACCGGCTGGCGCGGCAGATCGCCTCGGTCCAGCACACGCTCACGGAACTGACGGCAGGAAGGGACATCATGGCAGAAGACATGTTCGACGGGTTCGACCACACAAGCTACAAGGACGAGGTGGAGGAGCGCTGGGGCAAGGCGGCCTACGCCCAGGGTGACGCGTGGTGGCGGGGGATGGGCCCTGCCGAAAAGGAGGCCTGGAAGCAGCGGTCCGTGCAGCTGGGCAGGGACTGGGCGGCCGCCGCCGAGTCCGGTGCGGCCCCGGACAGCCCCGAGGCGCAGGACCTTGCCCGCCGCCAGGTCGAATGGCTGACCGGGATCCCTGGAACGCCCGCCTCTGCACCCGGCGGCCCCCCAGGGCACCTCAAGGAGTACCTGTCCGGACTCGGCGACATGTACGTGGCGGACCCGAGGTTCGCCGCGAACTACGGCGGGGCGGCCGGCGCGGCGTTCGTCCGGGATGCGCTGCAGGTCTACGCGCAGAAGCACCTCTGACGGGACCTTCCCTCCGGCGAACCACCCGGAGCGGTGCCGCGCCTAAACTTATCCGGTGACCCCATCGACACTTTTCACGGCCGGCAACACCCCCGATGCTCCCCGCAGCGACCTCCCGGACCTGCTCCAGGCGCTCGCCGCGGACCTTCGCAGCATCGGCTACACGGTGGACGGCGTCGCCGAACTGCTCGGCCCGGCAGCCCACGCCGCCCTGGGCCGGGACCAGCTGATCCCGGCCCTTATCGCCACTGAAGCGGCCGCAGAAGGCGAGCGGACGACGGCGGCGCTCGCCGCCGTCGTCCGCCTGTGGCTGCTGGCCGAACCCCAGCCGGCCGCGACGCTGGACGCCGCCCTGCCGGGCATCGGCACGGACGGGCTGCTGCAGCTGGGACTGGTGGAAGCGTCGGCTGACGGCCTGGTGCAGGCGAAGGTGGACCTGCGACCGTACGGCTGGGAAGGCGCTCAGGCGGAAGGCACTGTCAGCGGCGGCGGCGCCGAACTCTGGGTGGCCAGCGACCTCGCCGCCCACCAGCGTCCGGGGGTGTTGCGCCACGACCACGTGCTGGGGATCGGGCAGGCCTCCACCACCCTGGTGCAGGTCACGGCGCGCCGGCACGTGGCCCGGGCCCTGGACCTGGGGACCGGCTGCGGCATCCAGACCTTCCACCTCCTGCACCACGCCGACCACGTCACGGCCACCGACATCTCAGCCCGCGCCCTGGCGTTCACCCGCTTCAACCTCATGCTCAACGCATCGGCCCTGCACCTGGATCCGGCCGGGCTCGAGGGCCGGGTGAGCCTGCGGCTGGGGTCGCTGCTGGACCCGGTGGCCGGGGAGGAGTTCGAGCTGGTGGTCTCCAACCCGCCGTTCGTCATCACCCCGCGGGGCGTCGGCGAGACCGCCGCGGACCAGTTCACCTACCGGGACGGCGGGTTGCCGGGCGATGACATTGTGGCCGCACTGGTCCGCGACCTCCCCTCGGTGCTCGCCCCGGGCGGAACAGCCCAGCTTTTAGGCAACTGGGAAATCCCGGCGGGGGCGGACTGGGCTGACCGGCCGCAAAGCTGGGCCAGTCCGGACGTGGACACCTGGTTCATCCAGCGCGAGGAGGTGGGCCCGGAGCAATACGCCGAGACGTGGCTGCAGGACGCCTCTGAGGCCCGCGACCGGGGGCTCTACCAGGCCTCCTACGCCGGGTACTTGGACGATTTCGCCTCCCGCGACGTGCAGGGGATCGGCTTTGGCATGATCTGGCTGCGCCGCCCCGCCGGCACCCGGTCCGTGCTGCGGCGGTTTGAAGAGATCACCCACCCGATCGAGCAGCCTGCCGGCCCGCACCTGGGTGCAGCCGTTGAACGCGCGGACTGGCTGGCCGCCCACGAACTCGAATCGGCGCACCTGCTCGTGGCCGATGACGTCACCGAGGAACGGCACCAGCGCCCCGGCGCCGAACACCCCGGCGTCATCCTGCTCCGGCAGGGCGCCGGGTTCCGCCGCACCAACCTGCTCAGTACCGAGCTGGCCGGCTTCGTCTCAGCGTGCGACGGCGAGCTCTCCGTCGGGCAGATCATCGGCGCCCTTGACGCCCTGCTGGGCGGGTATGAGGGCTTCGACGGCGGGGCGTTCCGTGAGCGGCTCCTCGACGAAGTCGGCAACCTGGTGCGCGACGGGTTCCTGCTGCCGGGCTGAGCCGGCCGCACCGTCCCGGCCGAACCGGGGCAGCACATAGGCGGTCACGGCAAGGGCCACCAGCACGCCGGCCACCCCCGTGAGGAGGAAGCTCAGCCGGATCGGCAGCATGGCGCCGAGCAGCCCGCCTATGGCCAGGGCGGCAATGGAAACGGCGCGGGTCAGGCCGCCGATGATCGCCATGGCCTGCCCCCGGCCGCTTTCCGGCATCCGCAGGATCGCGATCGCGCCGAAGCACGCGTTCAGCGCACCGCAGGCCGTGCCCATCGCCGTGTAGGCCGCGAACAGCAGCCCCACGGTGGGCACCAGGGCCATAACCGCCAGGAAGGCCGAGGTCAGGACCATCGACGCGAGCAGCACCCGCAGCCGCGCCGGCGGGGTCTGGATCCGTCCGGCGAGCGCGGCGCCCGCGGCCATGCCGAGCCCGAAGGCCGCGGCCAAGAGCCCGTACTGGGTCTCGGTCGCACCGAGTTCGCCCCGGGCCAGGAAGACTTCCAGCACGTTGGTGGCCTCGCCCACCAGGATGAAGAACAATGCGCCGAGGACCAGCGCCCAGACCAGGCTGTCGCCGCGGATCAGCCGCAGGCCGTCCAGCAGCGCGGGCGCCTCCCGGCCGGCCAGTTCCGCCGCGGTGCCGCGCCGGGTCCGGATCAGCAAGGCACCGGCGCCCATCGCCAGGTAGCAGGCGCTGGCCACACCGAAAACCAGCCCGGAACCGCCCCAGCCGCTCAGCAGGCCGCCCGCCGCCGGCCCGGCCATGCCGGCAATCATGATGGTGGCCTGCATGGTGCCCATCGCCCTGGGAGTACGCTCTTCGCCAACAATTCGTGGCAGCAGCGCCTGCCACGTGGGTCCGGCCACGGCCTGCGCCGCGTCCAGCAGGAACGTCAGGGCGAACAGCAACGGAACGGGGCTATCCAGGTACTGCAGGGCGAACCCCATCCCAGCCACGGCGGCAGCGCTGACCACAGAGGACGCCGTCGCCAGGAGCCGGGAATCCCGGGTGTCGGCAAGCCTTCCGGCCCAAGGCGCCAGCAGCACCAGCGGCAGCGCCGAGCACAGCAGGTAACCGGCCACCAGCCACGGCCCGGCCGGTCCCGTCGCGGCAATGTTCTGCAGGTGCAGCATGATGCTGACGACGACGGCGCCCATCCCGGCCGTAGCCAGGAAACGGGAGCTTCCGGCGAGCAGGAAGTCGCGGTTGCGCCAGAGGGCGCGCCCGCCGGAGAAGCCACTGCCTTTATGAAGTGTTTGTTTCATAGTAGACAAAGTAGCCGGTTCCGAATCATAGTGTCAAGCATTCCTTTCATAGTTTGGCGGACGCCGGTAGACTTGAGACGTGAATGCAGAGAACCCGAAGGCGGAACTGTCCGCCGCTCCGGCCGCCAAGCGTAGGCCGCGCCCGGAAAAGAAGGTCGAGATCACCGACCCGAAGGCGATCCGGGCCCTGGCCCATGCCGCCCGGCTGGAGGTCATCTCCGAGTTGTATTCCACCCAGGTGAGCCGGACCGCCACCGAACTGGCCGCCCAGACCGGCCTGACCCCCAGTGCCATGAGCTACCACCTGCGTGCCCTGCAGAAGTGGGGCATCGTGGCCCCGGCAGCTACGGCCGGTGACGCCCGGGAACGCCGCTGGAAAGCCGCCGGCACTGACTTCACCATCAACTCCGGAGGCGGCGTGGCGAGTCCCGAGTTCGCCGTGCTGGACCTCGAGCTGGACGCCTACCGCCGGCGCGTCAACGCCTACGCCAAGACCCGGGACGAGAAACGCCAGCGCGGTGAAGCCGTGGACGGCCCGTCCTCCGTGGTCCTGGCAAGCAACCTGCTCTACCTGACACCGGCCCAGCGCACGGAGCTTAATGACAAGCTCTTCGACCTCCTGAAGGACTACGAACTCGAGGACCCTGATCAGGTGCCCGAGGGTGCAGTGCGGATGGCCACCATGTGGTCGATGATTCCGGACGACCGGGGCACCGCCGCGCCTGCTTCCTGACCCCCGGCCCTCCCGCATTCCCGCCCGGCCGCCCGGTGGGCCCAGTTTGTGGCGCCGTCGGCCAAAACAGTGCAGCCGGTGCCACACTGGTCATACCGCGGGCCCAGGCCCGCGGGCCGCAAAGCCAACCGGCCACGGAGTAACGGCGAAAGGGTTCAGCAATGGGTAAAGCCCACGATGATGACCGGCCCGATGTATTTACCCGGTTCACCACAGCCACTGCGAGGGTACTGGGCCATGCCTGGGTCTTCAGTGCGGCCGTCGCCGTGCTTGTGGTCTGGGCGTGCACGGGCCCGTTGCTCAAGTTCTCAGACACCTGGCAGCTGGTGATCAACACCGGCACCACGATCGTCACCTTCCTGATGGTGTTCATCATTCAAAACACCCAGAACCGGGACACCGCCGCGCTGCACTTGAAACTGGATGCGCTGATGCTCGAGCTCAAAGTCAGCAACGCGAAACTGTACGACGCCGAGAACGAGGGCGAGAAGGAAATCGAGCGGCAGCGCGAACGGATCGAACGCGCCGCCGTCGCGGAGGATTCCGGCGCGTCCTAGCCGGCGGGTCCTAGCTGGCCGGCCGCCGCTGCTAGCCCGCCGCCGTCCCGCCGCTGGCCTGGCGCGGTCAGCGCGCCGCCGTCCCGCCGCTGGCCTGGCGCGGTCAGCGCGCCGCGATCAGTGCCTGGGGCGCGGCCTGCTTCATCCGAGTCTGAAGCCACCGCAACTGCACTGCCGTCTCGCCGTCGCACCGGGACACCACGTCCAGCAGTTCCCGGTCGCGGAGGGCCGAGCCGGCCTGCTTGACCATGGTCCAGGTGACGTCCACCAGGCTCGCCAGCAGGTACAGGTCCTGCAGGTCCCGCAGGAGCCCCACCGGGCCCTCCCGTGTGCTGGACAGGCCCTCGGCGTGGAGACGCTCCGGCTCGGCGTCGGAGGGATCCTCTCCGTAGCGCTGAGCGATGGGCTGCAGCAGCCGCCCGTGTTCCTCGCACTGCCGGGCCAGCGTCTGGCACAGGAAATGCACGTCGGGTTCGGAGCCGTGGCCCTCGGCGACCTGGCGGAAAGATTCCGCGAGGGTGTTTTCGGCCTGGTGGAGCATGCCCAGGTAGATGCTGAGGTTCATCGCCGGACCTCCCGCCCGCTCGTCCCGGAGGAGGCGCCCATGGCCGGCGGCCCGGGTTTGACTGCCTCCGGGAACGTGGGCGGCGGGGCGGCGCGGATGTGTTCCGAGGCCTCGGCTGCGCTGCCGCCGGTGGTCGGCCGCAGCCGCTGGCCGGTTCCGGCCGCCGGGCGCGACGCCGCCGTCGTGGGAGCCGGGGCGGGGCCGTCCGCGTCGCCGATCTTCTCCACCTGGACGGCCGCATTTTTGAAGACCGGCTGCTTGGAGACCGGGTCCCATTCGGTGAGCGTCAGTTCGTTCGCCGCGGTGGGACGCTCGCCGGGGGCTCCGCCGCGGTCCCAGTAGCCGTAATGGAAGGGGGCAAAGACCGTCCCCTTCCGTATGTCGCTGACCCGGGCGGGGACCTCGATCCGGCCCCGCCGCGACGTTACCCGGACAAGGTCGCCTTCCCGGATTCCCAGGCGCCCGGCGTCGTCCGTGCTCAGTTCCACCCAGGCACTGGGGGCCGCGTGGGTGAGCGGGCGGGAACGTCCGGTCTTGGTCCGGGTGTGGAAATGGTAGACGGTGCGGCCCGTGGTGTACCGCAGCGGGTATTCGCCGTCGGGTTCCTCGTGCGGCGGAAAGTAATCAGCGGTTTTCAGCACGGCCCGGCCGGCCGGAACGGTGGCGCGGAACGACTCCGCCCCCACCGTGGCGCCGGTGAGGAGGTCGTGGCCGTAACTTTCGCAGTAGCCAGGGTCCGTGGGGAAGACACCGCCCGCGTAGAGCCGGTCGCGGCCGTTTGGGTTTTCGGCATTGCAGGGCCACGGGATGCCGCTGCCGCCGCGGAGCCGGTCGTAGGTTATGCCGGTGTAGTCGCAGGGCCGTCCCCGGGAGCACTCCTGCCACGCCCGGAAGGCATCCTCGGGCCCGTCCCAGGCCAACAGCGGGGCGCCCTGCAGTGTGGTGAATTCCATCCGGCGGGAGTAGTCGAGGAAGATCTCGAGGTCGCTGCGGGCCTCGCCGGGCGGTTCCACGGCCTTGTCCGACAGGTGCACGGTGCGGTTGACGTTGGTAAAGGTGCCTGTCTTCTCGCCCCAGGCAGCCGCGGGCAGCACGACGTCGGCGGCCTGCGCGGTTTCGGTCAGGTAAAGGTCCTGCACCACCAGGAAGAGTTCGGGCTTGGCGAGGATGTCGCGGATCCGGGGCAGGTCCGGCATGGACGCGGCCGGATTGGTGGCCGAGATCCAAAGGAATTCGATTGACCCCTGCTCGGCGTAGCGGAAGATCTGCATGGCGTGTGTGGGTGGTGCCCAGTGCGGAATGGTCAGCGGATCCACGTCCCACAGCTCTGCGAGTTCCTGAATGTGGTCCGGGTTTTCCCAGTTCCGGAAACCGGGCAGGTCCCCGTCCGCCCCGCACTCGCGGTTGTTCTGCGCGGTCGGCTGGCCGTTCATCTGGAGGATGCCGGACCCAGGCTGTCCCAGCAGGCCGCGGAGCAGGTGCAGGTTGTTGACCTGGCAGGAGGACGCCGTGGCCTGCGCGGACTGGTAGAAGCCCTGGAGGACGGTAGAGAGGACCCGGGGCGCTGTCCCGAAAATGCGCGCGGCCTCGCGGATGTCCGCCGCGCTGACATCGCACACGGCCGCCGCGGCTTCCGCCGTCCAGGGCTCCACGGTGGCTTTCAGCTGCTCGAAGCCCACCGTGTGCGCCTGGACGTAGTCCTTGTTGATCCACCCGTTGGCCAGGACCTCGTGGACCAGCGCGTTCATCAGCGCCAGATTCGTGCCCGGGCGGACGGCGAGGTGGACGTCCGCGTAGCGCGCCACCTCGGTGTCCCTCGGATCGACGCAGACCACTTTGGGCCGGTCCGGTCCCGCGATGCGGTCCAGCACCCGCGACCACAGCACCGTCTGCGTCTCCGCCATGTTGTGGCCGTAGAGGAAGATCGCGTCGCAGCTGTCGATGTCAGTGTAGGACCCGGGCTGGCCGTCGGCGCCAAAGGTCTCCTTCAGCGCCGCCGCAGCCGTCGCCGTGCACAGCCGCGTGTTGCCGTCCATGTGCGGGGTTCCGATGCCCGCCTTCCCGATGACCGCCAGGGCGTAGTACTCCTCGAGGAACAGTTGCCCGCTGGTGTAGAACCCGTGGCTGAGCGGCCCGCGATCTTTCAATAGCTGCTGGCTCCGCTCGGTGATCCGCTTCATGGCGGTGTCCCAATCGCACTCCAGGAGGCGTCCGTTCTCGCGGATCATTGGCCGTTCGAGGCGGTCCTTGTGGGACACACCCTGCCAACTGGCGAACAGGCCCTTGGGCCCGAGCCTGCCGTGGTTCACCAAGTCGCCGGACCGCCCGCGAATGCCCACCATGGCGCCGTCCTTCACCGCGATGTCACAGGCGCAGCCGTTGCTGCACAGGACACACGCGGACTGCACCCAGCGGTCGACGTCGCCCTCCGCAACGCCGTCCTTCAGCGCCTGGTCCACCCGGACCGGCCACAGGCCGTCCTTGGGGTAAGGCGTCCTCGTGCCCCAAATCTCGGCGATCCTGTCAACCATCGTGATCCTCCCCATCGAGTGCCCTCGGGTCTCCCGCGGCCGGCGGCGGCCGGCGGCCGGCGGTGCCTCCAGCTTTATCAGCGAAGACGCGCCCCCGTAAAGGGGGCGCGTCGGGTCGCGGCCCCTCCCTCGGCGTCCTTTCCGAGGCCGCCATCCTGCGATATGGCAAGCGTGCCTACTGCAGGGGAGGGGCTCGCGGATGCTGTCCCGGCGGTCAGCCGGATCCGCCCGGACACCCCCGTTCCGGCGTCCAGCGCGGGTCCCGGATCCGTGATGATTTCGGGGCCGGTTGCGCGGGTTGCCGCAAAATATGGTGAACTAGGCGGGTATGGGCGCATCTGCCCGAGCCACCTTTTTCTGTAGGAGCACCGTGCCAAGCAAGGCCCCCACCGGCAAGAAACTCGTGATTGTGGAGTCTCCGGCCAAGAGCAAGACCATCGCCAAGTACCTGGGCGAGGGTTTCATCGTTGAGGCCTCCATCGGTCACATCCGGGACCTGCCGCAGCCCTCGGAGCTCCCCGCGGAACTGAAGAAAACCCCGCTGGGCAAGTTCGCCGTCGACGTCGAGCACGACTTCAAGCCGTACTACGTGGTCTCTCCGGACAAAAAGAAAAAGGTCGCCGAACTCAAGGCCCAGCTCAAGGGCGCCGACGCGCTCTATCTCGCAACCGATGGGGACCGCGAGGGCGAGGCCATCGCGTGGCACCTGCTGGAAGTCCTTAAGCCCAAGGTCCCGGTGTACCGGATGACCTTTGGTGAAATCACCAAGGAAGCCATCCACCGCGCCATGGACAACCTGCGCGACGTGGACCAGGACCTGGTCGATGCGCAGGAAACCCGCCGTGTGCTGGACCGCCTCTACGGCTACGAAATCTCCCCCGTGCTCTGGCGCAAGGTGGCCCGAGGCCTCTCCGCCGGCCGTGTGCAGTCCGTCGTGACCCGCATGGTGGTGGACCGCGAACGCGAACGCATGGCCTTCAAGTCCGCGTCCTACTGGGACCTGACGGGCCAGTTCGGTGCGGAGTCGGGATCGTTCAAGGCCAAGCTCGCCTCCGTCGATGGGTCCAAGGTGGCCAGCGGCCGGGACTTCAACGACGACGGCGAACTGACCTCCCGCGGTGTGGTGCACCTCAGTGAAGAGCTGGCCGCGTCCCTCGCCGCCGGCCTGCAGGACGCGGACTTCCGCGTCCGCTCGGTCGACACCAAGCCGTACACCCGCCGTCCCGCGGCGCCGTTCACCACCTCCACGCTGCAGCAGGAGGCCGGCCGCAAGCTGCGCTTCTCCTCGAAGAGCACCATGCAGGTGGCTCAGCGACTCTACGAAAACGGCTACATCACCTATATGCGTACGGACTCCTCGGCGCTGAGCAACGAGGCCGTCACCGCGGCCCGGCGCCAGGCCTCCGAGCTGTACGGCCCGGAGTACGTCCCGCAGTCGCCGCGCGTCTACGCCGGAAAGGCAGCGAACGCGCAGGAGGCCCACGAGGCCATCCGTCCCGCCGGTGACTCCTTCCGGACCCCGGCGCAGGTCGCGAAGCAGCTCTCCGGCGACGAGTTCCGGCTCTACGAGCTGATCTGGAAGCGCACCGTCGCCTCGCAGATGGCCGACGCCAAGGGCTCGACGGCGACCATCCGCCTCGGCGCCGTCGCTGGTGATGGCAGGGACGCGGAATTCTCCGCCTCGGGCACCGTCATCACCTTCCCCGGCTTCCTGGCCGCATACGAAGAGGGCAAGGACGAAAGCCGCGGGGACGAGGATTCCGAGGAAGCGCGCCGCTTGCCGAACGTGGCCAAGGGCGACGCCCTGACCGCCTCGGACATCGTCGCCGTCGGGCACGAGACTTCCCCGCCGCCGCGCTACACCGAAGCGTCCCTGACCGCGGAACTGGAAAAGAAGGGCATCGGCCGCCCGTCGACCTACGCCTCCACGATTTCCACCATCCAGGACCGCGGCTACGTCCGGAAGCAGGGCTCCGCGCTGGTCCCGAGCTGGATCGCGTTCTCCGTGATCCGGCTGCTTGAGCAGCACTTCCACGACTACGTGGACTACGACTTCACGGCCGACATGGAAGCGGACCTGGACAAGATCGCCAACGGCCAGGAGGCGGGTGCCGCCTGGCTCAAGCACTTCTACTTCGGCGAGGACTCCGATCCCGGGCTGCTGAGCATCGTCAACAACCTGGGCGAAATCGACGCACGCGAAATCAACTCCGTGCCCATCACCGACGGCATCACCCTGCGGGTTGGCAAGTTCGGGCCGTACCTGGAAAGCTCCATCCCCACCGTGGACCCGAAGACCGGCGAAGTGGTTGAGTCGGCCCGCGCCAACGTCCCCGAGGACCTTGCCCCGGACGAGCTCACAGCCGCCAAGGCGATCGAGCTGATGGAGACCGCCGCACCCGAGGAGCGTGTGCTCGGAGCCGACCCGCACACCGGGCACACCATCGTGGCCAAGAACGGCCGCTACGGCGCCTACGTCACCGAGGTCATCCCGGAAATGACCGAGGAGCAGCTCGCCAACCAGCCGGTGGAGTACTACAAGAACGGCAAACCGAAACCGCCGAAGAAGCCCGTCAAGGCCAAGCCGCGCACCGGGTCGCTCTTCGCCTCGATGGCCGTGGACACCGTCACCCTGGATGAGGCCCTGCAGCTGATGAGCCTGCCGCGGGTGCTGGGCCAGGACGCCGAGGGCAACCCCATCACGGTGCAGAACGGCCGCTTCGGACCGTACCTGAAGAAGGGCACCGACTCCCGTTCCATCGGCTCGGAGGAGGAGATCTTCACCATCACGCTGGAGCAGGCGCTGGAGATCTACTCGCAGCCCAAGCAGCGCGGTGCCCGTGCGGCCGTCCCGCCCCTGGCGGAGTTCGGTCCGGACCCGGTCTCGGAAAAGAACATCGTGGTGAAGGAGGGCCGCTTCGGCCCGTACATCACCGACGGCGTCACCAACATCACCGTTCCGCGCACCACGGCCATCGAGGAACTGACCCGGGAACGCGCCGTCGAGCTCCTCGCCGAGAAGCGCGCCAAGGGCCCGGTCAAGCGCAAGCCGGCGGCCCGCAAGGCGCCCGCCCGGAAGGCTGCCGCCAAGAAGTAGGCGGCGCCTTCCGGCGCCCGGGAATTGCGGACCGGGGCCCAACGTGATCGAGTAGGAACATGACTGAACAGCCTGCACCCATGGATCTCCAGCCCCTCAACGACCTCGAAGAGAAGCTTGCCCGGGGGGAGCAGCCCGACGCCAACCCGGTGGATGTCATCCTGTCGTTCCTCAACAACGAGGTCTACATCGTCAGCTCCGACACCATCGACGGCCCGGATTCGCAGGTGGAGCCGCTGGTCCTCGCCAACGGCTCCGGCGAACCGGTGCTGGCCGTGTTCTCGCACCCGAGCCGTGTCACCGAGCAGTACCTCGCCGCGGCGCCGAACGTGCTCGGCACGCAGGGCTCGGCCATCATCGGCAACCTCGGCGACCAGCTGGGTATGGTCATCAACCCCGGTGCCGCCTACGGATTCGAGATCGATCCCGAGGGCGTGGCGAACATCCGCCGCGACTTCAAGCCGTCCGACGCCGAACCGGACGCCGCCCCTGACGGGAACCAGGCCTAAGACCGGCCTGCGGGCGTCCGCGGCGGTGCCGCGGCGCCCGTTTAGGGCACAGGCCCTGCGGGGAGAATAATGGCAGCATGCGGCTAGGCGTCCTCGATATCGGGTCAAACACTGTCCACCTCCTCCTGGTGGATGCCCACCCCGGCGCGCGCCCGGTACCGTTCGCCTCGCACAAGCGCCCGCTCTCGCTGGTGCAGTTCCTCGACGCGGACGGCAACATCAACGACGCCGGCCAGCACGAGTTGACGGAGTTCGTCCTCGAAGCGTGGGAGTTCGCCGCCAAGCACAAGGCCGAGGACCTCCTCGCGTTCTGTACCTCGGCGATCCGCGAGGCCACCAACGGGGCCGAGGTCCTGGCCCGCGTCAAGCACGAAACCACCGTCACGCTGCGGGAACTGACCGGCAGCGAGGAAGCCTCCATGACGTTCTTCGCGGTCCGCCGCTGGTACGGCTGGGGCGCCGGACCCATGCTGAACCTGGACATCGGCGGCGGCTCCTTCGAAATGGCCTACGGCGAGGACGAACTGCCCGAGTTCGCAACGTCGGTCCCGCTCGGGGCCAGCCGGCTCACCCGGGACTGGCTGCAGGAGGACCCGCCGTCGGCCAAAAGCGTCAAGGAACTCCGCCGCTACATCCGCTCCACCCTCAAGCCGGCCGTCCGTGAGTTCGAGAAGCTCGGCAAGGCCAACCACGTGGCCGGGACGTCCAAGACCTTCCGGTCCCTGGCCCGCATCGCCGGTGCCGCGCCCAGCGGCGCCGGCCCGTACGTCAAGCGCGAACTCCACGCCACGGACCTCGGCCTCTGGGCCCAGCGGATCTCCGCCATGGAAGTGGAGGACCGGCTGAACCTCCCCGGCGTCTCCGAAGCACGGGCCCCGCAGCTGCTGGCCGGGGCGCTGGTGGGCGAAGCGGCCCTGGAAATGTTCGAGTTCCCCAGCCTGGAGATCTGCCCGTGGGCCCTCCGTGAGGGACTGATCCTCCGCCGGCTGGACCAGCTGGTCACCGAGGGCCCGCTGCAGCCGGCGCCCCACGTCATCCAGGCCGTGGAACCCGCCGAACCGCAGACCCCCGACGTCGAGGGACCGGCCGCCTCTTAACGGCGGGCCTCCGCGGCGCCCCGGTGACGGCACGACATGTCGATCCGTGGGTGCGTCGTTCGTGGACAAGATGAGAGGCCGGCAACGGACCGGCCAACGTCAAGGAGGACAGCATCATGGCACGGTACCTGCTCAGTATTTACCAGCCCGTGGGCCCGGCACCCGCCCCCGAGGTCCTGGCGCCCATCATGGAGAACCTCGACGCCGTGAACCGCGAGCTGAAGGCTGCCGGCGCGTGGGTGTTCGCCGCCGGGCTTCACCCCACCGACACGGCCACCGTGGTGCGGCCGCAAGGAGGCGGGATGCTCATCACGGACGGCCCGTTCGCCGAAGCCAAGGAACACCTCGGCGGGTTCACCGTCATTGAGGCGGAAGATCTCGATGCGGCGCTCGGCTGGGCCGGCAAGCTGGCCCGCGCCACCACCCTTCCCATCGAGGTGCGCCCTATCCAGCTTTAGGACGGCGTTCCCGGCGCCCCGGCTGTCGCTTAAAAGCGAAGGCACCGGCGTTCCGCTGCGGGAAAATGGGGGAAACCCGCTGCAGACCACCGGTGCCGGGCAGTCATCCGCATGACTACCTATCATCACTCGCACCCTCAATGAGGCAGTTCCTACGTTAATCACCGAGGTTGTGAGCAACCTGCGCTAAATATGTGAGCTGGCTGTGAATCGGGGCGGACTGCAATGATGGGGGCATGAGCAACCGAATCGCATTCCTGGGCTGTGGATCAATGAACGAGGCAATTATGGGCGGCATGATCGCCGGCGGGACCGACCCCGCCGACATCGTCGCGACGGTCCGCCGGGCCGAACGCGCCGCCGAACTGGCTGAGCGGCACCCCGGAATCACGGCCATTGCCGGCGAGGAGGAACCGGAGAACAACACGCAGGCCGCCACCGGCGCCGCCGTCGTGGTGCTGGGCGTCAAACCGGTCGGCATCGCCGACCTCTCCCGTGAGATCAGCGGATCACTTTCCCCGGACACCATTGTTGTCAGCGTGGCCGCTGCCGTCTCGCTCGAGCAGCTGGAAGCCGCACTGCCGGCCGGCCAGCCCGTCATCCGCGCCATGCCGAACACCCCGGCCCGGCTGGGCCGCGGCGTCGTCTCGGTCTCGGCAGGGAAGCACTGCTCCGCGGAGCAGCTCCAGCAGGCCAAGGACATCTTCGCGGCCGTGGGCACCGTCGTCGAGATTCCGGAGGAGCAGGTGGACGCGCTGTCCGCCATCAGCGGGTCCGGACCGGCCTACGCGTTCTACCTGGCCGAGGCGATGGCTGCCGCCGGCGCCGAGCTGGGGCTCGACGCCGAACTGTCGCTGCTGCTGGCACGTGAAACGGTTGCCGGCGCAGGATTTATGCTCGCCGAACCAGGTGCCGACCCCGCCGCGCTGCGCAAGGCAGTGACCAGCCCGAACGGGACCACGGAACGGGCGATCGTGACCTTTGATGAGCGCGGGCTCCCGGGCATCATCGCCGAAGGCGCGCGGGCCGCTGCCCGGCGCGCAGCCGAGATCACCAAACAGCTGGGTTAGCGCCGGGACGCGGAGCGGACCCGGGTGGCAGGATAGGACCATGGAATTGCATATCACCGGAGACGCCGCCGCGGACCAACTGCTCAGTGACGATCCGTTTGCGCTGCTCACCGGCATGCTGCTGGACCAGCAAGTGACCATGGAGTCCGCGTTTGCCGGTCCGGAAAAGATCCGTGCCCGCATCGGCTCCATGGACCCGGCACGGATCGCCGGCCAGGACCCGCAGGCCTTTGTCGAGATGTTCAAGGAACGCCCCGCCGTCCACCGCTTCCCCGGCTCCATGGCCGGTCGCGTCCAGGCCCTCGCCGAGACGGTGCACAGCGACTGGGACGGCGACGCATCCGCCATCTGGACGAAGGGAAACCCCGACGGCCAGGAGGTCCTGCGCCGGTTGAAGTCGCTGCCGGGGTTCGGCGAGCAGAAGGCCAAGATCTTCCTGGCGCTGCTGGGTAAACAATGCGGACTCCAGGCCGAAGGATGGCGTGAGGCGGCCGGCCACTACGGCCAGGCGGACGCTTACCTGTCCGTTGCGGACATCGTGGATCCGGAGTCGCTGACCAAGGTCCGGGCCAGCAAGCAGGCGGCCAAAGCCGCGGCAAAGGCGGCCAAGGGGAGCTAGCGGGCGGAGGCGTTCCCCGCCGCTGCTTGCGCCGTGCCGCGGGTGTTCGGCTGACCTCCCACAAGATAGTGACTTATGGCTCGTTGTGGGGTCAGCCGCCGCGGTAACTAATTGGACTATGAACAGCCGCGGACGGGTACCGCAGCCGGGGCGCGCACGGTCAATCCTGGCGCCGCTCGTCGCCTGTGTGCTCAGCGCCGTTATGCTCGCGCCGGGCGATCAGCCAGTTTCCGGCCCCGGCACAAGTTCCAGCAGCGGTATCAGCATCGGCAGCAGCATCAGTGCCGGAATCAGCAGCGGTACCAGCATTGACGACAACGCCAGACACTTCAGCAGCCGGGTCCTCGCGTCCAACGGCGACAAGGCCATCGACCCCGTCCTTGGCAGGCACTATCGAATCGTCGCGCTCGCAAGCCTTGGCAACGGCGTCGTGCTCGCCGCCTATGACGGCCGTCCCGACGGCGGCGACTCCCCGTCGGCCAACTCCATCATCCAGCGGCGCAGCACCGATCGGGGCAAGACCTGGGGCGCCCCCACCTTCGTCGCGCGCGGCCAGGTCGCCGCGCGCAAAGCACGTCGTTTTGGCTTTAGCGACCCGAGCTACGTAGTGGACCGGGAAACCGGCACGATCTTCAACTTCCACGTCTACTCGAAGGGCGCGGGCTTCGGCAGCAGCAGGCTCGGTAAGAACGATGCCGATCGGAGAATCATCAGCTCCGAGGTCTCCGTCTCGACCGACGGCGGGCTGACATGGTCGACGGACCCGGCGAACCGGCGGGCGTTGCCCCCGCGCCCGTCCTATGCCCGGGGGTCCAAGTACGCGGCTTTCGCGGGCCCCCTCATCACCCGCGTCGTCAAACCGGTGGGAACCAGGGTCCACGGGGTGGCCAACGTCGGCGGCGTCCTAGGTCAGTTCGCGACCTCAGGGGAGGGCATACAACTCCGGTACGGGCCCCACAAGGGACGGCTCATCCAGCAATTCGCCGGCAGGATCATCCAGTGGGATGGCTCGAAGCGGCTCCAGGCGTACAGTGTGTTCTCCGACGACCACGGCCGTAGCTGGCGCAGGGGCAAACCAGTGGGCGTGAACATGAATGAAAACAAGGTCGTCGAGCTCTCCAACGGCGATGTGATGCTCAATTCCCGAGACAACGCAGGCGGCGGCGGACGGCGGATCGCGGTCTCGCACGACGGCGGCGAGACCTACGGCCCTGTCACCTACAACTCCGTGCTCACCGACCCCCGCAACAACGCCACGATCACACGGATGTTCCCCGACGCGCCCAAGGGCTCAGCCGACGCCCGGAAACTGCTCTTTTCCAACGCCAACAACCCGCCGTTCGCCCGGAAGAACGGCACGATCCGCTATTCGTGCGACGACGGGGCGACCTGGAGTACCTCACGGGCCTTCGCGCCCGGCCTGCCGACAAACTACTCCACCGTGACCGCGCTGGGGAGCGGGCTGTACGGCATCCTCTATGAGGGTGCGCACAACACCATTACCTTCGATAGGTTCGACTCCAGGTGGCTTGACCCCCTGTGCGGACATCTCATCAGCGATTCCCCCTCAGTGCCGGCAGGCGGGCGAGTGGACGTCACGTTTACGGTGACCAACGAAGGTGAGCTCACCTTCAAGCCCGGACGTCTCTCGCTGAGCCTGCCCGCCGGCTGGACCTCGACGGACGCGGAGGTGCCCGCAATCGCTGCCGGAGGCTTTGCGACCGCAGCCGTCCGCGTGCGCGTCCCGGCCACCGCGAGGGCGGGCACCACCACCTGTACCGCCAAGTTCATGAGCGAGCAGGGGCATCTGGAGGTCAAAGTCCGTGTCACGGTCACCCACGCCCGGAAACCCCGGACTCCGCCGGCCGTGGCCCAGGATTAGGGCCGGGCCGCGAACCGCTCCAGCAGGTCCACGTGGCCGGAAACAATGAGCATGTCCCGTGCGGAGACCTTGGTCTCCGGGCGGGCGTAGGTGAAGTCCTCGCCGGGGGATTTCACACCCACGATCGTGACCCCGTACTTGGAACGCACCTTGGACTCATCCAGGGTGAACCCCACGGTTTCGCGCGGAGGGTACATTTTCACGATCGCGAAGTCGTCGTCGAACTCAATGAAGTCCAGCATCCTGCCCGAGACCAGGTGTGCGGCGCGGACCCCGGCGTCGGCCTCCGGGTAGATCACGTGGTTGGCTCCGATCCGGGTCAGGATCTTGCCGTGGGAGGGCGTGATGGCCTTGACCCACAGGTGCTCGATGCCGAGGTCCACCAGGTTGACGGTGATCAGCACCGAGGACTCGATCGAGGTGCCCACGCCGACGACGGCGGAGCTGAACTCCTGCGCGCCGAGCTGGCGGAGGGCGTCGATGTTGGTCGCGTCGGCCTCGACCACGTGGGTCAGTACGCTGGCCCACTTCTGCACCAGGCTTCGGTCGCGTTCAATCGCGAGCACCTCGCGGCCCTGCTTGACCAGCTGCTCAGCGGTGGACGCGCCGAAGCGGCCGAGCCCGATTACCAGCACGGGCGCGTTGTGGGCGGGGCGGTTGACGGCGCCTGAGGTACTAGCCAATGATCGGTCTCTCTTCCGGGTAGTGGTACAACTGGCTGCGCTGGCGCAGGGCCAGCCCAGCGGCGAGGGTGACGGTGCCGACGCGGCCGGCGAACATCAGGGCGGTCAGCACGTACACGCCGGCAGGGGGCAGTTCGGCGCTGAGGTTGGTGCTCAGGCCCACGGTGGCGAACGCGGAAATCGTTTCAAAGAGCACCCGGTCCAGGGATGCGCCGCTGATCTGCAGGAGCAGCAGGGCGGAGACGGCCACCAGGGTGGCGCCGGCGACGATCACCGAAATTGCCACCCGCATGGTCCCCTCGGGGATGGTGCGGCCATAGATCTTCACGTCCGCGTCGCCCCGCGCCTCGGCAATGATGGCCAGGAACATAACGGCGATGGTGGTCACCTTGATGCCGCCGGCGGTTGAGGCCGAACCGCCGCCGGCGAACATCAGCGCGTCCGTCAGCAGCATGGTGGTGGAGTCCATCTGGTTCTGGTCCACCAGGTTGAAGCCGCCGGAGCGGGTCATCACGGAAGCAAAAAGTGAATGGGTGATCTTGTCGCCCAGGTTCATGCCCCCAATGGTGCGCATGTTTTCCCACTCCAGCAGGCCCCACAGGACCGTGCCCGCAGCCAGCAGGATCAGCGAGACCTGGATGGTCAGCTTGGTGTGGAGGTTCCACTTCTTCCAGTTCAGCCCGTTCTGCTGCAGCACCATCACGACGGGGAAGCCGAGGCTGCCGAGGAACACGCCGACCATCAGCGGGACCAGGATCCACAGGTCGGTTTCGTAGGGGACGATCCCGTCCGAATGCGGGGTGAAACCGGCGTTGTTGAATGCGGAAATGGCGTAGAAGACCCCGTGCCAGACGGACTCGCCTACGCTCTCGCCCAGGGCCAGGAAGCGGGGGATCATGGCCAGCGCCAGCCCGGCTTCGATGACCACGGAGGTGACGATCACGATCCGCAGCAGGGTGCCCACCTCGCCGAGGCGGCCGGCGTTGTTCATGGCTTCCTGGGCGATCAGCTTGCCGCGGACGCCGAGCTTCTTGCTGACCATCAGTGCGAGCAGGGAGGCCAGGGTCAGGGTGCCGAGGCCGCCAACGAAGATGCCGACCAGGATGATGAGCTGGCCGAAGAAGGACCAGTGGACGGCCGTGGACACCACGGTCAGCCCGGTCACGCAGACGGCCGAGACGGCGGTGAACAGGGCCTGGTGCAGCGGCGTGACCTGCCCGGTGGCCGAGGACACGGGCAGGGACAGGAGCGCGGTGAAAATCAGGATCACGACGGCGAATGCCGAGACCGCCAGCCGGGCCGGGGAGGTGTTGGCGATGTCGTCGATGAAGTCGCGCAGCCGGGTGAAGATCCACAGGCCCTCGCGCTCCGGCTGGCCGGGGTGCCAGCTGGCCGGGTTCTGTGACCTCGACTGGCTTTGCGTCATGTGCGGCTTGTCCTCGGTTGTAACGGCGTCCCTCAGTAGTAAACCACTTTATTCCGCGCAATGACGGGGGAGCGGGGCGGTGCGCTCCGGTAGCCTGTGATTGATGACCTTCCTGCCCGGACTCGTTCAGACCGCCCTGCCGACGACGGTGGTGTGGGACTCCGCCATGACGGCCTACAACTTCGGCCACGGCCACCCGATGGCGCCGGAGCGGATGGAGCTGACCGAGCGGCTGGCCGGCAGCCTGGGGCTGTTCGACCTGGACCATGTGAGGGTCGCGGCCCCGTCCGTGGCCAGTGATGAGGAACTGGGCGCCGTGCACAGCGCGGAATACATCCACGCCGTCCGCCGCGTCAGCGCGGACCCGGACACTCCCGACCTTGCCCGCGGTCTCGGCACAGAGGACGACCCCGCCTTCGCCGGCATGCACGAGGCCAGTGCCCGGCTGGCCGGCGGGTCCCTCCTGGCGGCCGCGGCCATCCTGGACGAAACCGCGGTCCGGGCGGTGAACTTCGGCGGCGGCATGCACCACGCCTCGCGGGAACGGGCCAGCGGCTTCTGCATCTACAACGACGCCGCCCTGGCCATCCAACGGCTGCTCGACGGCGGGGTGCAGCGGGTGGCGTACGTCGACGTCGACGCGCACCACGGGGACGGAACGCAAAGTATTTTCTGGGACGACCCCCGGGTCCTGACCATCTCGCTGCACGAAACCGGGCTGACGCTGTTCCCCGGGACCGGCTTCGCCAACGAGATCGGCGGTCCCAATGCCCAGGGCAGCGCGGTGAACGTGGCACTGCCGGCCGGAACGGGGGACGCAGGCTGGCTGCGGGCCTTCCACGCGGTAGTCCCGCAGCTCGTGGGCGCGTTTGAACCGGAGGTTATCGTCAGCCAGCACGGCTGCGACTCGCACCGGCTGGATCCCCTGACGCACCTGAACATCAGTGTGGACGGCCAGCGCGAGGCTGCCATCGCGATCGGCAACCTCGCCGCGCGCTACTGCGAGAACCGCTGGATCTCCACCGGCGGCGGCGGGTACAACGTGATCACCGTGGTGCCCCGGTCCTGGAGCCACCTGATTGCCATTGCCGCCGGGCGGCCGGTGCCCCTTCGGACCCCGGTCCCCGAGGACTGGCGGCAGTATGTGCAGGACAAGTACGGGGCCAAATACGGCGTCGAACCGCCCGCCGTGATGGGCGACGACGTCGACCTCTGGTGGCGTTCGTGGGAGGTCGGTTTCGACCCCAACGACGAGGTTGACCGCACGGTTATGGCCACGCGGAAGGAAGTCTTCCCGCTCTACGGCCTTGACCCCTGGTTCGACTGACACCGGCGCCCACGAGCCCCCGCCGGGTCCCCGGACCGGGGCAGTAATTGGTGGATGCCATCCGGCGTATATGTCGCTAGGGTGGACTGCATGGTGACAGACGACGTATTTGCCGTCATTGCTGAGGCAACCCGGCGTGACATTCTGGTGTCCCTGCGCAACGGGGACAAGGCAGTGGGGGAGCTGGTCCAGGAGCTCGACGCGAGCCAGCCCACCATCTCAAAACACCTCAAGGTGCTGCGCGAAGCAGACCTTGTGAGCATGCGCGCCCAGGGCCAGAAGCGCTACTACGCGCTGAACCCGAAACCGCTGGCCGGCGTCGCCAGCTGGCTGGAGACGTTCGACGTCGGCCGTCCCGCTGCCGAGCCAGCAGCCCCTCCCGCCCCGGCGCAGGCCGCTCCCGGCACCCTGGCAGCAGCGGCTGCCCCCTCCGGGACCGTTGCGCCCGACCTGCCGAAGGACAGCTCACTGAGCCCCGCCGTCGCCCTCCCGGTCGGCACCGCGGGAGAAGACACCCGGCCGCAGCAGATCGGGCGCAGCGTCGGTCGAGCCGCCACCCGCGCCGCGGACCTGCTGGCGAACCTGCCCAAGTTCGGCCGGAAGAAGTAGCCCCGCCCGCCCCCACGGGACAACAGCAGACCCGCCGGGCGGCTATCGGGCGAGCAGCCGGACGTGGTCAGGGGTCAGCTCCGAGATCCGGCTGACGCCCAGCAGCGCCATGGTGCGGCGCATGTCCGCCTCAAGGATGCCAATGGCACGGTCCACCCCGGCCCGGCCCCCGGCCATCAGGCCGTAAAGATACGCGCGGCCGATCAGGGTGAAGTCGGCTCCCATGGCCAGGGCCGCGATGATGTCCGCGCCGCTCATGATCCCGGTATCCAGGATGACGGCGGCGTCACTGTGGTCCGCTTTCAGGGCCGCGGAGACCTCCGGCAGGAGATGGAACGGAATGGGTGCCCGGTCCAGCTGGCGGCCGCCGTGGTTGGACAGGACGATGCCGTCTGCGCCGTGGTCCACCACCTTGCGCGCGTCCTCGACTGTCTGGATGCCCTTGACCACCAGATTGCCCTTCCAGGTTTCGCGCAGCCAGTCGAGGTCCTCGAAGGTCAGGGTGGGATCGAACATGGAGTTGATCAGGTCCGCCACCGTGCCGGTGTAGCGCGAGAGCGAGGCAAAGGTCAGGGGTTCGTGGGTGAGGAAGTTGAACCACCACGCCGGCCGGTAGGACGCGTCCAGCACGGTCTTTAGCGTCAGCGCCGGCGGGATGGTCATGCCGTTGCGGACGTCACGGAGCCGGGCGCCGGCGACGGCGGTATCCACGGTCACCATCAGGGTGTCGTTCCCGGCGCGGGCGGCGCGCTCGATCAGTTCCAGGGAGCGGTCCCGGTCCGTCCACAAGTACAGCTGGAACCAGTTGCGGCCGTCAGGGGCGGCCGCAGCGACGTCCTCGATGGAGGCCGTGCCCATGGTGGAGAGTGTGTACGGGATGCCCGCGTCCGCGGCGGCGCGCGAGCCGGCGTATTCGCCCTCCGATTGCATCATCCGGGTGAAGCCGGTGGGTGCGATGCCGAAAGGCAGGCGGGCGGTCCTGCCGAGGATTTCGGTGCTGAGATCCACGCTGGAGACATCTCGCAGGATGCCCGGGCGGAATTCGATATCAAGGAACGCCTCGCGCGCCCGGCGGAGGGTGATCTCCGCTTCGGCCGCGCCGTCCGTGTAATCGAAGGGTGCCTTGGGCGTGCGCCGCTTGGCCATGTCCCGGAGGTCCCAGATGGTGCTGGCCCGGCGCAGCCGCGCTTCGCGGCCGAAATCGGGCTTCTTGAACTGCATCAGCGGCGCGAGGTCCGCGTACTTGGGGATGCGCCGTTTCAGGGCGGCCGGGACGCCGCGCTGGGGGGCGGCGGTGGCGGAGGCTGTTTCCGACGGCGTCGTCGGCGCCTCCGGGTTGCCGGTGATGGTGGGTTGCGTCATAGCGTCCTCCGGGCGTCCAAATGCAGTGGCTGCGGTTCTGTGGTCCAACCACACTGTAGGGGATGTGGTCGGACCACAACAAGTACTATGGGTCCATGCGTACGCACCAGCTGGTCCTGCAGTGGATTGAGGAACAACTCTCCAGCGGACAGCTCCTCGTGGGCGGCCGGCTCCCCGCGGAACGGACACTGGCCGAGCGGCTGGGCGTCTCCCGCACCTCGGTTCGCGAGGCCATCCGGATCCTGGAGGCCATGGGTGTGGTCCGGGCCGGCGTGGGCTCCGGCCCCGACGCCGGGACCGTGGTGATCTCGGATCCGACGGCGGCCTTGGGCGCTGCCCTGCGGCTCCATGTGGCCACGTCGCATCTTCCCGTGGCGGACATTGTGCAGACGCGTGTGCTGCTCGAGTCCTGGGCGGCGGCACGGGCGCGGCCGGATGCGCCGGCCCTGGCCGAGGCCGCTGCCCTGCTGGAGCGAATGGAGGACTGCGCGGACACTGCCGAGTTCCTGGCCCTGGATGTCCGGTTCCACCTGGCACTGGCGGACGCCGCCGGCAACGCCGTGGTCAGCGCCATGATGGGTTCCCTGCGTGAATCCATCCAGGACTACGCCAGCCGGCTGACAGCCAACCTGCCGGACTGGCAGGCCACCGCCGCGCGCCTGCGGCATGAGCACCGGGGCATCCTTTCAGCCATCGGCAGGAACGACGGCGCCGGGGCGGCCAGGCTGGTGGCGGACCATATCGAGGGCTACTACGCCGAGGCGGGGCTGGGCGGCCGGTCCTGACCGCACCCATCCGCGCCGCGGCCGCGCGGCGGCAATATTACGCCGCCGCTTTGCCCTGCCGCCCGGGCGGGGTTATGGTCAATGGCATGACTAACCGTTGGTATGCGTATTTTTCGTTGGCTCTGGAGGGGCCCGCGTCTAACTGACACGCATCCACGTACCTTCAGAGCCAACAGGGCAGAGATAATTCTCTGCCCTTCGCCATTTCTCCGGCGGGTTCTGATCAGGGCCCGCTCCGCACCCCGGACAGGACCCCACCATGAGTATCGAAGCAGCCACTGACAGCCAGCAGTCCACATCCAACCTGCGCGTCAGCCGCTTCACCCCGCTGCCCACCCCGCAGGAAATGATCGCGGAACTCCCGCTGGACGCCCGCGGATCGGACGTCGTCGGCCGCGGCCGGGACGAGGTGCGGGCGATCATGGACGGCGTCGACGACCGGCTACTGGTGATTGTGGGCCCCTGCTCCATCCACGACCCCAAGGCCGGGCTGGAATACGCCCGGAGGCTGGTCAGCCAGGCCGAAAAGCACCGCGAGGACCTCCTCATCGTCATGCGCACCTACTTCGAGAAGCCGCGCACCACGGTGGGCTGGAAGGGCCTGATCAACGACCCCCGGCTCGATGGCAGCCATGACATCGCCGCCGGCCTGCGCGCCGCCCGCCAGTTCCTCCGCCAGGTCACGGCACTCGGGCTGCCTACCGCCACGGAATTCCTCGAACCGATCAGCCCGCAGTACATGGCGGACCTCGTCGTGTGGGGGGCCATCGGCGCCCGCACCACGGAGAGCCAGATCCACCGCCAGCTCGCCTCCGGCCTCTCGATGCCGATCGGGTTCAAGAACGGGACCGACGGCGGCCTCCAGGTGGCCCTTGACGCCTGCAGCGCCGCGGGTGCCGCCCAGGCGTTCCTGGGAATTGACGACGACGGCCGCGCCGCCCTGGTCAGCACCGCCGGTAACCCGGACACCCACGTCATCCTCCGCGGCGGCAGCGGCGGGCCCAACTTCGCCGCGGCCGACGTCGAGGCCGCCTCGGCCAGGCTTGCCGCCAAGCAGCTGAACCCGCGCCTGATCGTGGACGCCAGCCACGCCAACAGCGGCAAGAACCACCACCGGCAGGCAGAGGTGGCGCTCGAAATTGGTGCCCAGCTCGAAAACGGCGGAGCCTCGGCGTCTGCCATCGCCGGCGTGATGCTGGAGAGCTTCCTGGTCGGGGGTGCGCAGGCCCTGGACGTCGCCGACCACGCCGCCGGAACCGACAGCCTCCGGTACGGCCAGAGCGTCACCGACGCCTGCATGGACTGGGATGTCACGGCGTCGTTGCTCGGGGAGCTGGCGGCCTCGGCGCGGGCCCGGCGGAACCGAGGCTAAGGGCCAAACGTGGAAGGGTGGCTCCTGCGCAAATCCTGCGGAAATCCTTCGCAGATTCTTGCGGAAACCTTTCACATTGGCACCACTAACCCCTAGAGTATCTAGCACATGGTTGTTTGATGGCTCAGCATCGGCACACCGCCATGTCGTTCAGACGGGGCAGCCGTTCGCTTGAGCAAAAGGAATAAGGGAAATGTCTTCGGAGGCCAACTTCTCCAACGCGCGCTTTCTCACCGTGGCCGAGGTCGCGGATGTGATGCGGGTATCGAAAATGACCGTGTATCGCCTGGTGCACTCCGGCGAAATGCCGGCGGTGCGCTTCGGCCGCTCATACCGGGTTCCGGAAAACGCCGTCGAACAGTACCTCAAGGGTGCTGTCGTCGACGGACGCACTGAGACGGCCTGAGTCTTCTGCCGCCGCGCCGGGCCGCAGCAGACCCCCTCGCGGGGCCTGCGGTCGTGGTGTGCCCCCGATAGGCGGTACCCTGTTAAGGAACGTTTTACGTCATTGTAAGAACCTGTCAGTTGTTCAGTCTGCTGCTTAGCCCGCGGACCCTTCCCAACAGGCAGGTAATGCATCTAGCCGGTAAGGAACTTTCGTGGGTTCAGTTATTAAGAAGCGTCGCAAGCGTATGGCCAAGAAGAAGCACCGCAAGCTGCTTCGCAAGACGCGCCACCAGCGTCGCAACAAGAAGTAGAGATACTTCCCCAGCGTCAATGCCCGTTGCCTTCCGGCGGCGGGCATTTTCCGTTTTCCCGGCAGGTGCGGCTGGCCGGACGCGGCGGTGGCTGTTAGACGGTCGGGCCGCGGAACCTGGAGAAGCCGCGCCAAAGGCCGTAGACGGCTCCGCCGACGGTCGCGGCTTTGAGCCCCAGCGTCGCGGCCCGGCGGCCGGACCGGAAGTCGTAGACCGGCCAGTTGTTTTCGCGGGCGTGGCGGCGCAGCCGGGCGTCCGGGTTGATGGCCACGGGATGCCCCACCATGCTCAGCAGCGGGATGTCGTTGTGCGAATCGCTGTAGGCCCAGCAGCGGGCGAGGTCCAGGCCTTCCGCCTCGGCAATGGCGCGGACCGCCACGGCTTTCGCGGGGCCGTGCAGGATGTCACCCACCAGGCGTCCGGTGTAGGAGCCCTCGTGGATCTCGCCCACGGTGCCGAGGGCGCCCGTGAGGCCGAGCCGGGTGGAGATGACGGTGGCTACCTCCACGGGGGTGGCGGTGACTAGCCAGACGCGGCGGCCCACCCGCAGGTGCTGTTCGGCCAGCGCCTTGGTCCCGGGCCAGATCCGGGACTCGATCATCTCGTCGTAGACTTCCTCGCCGAGGGCCTCGATGTCCTTGACGGTAAAACCGGAGGCCAGGCTCAGCGCGGTGTCACGGACGGCGTGGACATCGTCCAGCTTCTCGCCGCGGAATACGAACATCAGCTGCTTCCAGGCGAACCCGGCGGCCTGCGGGATGGTGAACGCTCCGCGCTGGTGCATCTTCCGGGCCACATGGAACAGGCTGGCGCCCCGCATGAGGGTGTTATCGACGTCGAAGAAGGCAGCTTCGCCGTGCTGCGCGGACGCAACCGGCGGCGTGGCCACAGCGACGATCTTCTCCTCGGGCATGCCACGAGTCTAGTCAATGCACGGGGATCCCTCGCGCAGGACTGCCCGGCGTCCCGCCGGCGGGGGTGGAAACCGCAGCGGCGTCGACGACCGGATCGGGTCCGGGCTACCGTGGAGCCATGACCAAACCCGCCCCCGACGTCGTCCTCATCACCAAGGCCGACTGCCATCTCTGCACCGACGCGCGTGCCGCCGTCGGCAGGGTCACCGCCGCGCTGGGACTTGGCTGGTCCGAGCAATCCATCGACGGCGACGCCGAACTCCGCGACCGCTATGCGGAGGAGATCCCGGTGCTGCTGGTGGACGGCGTCCAGCGCGACTTCTGGCGGATCGACGAAGTCCGGCTGGCGCGCACCCTGCGGCGCGCCCTGGGCCTGCCCGAGTCACCGCCCGCCTAAGCGGGCCCCCGGGCGCGGCTTTGTGGCCCGAACTGCGGGGGCCCTAGAGTGGAGGCACAACGCGACTCAATGGAGCAGATAGTGACTTCGCTGGATTCCTCACCCGATGCCCTGCCCGGCGGAACCGGGACTGCCGCCAAGCAGATCCCGCCCGCGGCCGTGGCCCGGCTGACGATCTATCTGCGCGCCCTCACCACCCTGCTGGCCGACGGCGTGGACCGCGTGTCCTCGGAATCCCTCGCCGAAGCGTCGGGCGTCAGTTCCTCCACTCTCCGCAAGGACCTCTCCTACGTGGGCTCCTACGGGACCAGAGGCGTGGGCTATGAGGTGCAGTACCTGAACAGGCATATCGCGGCAGCCCTGGGGCTGACGCACGACTGGAAAGTCGCGATCGTCGGGGCCGGCAACCTCGGCAAGGCCCTCGCCCGCTACGGCGGATTCGAGTCCCGCGGCTTTGACATCGTGGCGATCTTCGACGCCGACCAGATGGTGGTGGGCAGCGAGGTGGGCTGGTTGCGGGTCAGCGACGCCGCGGACCTTGAGGCCGTGCTGCAGCGCACCGGCGCCAACATGGTGGTCCTGGCGCTGCCTGCGGCCGTGGCGCAGGGTGTCTGTGACCGTGTGGTGGCAGCCGGGGTGCGCAGCATCCTGAGTTTTGCCCCGGTCATGCTGCAGGTGCCGGCCGGGGTCAACCTCCGGAAGGTGGACATGGCCACCGAACTCCAGATCCTCGCCTACCACGCACAAAGGGCGCAGGACCCGGAGGACGCTGACTAGGATCAGCCTGCCCGTCCGGATCCCGCGCCCTTGGCTGCGGGTACTGGCTTAGCGCCCGTAGGGGTTCTGCGCGTAGGGGTTGGTGAACGGCTGCTGCTTCTGGAAGTACGGCGAGACCGTCGGCAAGTACAGGATCACAATGCCGGCCACACCCATCAGGATCACAATGATCTGCAGGATGCCGGAGACGACGCCGAAGGAGAAGGCTCCGCCGAAGAGGCCGAGCAGCGAGATGGCGGCGAATACGATGCCCAGGATGCGGGCCCAGTTCTTGCCCTTGCGGACCGGGAAGGCTACCAGTGCGTACAGGCCCAGGGAGATGAGTCCGCCGATGATGCCGCTGGCCGGGATGATTCCACGCACGGCGTTGATTTCGGAGGGGGAGAGGCTCTTGCCCTGCTGGACGGCAGCTTCCTGCATGGCGGTTTCAAAGTACGCCGCACCGGTGAAGGCAATGACCAGGCTGCTGACGAACGCGAGGACGCCGGCACCGATGATGAGCCAGAAGGCAAGATCCAGCTGCGCGGGCCGGGTCGCGGTGCCGCCGCCCGGGAGCTCCGAGGGATACTGCGCGTAGGGCGACTGGCCGTAAGGGCTCTGGCCGAACTGGCCGGGAGCCTGGCCATAGGCCGACGGCTGCTGCCCGTACTGCGGCGCGTTCTGGCCGTACTGCTGCTGGCCGTACTGCGGAGACTGCTGCCCATACTGCTGCTGGCCGTACTGCGGCGCGTTCTGCCCGTACTGGGGCTGCTGCTGGCCGTACTGCGGGGCCTGCGGTGCGTTCTGCCCGTACTGCGGCGGCTGCTGTCCGTACTGGGGAGGCTGCTGGCCGTACTGCGGAGCCTGCTTGCCCGACTCGGGTCCGTCCGGGCTGGAAGGCTCGACTGGCGGGTTACTCATGGCGGTCCTTTGCATGTGGTTGACGGAATGGGCTACCGGGACCAGCGTTACAACCCTGCCCCCAGCGTGGTTTAAGTACACCGTACCGCGCACACGCGGCCGTTTGGGTCATTCCCAAGAGGTATTCTCGGCGGCACGAGGGGCGCACTGAACGGCGGCACGAGCGGCGGCACGCGGGAGCGGGAGGACGGGGTGGCCAGGTCCCGTTTCCCGGCCGCGACTAGGCCGCGGGACCTGGCCGGAAACGTCCCTTGAAGCCCTCAAACCAGGACTGTGACCGGGGCAGCCACATCAGGGCCGTCGCCACGAGGCTGATGACAAAGCCGGGCCAGCTTCCGCCTCCGGCCATCCCAGAACTCAGCGCGGCGAGCACCAGGCTGACACCGGCCGCGAGGGTCAGGCCGAACCGGGCCCATTCCCAACCTTCCGCCATTTTCATCGCCAGCGTGACCTGCACCGCGGCGAGGGCCACAGAGACCAGCACCAGCAAGAGCAGCAGGATGCCGGATAGCGGTGAGACCACAAACAGGACGAGGGTGCCAAACAGCCCGATCACCCCTGCGAGCAGTCCCAACACGCCGCCGACCACCCACACCCAATACGAGATCTTCAGCTCCGTGGGCATCGCCGGGACGTTGAGTATCGACGAGTAGCCGCCAACGGGGAGTGCCTCCCGGAAGGTCCGTGGCCGGTCCTCGGGCCAACGGAATCGGAACCCGGGTGCCCGTCCGGGGCCGGGGGTGCCGCCCGCTGCGGGGCCGTCGGCCGGGCCGGGCAGGGCGGCGCCCGGCTCCGGCGGTGTTGTGCCGTCGGGCTGGGGTGGCTCGGGGACGTCGCCGGAATTGCTCATGGATTTCACTTTAGACCGCCAGGCTGGGGGTTCCCAGAGGACTCCGGGACTGGCGCGCGGCGTCCCGCAAGCACCCGGTGCGCCCGGCACCGACGCAGCGGAACCACCAGGCTCATGGCGCGGAGTGCCGGGCTTAAACGACGACACCCCGCGCCGCCTTGGAGGCGGTGCGGGGTGTCCAGGAGGCCGCCGGCGGTCAGCCGGTGAGCTCGTCCGCCCTGGAGGGCGTGGGAACTAGGCTGCGGGGGCGATGAAGGCGAGCTCAAGGTTGATGGCAACCTTGTCGCTGACCAGCACGCCACCGGCTTCGAGGACTGCGTTCCAGGTCAGGCCGAAGTCCTTGCGGCTGATGGTGGTTTCCGCGGTCAGACCGGCGCGGGTGTTGCCGAACGGGTCAACGGCCACGCCGTTGAGCTCGGTTTCCAGCGCCACCGGGCGGGTGACACCCTTGATGGTCAGGTCGCCCTGCAGCTCGTAGGCGTCGCCCTTGGCCACGATGGCGTTGGAGACGAAGGAGATCTCCGGGAACTTCTCGACGTCGAAGAAGTCCTCGCCGCGGACGTGGCCGTCGCGGTTGGCGTCGCCGGAGTCGAAGCTCGCGGTCTTGATGGTGGCGTTCACCTTGGAGTCGGCGACGTTCTCGGCGAGGTCCAGGGTTGCGTCGGCGTCCTTGAACTGGCCGCGGACCTTGCTGATGCTGGCGTGGCGGACGGTGAAGCCGATTTCGCTGTGCGAGTTGTCGAGGGTCCAGGTGCCGGTGGTGAGGTTAGCGGGAAGTGCCATGGTGGTTCTCCTTGAGTCGGGTGGGGTGGTGCCTGAGTTCGTCTGATCGTAGGTTGACGCTTCATTTGTTGAAGACTCAACTAACTGCTTCACCCAGTATAAACATGCATTTGCATCTTTTATTCCTCTTCCGGGGAACATTTCGAAAAAACTTTCAGTTCTACTTCTCGTAGAAGATTTCGTCATTGCCCCTGCCCTTTGAGAAACTGGTACACATGCCCCAAGCCACTGTTCATTTGCTCCGCCACGGCGAGGTCCACAACCCCGACGGCGTCCTGTACGGCAGGCTGCCGGAGTTCCACCTCTCCGAGCTGGGCCGGGAGATGGCCCGGACGCTCGCCGAGCACTTCAGCGAACAGGCCGCGCAGGGCGCCAAAATCGTGCATCTGGTCGCGTCTCCGCTGACCCGCGCCCAGGAAACGGCCCAGCCGATCTCGCAGGCGCTTGGCCTCGACATCGTCACTGAAGAGCGGATCATCGAGGCAGAAAACTACTTCCAGGGCCTCCAGGTCTCCAAGGGCGAGATCCTCAAGCCCAAGCACTGGCCGATGCTGCGCAACCCGCTCCGGCCCTCCTGGGGCGAGCCCTACAAGGAGCAGGCCGCCCGGGTGGCTGCCGCGGTGCAGGACGCGCGCCTTCGGGCCATTGAAGTGGGCGGCGACGGCGCCGAGGCCATCCTGGTGAGCCACCAGCTGCCCATCTGGGCCACCCGCCTCAGCGCCGAGGGCAAACCGCTGTGGCACGATCCGCGGAAACGCGAATGCACCCTGACCTCGGTCACGTCCCTGGTGTTCGACGACGCCGGTGAGATCCTGCGCGTCGACTACAGCGAACCTGCTGCCGCCCTGCTGCCCGGTGCCTCCAGCACCCCGGGGGCATAAGCATGGTGGCTAACGATGCCCGCTTGTCCCGCCGGAACGTCCTCACCGCGGGCGGTGCCGCCCTCGCCGTCGTGTTGGGCCTCTCCGGCTGCGCCCAGGAGGATGACCTGGCCAAGCAGGCCATAGCCGGCGACAACAAAAACTATGTGGCCGGCGACGGCTCCGTGACCGAATTCGCCGCCGCCGAACGCAAACGCCCGGTGGACATCAAGGGGACACTGTTCGACGGCACCGAGGTCTCGGCGTCGGCGTTCCAGGGCAAGGTCACGGTGCTGAACTTCTGGTTCGCAGCCTGCGCGCCGTGCCGGGTGGAGGCACCCTCGCTGGAGGCCCTGCACCAGGAGTTCAAGAGCCAGGGCGTGCAGTTCTTCGGGGTCAACCTGCGCGATGAGAAGCCGACGGCGGAAGCCTTCGACAAGACCTTCAACCTGAGCTACCCGAGTTTCAACGACAAGGACGGCGCCGTGCTGCTGTCCGTGTCCGGGCTCGTTCCGCCGGGTGCCGTTCCCACCACGCTGGTCCTGGACAAAAAGGGCCGCGTCGCCTCCCGGGTGCTCGGCGAAATCGAAAAGGGCACCCTGAAGTCCCTCATCGCCGCCGCCGTGGCCGAGTAGCCGGGCATCAACGCCATGAACAGCCCCTTCGCCGAAGCCATCCTGAGCGGTTCGCTTCTGCTCGCCATCCCGGTGGCGCTGCTGGCCGGTTTTGTCTCCTTCCTTTCGCCCTGCGTGCTGCCCCTGGTCCCCGGCTACCTTGGCTACGTAACGGGGCTGACCGGCGTCGACCTGCAGAAGCAGCGTCGGGGCCGGATGCTGGCCGGCATCGGACTCTTCGTCCTCGGCTTCTCGGTGATCTTCGTCCTCCTCGGCGGGGCCTTCGGCCAGCTGGGCACACTGATCACCGGCTCGCAGAACGCCTGGGTGACGCAGGTGCTGGGGCTCGTGGTGATCGTGATGGGCGTGGTGTTCCTGGGCGGCTTCTCCTGGCTGCAGCGCGACGCCAAGATCCACGCGAAGCCGCCCGCCGGTCTCTGGGGCGCGCCGCTCCTGGGCATCACCTTCGGCCTGGGCTGGGCCCCCTGCATCGGACCGACGTATTCGGCCGTCCAGCTGCTGAGCCTCTCCGGCGGGTCCTCCGCTGCCAAGGGCGCACTCCTGGCCTTCGTCTATAGCCTCGGGCTGGGCATCCCGTTCCTGCTGATCGCCCTGGCCGTCCGCCGCGGCATCGGTGTGCTGTCCTTCTTCCGGAAGCACCGGCTCGCCATCCAGCGCAGCGGCGGCGGCATCCTGATTGTGCTGGGCCTGCTGATGGCCAGCGGAGTGTGGGGCGCCTGGGTGTCCGGGCTGCAGTACTGGTTCCAAACCGATGTGACATTGCCGATCTGATGAGCGAGCGAGTGAACGTAGAGAATAAAACCCCGTCCCCCGGCACGCCCGGAACCGGTTCCAGCACCGTGGCGGAGGCCAAGTCGGACGCCGTGCTGCCCACGCTCGGGCCGCTGGGCATGCTCCGCTGGGCGTGGACGCAGCTGACCAGCATGCGCACCGCCCTGTTCCTCCTGCTCCTGCTCGCCGTCGCGGCCGTGCCCGGTTCACTGTTCCCGCAGCGTCCCGCTAACCCCGCCATCGTGACGCAGTACATCAAGGACCACCCGGATTACGGCAAGCTCCTCGATTCGCTGCAGCTCTACGACGTCTATTCGTCGGCATGGTTCTCCGCCATCTACATCCTGCTGTTCATCTCCTTGATCGGTTGCGTGGTGCCCCGCGCGATCGTGCACTACAAGGCCATGCGCTCCCAGCCGCCGCGCACCCCGGCCCGGCTGTCCCGGCTGCCCGAATACGGAACCCTGGTGGTCCCCGCGGGTGCCGGGATCCCGGCGTCGGCCGCTATTGACGACGCCGCTGCCCTGCTGAAGAAGCGCGGCTACCGGGTGGAGGTCCGGGACCGCGACGGCGCCCGGCCCTCCCTGGGCGCGGAACGCGGCTTCCTCAAGGAAGTGGGCAACCTTGTCTTCCACACGGCCCTGATCGGGGTCCTGGTCTCCGTCGCCGCCGGCGGCCTGTTCGGGTACAGCGGCCAGCGGATCCTGGTCGAGGGCGACACGTTCGTGAACACCCTGGTGGGCTACGACCAGTTCACCCCGGGCACCAACTTCCAGAGCAGCCAGCTGGAGCCGTACTCCATCCAGCTGGACAAGTTCCACATCACGTTCGACCGGGAATCGAAGGGCAAGTTCGGCCAGCCCATCGACTTCAAGGCTGATGTCACCACCAAGGAAAACCCCGGGGCGCCTGCCAAAAAAGAGGTGCTGAAGGTCAACGATCCCCTCAGCCTCGGCGGCACCAGCATCTACCTGACCGGCAACGGCTACGCCCCCGTGGTCACCGTGCGGGACGGCAAGGGCAACATCGCCATGCAGGGCCCGGTGGTGGCCAAGCTGCAGGGCGAGAACTACTACTCCTCGGTGGTCATCAAGGTCCCGGACGCGAAACCGGAACAGCTGGCGTTCGCCGGCTTCTTCCTGCCCACCGCGTTCATCACCAAGGACGGGGTGTCCTTCAGCGGCGACCCCGAACTCTTCAACCCGCAGCTGACCCTCAACTCCTACTACGGCGACCTCGGCCTGGACAGCGGGTCCCCGCAGAACGTCTTCGAGCTCGACGTGAAGAAGCTGACGCCGCTGAACGCCCGAAACCTGCCCACGAAGGGCATTGTGCTGACCCCGGGCACCACCCACACGCTGCCCAACGGCAAGGGCACCATCAGTTTCGACGGCGTCAAGCGCTACGTCGGCGTGGACATCCACCACAACCCGGGCCAGGTGTACGCGCTCATCTTCGCGCTGCTCGCCGTCGCTGGCCTGGTCACCTCGCTGTACGTCAACCGCCGCCGCGTCTGGGTCCGCACCGGAACCCATGAGGACGGCCGGACCATGGTGGAATACGGGCTCCTGGCCCGCGGCGAGGACCACCGCCTGGCGGGCGAGGCCGCCGCCATCCGTGCACTGCTCTCCGCAGCATGGCCGGTGGACGAACCCGCCGCCGATTCCCAGCCTGCTCCCAGCGCGACAGCGGATAATGACCGGGCGGATGCAGGCGCCCAATCCGGCGTACAGACCGCCCCGGAACAACCCGCAACAGACTCCACCCAGTCCACAGCAGGCTCTCCCGAGTCAAAGAAGGATCAGTAATGTTCCCCATTAACGAAACCATGGGCCAGTACAGCGAGCTCTTTATGCTGCTCGCCGCAGGCACCTACACCGTGGCCTTCATCGCCTTCGCGTGGGACCTGGCCAAGAGCAGCAAGACGCTGCGCGCCGTGGACCTCAAGGCCGCGGAGCTCTCCGGCGCCGAGGCCGCCCGCGTCCCGGTGGGCGCAGGCGTTTCTGCCGGTGCCGGCGCAGGCGTCGGCGGTTCCTCCGCGGGTGTGGACCGGGCCGATTCCGACGTCAGCGGCCCGATCGGGCGCGCCGAGCGTCCGACGTCGTCCGTCTCCGGTGGCCAGGGGGCGGGCCTGACCGCCGACGGCGGCATGCGCTACGGCGGTGAACGCCGGGCTCCGGCGCGTGTCGCCGTCGCCCTCGCCGTGCTGGGTGCCGCCATCCACGCTGCCGGCGTCATCACCCGTGCCCTTGGCGCGGGCCGGGTGCCGTGGGGCAACATGTACGAGTTCCTGACCACAGGCGCCTTCGTCGCTGTGGCCGTCTTCCTGCTGGTGCTGATCCGCCGCGACCTGCGGTTCCTCGGCACCTTCGTGATCGGGCTGGCCATCATCATGCTGGTCGCCGCGTCCGTCGCGTTCTGGACCCCCGTGGGGCACCTCGTGCCGGCGCTCCAGAGCTACTGGCTGATCATCCACGTCTCCATCGCCGTGCTTTCCTCTGCGCTCTTCACGCTGACGTTCGCCATGTCGGCGCTGCAGCTGGTCCAGTCACACCGGCAGAAGACCATTGCGGCCGGCGGGGCTGACAAGCTGGGCTTCATGCGCCTGGTCCCGAACGCGCTGAGCCTGGAGAACCTGTCCTACCGGATCAACGCGATCGCCTTCGTCGGCTGGACCTTCACGCTGATGTTCGGCGCCATCTGGGCCGAGAAGGCCTGGGGCCGGTTCTGGGGCTGGGACACCAAGGAAGTGTGGACGTTCGTGATCTGGGTGGTCTACGCCGGCTACCTGCACGCACGTGCCACCCGCGGCTGGACCGGGACCCGCGCGGCGTGGCTCTCGATCGTGGGCTACCTCTGCGTGGTCTTCAACTTCACCATCGTGAACCAGTTCTTCAACGGCCTGCACTCCTACTCGGGGCTGTAGGTTTCTGGGGGCGCGCCGGCCTAGTTGGTTCCGCCCGCGCGACGACGCTCGACGGTCCGCCACGCGCTACGCTCGACGATTCGCCACAAATGGCCGCTAAACCCCTCGGTTTAGCGGCCATTTGTGTCAGATGGACGACGTTGGCCCTCTAGACGGCGCAGGCCAACCCCTGTGGGTCAGCGCCGGGTGCTGTTGGTCTTGGGGGTCCAGCCGCGTTCGGCCAGCGCCGCCCGCACCCTGGTGACCGCCGTCGGCTCCATGCCGGGCGCGAACGGGGTCAGATCCCACTGCGTCAACACAACCACCCGCCACCCGGCGTCCCGCGCGTTTTCATCCCGAAAGATGTCGCTTCGCCGTTGGGTTGGATTGGCGTGGTGTCCGCCGTCGTACTGGATCGCGATCTTTTCCCGCTCATAAGACAGATCAGGATCCTGGATCCAGCCGCCGGTTGCGTCGAACATTGGAACGTTAATGGCCGGCTCGGGGAGGCCGTGGCGGGTCAGGAGCAGCCGGAGTTCCGTCTCTTTGGGCGAGTCCGTGCCGGCGCGAACCAGCGCCCGCGCCCGCATTGCGGGTCGGTAGCCCGGCATGCCGGCTCGACGCGCGAGGTAGGCGTCAAGCTCAGCCACGGTGGTGAAGGGATTCCGTCGACGCAGCAGATAGTCGCCTGCCATGACAAGTTCGTCCAGGCTCAGTGTGCCGGCGAGGTCGAACCACGTGCGCAGCGGGGAGGTGCACTGGACTCTGATCCCGGCCACGATGTCGTCCGCTTCAAGGACGCCTTGATGACCCTCCACATCCTTGCGGCGCACGGCACGCTCGCCCCGCTGGCTTGTCAGGTGAACGACTGCTGGATTGGCCAGCGATGTCGGCAGCGGAAAGCCCCACAGGACGGCGGCCGAAAGGTGGCTCACCACCGCACCCGTCACCGCGCACAACGCATGGAGCCGTTCCAGCAGTGTGTCGGGAAGCGAGGCGGCGGCACGCGCACCGTGGCAGGGGGTGACGAGGTCGCGCGCGCGGATCCGACGGCGGCTCAGCCCCTCTGCGCGGGCCTCCGCGACGGTGAAAGGTCTGCTCCGAAGCTGTGGCGGGAGACTGCTCGGTTGGCGCATAGGAAAATTCTGGGCCCTACAGAAGGTCGTCGCGGCGTTATCCACAGGACAGGCGCGGTGTGGGGGAGCAGTGGACTTGGTCCGTGCCGGCCGCTCGTGGATGTAGTAGCGCGGCGAACTGCCAGAGATGGCCGCTATGGGTCTCCTGAAGCGGCCGTTTGTGGCAACGGGGCGTGCACGCGGGGTACGGGGTGACGTGCGCGGAGCGAGGGCCATGATGCGGGGAGTGTGGCTGTGTGCCGACGTCTCGTGCTTGGAACACTCGTTTCATGAAGCACAAGGAGCCAGGTGGGCCGGACAATGAGGTCGGTGGCTGCCCACTGGCGCGGGGCGCTCGGCGAAGTGCCAGAGATGACCGCTATGGGTCTCCTGAAGCGGCCGTTTGAGGCAACTGGGAGTACCCGCGGGAGCGGGGGTGCGGCGGGGAGTTCGGCCGTTTGTGGCAACTGGGAGTACCCGCGGGAGCGGGGATGCGGCGGGGAGGTCGGCCGTTTGTGGCAAATGGGCGTGCACGCGGGGTACGGGGCGAAGTGCGCGGAGCGAGGGCCATGATGCGGGGAGTGTGGCTGTGTGCCGACGTCTCGCGCTTGGAACTCACGTTTCATGAAGCACAGGAGCCAGGTGGGCCGGACAACGAGGTCCGTGGCGGGCCACTGGCGCGGGGAGCACGCCGAGATGACAGAGATGGCCGCTATGAGGTGGATGAAGCGGCCGTTTGTGGCAAGTGGGCGTGCCTGCGGCGTGTGGGGATGCGACGGGCGGGGTTGTGGGCGGCGTGCAGTCCGCGCCAGGCTGCGGGGCTGGGCCCACCTACACCCGGGTAGCGCTACTTGACCTCGTCGGTGCCTTGCGTGGTATCGCCGCTGCCGTGGGTTTCGCCGGTGTCCGGGCCGCGGTTCTCCCCGCTGTTGTTGCCGAGCTCGCGCTCCTTCGCGTCGAGTTCGGCCTTCAGCTTCTTGAGCCGGTCAGCCTCCGACTGGTTGCGCCGGCGCTGTTCGAGGTTGCGGAGGAAATCGGGGTCGTCGTCCGGCGCAGTGGGGTGCCGGTAGCTGACTGGGGCCTCCGGAGCCTGGCCCCGCGGCCGGCCGATCAGGAACCACAAAACCGCTCCGAGTACGGGGAGGACGATCTGCACTACGATCCAGGCAGGCTTGGAAATGCCCTTTGTCAGGCGTGCGTCGGTCCGGATGAGGTCGATGAGACCGTAGATAAAAACGACCAGTACAAGGATTGGTACCACGACACGGAGCATAGCTTCAGTTTAGCCTCCGCGCGAGCTTCCGGCGTCGGGCGGCGGCCCGGCCAGGACGGCTAAACTGGGTACGTGGCTTTCCTGAAATACTCCCTGATCCGTCTCGCGCTATTCGCCCCGCTGTTTGCGCTGTTCATCTACCTGCAGCTCGGCTGGCTGCTCGCCGCCCTCTGCGCGGGGATGATGGCTTTCGCCATCAGCTTCCTCTTCTTCCAGAAGCAGCGCGACGAGGCCACCGCCGCAATCCACTCGCGCCTGTCGGGCCAGGCCAAGCCGCTGCGCAGCGCGGGGGAGATCGACGACGCCGACGCCGAGGACCGCCTCGTCGACCAGCACCCGGACGTCACCGTCCGAAACGAGATCCGCCCCAAGGACTCCTAGGTTTCGGAGGTTCCGCGGCGGAGGCTAGGTTTCGGAGGTCCCGCGGCGGAGGCTAGGCCCGCAGCCGAGGCCCGGTGCCGGGAGGCCCGGGGGATTCCGCGGCGGAGGCTAGGCCCGCAGCCGAGGCCCGGTGCCGGGAGGCCCGGGAAGTTCCGCGGCGGAGGCTAGGCCCGCAGCCGAGGCCCGGTGCCGGGAGGCCCGGGAAGTTCCGCGGCCGAGGCTAGGCCCGCGGCCGAGGCCAGGTGCAGGGAGGCACCGGAGACCCCGCGGCCGACGCTAGGTCCCGGCAGCCCCTCGCCGGCTCCGGCGAACCCCCCGAATAACCGACCCCGCCCTAGAACCCGCGGCTCAGCACCAGGCCCAGCGAGAACAGCACGGCGTAGCCCAGGTTGATCAAGCCGGTCTGCTTCAGCACCGGGATCAGGCTCTTGCGGCGGCGGCCCGCGATCATCAGCCAGGACGGCATCAGGATGGCCGGGATCAGCAGCAGCACAATCAACATCCACGGCCGTCCCGGCGCCAGCACAATCACCAGCAGGATCGCCACGGCCAGCATCAGCACGTAGCTTTCCCGGGCGTGCTTGTCGCCGAGGCGCACAGCCAGGGTCTTCTTCCCGGCCACACGGTCGGTGGGGATGTCCCGCACGTTGTTGGCCATCAGCAGGGCGCAGGCGATCAGGCCCGTGCCGATCGCGCCGATGATGGCCGCGACGCTGAGCTGTCCGGCCTGGGTGTAGGTGGTGCCCAGCGTGGCCACCAGCCCGAAGAACACAAACACAAACAGGTCGCCCAGGCCGAGGTAGCCGTAGGGGTTCTTACCGCCGGTGTAGCCCCACGCCGCCATCACGCAGCCCACACCCACCAGGATGAGCCACCAGGCCTGCGTGATGATGACCAGGACCAGCCCGAACAGCATCGCCAGGCCGAACGCAGCGAAGGCGGCACGCTTGACGTGTTCCGGCTTGGCCACACCGGATCCCACCAGCCGCAGCGGGCCCACCCGGTCCTCGTCGGTGCCACGGATACCGTCGGAGTAGTCGTTGGCGAAGTTCACGCCGATCTGGAGCAGCAGGGCCACCAGGGCAGCCAGTACGGCGTTGACGGGGCGGAACGCGTTCATCTCGTAGGCCGCGGCGGACCCGATCAGGACCGGAGCGACCGCGGCCGGCAGGGTGCGCAGGCGGGCGCCTTGGATCCATTGTGCGGCTGTGGCCACGGTCAGTACCTCGTTGGTTCGGTGGTGATCTGGTGGAAAGACTTTTCTATTTTCCCCGATGACGGGCGTCCAGCAGAACGCTCATGCCCAGCCGGTCAGGTTTGCCGTTGGGAAGCATCATCAGTTCCGCGGCAGTCAGCACGGTTTTCGGGACCAGGACGCCGGTCAGGGCGCCTGCGGAGCCGCCGAGAATCCCGGCAGTGAAGGCCTCGGCCGCTTCGGCGGAACCGTCGGCCAGCACCACGTACGCGGCCAGGGCCTGTCCCCACTCGGCGGACGGCACCCCCGCCACGAACGCCGCCAGCACACCCTCAAGCCGCTCCAACTCCGCCTGCACGTGCGCGGCGGAGACTTTCACGCCGCCGGTGATCACGACGTCGTCCGCGCGCCCCAGCACTGTGAGGGTGCCGTCGGGCGCGAACTCGCCGAGGTCATTGGTCCGGTACCAGCGGATCCCGCCGTCGTCGACAAAGGTCGCGGCGGTCAGCTCCGGCTCGTCGAGATAGCCGGCGGCGATGGTCGCCCCGCCTAGCAAGATCCGGCCGTCGGGCGCGATCTTGACCTCGACGCCGTCCAGCGGCACGCCGTCGTAGACGCATCCGCCGCAGGTCTCGGCAGAACCATAGGTGGTGACTACCCGGACGCCGGCCTCCCTGGCCGCCGCGAGGAGGCCCGCCGACGCCGGGGCGCCGCCCAGGAGCACGCCGTTGAAGCGCCGGAGCACGGCCAGGGTCTCCGGGGACGGCGAGTCCAGCAGGCGCTGCAGCTGGGTGGGCACCAGGGACGTGAACCGGAGCTTGTCCGTCAGTTCCTGCGCCGCGGCGGTGAAGGCCTCTGCGGTGAACCCGCCGGAGAGGTCCATGGCCCAGGGGCGGGTGCCGGCGAACAGCGACCGGACCAGGACCTGGACGCCGGCCACGAACTGCACGGGCAGTGCCAGCAGCCACTGGCCCTCGCCCTTGAGCGCCATGGCTGTCGCCATGGAGGAGGCCGCCAGGGCGTCCACGGTCAGGACCGTGGCTTTCGGTGCGCCGGTGGACCCTGAGGTCCGCACCACGACGGCGGCATCCTCGACGCCGGGCGTCTCCACCCGCGAGACGGCGGGGGAGCCATCCGGCCCGGCGGAGAGTTCGACGGCGGGACCCTCCCCGCCGAGGGCGGCGGCAAGGGCGGCGAGGGCGGGCTCGATGTCTACCGCTCCGGAGGTCATGGCGCGGCCTAGAAGTAGTACGGGAAGTTGGACCAGTCGGGATCGCGCTTTTCGAGGAAGGCTTCCTTGCCCTCCACGGCCTCGTCCGTCATGTACGCCAGCCGCGTCGCCTCGCCGGCGAACACCTGCTGGCCGGCCAGGCCGTCGTCAGCCAGGTTGAAGGCGAACTTCAGCATCCGGATGGCCTGCGGGGACTGCCGGGCGATGTCGGCGGCGTATTCCAGCGCCACTTCCTCGAGCCGCTCGTGGTCGACGGCCTCGTTCACCGCGCCCATCCGGACCATGTCCTCAGCGGAATATTCGCGGGCGAGGAAGAAGATTTCGCGGGCTGATTTCTGCCCGATCTGGCGGGCCAGCAGGGCCGAGCCATAACCGGCGTCGAAGCTGCCCACGGTCGCGTCGGTCTGCTTGAACTTGCCGTGCTGCCGGGACGCGATGGTGAGATCCGAAACGACGTGCAGGGAGTGCCCGCCGCCTGCCGCCCAGCCGTTGACGACGGCGATGACCACCTTGGGCATGGTCCGCATCAGGCGCTGGACCTCGAGGATGTGCAGCCGGCCCGCGCGGGCCGGATCGATCGTTTCCGTCGTCTCGCCGTTTGCGTACCGGTAGCCGTCGCGGCCGCGGATCCGCTGGTCGCCGCCGGAGCAGAACGAGTGGCCGCCGTCCTTGGGGGAGGGGCCGTTGCCGGTCAGCAGGACGGTGGCGACATCCGGGCTCATCCGGGCGTGGTCCATGGCCCGGTAGAGCTCATCGACGGTGCCGGGCCGGAACGCGTTGCGGACCTCGGGCCGGTTGAAGGCGATCCGGACGGTGGGCAGGTCCCGCACCACGGTGCCGTCCGCGGCGCGCTCCACCTGCCGGTGGTACGTCATGTCCTGGAAGTCGTCGAAGCCGGTCACGGTGCGCCAGCGGGTGGGGTCAAAGACGTCGGACACCTTGGCGGGGATTTCGTTGCTCACAGTCCGAGTGTAGTAATCGGCTCAGCTGATGCAGAACTCGTTGCCCTCCGGGTCCGCCATGGTGTGCCAGGAATGCGGGCCCTCATTGGCAGTCCAGAGGAACGTGGCGCCGCGCGCTTCCAGGGCTGCCCGTGCCGCGTCCTTGTCCGCCCCGGCCAGGTTTACGTCCCAGTGGATCCGGTTTTTCACGGTCTTCGGTTCGGGCGCTGTCTGGAACAGGATCCTGCGGGTGGGCGGCTTGGCATCGAGGTCCCCCGGCGGACGGATCGCGGCGCCGGTCAGCCAGACCAGCTTCCCGTGGTGCAGCTTGGTCTCCGCGTCCGTCGCGAAGCCCTGCTCGATCATGGACCGGATGAAGGCCTCATCCTGCGGTTCGACGGCCCATTCCAGGGTCTCGGCCCACCAGTCGGCAAGGGCATGCGGGTCAAGGCAATCGACAGCTATCTGGATGTTCAGTGCCATGGGAAAAACCTACGACGACGGCGGCCCGGAAGCTAGGTGCGGGGCGGAAGTTCCGTCCCGCACCGGCTTTTAGGCGGCCTACTGGAGCTGCTCGAGGACTTCGGGCGGGATCGCGTAGATAAAGATGACGGCCAGCAGGTTCTTGGCGGCGTGGACTGAATACGAAAACATCAGATTCTTGCCGGTCCAGACGTAGGCGAACACCAAAACCGCCCCTATAGCGAGATACGGCATAAGGGCCGGCAGGGTCAGCGCTTCCTGGCCCACGATGTGCAGGGCCGCGAACAGCACCACTGACAGGGCGCAGCACACCCAGATGTTCAGCCGCCGGCTCAGTTTGCCGATCAGCAGATGCCGGAAGATGTACTCCTCGACGAACGGCCCCACAATCACCAGCAGCGGCACCATCAGCCAGGCGGGAACCTGTTGCATCAGGGCCTGCAGTCCGGCCTGGTTGGCGGACGTCTGCGGCGGACCGGTGACGGCGACCAGAACGGCGGTGAGGATCATCGCGGCCACCACGGCCAGGGGCACCATCAGCAGGGTGAACCACGGCCTGGTGGCCAGCACCCGGAGATCCCGGCGCGCCACCTGGTGGGCGGCGGAGAGGGCAAGCAGGCCGATGGCCGCGTAAAACACCAGGTTCACGGCGTAAGTGACGACAGCCGGGTTGGACGAGAGGTGCACCACCAGCGGGGCGAGCAGCCCGGACGCGGTGGCGAAGAACGCCGCAACCGCCACATAGGTGCCCGCGGTGACGTAGTCCAGCCGGGAGAAGGCATACAGTTCGGGACGCGGCGCGGGTGGTTGTCGGAGTGCGGTGCCCATGCCACCAAGCCTAGCCCGCGCGGCGGGCCCGCGCGGTGGGCCTGGGTGGGTCCGGAGACAGCTAACGCCCGGGCCGAGGGCGCCGGGCGTTAGCTGTGGTGGATACGGTGCGGAGTCCTAGCGGAAGAGCGCCGAGTAGGTTCCCATGATGATCCGGTCACCCGGGGTGGACTTGCGGATGTAATCCACCACGGCCCAGTCATCGAGCGAGATGCAGCCCGCCGTCGGGATCTTGTTCATGTGCAGGAAGATGGCGAAACCGGCGTCCTGGACGATGGTGGGCCGGTTGTAGTTGATGACCACGCCCTGCCGGTAGTAGCCCAGGCTGGCGAACCACCACATGTTCTCGTCCCAGCCGACCCACGAGGAGGACTCGTGGTACTTGTTGTACGTCGGCGTCCACGGGTTGCCGCCCCAGCGCGAGCGGGGATTCAGCGTGCGGTATGCCAGTTTGGTGCCCGGGTTGCCGAGACCAAACGCCTCGGTCACGGAGAAGGATCCCGTGGGCGAGAACAGGTTCCGGGTGGGGCCGGACGGAACTCCCGGCGGCTTGAACCCGGATTTGCCCACGTACCCGTCGGTGCGCCAGTCCGGGACATACGTTCCGGCGATCTTCATGCAGTACAGGTTGGTCGCATGGTTCAGCCCGTATCCCTGGGTCCAGGTCAGCAGCACACGGTTCGCGCCGTACGTGGAGTACTTGGACTTGCCGTTGTTCAGGTTCTGGCACTCCGACATCCCGAAGATCCGGTACCCGGGTTTGACGGTCCAGCCCACAAAGCCGCGCTGGAACGCCTGGATGCACTGGCCCGGGACGCATTTCTCGTTGGCCAGCGGGTAGCCCAGGCTGCTCCGGGTCTCGCCGACCCGGAGGTACCGGGCGCCGAGGGCGCCGCGGGAAATCCAGGCTCCGGTGGCCGAGGACCAGTAGACGGTTCCGCCCTGGAAACGCTGCAGGCATCCGCCGGCGGCCTGCCCGCACGCCTTCGCGGTGGTGGGATAGCCCATCACGCCGGCCTGTGCGCCGGAGGCCTTCCAGCGGGTGTAAATGACGCCCTGGACAACCCGGGCCGCGGTTTTCGGGGACCAGAACACGGCGCCGTTGGCGAAGTACTGGTAGCAGCCCCGGGCGGTCAGTCCGCAGACCTCGGCCGTGCTTGGCAGCCCGAGTCCGGCGGCTTCACCCTGTGCCCGCCATAGGTTTCCGATCCCGCCGCGGGACCAGATCTGCTGGACTCCCTTGGTGGTCCAAGTCAGGAAGCGGCCGCTGGAGAACTTCTGGATGGTCCCGCCCGCCACCGCGGTTTCGTCGGTGACAGGGTAGCCGTACAGGGCCGCTCCGCCCTTCGCATGCCACCAGGGGCCGGTGTGGCCCGCGGTCCGCAGGACCAGCCGGGCGCCCGTTGCCGCGGTCCAGTAGACCGATCCGCCGGCGAACGCCTGGCTGCAGACGTCGCCGGAACACAGCTGGTTCGCCGTCGGAGCGCCGAGGGCGCCGGCGGCACCGCTCAGCGAGGTCCACTTCAGGCCGATCGGGCCGACGACGACGACGGGATCCGGCGCCGGCGGGGGAGTCAGGGTGGGTGCCGGGGTTGGTGTTGGGTCGACCGCCGGTGAGGTCGGATCCGGGGTGGCCGTGGTGGTCGGCGTCGGGCTGATGACCGGCGCGGGATCGGCCGGTGCCGGGGCGGAGCCGGTCGGTGACGGGGTGTCCGTCGGCGTCGCCGTAGGGCTGGCGGTGTCCGAGGGCGCCGGAGTAGCGGTCTCCGCGAATGCCGGGGCGACGGCGAGCGGGCCGGCCGCCAGGCCAAAAACCACCGCCGAGACAAGAAGTAGTTTTTTCATGGGGCATCCTCTACGGAAACGACCGGCGTGCAGGCCGTGGTTTTGTCCTTCGTCTTGGCGAAGTCGGGTGCATCGACGTCGGCCGACTGGCCGGCCGCGATGGTCTTGGTGATGATCGTGTGCCCTGCCACCAGGGGACCCGCGGTGACCGCGATCGCCACGGTGAACACCTTGCTCTTGGTGCTGGTGTTATCGAGGGTTCCCTTGAACGACCAGGACCCGTCCGCGGAGGGGCTGCAGGAGTACTGCCGCCAGGCGTAGGGCGCGTTCAGGGATGTGGACACGTCGGCGGGCGCGGACGTGTCCGGTGCCGCCGATCCTGACGCTGATGATGTTGGTGCGGATGGTGCTGCGGTGGTGCCGGCGCTGGATGTGGCTGGCCCTGGGCCGCCGCTTGAACACCCCGCTAAAGCGAGAAGCAGCACTGCAGGCAGTAGCGCTCTCCGTTTCATAGTCTCCCCCTGACTCACGGCACTTCTGCCATGGCCTGCAACGAAGTGTGCAGGCGAACCGGCGGGGAAGTTCCCGCCGGTTCGCTCAGAGTAATGGAAACAACGGCCTGACCAGCGTTTATGTATCAAAACGTTGTCTAAAAATGCGTATTCGTGGCGGCCCTGGCGCCGCGGCGGGGCGTCCTCCGGGCCGTCGAGGATGTTGCCCGCGTCACGGTGAGGCCCCGAAAGCTAGTACTATGGACGAGCCGCGCGACGCTGCGACCCCCTGTGAGTTCCGGTCCCCGCCCCTGCCCGCCTTCCTCCGCTGAGGGCGCAGGACGGGCCTGTGCCTGTGCTCCCGGAGCCGCCTCCCGCTGCGGCGCTACCCCGACATACAAGGAACAGTTGTGCCACAAAGTACTTCCACAGAAGCCAAGAGCGCGCCGGAGCAAACCGCCGTCGACTCGACCCTCAGCGCCGAGGGTTACAAGAAGTCCCTGAGTGGCCGCCAGGTCACCATGATCGCCATGGGCGGCGCGATCGGCGTCGGCCTCTTTATGGGAGCCGGCGGCCGGCTGGCCTCCACCGGCCCCGCGCTGATTTTCTCCTACGCCATCGCCGGCGTAATCGCCTACCTGCTGATGCGGGCCCTGGGCGAGCTGATCATGTACCGCCAGACCTCCGGCTCCTTCGTCAGCTACGCCGGGGAGATGTTCGGTAAGAAGGGCGCCTACCTCTCCGGTTGGATGTACTTCATCAACTGGGCCATGACCGGCATCGCGGAGCTGATCGCGATCGGCCTGTACTTCCAGTTCTTCTTCCCCAACGTACCGGTCGAGTTGACGGCCATCGCGGCGCTGCTGCTGCTGGTGGGCGTGAACCTGCTGAGTGTTAAGGCGTTCGGCGAATTCGAATTCTGGGCCTCGGTCCTGAAGGTAGCCGCCATCCTGATCTTCCTGGCCGTCGGTACCTTCATGGTGGTCACCAACGCCAAGGTCGGCAACGGCCACGCCTCCGTGACCAACCTCTTTGCCGGCGACGGCGGGATGTTCCCCAAGGGTGCCCTGGTGATGATCCTGGTCCTCAACGCCGTGATCTTCGCCTACAACGCGATCGAACTTGTCGGCATCACCGCCGGCGAAATGGAGGACCCGGCCAAGGAGGTCCCGAAGGCCATCCGCGCCGTCGTCATCCGCATCGTGGTGTTCTACGTCGGTTCGGTCACCCTGCTGGCCATGCTCCTGCCGTCGGACCAGTACAAGGCCGGCACCTCGCCCTTCGTCACCGTCTTCGGCCAGATGGGCCTGCCGTGGATGGGCGATGTGATGAACATGATCGTCATCACCGCGGCGCTGTCCTCCTGCAACTCGGGCCTGTACTCCATCGGCCGGATCTTCCGCACCATGGCCAACAACGGGCACGCCCCGCAGTGGCTGACCCGGATGTCCAAGAGCCACGTACCCTATGCCGCGATCCTGGCGATCGGCGCGGTCTACCTCGTGGGCATCCTGCTGAACATCTGGCTGGGCGGCTCCCACGCGTTCGATCTCGCCCTGAACACCGCCTCGATCGGCGTCATTTTCACCTGGGGTTCCATCTTCGCCAGCCAGATCGCGCTGCGGAAGATCAAGGGCAACGCCTCGTCCCTGCCGATGCCGGGTTCACCGTGGACCAGCTGGGCCGGCCTGGTGGCACTGCTCGCCATCACGGTGCTGATCGGTTTCGACACGATGACCAGCAAGACCGGCGAGGTGTTCCAGTTGGGCCTGTGGACCCTCGCGACCATCCCGTTCTTCGCGGTGGTGCTCTGGCTCGGCTGGCAGAAGGTCAAGCACAACGAACCCAAGAGCGAGCTCTTCAGCTAGTCTCCAACCCTATCGATTGCCCCGTAACCGCCGTTTTGGGGTCCCAAAAGGGCGGTTACGGAGCAGTCGATCCGGGATTCTTCAGGTACCGGCCGAAGTGTTCCTCGATCCGGTGCCAGGCCTCGGGGGCGGACTGCGGATCCGGGCCCACCCCAAGGACGCGGAACAGCGGACGCAGGGGCCTGGGCCCGATCTCGGCGTCGTTGAGGAATGAGTGGCCGGCAGTTTCGAATTCCTTGATGTCGTGCACCACTCCCAGCGTCCCGAGCACCGCTTCCAGCTGCGCCGACCCGTTCCGCAGCCCACGGTCCTTCGCGCCGAAGTTGGCAACGATCGGACAGGCACCGGCGAGGGCCGTTTCCGGGTCCTTCGGCAGCCGCCCGTAGTTCACGGCCGCGGCGTCGAACCCGTCATTGGCCAGCAGGAGCGCGAAACCGCCGCCCATGCAGAAGCCAATCACGCCGATCTTCCCGGTGGTGCGGCCCGAATCCAAGAGCCACTGCCGTGCGGCGGCGAGATCCGTGAACGCACGTCCCTGCCCCGCCGTGACGGCGCGCATGGTCGACACGAGGCAGCGTCGCGCGCCGCCGTCGCTGAACAGGTCCACCGCCAGCGTCAGGTAACCGGCGGCGGCCATCCGTTCCGCGTGCCGGATAGTGATGTCATCGAGCCCGAACGCTTCGTGGATCATCAGCAGGGCCGGAAACGGCCCGTCCCCGGCCGGCTCGGCGAGGTAGCCGTAAAGACGGGGCGAGCCCCCGGCCGCCATACCGGCCGCGCTCAGGTCGACATTGTGCCGCTCTGTATCCGGGCCGCTCGGGTCCGAAGCTTTCCTGGCCATCTGCGCTCCTGTGGCGTCCTGCCCGCTGGTCGCGGGCGGTTGCCGACAGTCTTGCACTGAAGCGCGCCGGGTGTGCACCGCGTGCGCGCCGGGGGCTCCCAAGATCCGGCCGGGCACCAAAGTGAAAAGAGCACAAAAAACGGCGCCGGACGTCCCCCAAAGGAACGCCCGACGCCGTCTGTGTGCGGATTAGTCGCGCTTGAACGCGTCCTTGGCGTTCTCGCCAACCTTCTTCGCGTCGGCAACGACCTGGTCCTTCTGGCCTTCGGCCTTCAGCTGGTCATTGTCCGTGGCGTTTCCGGTAGCTTCCTTGGCCTTGCCGCCGAGGTGCTCCGCTTCGTTCTGAATCTTGTCTCCGATACCCATGGTGTGCTCCACCTTTCGTTTCCGGTTGAAATTCAACGCAGTTTTAGCCTAACACGAAGCATGCTTACTAATTCAAGTCCTTTTTTCGGCGGACTTCGGCCAGGGTGTGGCTGAGGGATCTTGGGGCGCCGGACTAGGCTCGAACCATGGAGTTAAAAACCACCCTCACCCAGCACGTGAACGCCCCGGCGGCCAAGGTGTGGGCCGTCGTTACGGACATTCCCGGCTCGCCCGCAACCCTGTCCGCCGTCCAATCCGTCCAGCTCATCACAGGCAGCGCCTATGCCGAAGGGACCCGCTGGCGGGAGACCCGGACCATGTTCGGCCGGCCCGAGACCGTGGAGATGTGGGTTTCCCGCTGTGAACCGCCCTCCCCGGGACGCGCTGGCAGTGCGGGGAGCACCGGAAGCACCACCGTGCAGGCCCGCCAGAGCGGCACCGACTACACGTCCCGGTTCAGCCTGGCGGAGCGCGACGGCGGCACGGACCTCACCCTGACGTTCACCGCCGTTCCAGTCCGGACCACCCGGCTCGCCAGGGCCGCGATGGTGGTTTTTGGCCCGCTGGGGATGAGGCTCACGCGCAAGGGCCTGGCCCGGGACCTCGCCGAGATCGCCGGCAAAGCGGAAGGCCTCTGATGGCGGCGTCGGGGAAATCCAAAATCACCGCGCCGCGGCTCACGCCGGTCCGCCTCCCGGACCTCGTCGATGATCCCGCGCCGGAGTTCCGCCGCGGGATGAGGTACGACGGCGTCCGGTACAGCCGCGCGGACGCCGACGGACTGGAGCTCAGCGGCACCGACTTCGCCGAATGCGAGTTCAACGGCGCCTCCTTCAACGAGACCCAGTTGCGCGGTGCCGGGTTCCGGGACAGCATCCTGGCCGAGGTGTATGCCCCGGTGCTGACGGCCGCGCGCTCACACCTGCGCGACGTCGAGATCCGCAATCCGCGCTGGGGCTCGGCGGAACTGTATGAGAGCGGCTGGCAGTCCGTGCGGATCGACGGTGGCAAGCTGGACTACGTCAATTTCCGGGGGTCCAAACTGACCGACGTGCAGATCAGCGACTGCATCATCAACGAACTGGACCTGGGCTCCTGCACGGCCACCCGGGTCGCGCTGAAGAACTGCACCATCGGAAGCGTGGACTTCAGCGGCGCCCGGCTCAAGGATTTTGACCTCCGGGGCACGGAATTCCGCTCTGTGAGCGGCTTGGGCAGTCTCTCCGGCATCGTCGTCGACGAGTACCAGCTCACCCTGCTCGCCCCCTTGCTGGCAGGCCACCTGGGCATCACGGTCGCCTGAGCCCGGCGGCGTCATCAGGGGCCGTCCGGTTGACCCCGCTGGGCCGGTGTGTAATCTTTATAGAACGAACGGTCGGTAATTTTATTGCGGCCCAGCTCCCTTGGTGAAGGATGTTCTCATGGTCGAGGCTTTTCTTGTTGGCGGTGCCCGCACTCCGGTGGGGCGGTACGGGGGCGCCCTTTCCGGGGTCCGTCCCGATGACCTGGCCGCACTCGTGGTCCGCGAGGCCGTGGCCCGTGCCGGCGTCGACCCGGACGCGATTGACGAGGTCATCCTCGGGAACGCCAACGGTGCCGGCGAGGAAAACCGCAACGTCGCCCGGATGGCCACCATCCTGGCCGGCCTGCCGCTGCACATCCCGGGCATCACCGTCAACCGGTTGTGCGCCTCGGGCCTGAGCGCCATCATCATGGCCAGCCAGATGATCAAATCGGGCGCCGCGGACATCGTGGTGGCCGGCGGCGTCGAATCGATGAGCCGCGCCCCCTGGGTGCAGGAAAAACCGCAGACCGCTTTCGCCAAGCCCGGCCAGATTTTTGATACCTCCATCGGCTGGCGCTTCGCCAACCCGCTGTTCCAGAAGGGTGAACTTTCCCGCGACGGCAAGATGACCTACTCCATGCCGGAAACGGCGGAAGAAGTGGCCCGCGTGGACGGCATCACCCGCGAGGACGCCGATGCGTTCGCCGTCCGTTCGCACGAACTCTCCCTCGCCGCGATCGCCGCCGGCCGCTTCGCCGCGGAGATCGTCCCCGTGACCGTCAAGACCCGCAAGGCCGAAACGGTGGTCGACACCGACGAGGGCCCGCGCGCCGGCACCACCATGGACGTGCTCGCCAATCTCCGGCCGGTGGTTGCCGGGGGCTCCGTGGTCACCGCGGGCAACTCCTCCACCCTGAACGACGGCGCCTCCGCGATCATCGTCGCCTCCGAGGCGGCCATCCAGAAGCTGGGCCTCACCCCGCGGGCCCGCATCATCGACGGGGCGTCCGCCGGCTGCGAACCCGAGATCATGGGCATCGGGCCCGTCCCGGCCACCCAAAAGGTCCTCGCCCGCGCCGGCCTCGGCGTCGGTGACCTCGGCGCCGTCGAACTCAATGAAGCCTTCGCGACGCAGTCCCTGGCCTCCGTGCGCCGGCTGGGTCTGGACCCGGAGATTGTGAACCGCGACGGCGGCGCGATCTCACTGGGGCACCCGCTGGGCTCGTCGGGCTCCCGGATCGCGATCACCCTGCTGGGGCGGATGGAACGCGAAGATGCGCGGATCGGCCTGGCCACCATGTGCATCGGCGTGGGACAGGGCACCGCCATGCTGCTGGAGCGCGTCTAATGGCGGCCCAGCCCGCCTGCCTGGATACCGCTGGCTTCAGCACGCTCCTGGTCGAGGAGCAGCAGGACCGGTTGGTGGTGCTGCTGAACCGGCCAGAGGTCCGCAACGCGATCGACCAGCAGATGGTCGACGAGCTCCACCGGGTCTGCGCCTACCTGGAGCAGACCCCGAAGGTGCTGATCCTGGCCGGCACGGAGGGCGTCTTCGCCTCCGGCGCGGACATCGCACAGCTGCGTGAACGCCGCAGGGACGACGCCCTGCAGGGCATCAACTCCACCATCTTCGTCCGCATCGCCAAGCTGCCGATGCCGGTCATTGCCGCTCTCGACGGCTTCTGCCTGGGCGGCGGGGCCGAGCTCGCCTACGCGGCCGACTTCCGCATCGGCACCCCCGGGGTCCGGATCGGCAACCCCGAGACGGGCCTGGGCATCCTCGCCGCCGCCGGGGCCAGCTGGCGCCTGAAGGAACTGGTGGGGGAGCCCGTCGCGAAGGACATCCTGCTGGCCGGCGCTGTGCTCCGCGCCGACCGGGCGCTCGCCGTCGGGCTTATCACCGAGGTCCATGAACCCGCGCAGCTGATGGTCGGCGCCCACGCGCTGGCGGACCGGATCGGGCAGCAGGACCCCCTCGCCGTGCGGATCACCAAATCCGTGTTCCATGCCCCGGCCGAGGCACACCCGCTGATCGACCAGCTCGCCCAGGGCATCCTTTTCGAATCCCAGGCGAAGTTCGACCGGATGCAGGCCTTCCTGGACAAAAAGTCCGCCAAGAAGTCGGCCGCACTGCCGGCCGCACCGCCAGAGACCTCTTCAGACCGGAAGAAGCAGCCATGAGCAGCCCCTTAGTTCCCGCCAGCGTTCCCGCCGTCCCCGCCTCCGTTGGAGTGCTCGGCGGCGGCCGGATGGGCGCGGGCATCGCCCACGCCTTCCTGATCAACGGGGCCAACGTCCTGGTGGTGGAACGCGACGACGAATCCGCCGAGGCCGCCCGGGAACGGGTGGAGTCGGCCGCCGCCAAGAGCATCGAACTCGGCGCCACCGACGGCAACCTGGACGAGATGGTCTCCAGGCTCTCCGTCACTGTGGACTACGACGACTTCAAGGATCGGCAGTTGGTTGTCGAGGCCGTACCCGAGGACTGGGACCTGAAGGTCGCCTCGCTGCGCGGGATCGAGGAACGCCTCGGCGCCGACGCCTACCTCGCCTCCAACACCTCGTCGCTGTCCGTCAACGGCCTGGCCCGCGAGCTGAAGCGCCCGCAGAACTTCCTGGGCCTGCACTTCTTCAACCCGGTTCCGGCCTCCACCCTGATCGAGGTGGTGCTCGGCGAGCAGACCAGCGAAACCCTCGCCCGGGACGCCCGCGGCTGGGTCGCGGCACTGGGCAAGACCGCCGTCGTCGTCAACGACGCCCCCGGCTTCGCGTCCTCACGGCTGGGGGTAGCCATCGCCCTGGAGGCGATGCGCATGGTGGAGGAAGGCGTGGCCTCGGCCGAGGACATCGACAACGCGATGGTCCTGGGCTACAAGCACCCCACGGGCCCGCTGCGCACCACCGACATTGTGGGCCTGGACGTCCGGCTGGGCATCGCCGAATACCTGGCTTCGACGCTGGGTGAACGCTTCGCCCCGCCGCAGATCCTCCGGGACAAGGTGGCCCGCGGCGAGCTTGGCCGCAAAACCGGCAAGGGCTTCTTCGACTGGACTGCCTGAGCCGGACCGGCATGCCTAGGATGGAGCGGTGACTACCGCCCCGCCGCGCATTGAACCCATCACCCTCACCGGCACGCACGTGGTGCTGGAACCGCTCAGCCACGCGCACCACGACGGGCTGGTGGAAGCTGCCCGCGACGGCGAACTCTGGAAACTCTGGTACACCTCCGTGCCGGCCCCGGAAGCCATGACAGCCGAGATCGACCGGCGACTGGCCCTCCAGCAGGCAGGGTCCATGCTGCCCTTCACCACGCGGCTGCTCGATCCGGCCACCGGGGGTCCAGGGCAGGTCATCGGCATGACCACCTACATGAACATCGACGCCGCCACACCGCGGGTGGAAATCGGTTCCACCTGGAACGCGCTCTCCGCCCACGGCAGCGGCAGCAACCCCGACTCCAAGCTGCTGCTGCTCCGGCATGCCTTCGAGACGCTCGGATGCCCGGCGGTGGAATTCCGCACGCACTGGCTCAACCACCAGTCGCGCGAGGCGATCGCCCGGCTCGGCGCCAAACAGGACGGTGTGCTGCGCAGCCACAGCCGCACGGCCGACGGTCAGCTCCGGGACACCGTGGTGTTCTCCATCCTCGAACACGAATGGCCGATGGTCCGGACCGGCCTGGAATACCGCCTCGTCGGCCGCCGCCGGGGCTCGGCGGACGGCCGGGCCGATGGCTAGCCCGGGGATGCGGCCGGAGCCCGTTGCCCCGGCCGGCCCGCCGGATGACGGCCGCGCCGTGGATTGGGACGGTGCCGTCAACGCCTGGCATATTGCGGGGGACGTGTACCGGATGGGACGCCGGGAATGGCTCACCGAGACCGGCTGGCAGCAGGCGTACGACGGCGGCATCCGCACAGTCATTGACCTGCGCAACCCCGAGGAGGTCCGCCGGCGCGACACAGACCCTGTGGTGGGCGCCGAAACCCTGGCCGCGTTCGACGTCGTGCACGCCCCCACGGAGGACCCGGCGAACAGCGAATTCCGTGAACTCTGCGTTCCCTACCTGAACGACCCCGCGTACTATCGGGACAACGCCAGGATCTTCCCCGGGAAGCTCGCGCAGGTATTCAAGGCTGTGGCCGCAGCGCGCGGCGGCGTCGTCATCCACTGCTCCGCCGGCCGGGACCGCAGCGGCATGATCGCGGCTATGCTCCAGGACCTCGGCGGGGCCGGGGAGCCCGCCATCGCGGCGGCCTACGAACGCGCCATGCGGGGAATCAATGAGCACCACCGCCGGTCCGGGACGCCCCACCCGCACGAACGGTACCTTCCCGAGGACGTCCTGGCGCCCCTGATTGAACGACGCCGGAACAGCCTGCTGCGGTTCGTCCGGGAGGTAACCACCGCCGAATTTTTGGGCCACAATGGCGTAACGGTCCACGAGTTGGCCGCCATCCGGGGCAAACTGGCGCGTTAGAGTAACCGGGTGAAGACTCCCACCTACCGGCTTGTAATGCGGGCAGTGGCGGCCACCGCCGTTGCTCTCGGAGGGTCTTCGCTGGCCGTCCCTGCCTACGCCGAAGCCAGCGCCCCCGACCCCGCCGCGTCCTCCCCGGCGGCACCGGACATCAGCGACGCCGGACTTGCCGAAGCCGTGCAACGGGACCTGGGCATGACGATGGAAGAGTTCAACGCCGCCGGTACGCAGGCCAAACGGGCCGCCGCCGCAGCCACCACCCTGCGCGCGCTGCCGGGGTACCTCGGGATCGTCCTGCGGGACGGAAAAATCGTGGTCCAGGGTCACGGGACCGAGCTCCAGGCGGGCGTCAACGAACTCAACAAGACCGCCCCGGCCGACATCGTGCTCGAGGCACCCGCGGGGAGTGCCGCGGCAACTCCGGCACCCTCACCCTCAGCTTCGCCGGCTCCCAAGGCAACACCGAAGGCGGCACCCGGCGCCGCGCCCGAACTTCGCGCCGGCAGCGCCGAACAGCTCTTCCAGGCCTACGTCCGTGATGTGGGGCCAGCCGGGCTGCAAGCCGTCGCCTACGCGGACGGGCACTTCATCATCCGCACCGGCGGCACCAACAGCGCCGAGGCCAGCACCGCCGGCGCCCTGGTGCCCGGCATCGTCCGCCCGTTCCAGGTGCCCGCGCCCGGCACCGCCGATCCGGCAGCGCAGCCCGCTCCCGGCAAGACCTCGGCGGCAGACTTCGTGGCGCGCTACGCCAACGTGGAGCTGGAAAAGGGCGCAGCCATCAAAACCGAGGAGGACTACTTCGGCGGCCAGGGCTTTGTCATCGACAACATGACCATCTGCTCCGCCGGTTTCGGCGCCTTCGATCCGCACGGCCTGCCGCTGGTCCTCACCGCCGGCCACTGCGCCGAGGACGGAGCCGCAGCCCGGGCCGACGTCGAACCCTCCACCGCGGCACCGGCGGGCGGCGCGACGACGGCGCTGCCAGCTGTTCCCGGGCTCCTCGGAACGTTCGGCTTCAGCCAGTTCGGCGGCCCCAACAACTCGGCCATCACCGGGACCGAGGCCACCCCCGGCAACATCGGCACCGACATCGCCGTGATCAAAGACGTGCGGCCCGGCCTCGACGTTCAGTCGTCGGCCACGACCTGGCAGAACCCTGCCGCGCCCGCCCGGACGTCCGTGAAGATCATCGGCACCACCGCGCCATATCAGGGCCAGGCCGTGTGCCGCTCCGGCCGGACCACCGGGTGGTCCTGCGGCACGGTGGCCGAGACCGGCATCTACGTGGTGGCGGGACGGACCACGGACCCGGCAGACCTGCGCGCTTTCAAGGGATTCCTGTCCCACGACGTCCAGTCCAGCGGCGGCGACTCAGGCGGCCCCTGGATCAGCGGCAACTACGCGGTCGGCACCCACTCCGCCGGCGAACCGAAGGACGCCACGCAGAACTTCGCCGTCGCCACCACACTGCAGGATGCGCTCGGGTACGTGCCTGGCCCCGTCCAGCTCCGGCTGTTCCTCAACAAACCAACCCTGGCCGGAACGGCCGATGGCGGCACGGTCCTGCCCGGCTCCGTCATCCGCGGGCACGTGGCCGCCGCCCCCGCCTCGGCCGTTGCCGCCGACTCCAAGGTCCGCCTGACACGGCAGGACCAGGCCGCCGTCGACCTCCCGGTGGACGCGGCAGGCAACTGGTCGTTCAGCGCACCCGCAGCCGAGGGCCCGTTCCAGTTCACAGCCGAAACCGTCAACGGCTTCAGCAAGTCCGGGGCCAAGGACTTCCGCCTCAACGTCTCGGCCCTGCCGGCGCCCGCAATCACAACGCCCGCGCCGGGATCCACCAGCACGGGCCTCGACAGCGTCGAAGGCACAGGCACCCCGGGCAGCGTTGTGACGCTTTCCGGCGATCTGGCGGGCTCGGCGACGGTCGCGCCGGACGGACAGTGGAGTATCCCGCTGGGCAACCAACCGGTCTACGGCAAGGTGACCGTCTCCGCGGTCCAGGCCTCGGCCGGCCACGCGGACAGCCCCACGACGACGGCGGAGTTCAGTGTGCGGCCGCCGGCCCCAGTGGTCGACGGGGACTGGGCCGGGGCCTCGTTCCGCCAGGGCGAGGTGCCCGCCGCGATCTCGGGGACCGGCGTGGACGCAGCCTCCGTCACGGTACTGATCGACGGCCAGGCCGTTGGGCAAGCGCGCGCCGGCGCCGCCGGGATGGGGACGAAGGGAGTGTCCGCGTCGCTGGTGCCGCAGGTTGTGGTGGCCGGCGGGCGTTGGAGTGTGGCCGTCCCGGACGGCCTGGCCGTGGGCCCGCATACCGTGTCGGTGTCCCAGTCGGTCGACGGGGTTGCCTCGGCGCCGATGGGTTTCCGGTTCCGTATTGATCAGCCGGCAGCTGCGGCCGCTTCGGGTGGACCTGCCGCCTCGGCGGGACCCGCCGCCGCTGCGGGACCTGCCGCCCCCGCCCCGGGAGCAGCCGCCCTGGGGGCAGGCCGCCCCGTCCAGCAGCCGGGCGGCCCGGCGGCCTTGGCCAGCACCGGCGCGGGCGGTGCGCTGACCGCCGCCGGCTGGGGAGCAGGGGCGCTCTTGCTTGGCGGCGCGCTGCTGGCCGCCAGCCGGCGTCGGGCCGTCCGCTAGGGCTTCGGCCCTGGCTGGTTCTTCCGGTCCAGCAGCAGGTTGGTGATCCGCATGGTGCACAGCCGGTCGCCGGCTTCGTTGGTGATCAGGACCTCGTGAGTGGTCAGCGTGCCGCCAAGGTGCACGGGAGTGGCGGTGATCGTCACAAGCCCCCCGCGGGCGGACTTGTGATGGGTTGCCGAGACGTCCACCCCCACCGCTGTTTTCCCCATGGTGCTGGCGTGAATCACCGCGGCCCAGGAGCCCACTGCCTCGCCCACGGCCAGCGAGGCACCGCCGTGCAGCAGGCCGAAGGACTGGCGGTTGCCCTCCACCGGCATGGTCGCCACAACGCGCTCCACTGATTGCTCGAGGATCTTGACGCCCATCTTTTCGTCAAGTTCGCCGAGCGTGATGGTCCACAGGTCGGTACCGCGGGGATCGGTGGTCATTGCGTCTCCTTCGGGGGCTCTGCCCGGTCACAGACCGGCAGTGGTGCCGGTAGTCGTGCCGGTACTAGTGTGCCGCACGGCTCAGTCATGTACTGTAGACATATTACCGAACGGACGGTCAGTAATGCGCTGGCCGCGTGATCTTGCCCCGCGTTGGAAGGACCCGTCAACGATGACCACCACTGCAACTGCTCCGGAACCCTCAGTGGGCACCGTCGAGATCGTTCCCAGCTTCATCCGCAACTCCTGGTGGACCCCGGACGCCGCCTCAGCCGCCGGTGCGGCCGACGTCCTGGACGCCAGCACGGGTGAACTTCTGGCCAAGGTGAGCACCGAGGGCCTCGACCTTGCCGGCGTCGTCGACTACGGCCGCACCACCGGCCAGACGGAACTGGGCAAGCTGACCTTCCACCAGCGCGCCCTCAAGCTTAAGGAACTGGCGCAGTACCTCAACGGCCGCCGCGACGAGTTCTATGCCCTCTCCGCGCAGACCGGCGCCACCAAGATCGACTCGATGGTCGACATCGACGGCGGCATCGGCGTGCTCTTCACCTTCGGCTCCAAGGGCCGGCGCGAACTGCCCAACGCCCAGGTGGTAGTGGATGGCCCCATGGAGGTGCTTTCGCGGGACGGCTCCTTCGCCGGCGAGCACATCTACACCCGGATTCCCGGCGTCGCCGTACAGATCAACGCCTTCAACTTCCCGGTCTGGGGCATGCTCGAGAAGCTGGCCCCGGCCTTCATCGCCGGCGTCCCCACCATCGTCAAGCCGGCCACCCCCACGGGCTACGTCGCGGCTGCTGTAGTGAAGGCCATCGACGAGTCCGGGATCCTGCCCGAAGGCTCACTGCAGCTGGTCTCCGGCTCCGTCCGCACCCTGCTTGACCACCTCGACTACCGTGACCTCGTCGCCTTCACCGGCTCCGCGGCCACCGCCAACACGCTCAAGTCCCACCCCAACGTGGTCACTGGCGGCGTGCGCTTCACCTCCGAGACAGACTCCCTCAACGCCGCGATCCTCGGTACGGACGCCGTCAAGGGCACCCCGGAATTCGACGCGTTCATCAAGTCGCTCGTCACCGAAATGACCGTCAAGGCCGGCCAGAAGTGCACCTCCATCCGCCGTGCCATCGTGCCGCAGGACCTGGTGTCCGACGTCGTCGCCGCCGTGGGGGAGCGGATCGCCGAGCGCGTCGTCGTGGGCGACCCCCGCGCGGAGGGCGTCACTATGGGTGCCCTCGCCTCGCTCGACCAGCTCGCCGACGTGCGTGCCGCCGTCCAGTCCATGCTCGACGCCGGCGGGGAGCTTGCCTACGGCACGCTTGACTCACCGAAGGTCACCAGCGCCGACGGCAGCATCGGCGTCGTCGACGGCGGTGCGTTTATGTCCCCGGTGCTGCTGAGCTGGGCCAACCCGGAAGCCGAAGAGGTCCACTCGCTGGAAGCCTTCGGCCCCGTCTCCTCCGTGATCGGCTACACCGACCTCGCCGACGCCGTCCGCCTCGCGGCCCGGGGCGGCGGCTCACTGGTGGCCTCCGTCTGCACCAACGACCCCGACGTGGCCCGTGAACTGGTCACGGGCATCGCTGCCCACCACGGCCGGGTGCTGATGCTCAACCGCGAGGACGCGCGCAGCTCCACCGGCCACGGCTCCCCGGTTCCGCACCTGGTCCACGGCGGCCCGGGCCGTGCCGGCGGCGGCGAGGAACTGGGCGGCATCCGCTCGGTGATGCACCACATGCAGCGCACCGCCATCCAGGGTTCGCCCAACATGCTAACCGCCGTCACCGGCGTCTGGCACACCGGCGCCGACCGCAACTTCACCCTCGACACCGAGGGCCAGCACCCGTTCCGGAAGCCGCTGTCCACCCTGCACATCGGCGACGCCATCCGCTCGGAGCTGCGTGAGGTCTCCCTGGACGAGATCACGAAATTCGCCAACTCCACCGGCGACACCTTCTACGCCCACACCAACCAGGAAGCCGCGGAAGCCAACCCGTTCTTCCCGGGCATCGTGGCCCACGGGTACCTGCTGCTGGCCTGGGGCGCCGGACTGTTCGTCGAACCCGCTCCGGGCCCGGTCCTGGCCAACTACGGCCTGGAGAACCTGCGCTTCATCACCCCCGTCGCGGCCGGCGACTCCATCCGCGTCACCCTGACGGCCAAGAAGATCACCCCGCGTGAGACCGACGAGTACGGCGAGGTGGCCTGGGACGCCGTCCTGACCAACCAGAACGACGAGATCGTCGCCACCTACGACGTCCTGACCCTCGTCGAGAAGTAACCGCTCCCTCCTCCGCCCCGTTGCGCTATCACTTGTGGCTGCTAAAACCCCGGAATGGCAACCATAAGTGATAGGGCAACCGGGGAGGGGCGGGCTCTTTCCACCCTGCTGCGGCGTAAAATCGTGCTCGTAGGAGGTGGCGAAATGTCCCTAGTACTCAGCAAAGCCACAACAGTCCTGCCAGTTGATGATGCAGCGCGTGCCCGGCATTTTTACGCGGACACCCTGGGGCTCCCGCACCGTGGCGTGGCAGAGGACGGAAGCGAAATGTTCGGCTCAGAAGGCGGCCCGATGCTGCAGCTGATGCCAGTCAGGGATGGAAAGCATTCCGAGCACACCACCCTGAGTTTCGAAGTCAGCGAGATCGAGCGCACCGTCAGGGAGATGGAAGCCCGGGGCGTAATGTTCCAGGACTACAACCTGCCCGACCTCAAGACCGAGAACCACATTTGCACTACGGATTCTGAAAAGTGCGCCTGGTTCATGGACTCCGAACATAATGTCCTCTGCGTACACGAGAACATCATGACGGCGGCCGACTACCAGCTCTGAGCACGGTCAACAGCACCCCGGTCCTCCGGGGTGCTGTTCTGCGCACGGGCCTGCCGCCTCCCGCTGCGCGGCCGGGGCACATCGACACGGACACGCCGGTATTTCCTCCCCGAGAGGCCGGGCAGGGGGTCAATGCGCCCCAGGGCCGCCCGGGCCGCCCGGGCCGCCTGGCCGGTCCGGGCGGGACCACGGCGACACCGGCCGGGGCTGCAGCACCCCATTGACCTTCAGGTCCACGCGCTCATTGAAGAAACAGATGAGGCCATGGATCTGGGCGGCATCGCGGAACCGCCGGTCGTAGCTCCAGGCGATGTTGCCGCCCTGGTCCGACGCCGGGTAGCTCCAGTAGCTGGCCTGGCCCTTGTACGGACAGACGGTCCGCTTGGGACTGGCCTCCAGCCGGTCCAGCCGCACGTCCGCGGGCTGGAAGTAGTAGCGGACCGGCAGCATGGTCTCGTACAACAGCTGCGCGCCGGTGGTGCGGGCCAGCGTGACGCCGTCGAGCGCCACTTCCACCTCCGCCGACGACGCGCGGATGTCCACCCGGTGGAACGGATCCCGGGGGTGGCCGATGATCTCTTCGTCGTCCTCGAGCCAGTCGAAGGCCGCGAAGTCCAGGACGATGTGCCCGGAAAGGTCCGGATCCGCGGGCCGGAAGGCGGCGCGGGCGACCGTGGCCGACGGCGTCACGACGTCGAGCTCCTCGCCCGGCGCGGTATGCCGGCCAAAGCCGGTGACGGGGTCCAGTGACGTGGCAGCAGTACCCGCCCGAATCGCGAAGGCGTGCTCTTCGACGTCGGCCGCCGGCAGTGACGGGGCGGCGAGCCCGGCGAGCAGGTCCTGCTCCGGGACGGCAAAGATCGGGGTGATCCGCCGCGGCTCCCAGACCAAGTACGCGCGCGAAGTGTCCACCACCGGCACGCCGTCGTGGCTGGCGCGGATCCTCTTGGCCGTGGGCTCGTAGCGGAACTGGGGGAAGGTGCCCATCAGCACTTCGGATAACCTGGTGGCCATCCTCCCAGCGTGGCCCGCGGCAAGCGGCCCGTCAATGGCAGCAGCCCGGGACGGCCCCGGGCGGAAGGGTGGGTTAGTCCCGGCCGGGGACGTGCAGGCCGTGGAACGCCATGGTGATGACGTCGTCGGCCAGCTTCCCGGGCGAGAGCGAACCGCCGGGCTTGTACCACTCGACGATCGAGTTGATGGTGCCGAACAGGAGCCGCGTGACGGTGCGGGGGTCGATGTCCTGGCGCAGGGAACCCTCGTCGCGGGCCGCGGAAATCAGGGCCGCCACCTTGTGGTCGAAGGTGCGGCGGCGTTCCAGGGCGTCGCGTTCGATCTCGGTGTTGCCGCGCAGCCGGAGCAGCAGGGTCACGAAGGGCAGCCGCTCCACCAGGACGGAGATGGTCTCGCGGAGCACGAATTCCAGCCGGGCGTCGGCCGATCCGGTCTGCGCCCCGGGCTGGTCCAGGATGGCTTCCAGGCCGCCGAGGGCGTGGTCCAGGGCCAGCTTGAGGAGATCGCCCTTGGACGGGACATGGTGGTAGATGGCCGACTTCGAGATGCCCAGGTTCTCGGCAAGGATGCCCATTGACGTGGCGTCATAGCCGTGCCGGTTGAAGACGTCGACGGCGATCAGCAGCACTGATTGCTGGTCATAGCCGGGGCGGCCGCGCTTGGCGGTGGTAGCTGTGCTGGGCATACTCGCTAGTTTCTCATGAACGGTCGGTCAGTCCGGCAGCCGCGACGCCGGGAGTCGCGGCTGCCGGTCCGGCCGGGTGGCCGGACCCGCAGGGCGGAATTAGCCCTTCGGACGCATGTCGTAGATCCGGCGCAGCTTGCCGTTGGAGCGCTCCAGCGAACCGGGATCGACGACGTCGACGGTGCAGGAGGAGCCGACGTGGATCTTGATCTGCTGCTGCAGAACCTTCGCCGCCGAGGCGCTGCCCTCGGCGCTGACCGCTTCGCGGCGCTCGATCTTGACCGTGAGCTGGTCCATCCGCTGGCCTTCGGGGCGGGTGAGTTCCAGCTGGAAGTGCGGGCTGAGCTCGGGAATGCGCAGGGCGATTTCCTCGATCTGCGAGGGGAACAGGTTCACGCCGCGCAGGATGATCATGTCGTCGCTGCGGCCGGTGATGCGTCCCATACGGCGGTGGGCCGGGCGGGCCGTGCCGGGAAGCAGCCGGGTGAGGTCCTTGGTGCGGTACCGGATGATCGGCAGCGCCTCCTTGGTCAGCGAGGTGAAGACCAGCTCGCCGGGTTCGCCGTCGCCCAAGACCACGGAGGGGTCGAAGGCGTCGATGATTTCGGGGCGGAAGTGGTCCTCCCAGATGTGGCTGCCGTCCTGTGTCTCCACGGCTTCGCCGGCGACGCCGGGTCCCATGACCTCGGACAGGCCGTAGATGTCGCAAGCCTTGATGTTCATGGTGACTTCGAGCTCGTGCCGCATTTCCTCGGTCCAGGGCTCGGCGCCCAGCACGGCGAACTTCAGCGAGGTGGAGGCCGGGTCGATGCCCTGCTTCATCATGGCGTCCGCGATGGTCAACAGGTAGGTCGGGGTGGCCAGGATGGCGTCCGGCTTGAAGTCCTGGATCAGCGTGATCTGGCGTTCGGTCTGGCCGCCGGAGATCGGGATGACGGTGCAGCCGAGGGCCTCCGCGCCGGCGTGGGCGCCCATGCCGCCGGTGAACAGGCCGTAGCCGTAGGCGTTGTGGACCTTCATGCCCGGACGCACACCGGAGGCGCGCAGGGAGCGGGCCACCAGCTTGGCCCAGTCGGCGAGGTCCTTCTTGGTGTAGCCCACAACGGTGGCGCGTCCGGTGGTGCCGGAGCTGGCGTGGATGCGGGCCACCTCGTTCTGCGGCACGGCGAACATCCCGAAGGGGTACTCGAGCCGCAGGTCTTCCTTCGTGGTGAACGGGAACTTCCCCAGGTCCTCGAGCTCGCGGAGGTCGGAGGGGTGCACGCCGGCCTCGTCGAACTTCCGCTTGTAGAGGGGCACGCGGTCGTAGGCGTACGCGACGGTGTGCTGAAGGCGGCTGAGCTGCAGCGCCTCGAGCTCGTCGCGGGAGATGGTTTCTTCGCGGTCCAGGACGGCGTCGCTGGCGGCGAGGGCAGATTCAGCGGTGGGGGTGGTCATCGGTGTCCTACGTTTCTATTTCTTGGAGATGGTGCGGCTGCGGCCGCGGAACTCGGCGATGAGTTCGCCCGGGGCGGTGTCGGAAGGAAGCTCGCCCGGGAGCGTGGGGGATGCGGCGCCGGCGGGGGAACCGGCCGGGGCCTGCGCTGTTCCGGGGTCGGCGGCGTAGATCTGGACGTCGTACAGGCCGCTCCGTCCGGTGCTGGCACGGTGATTCGCGACGGCGGTGAGGATTTGCCCACGGAACGCCGGCTTGATGAAGTTGATGTCCACACCGGACGCGACGGTGATGGACCCGGCGTCGGACGCTGCTGGGGCCGCCGGGTTGCAGGCGAGGGCGAAGGCGGTATCGCCGAAAGCGAAGATCATGCCGCCGTGGGCCATGCCGAAGCCGTTGAGCATTTCCTGCCGGAGGGGCATCCGGATGGTGGCGTGGCCGTCGGCGAGGGCCAGAACCTCAACGCCCATCCATTCGGAGGCGTAGTCGTCCTTCAGGATGGGGTGGGTGTCACCGGAAATCGTCAGTTCAGCCATGCGTCATTGCCTCCAGCTTTATTTACCGAATGTTCATTAGGTAATCCCATTCGGGTGCCCGCTGTCAAGGGGTGTAAGTATGCTGGGACACATGGCCAAAGGAATATATGTCAGTGCGACGACGCCGGGATCCGGGAAGTCGCTGGTAGCCCTGGGCCTGGCGGACACGCTGCACCGCCACGCTGACCGCATCGGGTTCTTCAAGCCTGTGGTCCACGGCCGGGCGGACGCGGACCCGATGGTCGCGCTGATGAAATCCCGCTTTGACCTCGACGACGACCGCTGCCGGGGCGGCCTGACCTTCGCCGAAGTGCGGGGCCTACTGGCCGAGGGCAAACGCGAGGAAATCGATTCGCGGTGCGTGGAGATCTTCGCGGAGATGTCCCGCCACTGCGACGTGGTGATCATCGAGGGGACAGACCTGACCGGCCAGGACGCCGCCGTCGAATTCGACCTGAACGCCCGGCTCGCCAACAACCTCGCGGCGCCCATGGTCGCCGTCGTCGGAGCCAGGGGCCGCACCGTGGCCGAAACCGCGGACGCCGTCGAGGTGGCCCGCAAGGAACTGCTCGCCGAACGGTGCACGTTGCTGGCGATTATGGTCAACCGCGCCGAGCCCCGGGACCTGGAGGCGATCGCCGCGGCGGTCCGGCCGGGCGCTTCCGGCCGGCCGGTGTACGTCTTCCCGGAGCTTGAGGACATCGCCCGGCCCACCACCGGCGAGGTCGCCACCGCCCTGGGCTTGGGCCAGGTAGCCGGGCTGCCGGACCGCGAACGGGATGTCCGTTCGGTCAAGGTGGCCGCCATGAATGTGGCCAATTTCCTGCACGTGCTCGACGACGGCGCCCTGGTGATCGTGCCGGGCGACCGCGCGGATGTGCTGGTGGCCTGCCTGGCCTCCTCCCTTTCGGCCGAGTTCCCGGTCCCGTCGGCCCTGATCCTGACCGGTGGCCTGGCCCCGGACCCCACCATTTACTCCCTGCTGGCGCAGGCTCCGTTCCCGATCTTCGCGGCCCCGGATGACACCTACATGACAGCCAAGCGCGTCTCCGAGGTGCGCAGCGAAATCTGGTCGGGGCACCGCCGGAAGGTCGCATCCGCGCTGGGTCTCTGGGCCAAACAGGTGGACGAGGCCGAACTCCTGGAGCGGCTGCACCTGCCGCGGCCGGAGCGGATGACGCCGCTGCGGTTCCTGCATGACCTCATTGAACGGGCGCGTTCCCAGCGCCGCCACATTGTCCTGCCGGAGGGCTCGGATGTCCGCATCCTGCGTGCCGCGGAGATCCTGCACCGCCGGGACGTCTGTGAGCTGACGGTGCTGGGCCGCGAGGCCGACGTCCGCGAGCTCGCCGCCACCCAGGGGATCGACCTTAGCGGAATCAACATTGTGGACCCGGCCACCTCGGAATTGCGCCAGGGTTTCGCGCAGAAGTACGCGGAACTGCGCGCGCACAAGGGGGTGGACCTGGCCAAGGCGCTCGAAGTGATGCAGGACGAGAGCTACTTCGGCACCATGATGGTCCAGCTCGGGGTGGTGGACGGGATGGTCTCCGGCGCCGCCCACACCACGGCACACACCATCCGCCCGGCCCTGGAATTCGTGAAGACCCGCGAGGGCGTCAAGATCGTCTCCTCGGTGTTCCTGATGCTGATGCCGGACCGGGTGCTGGTCTACGGCGACTGCGCCGTCAACCCGGAACCCAACGTGGAGCAGCTCGCGGACATCGCCCTCGCCTCGGCCGAAACCGCCGCCCAGTTCGGCGTTGAACCGCGGGTCGCGATGCTCTCCTACTCCACCGGAGGCTCCGGCGCCGGCGAAGCGGTGGACGCCGTCCGGCAGGCCACCGAACTCGTGCGGCAGCGGCGCCCGGACCTCGCCGTCGAGGGTCCCATCCAGTACGACGCCGCCGTTGACGCCGCGATCGCCGAGTCCAAGATGCCGGGCTCGACCGTGGCCGGGCAGGCGACGGTGTTCATTTTCCCGGACCTGAACACCGGCAACAACACCTACAAGGCGGTCCAGCAGTCCTCCGGGGCCGTCGCCGTCGGGCCCGTCCTGCAGGGCCTCCGCAAGCCGGTCAACGACCTCTCCCGCGGCTGCACGGTGGACGACATCCTCAACACCGTGGCCATCACCGCGATCCAGGCGCAGGCCGGTGACCAGGACGCCGCGTCCGCAACCCTGTCCGTCGAAGCCAAGGCTTAGGAGGCCCCATGCTCGTGCTCGTCATCAACTCCGGTTCGTCCTCGCTTAAGTACCAGGTCCGCGATGTTGAGGCGGGCAGCGTCCTCGCCGAGGGGCTGGTGGAGAAAATCGGGATGGGCAACGGCGGCGACGGCGACGGGGAGATCGAGGGCCCCCGCGACCACGCTGAGGCGCTTGAGCAGGTGGACGGCGCTATCCACGAGGCTCTGGGCGACCGGCCGCTCGACGCCGTCGGGCACCGTGTGGTCCACGGCGGGGAACGCTTCGCCGAGCCGGTGCTGGTCAACAACGAGATCGCCCGCGCCATCGAACGGCTGAACCCGCTCGCCCCGCTGCATAACCCGGCCAACGTGCTTGGGATCCGCGCCATTGCCAAGAAATGGCCGGAACTGCCGCAGGTGGCCGTGTTCGACACTGCTTTCCACCGCACCCTGCCCGAGCACGCCTGGCGCTACGCCGTGCCGGACGAGCTCTATACAAACCACGGCATCCGGCGCTACGGCTTCCACGGCACCTCGCACGAATACGTCGCGCACCAGGCGGCCGCGCTGCTGGACCTGCCGGTGGAGGAGTTCGACGGCGTGATCGCCCACCTGGGCAACGGCGCGTCCGTTACCGCCATCCGCGGCGGCAAATCCGTCGACACGTCCATGGGGTTCACCCCGCTCGAGGGCCTCGTGATGGGCACCCGCTCCGGCGACCTCGACCCCTCGATCCTGGTGTTCCTGGCCCGGGCCGGCTGGTCCGCCGAGGACCTCGACTCCATGCTCAACCGGCGCTCCGGGCTGAAAGGCCTGGCCGGCAACAACGACATGCGCTCCGTGGTGGAGGCCGCCGACGCCGGCGACGCCAAGGCCGCAATGGCCCTCGCGGTGGCCTCCTACCGGCTCTCGAAGTACATCGGCGGGTATCACGTGGCCGTCGGTGGGGCGAAGGCACTGGTCTTCACCGCCGGCATTGGCGAGAACTCGTACCAGTTCCGCAGCCTGGTCGCGGACCGGTTGGGCGCGCTGGGCGTGGAGCTCGACGCCGGGCTGAACCGCCAGCGGTCTAAGGAACCCCGGGTGATTTCGACCGCGGAATCGGCCCTGCCGGTGCTGGTGGTGCCGACTGACGAGGAGCGCGCGATCGCCGAGGCCACGGCCGCCGTCGTCACCCAGTCATCGACTGCTCCGTAACCCCCTTTTCCCATAACGGCACCTGCGGAGCAATCGATGGGTAGCGTGGGGGCATGACCGACCCGAGCCTTCCCTTCAGCCTGCCCATCCGCACTGAGCGGCTGGTGCTGCGCCGGTTCGAGGCCGCGGACCTTGATGCCTTCCACGCCTACCACTCGCTGCCCGAGACGGCCCGCTTCCTGCCGCGGGAGGCCAAGAGCTACACCCAATCCATGGAGCAGGTGGGCAAGTACGCCAACTTCGAATTCGAGAAAGAGGGCGACTGGGTGGCCCTCGCCATCGAGGCCGCGGAGGCGCCCGGGCTGATTGGCGAAGTGGTCCTCAAATGGCTGCCCGGCCGCGGCCAGGCCGAGGTTGGCTGGAGCCTGGCCCCGGCGGCCCGCGGGAAAGGGTACGCGGCGGAGGCGGCGGCCGCGATCCTGGAATTGGGCTTCGGAGTGCTGGGCTTCCACCGGATCGATGCCAAGCTCGACGCCCTCAACACCTCCTCCGCAGCTCTCTGCACCCGCCTTGGCATGCGCCTGGAATCCACCCAGGTGGACAAGTGGCATTACAAGGGGGAGTGGGCGACCGAAGTGGTCTACGCACTGCTCGCCGACGAATGGCGGGCCCGGCAGGGTGGTGCGGGTGCGGGTGCGGGTGCGGGTTCGTGACGTGGGCTGACCCGACCAATTGACGCCTCGAAGTGACGAAAGTGGCCGCTAAGCGTGGCCTCATAGCGGCCATTTTTGGCAAACGGGTGGTTTCGGCTGGCTGGCGCTCCCTGCATCCGGATCCCGAAAGACGCAGTCGAGGTTTCGCCAGCCGCGCGTGTGCAGGAATGAGCATGTCCATTCGTCGGCCATGCCGGCGGTCCAGGAGTGGGCTTGTCCGGGTTCGCATCCACGGCGCGAGTACGACATCCGACGCGAGCCCGCACCACCAAGACCACGCCCGCGCCACCCGTTTGCCAGAAATGGCCGCTAAGGGGAGTCCCTTAGCGGCCATCTGTGGCGAATCGGCGAGCAACAAATCAGCGAGCAACACCAGCGGAGGACCAGCCCCCGCCACCCAGCAAGCCCTACGGCGCCGGCGGGGCCGTGTCCGTGGGGGCAGCCGTCGTCGCCGGGGCGGGGTCGACGACGCCGCCGGACGGCTGCCCGGGAGCAGGCGCCAGGGTGGGTGCAGGCGCTGGCCCTCCCGGAGCAGGGGCACCCGGAGCGACGGTTTCACCCGGCGCTGGAGCAGCCGTCTGGCCGGGGGCAGGCTGCTCCGTGGAGCCGCCCGTCCCGCCGGTGTTCGGTGCCGGCGTCGAACCCGGTGAGGACGTCCCGGACGGAGAAGCGGCTCCGGCCGGTGTGGCGCTGGGATCCGTCCGGACGATCTCCATGATTTGTTCCTTGAAGCCGTTCAGTTTGCCTTGGATCTCCGAGAGCGGGACGTTCTGGATATTTCCGGCGTACTCCGCGATCTGGCGCCACAAATCGTTGAGCTTGGTCATCCCGTCCGCGCTCAACGGGCCGTCCAGCGTGAGGACCAGCTGGCTGGCCAGGGCGTAGGTCAGGCAGCGGAGGCAGTTGTAGTTGGCCGCGGTGGAGAGGTTCTCCGGGACAATCACGTTGGCCTGCCCCACAATCAGCACCACCTGGAAGCCCACAGCTACCGCGGCGCAGTCCTTGCAGCTGGCGAAGGCGTTGGCGTCGTTGCGGTTGCGGACGTCGGCGCCGTCGTCGGCCCAGACAAGGGCGAAGGCGACGTCGTACACCACGGAGCCGTCCTTGGTGTTCACGGCGAGTGCCTGGTTGCCGCCGTCCTGCGGTGGAGCAGGCTTGTCGAACGGGAACACCCAGGACGGAGCCGGGGCGGACGGAGCCGATGAGCCGGACGCACCCGAACCGGCAGCCTGCGCGGCCGGGTCGCGAGGCACCAGCACCATGCTCAACTGCGGATTCTCACGGGTGGGCTTACGGGCGCCCTGGGGCCAGAGCGCCACGGTCTTTCCCGACTGGCCCTCCTTCATCCCGGTGAGGGACTGCGCCGGGAAAGCGGTTGTCGTGATGTCGCTGAGGGTCCCGCGCTCGTACGGCTGGACGGGCCGGTATGTCTCCGCGCCGGGCCACCAAGCCCAGGCCAGGCCGGCGGTGACGGCCAGGATGGCCGCCATCGCGACGCCGCGCTGGAGTGTCTTGCCCCGGGTCTTGGCCCAGAGTCCGGTGACGAACTGCCGGCCCAGGCGCAGCAGGATGTAGAAGATGCCCAGAACCGGTAGGCCGATGCAGATGATCGCCAGCACACGCACCGCGGCGTCGGCAAAGTCCCCGGCGGAGAGGCTGTGCGCGAACATGGCCTCCTGCTTGGCGGCGTTGTCCCACGCGGTGCCGAGGACCCGGGGGAGGGTCAGCACCATGCTGAGCAGGCTGAACACCAGGAGCGGCACCGTGACGAGAACCCAGACCGTAACGACTGCCCTGGCCCACGGCTTGAGCAGCTGGGCCTCGGGGTCAGTCTTCCGCCAGGGAATGAGGGCCAGCAGGGTCGGCTTGATCCGCTGGAACAGGTCCGGGACGCCGGTGGCGTCGGCCAGGATGTGGTAGCCGTCGAAACGGATCATCGGCATCAGCTGCCGGACCATCTGCAGGATCTGGGTGACCACCACCAGCAGCAACGCGTCAAAGCCGGTGGCCCACCAGACACCCATGATGACGACGGCGACAATCGCGTTGAAGTACAGCCCGCCGAGGTCAGTGCGGATCCGGCCGCCCCGGCCCAGCCGGTACGAATCGGTGACGTCCGTGTAGAACGCCGGCCACATCAGGTACAAACCGGTGCCCATGGCGCCCGGCGTGGCACCGCCGCGGCGGGCCGCAGCAGCGTGGCCGAATTCGTGGAACCCGGCTGAGAGCACCGTGACGAGCAGGATCAGCAGCACCAGGCCGGGGTTGGCGAAGGCTTCATGGGTGGCGGAGGCGAGCCCCTTGACCATCAGCACCCACCAGCACGTCGCGAGGAAGGCAGCCGTCACCGCCACCACAATCAGCGGGTTGAAGAGCGCGGCGAACGGCGACGTGATTTTCCGGGTCCGCTCCGGATCCGTCACAGAGTAGCGGAACCGCATGCCCAGCAGCGGATTGGACTTCTTGACCTCCGGTTGCGAGCCGTCCGCCAGGCGCAGGAGGCCCAGGGGGAGCAGCTGGGAGTCGATCAGCGTCCGCACGTTCTCGGCACTGATGGGTTTGCCGGTCGCCTCGCCCGCGTGCCCCGCGATCTCCTCCAGTCCGCGCTGCCCGTCGATGGCCTCGAGCACCAAATAGAGCAGCCGCGTCAGTTGGATGGTCTGCCCGTCGGCGCGCCGGACCAGTGAGGGCGCCTGCTTGTAGCCGGAGCCCTTGGTCTCGCCGAGCAGCTGGACGCCGTCGGCCAGGGCCGGCGGCGGCAGGGTGCCCACTGTAGAGGACGACGCCGGAAGGCCGGGTTCCGCTCCCGGCGCGCCAGGGGTGCCGGCCGTGCCAGCCGCGCCGGGAGCCGTCGCCCCAGCCACGCCAGACGCTGCGGATCCGGCAGCCGATGTGTCATCGCCGGACAGGGCCGGAGGGCCGCCCTGGTCGGACGGCCCCCCGTAAACGGTGCTCATCTGCGTGCTACTGCTTCAGGTCGGACTGCTGGTCGGCCGAAGCCGTGGCATTGCCGTGGATGTCCTGGTTGATGATGGCATCCTGGTGGGCGACGGCGTAGGCCTGGCTGTCGATGGAGCCGATGTTGGCGCCAACCGCGGCGTCGATCGGCGCCGCAACGTTGGCGTTGGCGGCCACGGCACCGTTGATCGGGGCGGCGATGCCCGCGTTGGCGTCCAGGTTGACGTTGACGTTGAGCAGGTTGCCGTTCAGGGCGCCCGCGGCACCGGCACCAACGCCGCCAAGGTCCGGAGTGGTTCCACCAGGCAGCACACCGCCGGGGACAATGCCGCCGTCGGTAGTCCCGGTGGGAACCGCCGTCGGATCGACAGCAGGGACGGCGGCCGGATCCACCGCAGCCGGAGCAGCCGCGGGATCTGCCGTTGCCGGCGCAGCAGTAGCGCCGCCGTCGGCAGCGGTGCCTTGGTCGATGGCGCTGTCCTGCACGGAGTGGGCCGTGGCGTCGCCGGTGATGCCCTGGTTGATGAGGGTTCCCTGGTCCGCCAGGGCCTGCGAGTCCGACCCCACGGAGAGAACGTTGGCTGATGCTCCGGCATCGATCGGGGCCGCGACGTTGGCGTTGGCCGCGACGCCGAGGTCGATCGGAGCGGCGGCGCTGATGCCGAGATTCAGGTCGGCATTCAGATCCAGGACGGACGCGACTTCCTTGTCCGGGAGCGCGGTGGCGCCTTCGGCCAGCAGTTCCTCGTCAGACAGGCCGCTCATAGCTCGTTCAGTACTCACGAATGACTCCAGTTCCGGCACGGTTTTGTGCTGCCCCCAGTGAGCAGTGTCTCCACCGACGTGCCTAGTGCAGGTCAATAGTAAGCATGATGATCAAATTTTGGTACACGCGGGATCTGAAATCCCGATCGATTGCTCCGTAGGGGCCCTTTTGGACCCTCAAAACGGCGGTTACGGAGCAATCGATCGGGGAGGGGCTACCTCAGGCCGGCTCCCGGGAGCAGGGCAGCCGCACCGAGGGAGTCCGCGACGAACGCGTAGTCCCAGGCCCGTTCCCGCCACTGGACGTACCGGCCGGAGGCGCCGCCGTGGCCGCCGTCCATCTCGATCTTCATCACGATCGGCTCGCTGCCAGTGTTCTCCTCGCGCAGCCGCTGCACCCATTTGGCGGGCTCCACATAGAGCACCCGGGTGTCATTGAAGCTGGTGACGGCGGCAATCTTCGGATACGCCGCCGCCCGGACGTTTTCGTACGGGGTGTACGACTTCATGTAGGCGTAGACCTCGGGGTCCGTGATGGGATTGCCCCATTCCTCCCACTCCAGGGCGGAGAGCGGGAGCTCGGGGTCCAGGATGGTGCTCAGGGCATCCACGAACGGGACCGCGGCGACAATCGCCGCGTACTTCTCCGGCGCCAGGTTGGCCACGGCGCCCATCAGCAGGCCGCCGGCCGAGCCGCCCATGGCCGCGATCCGGGCCGGGTCCACCCAGCCGGATCCGGCGAGCCAGTCGGTCGCGGCGATGAAGTCGGTGAAGGTGTTCTTCTTGTGCAGCTTCTTACCGTCGTCATACCAGTGCCGGCCCAGCTCTCCGCCGCCGCGGATGTGCGCGATCACAAACACAATGCCGCGGTCCAGCAGCGAAAGCCGCGGGATGCCGAAGCCCGGATCCATGCTCAGCTCGTACGAGCCGTACCCGTAGACCAGGCCGGCCGCCGTCGAATCCGGCGCCACCGAGGCGTGCCGGAGCACCGAGAGCGGGATCCGGGTCCCGTCCGCGGCCTCTGCCCATTCCCGGGTGGCCACGTAGTCCGCCGCCGAGTAGCCGCCCAGCACCGGGCTTTCCTTCCGCAGCAGCAACTCTCCGGCGGGCTGGTCCGGGGTGGGGAGCACAAAGTCGTAGACCCGCGACGGCGTGAAGTAGGAGGTGTAGCCCATCCGGATCACGGGGGCCTCGTAGTCGGAGCCGGCCACACCGGCGGTGTAGAGCTCCTCGTCGAAGGCCGGTTCCACCGGGTCGCCCTGTTCCGGGGTGCCGAGCCCGGCCAGCGGCAGGACCTGCACCCGCTCGATGGTGTCCTTGCGGATGGACAGCACCAGGTGGGTGGACGTGACGCCGGCGCCGTTGACGCGGACCTCGTCAGAATGCGCGACGACGGTCCGCCAGTGCTGCTCGGCTGCCGGCTTGGCTAGTTCGGCTGGATCGACCAGCGAGACCATGGAGTTGATGGCGCCCTTGTTGTGGGTCAGCAGGATGGCTTCGGAGGCCTCGCCGTCCGGGCCGGTCAGCAGGAACGGTTCTGCTTCGTACAGGATGCGCTCGTCGCGTGAGATCACGGTGGTCAGCCCGGCGTCCGGCGCATCAAAGCGCAGCAGCCGGGTCTCGCTGAACTCCGAGCAGCCGATGCCCAGGACCAGGTGGCGCCGGTCCGCGGAGAGCTCGAAGCCGAGCCACATCGCGACGTCGTCCTCCTGGTAGATCACTTCGTCATCGGTGACGGGCGTGCCCAGCACGTGGGACTTCACCTGGTACGGGCGCCAGGACGCGTCCACCACGGTGTAGAAGATCCGGGTGCCGTCGGGGGAGAAGGAGACGCCGTAGAAGACGTTCTCGATCACGTCGGGCAGCAGTTCCCCGGTCCGGAGGTCCTTGATCCGCAGCGTAAAGCGCTCGTCGCCGGCGTTGTCCACGGCGTAGGCATACAGGTTCCCGTCGATGGTCACCGCGGAGCCGCCGACGGCGAAGAACGGCTTGCCCTCGGCCTCCACGTTCCCGTCCAGCAGCACTTCCTCGCCGGGAATCCCGACGCCGACCTCGACGGCGGGCGGCGTCCAGTCCGCCACCCGGTCACCGCTGTCCTGCGCGCGGACGCGGCACTGGATGCCGTACTCCTTGCCCTCCACGGAACGGGTGTAGTACCACCAGCCGTCCTTGCGGTTCGGCACGGAGAGGTCGGTTTCCTGGGTGCGGCCCTTAATCTCCTGGAAGATTGCCTCGCGCAGCGGTTCCTGATGGGCGGTCACGGCCTCCTGGTAGGCGTTCTCGGCCTGCAGGAGTTCCACCACCTCCGGGGATTCCTTGTCCCGGAGCCACTCGTAGTTGTCCTCGAAGACGTCCCCGTGGTGGGTCCGCTGGAAAGGAACCTTCTTGGCCACGGGGGCGACGGGGGCAGGTGCGGCGGCGCCGGAAAGGCCCCGGGTGGCGGGAGTCTCAGTCATGCTCACCAATATATAGAGCCGACGACGCCGGCCGGCCTGTGTTCGCTACCGGGAGACCGGCGCTCATTGACGGCCGCTGTCAGCGTCTCGGGCTCATTCGGAGAGCAGGGCCATCAGGTACCGCCCGTAACCGCTCTTGGCCAGGGGCTCGGCACGCTCGCGGAGCGCGTCGTCGTCCAGGAAGCCGAGCCGCCAGGCGATCTCCTCGGGGCAGCCGATGGAGAGGCCCTGGCGCTTCTGGACCGTGCGGACAAATTCCGATGCCTCATTCAGCGAATCAAAAGTTCCGGTATCCAGCCATGCCGATCCGCGCGGAAGGATTTCCACCTGCAGCTTCCCGCGTTCGAGATAAACGCGGTTGACGTCGGTGATTTCCAATTCGCCGCGCGCCGATGGTGTGAGGTTCTTGGCAATGTCCACAACATCGTTGTCGTAGAAGTAGAGGCCGGGAACAGCGTAGTGGCTGCGGGGATTTTCCGGTTTTTCCTCCAGCGAGACGGCTTTACCCGCGGCATCGAATTCGACCACGCCGTAGGCCGACGGGTCGGCCACCCAGTACCCGAAGACGGCACCGCCGTCGATGTTCTCGAAGCGGCGCAGCTGGGTGCCCATGCCGTGCCCATAGAAGATGTTGTCGCCCAGCACCAGGGCCACCGGGCCGTCGCCGATATGGTCGGCGCCGAGCACGAAGGCCTGCGCCAGTCCGTCGGGGGAGGGCTGCTGCTTGTAGGTGATGCTGACGCCGAACCGGCTGCCGTCGCCGAGCAGGCGCTCAAACTGGTCGCCGTCCTGGGGGGTGGTGATTATCAGGATGTCGCGAATACCCGCCAGCATCAGCGTTGAAAGCGGGTAATAAATCATTGGTTTGTCATAGACCGGTACCAGCTGTTTGCTGATGCCCAACGTAATTGGATGAAGTCGTGAACCGGTCCCCCCGGCGAGGATAATTCCGCGCATGACGCCAATCTTCCACCGAGGTTTCTCGTTCAACCAAATCTGCCTCGCTGTGGAACGATATAAACCATGCAGCGATTCCTCGTTACCGGCGGCGCCGGCTTCATCGGTTCCAACTTCGTCCACTATGTCCTGGACAACACCGACCACCACGTCACGGTGCTGGACAAGCTCAGCTACGCGGGAAACCTGGAATCCCTCAACGGCCTGCCGGCGGACCGCTTCCGGTTTGTGCAGGGCGACATCTGCGACGCCGCCGTCGTCGACGGCCTGGTGGCCGGGGCCGACGTCGTGGTCCACTACGCCGCTGAATCGCACAACGATAACTCGCTGCACGATCCGCGTCCCTTCCTGGACACCAACATCATCGGCACGTACACGCTGATCGAGGCGGCCCGGAAGCACCACAAGCGCTTCCACCACATCTCCACGGACGAGGTCTACGGCGACCTGGAACTGGATGACCCGGAGCGTTTCACCGAGGACACCCCGTACAACCCCTCAAGCCCCTACTCCTCGACCAAGGCGGGTTCGGACCTGCTGGTCCGGGCCTGGGTGCGGTCCTTCGGGCTGCAAGCCACCATCAGCAACTGCTCGAACAACTACGGCCCGTACCAGCACGTGGAGAAGTTCATCCCGCGGCAGATCACCAACGTCATCGACGGCATCCGGCCCAAGCTGTACGGCAAGGGGGAAAACGTCCGCGACTGGATCCACGCCAACGACCACTCCTCCGCCGTGCTGGCCATCATTGCCAAGGGCCGGATCGGGGAGACGTACCTGATCGGTGCCGACGGCGAGAAGAACAATAAAGAGGTAGTGGAGCTGATCCTCAAGCACTTCGGGCAGGCCACGGACGCCTATGACCATGTGATGGACCGGCCCGGCCACGACCTGCGGTACGCGATCGACTCCTCGAAGCTGCGGACCGAGCTCGGCTGGGAGCCGCAGTTCTCCGACTTTGGGTCGGGCATCGAGGACACCATTGCCTGGTACCGGGACAACCAGGACTGGTGGCGGCCGCAGAAGGCCGCAACCGAGGCCCGGTACCAGGAACAGGGCCAGTAGGACATGTCGATCGAGTTTTCGAAGAAGCTCACCGCCCACCAGACCCCCATCCCCGGCGTCGTCCTCTACGACCTCCCGGTCCACGGTGACAACCGTGGCTGGTTCAAGGAGAACTGGCAGCGGGAAAAGACGGTGGCCCTGGGCCTGCCGGACTTCCGGCCGGTGCAAAACAACATCTCCTTCAACGAGAAAGCCGGTACCACCCGCGGCATCCACGCCGAGCCGTGGGACAAGTTCATCTCCGTGGCCACCGGCAAAATCTTCGGCGCCTGGGTGGACCTGCGCGAAGGTGCGACGTTCGGCGCCGTGTTCACCGCCGAACTGGACCCCAGCCAGGCCATCTTCATCCCCCGCGGAGTGGGCAACGCTTTCCAGACCTTGGAGGACAACACCGCCTACACCTACCTGGTCAACGACCACTGGTCCGCCGACGCCCAGGGCCAGTACACGTTCCTGAACCTCGCCGACGAGGCCGCAGCCATCGCCTGGCCGGTGCCCCTGGCAGACGCCGAGCTCTCGGACAAGGACAAGGCCCACCCGCGGCTCGCGGACGTGGTTCCGATGCCGCCGAAGAAGATCCTGGTCCTGGGCGCCGACGGCCAGCTCGGCAAGGCGCTGCGCGCGGCGTACGACGGCGAGACGCACGTCGAGTTCGCCGGCCGGGCCGAGTTCGACCTCGGCAGCGAGGACGCCTTTGCCGCCCGGAACTGGAAAAACTACTCGACGATCATCAATGCCGCCGCGTATACCGCCGTCGACGCCGCCGAGACCCCCGAGGGCCGCAGCACCGCGTGGGCGGTAAACGCCACGGCCGTCGCACGTCTGGCCCGGACGGCCGTCGATCACGACCTCACCCTGGTGAACGTCTCCTCTGATTACGTCTTTGACGGCACCCTAGGGACCCACGATGAATCCGAGCCCGCCACCCCGCTGGGCGTATACGGCCAGACGAAGGCCGCCGGGGATGCGGCCGCCAGCGCCGTGCCGCGGCACTACACGGTGCGCACCAGTTGGGTCATCGGGGACGGCAACAACTTTGTCCGCACCATGGTGTCCCTGGCCGGGCGCGGCATCGAACCGTCGGTGGTCAATGACCAGATCGGCCGCCTCAGCTTCACGGAGGATATCGCCGCAGGCATCCGGCACCTGCTGGAGTCGGCGGCGGAGTACGGGACGTACAACCTTACTAACAGCGGGGACCCGCAGTCCTGGGCCGAGATCGCGGCCGACGTCTTCGAGGCCTGCGGGAAACCCCGCGACGCCGTCACCGGCATCAGCACCGAGAAGTACTTCGAAGGCAAAGCCGCGGCCCCGCGCCCGCTCAACAGTGTCCTGTCCCTGGAGAAGATCACCGCGGCCGGATTCAAGCCCAGGGACGCGAAGGAAGCCCTGTCCGGCTACCTCGCTGCCCTGGCCATGTAGCGGCGGCGGGATTTTCCCAGGCGCAAGATCCGCCGCCTAGTTGCCGTTCTGGAGCTTGTGGACGGCCACGTACGTGTCCAGCTTGTTGGCGCGCAAGGCCGCCGCAACGCCCGCCGTGGCCGCAGGGTCCTGGAGAACGATCGACTGGCCGTCGGCGCTGGTGCCGATGCCGGCCGTGGGCAGCGTGAAGAACACTCCGCCCCCCGCGGGGGTGGTGCGGAAGCTGTAGGTGAGGCGCGTCAGCGTGTCCAGCGTCAATGCCGGGCTCAGCGTGATCCGGGGGAGCGCGATTGCCGCCACCTTCCGGGCGGTGGCGCGGTCCTGGACGCTTTGCTTGACCACCTTGGCCAGGACGGCCTTGAGGAAGGTCTGCTGGTTCCGCACGCGCTGGTAGTCGCCGTCGACGAAGGCCTTGCGCTCGCGGACGAAGTCCAGTGCCCGGGCGCCCTTGAGCCGGTTGACGCCGGCGGGGAACCGGACGGACGGGTCGATCGAGGACGTAAAGGCCTGCTTGACGTTGACGTCGACGCCGCCGACGGCATCGCTGAGGGCGGTGAACGTCTGGAAGTCGACCATCACCGTCTGGTTGATGTGCTGGCCCAGCAGGGACTCGACAGTGCGCGTCGCCAGCGGGATGCCGCCCATTTGCAGGCTCGCGTTGATTTTCGCTTCACCGTGGCCGGGGATGGTGACCCAGAGGTCCCGCATCAGGGAGATGCCGTAGACCCGCTTGCGGTTCGCGGGCACGTGGATGAAGACCATGGTGTCGGCCCGCTGGTCGGCTGCCTTGCCGGCCGCGGCCGCCCCGCGCTGGTCCACCCGGCTGTCGCTGCCGATCAGCAGGATGTTCAGCGCGGTGGGTGCCGGCTCCGGGACCGGCTTGGGGGTGGGCTTCGGTGTGGCCTTCGGCGTCGCAGTCGGGGTGGGGCTCGGGACCGGGGCGGCGGTCTCGGTGCGTGGTGCGAGCAGGAACGCCGCGGTAGCGACGCCGGCGCTCAGCAGCAGCGCAAGGGCGACAATCAGGATCCGGCGCCGCTTCCGATCCGCCGGCGGGGCCGGAGGCGGGGGCGGAGTTGCCGGTGGGTCTGCGGGTTCAGGGCTGGCCATGACGGGACAGTATCACCGCCGGTCCCGCCCGGACCGCCTCACACGGCGGAGATCAGTTGCCGTTTTCCAACTTGTTCGCCGCCACGTATTCGCCCAGCTTGTCCGCGGCCATCGCCGCGGCCAGGTCCTGGATGGCTTTCGGATCCGCCACCACAATGGACTGCCCGTCCGCCGACGTCCCGACGCCCCCGGTGGGCAGGGTGAACATCACGGTGTTCTGCGACCGGATGTTCCGCAGTTCGAAGGCAAGGCCGCCCACCGTGGCGGAGTCCATCCCCTTGTCCACCGTCAGGAACGGTGCGACAGCCCCCACCATGTTGTTGACCGTCACCGGGTTGGTCAGCGTGGAGCCGGAGATCGACTTCTTGATGATTTCCCGCAGGAACTCCTGCTGGTTGCGGACCCGCTGGTAGTCGCCGTCGGCGTAGGCGTGGCGCTCGCGGACGAAGGCCAGCGCTTCGGTGCCGTTGAAGGTGTGCTCGCCGGGGGCGTAGGTCTTGCCGGGCAGGGCATCGGAGGTGAAGGGCAGTTTGATGTTCACGGTCACGCCGCCCAGGGCGTCCGTGAGGCCCTTGAATCCTTCGAAGTCGACCATGGCGACGTGGTCGATGCGCTGCTTGAACAGTGACTCGATGGTCTGCACCATCAGCGGGGTGCCGCCGAGGGCCAGCGCCGCGTTGATCTTTGACTCGCCGTGGCCGGGGATGGGTACCCAGAGGTCGCGCATGATGGAAATGGAGTAGATGTGCTGGCGGTCCGCGGGGATGTGCAGGAGGATCAGCGTGTCCGCGCGCTGGTCCGAGGGTGTGCCGCCGGTGTTGTCCGCTCCGGCGGTTCCACGGCTGTCGCTGCCCATGACCAGGATGTTCATCGCGCCCTGGGCTGCGCCGGTCTTGGCCGGCCGCGTCGAATCCGCCGGGAAGGCCTGCTCCAGCTTGTGCGTGCCGGAGTCCCAGGTGTGGGCCAGGTTGAAGAGGTAGCCGCCCACCACCACGGCCACAAGGGCCACGACGGCGGCGACGGCGATCAGCACCCTGCGTCCGCGTCGCTTCCTGGCGGGCGGCAGCGCGCGGGCGGCCGGCTCGGGGGCGTGGGCGTCGGGGTCGAACGGGTGTGTCATGGCATCCTCAAGGTCGGCCGGCGAGCTGTCCGGGTTTAGGCCCCCGCTACAAACTTAACACCGCGGCCGCAGGGCCGGTGGATGGGCCGGCGGGAAAATGGGGGCGGCGCCGTCGTCGTGTGCTTGACTCGTTTCCCGCCTTCCGCATATCCTGAACGAACGGTCGGTAATTATTTATCGGAAATGCATAGGAGCAACCATGGCATCGCAGACCCTGCAGTCAGTGCCCGCCGAGCCATCGCCGGCACGGCACGAGGCCAGGCACGAAATGAGCCCCGAGGACGCGGCCCGCTACGACGCCGAGGGCCAGGCCTACTTCGACAAGGTCATGGCGGACGATTCCCGGATCGAGCCCCGCGACTGGATGCCCCCGGCGTACCGCAAAACCCTGCTCCGCCAGATCTCCCAGCACGCCCACTCGGAGATCATCGGCATGCAGCCGGAAGCCAACTGGATCTCGCGTGCGCCGAGCCTGAAGCGCAAGGCCATCCTGATGGCGAAGGTCCAGGACGAGGCCGGCCACGGCCTCTACCTCTACTCCGCCGCCGAGACCCTGGGCCAGCCGCGCGACCAGATGATGCAGGACCTGATGGCCGGCAAGGCCAAGTACTCGTCCATCTTCAACTACCCGGCCCGGACCTGGGCCGACATGGGTGCCATCGGCTGGATGGTCGACGGCGCCGCTATCGCCAACCAGGTGCCGCTCTGCCGCGCCTCGTTCGGTCCCTACGGCCGCGCCATGGTCCGCGTGTGCAAGGAAGAGTCCTTCCATCAGCGGCAGGGCTTCGAGATCCTGCTTGAACTCTCGCACGGTACCCCCGAGCAGAAGCAGATGGCCCAGGACGCCGTGAACCGCTGGTACGCCCCCGCCCTGATGATGTTCGGTCCGCCGGACGACGATTCCCCCAACTCCAAGCAGTCCATGGCCTGGAACATCAAGCGCTTCAGCAACGACGAGCTCCGCAACCGCTTTGTCGGCATGATGATGGAGCAGGTCAAGGTCCTGGACCTCACTCTGCCGGACAAGGACATCCGCTTCAACGAGGAAACCCGGAAGTGGGAGCACGGGCCCCTGGACTGGGACGAGTTCCATGAAGTCCTGGCCGGCCGCGGCCCGTGCAACGCCCAGCGCCTGGAACGGCGCCGCGACGCACACCAGAACGGCGCCTGGGTGCGCGAAGCCGCTGCCGCCTACGCGGAAAAGCAGGCAAAGAAGCTCGCAGAAAAGGAAACCGCAGCATGAGCCCCAACGTGGCCCCCACCCCCGAACCGCACGCAGGCAACGTCTGGCCCATCTGGGAAGTCTTTGTCCGCTCCAGCCGCGGGCTCTCCCACGTCCACGCCGGATCGCTGCACGCCCCGGATGCCGCCATGGCCCTGCGCAACGCCCGCGATCTCTACACCCGCCGCAACGAGGGTGTCTCCATCTGGGTTGTCCCCGCGGATGCCATCGCCTCCAGCGACCCGGACGCCAAGGGCGCCTTCTTCGAGTCGCCGCAGGGCAAGGACTACCGGCACGCGACGTACTACACCAAGAGCGAGGGCGTGAAGCACCTGTGAGCACCCCAGAGACCACCACCGAGACGGACCACGACGGCGGCCACGGCAACATTTCCGTCGGCGTCGCCGGGGCGGGCGCCGGGGGCGACGGCACGGCCAGTGCCACCCGCATCACCCCGGGCAACGCCCTTCGGCCGGAGGACATCGCCCTGGCCGTCAGCCGGGGGACCGCCAAGCCCAGCGCGGACGCCGCCGAGCTCGCCCTGCGCCTGGGCGATGACGCCCTGATCCTGGCCCAGCGGCTGGCCCACTGGATTTCCCGTGCCCCTGAGCTTGAGGAAGACATCGCCCTGGGCAACATCGCACTGGACCAGCTGGGCCACGCCCGGTCGTTCCTGAGCTACGCCGGGGGACTGGACGGCCGGAGCGAGGACGATCTCGCCTACTTCCGCCGCGAACACGAGTTCCGTTCGGTGGAACTCTTCGAACAGCCCAACGGTGACTTCGCGGTCACCATCGCACGGCAGTTCGTCGTCAGCTACTACCAGTTCGAGCTTTACCGCCGGCTGGCCGAGTCCACCGACGCCACCCTCGCCGGGATCGCGGCGAAGGCCGTCAAGGAAGTGGATTACCACCGCGACCACAGCGCCCAGTGGGTGCTGCGCCTCGCGCTCGGGACGGAGGAATCCCGCGAGCGGATGATCCACGGCTTCAAGGTCATCTGGCCGTATGTGGAGGAGCTCTTCCGCGACGACGAGCTCACGGCCCGCCTCAGTGAGTCCGGCGTGTCCGTCCAGCCCTCCAGCCTGCGCGCCGACTTCGACCGGCTCACCGCGGAGGTCCTGGCCGAGGCCGAACTCGACGTTCCGCAGGTCCAGCCGGCCCCCGGCGGTGGACGCCGCGGCCTCCACTCCGAGCACTTGGGTTACCTCCTCGCGGAGATGCAGGTCCTGGCCCGTGAATTCCCCGGAGCGAGCTGGTAACCATGCCGGACATGTACGTCAGCCACCCCACGGCCGATTCCACGGTCCGCCGGGAACAGACTGCTGAGCAGAAGGCCTGGGAGCTCGCCGCCACGGTGTGCGACCCGGAGATCCCGGTCCTCACCATCGCGGATCTCGGGATCCTCCGCGGCGTCACTGTGACGAAGGAGCCCAGCGCGGACGACGGCGGTATGGTCCCCGGTGTGCGGATCACCATCACGCCCACCTACTCGGGTTGCCCGGCTATGGATGCCATCCGCGACGACCTCACCAGTGCCTTCAACCGGGCCGGCTATCCGCGCGTCGACGTCGACCTGGTGCTTTCCCCGGCCTGGACCACGGACTGGATGAGCGCGGAAGGCAAGGCCAAGCTGCAGGAGTACGGAATTGCGCCGCCCTCCGGCCGCTCGGCCGCAGGCGGACACTCCGGGCCGGTCCGGCTCTCTCTCGCCGTGAAGTGCCCGCAGTGCTCGTCGCTGCACACCAAGGAACTCACCCGCTTCGGTTCCACCTCCTGCAAGGCGCTTTACGTCTGCCAGGAGTGCAAGGAACCGTTCGACTATTTCAAAGTTTTGTAAGGAACAGGTGCTCCCATGACTGTTGTCCGCCAGACCGCCGCCGAGCAGGCCACGGCAACCGGCCGCCGTCGTGCGTCCTTCCACGCCCTCGCCGTGGACGAGGTCCGCCGCCTCACCGACGACGCCATCGAGGTCACCTTCGGCGTCCCGCCCGAACTGGCGGGACAGTTCGACTACCTCCCGGGACAGTACGTCGCGCTGCGCACCACGCTGCCGGACGAGCAGGGCGAACCGCACGAGGTGCGCCGCAGCTACTCCATTTGCGCCGAGCCGCGCAGCTTCGCGGACGGCAGCAGCGAGATCCGCGTGGCCATCAAAAAGGACCTCGGCGGGATGTTCTCGACCTGGGCCAACGCCGAGCTCAAAGCCGGCGACGTCCTGGACGTGATGAGCCCGATGGGTGCCTTTGTGTCCAAGCACGGCCGTGACGGCAAGCCGGTCGAACAAAACGTGATGAACTCGATGAACCATCCGGAGGAGCTGGCCGGCGAGCCCGGGAACTTCGTGGCCATCGCGGCGGGATCCGGCATCACCCCCGTCATCGCCATTGCCCGGACGCTGCTCGCGGCGCACCCGGACACGCGCTTCGACCTGGTCTACGCCAACAAGGCCGCGATGGACGTGATGTTCCTCGAGGAACTGGCCGACCTCAAGGACAAGTACCCGGCCAGGCTGGCGCTGCACCACGTACTGTCCCGCGAACAGCGGATCGCCCCGCTGCTGAGCGGCCGGATCGACTCCGAGAAGCTGCAGACACTGCTCGGCACCGCCATCCACGCGGACGACGTCGACGAATGGTTCCTCTGCGGGCCCTTCGAGCTGGTGCAACTGTGCCGCGACACCCTCGCGGCCCGCGGCGTCAAGCCGGAGCATGTCCGTTTCGAGCTGTTCACCTCCGGCAAACCGGACCGTCCCGAAGGCAACATCGGCCGTCCCGTGATCGCCGACGAGTCCAAAGAAACGTACAAGATCACGTTCAAACTCGACGGCCTGCAGGGGGAGGTGGCCAGCCCCACGCACGCCCGTGAATCGATCCTGAACGCGGCCCTGCGGGTCAGGCCGGACGTCCCCTTCGCCTGTGCCGGCGGGGTGTGCGGCACCTGCCGCGCCAAGGTGGTCACCGGAACCGTCACGATGGACGAGAACTACGCGCTTGAGCAGGATGAGCTGGACAAGGGCTACGTCCTGACCTGCCAGTCCCACCCGACCACCCCGGAAGTCACTGTCGACTTCGACGTCTAGCCTTCCGCCGCCTTTTTTCAAACCCTAGGAGCCGCATGATTTCCCTGACCGTCGCCGACGGCATCGCCGAAGTTGTTCTGGACGCCCCGCAGAAGCTGAACTCGCTGGACGAGCAGGCGTTGAAGGATTTGGCACAGGCGTACGACGACGCCGCCGCGGCCGCCGCTCGCGGCGAGGTCCGGGCGCTGTTGCTCCGCGGTGAGGGCCGCGCGTTCTGCGCGGGCAGGGACATCGCCGGGGTGACTCCGGCGAACGACGACGTCCAGGGCTACCTGGGCGGCCTGGTGCAGCCGCTGCTGCAGAAGATGAGCTCCTTCCCCGCACCGACGTTCGCCGCGGCCCACGGTGCCTGCCTGGGCGTGGGGCTCGGGCTCCTGCTCGCCACGGACGTGGTGTACGTCGCGGACAACGCCAAGTTCGGGTCCCCGTTCGCCAAGCTCGGGGCCACCCTGGATTCCGGCGGGCACTGGTACTTCACGGAACGTTTGGGGATGCACCGGACCCTGGACCTGATCTACACCGCCGAGCTCATGAGCGGCACCGAGGCTGTGGCGCAGGGGCTGTTCAGCCGGGCCATGCCCGCGGACCAGCTGCTTGAGACCACCCGCGGCATCGTCGCCAATGTGGCCAGCGGCGCCACCGGGGCGTTCAACGCCAGCAAGGAACTGGTGGCGCACATCCGCGACCAGCGGCTGGGCCTCTGGGCGTCCATGGAGGAGGAGAACGCGGAGCAGGCGCGGCTCTGCAAGAGTGAGGACTACGCCGAGGGTTTCCTGGCCTTCCAGGAGAAGCGCAGCCCGGTCTTCAAGGGCTGACCGCAGCGCGGCGGGCTTCCCCCTCCGTGGCGGCCTACCCGGTGCTTACGTAGGAACTACCGTCGCCGTTCGCTGGGTGCCCGAAGAGCTGGGTAGCATTGGTCGGTTGCTACTTGAACTTGGGGGATTGGGTGCGTTCGAAATCGCTGCAGTACATGCCTGCGCTTGACGGTCTGCGGGCGGTGGCGGTCGGCATGGTATTCACGGTGCACGCGCTACCGTCGCTGAGGTTCCCCGGAGGTCTGGGCGTTGACGTATTCTTCGTCATCAGCGGTTTTCTCATCACACGGATCCTGCTGAAGGAATACCGGCGGGATGGCCGCATCGACCTGAAGGCGTTCTACCTCAAGCGGGCTTTGCGGCTTTACCCGGCGCTGCTCGTTGCCTGTCTTGCCTTCGTGGTCTTCTTCGTGGCGTTGCGGCACGCGCTGCCGGTGGCTCTGCTGAAAGTTACGGGAGTCGCTCTCGCCTACATATCCAACATTTGGATGACGGTGACCGGTACGTTTATTGGTCATTTGTCCCATACGTGGTCGCTTGCCATGGAGGAACAGTTCTATCTGGTGTGGCCGATCCTGCTGCTAGTGGTGATTCGTTTCCGTCGGCCCGAAATTATCGTCGCGCTCCTCGCCATGGGGGGGCTGGTCGCTTGGACGCTCGCCGGGGCAGACCAGCCTTATAACCCCTTGTTGAAGGCAGGTGGCCTGTTGGTCGGCTGTCTTGTGGGGTTCCTGGTTGAGAGACGTCCGTGGCAGAGTCCGGTCCTTGCCTACCTTGCCGTGGCGGTGTTCGTGGCGTGCGCGTACCTGGAGTCGATCGGTGCGCTCAAGCGTGAGTGGACGCTGCCAATCGTCAGTCTTACCGTTCCGTTCCTGATCGTGCATCTGGCTTTCGGGCAGGGCCTGTTGGTGCGCTTCCTGTCATCGCGCCTCCTGGTTCACCTGGGAATGCTGAGCTACGGTCTGTACGTCTGGCACTACATGGTGCTTTCGGCCCTGGGAATGGTCGGTTTCACGAACGGCCTCAAGATGACTCTGATCGCCGTCGTCATCACCTATGCAGGAGCTTGGCTGAGCTTCAGGTTCGTTGAGAGTCCGGTCCTGAAAATGAAAGACAAAATCGGAGTGAAGCCCCCCGCGCCCGTTCCGGCCGCGCTCTAGGCCATCTTCACGCTCACGCCACGCGGGTTCGCGGTGGATGCGCCTCCGCCGGAGAGGGCGGTGACGTGGGCTGTTACGAAGGAGGCCGATCCGCTGGCTTTTGCCGACACGGCCACGCCGGTGGTGCCGGAGGGGGAAAACGCCAGGCTGACTCCGCCCTGGGCCACGTCAGCCACCGGGGTGAAGTACTGCGGTGCCCCGTTCTCCGGCCGGACGTAACGGACGTAGCGGACGTATACCGTTCCCGTCGCGTTCCGGCCGACCACCTTGACCTCGACTTCAAACGAGCTGTAATTGCTGGTCGAGGCAATGGTCGCCAGCGGAGTGACGGTCCCGACGGCCAGGTCGAATGACTTGGACGCGTAGTCTTGCTTCCGGCCGCCGGTTCCCTCGACGTACGAGTTACGTCCCTGGCTGGCACTGCTGAGCAGGGTGGTCGAGTCGATGGCGCCCAGGGTGCAAGCAAAGAACTGGTGGTTCGACATGGATGAATCGGCCGGTGACCCGCTGAATCCCCACCCGGTGGTCTGCTCAACCCGAAGCCCCGTGAACGAGCACCGGGTGTTCGTGGCGTCGACGTCGAACCCGTGAGCCCCGGGCTGCCCGCCCATTCCCAAAACCCGCCACTTGATGCCCTCGAGCATCAGCGACGAGCAGTTGCGCGCATACACTCCGCCGCCGCCGAGCTGGACCCCGAAGACGTTGCGGACAATAACCGTGTTGCAGTTGTTTAGTTCCAGGCCGTTGGCGGAGTTCTTGGTGGTGGTGTCACCCATGATGTCGAGGCCGTCAATGGTCGAATTATTGACGTACGTGAGGGAATAGACGACGGCGGCAACTTCCGCTGACTTGTTGTCGCGGACGGTCAGTTTCTCGTGTGCGCTCGAGCTGGTTCCGGTGGCACGCAGATGCGTGCCCGCACCGTTGGAGTCGAAGTAGTTGCCGGCAATGAGCATGTGCCGGACTTTCGCGGTGGTGGTGACATCGACGGCGACTGAGCCCGTCCCGTGAAAGCGGCAGTTTTCAATAGTGGTGCCTCGGTTCCCGTTGCCGGCGCCGGCGCCGCTATGGAACGGGGTCAGACCATCGATAACCACCGCACGGGCACAGCCTGAAAACAGTGACCGAACGACGGCGGCATTGCGGCCGCGGACGAGAACGCCCACGGAGCACCGCTGGAGTGTGGCGCCGACGATGGCGCAGTCGACATCGGCGTTCGTGGAACCGTACAGATCGAGGCCCGTCACCGTTGGCGCCCCGGCAACGCCGCCGCTGTCACCAATGATGGCCATGTCCTGGAAGACGAACCCGGCATGCTTGATAACAATGACCGCTATGTTCGCAGCGGAGGGACGGAGGGACACGGCATACCCGTCCCGGGGCTGGCCCAGGAAACGGATGTTCGGCTGGACCACGGTCAGGCTGGCACTGGTTTTGTACCAGGCACCCGAGCCGGTTCCCGGAAAATACACGGTGGACCCGGGGGACGCAGCATCAACGGCGGCCTGAATGGCTGCGGTGTCATCCGCAATTCCGTCACCCTTCGCCCCGAAATCCCGGACGTTGAACATCAGCTGGCCTGCCGGTAGCGCAGCCGGGACAGCCAGCCGGGCGGACGGCACGGTGGACGCTCCCAACGCGGCAGGTAAGAGGGCTCCACCGCCAAGAAATAAGCCGAACCGGCGTCGATCAAACTCTGCACCTGTAGAACCACCAGAATGAGGTTTCATGACCATCTCCGAGAGTTGGCTAATAGACTCATCCTGCGCGCCGCGACCTTGGGAAAACCTTGGGAAATCTTGCGCGATGGCCCTGTGTTTGTTTGTGGTTGCGGCTGTCCCGCCGGGCATGCGGAGTTTTGCCCAATCCCGACCTCCCGGAGGGCGTCATGCCTGTCAAGAGGGCATGCGCCATTCGGCTAGGATTGAGCTCTTGTGAATTCTATTTGGGGGAGTGGGCGACTGTGACTGAGTCGTATGAAGATGCTGGTAATTCTGGGACGCGCGGGCCTGAAAATTCACGCCACCTGTCGAAGAAGAAATCCAGGCGCCCCCTGCTCATAGTCGCACTCTCCGTGTTGGCCGTCCTGGTGCTCGCCGGGGCTGCGGTCGGCATTTACGGCTACAACCTTGCCAGTAATTTCAACAACAACACGCAGAAGATCGAATCGGCGTTCCCCGATGACAGCACCCGGCCTGCGGCGTCGCAAGGCAAAGACGGCAAGCCGGCCCCGGTGAACATCCTGCTGATGGGCAGCGACGCCCGCAGCGCCTCGCTCGAAGCGTCCAAGGACGGACAGGCGAGCGACCAGCGCTCGGACACCCTGATGCTGCTTCACATTCCGGCAGACCGGAAAAACATCTACGTGATGTCCGTGATGCGTGATACCTGGATCAACATTCCGGGCAAAGGCGAAGCCAAGATCAACGCTGCGCTGCCCACAGGCGGCGTGCCTCTGGTGGTCCAGACCCTTGAAGGCCTCTTCGGTGTCCGCATCGACCACGTCGCGGGCATGGACTTCGCCGGCTTCGAGGCGCTGACGGACGCACTGGGCGGCGTCGAAATCACCGTGCCGTATGAATTCAAGTCTTTCCACATGCCCGGAAAAACCTTCAGCCAGGGCAAGCAGCTCATGGACGGGGCAACGGCTCTGGCGTATGTCCGGGAACGGTACGCCTTCCCCGACGGCGACTACCAGCGGGTCAAGAACCAGCAGGCGTTCCTCAAGGCCGTTATGTCCAAGATGCTGACGGCGGGCACCCTGTCCAACCCGGTCACCATCAATGACATCGTGACCAAATTCTCGCCGTACGTCAGCGTGGACAAGTCCCTGGACGCCGGAGCCGTCGCCGCCCTCGGCGTGCAGCTCAAGGACGTCCGGACGTCGAACGTCACCATGTTCACTCTCCCCAACTTGGGAGTAGGCACGTCCGCTGACGGCCAGTCCATTGTTGTTCCGGATTTCGATGAAATCAAAAAGGTTTCCGACGCATTGAAGTCCGACACCATGGACGCCTACGTTCAGGCGTCCAAACACACAAAGTAGGGCGGACGCCTCACCATGGTGGCGGCCCGGATGACTTACTCCGGGAGCCGACTACTAGGCGGTGTATTCTGCACTAGTGCCCGCGCGGACTCTTCGCATTCCAACGCGCCGGCATCAATCAGCACAAAAAGGGGTAGCACATTGTTTGGGGGAAGTTGCCGAGCCACTGTCAGTGGCATGCACAACCGCTGCAAGGCGGGTGAATTCTGACGCATGGAAACGTTAGCGACAGTCGATGTTCCGGCCGCTGAAATTCCGACCCGCGACCGGGTAACCAACGTCCTGAAAAGGCATATCCGTTGGCTCCGGGTAACGGACTTCGCCGTCGTGGTGGCGGCCGTGATGCTTGCCCAGACGGCTAAGTTTGGGCCACCCAATGAATCCGTCAAGGGATCCAGTTTTCATTTCAGCTATGAATTCCTCTCGGTGGTCCTCGCACTGGCGTGGTGCCTGTGCCTGGTCGCCTACAAGACCGCAGACGCCAAAGTCCTTGGGCTGGGGGCCGACGAATACCGGCGCACCCTGGCCGCCACACTTCGCGTTTTCGGGTCCGTGGCCATCATCGCCATGGTGTTCCAGATCGATATTGCGCGCAGCTACCTGGCGTTGTCCTTCCCCGTAGGGGCACTGGGCCTTGTGGCAAGCCGGTGGTTCTGGCGTAAATGGCTGACAAAACAACGGCGCAAGGGCGAGAAGTCCTCCCGCGTGCTGGTGGTCGGCGCCCACGATGACATCACCCGGGTGGTTCGCAGGTTGGACCAGCTCCCCGAGGCCGGGTACCGGGTAGTGGGTGTAGCACTCCTTGACGGGCCGGCGTCAGGATCGCTGAACGTGGCAGGCCACGTGGTCGACGTCGTCGGGCCTCCGGAGACGATTGTCAGCGCCGTCCTCCGCGCCCGCGCGGACGCCGTCGTCGTTGCCGGCCAGACGAAGCAGCGCTTCGAGTACCTCCGGGACCTCGGCTGGGCGCTGGAGGAAATCCGCGCCGAACTGATCGTTGCCTCCGAGCTCACCAACATCGCCGGCCCGCGCATCCACGTCCGCCCGGTGGAGGGACTGCCGCTGGTCCACGTGGAACTGCCCGATTATGAGGGCGCGAAGCTCTTTGTAAAACGAACAGCTGACTTCCTGGTGTCCGCCATCGGCTTCATCGCACTTCTTCCGGTCTTCATCGCCGTGGCCATCGCCATCAAGCTGGACAGCAAGGGGCCGGTGTTCTTCCGCCAGGAACGGATCGGCCTGCGCGGCAAACCCTTCGGGATGTGGAAATTCCGCTCCATGGCGGCCAACGCGCAGGACAACCTGGACAGCGTGCTCGACGCCGAGGACGGGTTCCGGGTCTTTTACAAAGCAAAGAAGGACCCGCGGGTCACCCGGCTCGGCCGCATCCTGCGCCGCTACTCGATCGACGAATTGCCGCAGCTGATCAATGTCCTCGCCGGCGACATGGCACTGGTGGGACCGCGGCCGCAAATCCAGCGGGAGGTTGATCTCTACGACAACCACCTGACCCGACGGCTGTACGTGAAGCCCGGGATCACCGGACTCTGGCAGGTCAGCGGCCGCAATAACCTCAGCCCTGACGACAGTGCACGGCTGGACCTCTATTACGTGGAGAACTGGTCCCTGACCACTGACATGCGGATTCTTGCCCGCACCCTCCGCGCTGTCTATGCCAGCGAAGGTGCTTATTAATGTTGTATCGAAGGGTTAGGCGCTAGGTGGCGGCACGTACTATCCAGGCGCAGGCCGCCCCGGCCGCCGGCCGTAAGTTACTGGGGCAAGGCAGCGTCTACGCCGTCGCGACCGTGGCGCCCATCCTGGTGACTCTCGGACTCACCCCGGTGCTGACCCGTCTCCTGGGACCGTTTGAGTACGGCCTCGTGGGCGTCTCCATCACGCTCTACCAGCTCGGAGCCGTGCTCCTGGGCCTCGGGTTTCCCGCCGCAATCACCCGCCACGCCATCGTGGAGAAGTCGGGCCTGGCCGGGGCGCGCGGTATCGCGGCGGCCAGCGCCCTCCTCGCCGTCCTGCTGGCGGCCGTCCTGATTGGCGCGGCACCGTTGTGGTCGCCGCTGATGATGCCCGAAGGCCACCACGGCCTGGTGGTCTGGCCGGTGGTGTCCGCAGTCGGCCTGACGGCGCTCACCGCCAGCCAGTCCATGTTCCGGGCCGCCGAAAATGTCCGCGCATTTACTGCCTTCGCAGCGCTCTCCGCCGTGGCGCCCCTGGGACTCGGCCTGCTGTCCGTCTGGCAAAGCGACGCCACAGCCGCGAACTACCTGCCGTTCGTTGCGGCCGGACACCTGGCCGTCGGCGCACTGTCCATGCTCTGGGCCTGCCGCGGTTCGAAGCTGAGAATCACACTGCACGAGACCGTTGCCGCGTTCCGGGTGGGGCTGCCCACCGTGCCGCACCAGGTTGCGAGTTCGTTGCTGCTGGTGGTCCTGGTGGCCGTCACGGTGGCATCCTCCGGGGTGGCCGCAGCCGGCGGCCTCCAGCTGGCCATTACCTTGGGCTCGACGCCGATGGTGCTGCTGGCCGCGGTCAACAACGCCTGGGCACCTATGATTTACCGGAGTCCGGACGCGCAACGAACCGCGCTACTGGGCAGCACGTTCCGGACGGTAGCGCTCCTTGTGCTCCTGCTCCTGGCCGGATTCGCGGTGCTGGGGCCGCCGGTGATCCACTTGGTGGGCGGTCCCGTGGCCGACCAGCCCGGGGTGGTCCAAAGCGCCATGATGGTAGCGGCGGCGACCGTGGCCATGACCGGGTACCTGGTCAACACGCATCTGGTTTTCCTGAGCGGACGAACCGGGCTCCTGGCGGTCACCACGCCCCTGGCAGCGGCGGCCGCCGTGGCCCTGGCCGCAATGGTTGCCGCGCAGCCGGGCAGCGCGCTGTGGGCTGTGGCTGCCGCCGTACCGGCTTTCCACCTCTGCCAGTCGATGTGGAGTATTTGGCTGCGCCGCCGAACAGGGCTGCCGATGGCGCCCACGCTCGGCGGGGTTTTGACCTTGTCCCTGGGCCTTCCGCCGCTTGCGGTGAGCGCCGTTACGGGTGACATTGTGCTGACCTTGGCGTTCTCAGTTGCTGCCTTCGCTCTGGCTTTGTTGCTCAACCGGCGGCATCTCGCCGCGCACGTGAGGACCTCCGGTGCCGCTTAAACAACCTGGTGTCATTTGCCTTGCCGTTTACCGGCCCGATCCCGGCCTGCTGCGGGTGCAACTGGAATCGATCGCTGCGCAGACCCTGACGGACTGGACCTGCATCATCGGCATCGACGGGCGTGACCCGGACGCGGCCCGGGAGGTCCGCGACATTGTCGGCTCGGACGCCCGCTTTGTGGTCCACGAATACCCTGACCGGCTCGGCTTTTACCGTAACTTCGAGCGCGTCCTGGCGGAGGCAAACCCTGACGCCGGCTGGGTCGCCCTGGCGGACCAGGATGACCTTTGGTACCCGCGCAAGCTGGAGATCATGGTGCCGTTACTGGAATCGCACGCCCTGGTGGCAGGCCAGGCGAGAATTGTCGATCTGCGTGCCGGCGACGCTGCCGCGCCGGACGCCGTCACGGTCCGCGTGATGCACGGGCTGGGACCGTTGCTCCTCGACAACTGCATTACCGGGAGCCTGAGTGTCCTGCGGACCCCCCTTCTCCGGGTGGCGCTGCCGTTCCCGGAACCCACCGACGCCGCGTATCACGACCACTGGCTCGCGCTTTGCGCCGACGTCGACGGCGGCATCAAGATCCTGCCCGACGTCGTCCAGGACTACCAGCAGCACGCCGCGAACGTCATCGGAGAAGAACTCGGCCGGTCCGTGACCAGCCGCATTTCCAAGCTCCGGGGCGCGGCGGCGGGAGGGCTGGGCCGCCAGTTGGATTACCTCAGCCAGCATCGCTTCGGCTGGCGTGCCAGGATGTGCCGGACGGTCCTGGAACGGGCAGCCGTGCCGGAAAATAAGCTCCCGATCATCAACGCTTTTGCATCCCCGACCGGCAGCTTCGAGCTTGCTAAGATCATCGTTCGTGCCGTCGTTGCACACCACTCACCTCCCGCGCGCTCATTGGCCATTCTGGCTGGCAGCATCTGGGCGGGGCGTACTAGGAGGACCCTCACATGACCGCATCCAACTGGACCATCATCACGGTCAGCTACAACAGTTCGGCTGACCTTCAACAGTGGTGGGCCGCCGAAACGCCCAAGCCCTACCGCTGGATCGTGGTGGATAACGGATCGACAGACGACTCCGTCGCGGTGGCCCGTGGCCTCGGCGCCGAAGTCATCGCCCAGGCAGAAAACCTCGGCTTCGCCACCGCCAACAACGCCGCACTAGCGCTTGTCGAGACCCCCTACGTAGCCTTCGTCAACCCGGATGTGTCCGTGAACGCGGCCGACCTGCCCCGCCTGGCGGAGATGAGCAGGACGCACGGCGCCGTCGTCGCGCCGCAGCTGGTCAACCCCGACGGTTCCCTGCAGCCCAACGGCAGGGGCCTGCCGTTCCTGATGGACAAATTCGCCCACCGCGGGCTCTCCCTTCCCGGTGCAGATGCCGAGGCGTACCTGCCGTCAACCTCCCCGGCGCCCACCTACGTTGCCTGGGCCATGGGGGCAGCGGTCTGCGGTTCAACGGAGTACTTCAAATCTACCGGCGGCTGGGATCAGCGGTTCTTCCTCTATTACGAAGACCACGCCATGGGTCTGGATGCCTGGCAGAACAATGCGCCGGTCATCGTGGATCCGACGTGCCGGTGGGTCCACGGCTGGCGCCGCGAGACGCACGGCGTGAGGTTCATGCCCTGGGTGCGGGAAGTCGCATCCGCCGCGAGGTTCTACCGGAGGCATCCCCTGTTGCTGCTGCCCGTGCGGCGGCCGGCCCAACGCCGTTACGCGGCGATCATTGAGCGTTCCGGCCAGCCGGTTGGGGCCGGCAAATGAGCGCCCCGCTGATGAGCAGCCGCTGGGCTGAAGCGTTGCAACCGTCGGCATCCAGGCCTTTGCCCCACGCCGGGCGGGTTGTGCGCGTCTTCTCCGCTGCGGTCCTGTTCTCCCTTGCCCTCTGGGGCGCCGGGGCAGTCACCTTCGGGGCGACCCGCGACGGCTGGCTGATCATCCAGGCCGTCCTCACACTGGCCATCACCTCGGTGATGCTCTATCGCTGCGTGGTGAGCCAGACCTTCAACATTGCCTGGACGATTTTCTGGACCTGGACGTTCATCTTCATGGCCCTGGCCCCGGCTTTCCAGCTGGCAGCCAACCGTTTCCCCTGGAAGGGAACGTTCACGGCGGGTACCCTCTCGACTGCCCAGCAGGTGGTCCTGGCCGGGCTCGCCGCGGCGGCAATCGGCTACTTCGCTGCACGCCGCGTGCCCTGGCGGTCTGAACCGGCGACGCGGGGCCGAGGCCCTCGGTGGTGGCAGCCGGGGATCGGCGGAGCCATGACCGCAATGCTGTGGGCGCAGGTCGGAACCGGCCTGCTGTTCGCAGCACTGATGGGCTCCGGACTGATGACCGGCCGTGTCGCTTTCCGGGAAACGCTGCTTCGCGTCGCGGACCTGCCCGGCGGCGGCTCGCTGTACTTCCTCGCCGAGGCCGGCGCCATCGCCATCCCCGCCGCCGGTATTGCCCTGTACCGCAGCGGGATCAAGGTGTCCGGCAAGCTCCTGGTGGCGGCCGTCGTCGCCGGAGCCATCGTGACCAACCCGCTGATCGGTTCACGGTTCCTCACGGGAAGCTTTGTTGTGGCGGTCGTCGCGGCATACCTGATCAACAGCAAATGGCTCCGGTGGCTGCCGGCATCCACGGTGCTGGTGTTTGTCACCGTGTTCCCCACCCTCGACCTCATGCGCGGCGACGGGACCGGCTCCACAGCCGTGGGCGCATCCCTGCCGAGCGCCACCCTGCTGAACTTCGATTTTGACGCGTTCGAGATGCTGCTGCGCGAGGTCTCGGTGCAGTCCATTCCGGCCGGCATGCCGGACCGTCTGGATCTCTTCATCGCACCCTTCCTGCGCTGGATCCCGGTGCTGTCCAACCTGGTCCAGGGACACGCCAGCGGACCCGTCGTGGCCAAGGCGACGGGGATGGGCTACACCAACGTCTCCATGCCTTTCTGGGGCGAAGCCCACCTCGTGGGTGGCTTCCTGGGCGTCTTCGTGGCGTTCATCCTGCTGGGCGCACTCCTGGCCTGGGCAGGTCCCCGGTTCCCCGGCACCGCGGCGACGCTGTCCGGCCGGGCCGTTGCCGCCCCGGTGGGCGCCCTCCTGTTTATGGTCCTGCGCGGCTCCCTCTACGAGGTGCTGGGCTTCCTGCTGCTCGCCATGGCGGTGGGCGTCGTCGTCGTCGCTGCCGCCCGGAGCGGGTCGGGTGTGCCCCAGGGCACGGTCGACGACGGCGGCGCACCGGTACCAGCGGAGGCAGCCAACCGTCCCCTCACGGTGGCGTTCTACCTCCCGCAGTACCACGCGATTCCCGAAAACGATGAGTGGTGGGGGACCGGCTTCACCGAGTGGACGAACGTCCGGAAAGCCACCGCCCTCTTCGACGGACATGACCACCCGCGCCGGCCCGCCGACTTCGGCTACTACGACCTGACGGTGGCCGGTGTGGCCGACCGGCAGGCCGAGCTCGCCCGGGCCAACGACGTCGACGCCTTCTGCTTCTACTACTACTGGTTCGCCGGCAAGCGGCTGCTGGAACGCCCCATTGACGATTACGTGGAACGCGGGCCCGATTTCCCGTTCTGCATTTCCTGGGCCAACGAAAACTGGACGCGCCGCTGGGACGGCCAGGACCAGTCGGTACTGATTGGCCAGGACTACGCGGAGGGCACGGCAGAACAGGTCTTCCTGGACTTCCTGCCGTACCTCCGGGATCCGCGCTACCTGCGCAACAACGGGCGCGCGGTTATTGTGGTGCACCGGGTGGACCACCTGCCGGACGCCCCCCAGTTCGCGCGGACCTGGCGTGAACTGGCCGACCAGCACGGCGTGGGCCCGCTGGAACTCATCGCGGCCGAGACCAAGCCCGGAATCCGCCCGGCCCCGTTCGGCTTCGACGCCGTCAGCGAGTTCCCCCCGGTCGGTTCCAACACCCTCGCCGCCGCCAAACTGGTCCCGCCAGCCGGCCTGAGCCCCAGCTTCCGTGGCCGGATCATGTCCTACCCGCGGATGGTCGAGCGCTTTATGCGCCGCCCGGAGCCCGGGTTCGTCCGCTACCGAGCCGTTGCCCCCGGGTGGGACAACACCGCGCGGCGGTCCAACAACTCCACCGTGTACGTCGACTCCTCGCCCGAGGGCTACCGTCGCTGGCTGCAGTTTGCCCGGGCCAGCGAAGCACGTCGGCAGCACGGCATGGTCTTCGTCAACGCCTGGAACGAGTGGGCGGAGGGCTCCTACCTCGAGCCGGACGAGACCCACGGAACGGACTACCTCACGGCAACCCGCTGGGACGCGGCGCCACTCCCGCACCGGCCCCGCACCCCCATGGGCAGTCCCGGCTTCCCGTGGCTCCAGTCGCTGGCGAAATCGGCGGCGGGCAGCGTGCTGGCCTCCTGGCGGACACTGCGAAACAACCTCGCCTCGCTCCGCCGTGGATAACAGGGCAGTGGCCGCGGAGGTCGCGGCCTCCCTGGCGATCGGCAACGAGACATCGCTGGACCGCCAGCTTCTACGCGCGGCCGCGGGTTTCGCCGCCCTTGTGGGCGGTGCCGCGCGCCGGTCCGGTGGCACGGGCCGGCCCGCTGACGGGGCCGTCTGGACAGTGTTCGCCAACCCCGTGGCCCACGGCGTTGTCCTGGGCTCGGCCGTTGCGGAGGCGCTGAAGGGCCTCCCGGTGGAACTTGTGGCGGACGCCAGGCACGCCTCTTCGGACCTGCGCCCGGGGTTGTCCTTCCCCGGACTGGCCCCGGCCTCCATGGCGCGCGTCTCGGGCTGGAAACGGCTGGGCGGCGCCCTGCAGCTCCGGCGCGCCCTGCCGGGGGGAGCCCTGCGGTCCCTGCCGGCGGCGAGGGTGTACAGGGAGTATCTCTTCCTGGCCCAGGCGGTGCGCTACCTCGCGGCGCTGGACGCCGTTGCCGGCGCCGCCCTGGTGCTGACCGACTTCGATCGGCATAACTACTGTTGGCCGCTGGTCTGGGCCGCGAAGCAACACGGCATTCCCACCATGACCCTGGTGCACGGAACGCCCAACGAGGCCAACTACGTCCCCGTGCTGGCCGACTGGGTGGGCGTCTGGGGGCAGGCGCAGGACTCCTGGTTCCGCCGGCACAGCCCTGACACGGCCCGGGTGGTCATCGGCCGCCCCGAAGCCGAGGAGTTCCGGCAGCCGGCCGGGCCCCTGCGGCGCGTCATCGTCTGCCACTCGATGGAAGAGTTGTCCGCCACTGAAGCCACGGCACTGGCCCGGCTGATCACCGGCCTGCGGGAGCGCGGGGTGGCCTGCGAACTCCGCCTGCACCCCAAGGTCCGGCAGCAGAAAGGCCTCGGCAGCTGGGAACCCCTTGCGGAACTGGCCGCCAAGACCGAGCTTGCCGAGGGAAACTTGTTCGCCAAGCTCCAGCCCGGTGACGGCGTGGTGGCCGTAACGTCCTCCGCCGTCGTCCAGGCCTGCGTGGCCGGCTACCCGGTGGCCGTAGTGGCCGACTCAAGCCGGGTCCTGCCGGCCGACGTCGCCGTCGTCGCCCTTCACCCGAGCCCGCTGCTGGGACTCGCCGACGGCGGTCACGACGCCGCGGACGCCGGCGCGTCCATGGCGGACCTGCGGACCTCGCTGGTCGCCTTCACAGGCCACGCGTCACGCACAGCCCTGCGGGATGCCGTCGAGGGCATCCTGGACCAAAGCATCCTTTCCACCCACCGTTCGAAGCAAGATGAGGTAGAGCATGAGCGCCGCTGACATTAACATCGGTCCCCGCAAGGTGGGGCCAGGACATAAACCGTTCATCATCGCCGAGGTCTCCGGCAACCACAACGGAGACCTGGCCCGCGCCCTGGACATCGTGGACATGGTGGCGGACGCGGGCGCAGACGCCGTCAAACTGCAGACCTACACCGCCGACACCATCACCATCGACTGTGACCGGCCCGAGTTTGTGATCTCAGCTGACCATCCGCTGTGGGGCGGGCAGACTCTTTACAGCCTCTACGAGCAGGCCCACACCCCGTGGAAGTGGCATGAGGCCATCTTCGAGAAGGCGCGCAGCCGGGGGCTGATTCCGTTTTCCAGCCCGTTCGACAACACCGCCGTGGACCTGCTCGAGGACTTGGACGCCCAGGTCTACAAGATCGCTTCGTTGGAGATCGGGGACACCGCCCTGCTCCGGACCGTGGCACGGACGGGGAAACCCGTCATCCTCTCCAACGGTGCCGCGTCCCTCGCCGATGTGGAGACGGCGCTGTCCGTCATCCGGGGCGAAGGCAACAACCAGGTGGTGGTGCTCGCCTGCACGTCCTCCTACCCGGCCTCGCCGGCGGAGTCGAACCTGCGGACCCTGCCTGTGCTGCGCGATGCCTTCGGGGTGCACGTGGGCCTCTCGGACCACACCATGGGCATCGGCGCTGCCATTGCCGCCGTCGCCCTCGGAGCATCCGTCATCGAAAAACACGTCACCCTGGACCGGAACGACGGCGGCGTAGACTCGGCATTCTCGCTGGAACCGCACGAGCTGGCCGCGCTGGTGAGGGAGAGCGAGACGGCCTGGCAGGCGCTGGGAAGCCCCACCCTGAATGTCAGTTCCGGCGAAGCGGAGAGCGCCCGCCTCCGCCGCTCCCTTTACGTGGTGCGTGATGTCCGGAAGGGCGACGTGCTGACGGAGGAGAACGTCAGGTCCATCCGGCCCGGGGGCGGTCTGGCCCCGCAGGACCTCGACCTGGTGCTCGGCCGGACGTTCGCCACTGACTGCGTGCGGGGAACACCGCTGGCCTGGGACCTTATTTAGCGGGGCGGGGGTCGGTCTTTTCCAGTCTGTCCCACGTTCCGTCGTCGCCCGCGGCCGGACCACCGCCCGGGGCGTCGCCGGGCGTGGTGCCCGGCATCATGCGCGGCGGGGGCTCGTAGCCAGCTGCGGCGAAGAGCCGGCGGGAGGCATGGTTGGTCTTCAACATTTCCGCCACCAGGGTGATCTCCGTGTCCGGATGTTCGCCGCGCAGCAGCTCCTCTGCGGCGCGCAGTGCCCGGCCGCCCATCCCCGTCCCGCGGAAGTCCGGACTGACCGTGATGGACACTTCCCAGCCGGCCGGGCGGTCCGCCAGGAGGTCAAAACGCACGACGGCGGCAGGCCGCCCCTCCGCCTCGATGATGGTCAGGAGGCGTCCGGGGTTGGCCAGGGTCCCCTGGAACCAGGCCAGATGGCTGTCCCAGGAGAATGAGTCCGTGGTCCGTGAAGCGGCCCGGACTGCCGGATCGCTGCGCCACTCAAAGATCTGGCTTGCGTCCTCCAGTACGGCACGGCGCGCGTTCACTCCTGCGGGCCGGTTCACAATCTCCTGCCAGAGGGCGACGATCCGCTGCGCGCCGGCGCCGTCCACGGCGTGCTCGGCGGCCCGGCTGAGCTGGCCCCGGAGCCGGGCGTCCGTTCCCAGCTCGCGGAGCCGGTCCCGGGCGGTCCCGTCGTCCCAGGCGTCCCACGTTCCGAGGCCCGCCGCAAAACCCTGCGCGACCGCGTAGTTGTAGCCGGCCAGCTGGTTCGGGACCAGCTGGATGATGGCCGCGGGGACCCGCAGGGCCGCGAGCTCCCACACTGTGGTTCCGGCCCCGGAAATCACCAGATCCATGCTGCCGAAGAGCAGCGGCACATCCGGGCCGGGGGCATGACGGAAAATCGCGGTGTTTCCGCTCTCTGCGGCCAGGCCTTCGTCGCCGGCCTGGGTGACCACGTGGCATTCCGAGGCGATACCCGTCCCGGTCCAGGCCCGGACTGCGCGGGCAGTCATTCCGGTCGCGTCGGTGCCGCCCATGAGGACCAGGACCCGCAGCCGGTCCGGGGGAGCAGTTCCTCGCGGCGGCGACGGGGCGTTCAGGAGGCCGCGCCGGATGGGTGCCGCCCGCAGGCCGCGCAGCAGCCGTAGGGTCCCGTCCGGCGTGCGGAACTCGCCCTCGCCGCCCGGCGAAGCGTCCACCACCAGATCGGCGGGCCGCCGGCCATACTCGCCGTCCTCCATGGAGGAGAGGGCCAGGCCGGCTTCGGCGGCCAGGCCACGCAGGCCGGGGAGCGGCCCATACGAGTCGACGTGGATCAGCTGCGCACCCGCGGCCCGGGCGGCGGCCACCAGCGCGGCACTTTCCAGCTCCACGTCAAGCACGTCCATGCCGAGGCCGGCGACGGCGGATCGGGCTACCGGGTGGTCAATGCGCCCGGCGAAGACCACGTCCCACCCGGCGGCCAGTGCCTCCTCCGCGACGGCGAGCGAGCGCATAACGTGGCCGGCGCCCGCCTCCTTCGCGGCGCTGCAGCATACGAGGACCTTCATCTCAGCCCTCGATGAGCGCTTTCTGCACCACGGCCTCGTTGAGCGCCACGATCTCCGGGTGCGCATCAAGCAGCCGCACAATCGTTCCCCACGACGGTGCCGCGTCGGGCAGAAGGGCCACCAGCGCGTCCAGCAGCCGGGCGTCGTCGTCGACGTCCAGGGTGACCCGGTACTTCTCCGACCCGGGCCGGAATGACAGGCTGGCCTGGCTGAAGCCGGAGCCTTCCTCGTAGACGGCACTGGTGACGTGCGCCCGGTGATGCGGCTCGGTGCGGGCGTTGCATTCCTCCAGGGCGCCGGCGCGGACCAGCTCCACATCCAGGCCCCGCGGCAGGCTGCGGTCCAAGGTGGTCGAGACGTAGTCCAGGTCCGGGTTCAGCCGCCACAGGGCCGCGACCTGGCCGATCACTGCCGGGTCCAGCAACGGGCAGTCCGCCGTGAGCCGGACAACGGCGTCGGCCTCGGTCTGCCGTGCAGCCTGGATGAACCGGTCCAGAACGTCGTTTTCGCTGCCGCGGACCACAGTCACGTTCTCCGCGGCGGCAAACTCGGCAATCGGATCGTCAATAGCAGATGCCGAGGTCGCGACCACCACCTGATCAATGCCGGGCGCCTCCCGGGCCGCGCGGACCACCCAGCTGAGCACGCTCCTGGCGCCGAGGGGGCGCAGGACCTTCCGCGGCAGCCGGGCCGAACCCATCCGGGCCTGGATGACGGCCACAACTTTCGCGCCGCCGGGCGCCGCGCTGCTCAACGGAGGACCTTGCGGACGGCCTCGATGACACGGTCCACGTCACCGTCGGTCATGCCCGGGAAGAGGGGCAGCGAGATTTCCCCCGCATAGTATGCCTCAGCGTTGGGGCACATCCCGCGGCGGTAGCCGAGGTCCTCGAAAACGGGGTGCCAGTAGGCGGGAATGTAGTTGACCTGGACGCCAATGCCGAGTCCGCGCAGTTCGTTGAAGATGTCCTTCCGGCGGGCGGAGGGCACACGCAGCGGGTACAGGTGCCACGCCGGAGCGGCGCCGTCCGTCAGCACCGGGACCTGCGCGTCGCTGAGCTCAGCGAAAGCGTCGTTGTACGCCCGGTGAATCGCCGCACGCCGGAGTTTGAACGATTCCAGCTTCTTGAACTGGCTGACGCCGAGCGCCGCCAGGACGTCGGGAAGCCGGTAGTTCAGGCCGAAGTCCGTCACTTCCTGGTGCCACGGGCCTTCGTCCGGGAAACGCATTTTGGACCGGTCGCGTTCCAGCCCGTGGTTCTTGAACTTTCGGGCGCGGGCTTCCAGGTCCGGGCGCGGGGTGACCACCGCGCCGCCTTCGGCGGTGGTCAGGTTCTTGGTGGGGAAGAAGGAGAACGTGGTGATGTCCGCCGTCGCACCAACCGGGACGCCGTGCAGCGTTGAGCCCACCGAATGGGCGGCGTCCTCGATGAAGACGGCGCCGGACCGGGCGGCCAGGGCGTTGAACGCCGTCGCATCCACGGGCAGGCCCGCGTAATCGACGGCGGTGATGGCGCGTGTCCTGGACGTTACGGCGGCTGCCGCGGCGTCAAGGGAGAGGTTTCCGGTGTCCGGTTCGACATCCGCGAAGACGATCTTGGCGCCGAGGACGGCGGCTGTGGCGGCCGTCGCCACAAACGTCAGCGGCGTGGTCACCACCTCGTCGCCGGCACCGATCCCGGCGGCGGCGTAGGCCACATGCAGGGCTGCAGTGCCCGAGGTCACGGACACCGCGGCGGCTCCGTCCGCGGCGGCCGAAATGGCGGCTTCGAACTCACCGACCATGGGGCCGGTGGTCAGCCAGTCGCCGGACAGTGCGGTGACCACCGCGGAGATATCGGCCTCGTCGATCGAGTGCCGGCCATAGGGCAGCACGCTGGGGCTAGAACTCATTGGCCAGCATTTCGCGGAGCTCTTCGACACCCAGCCATTCGGCGTTGGTGTGGGACTGGTAGCTGAAGCCATCCGGAACCAGCGCGCCGTCGGCTGGCTCCTTGTAGCCCCAACCGCCAAGGTGCGGCATGACCATGTACCGGGAGTCCAGCTGCAGCGTGCGGCGGGAGTCGTCCGGGGCAATCATTTCCTCATGGAGCTTCTCGCCCGGACGGATGCCGATCTCATGCATCGCTGCGCCCGGTGCGATGGCCTCGGCAAGGTCAACGATCTTTACGGAGGGGATGCGGGGGACGTAGAGCTCGCCGCCCTGCATCACGCCAAAGGAATCAAGCACAAAATCGACGGCCTGCTGGAGGGTGATCCAGAACCGGGTCATCCGCTTGTCCGTGAGGGGCAGGGACTTGCCCTGTTCGGCGAGCTTGCGCCAGATCGGCACAATGCTTCCGCGGGAACCCATGACGTTGCCGTACCGCACCACGGAGAAACGGGTGTCGTACGACGCCGCGTAGTGGTTGCCGCTGATGAACAGGCGGTCCGCGCTCAGTTTGGTGGCACCGTAGAGGTTGACCGGGCTGGATGCCTTGTCGGTGGATAGGGCCACCACTTTCTTCACGCCCGCGTCGATGGCGGCGTCGATGACGTTCTGAGAGCCGATGATGTTCGTGTTAACAAATTCGAACGGGTTGTATTCGGCGGTGTCCACCTGCTTCAGGGCGGCCGCGTGGATTACGTAGTCAACGCCGTGGAAAGCCCGTGTCAGGCGGTTCCGGTCCCGGATGTCGCCGATGAACCAGCGGATCCGGGGGTCGTCGTTGAACATACGGCGGGCTTCGAGCTGCTTCAGTTCGTCACGGCTGAAGATGACCAGCCGCCGCACGTCGTGGCGGTCCAGGAGTTCACGCGTGAGCGCCTTCCCCAAAGAACCTGTTCCACCGGTAATAAGTACTGACGAATCCTGAAACTGCATGAAACTCCCCCTGAAACAGAAGCTAAGGAACGCGGCGCCGGCGGTGAATGCCGTCTTGCGCCTTGTATCGATTGGTGGGCCACTCCTGCGGCGCCGCCGCAATTGAGTTTATGCGGCGGGCAGCATGCTATTTTCCAGCGCTGGAATGACGGACCAAAGTTTACACGTCAGACAGGTCCGCACCCCGCTGGCGGACCCTTTCTGAACGGGTCCACCGGCGAATGTGTCTTTCCCAGCCATTCTCATTTCGCGGGCCCGCTTGTAAAGTTCGGTTATGACTCTGGGGAAAGCTGTAACTAAAGCTGTCATACCTGCTGCCGGGCTGGGGACCCGTTTCCTTCCGGCCACCAAGGCGATGCCGAAGGAAATGCTGCCGGTGGTGGACCAGCCGGCCATCCAGTATGTGGTGGAGGAAGCCGTCAGGGCCGGTCTCACGGACCTGCTGATGATCACCGGGCGGCAGAAGCGTGCCCTGGAGGACCACTTTGACCGGGCGCCGGCCCTCGAACGGATCCTCGAGCTGAAGGGCGATACCGAACGCCTGGAGGCCGTGCAGCACGCGTCCAACATCTCGCCGATCCATTACCTGCGGCAGGGCGACCCGAAGGGCCTGGGCCACGCCGTGCTGTGCGCCCGGCAACACGTGGGGGACGATCCCTTCGCCGTGCTCCTCGGCGATGACCTGATCGATGAACGCGACAGGCTGCTGGACACCATGATCGAGGTCCAGGCGCGGACCGGCGGCTCGGTGGTGGCGCTCATCGAGGTGGACCCCGCGCAGATCAGCGCCTACGGCTGCGCCGCGGTTACCCCCATCCCCGGCGAGGACTACGTCAAAGTGGACGGGCTGGTGGAAAAACCGGCTCCGGGGGATGCGCCGTCGAACCTGGCCGTGATCGGCCGCTACGTGCTGCACCCCGCGGTTTTTGACGTCCTGGAACAGACCGGGCCCGGCCGCGGCGGGGAAATCCAGCTCACGGATGCGCTGCAGGTTCTCGCCGCGTCGGATGCTGAAGGCGGCGGCGTCCACGGCGTCATCTTCCAGGGCCGCCGGTACGACACCGGAGACAAGCTGAGCTACCTCAAGGCCGCCATCTCGATCGCCTCCGAGCGCGTTGACTTCGGCGAGGAGCTCAAAATCTGGCTCAAGGGCTTCCTGAACTGACGCGGTACGGCCCGGCTAGCGCGTGTCCAGGTCTTCGAACACGAGGAAGGTCTGGGTGTCCAGCACCCCCGGCATGGACTGCAGCTGGTCGAAGATGACCCGCCGCAGGTCCACGTTGTCCACGGCGCGGACCAGCAGGATGACGTCGAAGTCGCCGCCCACCAGGGCGATGTGGTGCACCTCGGGGATCGCCCGGAGGAGCTCCCGCAGTTCGCGCCAGGAGTGCTGGCGGACCTTCAGGGTCACATACGCCGAGGACTTCAGCCCGGCCTTGATAGGGTCCACCAGCGCCGTGAACTTGGTCAGGACGCCCTCACCCGTCAACCGGGCAATCCGGGTGTAGGCGTGGGCGCGGGAAATGTGGACGTTCTCCGCCACCTGGGTCACGGACATCCGCCCGTCGCGGGTCAGTTCCGCGATGATGTTCCGGTCCACGTCGTCCAGCGGCACCGCCTGGTCCGCCTCGGCCTCTGCCATTTGTCTACAACCCCCGCCGGTAATCCAGCTCACACTTACATTCTGTCTTTCAGATTAGGGCAATATTCGGGACTTCTCCACGATTTCGGCCGGGGGTGGATACGAAACGGCATCGCCGACCATACTGGGAGCGAATAGTGGCTACAGAAAGACGGACCAATGACGATCTCCGCGGACCATTCTGCGCAGCAGCCCCAACGCACGGCGCAGCCCGAACGTACGGCGCAGCCCGAACCCGGCTCGGCGCCGAACGCCGCCCACGACGCCGTCCTGAAGTTCGGCATCACGGTCGAGGACTACATGCTGCCGGCCCGCCACCCCATCCAGATCGTCGGCCCGGACGGCGCCTTGAACGCCGAAGCGGAACAGGGCGCGCAGCCCGGCCACGAGTACGGCCTCCCCGACGACGTCGAACTGCTGGCCGCGTACGAGCAGTTGGTCGTCGGGCGCCGCGTCAACGATCAGAACTCCGCGCTGGTCCGGCAGGGCCGTATGGCCGTCTACCCGTCCAGCCACGGCCAGGAAGCCTGCCAGGTCGCGGCGGCACTGTGTCTGTCCGACGGGGACTGGATGTTCCCCACCTACCGTGACTCCGTGGCCGTGATGGCCCGCGGCGTGGATCCGGTGCAGACCATGACCCTGTTCCGCGGCGACTGGCACGGCGGATACGACCCCGCCAAGCACAAGGTCGGCATCCAGTGCACCCCGCTGACCACGCAGCTGCTCCACGCCGTCGGCGTCGCCCACGCGGCCAAACTCCGCGGCGAGGACACGGTGGTCCTGGCCATGTGCGGCGACGGGGCAACCAGTGAGGGTGACTTCCACGAAGCGCTGAACTTTGCCGCCGTGTTCCACCTCCCGGTGGTCTTCTTCGTCCAGAACAACCAGTACGCCATCTCCGTGCCGCTGGCCCACCAGTCGGTCGCCCCGTCGCTGGCGCACAAGGCTGTCGGCTACGGCATGGCCGGCGAACGTGTGGACGGCAACGACATGGTGGCGCTCCTGGCCGTGCTGGGCCGGGCCGTGAAGCTCGCCCGCGAGGGCTCCGGCCCGCTGCTGGTGGAGGCCCACACCTACCGGATGCAGGCGCACACCAACGCCGACGACGCCACCCGCTACCGCCAGGACAGCGAAGTGGCCGAATGGGTGTCCAAGGACCCGGTCAGCCGGATGAAGACCTACCTGACAGGCCGCGGCCTGCTCGATGACCACAACTCCGCCCGGATCGCCGACCAGGCCGAAGCCGTTGCCACCCAGCTGCGCGAGGGCCTGGGTGAGGACGTCCCCGTGGACCCCCAGGACCTGTTCAGCTACGTCTTCTCCACGCCCACCCCGCAGCTCAAGGAACAGTCCGCCATGCTCGCCGACGAACTGGCCCGCGACGCCGCATCCACCGCATCCGCAGCAAAGGCGGCCGGCAAATGAGCCCCACCATCACCACGTCCTCCGAAGCGAACGGCAACGTCAGCGCCGCCACCGCCCGCGCCGCCGCCAAGGCCGCCGGCGACGCCGAGAAGACCGGCCCGCAGTCCATCACCCTGGCCAAGGCCCTGAACACCGCCATGGCCGACGCCATGCACGCGGACGAATCCGTGCTGGTCTTCGGCGAGGACGTCGGCATGCTCGGCGGCGTCTTCCGCATCACCGACGGCCTCACCAAAACCTTCGGAAAGAGCCGCTGTTTCGACACGCCCCTGGCCGAATCCGGCATTGTGGGCATGGCCGTGGGTATGGCCATGAACGGCATGCGCCCGGTCATCGAGATGCAGTTCGACGCCTTCGCGTACCCGGCGTTCGAGCAGATCGTCAGCCACGTCGCCAAAATGCACAACCGGACCAAGGGCACCGTCAAGCTGCCCATCGTCATCCGCGTCCCCTACGCCGGCGGGATCGGCGGAGTGGAGCACCACTGCGATTCCTCCGAGGCCTACTACGCGCACACCGCGGGCCTCAAGGTCTTCACCCCGGCCACCGTGGCCGACGGCTACCGGATGCTCCGTGAAGCCATCGACTCGGACGATCCCGTGATGTTCATGGAACCCAAGAAGCTGTACTGGTCCAAGGACCAGGTGGACCTGGACGCGCTCCGCGCCGAGCACACGGCGAACACCGAGTCCGGCACCTCCTCCGAAGGCCGTGCCGCCGTCGCCCGTCCGGGCACGGACGCCACGCTGATCGCCTACGGACCGTCCGTCCCGACGGCGCTCGCCGCCGCGGCCGCTGCCGCCGAGGAAGGCCGCTCGCTGGAGGTGATCGACGTCCGCTCGATCGTCCCGTTCGACGACGAAACGGTCTGCGCATCCGTCCGGAAGACCGGCCGCGCCGTGGTGATCGCCGAAGCGCACGGCTTCGCGTCCGTGGCCTCGGAAATTGTGGCGCGCGTCCAGGAACGCTGCTTCCACCACCTGGCCGCCCCGATCCGCCGCGTCACCGGCTTCGACGTGCCGTACCCGGCCCCGAAACTCGAGCACTATTACCTGCCCGGCGTGGACCGCATCCTCGACGCCGTCGACGACCTCCAGTGGGAAGACTGACCATGAGCGAACCCAAAGTATTCCTCCTCCCGGACCTCGGCGAGGGCCTGACCGAAGCGGAGCTGGTCAACTGGCTCGTGGCCGTGGGCGATGAGATTCGCGTCGACCAGCCGATCGCCGAGGTGGAGACCGCCAAGTCCATGGTGGAGGTCCCGTCCCCGTACGCCGGCACCGTCGCCGTCCTGCACGGCGAGCCCGGCCAGACCCTCGACGTCGGAAAACCGCTGATCTCCGTGACGCCGCTGGGGGTAGCCCCCGCTGTTGAGGAGGTTGCCGCCGAGGTCTACCGCGAGGAAGAGAAGGCCGGCTCCGGAAATGTCCTGATCGGCTACGGCACCCCGGGCGGGCATGGGGTTGCCCGGCGGACCCGGGCGTCCAAGAGCTCCGTGGCGCAGGTGTCCGGGGAGGAGAAGGCAGCCGATGACCTGCTGTTGCTGCGGACCCGGGTTCCCGGCAAGCTGGGGGCCGTGATTTCGCCGCTGGTCCGGCGGATGGCGCGGGACCACGGCGTGGATTTGGGCGAGCTGCAGGGCTCGGGAACCAGCGGGCTGATCATGCGCCGCGACGTCGAGGCCGCCATCAAACCCGCCGCCGAACAGCCGGGCGCCCGGGCCGCTGAAACGCCCGGGCCGGAGCGCCGGATTGCCGGGGACACCGACTCGCGGACCGGCCTGGGCATCACCGGGCGCACCCCGGTGCGGGGCGTCCGCAAGGCCGTCGCCGCGAACATGAGCCGGAGCCGATCCGAGATCCCCGAGGCCACCGTGTGGGTGGACGTGGATGCGACCGCGCTCGTAGAGCTGCGGGCGGCCCTGAAGAAGGCCGACCCGCACCACACTCCCGGGCTGCTGGCCTTCATCGCCCGCTACGTCACCGCCGGGCTGAAGAAATACCCGGAACTGAACACCCGGATCGTCACCACCGAGGACGCCGACGGCGGGACCAGCCAGGAAATCGTCGCCTTCGACGGCGTGAACCTGGGCTTTGCCGCCCAAACCGACCGGGGCCTGATGGTGCCCTCGGTACGCAACGCGGACAAACTCAGCGCCCGCGAACTGGACGCCGAGATCCGGCGGCTCACCGCCGTCGTCCGCGACGGCAAGGCGACACCCGCCGAACTGGGCAGCGGTACCTTCACGCTGAACAACTACGGCGTCTTCGGTGTGGACGGCTCCGCGGCGATCATCAACCACCCCGAAGTGGGAATCCTCGGCGTCGGCCGCATCATCGACAAGCCGTGGGTGGTCAACGGCGAGCTCGCCGTCCGCAAGGTCACCGAGCTGACGCTCACCTTCGACCACCGGGTCTGCGACGGCGGCACCGCCGGCGGATTCCTGCGCTACGTGGCCGACGCGATCGAGAACCCGGGCTCGGTGCTGGCCGATCTCTAAGGCCCGGTGGGTAGAATCGAGGCCAGAACTTCGCACCAACCATGCCGGCGCGGCGCCGGGATACGGAGATTTCATGTCACGATGGCTCGAGGTCGGCCAGGATAATTACGTGCTGACCACCGAAGGATCCCTGCTCAATACCGGCCTGGTTGTCGGCACCGAACGCGCCATGGTGATCGACACCGGCGGGGGTCCCCGGCAGGGCCGCGAGATCCTGGACGCCGTGCGGGAGAAGACGCAGCTGCCGCTGGTGGTGGTCAACACCCATGCCCACTACGACCACTTCTTCGGCAACGCCGTGTTCGCCGACGACGGCGTGACCGAGTTCTGGGGGCACGAAAACTGCGCCGCGGACATCGAGGACAACGGCGACGCCCAGCGCCCGCTGGTGGCGGCGGCCGAGCCGGAGATGGCCGCGGGCGACGGCGGCCAGGTGGAACTGGTGGTCCCGAACGCGATTGTCCGGGACCAGCCCGTGCTGGTGGACCTGGGCGGCCAGACCGCCACGCTCTTCTATCTGGGGCGCGGGCACACCGACGGCGACCTGCTGGTGGGCACCGGCACCACGCTGTACGCCGGTGACCTCGTGGAACAGGGCGCGCACCCGTCCTTCGAGGACTCTTTCCCGGAAGAGTGGGCCGACGCCCTGCGGCACCTGTCCGCCCTGCGCCACCGCTACGAATTCCTGATCCCGGGCCACGGCGAGCCCTGCAGCGACCAGTTCGTCAAAACCATGGCCAACACCATGAGCACCGCGGTGCGGCAGGCCACCCAGGCAACCCGCGAGACGCCCAACGATGCCACCAAGGCCGTACCGATCCTGCCTTACGGTCCGGAGCAGTCCCGCTGGTTCATCAAGCGCCTGCAGGAGACCCGGGCGCACCACTAAAAGGGCCCGGAACGGCGCCTGAAAACCGGCCGAAGCTAAGGGTGCTGGCGACTACGCCTAGACTGGCCCTTTGAAAGAAGTCACAACAAGCGCCGCAGCGTGCTCCGCTGTGAGTCCTGGGGGAGAAACCAAAAGATGCCCGAATCGGTGGAAGACAACTCAGCTGCCACTGCTGAAAACTCAGGACAGCCTGAACTCCGCCGTCGCCGCGACCTGCGTCGCGCCGACGGGGACAACACTGCTGCCCGGACAGGAACCATGCCGGTCGTCAACCCCCGCAGCCCCCAGGCGGAAACCCCTGAAGCCCCCACCCGCCCCGCACCGCTGCGCAGCAGCTCCTGGGCGCAGGCCGCCGAAGCCGCCGATGAGCGCTTCGGAAACCCCGCCACAGGCACCACCCCGGTGATCAGCCAGATCCCCGCCACGCCTGTCCAGCCCGCCGCGCCGCCGGCGTCGTTCGCCCCCGCGGCCCCGGCAACACCGGCAGCCCCGGAGGACTCGGAAACGACGGCGGCCGGGCCGGACACCGCCGGGTCCGCCGCAGCGGACCAGCCGGACAGCAGCACCCGGGCGGGCCGGACGGCCGACGCCGCAGCCGTGCCGCCGCAGCCCACCCGCGCCACCCGCTCCGCGAGCCGAGCCGCGGCCCTGGCCAACGCCCCGGTTCCGGACTTCATCAGCTCCCCGGGCCTCTTTGTCCGCGAGCAGAAGCCCCGGCCCGTCGGCGGCATCCGCGGCGCCCTCTACAGCCTCACCGGCGGCAGCCTGAACCTGGGCCCGAGCGCCCGCCAGCGCGAAGAGGACGAACTTGCGCGCAGGATTTCCCGGCAGCTCCAGGGCAGCTACAACACCGCGGTGCTGAGCCTCAAGGGCGGCATCGGCAAGACCTCCACCACCGTGGGCGTCGGACTGACCCTGGCCGAGTACCGCGGCGACCCGCCCTGCGCGATCGACGCGAACCCGGACTCGGGCGACCTCGTGGAACGCGCACTGGGTGAGGGCATCTACCAGCAGCAGGCGCCGCGGACCATCAGCGACCTGCTCCGCAACGTTGACTCCATCGATTCGCTGACGGCCCTGGCCCGCTACATGCACCACGCCGGACGCCTCCACCTGATCGCCGGTGAGCAGGACCCGGAGGTCTCCGATTCGCTCACCGCCGAGGAGTACCTCCGGATCCGCAAACTCATCTCCGGCTACTACTCCGTGGCCCTCACCGACTGCGGCACCGGCGTCACCCACAACGCCATGAGTGGGATCCTGCAGTCGGCGGACAACCTCATCATCGCTGCCGGCTACGCCGTCAGCGGCGCCAAGCGCGCCCGGAGCACCCTGCACTGGCTGGCCGACCACGGCTACGAGGACCTGGCCCGGAACGCCGTCGTGGTCATCACGGACAAGGACGAGGTCTCCTCGCGGGTGGACAAGGATGCCATCGAGGACCACCTCTCCGGTATTTGCCGCCAGCTGATCGCCGTCCCGCACGACCGCGGAGTGGCCGACGGCGACCTCGTCACCCTCGATTCGCTCCGGCCCGAGACCCGGCGGGCGTACCGCGAGATTGCCGCCGCAATCGTCGACGGCTACGTCTAACCGCTAGATTTAGGCCATGAGCAAGTACGCAGGGAACGACGCCGGAAAAGACGCCGCCCTCCAGCTGCAGGACCTTATTGTCGGCACCGAGAACGTCGAGGATTTCCTGGACCGCCTCGCCGAGTTTTCAGCCGCCATCCTCAGCCACTCGGCCGGCGTCGACATCGAATGCGGTGTCACCCTGCAGCGCCGGAAAAAGACCATGACCGTGGCGGGCAGCAGCACGAAGGCCGTCATCCTCGACCGCATCGAGCAAAGCCTGGGCGAGGGCCCCTGCATCGAGGCACTGCGCACCCGCGGAATTGTCCTCCTGGCCGACGTTGCCACGGACCCGCGCTGGCCCGAATACCAGGAGCAGCTCGCCGCCCACGGCTGCCGCAGCACCCTCGGCGTGCCCCTGGAAATCGGTGAGGACTCCGCGGCCGCGCTGAACTTCTTCGCCTCCACCACCGGCGTTTTCACCGCCGACATTGTGGCCGAGGCCGCCGGCTTCGCCGACCTCGCCGGCCGGGCGCTGCGCCTGGCAGTCCGAATCGGCACGGCCCAGGCCCGCGCCGAGGACCTGCAGTCGGCCATGGAACACCGCACCTCCATCGACCTGGCCTGCGGCGTGGTGATGGCACAGAACCGGTGCTCGCAGGAGGAGGCCATGGCCATCCTGACCCGCGTCTCCAGCAACCGGAACCAGAAGCTGCGCGACGTTGCAGCCGACGTCCTCAAGAACGTCACGGGTGAGGAAATCCACACGCACTTCGAGCGCTGAACCCCCGGAGGGCCGCACCCGCGGTCCTAGGATGAAGGGGATGACCCCAACACGCCCCGCCGGTTTCAGCCTCCGCAGCATCGCCGTCCCCGCCTTCGGCCCGGCACTGTTGTTCAGCATCGGCGAAGGCGCGATCCTTCCCGTGGTGGCACTCTCCGCCCGGGACCTCGGCGCCACGGTGGCCGTCGCGGCGCTGATCGTGACCCTCATCGGGCTCGGTTCCTGGTTCTTCAACCTCCCCGCGTCGCTCATCACCCTGAAATTCGGCGAACGCTGGGCGATCGTCGGGGCCGCGGCTGCCAGCGCCGCCGCCCTCGCCGCAGCCGCTGTGTCCCCGCTCCTGCCGGACGGGATCTGGCTGCTCGCCGCCGCCATGGTGGTGGTGGGCATGGCTGCCAGCGTCTTCAGCCTGGCCCGGCAGAAGTACCTCACCGAAGCCGTCCCCGTGATCCTGCGCGCCCGCGCCCTGTCCACCCTGGGCGGGGTCAACCGGATCGGCATCTTCATCGGGCCGTTCATCGGTGCAGCGGTGATGCAGTTCGGCGGCATCAGCGCAGCCTACTGGGCCGGCGTCGTGGCCATGGCGGCAGCCGCGGTCCTCTCCGTCACCATCCCGGACCTGGTGGCGGCGCCGACGCCCGCCGACGGTGAGCCGGCCCCGCAGCCCACCCTGCGCAGTGTGGCCGTGTCCCACGCCGGAGTGTTCCTCAGCGTGGGTGTGGGCGTGCTGCTGCTCAGCGCGCTGCGGGCGTCCCGGCAGGTGGTGATCCCGCTGTGGGCCGACCATCTGGGCATGGACGCCACCCAGGCGTCGCTGATCTACGGCATCTCCGGGGCCATCGACATGCTGGTCTTCTACCCGGCGGGGAAGCTGATGGACCGCAAGGGCCGGCAATGGGTGGCCGTGCCCTCCACCCTGATCATGGGCACCGCGATGCTGCTGATCCCGCTGAGCGCCGGGTTCGTGGGCCTGCTCCTGGCCGCGCTGCTGATCGGCTTCGGGAACGGCATCAGCTCCGGGCTGAACATGACCCTCGGGGCCGATTTCTCGCCGGACAACGGGCGCGGCCAGTTCCTGGGCATCTGGCGGTTTATGGCCGACGCCGGCGCCACCGGCGGCCCCGTCCTGCTCTCCGGCGTCACGGCGGCTGCGTCGCTGGGTACGGGGGTGGGGGCCACCGGCCTGATCGGCTTCGCGGCCGCAGCAGTCTTCGCCATCACCATTCCGCGCCTCCGGCACCGCCGCAATTACTGACCCTCCGCCGAGGGGCCGCCGCCCGGATTACGCCGGGCCGGACGCGCGCCGGATCGCCGCGGCAAAGAGCGGCAGGCTGCGGGCGACCATGTCGTCATTGGCGGTCAGCGAGATCCGGAAATACCCGGGTGTCTCGAACAGGGTGCCCGGCAGGACAAAGACCCCGTCCTCGGCCAGCGCGTCGGCGAACGCGTCGTCGTCGGTCCCGTCCGGGGTGCGCACAAAAAGGTAGAACGTGCCCTCGGGCCGGTGCAGCCGGTAGCCCATCGCGGTGAGCGCATCGACCAGCACATCACGCCGGCGCTGAAGCCGGCCGATGTCGATGGAGAACTGTTCGAGCCGCGGCAGGGCGTACTGCATCACGGCGTTGGGGAAGACCCAGCCACCGGCCATCTGCAGTGCCGCAATGGCCCCGCGCAGGCCGTCCCGGTCCGGAATGGCGGGGGAAACCGCGAGGTAGCCGATCCGCTGGCCCGGCGCGAGGTGGGTCTTGCCGTACGTGTAGGCAAGCAGCGTGTAGGGATAAAACTCGGCCGGACTGTGGAAACGGGCTCCATCGAAGACGATCCGGTTGTAGGCCTCGTCGGAGATCAGGTAGATGCGGTGCCCGATCCGCGCGGACTCCGCCTCCATCAGGTCGGCCAGGTCCGCGAGGAGGGCCGGCGGGTAGATCCTGCCGGTGGGGTTGTTGGGCGAATTCACGATCACCGCGCGGGTCCGCTCCGTCACGGCCGAGCGGATGGCCGCAAGGTCAAGGTCAAGAGTCTCCGCGTCAATGCCGACTTTCACCGGGACCAGGCCGGCCTCGACGGCCAGCGGCTCGTAGAAGAACCACGGCGGGAGGCTGAAGATCAGCTCGTCCCCGGGGTCGCCGACGGCCTTCAACGCCACGCTGATGGCCGCGAACCCGCCGGTGGTCAGGAAGATGTCGTCGGCCTCGAAGGCCACGCCCAAATGGCCCCGCAGGGAGTCGGCCGCGGCGGCCTGTGCCGCGGCTTCATTGGTCTTGTAGGCGAACCACTTCTCCGTGTGCGGGGTAAGCACCTCGCGCAGCGCCTGGACGTAGGCGTCCTGCGGCATCTCGTGCGGGTTCCCGAAGGTGAAGTCGCAGACCCCCGGGTCGTCCTGCCGCCGGGCGTACACCGAGCCGGCCAAGTAAGCGTTGATTCGCAGCTGGGACGGGACGGAGGCGAGCCGGGCGGCCCGGCGTGAGACGGGTGCTGCGGTGGTGTCGCCCATGGTGGGCTCCCTCCGGGCGGGGTGACGGAAGCCAGCGCGCTGCTGAGCCAGTGGAGGCTGTGGAGGTGCTTATTGTGGCCCCGGCGCGCGGGGTTGTAAAGGGACCTGCGGGGTCCCCTCAGGCAGGCCGGCCTCAGGCGGCCGGTGCGTCCCGGCGTCGGGCGGCATGCCCAAACAGCCAGACCCCGGCGATGGTGGCCAGGTAGCCGGTGATGACGATCAGCGAGGTCCCGGCCCAGAAGTAGTTGGTGGTGCTGCCTTCCTGGCCGGGGCCGGGCGCAATCTTCAACAGCGAGTACGTGGCCACGGCTGCCGAACCCAGGCCCGCCAGGACCGGAGCGGCCACCCAGATCCGGGCCGAGGCCCAGTGGGCGTTGTAGCCGTCCCACACATTCCACCGCGGACCGGTCCGCATGATCAGCCAGCCCGCGGGGAGGGTGAAGGCCGCCACCACCAGGAACGCCGCCACCACGTCGGCGGGCCGGTGCCACTGGTTGATCAGGGTGGAGACCCCGGTGGCGACGGCGAAGCTGCCGCCCAGGAAGCCGGCCAGCGGCCGCCAGCGCGGGGACACCATCAGGAAGACGGCCGCCGCGGCCGAGGCCGCCAGGGTGGTGTGCCCGGACGGAAGCGAATTGAATTCCAGGGTCTCGATCCCGCGGAACGGGCGCACCGGCAACAGATCCTTCAGGACCTGGGTGGCGATGTTCGCCCCGACGGCGGCGGCGACGGCAATTCCGGCGGCGGCCCAGCGGCGGCGCGCCACGGTCACGAAGACCACCATCACGGAGGCGATCAGGACCGAGAGGGCCGGCAGCCAGTCGAGGAGCTTATTGCTCGCCTTGCCGGCGGCGCCGTGGATTTCGACTGCCTCGACCAGGGCCGATTCGTCGATGAACTGTCCCGTGGTGGTCCGGACATAGAAGTAATACGTGGCGGCGAGGGCTGCCGCGGAAACCAGGGTGGCCAGCAGGAAGAGGACCCCGGTTGACCGGCCCGGCACACCCGCCGGGGACCGGACCGGCCGGGTGCCGTCCGCTGCCGGGGGAGTTTCGCTGCGCTTCTGCCGAGAAATCATCGTTCATAAGGGTCCCATATAACGCTGCGAGTGGCCTGAAGGGCGGCTGGCGGCTCACCGGATGAAGCGTCCGCGCACGGCAGGCGGCCTTGGCGCGATGGCCGGTCCGTGCGGGAGCCGCGGGTAGAGTACAGCCATGCCCACCCCTGCCGACCACCCCTCCCCGTCCGGCCTGAACCCCGGCGGCGTTGAGGAACTCCTGGACTCCGCCCGCGTGGTGAGCCTGCCCATGCGGGTGAAGTTCCGCGGCATTATGCAGCGCGAGGCCCTGCTGCTGCGCGGCCCCTACGGCTGGGGCGAGTTCTGCCCGTTCCCCGAATACGGGGACGCCGAGGCCGCTCGCTGGCTGTCCGCCGCCGTCGAAGGGGGCTGGCACGGCTTCCCGGCGCCCCTGCGGACCAGTGTCCCGGTGAACGCCACGGTCCCGGCCGTGGCCGCCGGCCGGGTACCGGAGGTCCTGGCCAGCTTCGGCCGGGTGGACGCCGTCAAGGTCAAAGTGGCCGAGCCCGGCCAGACGCTCGACGACGACGCCGCCCGGGTGGCCGCCGTCCGCGCCGAACTACCGGACGCCGCCATCCGGGTGGACGCGAACGGCGGCTGGGACGTGCCCGGGGCAGTGGAGGCACTAACCCGGCTGGCCGCCGTCGGACTCGAATACGCCGAACAGCCGGTCCCGGACATCGACGGGCTCGCGGAGGTGCGGCGCAGGCTGCGGGCAGCCGGGGTGCCGGTGCTGATCGCCGCGGACGAGAGCGTGCGCAAGGAAGAGGACCCGCTCAAGGTGGCCCGCGCGGGCGCGGCGGACCTGATTGTGGTGAAGGTGGCCCCGCTGGGCGGGGTACGGCGCGCCCTGGACATTGTGGCGCAAGCCGGGCTGCCCGCCGTCGTCAGTTCCGCGCTGGACACTTCCGTGGGGATCCGCGCCGGGCTGGCGCTCGCCGCCGCCCTGCCCGAGCTGCCCTACGCCTGCGGCCTCGGGACCGTGTCGCTGCTCGCGGCGGACGTCACCCGTGACCCTCTGGTTCCCGACGACGGCGCGATCCGGCTCCGGGACGTCGCTGTCGACGACGGTCTGCTGACCGAGTACGCCGCCCCCGGCGAACGCCGCGACTGGTGGCTGGACCGGCTCCGGCGGGTGCACGCCGTGCTCGCTTCATCGACTGCTCCGTAGCCGCCCTTTAGACCCCCGAAAGGGCACTTACGGAGCAATCGACGGGGGTGGGCGGGAACTCAGAGGGTTCATCGGCTCTTCACGTGGGGGACCGCTGCACGTTGTCCGCCGCTGGCAGGGTGGCCGGGACGCATCCCTCTGCCTGAAAGGGCCATCACTATGTCTGAATCCGCCGGACGTAAATTTTCCCTCCTGCCCTGCTCGGCCACACCAAGGGCAAACGCAGCCCCGTGACCTGCGCGCTCAAATGCGACAACGCCTGCTCCGGCGAGGTCTGCAACACCAGCTCCAACGGCTACTTCCGCGACATCGCCTCCGCAACGATGTCCCGCCGCGCCGCCCTCGGCATCGGCGCCGCCGGGGCGCTCGCCGTCGTCTTCGGCAACGCCGTCACCGCCGCCGAACCGGCCTCCGGCGCAGGCCCGGGCCTGGCTGACGCCGCCAAGAAAGGCTTCGGGAAGTCCAAGCTGAAATTCACCGCCATCGCCCCGGTGGACGCCGCCGTGGATGCCTTCACCGTCCCGGCCGGGTTCACCTGGCAGCCGATCATCCGCTGGGGCGACCCGCTCTTCAACGACTCGCCGGCCTTCGACGTGGACCGGCAGAGCGCCGCCGCCCAGGCCCGCCAGTTCGGCTACAACAACGACTACACCGACATCCTGCCGCTGGACGCCAAGAACCGCCGGGCCGTGCTCTTCACCAACCACGAGTACACCAACGAGAACATCATGGTCCCGGCCGGTTACGACGCCGCGGAAACCCGGGCCATCGGCCGCGCCGCCCACGGCCTGACGGTGGTGGAACTCGAGCGGCAGAACAAGAACCAGCCCTGGCGCTACGTCAAGGGCGCGCCGCTGAACCGACGCTTCCTGACCGACACCAGCTACGAACTCACCGGACCCGCCGCCGGGTCCGCACTCGTCACCACCGTGGCCGACCCGGCCGGCCGGACCATCAAGGGCACGCTGGGCAACTGCTCCGGCGGCACCACCCCGTGGGGCACCATCCTCTCCGGCGAGGAGAACTTCAACGGCTACTTCGTCTCCGCCGGCACCTCCGCCGCGGACAAGCGCTACGGCCTGACCAGCAAGCCGACCGCCCGCCAGTGGGAACTCGACGACCCCCGCTTCGACACCCGCAACCCCGGCTACGCCAACGAAAGCAACCGGTTCGGCTGGATCGTGGAAGTGGACCCGCAGGACCCGGCGTCGACCCCCAAGAAGCACTCCGCGATGGGCCGCTTCAAGCACGAGGGCGCCAACGTCATTGTCGCCGCCTCCGGCCACGTGGTGGCCTACATGGGCGATGACGAGCGCTTCGACTACCTCTACAAGTTCGTCTCCAGGGGCAAGTACCGTCCGGGCACCGCGCCGGCGGACCGCAGGCACAACATGACGCTGCTCTCCGAGGGCGATCTCTTCGTTGCCAAGTTCAGTGGCGACTCCCCGGCGTCGGAAATCGACGGATCGGGCAAACTGCCTTCCGACGGCGCGTTCGACGGCTCCGGTGAGTGGCTGCCCCTGGTGGTGGGCGGCAAGTCCATGGTCGCCGGTATGTCGGTGGAGGAAGTCCTGGTCTACACCCGCCTCGCCGCGGACCAGGTTGGCCCCACCAAGATGGACCGCTGCGAGGACGTCCAGCCGAGCCTGCACACCGGCAAGGTCTACGTGGTCTGCACCAACAACTCGGACCGCGGCAAGGCCGGCAAGGAGGGCGCCACCGAGGTCAACCCGCGCACCCTGAACCGGGACGGCCACATCGTGGAGATCACCGAGACCGGAGACCAGACCTCCACCAGGTTCAACTGGACCCTGCTGATGGTCTGCGGGGATCCGGCCAAGAACAGCTCCACTTACTTCTCCGGCTTCCCCGCCAGCCAGGTCTCACCCATTTCCTGCCCGGACAACGTGGCGTTCGACTCGGTGGGTGACCTCTGGATCTCCACCGACGGCGCACCCTCGAGCACCGGCCACGCGGACGGGCTCTTCAAGGTCACCCTCGACGGGCCGGAGCGCGGCCGGGTGGAGCAGTTCCTCGCCGTGCCCCGGGACGCCGAAACCTGCGGCCCGGTCATCCACGACGAGGAACGCCACGTCTTCGTCTCCGTCCAGCACCCCGGCGAGGAGGGCACCTTCGAGGCCCAGCGCTCCGCCTTCCCGGACTACGTGGCCACCGGTGCAACGCCGAAGCCGGGCCAGGCCCGGGTTCCGCGCCCCTCCGTGGTGCAGGTGTTCCGCACGGACGACTGACTCCGTAGGCCGCGGGGCCCGGTCGACTGAGTAGCACGGCGCCGCGGGGCGACTTCGGGTGAGGTGGCCCCGCTGCGCTGCCGGTGCGGGCCTCGGGGCGCGGCGGAACTGATAATTTGAACAGTGTGAATAATCCGGCCGAAATGGTTGTCCCCAGAGTCCAGGCAGCTATTGCCCACGCGTTCGGCGAAGAGTTCCGCCAGACGGACCCGGTGATCCGGCCCTCGCAGTTCGCGGACATCCAGATCAACGCCGCCATGGCACTGGCCAAGCGGGTGGGACTGCCCCCGCGCGACGCCGCCGCCCGGATCGTGGAGGCGCTGGACCTCGACGGCGTCTGCAGCCTGGTGGAGATCTCCGGGCCGGGCTTCATCAACCTCACGTTCGACGGCACCTGGATCGAGGAGCTGCTCAACGCCCCGGCGCCTCACGCCGACCAACCTGTGCACCGCGTCGTCGTCGACTACTCCTCACCCAACGTGGCCAAGGAAATGCATGTCGGCCACCTGCGCACCACCGTAGTGGGCGACAGCCTGGTGCGTGTGCTCGAGGCGCTGGGCCACACCGTGATCCGGCAGAACCACATCGGTGACTGGGGCACCCCGTTCGGCATGCTGATTGAACACTGGCTCGAGGTGGGGGAGGACTCACCCGAGGCCGCCCTGCTGGTGGAGGACCCCAGCGCGTTCTACCAGGCCGCACGGGCGAAGTTCGACGCCTCCGCCGCGGACCAGGACGGGTTCGCGACCCGTGCCCGCCTCCGGGTGGTGGCCCTGCAGGGCGGGGACCCGGAAACGTTCGCGGTCTGGCAGCGGCTGGTGGCCCAGTCCAAGCGCTACTTCAACGCGATCTACTCGATGCTCGGCATCAGCCTCACCGACGACCACATCGCCGGTGAGAGCTCCTACGACGCCCATCTGGCACAGCTGTGCCAGGAACTCGAGGAACGCGGCATCGCCCGGATCAGTGAGGGCGCGCTGTGCACCTTCCCCGCCGGCTTCACCGGACGCGACGGCGACCCGCTGCCGCTGATCATCCGCAAGTCCGACGGCGGTTACGGTTACGGCACCACCGACCTCGCCACCATCCGCTACCGCGTCCGCGACCTCGAAGCGGACCGCGTGCTCTACGTGGTGGGCGCGCCGCAGAACGTGCATCTGCGGATGGTCATGGCCAGCGCCCGCGACGCCGGCTGGCTGCCGGACACGGTGGAGGCCACCCACGTCCAGATCGGCAACGTGCTCGGCGACGACGGCAAGATCCTCAAGTCCCGCGCCGGCAACCCCGTCAAGCTGATGGCGCTGCTGCAGGAGGCCGTGGACCGGGCCCGGGCCGTCATCGACGCCAGCCGGCCCGAACTCAGCGACGACGAACGCGCCGTCACCGCCCGGCAGGTGGGCATCGGTGCCGTCAAATACGCGGACCTCTCCACCGGGCACGACACCGAGTACGTCTTCGACTTCGACCGGATGCTGGCCCTGACCGGGAACACCGGCCCGTACGTCCAGTACGCGGCGGCCCGGATCCGGTCCATCCTGCGGAAAGCCGGGGAGCTGGACAGGCACCTCGACGGGGACGGCGGCGCCCGCCCCGGCGGCGCCCGCCCCGGCGGCGCGGTTGGCGGCAGCGCTGCGGTTGGCGCCGCGGTCGACGCCGCGCGTCCCGCCGCACCGGTGGCGAGGATCGCCGTCGTCGACCCCGCAGAACGCGCCCTGGCGCTGCACCTGCTCGACTACGACGCCACACTGCGGAAGGTGGCCGAACTGCTCGAACCGCACCGCCTGTGCGCGTACCTGTTCGAACTCGCCCAGCTGTTCACCTCCTTCTACGACCAGTGCCCGGTGCTCAAGGCCGACGAAACGGTCCGCGAATCCCGGCTGTCCCTGTGCGGTCTGGTGCTGCGCCGGCTCTCCAGCGGCCTGGAACTGCTGGGCATCGAGACGCCGGAGAACATGTGAGCCCGGCCGCGGAGCCGGCCGTGCCTGCCGCGGGAGGCGGTCTGGGTGCCGTCGAGGCGGCACGGGTTGCTGTCGCGGCGCTGATCGGGGCCGGGGTCCGGTATGTCGTGGTGGCCCCGGGCTCCCGTTCCGCCCCCATGGCTTATGCCCTGGCCGAGGCTGACGCAGCCGGCCGGGTGGAGCTGCTGGTCCGGATCGACGAACGCGACGCCGGCTTCACGGCTCTGGGCCTGGCCTTGGCCACCGGCGCGCCCGCCGCCGTGCTCACCACCTCCGGCACCGCCGTCGGCAACCTGCTCCCGGCCGTCATGGAGGCCAACCACGCCGCCGTGCCGCTGGTGGTCCTCTCGGCCGACCGGCCCGAGGAACTGCGCGGAACCGGTGCCAACCAGACCACCGTGCAGCCGGACCTTTTTGGCGACCATGTGCGTTTCGCCGCGGACGTCCCGGCGGGGGAGAACCCGCTCCGGGCCGTTGAGACCGCCCTCAGCGCGGCCACCGGTGCGTTCGAGGACATCCCGCCCGGACCGGTCCAGCTCAACCTCGCTTTCCGCGACCCGCTGATCCCGGCTGCCGGCGACGGCCTCGGCGAAGCCGCCGGGCGCCGGGTCTACCAGGCCGCCCGGCAGCCGCTGGCCCTGGACTTCCCGGCCGCCTCCCCAACGCTGCCCGAACGGCGCACCGTGGTCCTGGCCGGGCACGACGCCGGCCCGGTCGCCGAGGCGTTCGCCCGCGCCCACGGCCTGCCGCTGCTGGCTGAACCGTCCTCGAACGCCCGGTTCGGTCCGAACGCGGTGGGACCGTACCGGCTGCTGCTGGAGCATTTCGGCCCGGAGTCTGGCCAGCCGATCGAACGCGTCGTCCTGTTCGGCCGACCCACCCTGTCCCGGCCCGTGTCCGCCCTGCTGGCCCGCGCCGACGTTCCGTCCGCCCTCTACCAGCCCGTTCCGGTGGCCTGGTACGAGCCCGGCCGGCGCACTGAACTGCCCCTGGAGACCCTGGCGGACCTGGCCGACTTTGCCGGTAGTGGCCGGGCGGCGTGGCTCGACGCGTGGCTGCTGGCCGGTGCCGCCGCCCAGCACGCCTTGGATTCGGTGCTTTCCGGGCCGGGCGGTTCGGGCGGGGCCGCCTCGGGTCCGGCCGTCGGGGCCCTGGTTTGGGAGCACACCCGCGGGCAACTCGTCCTTGGCTCGTCCAACGGGATCCGCGACGTCGACCTCGCCGGAACCCCGTCGCAGGAGCCCCAGGCCACCATCTTCGCCAACCGCGGGCTGGCCGGGATCGACGGCACGCTCGCCACCGCCACCGGCATCGCCCTCGGAGGGCGGCAGGAAACCACTGTGCTCTTGGGCGACGTGACCTTCCTGCACGACGCCGGGGGCCTGCTGCTGGGGGCGGGGGAGACCGTGCCTGCGCTGCGGATCGTGGTCCTGAACGACGCCGGCGGGGCCATCTTCGGGCTGCTGGAGCACGGCGCCGTCGAACGGTCCGGCCGCTACGGCACCGCCGTCGAACGACTCTTCGGCACCCCGCACACCGTGGACCTTGCCGCTCTCGCTGCGGCGTACGGCGTCGCGCACCGCGTGGTCAGCACGACGTCGGACCTTGCGGCGGCCCTGGCCGGACCCGTGGAAGGCCGCAGCATCATCGAGGTCCGCACCGACCGCCACGGCCTCCGCGACCTGCACGGGCGCATCCGTACCGCCGTCTCCGCCGCGGTCGAAGGGGTCCTGGGCCGCTAGGTCCCGGGCCACCGCCCGCCGGATCGGCGACCCTCGTACCGCGTGGCGCGGCGCTCATCGCCGGGCGATGCGCTGGAGCGCCTTCGACGCCTGAATACCCGTCGCGCCCGGACAATGACGCAGCGCAGAACCGGAAGTGCGTCGAATTTTCCACATGGCAGTGACTCATAATGGTGTGATCTCCGCCGGTCTGGGAACGTCAGCCCATGACTGAGTTGCCTAGGTTGATCCTCGCCCGCGAACACATCGAGCACGGGCTTTCTTCCAAGGAGCTGGCAAGGCGCTGCCGCTCCGGGGCGTTGGTGCGGGTGCGCCAGGGCGTCTATGTCGACGGCGGCGTGTGGCGGGACCTGAAAGCCTGGGACCAGTACCGCATCCGGGTCAGTGCGGCCGCGGAGACATTCGTGGCCCCGACGATCTTTGCCCGGCACTCCGCGGCTTCCGTTTGGAAGATACCGACCATCGGGATCCGGCAGCCCATTCATGCTCTGACGCTGCATACCGACGGCGGCCGCTCACGGGCGGGCGTGCGGCGGCACTACGCGCGGCCGGCCGGGCTGGAGTATGTCGAACGGAACGGGCTGTTGGTGACAGGGAGGGTGCGCACTGTGCTGGATCTTGCCTCCTTCACGCCCTTTGTCGAGGCGGTGGTTCCCGTCGACCACGTCCTAAAACCCGACGTCGAGCAACGGCTGACTTCCCTGACGAAAGAGCAGCTTCTGGCCGGGATCGAGGGAAACTACTCGGCGGCTGCGGCTCGGCGCATCAGGACGGCGGTGCAGTTCGCTGACCCGAGGTCCGGGTCGGCGGGTGAGTCTTACGGGCGGGCGCTCATGCATGTGGCCGGGCTTCAGGCCCCGGACCTCCAACACGAGATTCGCGACGAGGCGGGACTTGTGGGCTACACGGACTATTACTGGGACGGCGTGCGGATTGCAGGTGAGTTCGATGGCGTCGAAAAGTACCTCAAACCTGAATACCTCAAGGGCCGGACGCAGGCACAGGCCGTCATTGATGAAAAAATGCGGGAAGACCGGATCCGGGCGCAGGGACATGGTGTGGTCCGGTGGGTATGGGCGGATCTGATGGAGCCAACCCGCCTGGAGCGGAAGCTTGCGGCGGCAGGGGTGCCTCGGCGTCGTGCCCGTTCCGCCCGGTGACGGTGGCGCACATACCCGGCGACGCGTACCGCGCCCCGCGACGCGCAAAATGTCCCGCGACGCGGAAATGCCCTGCCGCGCCCGGAATTCCAGGAGCGACAGGGCATTTGCGCGTCGACGGGCGCAGGGCGCGTCGGCCTACAGTACGCGGCTCAGGAACTCCTTGGTGCGGGCGTGCTGCGGGTTGGACAACACCTCGCGGGGGTCGCCGGATTCGACGACGACGCCGCCGTCCATAAACGTCAGCCGGTCGCCAACCTCGCGGGCAAAACCAATCTCGTGAGTCACCACAATCATGGTCATACCCGACTTGGCCAGGTCCTTCATCACGTTCAGGACGTCGCCCACGAGCTCGGGGTCCAGCGCGGACGTCGGCTCGTCAAAGAGCATCAGTTCCGGTTCCATGGCGAGGGCACGGGCGATCGCCACACGCTGCTGCTGCCCGCCGGACAGCTGGGACGGGTAGTGGTCTGCGCGCTCAGCGAGACCCACCCGCTCCAACAGTTCCAGGGCGCGCTTGCGGGCAGCGGCCTTCGACTGGCCCTTGACCTGCACCGGGGCTTCCATGACGTTCTGCAGCGCCGTCTTGTGCGGGAAGAGGTTGAAGCGCTGGAAGACCATGCCGATCTCGCGGCGCTGGGCTGCGATCTCCTTGGTCTTCAGGTCATGCAGGCGGCCGTTGACCTCGCGGTAGCCGATCAGCTGGCCGCCCACGGAGATGCGGCCGGCGCTGATGGTTTCCAGCAGGTTCACGCAGCGCAGCATGGTGGACTTGCCGGACCCGGACGGTCCGATCACCACCGAGACCTCGCCCTGGTTGACCGTCAGGTCGATGCCCCGGAGCACATGGTGCTGCCCGTAGTACTTGTGCAGGCCCTCAATCGCGACCAGCGGCTTTTCTGTGGTGACGGTCATCGTGCACTCTCCTCAGGGAAGTCCGTCTTCAGTGAGCGCTGCGCATCAGCACCGGCAGCCGAGGCTTTCGCGGCTGCGGGATTGATGGCGGCCGGAGCCAGGTTGTCCACGCCCTTGCCGTAGTAGGCCTCGAGGTAGTGCTGGCCCACCATCAGGATGCTGGTGACCAGCAGGTACCAGAAGGCAGCCACGATCAGGAGCGGAATGGGCAGGTAGATGCGGTTGGCCAGCGCGTTGGTGGCGAAGGTCAGGTCCAGGGTGAACGGCACGGCCAGGACCAGGGACGTGGTCTTGAGCATGCCGATGGTCTCGTTGCCCGTCGGAGGGACAATGATCCGCATTGCCTGTGGCAGGATGATCCGCCACATGATCTTGCCCTTGGACATACCGAGCGCCTCGGCCGCCTCCGTCTGGCCCTTGTCAACGGACTTCAGGCCGGCACGGAAGATCTCGGCCAGGTAGGCGGACTCGTTGAGTCCCAGGCCAAGAATCGCCGGGATCAGGCCCTTGCTGGGATCCGAAAGCGCGTAGCTGAACAGCTCCGGCCCGAACGGGATGCCCACGGTGATGGCCGGGTAGAGCACCGTCACCAGGCCCCAGAACAGCAACTGGGTGTACACGGGGGTGCCGCGGAAGAACCAGACCCACAGCCAGCTGGTGTAGCGCAGGACGGGGTTGTCCGACTGCCGCATGACAGCCAGCAGGATGGCCAGGACAATGGCCAGGACCATCGAGGTGACCGTCAGGAACAGAGTCCACGCAACACCCTGGACTACTTTGACGTCCAGGATGTACGTTGCGACGACGTCCCAGCGGAAGTTGGGGTTCGTGAAGGCGCTTTGCACCATCAGCAGCAGGGCGCCGCCGATGATCACGGCGCTGATCCAGCGGCCCGGGTGCCGCACGGGCACGGGCTTGTTCAGGACCGGTGCTGCATGGTTGTGCTGAGTTTCCATCCCTACCCCTGTTGAGTTGTCTGTGGCGGGAAGACTCAAGACGCGGCCGCCGGGTTGACCTCGGACTTGGTGATGGCGCCCTCAGCGTTGCCCCAGGCCTCGAGGATCTTCTTGTAGGAGCCGTCGGCGATCAGCTTGGTCATGGTCTTCTGCATGAGGTCGGCCAGGGCGGTATCCGACTTGGCGACGGCGATGCCCTGCGGGGCGGCGTCGTAGACGTCGCCGAGCTTCTCCAGCTGGCCGTTGGTCTGGCTCAGCGCGTAGCCGATGATGGGCGAGTCCGCCGCCATGGCGTCGATGCTGCCGTTGACCAGGCGCGTGGTGACGTCAGTCTGGTTCTTCAGCGTGATGATGTCGATGGGCTTCTTACCCGCAGCCGTGCACTTCTTGTTGCGGCCGGCCAGGTCCGGATCCTCCTGGACGGTGCCGGTCTGAACGCCGATCGCCTTGCCGCACACGTCATCGAGGGAGAAGCCCTTCGGGTTGCCCTTCTTGACAGCCCAGGCGGTGCCGGCGTTGAAGTAGCTGACCATGTTTACCGCTCCGAGGCGCTCCTTGTTGATGGTGAAGGAGGAAATGCCGAGGTCGTACTTCGGGCCGAGGGCGGGCAGGATCCCCGTGAATTCCGCGGTCTGCACCTGGACCTTGAGGCCCAGGGTGGCGCCAATTGCCTTGGCGATATCGACGTCGTAACCCACCGGGGTCTGGCCGTCGGTGCCGAGGAACTCGGCCGGGGCGTAGCTCGTGTCCGCGCCGACGGTCAGGGTGCCCTTGGACTTGATGGCCGCGGGGACCATGGCCGCCAGCGAGTCGTCTTTCTGGACCGTCGTGGGGTCGAAGCTTGCCGACGCGGCGCCGGAAGGAGCGGGTGCGCCGCCGGTGCCGGTTTCGGAGGCGTTGGTGCAGCCGGAAAGGGCCAGGGCGCCGATGGCAAGGACCGCGGTGGCCGCGAACTTGGGGCTGCTCAGGAGCGAACGGGAGATCTGCATTTTTCTTACCTTTTGTTGCAGGGGCTGCGAAAACTAAGTCGGGTTATAGTGTATCGCCGAACAAGAGATGTACGTCACAGAAAACTTAGTTTCACTATTGGATAACTAACCAGAGGCGAAATGCAAGGCTGCGGCGAAGAAGCCTGTCTGTGACTCCGGATTCCTCCGTGGGGGCGCCGTTCGTGTGCAGGGCGTGCTTCGGCGACGGGGCGCGGGGGACCGGGCGCCCCCGGCGGGGTTAGTTGCTGATCCCGAGGGCTTCCAGCATCGGCCGGAACTTCGCCCACGTCTCGGCAAGTTCGGCTTCGGGCACCGAACCCTCCACTACGCCGCAGCCGGCATAGAGCCGCACCGTGTCCGGACCCTCGATGACCGCGCCGCGCAGGGCGATGCCCCACTCGCCGTTGCCCGCCGCGTCGAGCCAGCCGACCGGCCCGGCGTACGGCCCGCGGTCCAGGTGCTCAAGCTCGCGGATGAGGGCACCCGCCACGCCCGTGGGCGTCCCGCAGACCGCGGCTGTGGGGTGCAGGGCGTTGATCAGCGCCAGGCAGGTGGGCACGTGGCCCTCCACCTCGGCGAGTTCGGCCTTGACGTCGGACGCCAGGTGCCACACGTTCGGCAGTTCCAGGATGAACGGCTCGCTGTGGGCGTTCATCGCCTCGGAGAAGGGGGCGAGCTGGGTGGTCAGCGACTGGATGGCGATGTCGTGTTCGTGCCGCTGCTTCTCGGATCCGGCCAGGACGCGCTCGGCGAACTCCAGCGGGGAACCGGCCATCCCGTCGGCGTCGCGCCGGTCCAGGGTGCCGGCCAGGACGCGGGCCTGCGCGGTACGGCCTTCGACCTGGATGAGCATTTCGGGGGTGGATCCCACCAGCCCGTCGACGCCGTAGGTCCAGCATTCGCGGTACCTGACCGACAGCTCCCGCAGGATGCTGGCGGCGTTCGCACCGTCGGGCACGGTGGCCACGATGTCGCGGGCCAGCACCAGCTTCTCCAGCGCCCCGGTGCGGATTTCGGCGACGCCGGCGGCGACGGCAGCCATCCAGTCCGCCTCGCTGAGCGAGCCGGTGGTCAGTTTCGCGTCGCGTGCCGCCTGCGGATCCGCCGACGTCGACGACGACGCCGGGTCTCCCGCCGCCGGGTCCGCCGACGCCGACGACGCTGCCCCGCCGCCGTCGGCGTCCAGCCAGCGGGCCAGGGCGGCGCGGGCGCCTGCCTCGGTGAGCTCGCCGTCGTCGAACGTCAGCTGGGTCAGCCAGGCCGTACCGTCGCGCAGGCCCACCACGATTTCGGGCACGATCAGCCGGGAGGCGTGCGCGGACACCTTGGAGAAAGCGAAAGAGCCGAAAGCGACGGGGCCGGTGCCGGGGCCGCCGACCGCGTCTGTGACGTCGGCCTCAAGGACCAGGTGCCGCCACCAGATGTCCGCCTCCAGGAACCGGTCCGGCCCCGTGGCCGTGAACCTGGCGACCTCGCCGAAGCCGACCAGCCCGGCTTCGCGGCGGGTCCAGCACAGCACGTCGTCACGGACCAGAAACGACGGCAGCCCCCCGGGGAACGAATCTGCTTCGAGGGGGACTGTCAGGGTCCTGATAATTCTGTTACGGAACGCGCTCGTCATGATGAGACAACACTACTCCCGCCGCGCGCCGCGCCCCGGCCCGGACAGTGGTTAGGGGGTGGGTCGAAGATTTGAGACAATAACGGGGTGAACCGAGCATCCTTGGATAAGCGTCCGGACGAAGTAGCCACGATGTTTGACGACGTCGCCCCCAAATACGACGTCGTCAATGACGTCCTGTCGATGGGGCAGACGCGCCGCTGGCGCCGTGTGGTGGTCGAGGCCATGGACGTGAAAGCGGGCCAGCGCGTGCTGGACCTCGCCGCCGGGACCGGCACCTCCAGCGAGCCGTACGCCGACGCCGGGATCGACGTCGTCGCCTGCGACTTCTCCCTCGGGATGCTCAAGGTGGGCAAACGCCGCCGCCCGGACATCGATTTCATCGCCGGGGACGCGACCCGCCTGCCGTTCGCGGACAACACCTTTGACGCCAGCACCATCTCCTTCGGGCTGCGCAACGTCAACGAACCCAAGAAGGCGCTGGCCGAGATGCTCCGGGTCACCAAGCCCGGCGGACGCCTGGTGATTGCCGAGTTCTCCCAGCCCGTGGTGCCGCTGTGGCGGACCATGTACACCGAGTACCTGATGCGCGCCCTGCCCGCGATCGCCGTCAAGGTCTCCTCCAACCCGGACGCCTACGTCTACCTCGCCGAGTCCATCCGCGCCTGGCCGGACCAGGACCACCTCGCGGCGTGGCTGCAGGAAGCCGGCTGGGAAACTGTCACCTACCGCAACCTCAGCGGCGGCATCGTGGCCGTCCACCGCGCTCAGAAGCCGGCCGGCCCCGCAGCGGGTCCCGCCGCCGGAGCCGCGGCCGTGGCCAAGCACACCGGACCCGTGGCCAAACTGCGCCGCAACATCACCCGGCCCGAGCGGTAGCTGACCCCTGCCGTGAAAGTACTGATGGTCGGGGCTGGTCCGGCCGGATCCACTGCCGCGTTCTACCTGGCGCGCGCCGGCCTGGATGTCACGGTGCTGGAGAAGACCAGTTTCCCGCGTGAGAAGGTCTGCGGCGACGGACTGACCCCGCGGGCGGTCCGGGAAATCCAGAAACTCGGCCTGCCGCACCCCGAAACCGAGGGCTGGCGGCGGAACAAGGGGCTGCGGCTCATCGCCGGCGGACGCTCCATCGAGCTGCCCTGGCCCGAGGTTTCCGACTTCCCGCAGTACGGCCTGATCCGCACCCGCCTCGGTTTCGACGAGGAACTGGCCCGGCACGCCCAGGCCGCCGGCGCCGTCGTGCTCGAACGCCACAGCGTCACCGAGGCGCTTCGCTCAGAGGACGGGCGCGTGACCGGCGTCCGCTCCGCACTGCTGGACGATGCCGGCCGGAAAACCGGCGAGACGCGGGACTTCAACGCCGACGTCGTCCTGGCCGCCGACGGCAACTCCACCCGGACCGCCGTCTCCCTCGGCATCCAAAAGCGCGACGACCGGCCGCTGGGCGTGGCCGTGCGCACCTACTTCACCAGCCCGCGGCACGACGACGACTGGATGGAAGGCTGGCTGGAGCTCCCTGGACGCGACGGCAAGCTGCTGCCCGGCTACGGCTGGGTGTTCGGCGTCGGGGACGGCACCTCCAACGTGGGCCTTGGCATCCTGAACTCCTCCAAGGAATTCGGGAAGCTGGACTACAAGCAGGTCCTGCGCGAATGGACCGCCGGCATGCCGCGGGAGTGGGGCTTCACCCCGGAGAACCAGGTGGGCGAGATCCGCGGTGCCGCACTGCCCATGGGGTTCAACCGCACCCCGCACTACTCGCCGGGCCTGCTGCTGCTGGGCGACGCCGGCGGCATGGTTTCCCCGTTCAACGGCGAGGGCATCTCCTACGCGATGGAGTCGGCCCGCTTCGCCGCGGAGTTCATCCTTGACACCGCCGCCCGCTCGGCGTCGGCCGGCTGGAGCGGGGCCGACGCCGATGCGCGCCTCGCCGGTTACGCCGACTTCGTCCGGGAACAGTGGGGATCGCACTTCACGCTGGGCCGGGCCTTCGCCGCCGTGATCGGCAAGCCGGCCGTGATGAAACTGGCCCTCCGGACGGGCATGCCCATCCCTGTGCTGATGAAGTTTGTGGTCCGGTTGCTCGCCAACCTGACCGATCCCTCGGCCAAGGGCATCGAGGACCGGATGATCCGGATCCTGGAGGCCCTGGTCCCGGCCACGTCCAACACCCGGCCCGTTCCAGACTCAAATCCGCGGATTCCGCAACAAAAAGTTAGGGTTAACCCGTGACCAACTCTGCAGACCAAAGCTGGACGCACGCCGGACACGGCCTGCCGAGCGCCGAACCCAGCCTCAACACCACCGCCATCGCCACCGGCCTCCAGCTGCCGGCAGGCTTTGCGGCCATCGCCGGGGACCCGGAACTGGGCCCGGCCATCACCACCAACCTGGCCCGGGTGGAAAAGAAGCTCCGCGAGGCGATCGCCAATTCCGATCCGCTGGCCGACGCCACCTCCCGCCACCTCGTTGAAGCCGGCGGCAAGCGCATCCGTCCGCTCCTGACCCTGCTCTGCGCCCACCTCGGCGACGCCTCCCTGCCTGCGGTGGTGCAGGCCGCCGTCGTCGTCGAACTCACGCACCTGGCCACGCTGTACCACGACGACGTGATGGACTCCGCACCCTTCCGCCGCGGCGCCCCCACCGCGCACGAGGTCTGGGGCAACTCCGTGGCCGTGCTGACCGGCGACCTCATCTTCGCCCGCGCCTCGATCCTGGTTTCCGAGCTGGGGTCCCGCGCCCTGGGCATCCAGGCCCGGACCTTCGAGCGGCTCTGCCTGGGCCAGCTGCACGAGACCGTGGGCCCGCGCCCGGATGAGGATCCGGTGGCGCACTACCTCTCCGTCATCGCGGACAAGACCGGTTCCCTGGTGGCCGCTTCCGGCCAGCTCGGCGCCATCTTCGCCAACGCCGATCCGGACTTCGAGGCCCTGCTGGTCGAATACGGCGAGAAAGTGGGGGTGGCGTTCCAGCTCGCCGACGACGTCATCGACGTCACCGGCGTCAAGGTAAAGTCCGGCAAGTCCCCGGGCACGGACCTGCGCGAAGGGGTTCCCACCCTGCCGGTGCTGCTGCTGCGCAAGGCCGCCGACGACGGCGACCAGTCCGCCGTCGAGCTGCTGACCCTGATCGACGGCGACCTCAGCTCCGATGAAGCCCTGGCCGAGGCCGTGGCCGGACTGCGCGAACACCCGGTCACCGCCGAGTCCTGGCGTGTGGCACGCGTCTGGGCCGACGAGGCGATCGCCGCCCTGGCGCCGCTTCCGGCCGGTGTGGTCAAGGATTCCCTGACCAGCTTCGCCCACGCCGTGGTGGACCGCAGCAGCTAGCAGCGGAACGGCCGCGCGCATCTGCCGCGGCGGGGGGAGTGCCTCCCGAGCCTTAAACCGGAATGGCCCCGGTTCTTCACAACGTTACGAGTCGTCCGTTGTGCGGAACCGGGGCCATTTCTCCGTTCGCATCAGATCCACCGGAGGCATTTGGTGAACCCACGAACGAGCATATGACAGTTGTGTCACATTGTCTAGCCGACTTGTAAATCGACTGTCACGGGTTGTCGACGTGGGCCTTCGGCCGGGTGGGGGCACATTGCGGCCTTGGGGGAGGGTTCGGGCCGTATTCGACGGCGTGTCCGCGCCAAAGCGCCCCGGGGCTGTCGCGCGGACGGGCCGGACTTGTCCACATGACGTCGAGCGCCAGGCGGCTCTAGGCTCCCGGCGGGGCACACTTGCGACGTGAATGTTGCCTCCTACCTTGCTGCCCGGGGCGGTACCGCCACCGCAGCCGCCTTTCGCCAGGCGGGATTCAGCCGCCATCGGATCACGGAGTCGCTGGCCGGTGGCGACATTGTGCGGCTCCGCCCCGGGCACTACGGGCTGCCTGCGGATACCAGCGATTACCGGGCGGCCCGCGAACTTAGGGGCTTGCTGACCTGCCTATCGGCCGCCCCGGGGTACGGCTTATGGACGTTGGTGCCGGCCCGGTCCCTGCATCTGTGTCCCGGGCACCGCTCGGCGCCGCCCGGGTCCGTTCCGCATGGCCGCTGCCGGCACCCCCGGCACCCGTGGCTCCCCCTGGCCGGGCTGGCCGACGTGCTGGTCCACGCGCTTCGCTGCCTGCCGGAGACGGAGGCTCTGGTCATGACCCAGTGCGCCGTGGGCCGCGGAGACATCACTCTGGGGTTCCTCCGGAGCAGGCTCCCGGGAAACCGCAATGCCCGCGCCCGGGCGGTGCTGGACCTGGTCATCCCCAGGGCCGATTCGCTGCTGGAAGTACTCGCCAACCGGGCTTTTTGCCGGGCCGGACTTCAGGTATCCCGGCACGTTGATATTCCGGGCGTGGGCGAAGTCGACTTCCTGGTGGAGGGTTGCCTCGTGGTGGAGACCGACGGTGCCACACACCTGGAGTCCCGCCAGGTCAAAAAAGACCGCCGGCGTAACAACGCGACCGTCCTCGGAGGTTACCTGGTGCTCAGGTTCGGCTACGACGACGTCGTCCATCACCCGGAGAGGATGGTAGCCGACGTCGTCCGCGTGCTGGAGTTGTGGCGCGGGGGTGCCTTCCGGCCGTGATAACCCACAGCCCAGCGGCACGACGGGGCTTCTTCGGCGCCGCAGCCCGGTAACCCCGGGCCCGGCGGCGGCGTGTCCGTGTCAATGTGCCCCCGGACGGCGGCTAGCCCGGAGAAGCCAGCCCGGGAACCTGAAGGGTGGCTAGTCCTCGTCCTCGTCGTTGAACGCCCACTCGAACATGTCGAAAACGAACTCGGAGAACGTGCCTTCCTCGCTCTTCCACTGGCCGCGGGCGTTGTTGCGGCGGTAAACAATGGGGTCCGGGACGCCGAGGTCGCCCACGCGGAACCCCCAGGTGAACTGTTCTTCCTCGTCTTCGAGGAACATCAGGAAACCTTCGTCGTCGACCTCGAGCTCCTCGGGGTCCCAGAAGTAGTGGTACGCCTCCATGAGGTCTTCGCAGCCGCCGAGGGCCAGGTAGAACTCGCGGAGGACCAGCGGAACCTGGAACTGGTGTTCGGCGAGGGCCGCGTCGAGCTCGTCGGCGGCCAGCCCGTCCTCTTCCTGCCATTCGTCTTCGAGATACTTCGGAACAAGCGCGCGGAACTTCTCGAGGAACATGTCAGTCATGCTCTTATCCTAGCTAATCCCGGGGCCCGGTTTCGGCCGCACCCGGGCGCAGCCGGTGCCACCCGCGAACGGCCAAGGGGGCCACCCAGCGGCGCCGCCAGGCGGTGACGCGGAAGGCGAAAACCAGGGCCGCCACGGCGCTGGCGGTCACGGCGTTAAACACCCCGCTGACTGAGAGGGCCACGGTCAGCGCCGCCCCGGTGAACGCCGGCAGCGCGTAGATGTCCTTGGGATCGAACAGCTGCGGCACCTCATTGGCCGTGATGTCCCGCAGCAGGCCGCCGCCCACCGCCGTCGTGACCCCCAAGAGAACAGCCTCCACCGGATGCATGCCCGCGGCGAGGGCCTTCAGGCTACCCGTGATGCAGAACAAGGCCAGCCCGCCGGCGTCGAACAGGACCAGCAGCGAAGTGAAGCGCTGGACGCTGGAGAACAGGAAGTACACCAGCACCGTGGCCAGCAGCGGGGGAACCAGGTACGCCGGGTTGCTGAACGCCGCGGGCGGCCCTGTGTTGATGATGATGTCGCGGATGACGCCGCCGCCCAGGCTCACCACGGAGGCCAGCAGCAGCGAGCCCACGATGTCGAACTGCTTGCGCGCGGCCAGCAGCGACCCGGAGACCGCGAAGAAAAAGACGCCCGCCAGGTCGAGCCAGACCATAACGAGGCTAAAGGAGAAGGTCATGGGCGTTCCGGTCGGGTGCGAGGGGCGGATGGGGCGGCTCCAAGGTTACGCTAACGGCTATGAATAGCCCCATCCTGATCGCCTGCGCCCACGGCACGTCCAGCACCCAGGGAGCGGCGGAGGTCAATGCCCTGCGCGACGGGATCGCCGCCCTGCGCCCCGGGCTTGACGTGCGCGAGGCCTACGTCGACGTCCAGGACCCGGAGCTGCCCGCCGTCGTCGCCGGACTGCCCGTGGGGGAGCCCGCCGTCGTGGTGCCCCTGCTGCTCAGTGTCGGGTACCACGTCAAGGTGGACATCGCCCGGGCTGTGGAAGGCCGGCCGGGCACCGCCGCGGCGGCGCCGCTGGGACCGGACCCCCGGCTGGCCGCACTGCTGGACCAGCGGCTGCGCGAAGCAGGAGTGACAGACAACGACGCCGTCATCCTCGCCGCAGCGGGCTCCTCCGACGCGACCGCCGCGGAAAACGTGGAGGAACTCGCCGGCCAGCTGCGCGCCCTGCGGCCCAACAGGATCGTGCCCGCCTACGGTGCGTCGGCCACGCCGTCCGTGCCGGAGGCCGTGGCCATGCTCCGGGAGGAAGCCGCGGGAGGCGCCGGCGCCGGGCTCTCCGCCGGAGCCGTGGACCTGGGCGGCCGCGTAGTCATCGCCTCCTACCTGCTGGCCCCGGGCTTCTTCCACGACCAGCTCGCCAAGGCCGGCGCGGACCTGGTCACCGCCCCGCTGCTGCCGTCCCCCCTGCTGGCCGAGATCGCCCTGGCCCGGTACGACGCGGCGGTCGCCCGCACTACATGACGAAATGTTGCCCAAGGTGACCCCGCGTTTCTGAACCTTTGTGACGCCATTACGGCCACCCCTACAGTCGATCCATGACTGATACAGCTCTAGCCGGAGCGTCCCGGGACCAGGCCGACGCGGCCCGCGCCAAACGCCCTGCCCGTCCCGCGGCCAAACCGCACGGTCAGTGGAAAGTGGATGGAACCGCCCCGCTGAATGCCAACGAAAGCTGGAAACAGGAAGACAACGGACTGAACGTGCGGGAGCGGATCGAATCGGTCTACGCCAAACGCGGATTCGACTCGATCGACGGCACGGACCTGCACGGCCGCTTCCGCTGGTGGGGCCTCTACACCCAGCGCAAACCGGGGATCGACGGCGGCAAGACCGCCACCCTGGAACCGCACGAGCTCGAGGACAAGTACTTCATGCTGCGGGTACGGATCGACGGCGGCGCCCTCACCACCGAACAGCTGCGCGTCATCGGCCGGATCTCCGTGGACTTCGCCCGGGGCTCGGCCGACCTCACCGACCGGCAGAACATCCAGCTGCACTGGATCCGGGTCGAGGACGTGCCGGAGATCTGGCGCCGCCTCGAAGCTGTGGCCCTTTCCACCACAGAGGCCTGCGGCGACGTGCCCCGCGTCATCCTCGGCTCCCCGGTGGCCGGCATCGCCAAGGACGAGATCATCGACCCGACGCCGCTGATCCACGAACTCGCCGAACGCTTCATCGGCGATCCCGAACTGGCCAACCTGCCCCGCAAATTCAAGACCGCCATCACCGGGCACCCCAGCCAGGACGTGGTCCACGAGATCAACGACGTGGCCCTGGTGGGCCTGGTCCACCCCGAACTCGGCGCCGGGTACGACCTCTGGGTGGGCGGGGCGCTGTCCACCAACCCGATGCTGGGCAAACGCCTCGGCGCCTTCGTCCGGCCCGACCAGGCCGCCGACGTGTGGCTCGGCGTCACCAGCATCTTCCGCGATTACGGCTACCGGCGCATGCGCACCAAAGCCCGCCTGAAATTCCTGCTGGCCGACTGGGGAACCGAAAAGTTCCGCCAGGTCCTTGAGGACGAATACCTCGGCTACAAACTCGACGACGGCCCGGCGGCTCCCAAGCCGTCCACCCCGGGTGACCACATCGGCGTGCACGAACAGAAGGACGGCAAGTACTTCATCGGCGCCACCCCGCTGGCCGGCCGGCTCTCCGGCAGCCAGCTGGTGGAGCTCGCGGACACCCTCGAGGCCCGCGGCTCACAACGGCTGCGCACCACCCCGCACCAGAAGCTGGTGGTCCTGGACGTTCCCAAAGACCAGGTGGAACCACTCGTAGCCGAGCTCGACGCCCTTGGCCTCTCCGCCCGGCCGTCCGTGTTCCGGCGGGGCACCATCGCCTGCACCGGCATCGAGTTCTGCAAACTCGCGATAGTCGAAACCAAGGTCACCGCCGCCACCGCCGTGGCCGAACTGGAGCGCCGGCTCGCCGACCTGGTCGAAACCAAGCAGCTCCCGCAGGCGCTGTCACTGCACATCAACGGCTGCCCCAACTCCTGCGCCCGGATCCAGACGGCGGACATCGGCCTCAAGGGCATGATGCTGCCGACTCCCGACGGCGATCCCACCCCGGGCTTCCAGGTCCACCTTGGCGGCGGACTCGCCTCCGACAACCGGGAAGAGGCCGGCCTCGGCCGCACCGTCCGCGGGCTCAAGGTCACGGCCGGTGAGCTGCCGGACTACGTCGAACGTGTGGTCCGGAAATTCGTCGCGGACCACGCCGAAGGGCAGAGCTTCGCCGAATGGGCCTTTGCTGCCGAGGAGGGGGACCTCCAGTGACCACCGCTCTCCGGACCCACGACGAGCTCAAGGCCCTGGCCGAGGCCGGCGCAGCCGAGCTCGGCTGGGACACCCCGGCCCGTGACGTCATCGCCTGGGTGGCCCGCCATTTCGAGCTCCCGGCCGTCGCGGTAGCCTGCTCCATGGCCGACGCCGTACTCCCGGCCCTGGTCGCGGACCAGCTGCCCGGCGTCGACGTCCTCTTCCTCGAAACCGGCTACCACTTCCCGGAAACCTACGCCACGCGCGACGAGGTGGCCGCGAACCTGCACGTCAACGTCGTGGACGTGCTGCCGGAAACCACCGTGGAACAGCAGGACCGGCTCCTGGGCAAGGACCTCTTCGCCCGCGACGCCGCCCAGTGCTGCGCGCTGCGCAAAGTGGCACCCCTGCGACGCACCCTCGCCGGCTACGAACTCTGGTTCACCGGTGTCCGCCGCGACGAAGCCCCCACCCGCACCAACACCCCGCTGGTCAGCTGGGACGAGGCCAACGGCATGGTCAAGGTCAACCCGGTCGCGGCCTGGACCTTCGACCAGTTGGTGCAGTACTCCGATGACAACCTCCTGCCCGTCAACCCGCTGCTTTCCCAGGGCTACCCGTCGATCGGCTGCCAGCCCTGCACCCGCAAGGTAGCGCCCGGCGACGATCCCCGCGCAGGACGCTGGGCAGGAACCGACAAGACAGAATGCGGACTTCACGTATGAGCAACTTGAGTACGACGACGACCACGGCTGGCTTCGCCTCCGTGGCGGGCTACGCCTCCACAGCAGATGCCGCCCCCGCCCCTTCGCCGGACGGCGATGCTGCAAGCAGCATCCCGAGTTCGACCGCTCTGCGGTCGGGTCACCTGAACGGCGCAGCCCCGGCCCGCCTGTCGTCTTTGGACACATTGGAATCCGAGGCGATTCATATCATCCGTGAGGTGGTGGCCGAGTTTGAGAAGCCGGCGTTGCTGTTCTCCGGCGGCAAGGACTCCGTGGTGATGTTGCACCTGGCTACCAAGGCGTTCTGGCCCGGGAAGGTGCCTTTCCCCGTGCTGCACGTGGACACCGGGCACAACTTCCCGGAGGTCATCGAGTTCCGGGACCGGACCGTGGGACGGCTGGGGCTCAAACTCGTCGTCGGGAGCGTCCAGGAGTTCATTGATTCCGGTGAGTTGGCCGAACGCGCCGACGGCACCCGTAACCCGCTGCAGACGGTGCCGCTGCTGGACGCGATCCAGCGCAACAAGTTCGACGCCGTGTTCGGTGGCGGCCGCCGGGACGAGGATAAAGCCCGGGCCAAGGAGCGGATACTGAGCCTTCGGGACGAGTTTGGCCAGTGGGACCCGCGCAACCAGCGGCCCGAACTGTGGAACCTTTACAACGGCCGCCACACCGTGGGCCAGCACGTCCGGGCCTTCCCCATCAGCAACTGGACCGAGCTGGACGTGTGGCGCTACATCGAGCGCGAGAACATCGAGCTGCCTGGCCTCTACTACGCCCACGAACGGCAGGTCTTCGCCCGTGATGGCATGTGGCGCGCGGTGGGCGAGGTCTCGCAGCCGCGCGAGGACGAGGCCGTCATCACCAAAACGGTCCGCTACCGGACCGTCGGCGATATGTCCTGCACCGGCGCCGTGGAATCCGCCGCCGTCACCGTGGGCGACGTCGTCATCGAAGTCGCCGCCTCCACCATCACCGAACGTGGCGCCACCCGGGCCGATGACCGCATCTCCGAGGCCGCCATGGAAGACCGCAAGAAGGACGGCTATTTCTAATGAGTACCACTGCAACCGTGCCTGACTCCGCCGCCGCGAGCCTCGGGCTCGCCTCCGCCTCGCTGTTCCGGTTCGCGACCGCCGGATCGGTCGACGACGGCAAGTCCACCCTGGTGGGCCGCCTGCTCCACGACTCCAAGGCGATCCTCGCCGACCAGCTCGACGCCGTCGCCCGGACGTCCGCGGACCGCGGATTCGGCGGGGCCGGGGCCACCGGCACCCAGGCCATCGACCTCGCCCTCCTTACCGACGGCCTCCGCGCCGAACGCGAGCAGGGCATCACCATCGACGTCGCCTACCGCTACTTCGCCACGGACCGGCGCAGCTTCATCCTCGCGGACTGCCCCGGCCACGTGCAGTACACCAAAAACACGGTGACCGGCGCGTCCACGGCGGACGCCGTCGTCGTCCTCATCGACGCCCGCAAGGGTGTCCTGGAACAGACCCGGCGCCACCTGTCCGTACTGCAGTTGCTGCGCGTCGCCCACGTGATCGTGGCCGTGAACAAGATCGACCTTGTGGACTTCAGCGAGGACGTGTTCCGCGGCATCGAGGCGGACGTCCAGCAGGTGGGGCGCGAGCTGGGCCTCGGCCGCCAAGAATCGAAAAGTGGCGGCGCCACTGACCTGCTGGTCATACCCGTGTCCGCGCTGGAGGGGGACAACGTCGTGGAGCATTCCGCCCGGATGCCCTGGTACGCGGGACCGGCCCTGCTCGAGGTGCTGGAGCAGCTGCCCGCCGCCGACGAGCTCGAAAGCCACCTCGAAAGTTTCCGGTTCCCCGTCCAGCTGGTCATCCGGCCGCAGGGCGCGCTGGCGCCGGACGCCGTGGCCGGTGGGCTCGACGCCGGGGCGTACCGCGACTACCGGGCCTACGCCGGGCAGATCACCGAAGGCTCCGTGAAGGTTGGGGACCAGGTGTCCGTCCTGACCCCCGGCCAGGCCCCGCGCACCACCACCGTCACCGGGATCGACTTCGCCGGCACGGAGCTGGCCGAGGCGGTCGCCCCGCAGTCCGTGGCGCTGCGCCTGGCGGATGAGTTCGACGTCGCCCGCGGTGACACGATCGCCGCGACGGGGACCATCCGGGAGGCATCAGCCGATCTGTATGCGGCCCTTTGCTGGCTCTCGCCCAAGCCGCTGCGCGAAGGCGCGAAGGTCCTGGTCAAGCACGGCACCCGGACGGTCCAGGCCCTGGTCCGGAACGTGAGCGGCAAACTGGACCTGGCCACGTTCGGCCTTGAGGGCGCGTCTACCTTGGAGCTGAACGACATCGGCCACGCCCAGCTGCGGCTCGCGGCGCCCCTGCCGCTGGAGAACTACCTGCACCACCGGCGCACCGGGGCGTTCCTGGTGATCGACCCGCAGGACGGCAACACGCTGGCCGCCGGGCTGGTCAAGGATCACCCGGGCGACCACGAAGACGAGCGTTACTCGATCTGATTCACTAGAGTTGACCCCACCGGAGCGGCAGCGTCCGGGTACGGCCCGGCTGGGGAGGGGTTGGATGTCAGAGCACGCAGAGGTTGTGGCAAGATCCCTCGATGCCTACGCCGCGCAGCTGACCCGGCTGGCCGGGGCGTCCGCGGCGGTTGAGGGTGCCATCCGGGCCCGGCTGCGCGACGACGGCCTCAACCACCACACCGTCCAGTCCCGGGTCAAGGATCCCGACTCGGTCCGCGCCAAACTGGAACGGCTCACCCCGGACGGCACGCCCAAGTACAGCCGCGGCCTGGAGCAGCTCGATGACCTGATCGGCGTCCGCGTCATCATGTTCCTCGAACCCGACATCGCCGACGTCGCCACCGCCCTCAAGGCGCAGTTCCACTGCCAGGAGGACGACGACAAGACCAGCTCACAGCGCCGGAACGGCCAGATCGGCTACGGCGGCCGGCACCTGATCCTGCGCGTCCCGGACCAGCTGACCCCGGCGGGCTGCGAGCCGTTCGTCGGGCAGCGGTTCGAGGTGCAGATCCGGACCGTCCTCCAGCACGCCTGGGCCGCCTTCGAACACGATGTCCGGTACAAGGGCCGGGTCGAGGCGAGCGCCGAGGTGGACCGGGCCTTCACCATGGCCTCCACGCTGATTGAACTGGCCGACGCGCAGTTCTCGGCCATCAACGACATCGTCAAACGCCGCAAAGCCGAAAGCAGCGCGGCGTTAATCGGCAGCCGGGCCGACCTCACCGGGGAGATCCTGGAGGACCTGCTGACCCGCAGGCTCGCGGACAACCCCAGGAGCCAGGCCCACCAGTACGACCTGCTCGTGGCGCTGCTGGCGGCCAACGGCGTCGAGACAGTGGCGGAAGCGGAGGCGCTCTTCGGGGCCGCCGACTGGTCCGGGGTGTCTACGCAGATGATGTACCGGTTCCCGGCCGGGCACTTCCGGATCGCCGATGACTTCCTGCTGTGGAAGTGGGGCGCGGACTACATCGAGCGGACCAAGTCCCTCGGCGAGGATCCCAAACGCGAGTCCAAGCTGCGCTACCGGCTCGAGAAAATGGCGCACTCAGCCTGAACTTGCGCCTGGCCCTGAGCCTGCGCATGTGACGCAGCATGACCTAGCGTGACCCCGGGTTTCCGCACCATTGAACCCGGTTAGTTCCCCTCCCTAGGGTGAATCCATGACCACTCCGGAACTGTTTTCCAGTGCCTCCCTCGGGGCCTCCCGGGAGCGATGTCGCCGGCGCTGACCCCGCCAGGCCCAAGCCGCACCCCTCCCACGAACAGGATTCCCCCATGTCATCCACACCTGAAAACCCCACGCCCACCGGCACCACCCGGATCGTCGCCGGCGAAACGGCCAAACCGCGGCGCAAGCGCACCGTCGAAATCGGCGTCGCCGTCGGACTGGCACTGCTGATCGGGGCCGGTGCCGCCGTCGCCTCGACCGTTTCCCGCACCAACGACGCCGCCGCCGCGCCGGCCGCTGCCGGACCCGCCACGGAACTGCGGCTCGGCTACTTCGGCAACGTCACCCACGGCCCGGCCCTGGTGGGTGTCAGCAAAGGCTTCATCGCCAAGGAACTGGGCCAGACCAAGCTCAGCACCCAGGTCTTCAACGCCGGCCCGGCCGCGGTGGAGGCCCTGAACGCCGGAGCCATCGACGCCACCTATATCGGGCCCAACCCGGCGATCAACTCCTACGTCAAGAGCAAGGGCGAATCCATCAGCATCATCGCCGGCGCCACGTCCGGCGGCGCGCAACTGGTGGTCCGGCCCGGGATCAACTCGGCCGCCGACCTCAAGGGCAAAACACTCGCCACCCCGCAGCTCGGCGGAACCCAGGACGTGGCCCTTAGGGCCTGGCTGGGCAAGCAGGGGTTCAAGACCTCGACGGACGGCAGCGGCGATGTCACGATCAACCCCACCGAGAACGCCCAGACCCTCAAACTGTTCCAGGACGGCAAGCTCGACGGCGCCTGGTTGCCCGAGCCCTGGGCCTCGCGCCTGGTGCTCCAGGCCGGGGCGAAAGTACTGGTCGATGAGAAAGACCTCTGGGACAAGGGCCAGTTCGTCACCACCATCCTGATCGTCAATAAGAAGTTCGCGGCCGAACACCCCGCTACCGTCCAGGCGCTCCTCAAGGGCCACATCGAATCCGTGGACTGGCTGAACGCAGCGCCGGCCCCGGAAAAGGCCGCCGTCCTCAACGACGCACTCAAGGCAGCCGCGGGCAAGGCGCTGCCTGCCGACGTCATCGACCGGTCCCTGAAGAACATAGTCTTCACCGTCGACCCGCTGGCAGGAACGTACAAGAAGCTGCTGCAGGACGGCGTCGACGCCGGCACCACCAAGCAGGCCGACATCAACGGCATCTTCGATCTGGCCCCGCTCAACAAGGCCCTGGGCGGGAGTGCCGCCGGCAGGAAAGTCTCCGCCGGAGGGCTCGGCACGGACTAGCGTCCCGCCTCCGCCTCCCGTCACGCCCGCACACCGCCTCCTGGCACGCCCGCACACCGCCACAAAAGTAAGGACCAGACCATGCCAGTCGTACTGGAGAACCTGGGGAAGCGCTTCGGCGACGGCGCCCCGGTGCTGGACGGCGTCAACGCCAGCATCGGGCAGGGCGAGTTCGTCGCCCTGCTCGGTGCCTCCGGCTGCGGCAAGTCCACCCTGCTGAACATCATCGCGGGACTGGAGGCGCCGACGTCGGGCGCCCTTGAGGTGCCCAGTGACGGCGCGGCGTTTATGTTCCAGGACGCGGCGCTGTTTCCTTGGCTGACCGCCCGGGAGAACATCGAGCTGGCACTGAAGCTGCGCGGCGTCGGGAAAGCTGACCGCAGGGCCAAGGCGGGGGAGCTGCTGGACCTCGTACACCTTGGCGGTGCCGGCGACAAGCGGCCGCACGAGCTCTCCGGCGGGATGCGGCAGCGGGTGTCCCTGGCCCGCTCCCTGGCGCAGGACCGGCAGCTGCTCCTGATGGACGAGCCCTTCGCCGCCCTCGATGCGATCACCCGCGACCTGCTCCACGACGAACTTGAACGCATCTGGAAGGAAACCGGCCGCACCATCGTCTTCGTCACCCACAACGTCCGCGAGGCCGTCCGGCTGGGCCAGCGTGTACTGCTGCTCTCCTCCCGGCCGGGGCGGGTGGTGCGGGAGTGGCACGTCAGCGAGGAACACCGCACCGACGCCGGACTGGCCGGCCAACTCACCGGCGAAATCACCGCCCGGCTACGCGAGGAGATCCGCCGCCATGCCAAGTAACCAACTTCATGTGGCCGACGCGCAGGCCGGGACCCACAAGGTCACCGCCGCGCTCACCCGGTCCACCGGCGGCCAGGAAGATCTGCGCGCGCTCGAGGCGGGCCTGGATTCCCTGCAGTCCGACGCCGTCCGGAAGGTCCGCATCGACTGGACCCGGATCCTGTTGCCGGTGGCCGCCCTCGCGGTCCTGGTGATCCTGTGGCAGCTGTACGTGTCGCTGGGTTTCAAACGCCGCGACGTTGTGCCGGGGCCGCTGGATGTCGTGGGCCAGATCGGCACACTCTGGGGCGAGGGTAAACTCCAGGAGGCGGTGTTGACATCGCTGCAGCGCGGAGTGGCCGGCTTCCTGATCAGTGTGGTCATCGCCACCCCGGTGGGGCTGCTGCTGGCCCAGGTGGCACCCCTGCGGCGCGCCTTTGGTCCACTGATTTCGGGGCTGCAGGTCTTGCCGTCGGTGGCCTGGGTGCCGGCCGCCATCCTCTGGTTCGGCATCACCGACGCCACCGTCTACTTTGTGGTCTTTATGGGCGCCATCCCCTCGATCATCAACGGGCTGATCTCGGGGGTCGATCAGATCCCGCCGCAATACCGGAGTGTCGGCAAGGTCCTGGGCGCCTCCCGCCTCCAACTGGCCCTGCGCGTCATCCTGCCGGCGGCCCTGCCCGGCTACCTCGGCGGACTCAAGCAGGGTTGGGCGTTCTCCTGGCGCTCCCTGATGGCCGCTGAGATCATCGCCGTCGGCGGCACCATCGGCTTTGGCCTCGGCTCGATGCTGGACCAGGGCCGCGTCCTGTCCGACATGACCATCGTGATGGCCGCGATCCTGCTGATCCTCGGCGTCGGAATCCTCATCGAACTGCTGGTCTTCGGCCCGATCGAGAAGCGCCTGCTCCGGCGCCGGGGACTGCTGGCCGGCAGCACGCGGTAGGTTCGGGCCCGACTGAACAGAGAGCCCGACGGCGAAACTCGCCGTCGGGCTCTCTGTTGCGTACCGTCAGCCGCGGGTCAAAGTGCCGCAGCCGTGGACCTCGAAACCTTTGGCACCCGAAGGGATTGTCACGATCGTCCGGGCCGGACCAAAGTCGTTCGCGATGATCTCTTCAAAGCTGCCCCCCAATCCGCTGAGTGTCGCCCAATAGCAGGAGTCTCCGGCGCCGTACCCGTAGTACGTCCCTGGCAAAATGTCGATGCCGACTCGGTAGGTACCGTCCGCCGTAACTCGGGTGGACCTGGCCCCGGTTGACGGAACGGTGGTCCATGAGCCACAGCCAGAGGTACGGAATCCGACGTCACCAGGGGCGATCTGGACATATGTTCGGGCGGTACCAAAGTAGTTGGCATTGATCTCGTCCAGGCTGCCGTAGAACCCGTTGAGCCTCTCCCAGTAGCATCCGCTACCGGTCCCCGTCGCCTTGTACAACCCCGGCTTGATGCTCGTACCCACTCTGTAAGTACCGTCGCCCCTGAGGACGGTCACCGGCCATACGGGGACCTTCAGCGCCGGACTCATGGTGACCCGCGTTTCAGAGTACGTCCGACTCGCGGACACGCGGACCGTGATGGAACGGCCATTATCCGCCGACGACAGCCGGTACGTGCGGTAGCGGGCGCCTGAGATCGCGACGCCATTGCGGTACCACTGGTAGGAGTAGGCCGACGGGGCCGGCGAGTAGGTGCCCACGTAGGCTGTCAGGGTCGCCCCGAGAGAGGTTGCTCCGGTGACCCTCGGAGCCGTCCGGAGACTAATGAGTGCCTTGCCGACGGTGATCGACCGGGTTGCAGCCGATCGTGTGGTGTATCCGGCTTTGGATACTGTCACTTTCACATTCACCCGGGCACCGATGTAGCCGCTGCTCAGATGAAGGGCGGAACCGGTCCCGCCCCTGACGGCGACGCCGTTCCGATACCACTGGTAACGGATAGTCGAACCGGGCGTCCACCCTTGGGAAATTTTGACTGTCTGCCCGTAGCGGTGGGTTCCGGTTACTGCCAGTGACTTCGTGGCCGCAATCGTGCCGGCTGCAATCGAGCGAGCAGCCGAGAAACGGTCCAGCGTTGTGTAACCGGGCTTGGTTGCCCTCACCCTGACCTTAAGCGACTTGCCGTAATCGAGAGCCGTCGTGGTGTACGTGCGGCTGACGGCGCCCGAGATGGCTCCCGTTCCGCGGTACCACTGGTACGACAATGTTGCACCAGTCGGCGTCCACGTGCCGGCGTTGGCACCCTGCACCTGGCCCACCCTGGCGACACCACTGACGGTCGGGACCGGCGCCGCCGAGAAACTCCCGTTGCCGCCGGTGACTTGGGCTGAGGTGAATTCTACGGAGGTGAAGCCCGGTGCGGACAGCGTCACCTTGGCCCATAGCTTTTGCGCGACGTCGGCAGCGGCGACAATGTAGCTGGGGCCTGTCGCGCCGGCGATGGAGCTAGATCCGCGATACCACTGGTAGCCAACTACGGCGCCCGGTTCAGCATTGCTCCAGGTAGGCCCACTCAGCGACAGTGACTGTCCGACGACCGGCTTGCCGGCTATGGCGGTGTTCCAGCCGGCCCCCACAAATGCCCCTGAACGGACAGTTACCGGTGCGGCGGACTGTTCGGTGCCGGCCCCCTGCGCTTCCAGTGAGGCAAGCACTGTCAGTTGAACCGACTTGGTTGCCATCGACGGATCAATCGGCAACGTGTCACCCTCGCCGACCGGGTGGTCGGCCGCTCGAACCGTGACGCCGTCGATGATCCAGCGGTATTTGATCCAGCCGGCGCCGCTCCATTGGCCCCCCGTTGAGGTGAGAGTTCCACCGGCAACGGGGTCGCCCTCGATGACCGGCGGATTGATGTTTTCCGGAGTAGCGGGCGGATCAACCGCCGGCGTCGTCTCGCCCGGCGGTACCACCGGTGCAGGAGTCGGCTGGTCCGAAACCGTGCTGGTCTCCATCGGCAGCGCCTGCGCTGCCGGAGCCATCAAAAGACCGGCGAGCAGTGCGATGCTCCCGGCCGTGGCTACTGTCCTGGTCATGCCGCCAGGACGCGTCCGATTAAGGACACTTCTATGCAGAGACAACTAAGTCCCCTTCCCCCATTTGAGACCGGCTAGCCCGGTCGGAGTTATTGTAAGGGTGAGCGCCGACACTGACCGGCCGGGGCCGGCGAGGTCGCTCCTTGTGCTCCCGCAGACCTGCACCGCGGGGGCACATTGACACGGACGCGCCGTCATTTCTGCCCCAACGAGGCTGGTCCGCCCGTCAAAGTGCCCCGAACCGGCGTCCGTGCCTGCCTCGGCCCGGCGCGCAACCGCCGCGGCCCACCCCGCATGTGACGCCCCGTTACCCTGCGTGAACTGGTGTTTCCGGACCGTTGTTCCGCCCGATGACGCCGCCCTATCGTCGATGCATGGCTATTCAGGACATTTACCCCACGGCGCTGCGGCTGCTCGGCCGCCCGGTGCTGGTGGTCGGCGGCGGACCCGTCGCCGCCCGCCGCGCCAAGGGACTGCTCGACGCCGGCGCCCTCGTCACAGTGGTCGCCCCGCTCGCCTGCCCCGCCCTGAACGACCTCGCCGCTGCCGGCCTCCTCGACTGGCAGCCGCGCGCCTACCGCAGCTCCGACGTCGACGGCGCCTGGTTCGTGCAGACGGCCACGGGCGACGCCGACGTCGACGCCCGGGTTGCCGCCGACGCCGAAGCCCAGCGCATCTGGTGCGTCAACGCCTCCAACCACGAAGCCTCCGCGGCCTGGACGCCCGCCGTCGCCGTCCTTGACGACGTCAAGATCGCGGTCAACGCCGGGGGAGACCCGCGCCGCGCCATGGCCCTGCGCGACGCCGTCGCCACCGCCCTGGACTCCGGGGACCTGCCGCTGCGGCGGCACAGGCCCGGCGCAGGTGCCGGCACCGGAGCTGGCACCGTGGCCCTCGTCGGCGGCGGCCCCGGGGACACCGGACTCATCACCGTCCGCGGCCGCAGGCTCCTGGGCCAGGCCGACGTCGTGGTCGCCGACCGGCTCGGCCCGCGCGAACTGCTGGCGGAACTGGCGCCCGACGTCCGGGTCATCGAGGTCGGCAAAACCCCCGGCCACCACCCCGTCCCGCAGGCCGAGATCAACCGGATCCTGGTCGAGGAAGCCCGGCAGGGCCACCGGGTGGTCCGGCTCAAGGGCGGCGATCCCTATGTCCTGGGCCGCGGCGGCGAGGAAGCCGAGCACTGCCGGCACCACGGCGTCGAGGTCGAAGTGGTTCCCGGAGTCACATCCGCCGTCTCCGTGCCGGCCGCCGCCGGAATCCCGGTCACGCACCGCGGCCTCGCCAAAGGCTTCAGCGTTGTCACCGGCCACGAGGAGCTCTCCGAAGTTCCCGCCCGGGCCGACCACACCGTGATCCTGCTCATGGGCGTGGGCCAGCTCCGCGATTCCGCGGCCTCGCTGGGACGCGCCGGTTTGCCAGCCGGGACCCCTGTTGGCATCGTAGAGAATGGCTACCTGCCGAATCAGCGGGTGACCATTGGAACGCTCGGGACCATCGCGGATCAGGCGGAGGCGGCCGGCGTCGCGAACCCTGCCGTGATCGTCATTGGCGACGTGGTCCGGGTCAGTCCGTTCGCGCCGTCGCACTTCAAGACCGCGGACTACAGCACCACCTCCCCGAACGAGCCCCGCACTGCCAAGACCCGCGTACTGACCCCCTAACCCCGTCGATTGCTCCGAAACGGCCCTTTTCAGACCCGAAAAGGGCACGTACGGAGCAACGGATGCAGAAGACCAAAGGAACACAGCCGTGTCAACGAACACCCCCGTAGGAACTGCCGCCCGCCCGCTGCGCGTCGCCGTCGTCGGATCCGGCCCCGCCGGTGTCTACGCCGCAGACATCCTGACCAAGAGCGAGGCCGTCAAGAGCGGCGACCTCACGGCCAGCATCGACCTCTTCGACCGCTACCCGGCCCCCTACGGCCTGATCCGCTACGGCGTGGCCCCTGACCACCCGCGCATCAAGGGCATCGTCAACGCCCTGCACAAGGTCCTGGACCGCGGCGACATCCGGTTCTTCGGCAACGTGGACTACGGCACAGACCTCACCCTCGAGGACCTCCGCACGCACTACGACGCCGTCATCTTCGCCACCGGCGCCATCAAGGACGCGGACCTGAACATCCCCGGCATCGAACTCGAGGGCTCCTACGGCGGCGCCGACTTCGTCTCCTGGTACGACGGCCACCCGGACGTGCCCCGCGAGTGGCCGCTGGACGCCAAGGAAGTCGCCGTCATCGGCAACGGCAACGTGGCCCTGGACGTCGCCCGGATGCTCTCCAAGCACGCCGACGACCTCCTGGTCTCCGAAATCCCGGACAACGTCTACGCCGGTCTCAAGGCCTCCCCGGTCACGGACGTCCACGTCTTTGGCCGCCGCGGACCGGCCCAGGTGAAGTTCACGCCCTTGGAGCTGCGCGAACTGTCCCACTCCAAGGACGTCGACATCATCCTCTACGCCGAGGACTTCGAATTCGACGCCGAATCGGACCGGCAGATCCAGGGCAACAACCAGACCAAGACCATGGTGGGCACGCTCACCAACTGGATCGCCGAGCAGCCCGAGGACCTCTCCGAGCTGACCGCCTCCCGCCGGCTGCACCTGCACTTCCTGCACAGCCCGGTTGAGGTCTACGACGACGCCGCCACCCCCGGCCGCGTCGCCGGGATCAAGTTTGAGCGCACCGAACTCGACGGCACCGGCAACGCCCGCGGCACCGGGGAGTTCGTCGACTACCCGGTCCAGGCCGTGTACCGTGCCATCGGCTACTTCGGCTCCGCCCTGCCTGAGGTCGAGTTCGACCACAGCAGGGGCGTGGTCCCGAACGACGGCGGCCGGGTGCTGGACGCCGCCGGCGCCCAGGTGCCCGGCATCTACGCCACCGGCTGGATCAAACGCGGTCCGGTCGGCCTGATCGGGCACACCAAGGGCGACGCGCTGGAAACCGTGACCTACCTGCTGGAAGACCGCGAAACCCTGCCCTTGGCCGCGGCGCCCGCGCCGGAGGCCATCGTCGGGCTGCTGGATGGCCGCGGCGTGCAGTACACCAGCTGGGAAGGCTGGCTGGCGCTGGATGCCCACGAGCGCTCGCTCGGGGAAAAGGCCAGCGCCGAAACCGGCAGCGTCCAGCGCGAACGCATCAAGGTGGTTCCGCGCGGCGACATGGTGGAGATTTCCCGCGGCGGGGTCGCCGCGGAGGTCTAGGCGCCCCGCCGCGCCCTTCGCCGCGTCGGGAAGGCGGCATTCCCGGCAGGTAGTCAGTAGGCTTACCGTCATGGACACCGCCAGGCACCCAGGAACCGGCCGATGAGGCTCCGTCACAGCAACGCGTCCGGCCGCGGCTACCGCCGGGTTCCGGCCGGAACCGGGTTCAGCTACAAGGACCTGGACGGCTCAACCCTGCCGGCCGGCCCGGTCCGGGAGCGCCTGGAGAGCATCGGCATCCCGCCGGCGTGGACCGACGTCTGGATCGCCCCCTACGAGAACGGCCACATCCAGGCGACAGGAGTCGACGCCGTCGGCCGGCGCCAGTACATCTACCATCCGAGCTGGCGGGAGCGGAAAGACCGGCTGAAGTTCGACCGCTCCCTGCAGCTCGCCGAAACCCTGCCCTCCGCACGCCGGCTGGTGACGCTGGACCTGCGCACCGACGGGTTCACCCGCGAACGGGTGCTGGCGGCCGCCTTCCGGATGCTGGACACCGGATCGCTGCGTGTCGGCTCGGAGCGGTACACCAACGAGAACGGCAGCCACGGCCTGGCCACGTTGCTGTGCGCCCACGTCAGGCTGCGCAACGACGAACTCCGGCTCAGCTTCCCCGCCAAGAGCGGGAAAACCTGGGAGTCGAGGATCGACGACGCCGACCTCGCCGCCGTCGTCCGCTCGCTGAAGCGCCGCGGCGGCAACGCCCGCCTGCTGGCCTACAAAAACGGCCGCAGCTGGCACCCGGTGACCAGCGCCGAGATCAACGAGTACGTCAAGGTGCGCACCGGCGGGGACTTCACTGCGAAGGACTTCCGTACCCTGCGCGGGACCGTGGCGGCGGCCATCAGCCTTGCCGACAGCGGACCGCAGACCAAGGTCTCGGCCCGGAAGCGGGCCATCAGCCGGGCCATGGTGGACGCCGCCGCGGTGCTCGGCAACACGCCGTCGATCGCCCGGAAGAGCTACGTGGACCCGCGGCTGCTGGACCACTTCGCGGCCGGCGAAACCATCGACCCGAAGCGCCGGGATTCGGCCGAATCGGAGGTCAGGGCGTTGCTGTACCAGGAGGGCGACGTCGTCCCGCTCCGCTGAGCGGAGCTACATCCAGCCGGGGCTACATCCGGCCGAACCGGGCGCGGACCAGCGCGAAGGCCCCGTAGGCCATAAACCCGGCGCCGATCGCCAGGAGCAGGTACGGGCCGAAGGGGTGGTGCTGCAGCGCCTTGAGGCTGCCGTCGAGCCCGGTGGACGACCCGGGGTCGTGGGTCACCGCCGCCATCACAAACAGCAGGCCGGTCAGCACCAGGGCCAGCCCCTTCGCTACGTGCCCGGCCACACCGAGGACGCTGATGAGATGGCCGCGGTGTGTGCCCTCGAAATGCGCCAGCTCTTCCTTGAACTTCTTGCCCAGGCCCTTGACCACAAAGTAAATCCCGATCCCGCCCACCGTCAGGCCCAGGCCGACCAGCAGCGGAGCGCCCAGGGGCCGGTTCATCAGGGCCTCGCTGAACGCGGCGGTGGACTCGCCCGAATCGCTGCGGAAGCCCAGGGCGAAGTTGGCGAAAGTGAAGCCGATGCTGCCGTACGCGATCGCCAGGAAGCCGGAGGAGACCAGCTTGCCCAGCCGTTGGCCGCGCGGCAGGCGCCGGGCCCGCAGGGTGGCCTCGCTCAGCTGCCACACTGCCAGACCCGCGCATCCGACGCAGCACAGCCACATCACGGCAGGTCCCCACGGGTTCGCGGCAAGCTGCTCAATTGCGCCGGTCGGCTCGGCCTGACCCGGCGCGCCGAGCACCAGCGCGACCGCGATCGCGCCGATTACCACGTGGAGCAGTGCCATTACGGCGAAGCCCCAGCGGGCGATGACGTCCAGCACCTTGCTGTTGGAGGCGGCCTCGGCGGCGTCGGCAGCCTCCCCGATGGCGGCCTCGGGGGAGTGCGCCGCGGCACCGCCCGGCAGGTCCTTGCTCAACGGTGTTCTCCCATGGCCACGAGCTTACGCGCCGCGGGCACCCGCTTCCGCCTTGGTGCTAAGTGTGCTTACTATGTCCGTGGTGCGTGCCCGCAGCTGGCGGCACCACTTTCGAATTCGACGTCGCACGATAGGAAGCTCACCATGTCAGGTAACCTCGTAGCCCGATCCATCCACGACCTCACCGCCGGCGCCTGGTTCGGCGGTTCGCTGATGGGCGCCATTGGGCTGAATGGCGCCACGGCAGAGGCCAAGGATCCCGCCGAGCGGACCCGCCTCTCCAGCCTCGGCTGGAAGAAGTGGGCCCCGTACCAGACGGCGGCCTTCGGCGCGCACTTCCTCTCCGGTCTCGCGATCATGTGGGAGAACAAGGGCCGGATGGCCAAGCAGGACGGAGTCACCCGGCTGAGCATTTACAAGTCGGTGGTCACCCTGGCCGGCGCCGCCGTCACCCTCTACGCCGGCATGCAGGGCGCCAAGGTGGAGAAGCTTGCGGCCGAGGGGGCCGAAGGCGCCACCGAGCCCAAGCCGGGCGCCTCCGACGAGCTGCGTTCCGCGCAGCAGCAGCTGAAAATCCTGCAGTGGGCCATTCCGGTCTTCGCCGGCTGGGTTGTTGTCCTCGGCGCCAAGCACGGCGAAATGCAGCGGCCCAAGAACGTCTTCAAGGGCCTGTCCCGCTAGACGGACCGGATCCAGTCCGCGCAGGCATCAAGGTTGCGGTGGACGCTTTCGACGGCGGCGGCTTCGTCACGGCCGGCGATGGCGTCCACCAGCTCCCCGTGCCCCTCATCGGGGAGCCCGTTGAAGCCGTCCCGACGCTGCTGGCGGAGCAGGTCCCGGTGGAATACCCCGCCGAAGCTGACGTAGAGCTCGTGCAGCAGCGGGTTGGCTGACGCCTGCGCCACCATGATATGGAAGTCCCAATCCGCCTGCGCCCAGCCGGCGAAGTCGCCAGCCAGCCAGGCCGCGCTGCGCTGCGCCAGGAGTATCCCCATCGCCGTAACATCCGCGTCGGTGGCATGGCGGGCCGCGAGCCGGGCGGCCTGGGTGTCCAGGCCCACCCGGACCTCCAGGATGTGGGCCTGGGAATGGTCCTGGTACATCCGCTGCGCCGCGCCGGAGATTTCGCTGGTGGCGCGCACGTACGTTCCGTCACCCTGCCGGACCTCAAGCATCCCGCTGTGGGCGAGGGCCTTGATGGACTCCCGCAAGGTCCCCCGCGAGACTCCCAGAGCCGCCATCAGCTCCGGCTCGGCGGGAATCCGCTGCTGCAGCGGCCACTCCCCGGAGTGGATCGAGGCGCGCAGTTTGGCGGTCACTTCTTCGGCCAGCGGAGCCCGGTGCGGTGCGCCCGGTGTCTTCATTGCCCGGCTTCCTTAGGTGTTCCGGCCTTTGTTGCCGCCCGTCCGGCAGGGTGCCGGCCAGCTCCTGCCGTGAGCAGCTGCCCGACGGCGATCTGGCCCAGGGCGATGGCGAACAGCAGTGCCAGCGGGAGCGTCCAGGCGCCTGTGGCGCTGTGCAGCAGTCCCATGCCGAACGGGCCGACGGTAGCCAGCAGGTAGCCGGCCGACTGGGCCACGGTGGAGAGCGCCGTCGTCTCGGCCGGGGTCCGTCCGCTGCGGCTGATCATCACCATGACCAACGGGAAGATCCCGAGCCCGAAGCCGAGGAGGACGGCCGTCAGCGCTGCCCAGGAAACAGGCAGGACCAGCATCGCCAGGACTCCCAGTGCCATCGTCATCGTCGCCAGGTGGAAGGCCAGGCGCAGCCTCCGGGGGCGGGAGCCGATGGCGACGAGGATCATTCCGGCAGGGACCGAGACCAGCTGCATCAGGCCGAACATCAGCCCGCTCTCGGAAGTGGTTAGGCCGCGGGTGGCCAGCAGATACGGGAACCAGCTCAGCACGGCGTAGGCCAGGAGCGCCTGGACCGTGAAGCCGAGCGTGATCAGCACTCCGGTGCGGGTCCGCAGCAACGGCCACGGCGAGATCCGGCCGGCCTTGGCTGCCGGAGCGTTGCGGTGCGCGTGCACGGCAATCGGCAGGAAGCCCAGGCACGCGGACAGCGCCAGGATGCCGATGGTGCCCAGGCCGGCCGACGGCGACCCGAGCTGCTGGGCCGCCGGGACGATCAGCATGGCCACCACTGTGGCGCCGGTGGTCATTGTCACCGTGTACACGGCCGTCATCAGGGATGTCCGGTCGGCGAAGTGGGTGCGGATGAAGGACGGCATCGCGACGTTGCACACCGCCAGGCCGGACATGCCCACCACGGTGCCGGCCAGCAGCATCCCGGTGGAGGGGACACCGCGCAGCAGCAGGCCCCCGGCGAGCATGGCCAGCGAGAGCAGGATGGCCTTTTCGAGGCCCAGGTGCCGGGTCAGCCAGGAGGTGGCGGCCCCCGCCACAGCGAAGCACAGGGTGGGGATCGAGGGGAGCAGTGCGGCGATCAGCGGCCCGTAGCCGAGGACCTGCTGCAGTTCGTGGAACAGGGCCGCGGCCCCGGTGATGCCGGCGCGCAGGTTGAGCCCGATCAGGACGAGTGCCACGACGCCAGCCACCACCACGCCGCGCGGGCGGGGGGTCCCCGGTTGAACGGGCGGGGAAGCGACGGGTGCCGCAGTGTTGCTAACCATTCCTAAAGGTTAGACGTCTGACGTTTCAGCCCCGGCCTTTAGTGGCGAAGATCTCGCCCAGTGACACGGCCCTCCCGGGCTACGGGGGAGTGCCTCAGCGCGGGTGCCGGGAGCTGAGCCGCTGCACGGCCAGGGCCAGCCACAGCTGCACCCGGTCCGCGGTCTGGGCGGGGTCGTAACCGGTCAACTCAGTGATCTGGGCCAGCCGGTAGCGCACCGTGTTGCGGTGCAGGGTCAGCTCCTCGGCCACTGCGGCGACCGACCCGTTGTTGCCCAGGTAGCTCTCCAGGGTGGTCATCAGTTCAGCGCCGTGGGCAGCATCAAACTGCCGGAGCGGGTTCAGGGACTCGTTGGCCATGTCCGCCAGCGGCACGTCCTCACTGGCCAGCAATAGCGAGGTCAGGCTCAACCGCTCCGGCTCGTTGACGGGCAGGCCGTGGCTCGCGGCGTCGCGCGCCTCGAAATAGCTCCAGCGCAGGCCGTTCGGTTTGGTGTAGGCCCCGCCGATGCCGATCGTGGCGTGAATTCCGGCCTCGGCGAGGTGGTCGCTGAGGCTCCGGGCCAGGGCACTCGCGCCGCTGCCGTCGTCGTTGACCAGCACCACCAGGTCCTTGCCGACGACGGCAGTCACCGCCGCCGCCAGCGGCTGCGGCAGAGAGCTGCTGCCCAGCTGCTTGGTATGGGCCGCCGATTCCGCCAGCAGGACCACGTTCTTGCGGGTGCTGTTGACTCCGATGCCGGCCAGGCGCCGGGTGGCCTCGGTAGCGTCGAGCGTCCCGTGGATGACGTCCTCCAGCACCTGCCCGGCAAGGGCTCGCTGGGCCTGGCGCTGTTTGACCATGTTGTTGAGCTCGACGCTGATCAGGTTCTGCGCATAACCCACAATCCCCGAGTCCTCGAACGGATGCCGCACCCACAGGGTGCAGGCGTCGCGCCGGCCGGTCGGGATGGGGTACGACGCCCAGCCCTCCGCCGTCGGGGCCGGACTGCCCGCAGCGCTGTTGTAGAGCTGCGCCGTGAACTGGGTCAGGACGATTTCGGTGCGCAGCATGGAGCCGAGGTGCTTGAGCAGCTCGCTGAGGCCGCCGCCGGTCAGCAGCGCCCGGGCCAGCACCTGGTGCCCGGCGATCAGGCGTTCCAGTTTGGCGTAGTGGTCCGCGGACTGGGCATCGGCCACGAGCTTGCCGATCGCGATGAAGGGCGTCTCGTACGGCACTTCCACCACGGGCAATCCCCAGCGGTTGGCCTCCGCGATCAGGGCGGGCGGCACGGCGTCGTGGGTCAGCCCGATGCCGAAGCCGATCCCCACCGCGCCTGCACGCTGGACCTGGCGGACAAAGCGGCGCTGCTCGGGCGCGGTCCGGAGCCGCATCCCGGTGGTGAGGATCAGTTCGCCGCCGTTCAGGAAGCGCTGCGGGTCTTCCTGCTCGGTCACCGCGACCCAGTGGATGTCCTGGTGCCAGGTGGTCTCCGCGAGCCCGGACTTCGTCAGCTTGAGGGACGGCACCCCCAGCAGGGCGGCGAGTGAAATGGCCATAAAAAGAGGATAACCGGGGGCTGGTCAACCGCACTAAAGTCTGCCGCAGACGGTGTGCAGCTGCCTATTCCCCGCCTTGGCCCCGTGGCATAGGCTCGGAGCAGTCGCAGATCCTTCCTACCTGCCTGCTCCAGGCCAGCACGAAAGAGGTTGTACACCGTGGTTCAAACCTTGCAGAACTTCATCAACGGCGAATTCGTCACCCCCGCCGGCACAGCCCTGCTGGACATCGTGAACCCGACGAACGGCGACGTCGTGGCCAAGTCGCCGGTGTCCGTGCAGGCCGACGTCGACGCCGCCATGACCGCCGCGAAGGACGCCTTCGCCAGCTGGAAGCACGTCACCCCCGCCCAGCGCCAGCTGATGCTGCTCAAGCTCGCCGACGCCGTCGAGGCCAACAGCGACGAACTGGTCGAAGCCCAGCACCGCAACACCGGCCAGGTCCGGTCCCTGATCGCCGCCGAGGAAGTCGCCGCCGGCGCCGACCAGCTGCGGTTCTTCGCCGGTGCTGCCCGCCTCCTGGAAGGCAAGTCCGCCGGGGAATACCTTGAGGGCCACACCTCCTACGTGCGCCGCGAACCGATCGGCGTCGTGGCCCAGGTGGCCCCGTGGAACTACCCGTTCCTGATGGCGATCTGGAAGATCGGCCCCGCCCTCGCCGCGGGCAACACCGTGGTCCTGAAGCCCTCGGACACCACCCCGGAGTCCACCCTGGTCCTGGCCCGCCTCGCCGGCGACATCCTCCCGGCCGGTGTCCTGAACGTCGTCCTCGGCACGGGCGAGACCGGCGCCATGATGGTCGAACACAAGGTCCCCGGCCTGGTCTCCATCACCGGTTCCGTCCGGGCCGGGATCGCCGTCGCCTCCGGCGCGGCCAAGGGCCTCAAGCGAGCGCACCTCGAACTCGGCGGCAAGGCGCCCGCCATTGTCTTCAAGGACGCCGACATCAAAAAGAGCGCCGCCGCCATCGCGGAGTTCGCCTTCTTCAACGCCGGCCAGGACTGCACCGCCATCACCCGGGTGCTGGTTGAGGACTCCGTCCACGACGACGTCGTTGCCGCCATGGTGGAGCACACCAAGACCCTGCACACGGGCTCCCAGAACGACGAGGACAACTACTTCGGTCCGCTGAACAACGTGAACCACTTCAACGCGGTCACCTCCGTCGTGGAGCACCTGCCGGCAAACTGCAGGATCGAAACCGGCGGCCACCGCGCGGGGGAGCAGGGCTTCTTCTTCGAACCCACCATCATCACCGGCGCCAAGCAGACCGACGACGTGGTGCAGAAGGAAACCTTCGGCCCGGTCATCACGGTGCAGAAGTTCCGCACCGAGGCGGAGGCCATCGAGCTGGCCAACGACGTCGAATACGCCCTGGCCTCCAGCGTCTGGACCACGGACCACGGCACGGCCATGCGCGTCAGCCGCGATTTGGACTTCGGTGCCGTCTGGATCAACACTCACATCCTCCTCACGGCCGAGATGCCGCACGGAGGCTTCAAGCAGTCCGGCTACGGCAAGGACCTGTCCATGTACGGGGTTGAGGACTACACCCGCATCAAGCACGTTATGAGCGCGCTGGACGCTTAGAGCTCCGCCCAGCGACCCCACCCTGCCACTCCCGCCGCCGCCGGGCAGCCCCGTCGATTGACGCCGCTGCCGGGCCCGGCCGCCCGTTTCCCGCCCAGAAAGGCCTCCCCATGACCACCACCGCACACGACATCAGCTTCCGTCTTGAGCAGAAGCGCCGCGTCCAGGCCGACTTCCCGGGCCCCAAGTCCGTCGCCCTGACCGAACGCCGCAAAGCCGTCGTCGCCTCCGGCGTCGCCTCCAGCGTCCCGGTGTACGTCGCCGACGCCGACGGCGGCATCATCCAGGACGTTGACGGCAACTCCTTCATCGACCTCGGCGCCGGCATCGCCGTCACGAGCGTCGGCGCCTCAGACCCCGCCGTCGTCGGCGCCGTCAAGGAGGCCGTGGAGCACTTCACCCACACCTGCTTTATGGTCACGCCCTACGAGGGTTACGTCGCCGTCGCCGAGCAGCTGAACCGCCTCACGCCCGGCGACCACGAGAAGCGCACGGTGCTGTTCAACTCCGGCGCCGAAGCCGTGGAGAACGCCATCAAGGTGGCCCGCCTCGCCACCGGCCGGGACGCCGTCGTCGCCTTCGACCACGCCTACCACGGCCGCACCAACCTCACCATGGCCCTGACCGCCAAGGCCATGCCGTACAAGACCAACTTCGGCCCGTTCGCGCCCGAGGTCTACCGCATGCCGATGAGCTACCCGTTCCGCGAGGAGAACCCGGAGATCACCGGTGCCGAGGCCGCCAAGCGCGCCATCACCATGATCGAGAAGCAGATCGGCGGCGAATCCGTGGCCGCCATCATCATCGAACCGATCCAGGGCGAGGGCGGCTTCATCGTCCCGGCCGAGGGCTTCCTGCCCGCACTGGCCGCCTGGGCCAAGGACAAGGGCATCGTCTTCATCGCCGATGAGGTCCAGTCCGGTTTCTGCCGCACCGGCGAATGGTTCGCCGTGAACCACGAAGGCGTCGTCCCGGACATCATCACCATGGCCAAGGGCATCGCCGGCGGCATGCCGCTCTCGGCCATCACCGGCCGCGCCGACCTGCTCGACGCCGTCCACCCGGGCGGCCTCGGCGGCACCTACGGCGGAAACCCGGTGGCCTGTGCCGCTGCGCTGGCCGCCATCGGCTCGATGGAGCAGTACGACCTCAACGCCCGTGCCCGCCACATCGAGGAGCTCGCCGTCGGCAAGCTGCGCGAACTCGCCTCCGAGCTCTCCGTGGTCGGCGACATCCGCGGCCGCGGCGCCATGCTCGCGGTGGAACTGGTCCAGGCCGGTTCGAAGGAACCCAACCCGGAGCTGACCAAGGCCGTGGCCGCCGCCTGCCTCAAGGAGGGTGTCATTATCCTCACCTGCGGCACCTACGGCAACGTCATCCGGCTCCTGCCGCCGCTGGTCATCAGCGACGAACTGCTGCTGGACGGCCTCGAGGTCCTCGCCGCGGCGGTCCGCGCCAACGCCTGAACCACACCCGGGGATACCCGGACGCCACGCCCACGAGCCGCGGACTGACCAGTCCGCGGCTCGTGCGCGTCCGGGGACCGAAAGTTACCCACAATTCGCGGCAGCGCTGGGCTAGAGTCGTTCCTACCACTGCAGGAACGCAGACCGGCCGACGTCGCCCGGACCCCCGGAGCCAAGCTGGATTCTGCCCCAGACCCATAAGGGGTTCTTACATGCGATACGTAGTTGGCTACACACCCAACGACCGCGGCGCCGACGCCGTTGCGCTGGCTTCGGCCATGGCCCGCGCCCAGGGCGCCCATCTGGACCTGGTCCACGTGGTGGACCGCAAGACCCCGTACGTCGCGCTGAATCCGCAGGGAAACCGCGTCAGCGTCGCCGAGCAGTCCGTGCTCACGGCCGAGCGGCAGGGACTGGCCCTGGTCCCCGAGGGCCTGGAGGCCCGCTTCCACGTGCGGCAGGCGGACTCCTTCGCCGCCGGCCTGATCGACGCCGCCAAGGAGTACCGGGCCGGCCTGATCGTGGTGGGTGCGGCGAGCAACGGCCTCTTCAAGCGGTACAGCGTGGGCAGCGTGGCCAACGCCCTGCTGCACGCCTCCCCGGTGCCGGTGGCCCTGGCGCCCCGCGGCTACCGGCACACCGACGCCATCACCCGGCTGACCCTCGCCGTCGGGGAACGGACGGGCGCGGAGGCAGCCATTGATGTTGCGATTGCCTCGGCCGGCCGCCGCGGCGTGCCGCTGCGGCTGGTATCGCTGGTGGAGCTCGACGCCGAGGGCGACGGCGGCGAAAACGTCAACGCCGCGCACGTCCACGCCAACACGGTCCTCAAGGCCGCGGCCGAGCGGCTGCCCGAAGGCCACCACGCCAGCGTCGAGGTGGCACACGGCCGCACCATCGAGGAGGCTATCGATGACCTGGAATGGGACGACGCCGAGATCCTGATCGTGGGCTCGTCGCGCCTGGCGGAGAAGAACAAGCTCTTTATCGGCAGCACGGCCAACAAGGTCCTGCGGGCCCTCCCCGTGCCCATGGTCGTGGTGCCGCGCGACTACGAGCGCATCGACTCAAGCCCGGAAGACTAAGGGCCCGGAGTACTGAACCGGCGCCGCCGCCGGGTGCGTTCGCCTAGGCGGCGGCCCGGGCCAGCCGGCGCGTCACGGAATTCTTCCGGGCGGTCCGCAGCATGTCCGCGGTCAGCAGCAGCAGTGCGAGCCAGACGACGCCGAACCCGATCCAGCGCTCCGGGGTCATGGCTTCCTTGAAGACCACCAGGGCCACGATGAACTGCAGCACCGGGGCGAAGTACTGCAGCAGCCCGATGGTGGTCATCGGCAGCCGCCGGGCGGACGCGCCGAAGAACAGCAGCGGAACGGCCGTGATGACGCCGGAGGCGACGAGTAGCCAGAAGTGTCCTGCGCCCTGGGTGGTCAGGGACGCGGCCCCGGTGGTGGCGAGGACAATCATGGTGACGCCGGCGAGCGGGGAGAGCACGATGGTCTCCACGGAGAGGCTGGTGATCGCATCCGCCCGAGGTCCCACCCGTTTCTTCACGAAGCCGTAGAGCCCAAAGCTGAAGGCCAGGGTCAGGGCGATCCACGGCAGCTTGCCGTAGGAGTAGGTCAGGACACCGACGGCGACGAAGCCGATCCCGACGGCGGCCCACTGCAGCGGGCGGAGCTTCTCCTTCAGCACAAAGACGCCCAGCAGCACCGAAACGAGCGGGTTGATGAAGTAGCCCAGCGACGTCTCGACGGCCTGGCGCGTGGTCACGCCGTACGTGTAGGTCAGCCAGTTCACGGCGATAAGGCCGGCCGCCAGGCCGAGCGGGCCGATCACGGTCCGGTTCCGGAACGCGGCCCCGATCACCCGCCAGGTGCGGGTTACGGTGATCAGCAGGACGCAGAAGAGCAGGGACCACACCACACGGTTGGCCACGATTTCGACGGCGCTGGCCGGCTGCAGCACAAAGAAGTACAGCGGAAGCAGGCCCCACAAACCGTAAGCGCCGATCCCGAACAGGATTCCCGTCGTCGTGTCCTTGTCCACGGCCTTCAGCTCCGACACCGTCGCGGACGAGCTGCCCGCGACGGGGGCGGCTCCCGGGGCGGGAGCGGCGTCGGCCGGGGACGTCAAGGCTGCGGAAACGGGGGAGCCGTCGGAGATAGACACAAGACCAATAACACCACCCTCCGGGCGGCTATTCCTGCCGCCGGGCACGGCACGGCGCGGGGACATTTAGAATAGGGGACTGTGCGCTGTTACTTCCGGCGCACCCGCTATGACTCAGAAGGGCTCCCGGTGTCCAACACGGCCGAATCTCCGTCCAAACGTCCCCTCCGCGTCGCGATCGTCGGCGCAGGACCGGCCGGTGTCTACGCCGCTGACATCCTGACCAAGTCCAACGAGGTCAAGGACGGCGACTTCGAAGTCAGCATCGACCTGTTCGAGGCCTACCCCGCGCCCTACGGCCTCATCCGCTACGGCGTGGCGCCGGACCACCCCCGCATCAAGGGCATCGTCAATGCCCTGCACAAGGTCCTGGACCGCGGCGACATCCGCTTCCTCGGCAACGTCACGTACGGGCGGGACCTGACCCTGCACGATTTCCGCGCCTTCTACGACGCCGTGATTTTCTCCACCGGCGCCATCAAGGACGCGGACCTGGACATCCCCGGCGTCGATCTTGAGGGCTCCTTCGGCGGCGCCGACTTTGTCTCCTGGTACGACGGCCACCCGGACGTCTCCCGGGACTGGCCGCTGGAGGCCAAGGAAATCGCCGTGATCGGCAACGGCAACGTGGCCCTCGACGTCGCCCGGATGCTGGTCAAGCACGCGGACGACCTGCTGGTCACCGAGATCCCGGACAACGTGTACCGCGCCCTCAAGGATTCGCCGGTCACGGACGTCCACGTCTTCGGCCGCCGCGGGCCGGCGCAGGTGAAGTTCACCCCACTGGAACTGCGCGAACTCAGCCACGCCAACGACGTCGACATCGTGCTCTACCCGGAGGACTTCGAGTTTGACGAAGCCTCCGACGAGGCAATCCGCACCAACAACCAGATCAAGACCATGGTCAACACCCTGGGCAACTGGCTGGTCGAGGAACACGCCGAGGCCGAAGAGCCGTCGTCCCGCCGGCTGCACCTGCACTTCCTGCACAACCCGGTGGAAATCCACGACGACGCCGCGCACCCCGGCGCCGTCACCGGCATCAAGTTTGAGCGGATGCAGCTGGACGGCACGGGCAACGTCAAGGGCACCGGCGAGTTCGTCGACTATCCGGTCCAGGCCGTCTACCGGGCCATCGGGTACCACGGGTCCCCGCTGGACGAACTGGCCTACGACGCCCGGCGCGGTGTCATCCCCAACGAGGGCGGCCGGGTGCTGGACGCCGACGGCAACACCGTGCCCGGCATCTACGCCACCGGCTGGATCAAGCGCGGCCCCGTGGGGCTGATCGGCCACACCAAGGGCGACGCCCTCGAGACCATCGGCTTCCTGCTTGAGGACCGGCTGACCCTTCCGCCGGCGCAGAACCCGGACCCGCAGGCCATCATCGACCTGCTCGACGAACGCGGCATCCAGTACACCACCTGGGAAGGCTGGAACAAGCTGGACGCGCACGAGCTCGCCCTCGGCGCGGCCTGGACCGCGCCCGAAGGGGTCGACGGCGTCGTCCGCGAACGCATCAAGGTTGTGCCGCGGGACGAGATGATCCGGATCTCCCGGGACTGAGCCTCCCTGCCGCGGCGCATCCTGCCGCTCGACTCGCAAATCCCCTGGCGCACCGGGTATTACCGCGTCGAGGGGTGATTTGCGCGTCGAGGGGCGTGAGGCGCGTCGGCCGAGGCCCCGCGGATCCTCTGGCGGGGGCCCGAATCGCCCCGTAGACTCGGGGGACGGCGCCGCCTCCCGTGCGCCGTCGTGCGCAGAACGCGGTGCGCAGCCGAGGGTGCCCTTCAGGTGGGAGTTCAATGAAGAATCCGGTCGAGCAGGCAGCCCTGCGCGGTTCCGGCAACGGAGTCAGCCCGGAACTGCGCCAGAAGCAGGCCCGCGCCGGCCATGAGCACCTGGAATCCCTCGGCCTGGGCGGGGAACCGCTCCCCGGGCTCCGCAGCCTGATCCGCGAATCCTGGCAACGCTCCGCCCGGCTGCACGCCAACCCGGACCATCCCGAAGCCCCGCTGGCCATGGACCGCGAGGAACTTGAGGAATACCGCCGGCAGCATCCGCTGGCCGCAATCATGCCCGTCATCCACAAGCTCCTCGTTCTGCCCAGCCATGACAGCGGGATGCTCGTGGCCGTGGGGGACGAGGTGGGCCGGCTGCTCTGGGTCGAGGGGGACCCGGCAATGCAGCGCCGCGCCGAAGGGATGGTGTTCGTCCCCGGTGCCGACTGGTCCGAGGCCACCGTGGGAACCAGCGCCCCGGGCACCGCGCTGGCCCTGGGCCGCGGAATCCAGATCGCCGGCGCCGAACACTACAAGCGCTCCGTGCACCCGTGGAGCTGCACCGCCGTGCCCTTCCACGACCCCGACTCCGGCGCGCTGCTCGGCGTCGTCGACATCACCGGCACCGAATCCGCCGTCGCGCCGCACACGCTGTCCCTCGTTGAGGCGACCGTTGCCGCGGCCCAGGCGCACCTGCGGGTGGAGCGGCTCCAGCTCGCGGCCGCCCGGCAGGCCGCACCGGGCCGGCGCCGGACCCCCGGCACGCCGGCCGCCCACGCGGGTGCCGCACGGCGGACCGGCCGGCCCGCCACCGGCAGCCTCTACCGGAACAGCCTGCAACTGCTCGGCCGCGACCAGGCGCTGCTCAGTATCGATGGGCGCACCGTGACACTCTCCGCCCGGCACAGCGAGATCCTGGCGCTGCTCAGCACCCACCCGGACGGCCTGACCGCGGAGGAGCTCAGCGCCCTGCTCTACCCGCGTGACGGTTCCACCATGACCCTGCGTGCCGAGATGGTGCGGCTGCGGAAGGTCCTGCAGCAACTCAACCCCGACGCCGTCCCGGAGTCCCGCCCTTACCGGCTGCCGCTGGACCTGGTCCCGGATTCCGGCCAGGTCCTCAGCTGCCTGCAGCGCGGCGCGCACCGGATCGCGCTCGAGATCTACCGGGGCTCCGTCCTGCCGCGCTCCGAGGCGCCGGGGATCAACGCGCTCCGCCACCGGGTCTCGTCCCTGCTGCGGGAGGCCGTGCTCACCGACGGCAGCGCCGAGTCGCTGCTGAAGTACGCCGGGCTGCCGGAAGCCGCGGACGACGTCGAGGTCCGGACTGCCGCGCTGAAGCTGCTGCCGCCGCGCTCACCCAAGCGGGCCGCCGTCGTCGCGGACCTCGAACGGCTCGAAGCCGAACTCAGCGCCTGACCACACCCTGCGCGCACAATCCGGGAGGGTCCCTGCCGGGGTCTGCCGGGCGGCGTGATCCGGCTCACAGGGATGCAACCTTCTTGCAACCCCGGCGCTCCTAGGCTGGTGCCAGCGGCGGCCGCAGGACACCTGTGCCGCTCCCGCCACCCATCTTGCACAGCAAAGGAGCTCGCAATGACCGTCTACGCACAGCCCGGTACCGATGGTTCGAAGGTCACCTTCAAGGACCGCTACGAGAACTGGATCGGCGGCGAATGGGTCGCCCCGGTCAAGGGCCAGTACTTCGAAAACATCACCCCGGTGACCGGCAAGGCCTTCTGCGAGGTGGCCCGCGGTACCGCAGAGGACATCGAACTCGCGCTTGACGCCGCGCACAAGGTGGCGCCCTCGTGGGGCAAAACCTCCGTCGCCGAGCGCGCAGCCATCCTGAACAAGATCGCCGACCGGATCGACGAGAACACCGAGATGCTCGCCGTCGCCGAGTCCTGGGACAACGGCAAACCGATCCGCGAAACCCTGAACGCCGACATCCCGCTCGCCGCCGACCACTTCCGGTACTTCGCGTCGGCCGTCCGCGCCCAGGAGGGCCGGCTCTCCCAGCTCGACGACGACACCACCGCCTACCACTACCACGAGCCGCTCGGCGTCGTCGGCCAGATCATCCCGTGGAACTTCCCCATCCTGATGGCCGTCTGGAAGCTGGCTCCGGCGCTGGCCGCCGGTAACGCCGTCGTCCTCAAACCCGCCGAGCAGACACCGTCCTCCATCCTGGTGCTGATGGAACTGATCAGCGACCTGCTGCCCGCCGGCGTGGTCAACGTGGTCAACGGCTTCGGCGTGGAGGCCGGGAAGCCGCTCGCCTCCAGCCCCCGGATCCGCAAGATCGCCTTCACCGGCGAGACCACCACCGGCCGCCTGATCAGCCAGTACGCGTCCCAGAACCTGATTCCGGTCACCCTGGAGCTCGGCGGCAAGAGCCCCAACATCTTCTTCAACGACGTCGCCGACACCAACGACGCCTTCTACGACAAAGCCCTGGAAGGCTTCACGCTCTTCGCCTTCAACCAGGGTGAAGTCTGCACCTGCCCGTCCCGCGCCCTGGTCCAGGAAGGCATCTACGACTCCTTCATGGCCGACGCGCTGGCCCGCACCCAGAAGATCATCCAGGGCAACCCGCTGGACACCGACACCCAGCTCGGCGCCCAAGCCTCCAACGACCAGCTCGAGAAGATCCTCTCCTACATCGACATCGGCCAGCAGGAGGGCGCCAAGGCCCTGACCGGCGGCGCCCGCGCCGAGCTCTCCGGCGACCTGGCGGGCGGCTACTACGTCCAGCCCACCATCTTCGAAGGCCACAACAAGATGCGGATCTTCCAGGAGGAGATCTTCGGCCCGGTGGTCTCGGTGACCCGCTTCAGCGACTACAACGACGCCATGGGCATCGCCAACGACACCCTCTACGGCCTCGGCGCCGGCGTCTGGTCCCGCAACGGCAACGTCGCATACCGTGCCGGCCGCGAAATCCAGGCGGGCCGGGTGTGGGTCAACAACTACCACGCTTACCCGGCCGGTGCCGCGTTCGGCGGGTACAAGTCCTCCGGCATCGGCCGCGAGAACCACGCCATGATGCTGGACCACTACCAGCAGACCAAGAACCTCCTGGTCAGCTACAACGAGAACAAGCTCGGCTTCTTCTAAACCCGCGCGGCCCGCGCGGCGGGGCGGACCGGACAGGTCCGCCCCGCTTCGCCGGTCCCCGTTGCTCGTCTGATTCCCCACCAGGCGCCACCCCCCAACCCCCACCAGCCACCCCGACTCCCACCCCACTTCCAGGAGCAGCCACGATGACCCAAAGCAGGCTCGACGCCGCAGTGACGCAGCCCGGCGAGGACTTTTCCCGGGTGGCCCTTACCCCCGAGGCCGTGGAGCTGCTGCGCAAACTCTGGCTCCAGCACGGCCCGCTGATGTTCCACCAGTCCGGCGGATGCTGCGACGGGTCGTCCCCCATGTGCTACCCGGCGGGGGAGTTCCTCACCGGCGACTCGGACGTGCTCCTGGGCCTGTTCGATATTTCGGACGGGCTCCAGCCCCAGCCGCTGGAGTTCTGGATGTCCAAGGAGCAGTTCAACTACTGGAGCCACACGCACTTGACGGTGGACGTCGTGACCGGCCGCGGCAGTGGTTTCTCCGTGGAAGCGCCCGAGGGAAAGCGCTTCCTGATCCGTTCGACCCTGATGGACTGGCCCGCCTAGCCGCCCCGGTCCGCGTTCGGTGGCGGCCCGACGTCTCACATAGTGGGATAAAAGCGGCCGTCCAGTGGATGGACACTATCCTTAATAGGTCTGTTTCCCCACCAGCTACCGAAATTTTGGACTTCCTATGAACCTTTTCCGGACCAAATCCATCGAGCAGTCGATTGCAGACGCCGATGAGCCCGGACGCAAGTTGAAGCGCTCGCTCAGTACTTGGGACCTGATGATCATGGGCGTCGCCGTTGCTGTCGGCGCCGGTATCTTCTCGGTCGGGGCCAAGGCTGCCGCCAACTTCGCCGGCCCGGCTGTCACCATTTCCTTCGCGATCGCCGCTGTCACCTGCGCCCTCGCCATCATGTGCTACGCCGAATTCGCCACGGCCATCCCGGTGGCGGGCTCGGCCTACGTCTTTACCTACGCCACCATGGGCGAGGTCCTCGCCTGGATTATCGGCTGGAACCTGATCCTGGAGCTCTTCACCGCGGCCGCCGTGATCGCCAAGTACTGGGGCATCTACCTCAGCAAGGTCTTCGCGCTGATGGGCCTGGACGTTCCGCCGTCGATCTCAGTGGGCGGCGTGGACCTGTTCTGGGGCGCCTTCCTCATTGTCGCCGTGTTTACCGTGCTGCTGGTGCTCGGGACAAAGCTGTCCGCCCGCGTCGGCAACGTGTTCACGCTGATCAAGATCGCCGTGGTGCTCTTCGTGATCGTCGTCGGCTTCAGCTATGTGAAGTTCGAGAACTACACCCCGTTCGTCCCGGCCTCCGAGCCTACCGGCGGCACCGGCGCCACCGACGTGCTCAAGCAGTCCTTCTTCGGCTTCCTCACTGGCGCGGCCCCCGCGCAGTACGGAACCCTGGGCATCTTCGCGGGCGCAGCGCTCGTCTTCTTCGCCTTCATCGGCTTCGACGTCGTCGCGACCTCCGCAGAGGAAGTCAAGAACCCGCAGAAGACCCTGCCGCGCGGCATCTTCGGCGGCCTGGCCATCGTCACCGTGCTCTACATCCTGGTCTCGCTCGCACTGACCGGCATGGTCTCCTACACCAAGCTGGCCGAGGCGAAGAACCCCACGCTGACCACCGCGTTCGAAGCCGTGGGCAACACCGACGCCGCCAAGGTCATCGCCTTCGGCTCCCTGGTGGGCCTCACCACGGTGATCATGGTGCTGCTCATGGGCCTCTCCCGTGTGGTGATGGCCATGAGCCGCGACGGCCTGCTGCCCCGGTCCCTTTCGAAGACCAGCACCATCCGGGCGACGCCGGCACGCCTCCAGATCATCTGCGGCGCCGCCGTGGCCCTGGTGGCCGGTCTCACCAACGTGGACCTGCTCGAGGAAATGATCAACATCGGCACGCTCTCCGCGTTCGTGATGGTCAGCCTCGGCATCCTGGTCCTCCGCCGGAAGCGCCCGGACCTGAAGCCCGCGTTCCGGGTGCCGTTCGGCAAGGTGCTGCCCGTGGTCTCGGCCGTGCTGTGCCTGTACCTGATGACCAACCTGGCCGTCGAAACCTGGATCTTCTTCGCCATCTGGCTGGTGATCGGCATTGTGATCTACTTCGCCTACGGCAAGCGGCACTCCCGCCTCAACGAGAAGTTTGCGGAGGCAAAGACGGCCGTCAACGGCCCGGACCACCAGGTCACAGACCACACCGGGCCGGCCGCCGCCACCGAGGACGAGGACTCCTTCACCCGCTCCTGAGCCGGTGCAGACGGCCGCGCATCAGCGTCCGCCCGGATTGACAACGCCGGGGCCGCACGAATCCGCTGGAAACTCCGGCGGGTCCGTGCCGCCCCGGCGTTTGTCGTCCCGGGCATCGGGGCCCCCGCGTAACCGTCAGGGGGCGGCGTAGCGGCCTTCCCACTCCACCAGCGGGCGCAGGTCCTCCCAGCGCCTGGCCACCTCCTCCACGGCGCCTGGACCGGCCAGCCAGCCGGGCTGGCCAAGGTTCACACCGGCCGTGAGGGACTTGTGCTTCAGCAACTCCGCCCGGGGATGGTCTTTCGCGAAGCCCCGCGGCACGGTCTTGAGTTGCTCGCCCTCGACCTCGTAGCCGGCGTCGGCGACCTTGGCCACGATCGCCTGCAGGGTCTCCCCGCTGGCGGGAGCGTCCACGGCGCCGCGGAAGCGTGCCACCTGGGCCGGCGTGGATGTGTGGCATCCGCCGCCGACCAGGAGCCCGTCGGCACTGAGCTGGAGGTAGAACCCCACCCCCTCGTCCAGCGCCGCGAAGGCGCCCTGCGCGGTCTTGTACGGCGATTTGTCCGCTGAGAACCGCACATCCCGGTTGGGGCGGAAGAGCTTTGCCGGGCCAAAACGCGGCTCCAACTCGGCCAGCAGCAGGGTAAGCGGTTCCTTCACGGCGGCGTCGTACACAGGCTTGTGTTCCAGCCACCAGTCGCGGTTGTTGTTCTCTTCGAGGTCGGCGTAAAACCGGAAGGCGTCCGCCGGAATGCCTGTAAATGCGCTCATGGTCAAATCCTACGGAGCCGCCGTCCGCGGAGGCGAGCAGAATCCCCGGCCATGTGGATAACGCCAAACGCCCCGCCACGGAGTCCGTGGCGGGGCGTTTGTTGTGGCGGGGATTAGACCTTGTTGGCGGCCTCAGCGTCGGACTCCACCTGGCCGGCACCCAGGTTGGCGCGCAGCTTGGCGCCGAGTTCGGCGTCGACGTTGGTCCAGTACTGGATGGCACGTTCCCGGATGGCCGCGCTCTTGACGCCGCTCACCGCACCGGTGATGGTGTCCAGCAGGCGGGCCTTGGCGCCGTCGTCGTACACCTCGCGGTACAGCGTGCCGGCCTGGCCGAAGTCGCTGTCCTCAGCGTGCAGGGAGTGCGCGGAGAGCGTCAGCTCGCCGTCGTGCTCCCAGCCACCGGCCGGGGACTGCGGCTCCACGGCAGCGGGGCCGCCGAAGGAGTTCGGGGCGTACACCGGCACGGAGGGGGCGTTGAAGTGGTACCGGCCGGCGCCGTCCTGGCTGTAGTTGTTGACCTGGCTCTTGGGCAGGTTCACCGGCAGCTGGGCGTGGTTGGTGCCCACGCGGTAGCGGTGCGCGTCGGCGTAGGAGAAGATGCGGGCCTGCAGCATCTTGTCCGGGGAGGCGGCGATGCCCGGCACGAAGTTCGACGGCGCGAAGGTGGCCTGCTCGATCTGCGCGAAGTAGTTCTCCGGGTTCTTGTTCAGCTCCATGGTGCCGACCTTGATCAGCGGGTAGTCGCTGTGCGGCCACACCTTGGTGAGGTCGAACGGGTTGAAGCGGTAGGTCTTGGCGTCCTCGTACGGCATGACCTGGACGTGCAGCTCCCAGGAGGGGAAGTTGCCGGCGGCGATGTTCTCCTGCAGGTCGCGGATGTAGAAGTCCGCGTCCGAGCCGGCCAGTGCCTCGGCGTCGTCGCCGCTCATGGACTTCACGCCCTGGTTGGACTTGAAGTGGTACTTGACCCAGAAGCGCTCGCCCGCGGCGTTGATCCACTGGTAGGTGTGCGAGCCGTAGCCCTGCATTTCACGCCAGGAAGCCGGCAGGCCGCGGTCGCCCATGAGCCAGGTGACCTGGTGGGCGGACTCGGGGGAGAGGGTCCAGAAGTCCCACTGCATGTCGGCATCGCGCAGGTGCGTGCCCGGAAGGCGCTTCTGCGAGTGGATGAAGTCCGGGAACTTGATGCCGTCGCGGATGAAGAACACCGGGGTGTTGTTGCCGACGAGGTCGTAGTTGCCCTCAGTGGTGTAGAACTTCACGGCGAACCCGCGGGGGTCGCGCCAGGTGTCGGGGGAGCCGTTTTCGCCGGCGACGGAGGAGAAACGGATGAGCATGTCCGTCTCGGTGCCCGGCTGGAACAGGGCGGCCTTGGTGTAGCGGGAAACGTCCTCGGTGGTCTTGAAGGTACCGAACGCGCCGCCGCCCTTGGCGTGCACCACACGCTCCGGCACGCGCTCGCGGTTGAACTGGGCGAGCTTCTCCACGAGGTAGTGGTCGGTCAGGATGATCGCGCCGTCGGCGCCGACGGACTGCGAGTGCGCGTCGGAGGTGACGGGGGCACCGGCTTGGGTCGTGGATACTGCGGGCGCAGAGATGTTCTGAGTCATCATTCTCCTATTTCGGGTTCTAACTTAGTTACGGTCGGCGGAAAGTGTTTGGGTGCGCTGGCAGTCCTCGCAAATGCCCTGGTACAGGACATCCGCAATCTGGATGGTCATCGGCTTGGAACCGGCATCCCAGTGCGGGGTGAGGCACGGCGCATGGCCGACGGCGCAGTCCACGTCTTCGACGCGGCCGCAGCTGATGCAGACGGCATGGTGGTGGTTGTCGCCCACCCGCGTCTCATAGAGGGCCGGGGAGTGCGGCGGCTCGAAGCGGCGCAACATCTGCAGCCCGGTCAGGTCGCCGAGGACGACGTACACCGACTGGGCGGTCAGTTCCGGCAGCTCCTCGCGGGCGGCGGCCAAGATGGCGTCCGCCGGCGAATGCGGATGGCGTGCGACGGCGGCCAGCACGGCCAGCCGCTGTTTGGTCACGCGGCGGCCGTGGGCGCGCAGGGCCGTGGCCCATGCCTCGCTGCTGTCCGCGGAATCCATCATGGCCCCATTCAAACACTTATTCTTAGTTGTTCACAATAAGGGCGGGCTTATTTCAGCCGGGCGTCCCACTAGAGTTGCCGGGTGGGGAAATTCTTGGCGGACATCACGCCGTTACGCGAGAGTCCGGCGTTCCGCCGCCTGTGGCTGGGATCAGCCGCCTCCGCCCTGGGCAGCCAGCTCACCCTCGTGGCCGTGAGCCTGGAGGTCTACCGCCTCACCCAGGACAGCCTCTACGTGGGCCTGCTGAGCATCTTCGCCCTGGTTCCGCTGGTGATTGGCGGGCTGCTGGGCGGGTCCATCGCGGACGCCCACGACCGCCGCAAGGTAGCCTTGCTCGCCTCCGCCGTCCTGTGGCTCACCACCGTCGGGCTCGCGCTGCAGGCCTGGCTGCACCTGGGCAACGTCTGGCTGCTGTACGCCATGGTCGCGGTGCAGAGCGGTGCGCAGGCCATCAACCAGCCGGCCCGCAGCGCCATTATCCCGGTCCTGGTCCGCAAGGAACTCCTGCCCGCAGCCAACGCCCTGAGCATGATGATCTTCGGCCTGACCATGACCGCCGGCCCGCTGCTGGCCGGCGTGCTGGTTGCCACCGTCGGGTTCGCCTGGACCTACACCATCGACGTGGCCAGCTTCGCCTTCGTGGTCTGGGCCCTCCTGAAGCTGCCGCCGATGCCGCCGGGACAGGAGTCGCACCGGGCCGGCCTGCGCTCCGTGGTGGAGGGCTTCCGCTTCCTGGGCACCCGCCCCAACCTGCGGATGACGTTTGTGATCGACCTGGTGGCGATGATCCTCGCCCAGCCCCGGGCCCTGCTGCCTGCCATCGGCGCCCTGATGATCGGCGGCGGCGAGGCAACGGTCGGTGTGCTGCTCGCCTCGACCGCCGTCGGCGCCTTCCTTGCCGGGCTCTTCTCCGGGCCCCTCGGGGGAGTCCGTGCGCAGGGCGCGGCCGTGGTCTGGTCCGTGATGGGCTGGGGCGCCTCGATCGCAGGGCTGGGACTCGTCGTCGTACTGGCGGGCCGCTCCGGTGCCGGCGGCGTGACCCTGTGGCTGGTCCCCGCCGCGGTGTGCTGCGCGCTGGCCGGCATCGCCGACTCCGTCAGCGCCGTTTTCCGCACCACCATCCTGCAGTCGGCCACGCCGGACCACCTCCGCGGCCGGCTGCAGGGCGTCTTTGTGGTGGTGGTTGCGGGCGGTCCCCGGATCGGCGACATGCTGGCCGGCGGTGCGACTAAGCTCCTCAGTGAGGGCTGGGTGCTGCTGGCCGGCGGCGTGCTGTGTGCCGTGGTGGCCTGGCTTGTGGCCCGCTGGCAGTCCGGCTTCCTGAAGTACGACGCGCGGAACCCGGTTCCGTAGCGGTTCGTTTCCTAGGTGGGTGCTCCGCGCGGACACCCGACCGCAGCATTGCTTGGGAGGATCAGTGCACAACCATCACAACGGACTGAAGACGGCGGCCCTGTTCGGCGTGCTCTGGGCGGTGCTGCTGGGCCTCGGGGCGTTGATCGGGACGGGGATGCGGAGTTCGGCGCCCATCTGGATCATGGCGCTGATCGGCGTGGGCACCACGGCCTACGGGTACTGGAACAGTGGCAAGATCGCCATCCGGTCCATGCAGGCCTATCCGGTGACCGCGGCCGAGGAGCCCCAGCTACACCAGATGGTCCGGGAACTTTCGGCCCGCGCCAACCAGCCCATGCCCCGGATCTTCATCTCCCCGACCATGGCGCCGAACGCCTTCGCTACGGGCCGGAATCCGCAGAATGCCGCGGTGTGCTGCACCCAGGGCATCCTGCAGCTGCTGGACGCCCGCGAGCTCCGCGGCGTCCTCGGCCACGAGCTGATGCACGTCTACAACCGGGACATCCTCACCTCCTCGGTGGCCGCCGCCGTCGCCGGCGTGATCACCTCGGTTGGCCAGATGCTGCTGTTCTTCGGCGGCGGCGACCGCCGGAACGCCAACCCGATCGCACTGCTGGCCATGGCCCTCCTTGCGCCGTTTGCCGCGTCGCTGATCCAGATGGCCATCTCCCGGACCCGGGAGTACGACGCCGACGAGGACGGTTCCGCGCTGACCGGCGATCCGCTGGCGCTCGCCTCCGCCCTTCGCAAGATCGAGCAGGGCGTGCAGCTCGCGCCGCTGCCGCAGGACCAGCGCCTGGTGAACGCCTCGCACCTGATGATCGCCAACCCGTTCCGCGGCGGCGGCCTGGCCCGGATGTTCTCCACCCACCCGCCCATGGGGGAGCGGATCAGCCGGCTCGAGGGGATGGCCGGGCGTCCGCTGGGGTAGGCCTCAGGTTGATCTCGGCCCGCCGGCACCTGCGGACGCGCCCCGTGGCCGCCGACGCGCCTTCTGTCCCGCGACGCAGAAAAAGGCTGGCGCTACCGGAATACCGGTAGCGCCAGCCTTTTTGCGCGTCGAGGGGTACGGACCCTAGCTGCGGAAGTTCACGAACTGCAGGTCGGCCTCGTCAAAGTTCTTCAGGAGCGCCATGGTCTCCTGGAGGTCGTCGCGGGACTTGGACGTCACCCGCAGCTCGTCGCCCTGGCCTCGCGGGTCGTTGATGAGTGGCGCTGCTTCCGCTAGCGGTAATGGTACGAGCTGTACTCTTGCGGAGTCAGTAGTGCTAATTGGGGGAAAAGTGAAGCTCAAACATTCAGCTGGGATATTCGTGGCCGGGATTACGATGTTCCTAGGAGGGCCGGTGCTGAGTTACATCGGGATATTCCTCTCGACGTTATTTGCTGCTCGGCACGATAAAGCTTTGTTTGCGGTCTTTGTTGCTCTGTCGATTTTCGGTGTATTGGTGGGCCTGATGGGGTTCTTCATGCTGCTCGTGGCCATTCACCGGGCCCTGGTGAAGATCGATGCACTTCCCGTCCGCACGCAATCTGGCGCGAGGCAGGAATCGGCTTTTCAAGTTCGTCATTTCCCCGACGTGTAATGAATTAGTCGGCCCGACCAATGCCTAGGCCGCCGACACGCCTTCTGTCCCGCGACGCAGAAAAAGGCTGGCGCTACCGGAATACCGGTAGCGCCAGTCTTTTTGCGCGTCGAGAGGTACGGACCCTAGCTGCGGAAGTTCACGAACTGCAGGTCGGCCTCGTCAAAGTTCTTCAGGAGCGCCATGGTCTCCTGGAGGTCGTCGCGGGACTTGGACGTCACCCGCAGCTCGTCGCCCTGGATCTGGGACTTGACCGACTTCGGGCCCTCGTCGCGGATCAGCTTGTTGATCTTCTTCGCCAGGTCCTGCGCGATGCCTTCCTTGATGGTGGCCTCGAGGCGGAACTCCTTGCCGGAGGGGAAGGGCTCGCCGGTGTCGAGGGACTTCAGCGAGATGCCGCGGCGGATGAGCTTGGACTGCAGCACGTCAAGCACGGCCAGCACCCGCTCCTCGGAGTTGGCCTTCATCAGGATCTTCTCGCCGCTGAAGTCGACCTCGGCGCCGACGCCCTTGAAGTCGTAACGCTGCGCGAGTTCCTTCTGCGCCTGGTTCAGCGCGTTGGCGACCTCCTGCTTGTCGACCTTGCTGACGACGTCGAATGTGGATTCGCCTGCCATGACTGTCCTCCTGATGGTTGGTGGGGCACCCTGCCGAAGGGCGGTGTTTTCTGCATTCCAGCCTAGTACGGATGGCGCGGAAGCGGGTGTGCGGACGGGCGGCCGTTTCTTCACAGTCGGCTCATAGCTGAACCAAAGTGGGAACGAAGCTTCGTTCGGCAGAGTTGTACGAGTCGTAGAAGCCGCTCGAAAGGCAACGCACATGCACCGCAAGGCCATCCAGTACGTCACCAGCACCACCGCCGCCGCCGCGGGTTCCCTGACGACGGCGGTGACGACCGTGGCCGCTGCGGCGGTGGCGGCCTCCATCATCCTGAGCCCGGCCGCGGCTGCATCTTCCCGTATGGACGGCGTGCAGGCCGACCTGGCCCGGGCCGTGCAGCTGAACCAGATCACGCCCGAGCAGGCGGCCAAGTTCGAGGCCAAACTGGCCGGCCGCATCCTCGGCGAAGCCTGATATTCCGGGCCGGGACGGGCCCCGCGGCGCCGATTCGATTCTTCGGCGGAAGTTCTGTAAAGTTGTCTTGCCCGCGGTTGCTGGAAGCGGAACGGACTGGAAACAGACGCTCCAATGACGGAAGCCGCGAGTGATCTTCTTTTGAAGTTCGGCAGATTACCCGAGCGGCCAAAGGGGGCTGACTGTAAATCAGCTGGCAACGCCTACGGGGGTTCGAATCCCTCATCTGCCACCCTTGGAAAAGCCTCCGGAACCACACGGTTCCGGAGGCTTTTTCTTTGCCTGACGGCGGCCCAGGGGTCCGACGGCGGCAGGCAGCTGCCCGGCGCCCGCCTCGAAGGGCACGGGGCCGACCAACCCCCGCGGCTACGGGGCGGCCGGAGTCCGCTCCACCGCGGCAAGGATGGCCGCCCCCAGTTCCGCGGGCTTGGTGAACTGCGGCCAGTGCCCGGTGGGCAGGTCCACGTAGTCGACGTCGCGGATGCGGGAGAGTTCGGCCACGAACGGATGGCCCGCTGCAATCCACTCGCGCAGCATGGATGAGGGGAACTCGCAGGCGATGATGGTGGCGGGGACGTTGTAGCGGCGCTCATCGTGGAGCCGTTGCTTGTCATAGGCCACACCCTTGGGCTCCGGGATGGCCCGGGCGCGGAAGGCGGCGCGCAGTTCCTCGTCCAGGTCCACCAGGTCCTCGTCGTCGAAGAGCTCCCACGGCGGCAGCGGAACGTCGTCGCCGTCGGCCGGCAGTTCATCGTTCACCACTCCGCCGTCCCCCAGCGGTCCACTGTCCACGTAGATGGCGCGGGCTACGCGGTCCGGCCGCGCGTCCACGGCGCCGTGGATGATCGCGCCACCGCCGGAATGGCCCACCAGCACCACCGGACCCGCGATGCTGTCCGCTGCGGTGACGACGGCGTCGATGTGCGTTTGCAGGCCGATACCCCCGCGCGGTGCGCCGGCCGCCTCCAGTCCGGGCAAGGTCAACGGGTGGACCCGATGCCCTGCAGCCTCCAGCGGCGGCGTGACCTCCGACCATGACGATGCGTCCAACCAAAAACCGGGAACGAGGATGATGTCCATGGCCGCACCCTACGCGATCCGCTCGGCGGACGGGAGGCGCAACGCAGGCCTGGTTAGGGCCGAAACGTCATTTTCGTGTCGGAAAAAGTGGTCAACGTCACTATTTCGCTACGGAGGCGCTACTCTGGCGCAGGAAGGGAAACACATGGACATAGTTCTGGCATCCGGCAAGGGCACGCTCACCCTGGACGAAAGCGGAATCCTGCAGCTGGTCTGGGCCGGCGGGACAGTGCTCGAAACAGCCGACGCCGCCGAATCGGTCCTCGCGATCATGAAAATCAGCGCGGGCCGAATGCTGCCCCTGATGATCGACATCAGCGACGTCAAACTCACGGCCGGTGCCCGCAACCATTACCTGGAGAGCCGGTTTGTCTCTTCCGTGGCCCTGGTAGGCGAATCCAACGTGGACCGGGTGGTCGCCGCCTGGATGCGCCGCGGCAACGACTGCCCGCAACGCTATTTCACCTCCAGTGATGAAGCCCTGGAGTGGCTTGCCCAACCTGCCCTCTGCGAGGAAGCGCTGCCCCTCGCCACCTGAACCGGCCCCGCCGTCGGCCCTCCCCGCGACACCCCAACATATGGGCCCGCGAGGTTGGCCGGCTTTGACGTTACTGCGGAGTAGGGTTGGCGCGTTAACAGTTGAGCCTGAGGAGCTGAAGTGAAGTCTTTTGCATGTGGTGACGTCGTACCGGGTTGTGAATCCCGCTGGGTCTGCAGCACCGAGGACGAAATCCTCGTCCAGGTGGGCGCCCACGCGGCTGCCGTGCACGGACTGACCGAGCTGCCCGCCGAACTCGTGGAATCGGTCCACAAAGCCATCGTCCCGGTTAGTTGATACCGACTGCCGGCGGCGGGCCCGCCGGAGCAGGCGCAGAGGGGCGGCCTGACTGGGACGCCAACCTCACCGCGGCCTGCCGCGGCGAAGGCCTGGCCGCGGCCTACCAGCCCATTGTTGATACCGCGCGCGGCACAGTGGTGGGCTATGAGGCCTTGGCGCGTTTCCCGGGCTACACGGAGAAGAACCCCGAAGTGTGGTTCGCGGCCGCCCGCAGGAACGGCAGGGCCGCCGAGCTGGAAGCGGCGGCCCTCCGGACGGCACTCCAGGCCCGGCCCGCGCTGCCGCCGAACTGCTTTATGACCGTCAACGTCTCACCGGAGCTCCTGACCTCGGAATGTATCCGCAGCGTCTGGCGCGACGAGGGCAGGCTGGACGGCCTCATCGTCGAGCTCACGGAGCAGACCCCGATCGAGTCCTACGTGGAACTCGAACCGGACCTGAACCAGCTGCGGGCGGCCGGCGCGCTGATCGCCGTCGACGACGCCGGAGCCGGTTACGCGGGACTGCGCCACCTGCTGGCCCTGCGGCCGGCCATGATCAAGATCGACCGCGCCCTGATCCAGGACGTGGACCGCGATGAGGCCAAGCGGGCCCTGATTGACATGCTGGGCGCGTTTGCGAGCCGTGTGGATGCGTGGATCCTCGCCGAGGGTGTGGAACGGGCCGAGGAACTCGACGCGCTGGTGGCCCTGGGTGTGCCCCTCGTTCAGGGATACCACCTCGCCCGGCCCGCGCCGCCGTGGGCCGGCATCGACCTGGACCTGGCCCACCGCCTGGCCAGCACCCGGCCCGTGGCCCACAAAACAGTCATCCGCGACGTCGTCGAGCCGGCGACGACGGCGGCAGGAGTCACCCAGGCGGCCGAGGCCTTTGCCGGGAACCCCGCGCTGGAGGCCGTGGTGCTGCTGGGTGACCATCTGCGGCCCGTGGCGGTGCTCGACGCCGGTGCTTCCGCCCTGGGGGTGGTGAGCCCGGGGATGCGGGTGAACCTTGATACCCCGCTCAGCCAGGCGCTCGCCCGCTCGATGACCAGGCCGCGGAACCAACGGTTCGACATGCTCCTGGTGACCGACAACGCCGGCCGCTTCGCCGGCGTTGCCCGGATGGAGCGGATGATCGTGGCGCTCGCCGGCACCGAAGAGCCGGCGGCCGGCTAGGCCCACCTGAAGGCGGGCCGGCCGCCGTCGGTCGCGGTGCGAGGATGAGGGTATGCCTTTCCCCGATGACCCGCGTGACCCGCGTGACCCGTTGGCGGCGGAGCTGCCCGGCGGGATCAGCATCCGGCCGCTCCGCGTCTCCGACGCGGTCTTGCTGGGCGCCGCCTACCGGCGCAACCGTGACCACCTGGCGCCCTGGGAACCCGTCCGTCCGGACGGGTTCTTCACCACGGACGGCCAGCGCGCCAGCATCGGCGCAAAGCTCGACGAGTTCGCCGACGGCGCAGCGGTCCCGTGGATCCTGGTGGCCGGTGACCGTGCCGTGGGCACCATGACCCTGAGCGGGATCGTGCGCGGACCGTTCCTTAGCGCCAACCTCGGGTACTGGGTGGATGGGGATTTGTCCGGCCGGGGCATTGCCTCGGCCGCCGTCGCCCACGTTGTGGCGGCCGCGCGTGCCGAACTGGGGCTGCATCGCCTCCAGGCAGCCACCCTGCCGCACAATGCCGCCTCGCAGAAGGTGCTGCAGCGGGCCGGGTTCCGGGAAATCGGGTTCGCCCCCGACTACCTGCAGATCGCCGGCGCCTGGCAGGACCACGTTCTGTTCCAGCACATCCTGGACTGAGGGACGGTCACCGCGCCGGGGCCAGACCCGGGCCGCATGGGAGACTCTGACGGTGACTGTCGAATCGTTCGGTGCCCTGCACCACGTCGAGCTGTGGGTACCCCATCTGGGCCGTGCGCGGGAGGAGTGGGGCTGGCTGCTGGCCCGGCTCGGCTATGACCAGCACCAGGACTGGACGCACGGGCGGAGCTGGCGGCGCGGGCCCACGTACATCGTGGTTGAGGAGTCACCGGACCTGAGCGGCCGGGCCCATCACCGCACCGCTCCCGGGCTGAACCACCTGGCGTTCTGGGCCGGGACCCGGGCGCAGGTGGACGCCGTGGCCGCGGACGCCCCGGCCCGCGGCTGGACCGAACTGTTCCCGGAGACGTACCCCCATGCCGGCGGCCCGGAACACTTTGCCGCCTACCTGGTCAACTCCGACGGCTTCGAAGTGGAGCTGATCGCAGCCGACTGAGGCGAAGGCCCGGCGGGTACGGTAATACCCATGAGCATCATCCTGGCCGGCGGCGGACCGGATACCGTCACAACACCGGTCGTTTTCGACCGCTTCGCCGACGGCGTGCGGCGCCGCGCAGGCGGACGCACCGCACGGGTCGCCGTCGTGCTATTTGACCGCGAAGGCAGCGCGGAGTACTTCCTGCCCGCCTACCTGGAGCCGCTGCATTCCCGCCTGGCCTGCGAGGTGGCGCCGGTCCTCATCCGCTCCCACGAACCGGCTGACCCTGGGATGTTCGACGGCGTCGACGGGATTGTCGTCGGCGGCGGCCCGACGACCGAGTACCTGGCCGGCCTGCAGGGTTCGGCTCAGGCCATCCGGTCTGCGGTCGCGGACGGTGTGCCCTATCTGGGCTTCTCGGCCGGTGCCATGATCGCGCCGCAGCATGCGCTGGTGGGCGGCTACCGGCTCCGCGGCGTCGAGGTCTGCTCGGAGGAGTGCTCCGAAGGACTCGACGAACTGGAGGTGCGCGACGGGCTGGGGCTGGTCCCGTTCGCCGTCGATGTCCATGCCGCGCAGGCCGGAACCCTGAGCCGGGCGGTGGCTGCCGTGGCTGGCGGACTCGTGGACCGGGCAGTGGCGGTGGACGAGAACACGGCCCTAGTGCTCCGGCACGCGGACCTGGCGGACATGGAGGTCATCGGCACCGGGAACTGCTGGTCCATCCGGGGCGCCGGGAACAAGGCGGCCGTAGCCGTCCTCAGCGCCGGCTGAGTCCGGCAAGATCACCCTTGCCGCCCGTTGTTACTGACGGGTAACATGTTGTTCATGCACCTGCTTCTGCGCACCCTCCTCCTGCTCCTCACGTCCTCGCGGCGCCCGCCACTGAGCATCTGGGACGCGTCCTCGCTGCCGCTGCGCGTGCTGCCCACGGACATCGATATCGCCATGCATGTCAATAACGGCATGTATTTTTCCCTGATGGACCTGGGCCGTTTCGACCTGATGGCGCGCAGCGGCACCTGGAAGGCGATGCGCCGGCGCGGCTGGACGCCGGTGGCCGCGGGGGAGACCATCGCATTCAGGCGTTCCCTGCAGCTCTGGCAGCAGTACTCGATCGAGACCAGGATCATCGGGCTGGATGAGAAGGCGATCTATTTCGAACAGCGCATGGTGGTGGACGGCGAGATCTACGCGCGAGCCCACATCGCCACCCGACTGGTCAGCAAGGGAAAGCCGGTCAGCCAGGACGAGATCATCCGCGAATTCGGCGCCCCGCCGGCGGACCTGGAGCTGCCCGCCTGGATCCACGAATGGCGGGAAACCAACGCGCTGCCGGGCGCCCGCCGCGCTGCCCCGCACGCCTGGGCCTAGTCCGGCAGGGATGTGCCAACAGCGAAACGCGGGGGACTTTCGCAGGCGCCTCGCGTACCGTTGAACCATGGCAACCGTAGACATTACAGGTGAACAGTTCGCATCGACCGTCGAGGACAACGACATTGTCCTCGTAGACTTCTGGGCCGAATGGTGCGGCCCGTGCAAGCAGTTTGGCCCCACGTACTCGGCCGTCTCGGAGAAGCACCCGGACGTGGTGTTCTCCAAGGTGGACACCGAGGCGGAGCAGCAGCTCGCAGCCGAGGCCGGTATCACCTCCATCCCCACGCTGATGGCTTTCCGCGAAAAGGTGCTGGTGTTCTCCCAGCCCGGCGCGCTGAATGCCCAGCAGCTGGAGCAGGTTGTCGACGCCGTCAAGGCCCTCGACATGGAGGAAGTCCACGCACACGTGGCCCGCTCCCAAGCCGAGGCCGCCGCTACCCCGCAGGACGGCACGCAGATCCCGGACGCCTAGTCCCGGGACTCGGATCCCGGGCCGACGCCCCGGGCCACGACCCAACACCGCGGGGCCACCCCGCGCCCGTCCCGAGAGGGACTGCCGGCGCGGAGTGGCCCCGCGTTTTTGTTGGAGTTTCGGGAGCCTAGAGCTTTTCCAGCTTCACCGGCTCGGCCAGCAGCGCGCTCAGCGACTCGTTGAGGTCCTGCACCGCCGTGCCCTTGGAGTGCTTGTCCAGGTCTTCCTGGGAGGCCCACTGCTCGGTGAGGACCAGCTTGTCCTCGGTCGCTTCGGTGAGTTTGTAGCGCAGGCAGCCGGGCTCGTTGACCACCTCGTCGATGGCGATTTCCAGGGCGAGCTTCACGCGGAAGAATTCGCCCTCGTTGGGGATGAAAGTGGCCAGCAGGTCAATGGGTGCGCTCATGCTTTTCACCCTACCGAACGGCCGCGTTGTCATCGGAAACCGGCGGGAAGATTTCCTAGGACTTCCACGCTTCACCCTTCTCTTGCCGGCCGCCTGTTGGTAGCGTCGCACCATGCTTGCGTACACAGCCGGGGACACTGACGTCCCGCTGCTCGATGAGACCATTGGCGAGAACTTCGAGCGGATCGTCGCCCGGTTTCCCTTCCACGACGCCCTGATCGAGGCCGCCGCGGTTCCCGGCGGGGAAGCCCGCCGGTGGAGCTACACCAAGATGAACGACGACGTCGACCGGCTGGCCCGTGCGCTGCTGGCGGTCGGCGTGGCCAAGGGCGAGCGGGTGGGCATCTGGAGCCCGAACTGCGCCGAATGGACCATCCTGCAGTACGCCACGGCGAAGATCGGGGCGATCCTGGTCAACGTCAACCCGGCCTACCGCAGCCACGAACTCGAGTTCGTGGTCAAACAAAACGGCATGCGCATGCTGGTCGCGGCGCCGTCGGACAAAAACAGCGACTACACCGCCATGGCCCGGCAGGCCCTGGCCGCGTGCCCTGAACTGCACGAACTGGTGTTCCTGCCCGACGGCGGGCTGCCGGGCCTCACCGCCGGGGACCCGGAGAGCAGCGCGGAACAAACGTTCGCCGAACTGCTGCGGCGGGCGGACGACGTCGCGCACTCCGGACTGAAAGCGCGGATGGCCGAGCTCACCCCGCACGACCCCATCAATCTGCAGTACACCTCCGGCACCACCGGCTTCCCCAAGGGCGCCACGCTCACGCACCACAATCTGCTCAACAACGGCTACTCCATCGGTGAACTGCTGGCGTATACCGAGCACGACCGCGTGGTGCTGCCGGTGCCCTTCTACCACTGCTTCGGGATGGTGATCGGCAACCTTGCAGCCTTCAGCCACGGTGCGGCCACCATCATCCCGGGCCGCGGATTCACGCCGGCCGCCGCCCTGGAATCCGTGCAGGACTTCGGCGGAACGTCGCTGTACGGCGTGCCCACCATGTTCATCGCCGAGCTCGCCCTCCCGGATTTCAGCAGCTACGACCTCTCCACGCTGCGCACCGGGGTCATGGCGGGCTCGCTGTGCCCCATCGAGGTGATGAACCGGGTGATCTCGGAGATGAACATGCGCGACGTCGCCATTTGCTACGGCATGACGGAGACCTCGCCCGTGTCCACCATGACGCGCGACGGCGACACCATGGCCCAGCGCACCGAAACCGTAGGCCGGACCATGCCGCACCTGGAGAGCAGGATCGTGGACCCGGCCACCGGGGAGACGTCCCAGCGCGGGGACATCGGCGAGCTGTGCACCCGCGGATACTCCGTGATGCAGGGCTACTGGAACCAGCCGGACAAGACCGCCGAGGCCATCGACGCCGAGGGCTGGATGCACACCGGGGACCTCGCCCGGATGGACCAGGACGGCTACCTGGTCATCGAGGGCCGGATCAAGGACATGGTGATCCGCGGCGGCGAGAACATCTACCCGCGCGAGATCGAGGAGTTCCTCTACAGCCACCCCGATGTCCAGGACGTCCAGGTGATCGGCGTCCCGGACGCCACCTTCGGCGAGGAACTGATGGCCTGCATCATCCTCAAGCCCGGGGCTGCGCCGCTGGATGCCGCGGCCCTCGCGGAATTCTGCCGCGGCAAGCTCGCACACTACAAAATCCCGCGCTACGTCGACGTCCGGGACAGTTTCCCGATGACCGTCTCCGGGAAGATCCGCAAGGTGGATATGCGGCAGGAGGCCGTGGCCCGGCTGCATCTGTAGCCGGCCGCGGGCTGGAGCAGGCAGGGCGGGCTCCGGGCCCGAAGCGCCCGGTCTAGTGCGCGCGGTGGTCCTGGATGGTCATCCGCGGACCGAAGACGGGTTTGCGGAATCCGCTGAGGCCGATCATCCGCACCACGCGCTGGCGGTGCCCGGCCCAGGGAGCCAGGAGCCGCAGCATCCCCGCGTCGTCGGTCCGGCGCCCGGTCAGTGCCGCGCCGACGTAGGCCGCCAGATGGTAGTCGCCCACCGCGATGGAGTCCGGGCACCCGTGCGTGCGCTGCACCACCTCGGCGGCCGTCCAGACGCCGACGCCGGGAATGGTCTGCAGCTTGGCGCCTGCTTCCGCGGCGGGGAGCTCTGCCAGCCGCTCTAGGGCGGCCGCGGACCGCAGGGCCCGCATGATGGTGGCCGACCGCTGCGGGCCAACCCCGGCCTTGTGCCACTCCCACGACGGAATCCGCAACCACTGCGCGGGCGTGGGCTGGAGCAGCAAGCCGACCGGGGCTACGGTACCCGCACCGGGGGCCGGGGTTCCGAAGCGGTACACCAGGTAGCGGTAACCGCGGCGGGCCTCGATCACCGTGACTTTTTGCTCCATGATGGTGGGCACCAGGGCATCGACCATCCGGCCCGTGGAGGGCAGCCTGAGGGCGAGGTTCCGGCGCCGGGCCTCCACCACCATGCGGGGGAGTGTGGCGTGGAAGCCGGGTTCGTCGAAGGCGCTCCAGTCGTCGTCGCGCCCCAGCAGCCGCGGAACGGCGCCGGTCGCCTCCGCCGCCCCCGGCCCCCAGGCGCGGGCCTCAACCCAGGACGCAGCCGCAGGGCCGCCGGACGCCAGGCGGAGGGTCGCCGGGCCTGCCGGCGTCGTAAACGCCATCCAGAAGCCGTCCGGAGCGACCCGGATGGACGGATCGCCGTGGCCCCGGCGCAGGGGTCCGAGGGTCTGCATCAGGTCGAACGGGCCGCCCGGATGCCAGCGCAGAGAAGCGTCCGCCGCGGCAGGGGCGCAGGCGGGAAGTTCTGCTGAAGTCACCGGACCATGATCCCACGACGGGCCGACGGCCGGAGCATCCGCCAAGGGCCGCGGCTGCGTGCGGCCCCGTGCCGGGCGGCCCTTATCCGGGGGCGCCGGGCGGGACTAGAATCCGGCTGATGCATGGATGTCCGTGCCCGCCCCGGGTGCGGAGCCGATAGCGGTCAGGAGAGTGTGATGGCTGGTGGAGTGGTGCACTTCGAGCTTCCCGCGGACGACGAGAACCGCGCCCGGGAGTTCTACACCTCGGTGTTCGGCTGGGGTTTCCAGGTTATGCCGGAGATGGACTACAGCCTGGCGATGACCACCCCGATGGGCGACGACGGCCGGCCCGCCGTGGCCGGATCGATCAACGGCGGCCTGTTCCGCCGCTCGGACCTGACCACGCCGGTGGTTACCGTGGACGTCGAGGACATTGACGACGCCCTGCGGCAGATCGTGGCCCTCGGCGGTTCAGTTCACCGGGAGAAGGTGGAGGTCCCCGGCATGGGCTGGAACGCGTACTTCAAGGACACCGAAGGCAACGTGGTGGGGCTGTGGCAGAACGCCCCCGACGCGGGGGAGGCCCCCGGAGACGCGCCCGCGGGGAGTGCCGGCAACGACATCGGCGCCTGAGCGCCGCTGCCTAGTGCATGCCGCTGGCCAGCCATAGGACCACCACCGCCGCCGGGACGGTCAGGACGACGGCGGCCAGGCCGGCCAAGGCGAAGCCGCCCCAGCGGATCTCGACGTTGAGGGCGCGCAGCCGTTCATGCCAGAGCAGGGTCGCCAGTGACGCCCACGGGCTCACGAGGGGGCCCACGTTGACTCCGATCAGCAGGGCCGCGAGCCGCACCGGCGAACCGCCCACCGGTTCCAGCGCGAGGTAGGCGGGGAGGTTGTTGACCGCGTTCGCCGCGCCGGCCCCGAGCCCGGCCAGCTGCAGTAGGGCCGGGAGGCTGTCCCCGGAACCCGCGACTCCGGCAAGGACCCTGGCCAGGCCATTGGCGTGCAGGGCCTCCACCACCATAAACAGCCCGACGGTCAGCATCAGCGGCCGCCACGGAATCATGGACCAGCGCAGGCTCGACCGGCGGCGCCACAGAAACAGCGCCAGGAGTGCCGCGGCCGCGGCTCCGGCGGGGTACTGGACCGGAATCCCCGACACCAGGGCCGGCAGGAGCAGGAGCAGCACCCCGGCCGAGGAGTACAGCAGCACCTTGTCCCGCACCCGGTGGGCCGGCTGCGGCTCGTACCGGCCGCGCAGGTCCTTGCGGAACGCCAGCCAGAGCAGGACCAGGGGCAACAGGATCCCGACGAGCGCGGGCGCCCACACCAGCGAGGCGAACGCCGCCGGACTCAGGCCCAGCCGCGACTGGGCCAGCAGGTTGGTCAGGTTGGACACCGGCAGCAGCAGCGAGGCCGTGTTGGCGAGCCAGATGGTGGTCAGGGCGAACGGAAGCGGGGGAATCCGGGCGTGGACGGCCAGCAGGACGACGACGGGCGTCACCAGCACCGCCGTCGTGTCCAGCGACAGGAACACAGTGGACACTGTCGCCAGCGCGATCACCAGGAACCACAGGAGGAGCACCCGGCCGCGGCCCAGTGCGGCCAGCCGGTCCGTGACGGTCCGGAACAACCCGGCGTCGTCCACCAGTTCGGTGACCAGGGACATCGCCACCACAAATCCCAGCACGGGGACGGTGCGGCCGGTGAGCTCCTCGAACGCGGGCCAAGGCAGCAGGCCGGTGGCCAGTGCCAGGGCGCCGACGACGAGCATGCCGCCGGGAACCAGGTAGCTCCGCAGCGTCTTCCACCAGGACCGTTTCTTCACCGGCTAATCGTCGCACCTGCCGGGCGGCGGCGGCACCGCGACGTGGTCCCCGGTGCAAAGACGGTAACTTTGTACCTATGAAGTACGCGCAGTCCATCCTGGACCTCATCGGCAACACGCCGCTCGTCAAACTCAACCACGTCACCGAAGGCATCGCCGCCACGGTCCTGGTCAAGCTCGAATACCTGAACCCGGGCGGCTCCATCAAGGACCGCATCGCCGCCAAGATGATCGAAGAGGCCGAGCGCAGCGGAAAGCTCCAGCCCGGCGGGACCATCGTGGAGCCCACGTCCGGCAACACCGGGGTGGGCCTGGCACTCGTCGCGCAGCAGAAGGGCTACCGCTGCATCTTCGTGGTCCCGGACAAGGTCGGCGAGGACAAGCGCGCCGTACTTCAGGCCTACGGCGCCGAAGTTGTGGTCACACCCACCGCCGTCGCCCCCGACAGCCCGCAGAGCTACTACGGTGTCTCGGACCGCCTGGTCACCGAGATCCCCGGCGCCTACAAGCCGGACCAGTTCTCCAACCCCGCCGCTCCCGCCAGCCACTACGAGTCCACCGGCCCGGAAATCTGGCAGGACACCGACGGCAAAATCACGCACTGCGTGATCGGCGCCGGCACCGGCGGCACCATCACCGGCACCGGCCGGTACCTCAAGGAAGTCTCCGCGGACCGTTCCGCTGCCGACGGCGGCGTGGTCAGGATCATCGGCGCCGACCCGTCCGGCTCGGTCTACTCCGGCGGCACCGGAAGGCCCTACTTCGTTGAGGGCGTCGGCGAGGACATGTGGCCGGCCAACTACGACAAGGCGGTGCCGGACGACGTCATCGCCGTCAGCGACGCCGATTCGTTCGCCATGACCCGCCGCCTGGCCCGCGAAGAGGGCCTGCTGGTCGGCGGGTCCTCCGGCATGGCCGTCGTCGCCGCGCTGCAGGCCGCCAAGGACCTGCCGGCGGACGCCGTCGTCGTCGTTATCCTGCCCGATTCCGGCCGCGGCTACCTGGCCAAGATCTTCAACGACCAGTGGATGCGCAGCTACGGCTTCCTGTCCGGCGGCGACGAGGCATCGGTGGGCGAGGTGCTCAAGGCCAAGACCGGCGAGCTGCCGGACCTGGTGCACATCCACCCCAACGAGAGCGTCCGCGACGTCATCAACATCATGAACGAATACGGCGTCTCGCACATCCCGGTGCTTTCGCAGGAGCCGCCCGTGGTGATGGGCGAGGTTCTCGGTGCCGTGGACGAACGCACCCTGACCGCCAAGCTCTTCCGCGGCGAGGCGAACCTCACCGACAAGATCTCCGAGCACATGGAGGCCCGCCTGCCGGTCATCGGTTCGCTCGAATCGATCTCCGCAGCCCGCGAGCTCCTCTCCGACACCGACACCCTTATGGTGACGTTCGTCGGCGCCCCGGTGGGGATCCTGACCCGCCACGACCTCCTCGCCTACCTCAGCAACTGACAAGTTCAAGGAGTCCCATGTCCCAGCCAGAAAGCTCTTCCACGACCAGCGCCGGCTTCAACACCCGCGCCGTGCACGCCGGCCAGGCCTTCGAACCGCGCACCGGCGCCGTGGTGCCCCCGGTGCACTTCTCCTCCACCTACGCCCAGGACGGAATCGGCGGCCTCCGCGCCGGCTACGAATACGGCCGCGGCACCAACCCCACCCGTGACGCGCTGCAAGAGCAGCTCGCCGCGCTGGAAGGCGGCACCGCCGCGTTCTCCTTCGGCTCGGGCCTGGCCGCGGAGGATTCGATGATCCGCGCCCTCACCCGTCCCGGCGACCACATTGTGCTTGGGAACGACGCCTACGGCGGCACGTACCGGCTGATCAGCAGGGTCCTGGGCGAGTGGGGGATCGGCAACACCCCGGTGGACATGTCCGACCTCGACGCCGTCGCCAAGGCCGTCGCCGCCAACAAGACCCGCCTCGTGTGGGTCGAGACGCCGTCGAACCCGATGATGAAAATCACCGACATCGAGGCGCTCGCCAAGGTGGCGCACGACGCCGGTGCCCTCCTCGTGGTGGACAACACCTTCGCCTCGCCGTACCTGCAGAACCCGCTGGCCCTCGGCGCCGATATCGTGGTGCACTCCACCACCAAGTACATCGGCGGGCACTCCGACGTCGTCGGCGGCGCGATCATCGTCAATGACGCGGAGCTGGCCGAGAAGATCGGCTTCGTGCAGTTCGCCGTCGGTGCCGTCTCCGGCCCGATGGACGCTTTCCTCACCACCCGCGGGCTCAAGACCCTCGGTGTGCGTATGGACCGGCACAGCGACAACGCGCAGGCCGTGGCCGAGTGGCTGCTGGAGCGCCCCGAAGTGGAGGCCGTCCTGTACCCGGGCCTGCCCTCCCACCCGGGCCACGAGCTGGCCAAGAAGCAGATGAAGAAGTTCGGCGGCATGATCTCCGTGCAGTTCAAGGGCGGCGAAGCAGCGGCACGCACCGTGGCCGAGTCCACGTCCGTGTTCACCCTGGCCGAATCCCTCGGCGGCATCGAGTCCCTGATGAACTACCCCTCCGAGATGACGCACGCCTCGGTCAAGGGCACCGAACTTGCCGTCCCGGAGAACCTGATCCGGCTCTCCTGCGGCATCGAGGACGTCGAGGACCTGATCGCGGACCTCGAGCAGGCGTTCGCGCGCATTCAGACGGGCAGCTAGCCTCCGGTGACCGTCACGTCCAGGGCAGCCGGCTCCACCACCCGCGGCTGGATTGCGACGGCGGCCGGAGCGGCCGCCGTCGTCGCCGCCCTGGTGGTGCTGTACTCGGCGTATATCCCGCTGATGAACGACTTCGAGGTCTACTTCTACGGCGGGAACCGTGTGCTGCAGACCGGCGAGGCGGGCGTCAACGAGCTCTACGCCCCCCGGGACGGGCTCCCGTTCACGTACCCGCCGTTCGCGGCGCTGATCTTCGCCGCCATGGCCGCCCTGGGCCAGGGCACCGGCAGCCTGATCTTCATTTCGACAGCGCTGCTCGGCGCCGGTGTCGTGTCCGCCTGGCTCACCCGGCACTACTTCGGGCTGGGAGGCTGGCGGACCGCGGTCGCGGACTGGCGCTTCCGGGCCGTCGCCCTGGCCGGCACCGCCGCGATCCTGCTGCTGGGGCCGTGGCGGGACACGTTCGACTTCGGCCAGATCAACATCATCCTGATGGGCCTGATCCTGGCCGACTTCGCGCTGTACGGAAAATCCCGGGCCGGGGAAGTCCGCTGGCCGGCGGGCCTGCTGATCGGCATCGCGGCCGGCATCAAGCTGACGCCGCTCGCATTCGGCCTCTACTTCCTGGTGCGGCGCGACTTCAAGGCCCTCGGCTGGATGGCCGCCGGCTTCTTCGGCTCCATCGGCCTCGCGTGGGCCCTCCTGCCCGCGGCCTCGGTGACGTTCTGGACCAAGATCCTGCCGGATACCGGACGGATCGGCGGTCCCGGGTACGTGGACAACCTCTCGGTCAAGGGCCTGCTGCTGCACCTGGGACTGCCGGATTCGACCCTGACCTCGATGATCTGGCTGGTGCTGGCCCTGGCGCTGGCCGCCGTGGCCGCGCTGGTGATCAAGTGGGCTGTCGACGCGGACGAAAACTTCGTTGCGGTGTCCGCCACCGCCCTGCTGATGCTCCTGATCAGCCCCGTGTCCTGGTCGCACCACTGGGTCTGGATGGCCGTGGCGCTGCCGTGCATGGGCTTCGCGATCCACCGGGTTCCCTCCCGCAACGGCCGGATGCGGCTGGCCGGCTGGATCATCGTGGCCGCGTCCGCCGTCGCGTTCTACCTCACGCCGAAGTACCTGGCCGTGCTGGCCGGGGCGCACGAGTGGGGCAAGGACCCGGTCACCCAGTGGCAGCTCACGCTCGCCAGCCTGGGCGTGGTGTGCGGGACGGCGATGCTGGCCTACTGGGCCCTGGCCTACCGGCCGTCCCGCGCCGCGCTGCGGGCGGACGGGCTCCCGGCGGCCTAGCCAACTCGGCGCGAGGTATAGCTTTCTTGAAGAAAGTCAGCTACGGTTCTCGGCATGGCACTTCGATCCGACTGGTCCGGGCGCACCTGCAGCATGGCCCGGGGCCTCGACATCCTCGGCGACCCGTGGGGCATGCTGGTCCTGCGCGAAATCTTCTTCGGCAACGGCCGCTTCGAGGCCATCAAGGCACGGCTCGGGGCGGCTGACTCGGTCCTCACCCGGCGGCTTGCAGCACTGGTCGACGCCGGCCTGCTCACCCGCAGCCCCTACGACGACGGCGGCCGGCAACGCCAAGAGTACGTGCTGACCGCCAAGGGTGAGGACGCCCTCCCGGTGCTGAACGCCGTCGTGATCTGGGCCGAGAAGCACCTGCCCGCGCCGTCGGACCAGGCCCACATGTACGTGGTGCACCGCGGCTGCGGCCAGCGCACCACCTCTGCCGACACCTGCACGGCCTGCGGCGAACGGCTCACCGCAGACAACACCAGCTGGCACAGCCTCACCCGGACCGCCGCGCCGGTACCCCTCGCCACCGCACCGGCGGCCGGCACGGACGGATCCGCGGCATGAGCGCACAGCAGACCACCCCCCGACATCCGGCCCGGCGCCGCCTGCATCCGGCCTGGATGGTCGCCGCCGTCGCCTTCCTGGCGCTGGTGGGCGCCGCGGGGTTCCGGGCCGCCCCGGGCGTGCTGATGGTGCCGCTGCAGACCGAGTTCGGCTGGTCCACCACTGTCCTCTCTGCTGCTGTCAGCATCAATCTGGTGCTGTTCGGACTGACGGCCCCGTTCGCCGCAGCCTTGATGGAGCGCTTCGGCATCCGCGCGGTCACTGCCGTGGCGCTGGTGCTGATCGGGGCAGGGAGTGCCTTGACCGTGCTGGTCAACCAGTCCTGGCAGATCCTGCTGACCTGGGGGCTGCTGATCGGGCTCGGCACAGGGTCCATGGCCCTGGTCTTCGCCGCCACCATCGCCAACACCTGGTTCGTCAAAAGCCGCGGCCTGGTCATCGGCATCCTCACCGCGGGTAGCGCCGCGGGACAGCTGGTCTTCCTCCCCTTTATCGCTGCCCTCGCCCAGAGCCCGGGCTGGCGGCAGGCCTCCCTGCTGATCGCCGCAGGCGCCCTGGCCGTGGTGCCGCTGGTGCTGAAGTTCCTGAAAAACTCACCGGCCGACGTCGGCGCGCAGCCCTACGGCGCTGCACCGGTTGCCGATGACGCCGCCGGCGGGACAGCCGACACCGGGACAGACACCGGCGCCGCCGCCGAGACAGCCGCCACGGCTTCCGGGGAGCCCAGCCGGAACGCCGCCGTCCGTGCGCTGCAGGTCCTCAAGCGCGCCAGCAAGGTGCGGACCTTCTGGGCGCTGGTGGCAGGCTTCGCCATCTGCGGCGCCACCACAAACGGCCTGATCGGCACCCACTTCATCCCCTCGGCGCACGACCACGGGATGCCCGAAACCACGGCCGCCGGCCTGCTCGCCGTCGTCGGAATCTTCGACATCATCGGCACCATCGCCTCGGGCTGGCTGACCGACCGCTTCAATCCGCGGATCCTGCTCGCCGTCTACTACCAGTTCCGCGGGATCGGGCTGCTGGTGCTGCCGCTCCTGCTCAGCGCCGAGGTGCAGCCCAGCATGATCGTCTTTGTGGTCATCTACGGCCTGGACTGGGTGGCCACCGTGCCGCCGACGGCCGCCATCTGCCGGCAGGTGTTCGGCGCGGACGGCAGCGTGGTGTTCGGCTGGGTCTTCGCCGCGCACCAGCTCGGCGCGGCCGCGGCGGCGCTGGCCGCCGGTGCCGTCCGCGACGCGACAGGACAGTACACCTACGCATGGTTCGCCGCCGCGGCCATGTGCACCATCGCCGCCGTCATCAGCGCAACCATCCGCAAGGACGCCGGAAAGAAGGCCGCGGTTCCGGTCCCGGCCTAGGCCGACGCTAGGCTGGGGCCATGGTTTCCGCTGAGCCCCTGCCCGAGAACCCGGACACACCCGGTGCCGCCACCCAGCCCGGGCAGCGCAAGACGGCGCTGGTGACCGGCGTCGGACGGCTCGCCGGCATCGGTGCCGGCATCGCGCGGGGGCTCGCCGCCGACGGCTGGGACCTGGTGCTGACGTATTGGCAGGAGTACGACGCACGGATGCCCTGGGGGATCCGCCCGGACGATGTCGAACGCCTCACGGCCGAGCTGCAGGCCATCGGGGCGGCGGTAGTGGCCGTACCCGCCGACTTCGAGGATCCGGAAGCCGTGGACCGGCTGATGGCCGCCGCCGCGGACGAAGCCGGCGTCCTGCAGGGCCTTGTGCTCAGCCACGCGGAGTCCGTGGACTCGGGCATCCTGGACACGAGCCTGGAGAGCTTTGAGCGGCATTTCGCCGTCAACACCCGCGCCAGCTGGCAGCTGATCGCGGCCTTTGCCCGGCAGGCGCCGGCGGACGGTGGCGCGATCGTGGCCCTGACCAGCGACCACACCGCGTTCAACCTGCCCTATGGCGCGTCCAAGGGTGCCCTGGACCGGATTGTCATCGCTGCGGGCCGGGAGCTTGGCCCGCGGGGGATCAGCGCCAATGTGCTCAACCCGGGGCCGGTGGACACCGGGTGGATGGACGCTGAAACGCGCGAAGACCTGGCCCGGCGGCAGCCCGGCGGCCGGCTGGGAACCCCCGCCGACGTGGCCGGGACCGTCGCGTTTCTGCTCTCACCCGAGGGCCGCTGGGTGTCCGGCCAGCTGGTCAAGGCCGACGGCGGCTTCTCCGCCTGAGTTTCCCGCGGCGTACCAACTCCGGCTCAACGGAAGGCGGCGAGCCCGGTGATGTGCTGGCCGAGGACCAGGGTGTGGACCTCGTCGGTGCCTTCGTAGGTGCGCACCGACTCAAGGTTGGCGGCATGCCGGAGCGGCGAGTAGTCCAGGGTGATGCCGTTGCCGCCGAGGACGGTGCGGGCTTCGCGGGCAATCGCGATCGCCTCGCGCACGTTGTTCAGCTTCCCGAGCGAGATCTGCTCCGGCCGCAGTTTCCCGGCGTCCTTGAGCCGGCCCAGCTGCAGCGCAAGCAGCATGCCCTTCTGGATTTCCAGCAGCATGTTCACCAGTTTTTCCTGTGTGAGCTGGTAGCCGGCCAACGGTTTGCCGAACTGCAGCCGGTCCTGCGCGTACTGGAGCGCCGCCTCATACGAGTCCCGGGCCGCGCCCATCGCGCCCCAGGCGATTCCGTACCGCGCCTCGTTGAGGCAACTGAACGGCCCGCGCAGCCCGCGCGCGGCAGGAAGCTGCGCCTCGGGCCCCAGCCGGACGCCGTCGAACGCCACATCGCACTGGATCGAGGCACGCATGGACAGCTTCTGCCCGATCGGCGTGGCCGTGACCCCGGGGGTGCCGGCGGGTACGAGGAAGCCGCGCACGCCGTCGTCGGTCATGGCCCAGACCACCAGGACATCGGCCACGGAGGCGAGTCCGATCCAACGCTTGGCGCCGTCCAGGATCCAGCCGGCGTTCTCGCCGGTGCCGTCCCGGCGGGCGAAGGTCTGCATGGCGGCGGGGTCTGAGCCGGCCGTCGGTTCGGTGAGGGCGAAGCAGCCGATCAGTTCGCCGGCGGCCATCCGGGGGAGCCACTGGGTTTTCTGTTCCTCCGAGCCCCACAGATGGATGGCGGTCATGGCGAGGGACCCCTGCACCGAGACGAAGGTGCGGATCCCGGAGTCGCCGGCCTCGAGCTCCATCGCGGCCAGCCCGTATTCGACGGCGGAGCGGCCCGGGCAGCCGTAGCCCTCCAGCTGCATGCCGAGCACACCGAGCTCGCCCAGTTCCGCAGCCAGCTCGAGCGGGAAGACCCCGTCCTCGTACCAGCGCGCGATGCCGGGCCGGATCCGCTGCCGGGTGAAATCGCGGACCTTTTCGCGCACGTCCAGCTCCGCGGCGCTCAGGAGGGAATCTATTGCCAGGACATCGGACACGTCTGTTGCTCCACCACTGCTCATGGGAGCATCCTACGTTCCGCGGCCGCTGGCTCCCGCGCCGCAACGGCGCCGCATGCGCCCCGGAAACGGCCTCCAGCCCGTCAACCGCTGCGGGCCTACACTGGTGCCATGGACACCGCTACCGTTCTCGCCGTCTGCCGGGTGCACCAGCTGCTCAGTGACGAGGGCCGGCTGGGCGTGACCGCCATCGACAAGCGTCCCGTGGAGGGGCCCGTCAAGGTCCACCGGCTGGGCCTGCGCGGGGACGTCCAGGCGGACCGGATGGACCACGGCGGTGAGGACCAGGCGCTCTACGCGTACGCCCAGGCCGACGCCGACTACTGGGCCGCGGAGCTCGGCCGTGACGTCCCGCCCGGCTACTTCGGCGAGAACCTCCGGGTCGCCGGCATCGACGCCACCAACGCGGTGATCGGCGAACGCTGGAAGATCGGCCTGGACCTCGAGGTCGAGGTCACCTCACCCCGCCGGCCGTGCAGCACGTTCCAGCGGCGGGTGGACGAACCCCACTGGGTCAAGCGGTTCACCGAGGCAGGCCGGGTGGGCACCTACCTGCGGGTGGTCCGCACCGGATCCGTCCAGGCCGGGGACCACATCCACCGGCTGTACGTCCCGGCCCACGGGGTAACGATCGGCAAATGGTTCACCGACCCCACCGTCCAGGACATGGAAGCGCTGCGCGACGCCGACGCCGACGGCCTGATCCGCCTGCAGCCGGAGTACCAGCAGGAATTCGCCAAGGTCCAGGCGCGCGGCTAGCCCTGCGGCACGGGCCGGTGTGCGCAAGCTCACCGCCGCCGTCGGGCCTCCCGGTTGGCACCTATGCCGCCGCATGCCCTACACTTGAAACATCCCCCACTCCGGAAATCCCTTATTCCTGCCCAATTTTTGAGGCAGGACTGGTAAGTGTTGGGGCCCGCTACTGTGATGCGGGCATTTTCATAGGGAGAGCCGGCTAAAGAAAACGCTGTACAGACTGCTGGGATAGCAGCCAAGAGTTGCAGCGGGAAGTCCTGCCATGGGATTGCGAAAGCGCCGGACTTCTATGTGACTGGCCGGTCAACGTTTGCCCGGCGCCTACTGTCACGCGTACTGCGGCTCCGCTCACCTCGGGTTGTGCCGCCTGGCCCCTATGGATGAGGAAGATTCCCCTATGCCCGAAAATCAGGACCACTCCGTCGACACCGAGAACACCCCGGCCGACGTCGAGATGACCGAACCGGCTGCTGCAGCCGACCAGCCCGCCACGAACGACGACGACGAGGGCGGCATCCGCTTCGTCGACCTCGGCATCGATGCCCGCATCCTCGCAGCCCTGCAGGATGTCGGCTACGAGAAGCCCTCGCCGATCCAGGCCGCCACCATTCCGCTGCTCCTTGAGGGCCGCGACGTTGTGGGCCTCGCCCAGACCGGTACCGGCAAGACTGCAGCATTCGCAGTGCCGGCACTGTCCCGCCTGGCCGAACTCCACGACCTGAACGGCCCGTCCCGCAAGACCCAGGCCCTGGTCCTGGCCCCGACCCGCGAGCTCGCGCTCCAGGTCGCCGAGGCGTTCACCTCGTACGCCAAGCACATTGACGACTTCACCGTCCTGCCCGTCTACGGCGGTTCCGCCTACGGCCCGCAGCTGGCCGGCCTGCGCCGCGGCGCCCAGGTGGTTGTCGGTACCCCGGGTCGCGTCATCGACCACATCGCCAAGGGTTCCCTGGACCTGTCCGAACTCCAGTACCTCGTGCTGGATGAGGCCGACGAAATGCTGCGCATGGGCTTCGCCGACGACGTGGAGCAGATCTTCCAGCAGACCCCCGAGGGCCGCCAGGTTGCCCTGTTCTCCGCCACGATGCCGAGCCAGATCCGCCGGATGTCCAAGCAGTACCTGAACAACCCGGCCGAGGTGCAGGTCAAGTCCAAGACCACCACCGGCGCCAACACCCGCCAGCGCTACCTGCAGGTCATGGGCCCGCACAAGCTCGACGCCATGACCCGGATCCTCGAGGTCGAAGAGTTCGACGGCGTCATCGCCTTCGTGCGCACCAAGATGGCCACCGAGGACCTCGCCGACAAGCTCCGTGCCCGCGGCTTCCAGGCTGCCGCCATCAACGGCGACATCCCGCAGCAGCAGCGCGAGCGGACCGTTGACGCGCTCAAGGAAGGCCGGATCGACATCCTGGTCGCCACCGACGTCGCCGCCCGCGGCCTCGACGTCGAGCGCATCAGCCACGTCATTAACTACGACATCCCGCACGACACCGAGTCCTACGTGCACCGCATCGGCCGCACCGGCCGTGCAGGCCGCTCCGGCGACGCGATCCTCTTTATGACGCCGCGGGAAAAGTACCTGCTGCGTTCCATCGAGAAGGCCACCCGCCAGCCGGTGGAGCAGATGCACCTGCCCACCGCCGAGACGGTCAACACCCTGCGCCTGGGCAAGTTCGCGGAGAAGATCACCGAGACCCTCGCCTCCGAGGACGTCTCGGCGTTCCGTGACCTGATCGCGTCCTACGAGGAAGAGCACAACGTCCCCGCAGCCGAGATCGCCGCCGCGCTGGCCGTGATGGCACAGGGCGGCCAGCCGCTCCTGGTCAAGGAACTGCCCGCTGCTCCGGAATTCCAGAAGCGTGAGCGCTCCAAGGACGGCTTCGGCTCCCGCGGCCCGACCCGCGCCCTGACCGAGGGCAACGCCACCTACCGGATCGCCGTCGGACGCCGCCAGCGCGTGATGCCGGGCTCCATCGTCGGCGCCATCGCCAACGAGGGCGGCATCTCCTCGGCCCAGATCGGCGGCATCGACATCCGCTCGGACCACTCGCTCGTGGAGCTCCCCGCGGACCTGAGCCCCGAGCAGCTGCGCGCCCTGTCCCGCACCCGGATCGGCGGCGAGCTGATCCACCTCGAGCTGGACAACGGCCGTAAGCCCTCCGGCGACCGCGGCGCCTACCAGGGCAACCGTGGTGGGGACCGGGGCGAGCGTGGCGGTTACTCCGGCAGCAGCGGAAACTTCAAGGGCAACGGCGGTTTCAAGCGCGAGTTCCGCAAGAACGACGGCGAGCGTTCCTCCGCAGACCGCGGCGGCCGCTCCTACAGCGACCGCAACGAGCGCAGCGTCGGCACGGACACCCGCAAGCCCCGCCACGAGGGCGGCTTCAAGCCCCGCAACAAGTGGTAACTGCTAAGTCCTAGGCAGTGACAGGACGGGCCGGCTCTTTATGAGCCGGCCCGTCCTGCGTTAAAACCGTTTTGCCGCCGTCCGGACCCCTGGGCAGGCCGGCACGTCGGCTTCGTCACATCCGCGGGCGCGAACCCCTCCGAGGGGGCTCCTGCGCCTGCCGCGGGACCCCGCAGATCCACGGAACGGCGCGGATTTTGCCGTCGCGGGCGGGGGAGGGCGCCCGATTTGTTGGGAGCCGAATCTTCCGGTAGAGTATTTACTCGTTGCCCCCCTAGCTCAGTGGTAGAGCGCGTTCTTGGTAAGAACGAGGTCACCGGATCGATTCCGGTGGGGGGCTCTGAATGAGGGCCTGCGTCAAGGCGGTTTTTGACCGGCTTGACGCAGGTTTTTCTCATTCGTGGCGGCGTAGCTCAGTTGGTTAGAGCGCACGACTCATAATCGTGAGGTCGGGAGATCGAGCCTCCCCGCCGCTACAGAATGGCCCCGCAGGCCCCGCCTGCGGGGTCCTTTTGTTTTAACCCGGATGCGGGGACGGTGCGCGTGGGACAGAATGGGACGATGAGGCGAATCGCAATCATCGGCGGCCACGGAAAAGTGGCTTTGGAACTGTCCGGCATTCTCTCCAAGGACGGGGCGGCGGTCACCTCCGTCATCCGCAACCCGGACCATCGCGACGACGTCGCCGCCACCGGCGCCACCCCGCTGGTGCTGGACGTGGAAAAGTCGACGACGGCGGAGATCGCCGCCGCCGTGAAGGACCACGACGCCGTCGTATGGTCCGCCGGTGCCGGCGGCGGCAGCCCGGAACGCACTTACGCCGTGGACCGTGACGCGGCCATCCGCTCCATGGACGCCGCGGCACAGGCCGGTGTGCGGCGCTACGTGATGGTTTCCTACCTCGGGGCCGGCCCGGATCACGGCGTTCCGGCGGACAACAGCTTCCACGCCTACGCCGAGGCCAAGGCCGCCGCGGACACCTACCTGCGCGGCAGCGGCCTGGACTGGACCATCCTTGGCCCCGGATCCCTCACCGACGGCCCCGGCAACGGACTCCTGGACGTCAACCCGGCAGACACCTCGGACGGCACCGGCACGTCGCGCTCGAACGTGGCACTCGTCGCCGCCGCGGTACTGGGCCTGCCGGAGACCGCCGGCCGGACCATCGAGTTCCGCGACGGGACGCTGCCGCTGGCCGCAGCCCTCGACACCGGGAAGTAGGCGCCACCGGGGCTCCCGGTGGGGCCCAAGTAGGGTAGTGGGGGCGGCCGGCGCGTCGATGACCGGGTCCCGGCCGCCGTAACCCCGGGGAAAGAGTGCACATGGACCAGTTGGCCCTGATCATCGGACTGCTTCTCGCCACAGTGGTGGCGGTGGGCCTCGGCGACCGGCTCCGCCTGCCCTACCCGGTCCTGATGCTGATCCTCGCGGCGTCGCTGACCTTCATCCCGGGCTTCCCGGAAGTCAACATCCCGGCGGAACTGATCCTGCCCATCTTCCTGCCGCCGCTGCTGTTCGCGACCGCCCAGCGCAGTTCCTGGGCCGTGTTCAGGGTCCGTTGGCGGACGCTCCTGATGCTGGCCGTGGCCCTGGTGGTGGTGTCCACCGCCGTTGTGGCCGGCGCGGCGTGGCTGATGATCCCGGGGATCGGCATCCCGGCGGCCATCGCCCTCGGAGCGATGGTGGCGCCTCCCGATCCGGTGGCTGTGGATTCCATCGCCGGCCGGGTGCACATGCCGCGCCGGCTGATCACCGTCCTGCAGAGCGAGGGCCTGTTCAACGACGCCGCCGCCATCGTCATCTTCCAGGCCGCGGTGGCGGCGTCCGTGTCCGGCACCCGGGTGGGTCCCGGCGTGGTCCTGCAGTTCGCCGTCGGCGCAGCCCTCGCGGTCGGTGTGGGCATCGGGATGGGCTGGCTGACCCGGCTTATTACCCGGCTGGTGAGTTCCATGGTGGCCCGCAGCGCCGTGACACTCGTGGTCCCGTTTGCCGCCTACATCCTCGCCGAAGAGGTGCACGCCTCCGGGGTGATCGCCGTCGTCGTCACAGCCCTGGAAATCCAGCGGCACTCCAAACCGCAGGAGGCTGCCGAGCGGGTCACCCGCACCGCCTTCTGGGATGTGGTGGAGCTGCTCGCGACCGGCCTGGCCTTCGGGCTGGTGGGCCTGGAGATCCGGCAGGTCATCCACGATGAAGGCACCGCCGTCATCGGGATGGCCGGCACCGCAGCCGTGGTCTGCGTGCTGGTGTTTGCCGTGCGCTTCGGCTGGCTGGCCATGATGTCCGGCCTGGCCCGGTCCAGGAAGAACACCCTGCGTCCCACCTCGGCCAAGGAAGTGCTGATCCTGACGTGGTGCGGGATGCGCGGGCTGGCCACCCTGGCGCTGGCCCTGGCCCTCCCGGCCACCCTGGCCGACGGGACGGCGTTCCCGGCCCGCAGCGAGCTGCTGGTGATCGCCTGCGCGGTGCTGCTCACCACGCTCGTGCTGCCCGGGCTGACTCTGCCGTGGCTGATGCGCGTCCTGAAAGCCTCCGAAGACGGCTCGGTGGAGCGCGATGCGGCCCGGTTGCTGGCCGCCCGGGCGCAGCAGGCCGCCGTCGCGGCACTCAAGGACAACGAGCTCATGAAAGAGCTGCCGCCGGAAAAGGTGGCCCTGGTCAAGGCACGGATGACCCGGCTGCACGCCGAACTGCTGGACGGCAGCCTGCGGAACGAAAGCGTCGATGAGAAGCGCAAACGCGGCCGGGAGCTTGCCATCGCCGTGCAGACCATCGCCCTGGACGCGGCGCGTCAGGAAGTGGTGGCCGCCAGGAATGAGCCCGACATGGACCCCGAGGTTGCCGACCGGGTGCTGCGGCAGCTGGACCTGCGCACCATGATCATGCCGGAGTAGCGGCCGGGCGATTGAGGTCCGGGCGGCCGGCTACTTGCGGACCACCCGCACGCCGGTGGAGCTGTAGATCATCGAGCCGCCCTGGAACTGGACCGTCCGGTAGCCGTTGTAGGCGACGGCAGCACCGAGCGGGTAGCCCATCCCGCCAGCCTGCCAGCCGGCCACGCGCCACGCCTCGCGGTAGGGCTCGCCCACCATGTTGGCGCCCGTCGCGGCGGTGTAATAGCTGATGCCCGTCTGGAAGGGCTGGTAGCAGCCGCCGCCGTAGAGGCCGCACTGCTGCGGGCCCGTCGGGTAGCCGACGCCTTTCTGCCATCCTGCGGCGCGCCAGGACTCGAAGTAGCTGCTGGTCACGGCGTAGGCGCCCGTGGCCGGGGTGTAGTAGACGTTGGCCTTGGCGAAGGGCTGGTAGCAGCCGCCGCCATAGAGCCCACAGGACGGTGCGCCGATGGGATAGCCGATGCCGGACTGCTGCCCCGCGGCCGCCCAGGCGTTCGTGTAGACGCCGCTGACGGCGTGGGCGCCGGTGGCCGGGGTGTAGTAGACAGTGCCCTTCTGGAAGGACTGGGAGCAGGCGCCGCCGGCCAGTCCGCAGATGGGCTCGCCGGTCGCATACCCGATGGCAGGCTGCCAGCCGGCTTCACGCCACGCGTTCCAGTAGACGCCGGTGACGGCGTGGGCCCCCGAGGCCGCGGAGTAGTAAATGTTGCCCTTTTGGAAGGGCTGGAAGCAGCCGCCGCCGTAGAGCCCGCAGGACGGTGCGCCGGTGGGGTAGCCGATGCCGGGCTGCTGCCCCGCGGCGGTCCACGCGGTCGCGTAGACACCGTTCACCGCGTACGCGCCGGTCGCAGCCACGTAGTAGACGGTTCCCTTCTGGAAGGCCTGGGAGCAGGCGCCGCCGGCCAGCCCGCAGGTCGGGTCGCCGGTGGGGTAGCCGATCCCGGGCTGCCAGCCGGCGTCGCGCCAGGCGGTCCAGTAGGAGCCGGTGACGGCGTGGGCGCCGGACGCGGTGGAGTAGTAGATGTTGCCCTTCTGGAAGGGCTGGAAGCAGCCGCCGCCATAGAGCCCGCAGGACGGTGCGCCGGTGGGGTAGCCGATGCCCGGCTGCCAGCCGGCGGCCCGCCAGGCGTTCCAGTACACACCGGTCACGGCCTGCGCGCCGGACGCGGCGGAGTAATAGATGTTGCCCTTCTGGAAGGGCTGGTAGCAGCCGCCGCCGTACAGCCCACAGCTCTCGCCGCCGGTGGGGTAGCCAATGCCCTGCTGCCAGCCGGCGTCCCGCCAACCGGACATGTACGCCGTCTTGACCGCGTAGGTGCCCACGCCCGGGGTGCTGTAGACAATGCCGCGCTGGAACGACTGGTAGCAGGTGGTGGTAGCTGCCGCACCGTAGGGGCAGGTGACGTTGCTGGTGCTGTAGCCGAGGACGGGCTCGCCGCCGGCCTGCAGCCACGCGTCCCGGAACGCTCCGCTGACGGCGTTGGCGGCTGTGACGGTGACGCTGGCGGAGGTGCTGGAGATCGAGTTGATTTTGACCCGCGTGCCCGCGTGGGTGGTGAAAGTCTCCCCGGCCTGCCAGGCCTGGCGGGGGTTGTAGTATCCGGCAAAGGCCCGTGTGTCCGGCGGGAGCAGCAGCGAGTAGGCCCCCATTTGCTGGACGACCTTGACGCCGCTGTTCAGGTTCACGGCTTTGGCGGTGTCGTAGCCGACCGGCAGCCGCAACTCCAGGAAGTAGACCTCGCCGCTGACCGGGTCGGTGAACTTGATGGCGCGTCGTGCGGCCGTTCCGGCCCATGCCGTCAGGGTGTAGTTCTTCACGTCCTTGGCGACGCCTGTGTCAACGATTTCGTCGCCGCGGCCGAAACCGCCATAGGCCCACAGGGTGGAGCTGATGGTGGGCTGGGAGGTCTGGGAGACGCCCATGAGGTCCAGGCTGTCACCGTATTCACGGATGGTGCAGGAGGAGTCGGCGAAGGTCCCGTCAGAGTTGGTGGCAACATCCTGGACGCCGCTGCCGCACTGCAGGCTCTGGGCATGATTTAGTCCCAGCACGTGTCCGAATTCGTGGGTCAGCACGCTGTTGGTCAGGGACGCCGGGAGCGGCATAATGACGCGGCCGCTCGTGCCGCTGTAGCTCCAGCCGGCACCGTAGGCTCCGTCGGAAAGCGTAGGCGTGGAAACGAAGACCACCAGGGCGGTGTAGGGGTTGGGCGTCCACTTGAGCTCCGTGGCAATGGTGTTCATCATGTCCGGGTAACGCTGGGTCGAGGTGGCCTTGCTGGTCTTGCTCTCGACCGACGCGACCGACATCGACAGCCGGTTGTTGGACATGGTCTTCCAGTAATTGCTGGTGGTGGTGATGGCGGCCCGGGCAGAGGACTCCGGGATGGTGGCCTTCTTGTCGGCCAGCTGGACCATAACCAGGCGGATCTTGATGTCGCCGGACCGGGCCAGCGAGTAGGACTCCGTGCTCAGCCGCCCCGCGGTGGTGGTGGCGGAGGCGGGCTGGCCCTTCCGGCCCGTGGGGAGCGGGTCAACGAACGTGTGCGCGACGAACGGCTCGTTGGAGCCCGGAACGGGCGCCTCAGCGGAGGTCTGGGACGGTGCTGTGCCTGACGGTGCGGGGCTGGCGGGTGCTGTGACGGACGGTGCCGGCGCGGGCTGGACCGTCCCGGCCGGGGCAGCCGTGGTCGCTGCCGGCGTCGGGGTCGGCCCCGCAGATACCGCCGGGGCCGCCGTTGCCGTTGCGGACGCTCCCGCCGGCGGCGTCGCCGCAGCGCTCGCGGTCGGCGACGGCGCCGTCTCGGCATATGCGGGCAACGCACCGGTTGCGGGAGCCGACACCAGGGCAAGGACAAGTGCGGCAAAGAGCGCAGTCTTCATCCGTAAAGAGTTCACGTTTATCTTTCATGAGACCGCCGCCCAGCCGACGGGTCAGCTGAACGGCCGCAAGAGACCAAATTGCAGTCAGTCTACGGAGGGCATGCCGGAATAATTGGAAACCTGCGGCAAACTTTCGACTTGGGTATCCAATCGTTGCCGAATCTTGAGGAAGCCTTCCGGCGTGCTGCGCGCCGCCCGGAGAGCTCTCAACCGGCCAGTTCCAGTTCCAGGGCGTTGGCCTCGACGAAGTCCAGGGCGTGCCGGACAGCGCCCACCGTGACGATCCTGTCCCCGAGCGGGGAAACGGTCACGTGCGGGGGAGTGGCGGTGAAACGCGGCAGCGCGGCGGTGATGCCGGGCACGAGGGCGCCGGCCGAATCCGCGACGGCGCCGCCTATCACCACTTGCTCGGGATTGAGCAGGCTGGCAATCGCGGCGATCACCCGGGCCATCCGCTCCGAAAGCCTGCCCAGGATCGCCAGGGCCGCTGTGTCTCCGGCCGCGGCGTCCTCGAACACCTGCCGGGCGCCGGCGTCGCCCCCGTTGGCGGGACCACCATCGGCTGCCTGCCATTGCCGCGCCAGGCTGGCGATCCCGTCGCTGGACCCCACCCCGTCGACCATGTCGAGGAAGCCCATCTCGCCTGCGCCGCCGGCCCGGCCATGCAGCAGCCGGCCGGACTCCAGCACGCCCGCGCCCAGCCGTTCCCCCGCCAGGAGCACCACCAGGTCATCCACCCCGGCGCCGGATCCGCGCCAGCGTTCACCCAGCGCGGCCAGGTTGGCGTCATTCTCCAGCAGCACCGTCCAGCCGTGCAGGTCCTGCAGGGCCGAGCGGAGTCCGACGTCGAACAGGCTCCAGAAATGTTGGGCGGCCAGCACCTTGCCGCCACGGTCCACCGGTGCGGCGATGCCGGCGCCGACGGCCAGGACCTTGCCCGGGGACTCGCCCGCGGCTGCGAGCGCTTCCCGGCAGGCCCGGTCCACCACGCTGACCCGCTCCGCGGCCGGGATGTCCGCGGCACGGAAGCTTCCGCTGGCGCGGCCAAGCACCGTGCCCCGGAGGTCAGCCACCGCCGCGGTGGTGGTGGCCGCGCCGATGTCGAGGCCCAGGACGACGCCGGCCCGCGCCCGCAGTTCGAACCGCCGCGCCGGCCGGCCCTTCTGCAGGGCTCCGGCTCCCGCACCCTTCCGCGGCGCGTCCAGTTCCCTGATCCAGCCGCGCCGGATCAGGTCCTCGCACACGGCAATCACCGAGGCGCGGGTGAGGCCCGTTCCGGCCATCAGGTCCGTCCCGGTGGCCACGTCCGTGCTGCGGATGGCGGCCAGGACGGCCTGGGCGTTGACCCGGCGCAGCAGCTGGGGAGTGGCGGCGGCCTGCGGCTTCGGAATCTTGACCTCCCGGTGATAACCGACCCATAATTGTTCCGGCAATAGATTTAGCTTCTATCTAAATTATCAGACAGGCTGTTACCAATCACTGCCTGTACCAGGTACCGCTCCCCAGCCCCGAAGGATTCACCTTGTCGAACACCGCCACGCTGGCAACCCTGTCCGGTTCCGACCTCGCTGCCGACCCCAACTGGTGGCGCCAGGCGTCCGTGTACCAGATCTACCCGCGCAGCTTCTCCGATTCCAACGGTGACGGGCTGGGCGACATCAAGGGCATCACCGCCAAGGTCCCGTACCTCAAGGAGCTGGGGATCGACGCCGTCTGGCTCTCCCCGTTCTATCCGTCGGCGCTCGCCGACGGCGGCTACGACGTCGATGACTACCGCGACGTCGATCCCAAGCTCGGGACCCTGGCGGACTTCGACGAGATGTCCGCAGCCCTGCACGCCGCCGGCATCAAGCTGATCGCGGACATCGTCCCGAACCACTCCTCCAACCGCCACGTCTGGTTCCAGGAAGCACTCGCGGCGCCGAAGGGCTCGGCAGCGCGGGAACGCTACATCTTCCGTGATGGCAAGGGCGAGAACGGCGAGATCCCGCCGTCGGACTGGGAATCCGTCTTCGGCGGCCCGGCCTGGGAGCGCATCACCGAGCCGGACGGCACCCCCGGTCAGTGGTACATGCACATCTTCGCCAAGGAGCAGCCGGACCTGAACTGGTCCAACCGCGAAATCCGCGACGACTTCCTCAAGACCCTGCGCTTCTGGTCGGACCGCGGCGTTGACGGCTTCCGCGTTGATGTGGCGCACGCCCTGACCAAGGACCTCACCGAGCCCCTGCTCTCCAAGGTGGAGCTCAGCGAGGCGAACTCCGGGACCGACGGCTTCGATGACGGCTCGCACCCGTTCTGGGACCGCGACGAAGTCCACGAGATCTACGTCGAATGGCGCGAGGTCTTCAACGAATACAACCCGCCGCGCACCGCCGTCGCCGAGGCCTGGGTGCACGCTTCCCGCCGGGCCCGCTACGCCAGCCCCGAGGGACTGGGCCAGGCCTTCAACTTCGACCTCCTGCAGGCCGACTTCGATGCCGACGAGTTCCGCGAGATCATCACCCGCAACCTGGGCGAGGCCGTGGAGTCCGGCGCATCCTCCACCTGGGTGTTCTCCAACCACGACGTCGTCCGGCACGCCACCCGCTACGGCCTGCCCAAGGGCGGTGGACGGCACGCCAAGGGCCAGGACGGCAAGGGCTGGCTCCTCGCCGGCGCCCCCGCCGAGGAACTCGACGTCGAACTCGGCCTGCGCCGCGCCCGCGCCGCGACCCTGCTCATGCTGGCGCTGCCCGGCTCCGCATACCTGTACCAGGGTGAAGAGCTCGGCCTCCAGGAGGTTGCCGAGATCCCGGACACCGAACGCCAGGACCCCACGTTCTTCCGCAACAAGGGCGTGGAGATCGGCCGCGACGGCTGCCGGGTGCCGCTGCCGTGGGCTGCCGAGGGGACCTCGTTCGGGTTCGGCGACGGCGGCGCCCACCTGCCGCAGCCGGCCTGGTTCGCCCGGTACGCCGTGGCCGCCCAGGACGGGAACGAAGGCTCCACCCTGGAGTTCTACCGCAAGGCCCTGAAGCTGCGCCGCGAACTGCAGGCCTCGGAAGAGCTGGAGTGGCTGGAGTCCGCCAACGCCAACGTGCTGCACTTCCGCCGCCACGACGGCTGGCAGTCCGTCACCAACTTCGGGGACGACGCCGTCGAGCTGCCCGCCGGCGAGGTGCTGGTCAGCAGCGCCCCCGTCGACGGCCGGCTGCTCCCGGGCAACACCACCGTCTGGCTGCGGTGAGCCCGCTGTCCGGGCCGGCCGTCGGAACGGCCGGAGCCGGCCCGGACCTGGCCCAGGAGCTGATCTACGGCTGCATGGGCCTGGGCGGCACCTGGGCGGCGGAGCCGTACTCGTCCGCGCATGTGGACGAGGCGGCCGCCGCCGTCGACGCAGCCCTGGCCGCCGGGATCACGCTGTTCGACCACGCCGACATCTACCGCAACGGCAAGTCCGAGGCCGTCTTCGGCGAGGTGCTTTCGCGGACCCCCGGCCTGCGGGAGCGGATCCGGCTGCAGACCAAGTGCGGGATCCGGCTCAACGAACAGGGCCTGGAGGCGTACTACGACCTGAGCCGCGAGGGCATCCTTGAGCGGGTGGAGGGCAGCCTCGCCCGGTTGAGGACCGACTACGTCGACGTGCTGATGCTGCACCGCCCGGATCCGCTGCTGGATCCGGCCGAGGTGGCCTCCGCCGTCGGACAGCTGCTCTCCGAGGGCAAGATCCGCGCCGTGGGCGTGTCCAACATGTCCGCCCCGCAGATCGAACTGCTGCAGGACCGGCTCGAGGTGCCCGTGGTGGCCAACCAGCTGGAAATGAGCCTCTCGGCCCGGGCCTGGCTGGAAAGCACCGTGCTGGTCAACCACGCGGAGGGCACTGATTACAGCTTCCCGCACGGCACCGTGGAGCACTGCGTCCGGCGCGGCATCGCTTTGCAGGCCTACGGGGCCCTGTCCCGGGGGCTCTACACCGGGGCGGCCGCGGGCTCAGACCCGAGCGCCGCGGCGGAAGCCACAGCGGTACTGGTGGCCGAAATGGCCGCAGCGGCCGGCACCACCGGCGAGGCCGTACTGCTGGGCTGGCTGATGAAGCACCCGGCCGCCATCAGCCCGGTGATCGGCAGCGCCAATCCCGACCGGATCCGTGGTTGCGCGGACGCGGCGCGGGTGGCCGCAGCCATGACGCGGGCCGAGTGGTACAGGCTCTGGATCACCGCCCGGGGCAGCAACATTCCCTAGGCAACATTCCCTAGCGACGGACGCATCCGCCGCCCGCCGCACGGGTCCCAGCGTGATTTTGGTCGTATTGGTCGCCCTTAACGGGGGTATTACTTGGCGGCGGACGGTCCCGGGCGGCTAGCGTAGAGTCATGACCTCTATCACCACCGCCGGGATTGTCCGGCCCCAGCGCAACGTCCCGGCCGAAATCGCCCGCTCCTGGCTGCTGGTCAACGCCATGAAGCCGGAACTCTTCGGACAGTCGGCGGAGTCCCGCGCCGACGCGATCATCCTCGACATCGAAGACGCGGTGGATCCCTCCCAGAAAGACGCCGCCCGCGAGCACGTAGTCGACTGGCTGACCGCCGGCGGCAGCGCCTGGGTCCGGATCAACGACGCCACCAGCCCCTTCTGGGCTGACGACCTCGCCGGCCTCCGCGGCACCCCGGGACTGCTCGGCGTGATGCTCGCCAAAACCGAGTCCGCGGACCAGGTCACCGAAAGCTTCCACCGCATGGACGGCAAGACCCCCGTGGTGGCGCTCGTCGAGTCCGCCGTCGGCATCGAGGAAGCCAACCACATCGCCAAGGCCCAGGGCGTCTTCCGGCTGGCCTTCGGTTCCGGCGACTTCCGCCGCGACACCGGCATGGCGGCCACCCCCGAGGCGATGGCCTACCCGCGCGCCAAGCTGGTTGTTGCCAGCCGCGTCGGCAACCTGCCGGGCCCCATCGACGGCCCAACCGTCGGCACCAACCACCCGATCCTGCGTGAGCAGACCGGCATCACGGTGATGATGGGCATGACCGGCAAGCTCTGCCTCGCGATCGACCAGACCAGCGTGATCAACGAGGTCATCAGCCCCACGCCGTCCGATGTCGCCTGGGCCACGGACTTTATGGCCGATTTCGAAGCCAACGGCCGCGTCATCCGGGACGGGTCCGACCTGCCGCGCCTGGGCCGCGCCGAGAAGATCATGAAGCTCGCTGTAGCCTTTGGGGTGCAGCCGGCCCTGTAGCCGGTTCCCTGTCCCACCAAGGAGACCCCGTGACCGATACCCGCTATCTGGTCCACGGGGTCTTTTGGGATCACCCGGCACTTGCCGGAGCGCCTCCGCTGCCTGCGGGGCCGTCCGGTGCGGGCCGGGCCGTCCTGCGCCTGCAGGACGCTGCCGGCGTCTTCACCGACGTCACGCTCGACGCCGGGACCCGGCTGGGGTTCCGCTCCGCCGCCGACGGTAAGCAATGCCTGGGCCACCACAAAGTCCACGGACCCGCGGACCGGGACCACGTGGTGTGCCCGGAGCGAGAAGCGGCGGTCCGCGGCGCCCAGTGCGGAGCGTGCTTCGCCCTGGACGATTCAAGGCTGATCCACGACTTCCACCGCGGCGGCCGCGTCCCGCCCGGACTGCGTGCCTACCTGATGCAGCCGCACTGGCTCTACATCGCGACCTTCGCCAACGGCGCCAGCAAGGTGGGCACCGCCTCCGACCTGCGGAAGTGGCACCGGCTCGCGGAGCAGGGCGCCGTCGTCGCCCGCTACGTCGCCCGCGCCGCCGACGGCCGGGTGGTCAGGGTCCTGGAGGACCGGGTGACGCGCGACGCCGGGCTCCCGCAGCAGGTCCGCTCGGCCGCCAAGGCCGCCGGCCTGACCGCGCCGCCGTCCGCCGTCGTGCTGGACGAGCTGAATGCCCGGCACGTGGCCAGCGTCCGGGCCCTGCTGCGCGGTGACGACAGCGGCGGATTCTCGGTGGTGGACGAACAATGGCAGCGTCCCGCGCTGGCGGACAAGGCCTGCGCCCCGGCGGACCGGCACGCCTACCCGCACGACCTCCACTCCGGCGCCCACGGGTTCTTTATCGCGTCGCTGAGCGGCAGCGTGGCCCTGGCCGAACTCGACGGCTCGGACCTCGGGTTCGTCGTCAACCTTGGCGCCCTGAAGGCCCGCACCGTCGAACTGGGCGACCACGGCTCGGCGGTCCCGGCCGTGCAGCCGGCGTTGTTCTGAGCCGCAAAATACCCGGCGACGCGCTAAATCCCCGGTGCCGCGCAAAATTCCGGACGCACCGGGTATTCCCGCGTCGGCAAGTAATATCCGGGGCGCCAGGAACAACCCGCGTCGAGGGGTGCCCCGCGGCCGCCGGTAGACTGGCACGGTGCTGAACGAATTCTGGGCCGCCGCGCCAACGTCCTACAAGGTGCTCGTTTTTAGCGCCATGGGGTTGATCGCCGCGGGCATCATCCTGAACCTCGTCGGCAACAACACCGGCAACCAGGGCCTGGCGTTCGCCTCCCTCGGCGTCATCGGCCTCGGCCTCATCCTGCACGTCGCCGGCATCGTGGTCCGCGGCCAGACCATCCGGAAGAACCTCAAGCGCTAGCAGCGGCGTTCCGCGCCACATGGCTGCGGGCGTGTTCCACGGCGTCCGCCAGGGTGTTGAACAGGTGCTTGTGGTGCCGCAGCGACCGGATCACGCCAACGTTGGTCACGAGGTCCAGGTGCTGCGGTTGGACACCCTTGAGCAGGACGGTGACGCCGCGCAATTCAAGGGCCGAGATGACGTCCACCAGTGTGTGCGCCCCGGTCGCGTCGAGCATCCGGACTTGGGAGAGCCGGATGACTGCCACCTGGATGTTCTTGACCTGGCTGATCTCCTGCAGGACGCGCTCCGCTGCCCCGAAAAACATGGCACCGTCCAGCCGGAGGACGGCAATGCGTCCGTCTCCAGGTGCCGCCGGTCCCGGGATGTCTTCGCGCTGCACGCCGCTGAGCGAGGCGAACTTGCGCAGCGTGAATACGGCGGCCGCGACCAGCCCGATCTCAATCGCGACGATCAAGTCGAACGCCACGGTGATCAGCGCTGTCAGGACAAAGACGAAGGCGTCTGCGCGGGTGGAGCGCAGCACCGCAGCCACGGTCTGCCGGGAGACCATGCGGGTGGCCGTGACCATCAGGATTCCGGCCAGTGCCGCCAGTGGGATCCGGCCCACCAGGCCTGCTGCGAGGTAGATGATGGCCAGCAACACCAGGGCATGGACCACCGCAGCCAGGCGGGTCTTCGCTCCGGCACGGACGTTGACGGCGGTCCGGGCGATGGCCCCCGTGGCTGGCATGCCGCCGAAGAACCCCGCCGCCACCGACGCCAGGCCCTGGCCGGTAAGTTCGCGGTCCGGGCTGTAGGTGCCGGTGGGCCGGCCGTCGGGGCCGACCATGCCGGATGCCACCCGGGCCGACAACAAGGACTCGATGGCCGCGAGCGTGGCGATGGACAGGGCGGGCGCAAACAACCCGGGCAAGGACGCAGGATCCAGCGCCGGCAGGGACGGCGCGGCCAGGGAGTGCGGCAGGGCGCCGATCCGCGGAATGGGCAGGTTTAGGAGCTCGGCGGCCACCGTGGCCAGAAGTACCGCGGCCAGGCTGGCCGGGATGGCCTTGTTCAGCCGGGGCAGCAACATCATCACTGCGGCGACGCCTGCCACGACGGCCAGGGTCTGCAGCACGGCGGGCGCCGTGGCTTTGGTGGCGCTCTCGACGGCGGCCAGCACGGTGTTGTGGCCGGGCACCCCCGCTGTGCCGGTGGCCATTGGCACCTGCTGGAGGAATATGATGGCGGCGATCCCAAGGGTGAATCCCTCCACGACCGGCCATGGGATGTACGCGACGGCCCGGCCCAGGCCGCTGATACCGAGGATGATGACCAGGAGTCCTGCCAGTACGGATACCAGAGCGATGCTGCCGGTGCCGTGCTCGGCGACGACGGGGGCCAGCACCACCACCATGGCACCGGTGGGCCCGGAAACCTGGACGTGTGAGCCACCCATGACGGCAGCCACCAGTCCGGCTACTACCGCAGTGATGAGCCCGGCCTCCGCGCCGACGCCGGAACTGACTCCGAAGGCGAGGGCCAGTGGCAGGGCAACGATGCCCACGGTGACGCCGGAGAGCAGGTCCGTCCGCCACGAGCCCCGCAGCCCGTCGTAATCACGGCGGGAGGGCAGGAGCCGGATGAGAGATCCCCGGGTGCCCCGCGCCAGCCCGGTCGCCGTCGCGGCGGTCATGATGCGGAACCCGGTAGGGGCGCGGCAGGCAACTCCTGCGCCAGCCGGAGCTGTTCGCCGGAATCCGCCAGGCTGTCCAGCAGGAAGGTCCTGGCGATGGCGAGTAGCTCGGCGACCTTCGGGTGGGCCAGACGGTAGGTCACGGCGTTGGCCGTCCGGACCGAGGTCACCACACCGTGCCTACGGAGCGTGGCCAGATGCTGGGAAAGATGCGAGGCCTCCAGTCCGGTCTCGGCCAGCAGGTAGCTGACCTGCGCCGAGGTGTCCGGGGCTGCCGCCAGCAGTTCCAGCACCCGGATACGTGCCGGGTGGGCGAGGGCCTTGAACAAGTTGGCCTTGATTTCGTACAAGGGGGTCTGCGCGGAGGAAATCACTGCGGTCCTTCGCCCTTCCTGGCTGGCGGTCCGGCGAAAACCCGAACCACGGATTGATGAAATGATGTTTCCATCATATCGTTGGGATGCAAGACCCCGCCCCGCCCCCGCGTGTAACGCGGAAATCCATCCGAAGGCAGGGCGCTAGGCTGGAACCATGACTATCAATCCGGACCTGCAGGGCCGCAGTTACCCTGCCGCAGAGGTGTACGACGTCGGCCGCGAGAAGATCCGCGAGTTCGCCCGCGCCGTCAAGGCCACGCACCCCGCCCACTTCGACGTGGACGCCGCCCGGGCGCTCGGCCATCAGGACCTCGTCGCCCCGCCCACGTTCGCGATCATCGTCGCGCAGCGCGCCGACGCGCAGCTGATCGAGGACCCGGATTCAGGCATCGACTTTTCCCGTGTGGTCCACGCGGACCAGCGCTTCGTCCACCACCGGCCCATCGTGGCCGGCGACCGCCTCGTGGCCGAACTGCACGTCGACGGCGTCCGCGCCATGGGGGGAGGCGCCATGATCACCACCCGTTCGGAGATCTTCGCCCCGACCGGCGGGGAATCCGGTGCCCGGGACGCCGTCGCCACCACCACCTCATCCATCCTGGTCCGCGGAGAGGGACAGTAACCATGAGCCTCACACTTTCAGAACTCACCGTCGGCCAGGCCGTGGGCAGCCGCACCATCGAGGTCACCCGCACCGACCTCGTGAAGTACGCCGGTGCCTCCGGGGACTTCAACCCGATCCACTGGAACAGCGACTTCGCCACCGGCGTCGGCCTGCCCGGCGTGATCGCGCACGGTATGTTCACCATGGGTGCCGCCGTCCAGCTGGTGACCGACTGGGCCGGCGACCCGGCCGCCGTCGTCGATTTCCAGACCCGCTTCAGCAAGCCGGTCCCGGTGGCGGACACTACGGGCTCCGACGACGCCGGTGCGGTGATCGAGGTCAGCGGCGCCGTGGGGGCGCTAGACGCCGACGCCGGCACCGTCCGGGTTGACCTCACTGTCGTCGCGGGCGGGCAGAAAGTCCTTATGAAGGCCCAGGCCGTCGTCAGGCTGGCCTGAGCCCATGATGCTGCCGTGAGGGTGCGCGCCCCACAATCCGCCGAAGTCACGCGGTGGCGCAACGCCGTGGTGGCCGCCTACGCGTTCAGCGGGATAGCTTTCGCCAGCTGGGTCTCGAGGCTGCCGGCCATCCGTGACGGGCTCGACCTCACGCCCGGCAACGTCGGGCTGCTCCTGCTCTGTATGACGCTCGGCTCCTTCGTGTCTGTGTCCGCGTCCGGGCTGATCGTGCTGCGCTTTGGCTCCAAGCAGACCATCCGGATCGGCAGCATCATGGTGGGCGCGGGCCTGGTCCTTGCCGGCTTCGGGACGTCCGTGCTGGTCAACCCGCTGGCGGTTGCGGCCGGACTCGTGGTGGTGGGACTCGGCACCGCCAGCTGGAACACCGCCTCCAATGTGGAAGGCGCCGCCGTCGAACGCGCCGTGCGGCGGCACATCATGCCCCGGCTGCACGGTGCGTTCAGCCTCGGCACCGTCGCCGGCGCCGGAGCGGGCGCCTGGGCCGCGGGCGCGGGTATCCCCGTGTTCTGGCACCTGGCCGCCGTCGGCCTGCTGGTGGCAGCCTCCGTGGCCACCGCCGCGGCCTGGTTCCGTGCCGACATCACACCGGTAGAGCAGGGTGAAGCCTTCGCCCCGGCCGGCACGGACACGTTCGAGGACCCGTCCACCGGCCCGCTGCCCATCATCAGCCAGGCAAGCCCGGGCCCCGAGGCGCCGCTAGATAACAAGCGGCAGATCGCTCAGGCCTGGCGGGACCGCCGGACCCTGCTCCTCGGCGTCCTGGTCCTGGGGCTCGCGCTGGCCGAGGGCGCGGCCGGGGACTGGGTCGCGTTGGCGCTGGCCGACGGCCACGGCCAGTCCGACGCCGCCGGGGCCGCCGGGTACGGCCTGTTCGTCACGTTTATGACCGTGGGCCGGTTTGTCGGAACCGTGGTCCTGGACCGGTACGGCCGGGTTCCGGTGATGCGTTGGTGCGCGGCACTGGCAGTCGCCGGGCTGGCGCTCTTTGTCTTCGCGCCGGTTCCCTGGCTGGCGTACGTCGCCCTCGCGGTCTGGGGGCTTGGGGCCTCGCTGGGGTTCCCGGTTGGCATGTCCGCTGCCGCGGACGACCCCCTCAAGGCCGCCGCGCGTGTCTCGGTGGTGTCCACCATCGGCTACGGGGCTTTCCTCTGCGGTCCACCGCTGCTGGGCCTGCTGGCCGAGCACGTCGGTATCCTGCACTCACTGCTGGCCGTTATGGTGATGCTGGTGGTCAGCTTCCTGCTCTCCCCGGTGGCCCGCAAAGCCACGTAGGGCCCACCCATCGCCTTTCCGGGCGCGCACCGAACCCGGCTAGGCTGGAGGGGTGACCCAAACTCTGCTTTCCGCCCTGACCACGGCCGGCGTCGGCGGCCCGGCCGCGAACTACGTCGAAGCCCGGACCGAGCCGGAGATCATCGACGCTGTCCGGGCAGCCGACGACGCCGACGAGCCGCTGCTGATCATCGGCGGCGGCTCCAACCTGCTGGTCGGCGACGACGGGTTCCCCGGCACGGTCCTGAAGATCGCGTCAGAGGGTTTCACCGTCAACGCGGAGGACTCCTGCGGCGGCGTCGCCGTGGTGGTCCAGGCCGGCCATAACTGGGACGCCCTTGTGGAGCACGCCGTGAAGCACGCCTGGTCCGGCGTCGAGGCGCTGTCCGGGATCCCCGGCGCCACCGGTGCCACCCCGGTGCAGAACGTCGGTGCTTACGGTGCCGACGTCTCCCAGACCATTGCCGCCGTCCGGACCTGGGACCGGCAGCGTAACGCCGTGCAGACCTTCACCAACTCCGAGCTGAAGTTCGGTTACCGCGACTCCATCCTCAAGCAGGCCACCACGGAGGGGTCCCCGCGCTACGTGGTGCTCACCGTGGAATTCCAGCTCCCGCTGGGCCGGATGAGTGCACCGGTCCGCTACGCCGAGCTGGCCCGTGCCCTCGGCGTTGAACCCGGCCAGCGCGCCTACTCAAACGATGTCCGGCGCGAGGTGCTCAGGCTCCGGGCCGCCAAGGGAATGGTCCTGGATCCCGCAGACCGCGACACCTACTCCACGGGGTCCTTCTTCACGAACCCGATCGTCCCGGCCGAGGTGGCGGCTGCGCTGCCCGACGACGCCCCGCGCTACCCGGGCGGCAGCGACGGGCTGACGAAGCTCTCCGCGGCCTGGCTGATCGACAAGGCCGGCTTCGGCAAGGGATTCGGACTTGAGCCCGACAGCGTCTCCGGCGGCCGAGCCTCACTGTCCACCAAGCACACGCTCGCCATTACCAACCGCGGCGGCGCCAGCACGGCTGACCTGCTGGCGGTCGCCCGCGAGGTGCGCCGCGGCGTCATGGACCGGTTTGGCATCGAACTGCACCCGGAGCCGCTGCTGATCGGGGTAGGACTCTAGGACATGCCACCGTCGTCGCCACCGACGCCGACGCCGGCCGCCGCCGGGTTCAGTGCCTGCCGCGGCGCGGGGCTACCTTGCTGAAGAGCATAAAGGTGAATCCGGACGCCGCGGCGCCCAACAGGAATACCTGGCAGAACGCCACCGACTGTGCGCTGGGGCCGCTTCGCAGCATGAGGCCGGCGCAGGCGAACGCCACGGCACCGGCCAGCAGGGCCAAGGACCCGAGCAGGAAGCTGTGCACTGTGGCCGGGAACTCGGCGCCGGGGTCCACGTCAGTGTCCCGCCGCGGGATGTCCCGCCGCCCTCCATTCCGAAACGCAGAGTCCCGCGACGCCGGCCGCCGCTGCATCATGGCTGCGGTGACAAAGCTGGCAACTGCCACCACCATGCACACGGTGGATACCAGCTGGAAGGTGGTCATCATGGGGGAGAGGCGGGTGCCGCTGGCGATCGCGACGGCCAGTCCGGCCGCCATGCCCGCGGCGCTGGAGGCCCAGCCCAGCAGGGCGAGCCTCCTGCACACGGGCCGCAGCAGCGGCCACACATCTCCCAAAGTCATGCATCCACTTTAATCAACGCGGCTGGGCGCAGGCTGGGAGGGCACTGGGCACTGGAACTTGCGGCGGAAACCGGGACGCAGGCCTAGCTGCCGGGCCGGTTGCGGCCGCCATCCGTCCGCAGTGTCGGACCCCGGCCCTAGGATGATGGCATGGCAGCAGTGGTGCGCACACGTTTGAGCCGGGGTGTTATGGGCCGGCTCCGGCTGGTCTCGCAGGGATTGTCCGGCCCCGGCTTCGGGTCCGTCGAGGCCGCGGTCCGGGCCATGACCGCCATGCAGGCGCAGGACCTGCAGGCCGCGCTGTGGGCGGTGGGGCAGCGTGCGCCGGGCTCGCGCATCGCCGATGTCCGCGCGGCGCTGGACGGCGGCACGATAGTCCGGTCGTGGCCGATGCGCGGCACCCTCCACCTGCTGGCACCGGAGGATCTGAAATGGATCCTCGAGATAACCTCGGGCCGCCTGATCAAAAGCCTGGCCGGGCGGCACCGAGAGCTGGAAATCACCGCCGCTGATGTGGACGCCGCAGCGGCAGCAGCGCTGGACCGGGTCACCGGCGGGGCCGCGGTCAGCCGGGCCGGGCTCTTCGAGGTCTTCGAGCGGGCGGGGCAGTCCACGGCGGGCCAGCGCGGCATCCACCTGCTGGCCATGCTCTGCCAGCAGGGGTGGCTGGTGCAGGGCCCCCTGGCAGGCAACCAGCAGCTGGTGGTGGCCTTTGATGACTGGGTCAAGGAGTCCCGCCAGCTGGAGCGCGCGGAAGGCGTCGCCGAGTGGCTGCTGCGCTACTTCAGGAGCCACGGCCCTGCCACGGAACGGGATTTCGCCTGGTGGTCCGGCATACCCCTGACCGAAACCCGCGCGGCGCTGGCCGCCGTCCGCGACCAGCTGGTCTGCCTGGAGTTCGACGGGACACAGTACTGGCTCTCGCCGGAGACGGCAGCACTGCTCGACGACGCCGCCGTCCCCGGCCAGCGCTCCGTACTGGCGCTGCCGGGGTTCGATGAGTTCCTCCTGGGATACATGGACCGGTCCGTGGCGCTGGCCGCGGAACACGCGGACAGGATTGTCCCCGGCGGCAACGGTGTTTTCAAGAAGACTATCGTGGCCGGCGGCGCCGTCGTCGGCACCTGGTCGGCGCCCGGAAATGCCCGCGGCCGGACGGTGGTGCCGGAACCGTTCGACGCCGTTAACGGCCTGCGGCCTGCGGCCCGTCGATCCTTTGAGCTGCAGGCCGCGAAGTACCGGCGGTTCCTGGGGGAGGGGGCGCCCTAGAGGTTGCCGGTAGCGATCTTGAGCATGCGCCGCAGGGGTTCGGCCGCGCCCCACAGGAGCTGGTCGCCGACCGTGAAGGCGCTGATGTACTCCGGGCCCATTTCGAGCTTGCGGATCCGGCCCACCGGGATGTCCAGGGTGCCGGAGGCTGCCACCGGGGTGAGATCCGCCATGGAGGCTTCCTTGGTGTTGGGCACCACGGAAGCCCACTCGTTGTCCGCATCCACAATTTTCTCGATCTCGGCGACGGAGAGGTCTTCACGGAGCTTGAGGGTGAGCGCCTGCGAGTGGGACCGCATGGCGCCGATCCGGACACACAGGCCGTCCATGATGACGCGGTCAGCCCCGGTGGTGCCCAGGATCTTGTTGGTCTCCACCCCGGCCTTCCACTCTTCCTTGGACTGGCCGTTGCCGAGGTCCGCATCGATCCACGGGATCAGCGAGCCCGCCAGGGGAACACCGAACTGGGTCGCGTCGATCGCGGTGCGCTGGTGCGCCAGGACCTTCCGGTCGATTTCCAGGATGGCCGACGCCGGGTCGTCCAATTCACTGCTGACCTCGGCGTTGAGCGTGCCGAACTGGCTCAGCAGTTCGCGCATGTGCCGGGCGCCGCCGCCGGAGGCTGCCTGGTAGGTCATGGACGTGCCCCACTCCACCAGGCCGTTCTTGAACAGGCCGCCGAGGCCCATCAGCATGCAGGAGACAGTGCAGTTGCCGCCGATGTAGTCCTTCACCCCGCCGGAGAGGCCGGCGTCGATGGCGTCGCGGTTGATCGGATCCAGCACGATGATCGAGTCGTCGTTCATGCGCAGCGTGGACGCCGCGTCGATCCACAGGCCGTCCCAGCCCCGGTCCCGCAGCTGGGTGTGCACCTGCTTGGTGTAATCCCCGCCCTGGGCAGTCACGATGATCGGCAGCTTCGCCAGCGTTTCGACGTCGAACGCGTCCTCGAGCTTGCCGGCCGCACCGGCAGCAGCGCCGGCGATGTCCGGGGCGGCGCCTCCGGCGTTCGAGGTGGAGAAGAAGACCGGGTTGATGTTGGCGAAGTCGCCCTCGTCCTGCATGCGCTGCATCAGGACGGAGCCGACCATGCCACGCCAACCGACCAGTCCGACGGACGGGGTAGCTGCTGTAGTCATTGGGCCAGTTTAGACTTCGCGGCGGCCCGGCCGCAGTCGGTTACGTCACGCCACGGCGCGGACCGCCAGGTGGTTACTCGGCCGGCCGGGGAAGATTCCGGGCAGCCCGCAGCTTCTCGGCCCGGCGTTCCTTGAAATACCCGGCCCAGCCGGCGAACAGCGGAATGAGGACCAGCACGTACATCCACCAAATCTCGCCCATGATGTGCCACTGGTCGGTGAGGGCCATCTGGACCACGCCGTAGAGCATCAGCCCGAACAGGGCCGTGATCAGTGTGGACAGGAAAAGCAGTCCGCCGGAGGAGTTCACCGGCTTGATCACGCCGAGACCGTCGTCCTTGCGGACCCCGTATTCCTCGTCGGTATAGCTGACGATCTCGCCGTTCTCGGCCAGGCGGTGCTTCATGGGCGTCTCCGGAGGCGGCGGCGCCGTGTAACCAGGCTCCTGGGGGACGTCCCGGTCACGCCTCCCCACGGGACTCCTTGATGGCAGCAAGCACGCCTGCGTCGTCCAGCGGAGCACTCTCGGCGACCTCGTCGGTGGCGAAGTCGGGCACCCCGGTTGCCCAGCTGTCACCGTCGCGGCGGATCAGCAGGTGCTTCTCGTCCTGGAGCGTCTTGAACACCAGATACGCCGTGCCGCCCGGGTGTTCGTCGATGTGCTGCCGGAGCACTCGGAGGCTGGCCTCCGCGGAGCTGATGGTGGGGTCCTGGGCGAAGGCGAACCAGGTGCCCAGGGCGCGGGGCTGAAGCATCAGGGACACGTCCGGGGCCTCGAGCAGCACCACGTTATCCATGCTGTCCTCGGTCAGCAGCGATATTTCGGTCCAGCGCGTCGCTTGGCCCAAGGCGGTCGCGACGGCGGCGGCCACCCCCTTGACCCCGAGCTCGTCGTCGTCGGAGACGAGGGCGAGATCCCGGGCCAGAAGGGATGACGCGCCGGCGGTGTTCAGGGTGGAGTCCTCGACGAGCTCCTCAGCCCGGAAAACACTGACGGAGCGGTCACGGGCCGGGCCCTCAAAGACGTTGAGCAGGTAGGCGAGTTCGCCCACGCCAAAGCCAATGACATCGACGCCGAGGCGTGGTTCCTGGGTCATTTCGTGCTGGACGGTCATCTGGGTCTCCTAATCTCAAAAGCCGAAGAACTTGGCCACGGACTTTCCTGCATCCTTGACGTTGTTGGCGGTGTCGCTGACGAACTTGCCGGGATCCTTCACGGCGTTGACCACACCCTCGCCGATGTCCTTGCCCACGCTGGTGATGGTGCCCCAGTTTTCGTAGACAGCGATTCCCACGCTGGCGACCTGGCAGACGGTCCCGACGGGAGGCGGTAGGAAGCAGCCCACACCGAGTGCGGCTTTGCCGGCGCTGAACGCGCCGCCCTTGATGTCGCCGTCGGCGAACTTGGAGACGGAGTCAAAAGTGTTGAAACCGACTCCGGCCCAGCCGAGTCCGCGCGCGATGCCGGATTTGCCCAGCCACTCCCAGCTCTTCCCGGCGCCAAGCCAGGGTTTCTCGGCGACCAGGCCGCCGAGCTTGTCCAGCGGCTTGATGAAGCTGTTAAGGTTTTTCAACGACGCGGCATCCGAAGCCTTGTCGATGGCGTTCAGGGTGCGGCTCGCCTTGGACGAATCTTTGAGCAGCCCCTCGAGGGTCTTATTCCCCGCGGTGGTCTGCCAGAGGTTGCGCATCTCGAAGCCCGGGCCGCCTAGCCTGTGCCGGCCCTTGGTGAAGAGCGCCTTGACCAGGTCCTCACGCTGGTTCTTCAGCACCCAGCCGTACTGGCCCACCGTCTTGGCCAGGGTGAGGGGGGCTTTGATGTTCTTCTGGACCCCCATAAACCCCTTGATGCCCGCGACGCCGCCGGCCAGTATGCCGCCGGCCGCCGCCCACGCCCCGGCCCCGTGGCCCAGAGGCCCCAGCGGACCGCCGCCGGAGCCCGGAGCGGCGTTGCTGGCCTTCTCCTGCTCGTCGGCCTGGGTCATGAGCCGCCGGGATTCCTGTTTGAGGGCCCGGGCGGTCTGCTGGATGATGGCGCGGTGGCTGCCGTTCCAGTCCGAGGTGAACCGGGCACTGTCGGCGCCCTTCCACGACGTGTTGTTGTTGATGGCCGACGTCAGGGCGGTCGACTGCTGCAGCAATGTCTCCGACGTCTGGCCGAAATTTTGCGCCAGCATCCGCAACTGCGCGACGTCAGCGCCCCACAAGTTTCCTGCCATGGTGGCATCCCCCTTCACGGGCAACAGCCTAACGGGCCGCCGCCAAGACCTCGTGCATTCTGAGCAAACGCACTCGGGCCATTATTCTGACCGGCCCCAATCTAACCCGGCCGCCGTGATGGCGCGATGGGGTGATCTCCCCATACGGTCGCTGAGGCCGCGGCCCTGGACCGGCCGCCGTCGCCGCTACTCGCCGTCGGACTCTGCCAGCAGTGCGCTCTTGCGCCGCCGCAGGGCGTACACGGCGCCGAAGGCGAAGATCTGGGTGACGATGACCAGCACAATGGCGCCGGCGATCTTGTTGCCGCCGAGGATCATGGTCAGCCCCACGATCGCGGACAGCAGCGCCAACAACGGCAGCAGCATGTAGCCCAGGACGAAGAGGGTTTCGGGCTTGCGCAACATCAGTTGGACTCCGTCCGGCGCCAGAGGGTGATGCGGTAGCGCGTGCCGTTCGCAGCGGTCAGCCACCCGTCCGGCGGGAGGCTGGCGGATGCGGTCCATTCGTAGCCGAGTTCCGGCGCGAAGGTATCACCCTCGGCGGCGGTGTCGATCGTGGTGACGACGGCGAGGTCGGCAAGGTCAACCGACTGGTTGAAGATCTCGCCGCCGCCGATGATCCAGACCATCTCCTGGCCCGGCGCGAACTGGGATTCCAGCAGCGCATCGTCGAGGGATTTGACCGTCTGGGCCCCCGCGGCATCCGGGGTCGTTCCCCAGTTTTCCGTCCTTGTGATGACGATGTTTGTCCGGCCCGGCAGCGGCCGGTACTTGTCGGGGAAGGATTCCCAGGTCTTACGGCCCATGATGACGGGGTGCCCCGTGGTGAGCCGGCTGAAGTGCGCCATGTCCTCGGGCAGGTGCCACGGCATGGCCCCGGCCTGGCCGATGACGCCGGTGCTGCTCTGTGCCCACACCAGGCCAAGCCCGGTCACGGAGCCGCGCAGTTGTTCGGTGAACTGGGTGGGTTCGCTGGTTGCGTTGCTCATACTGCTATCGGGGCCTTAATCGTGGGATGGTGCTGGTAGCCGACCACCTCGAAGTCCTCGAGGGTGTAGTCGAAGATGGAGTCCGGCTTGCGGGTGATCTTCAGCTGCGGGTACTCGTAGGGCTCACGGCGCAGCTGGGTGAGGACCTGGTCGAGGTGGTTCTCGTAGATGTGGACGTCGCCGCCGGTCCAGACGAACTCGCCCGGTTCCAGCCCGGTCTGCTGGGCCAGCATGCAGGTCAGCAGGGCGTAGGAGGCGATGTTGAAGGGGACGCCGAGGAACGTGTCGGCGGAGCGCTGGTACAGCTGGCAGGAGAGTTTGCCGTCGGCGACGTAGAACTGGAAGAACGCGTGGCACGGCGGCAGGGCCATGTTCTTCAGCTCGGCGACGTTCCACGCGGAGACAATGTGGCGGCGCGAGTCCGGGTTGGCCTGGAGGTTCTCCACCAGTTCCGCGATTTGGTCGATGTGGCCGCCGTCAGGCGTGGGCCAGGAGCGCCACTGCACACCGTAGACCGGGCCGAGTTCGCCGTCGGCGCCTGCCCATTCATTCCAGATGGTGACGCCCTGGTCCTGCATCCACTTCACGTTGCTGTCACCGCGGAGGAACCACAGCAACTCAACAGCCACGGATTTGAAGTGGACGCGCTTGGTGGTGATGAGCGGGAAACTGCTGCCCAGGTCGAACCGCATCTGCCGGCCGAACACACTGCGTGTGCCCGTTCCGGTGCGGTCGGATTTGTACGTGCCGTGCTCCAGGACATCGCGCAGGAGGTCTTCGTAGGGCGTTGGGATGCTCACCGTTCCAGTCTACTGAGTCCTCGCGCCGGGGCCGTATCCGTCTCGCAGGGCGAGCCTGGCCTGCACTGCTGCCAGCAGGGCGCCGTCGTTCATCCCCGCGCGGCGGCCGGCCGCGACCAGGCGGTCGACGGCCTCGCTGACCTCCGTGGTGGCCGACGACGCCGGGCCGCCGGCCGGAGCGGGGAGAGCCGCCGCGGCGGCAACCCTGGTCCCGTTGCGCCGGCCGGTTTCCAGGAGCCCGGACTGCTCCAGCTCCTTGTAGGCGCGGGCCACCGTCCCGGCCGCGATACCGAGGTCCGCGGCGAGCCGCCGCACCGCGGGCAGCCGGGTTCCCGGCGGCAACGCCCCGGCGGCAACCAGGGCGGCGATCTGGCCCCGGATCTGCTCGTAGGGCGGGGTGGCGGATCGCAGGTTGACGGTGATCCCAGCGCTCATGCCGCGGGTTCTTTGTCCCGCCGCGCCACAGGCCTGGCCGGCAGGCGGTCCGGGCCGGTGACGGGGATGAGGGCGACGACGGTGGCCGCGGTTCCGAGGACCGCACCGGCGAGGGTGGCCGGCCACCACGACCCGGCGTCGGGGTTAAGCGGTTCGCCAAAGGATTCGGCCGCGAAAACTGCAGCCCAGGCCGGGCCCTGGCTCAGCAGGAGCACGGCGGCATGGGCGAGGAACAGGGCCGCCACCGTCCGCACGATCCGGTGGACGGTGACGGCTCGCAGCGCGGCGTCCATGCCAACGGCCAGGTCCGGCACTCCGCGGCGGTATCGTGCGGCCAGGAGAGCGGGCACCGAAGCCACGACGCCGGCCGCAACCAGCAGGGCCGGCGGGCCCCAGTCCGCATTCCCGTACAGGCGTGCCTGGCCCGCCGCGGTAACGCCCAGCGCCACCGCCAGCACCAGCACGGCCACGACGCCGGTGGTCAGCATTGCGGGGCTGACCGGCTGCCGTGGCCAGTCGCGCGGCGCCCGGGGGTCGCCATAGTTGTGCTGGAGGAGCAGTTCCCCGGCGGCAACCACCACCAGGACGGTGGCCGCCATCACGGTAGCGAAGCCGGCCATCCCGAAACCGGCCGCGGCGGCCGTCACCCCGGGAACGATGAACACGCCCGCCAGAAGCGGCACGGCGGCCGCGAGGCCCAGTAGGGGGCCCAGCGACGCGACCAGCCGGGCCGCCGGGTGCCGGCCACCGGTCTGGAGGCCTTCGACCGGCCGGTTTCGTGGCCCCAGCCCGGCGGCAGCCAGCACCGGCGGCCGCCAGCCCCACATGACCAGCAGCACCGCGATGCCGCCGAGGCCTGCCGGGTTGACCCAGGACATCACACCGGCCGCCGGGTCCGGATGCGCCGCAAAGTTCCCCGCGATGATGCCCAGGCCCGCGGCGATGGTGGCGACGGTCCGGAGGAGACGGTTCATGGCGATGGTGCGCAGCGTGGCGTTGTCAGCGGCGTCGAGGGCCTCGAGTTGGCGGCGGCTGGCGATAAGCCACAACACCAGCAGCGTCCCCCCGGTGAGGACGGCCAAGGATCCGCCCAGCCAGGCGGCCAGTTCCACCCCAGGGATCCGGCCGTCTGCCCCGCCCGTCTGGCGGGTGTATGGCCCGTCGACCACCATCGTGGCCGGCACCGGGGCGAAGCCGGGGAGCGTGGCTGCCGTCGCGATCAGGGCCCCTGCGGCGGCAAAGATGACGGCGGTGGCCACCGCGAGCCGGCGCGGCAGGAAGTCCCGGATCCGCCGGACCGACAACACGGTCTGCCGCCGCGACCGCCGCGGCCCTGGATAGCTGAACTGGCCAATCGCGTGCACCCCCAGGCATCCCAGCACTGGCCAGGCCAGAGCGGGGAGGATCGCCCAAGTGGTTGTCAGGACGCTGCCGGCGGAGGGGTTGGCGGGGATGATGCCGAGATTCATCGACCCCTGCAGCGAGCTCGCCATCCAGCCGATGACGCCCACCCAGAGGGCATGCTGCGAGACCGACGTCGGCGACGTCCCGGTGTCCGGCGCCCAGACCACCCAGCGGAGCAGGAGGTAGACCACCACCGCGCCGATGATCGGGCCGACCAGCAGCGCCGACGGAAAATAGAACTCGCCCGGCATGAATCCCCCAAGATTCTTAGTTATGTACCAAGTACTTGATACAAACTAGGCCTGGCGCTGCCCGGGGTCAAGGACCTAGTCGTCGAACGGCCGGAATTGCTCGACCGCCACCACCTTGCCCTTGGAATGCGTGACGTGGCAGACGATGATTTCCCCCGGGGAGAGGTAAGGGTCGTTGGCCGGCAATGCCGCCCGCAGCCGGGAGTTCATGTGCTTGCCCAGTTGTGCGAACACCGTCGGCAGAGCCGGCCGGTGGGTGCACAAAGCTACCGCGCGGCCCTTGTCGAAGAGCGACTCGACGACGTTGGCGGTTTTATGCGGGCTCCGCCCGTGCAGGTGCTCCGTCAGCGACTCGTGCAGTTTGACCTTGGCGTCGACGGCCTTGGCGTACGGCGCCACCGTGGCCACGCAGCGCAGCCACGGGCTAGTCACCACCCGCGACGGGCTCCACGCCTGCAGCAGCCGCCCCACCGCCTGGGCCTGGCGGGCGCCGGTGGCGGCCAGCGGACGGTCGCCCTCGGCCTTGGACCACGAGGAACGGGGCTTGGCTTTGGCGTGGCGCACCACCAGCAGCGGCCAGGTATCCAGTTCGCCGCGGGCATGGGCGGCCTCAAGGTGCTCCAGCGGGGCACGGTCGCCGGGGTTGCTCAGCAGGGCGGCAGCCTTTTCCGGGGCGCACCACATCACGCTGTCCACCTCCTTGCCGTCCGGCCGGAGCGCGGCGCCGTCGACGTCGACAGCCCAGTAGTGCACCACCTTCAGGCCGGCCGCCACGTGGTAGTGGATAGGCGGCAGCGGGATGCCGAGGGGCGCCTTGAGGCCGATTTCCTCCTCGACCTCGCGGGCCGCGCATTCCGGAATGGTCTCTCCGGGGTCGATTTTGCCTTTGGGCCACGACCAGTCGTCGTAACGGGGACGGTGGATCAGCAGGACCTCAAGCTTGTCCTTGTTGACCCGCCACGGCAGGGCACCGGCCGCGACGACGGCGATCGGCTCACCCGGATGGTCGGTCTGGTCCGCGACCAGGGAATCGCTGCTCACAACCGGCGGCCTCAGCGCAGGCTCGCCGGGCGCTGCCGCGAACGCGATGCGAGCAGCCACGACTGGACGTCCTGCAGGGCGGTCCCGTCTTCGGCGAGGTGGTGCCGGATCCACTCGCCGCTGCGGTCCAGGTGCCAGCTGGCGGTGCCCGGGTCCATGTAGCGGCGCAGCATGTCGAGCACGTAGGTGGTGTCATCGCCGCTGCTCAGCTGCACCAGTGCCTCGACCCGCCGGTCGAGGTTGCGGTGCATCATGTCGGCCGAGCCGATATAGACCACGGGATCGCCGGCGTTGGCGAACGCGAAGACGCGGGAGTGCTCCAGGAACCGGCCCAGGATCGACCGGACGGTGATGTTCTCGCTCAGTCCGGGCACGCCGGGGCGCAGCGAGCAGATGCCGCGGACAATAACGTCCACCTGCACCCCGGCCTGCGAGGCGCGGTACAGCGAATCGATGATGGCTTCGTCCACCATCGAGTTCACCTTGATCTGGACGCGGGCGGCGATGCCGGCGCGGGCGTTCCTGATTTCCGTTTCAATCCGGTCGATCAGGCCCGAACGCACGGACCGTGGCGCCACCAGCAGGCGCTTGAACGTGGACTTGGGCGCGTAGCCCGAGAGCTGGTTGAAGAGCCTGGACAGGTCCTCGCCCACCTGCTCGTTGGCGGTCAGCAGGCCGAGGTCCTCGTAGTAGCGGGCCGTCCGCGGGTGGTAGTTGCCCGTGCCGATGTGGCAGTAGCGGCGGAGCCCGTCCACTTCCTGGCGCACCACGAGGGAGAGCTTGCAGTGGGTCTTGAGGCCCACGATGCCGTACACCACGTGCACGCCGGCCTGCTCCAGTTTCCGGGCCCAGGAGATGTTGGCCTGCTCGTCGAAGCGGGCCTTGATCTCCACGAGGGCCAGTACCTGCTTGCCGGCCTCGGCGGCGTCGATCAGGGCGTCCACGATCGGCGAGTCGCCGGAGGTGCGGTACAGGGTCTGCTTGATGGCCTGCACTTTCGGGTCCGCGGCGGCCTGTTCAAGGAAGGCCTGCACCGAGGTGGAGAAGGAATCGTAGGGGTGGTGCAGCAGGATGTCCCGCCGCCGCATGGCCGCGAAGACGTTGGCGGCCTTCGAGGTCTCCGACTCGTTGAGGTACCGGGAGGTGTGCGGCACGTGCTTGGGGTAGTGCAGGTCCGCGCGGTCGATCCCGGCGATGACGGAGAGGCCGCGCAGGTCCAGCGGGGCCGGCACGGAATAGACCTCGGATTCCTCGACGCCGAGCTCCCGGATCAGCAGCGCCCGGATGTTGGGGTTGATGTCGTTGGTGACCTCAAGGCGCACCGGCGGCCCGAAACGGCGCCGCAGCAGTTCCTTTTCCAGCGCCTGCAGCAGGTTCTCGGCGTCGTCCTCTTCAACCTCGACGTCCTCGTTGCGGGTCACTCGGAACGTGTGGTGCTCCAGGACCTCCATACCGGCGAAAAGCTGGTCCAGGTGGACCGCGATGACTTCCTCGAGGGCGATGAAGCGTGCCACCCGGCCGGGGACGGAGCCGGCGCGCGGGCCGTCGATGGAGATCAGCCGGGGAAGCTGGTCCGGGACCTTGACGCGGGCGAAGAGCTCTTTGTCGCTGACCGGGTTGCGGACCACCACGGCGAGGTTCAGCGAGAGCCCGGAAATGTACGGGAACGGGTGGGCCGGATCCACGGCCAGCGGGGTCAGGATTGGGAAGACCTTCTCCGCGAACATGGCGCTGAGCTGGTCCTTGGCCTGGTCGTCGAGTTCTTCCCAGTGCATCAGGTGGATGTGTTCGTAGGCCAGCGCCGGGCGGATCTGTTCGGCGTAGACGCGGGCGTGCCGCTGCGCGAGCCGGTGTGCGGCCTCGCCGATCTGCTCGAGGACCTGCATCGGGCTCTGGCCGGCGGGGGAGGGCACGGCGAGGCCAGTGGCGATGCGGCGCTTCAGGCCGGCCACGCGGACCATAAAGAACTCATCGAGGTTGGACGCGAAAATGGACAGGAAGCCGACGCGTTCGAGCAGGTGCAGGTTGGGGTCCTCGGCGAGTTCCAGCACACGCGAGTTAAACGCGAGCCAGCTCAGCTCCCGGTCCAGGAATCGGTCCGGGCTGATGTCACCTTCCGGTTCCAGGTTCGGGGCGAACTCCGGGATGTCGATCCGGTCCTGGGTGGCGCGTGAGGCGGGCACTTCGGAGGAACCGAACCGCGCACGCACAGGACGCGCAGCTTTGTCCCGCGTAGCGGCTTCAGACGTGGCTGTCCGGGCAGATTCCCGTTGCATGGTCTCTCCTAATGCTGGCGCGATTTAGCTTCAACCTTACAAGGAATCGGCTCCCGGGCGAGCCCAGGTTTCGGCCGTGCCGGGGAGCCGGCCGCCGGTGCGGCTACCGGCCCTCGAGCGGGGCGTACATAACGTCGACGTCCCAGCGCGAGAAGCCCAGCCGCCGGTACAGTGCGACGGCGGGGATGTTGTCCGCGTCGACGTACAGCATGACGGCGTGCAGGCCCTGGTGCTGCAGGTGTTTGATGCCGGCGACGGTCAGGGCCTTGCCGAGTCCGGTGCCTTGCGCCTCGGGGGCGACGCCGACGACGTACACCTCGCCGATCGCCGGGTGCTCGCCGTGCCGCGGGTGCACCTTGGTCCAGTGGAAGCCCAGGATCCTGTCCCCGGCGTCGACCGCGAGCAGGAACCCGGCCGGGTCGAACCACGGCTCGGCCATGCGCGCGTCGAGGTCGGCGCGGCTCATGTTCCCCTGCTCGGGGTGGTGGGCGAAAGCCGCCCGGTTGACCGCGAGCCACGCCTCCTCATCGCGGCCGGGCACAAAGCTGCGCAGGGCGACGCCGTCGGGCAGCGCCGCGTCGGGAAGTTCCGAGGCCGCCGTGGCGAGCCGCATCTTCCACAGTTCGCGGACGGCGCCGTAGCCGTAGCGGGCGGCCAGGTCCGCGGCGGCCTCGTGGTTGCCGTGCGACCAGGCCTTCAGGCCCGCGAAGCCGCGCACCTCCTGCAGTTCCCCCACCAGCCGGTCCGCGACGCCCTGGTTGCGGTAATTGGGGTGCACCGCAACTTCCAGGACCCCGGTCCCGTCCGCTTCCCCAACCACGACGGCGACCCCGGCCAGGTCGTTGCCCCGCGGCGCGGATCCCCCCGCGGACGCCCCTGCGTCCTCGCGGGAGTAGTCGGGGGAATAGAGGGCGAGCGCCAAGACAGTGTGCGGGCCCGCCTGCGGGGCGCGGAGCGTGACGAGGGTCTGTTCGGAGAGCGGCGGGTTGCCGTCGGACTCCTCGGCGGCCGCCACCAGGGTGGTGACGTCCCGCAGCAGCTGTTCATCGACAGCCCCCTGCGAGGTGAGTACGGGCCAGTTTGCCGGGTTCGCGGGACTCATGCTGCAAGGCTATACGCCAGCCGGGCCGACGCGCGTGGGTCCCGGGCCGATTTGATGCATTTGCCCGGGGCACGTATAGTCATTATCTGATCCGGCTGAGCGCTTCGAAACGCTGAGTTGGTTTGAGGGGGATCCACCACTGGGGTGGCCTCGATACGTTCGACCCGTATGTCCTCCACTGCAGCGCCAAGCGGCGCAAAAAAGCCCCGGACCAATTGGTTCGGGGCTTTTTCGTGTCGCGAACCGCCTGTGGATCAGCCGTGGCCTTAGGCCTCCGTGAGTTCCTCATCCGGCTGCCGGACCAGCGTCAGGCGGTACCCGACGTTGCGGACCGTGCTGATCAGGTTCTCGTGGTCTGCGCCGAGCTTGGCCCGCAGCCGCCGGACGTGGACGTCCACGGTGCGGGTGCCGCCGTAGTAGTCGTAGCCCCAGACCTCCGTGAGGAGCTGCTGGCGGGTAAACACCCGGCCCGGATGCTGGGCCAAATACTTGAGCAGTTCAAATTCCTTGAACGTCAGGTTCAGGGCCGCCCCGTTGACCCTCGCGGTGTAGCTGGCCTCATCGATCACGACGCCGGCGGCCCGGATCTCGGTGGGGGTGTCGTCCTGGTCCGGTTGCGCCCGGGCGACGCCGAGCCGGATACGGGCCTCGACCTCCGCCGGGCCGGCCGATTCGAGCAGGATGTCGTCTACTGCCCAGGCCGAGGACACGGCAGCCATGCCGCCCTCGGTCAGGATCAGCATCAGGGGAGCGCTCAGCCCGGTGGCCTTCAGCAGCTGGGTCAGCGAACGGGCGCCCACCAGGTCCTTGCGGGCGTCCAGCAGAACGATGTCGCACGGGTCGGTTTCGAGCAGGGCCGTGGGTTCGGCCGGGAGGATGTGCACGCGGTGGTTGAGCAACTCAAGCGCAGGCAGGACGTCCACCGATGATCCGGTGCTGTTCGTCAGTAGCAGGATGTGCGACATGGTTCCTCCAAGGGGTGTCCGCGCATCATTGGGCGTCTGAGCCGGGCTTCCACCGGCCGGTACTGGACTTCCGGTTGGTGCCCTGGACCGCGGCAGCCGGAGGAAGCGTAGCTGAGCTTTGAGTATACCCAAATGACCCCCTGCGGACACTGTTCCGTTGCTCCGAATTGGTTCCCCTCCGACACAAATCGTTCATATAAGGCAGGATTGACCCGTCGGGCCAACAGCCCGGCGGAGTCGAGCAGGCCGAGTGGGTCCGCAGTGAGCGAAGGTACCGGTTGATCGTGGCTGAAGTGATCGTGGGGGACCGCGTCGAGGGCGCCCTGATGGGGCGCATTCCGGGGCATGCCCCGGGGGCAAACCCGGGGGAGCACCCATGAAGTCGTGGAGCGTCGGCGTCATCGGGCTCGCCGGGGTGGCCGCCATCATCGCCGGGGCGTACTCCAGCCCGGAAGTCCTGCTCGCCGTCGCGGTCATCACGGCCGCGTGCGTCGGTATCGGCTGGCCGCACTTCCTCGGCATCCCCGCCAAGAAAACGCTCGCCGCACTGATCGGACTGCCCGGAATCGGCTCAGCCGTCGCAGCCACCTACCTGCCCGCCCCGGGCTTCCTGGACTGGACGCCGGCGTTCGTCGCCGCCGGGGTGATGGCGATATTCGTGATGCAACTGATCCGCGGCACCGGCCAGGCCCAGCGGCTGGAATCCACCCTCGGCTCCTGCGCCGGCGTCCTCCTGTCCTGTCTGGGGGCCGGCTGGATCGCCTGTTCGCGGTTCAACGGGGTCCGGGAAATGCTGCTCATCGCCGCCATCAGCGCCGCGATTGCCCTCATGGCCGGCCTGATCCGCTGGCCCGACAGGATCGTCGCGCCGCTGGGCATCGTAGGTGCGGGCCTCGCGGGTCCGCTGGCCGGCCTGGTGCTCTCCGACATTGCCGTGCTGCCGGCCGCCCTGGTCGGAATCGTCATCGGCGCCGTCCTGGTCAGCTTCCGCCGGCTGGTGATCATCCGCGGCTCGGCCCTGAACCTTCCGGCAGTGCTGGGCATGGGTCTGGGGCCCGTCTCCGCCGTCGGTTCGCTGGCCTACTTCATAGACAAACTACTCATTCACTAACGGGTTAGGATGGCATCATGTCCGTACTTGCATTTGAGATCTTCTTCCTTGTCCTGCTCGCCGTCGCCGGCCTCTCGATGGCCTGGTTCGCCGGCTTTGTGGTGTACCGCCTTTTCAAGGGCCAGAAGTAGACACACCTTTCCCGACACCCGTCCAGAACCCGTAGTTTCCAGAGGTAGCTGCTGTGCCGATTGAAATTCCTACAGATCTGACACCCGAGATTGTTCCGTTGTCCTGGCTCATTGGTGAGTGGGAGGGCACCGGCCGGCTAGGTGCCGGCGAAGAGGACTCGGAGCACTTCAGCCAGCATGTGTCCTTCACGCACAACGGCCTGCCCTACCTGCAGTACCGGGCCGAATCGTGGCTGACGGACGATCAGGGCACCAAGCTCCGTCCGCTCACTGTCGAGACCGGATTCTGGGCGCTCGAGCGCAAGCAGCGCGATGAGGACGGCGGTCCCGGGCTCATCCCGGCCGACATCGTCCCCGTGCTCAAGAGCGCGGACGAGGTCGAGGAACTGCGCAACAGCGACGGCGGGTTCGACATTTCCGTTTCCATCTCCCACCCGGGCGGCATCTCCGAGCTGTACTACGGCCAGATCAAGGGCCCGCAGATCCAGCTCAGCACCGACATGGTGATGCGCGGCAGCCACTCCAAGGAGTACACCGCGGCAACCCGGATCTTCGGGCTGGTGGAGGGAAAGCTGCTGTGGCGCTGGGACGTCGCCGCAGGCAAGGGCGCAACACCGGGTGGCGGGCTCGAGGCCCACGCTTCAGCCATCCTCAGCAAGATCGGCTAAACCCCCGACCGGCCAGGCGCCGGGGTCTCACTGGATTTCCGTTGTCCGCAGCGAACGCAGGGAGCACCACAGTGAATGACACAGCGAATGGCACCGCCGCCCGAACGGCCCAGCCGGCCGACTACAGCGACCTGAAAGCCGTTTTCTTCAACGGCACCCTCAAAAAGTCCCCGGAAACGTCCAACACCGAAGGCCTGATCGAGGTCAGCCGGCGGATCATGGCGAAACAGGGCGTGGCGACCCGGGTCATCCGCACCGTGGACCACGACATCGCCAGCGGCGTCTACCCGGACATGCGCGAGCACGGCTGGGCCACGGATGAGTGGCCCGAGCTGTACCCGGCGGTGCAGGAGGCGGACATCGTGGTGCTGGCCGGACCCATCTGGCTCGGCGACAACTCCTCGCAGACCAAGAAACTTATCGAGCGGCTCTATGCACACTCCGGCCAGCTGAACGCCAAAGGCCAATGGGCGTTCTACCCCAAGGTGGGCGGATGCCTGATTACCGGCAACGAGGACGGCATCAAGCACTGCGCCATGAACGTCCTGTACAGCCTTCAACACGTCGGCTTCACCATTCCGCCGCAGGCCGACGCCGGCTGGATCGGTGCCGTGGGACCGGGACCCAGTTACCTGGACGACGGCTCCGGCGGACCGGAAAGCGATTTCACCAACCGCAACACCACCTTCATGACCTGGAACCTCCTGCACCTGGCCAGGATGCTCAAGGACGCCGGTGGCATCCCGGCCTACGGCAACCTGCCCGAGGCATGGAAAGCCGGGACACGATTCGACTTCGAAAATCCGGAATACCGCTGAGCGCTGAGGACTTCTACTTCATATGACTACCAAAAGCCCCCTGCTGTCGCGCCCTGGAGCCGTCGAAGGGGCGGGCCCGGATGCCGGCGTCGCAGCCCACTACGGCGAGCCGCTGCGCGAACAGCGCGCGCTGGCCGCCGGCACCGCCGTCGTCGACCTCTCCCAGCGCGGCGTGGTGACCGTGGCCGGCCCCGACCGGCTCAGCTGGCTGAACACCCTGAGCTCGCAGCAGCTCACGGCCCTGCCGCCGGGCCAGTCCACCGAGCTGCTGCTGCTGAGCGTCCAAGGCCGCATCGAGTTTGACGCCCGGGTGCTCGACGACGGCGCCACCACCTGGCTGATCGTCGAAGCCGCGGAGGCCGCGCCCCTGGCTGAGTGGCTGACCCGGATGAAGTTCATGCTCCGGGTCGAGGTGGCCGACGTCTCCGCCGAGTGGGCCGTGGTGGGATCCACGCGGCCGGTACCCGAGTGGTCCGGATTGCTGGTCTGGGAAGACCCGTGGCCGCACGTCGGAGCCGGCGGCTATTCGTACGCCGTGGTGGGGGAGGACTCCCACCCGGGACTCGAGCGGCCCTGGTTCGAGTACCTCGTGCCGGCCGACGCGCTGGCGGCGACAGTGGCGGACCGGCCCCTGGCGGGTGTCCTCGCGGCCGAGGCGCTGCGCATCGCCGCGTGGCGGCCGCGATGGGGCGCCGAGACCGACGACAAGACCATCCCGCACGAACTGGACCTGCTGCGCACCGCTGTCCACCTGGCCAAGGGCTGCTACAAGGGACAGGAAACCATCGCCCGGGTGCACAATCTGGGCCACCCGCCCCGCCGGCTGGTCTTCCTGCAGCTGGACGGTTCGCAGCACACGCTGCCCGCCGTCGGTAGCGAGGTCCGCGCCGGTGACCGGAAGGTCGGGACCGTGACGTCCGTCGGGCAGCACTACGAAATGGGCCCAGTGGCCCTGGCGGTCATCAAGCGCTCCGTCTCACCGGACGAGCAGCTGACGGTTATGGACGGCGAGGAACCGTACGCCGCGGCCCAGGAGCCGATCGTTGCGCCCGACGCCGGGCAGGTTGTGGGCCGGCAGACCGGATTCCTGCGGGGGACCCGATGACCGGCGCCCGGGAGACACCGGACTCCGCAACGGCCGCCCCCGACGACGAGGCCGTCGCCCTCGCCCACACGCTGTTCGACGCGGCACGGGAGGGAAATTCCGCCCTCCTCGGCAGCTATCTGGCTGCCGGCGCCCCCGCGACCCTGACCACGGCCGCAGGCGATTCGCTGCTGATGCTCGCCGCCTACCACGGCCATGCGGACACGGTCCGGCTGGTCCTGGCCCACGGCGGCGACGCCACCACGGCCAACGACCGCGGCCAGACGCCGCTCGCCGGCGCCGTCTTCAAGGGCTACGCCGACGTGGTGGAGCTGCTTATGGGCGCCGGTGCCGATCCCGACGCCGGCAGCCCCTCCGCGCGGGCAGCCGCGCAGTTGTTTGGCCGCGACGATATCCTGACGCTTCTCGGCTAGACCGGCACCACCCGGCCGGCACGAACCGCCGGTTTTCGACTCTTAACCAGGCAATACGCACTTTAAGGAACCGCATGGAAAACGTAGCCAGGCCGTGGGCCGCCCTCTGGTCACTGGTGATCGGGTTCTTTATGATCCTGATCGACACCACCATTGTCTCGGTGGCGAACCCCAAGATCATGGAAGGCCTGAACGCGGACATCAACTCCGTGATCTGGGTGACCAGCGCCTACCTGCTGGCCTACGCCGTCCCGCTGCTCATCACCGGCCGGCTCGGTGACCGCTTCGGCCCGAAGAAGCTCTACCTCGCCGGCCTGGTGGTCTTCACCCTCGCCTCGCTGTGGTGCGGCCTCTCCGGGGATGTGCACACGCTGATCGGGGCCCGCGTCCTGCAGGGACTGGGCGCCGCGATGATGACGCCGCAGACCATGGCGGTCATTACCCGGATCTTCCCGCCGGACCGCCGCGGTGCCGCGATGGGCATCTGGGGCGCGACCGCCGGTGTCGCCACCCTGGTCGGGCCGATCCTCGGCGGCGTCCTGGTGGACGGGCTGGGCTGGGAGTGGATCTTCTTCATCAACATCCCCGTCGGCATCGTCGGGTTCATCCTTGCCCTGCGGTTCGTCCCCAGCCTCAGCACCCACCCGCACAAGTTCGACATCCCCGGTGTCCTGCTCAGCGCCGTCGGGCTGTTCCTCCTGGTGTTCGGCATCCAGGAAGGCGAGACTTACGACTGGGGCACCATCACCGGACCTATCACCGTGTGGGGCCTGATCATCGGTGGCCTGGTGGTCCTGGTCGCGTTCGTCGCCTGGCAGCGGTTCAACAAGGGCGAGCCGCTGCTCCCGCTGGGCCTCTTCAAGGACCGGAACTTCTCCCTGGCCAACGTCGGCATCACCACCGTCGGCTTCACCGTTACCGCCTTCAGCCTGCCGCTGATCTTCTACTACCAGATCGTCCGCGGCCTCACCCCCACGCAGTCCGCCCTCATGATGGTCCCGATGGCCGTCATCTCCGGCGGCCTGGCACCCGTGGTGGGCAAGATCATCGACCGGGTCAACCCGAAGTACATTACGGCGTCCGGTCTGGTCCTGATGTCCGTGGCCCTGTTCTGGAATTCCTCCCTGATGCACCCGGACACCCCCATCTGGCTGTTCCTGCTGCCCAGCGCGGTGCTGGGGTTCGCGAACGCCGGCATTTGGGCGCCGCTGAGCTCCACAGCCACCCGTAATCTGCCCCCGCGGCAGGCCGGCGCCGGTTCCGGTGTCTACAACACCACGCGGCAGATCGGCGCGGTGCTCGGCAGCGCAGCCATCGCCGTGCTGATCCAGTCCAGGCTCGCGGCGGAACTCCCGCCGGCGCCCGGCGGAGCGGGCCGGCAGTCGAGCCCCATGGAATTCGGCGGACAGCTGCCCGAAGCGTTGCATGCCGGGTTCTCGACGGCGATGGGCCAGTCGATCATGCTGCCGGCGGCCGTCATCCTGCTGGGTGCGGCGGTGGCGCTGTTCTTCGCCAAACCGCAGCCGCAGGGCGGCTGGGGTGCCCCCGCCGCTGCCCCGGCGTCTGTCCCGGCCGCGGACAACGCCGGCGTAGCCGACGGCGCGGAGGCCAACCGGGGCTAGCCCAGCAATACGCTGGTCTGGATGCCGCCGGGGGTGAAGCCCAGGTGCCGGGCCAGCGCCAGCGAGCCCTGGTTGCTGACGTCCGAGCGCCACTGCAGCGTCAGGCCCGAGGCCAGCGCCTCATGGGCCGCGATCGAGGCGGCCAGGGCGCCGACGCCGCGACGTCGCCAGTCCGGGGCCACCAGCACACCGAGCTGGGCCAGGATGCCCTCCCACTCCGTGTAGGCGCCGCACGCCACCGGGGTACGCTGCCCGTCCTCCATGTGCATGATCGTGAAGCGGTGCTCGAGGTCAGCGAGGCCCACCTCGTTGACGTCATCCGGCGGGCACAGCGATTCAAGCTCGATCGCCTCGGGATTCCCGTGCGAGACGTTGAGTTCCTCGGAGGGCTGCTGCAATGGCAGGTCGTCGGCGAAAAACAGTGCGGCGGCGCCCAGCCCGTGGCCGCCGTGCCCGCGGGTGATGGTCAGCAGCGTCACGTGCTGGGCCAGCTCCTCGTCGGAGTACCCGGCAGCGGCGTCCAGCGCCCACTGGGGGCCGACCAGCACCGAACTGCCAAACAGGCGGACAAACTGCAGTGAACGCGCCGCGTCATCGGCCCGGCTGATGCGGGTGCCGGCGGCGGCGGCGAATGCGCCGTCGTCGAGCCCCAGCCGCCGGGCCCACGCGAGCTGGATGATGTCGGCGGAGCCGGGCGAAAGAGTCATGCCTCAACCCTACCCAGCCGCGGTGCGCGCCCCCGCGACGGGGCCTAGCCGAAGAGGACGGCTGCTTCCTCATAGCGGTTCGCGGGCACGCTCTTGAGGTTTCCGAGCGCGGCATCGAACCCGACGTGGACGATGTCCGTGCCGTGCAGGGAGACCATGGTTCCCCAGCGCTGTTCCACGACCGAGTCGATGGCCGCCATGCCGAGGCGGGTCGCCAGGACCCGGTCGAAGGCGGTTGGAACGCCGCCGCGCTGGATGTGCCCCAGCACCGTGGCCCGCGTTTCGATGCCGGTCCGGGCCTCCAGCTCCGGGGCCAGCAGCTCGGCGATGCCGCCGAGGCGGGGCCGGCCGAAGGTGTCGAGCCCGCGCTCGGAGTGCGGGGACTCCTGGCCCTCGGGGACAAAGCCTTCCGCGACCACCACCAGGGGTGCACGGCCGCGTTCGTGGGCGGAGACGACCCATTCGGTGATCTGTTCCATGGAAGCCTGCTGCTCCGGGATCAGGATGGCGTGGGCGCCGGAGGCCATCCCGGCGTGCAGGGCGATCCAGCCCACGTGCCGGCCCATGACCTCGGCGATCATGGTCCGGTGGTGGGATTCGCCGGTGGTGCGCAGCCGGTCGATGGCCTCGGTGGCGATCTCGACGGCGGTATCGAACCCGAAGGTGTAGTCGGTGGCGTCGAGGTCGTTGTCGACCGTCTTGGGCACACCGACGATCTTCAGGCCGGCGTCGGTCAGCCGCTTGGCAGCCGCCAGGGTGCCTTCGCCGCCGATGGCAATGATCGCGTCGATGCCGAGGCGGTCCATGTTGGCCTTGATGACCTCGGGACCGCCATTGTTCTCGAACGGGTTGGTCCGGGACGTGCCGAGGATGGTGCCGCCCTGCTTGGCGATGCCGCGGACCAGGGTGCGGGGGATGTCGATGATGTCGCCTTCGACCACGCCGCGCCAGCCGTCGAGGAATCCCACGAACTCGTGGCCGTGGACGGCGATGCCCTTCAGGACGGCGCCGCGGATCACGGCATTCAGTCCGGGGCAGTCTCCGCCGCTGGTGAGGATTCCAATTTTCATGTCTCGGCTCAAATCCTGGTTCGAAGGTGATTACAGGCAGAGCGCCACGCTGAGCTCACGTAGAAGTCTACTGGCGGATGTGGGGAAGGACACAAACCGTGACCAGCGGTGCCCCCGCCGGACGCGGCAGTGCCCCCGCCGGATGGCAGGGGCACTGTTGTGTGCGCAGGTGCTCGAGACCGCCGGTGCTCGGTCGCGGGGAGGGGCTCAGGGCCGGCCGGCGCGCCGTTCGAGGAAGGTCTCGAGGACAATTGCGTTCCGCTGGTCGGGCAGGATCAGCCAGGCCGCCAGGTAGAACACGAACGCGGGCCCGGGGATCAGGGCGAAGAGCAGGTACGCGATCCGGACGAACGCGACGTCGACGTTCAGCTTGGCGGCGATCCCGCCGCAGACGCCGCCAACCCAGCGCTGCGGGCCGCGCTTCAGGCCGAAGCCCCGGACAATGCTGAAGAACTTATCCATGTTTCAAGACTTCCTTGTTGTCAGGTCTTTGTCACGCCTGCGGGCGGACAGGAGGCCGCCGACCACCAGGGCTGCGCCGGCCCCGATCATCAGGCCGATGAGCACGTACGTTCCGTTCAGGGCCACCAGGCCCAGCCGGGAGATGATGATCAGCGCGGCCAGGGCCAGCACGATCAGTCCCCAGACCACGGTCCCCACCCGCGCCCGCGGAGCGCCGGAATCCACGGCCGTCGTGGCCGGCACGTCCGCCGGCCTGTCGAAGTCGCTCATGTCAGTTCCCTTCCTTCACGGTGATGTTGCTCAGGGTTCCCGAGACTTTGACGATCAGGCGTCCACCGGGTTTGTCCGTGTTGTAGTCGTTGTGCTGGGTGGTCATACCGCCGTGGCTGCCCCCACCGTCGTTTAGGTTGCCCATGGTCAGGTCCGCCTGGACCTGCACGGGAACGTTGGCGGGGATGGCCACTGTGACGTTGCTGGCTGTGGCATCGAGCCGGACCACGACGTCGGAGGCCAGCGGCGGGGTCAGGTTCAGCTGCGTCAAATCAACGGTGCCGCTGCCGCCCGTGATGTCGAAGCCGTCCGCTGCCTGGGCGAGGCTCGTCGGGCTCCAATCGACGTGTTGGAACCGTGCCCGGTCGGCGTTGGGCGCCAGGTTGAAGATCCCGCCGATGATCAGTGCGACGACGGCGAAGAATCCAAGGATGCCTGCGCTCCGGCCGCGGAGCCCGGAGACCACGATTCCGAGTCCCAGGACGGCCGCTCCGCTGGCCCAGACCACGGCGTTGCCGGCGGTGCCCAGGTTGATGGCGTGGGCGGCGTCCAGCGCCTTGATGCCGCCGCCGACAAGGAGGGCCAGGCCCGCCGCGATCGCGACTGCCGGAGCCCCCGGGCCGGGGTGGCGTGGCTTCGGGGCCGGTGCCGGGACGGGGGGAACGGAACCGTACGCTCCGCCGCCGTAGCCCCCCGCTCCGTAGCCGCCGCCGTAGCCGCCGGCGTTCCCGGCGGGCGGCTGCGGGGCGCCAGCCGGAGGCGCCGACCAGCCGGAGGCACCAGCCGGCGCGTCTGCCCGGGTGTGCGCCGGCAGTCCGTCCAGCGGGAGCGTCGGGTGGGCCTGGCCGTAGGCGCTGTGGGTCGTTCCGTCGGTGGGTGCGCCCGGAGCTGGCGCCCAGCCGGGACCAGGGCGGCTGTACATGGGGGTGCCGCCGTGCCGGGCTTTGTTGCGCTGGGTGAGGTAGTAGATCAGGTAGATGGCGCCGCCGACCCAAAATACGGTCCAGGCGAAGCCGGCAAAGCCGCCGTGGCTCCAGCCCCAGACCCCGCCGCCCAGGCCGGGGAATCCGAGAAGGGTGGTGATAAGGGCGCCGGTCATGCCGGAGCTCCAGCGTCCCGCGGCCGCCTCCTGGACGTGGATGCGCCCGTCGGGCTCGGGCAGCAGGGCCCAGGCCAGGCCGTAGAGCAGGACGCCGACGCCGGCGAACACTGTCAGGACGATCAGGATGCCGCGCACGATCAGGGGGTCGACGCCGAACCGCTGCGCGATCCCGCTGGCGACTCCGCCGATCCACCGCTCGCGGCCCCGGTGGATCCCGTGGCTGCGGATCCAGTCGAAGAAATTCTGCGGGTGACCTGCCGACGCCGGCGGGGTGCTTCCGGGACCCGCAGGGTACGGGCCGCCCGGCCGGTAGAGGGGCGGCGCCTCGCCGGGGGCGCCGGGGGCGCCAGGGCCGGAAGCGGTCGGGCTGCTGAAAGGATCGCCTGCGGGGCCGGCGGTGTGTCCGGTGGCGGAGTCGCTGCCGGGCGCGGCCGGGCCGGCTGGCGGGGATTCCGGTGAGCCGTCCGGAGTGGTGCCCGGCGAGCTGTCCGGGCGGCCCGATGCGTTCGGGTCCTCATCTGGGTGCGGAGTGTGCGGGTTCATACTTCGATCCTGCCGCCTGCGCGGTTCCGGCTCTACTGGGGAAGACCCTGAACGGCCCCTGAGTAGGCCCCGGTTCGGCCGGAAAACGGCTCCGGGAAACCCCCGTCCGTGTTTGGATTGATCCATGACAACAGTCGTTTCCCGCCCGCCGCTGGCCCGCAGCAGCGACCGCGTGATTGCCGGCGTCTGTGCCGGCCTGGCCGTCCATCTGGGCTGGCCGGTGCGGATGGTACGGATCGGCATGGTGGTGGCGGCGCTCGCCGGCGGGGCCGGCGTCGCGTTCTATGCGTGGCTATGGATCATGGTCCCCACCGCGGACGAGAGCGCCAAGCGCAACGCCCGCCGGCCGGCGTCGCCCATCGCCCCGGCCGTGAGCGGACCCGTGGCGGAGGGACCGGCCGCTGGCCGGAGCGCCGGGGTGGGAAGCGTAGGCGCCGGGGGCACCGGCGTCCGGCGCGGCCGGTTCCCCGGCATGCAATACGGCAAGGAAATCCTGCTCGGCGCCGGGCTCCTGCTGGCGGCGGCCATCCTGATTGCCCGGCTCCTGGGCGTGGACGTCCCGCTGGGCACGCTCATTCCCGTGGCCGCCATCCTCGGCGGCGCCGCGATCGCCTGGATGCAGCTGGACGAGACCCGGCGAGCCGGCATCGTGGATAAGACCAAGGCGGACCAGGCCGGCGGCTGGGCGCGGGTGGCGGCCGGGCTCGGGCTGGTGATCGCAGGGGTCCTGCTGATGGTCTCCGGTTCGGGCTCCTGGGAGCAGACCTGGCTGGCCCTGCTCGCCTCGGTAGCCGTGCTGGGCGGTGTTGCCCTGGTGCTGCTGCCGTGGGGGCTGAAGTTCTGGCGCGACCTCGAGGCCGAGCGCGCCGGCCGTGTGCGGGCCACCGAGCGGGCCGAGATCGCGGCACACCTGCACGACTCCGTACTGCAGACCCTCGCGCTGATCCAGCGCCGGGCCGGCAATGAGCACGACGTCGTCCGGCTGGCCCGCGCCCAGGAACGGGAGTTGCGGGGCTGGTTGTACCGGGATCCCGAGCAGGGGGCGGGCCAGCTGTCGGACGGGATCAAGGCTGCGGCCGCCGAGGTCGAAGACTCCCTCGGTCACGCCGTCGACGTCGTCACGGTGGGGGACTGCGCCATGACCGAGCGCCTCGAAGCCGTGGTCCAGGCTGCGCGTGAAGCCATGCTCAATGCCGCGCGCCACGGCGGTGGAGCGGTCTCGGTCTACCTGGAAGTCACCGATGAAGCCGCGGAAGTTTTCGTCAAGGACCGCGGACCGGGCTTCGACCCCGGATCGATTCCCGCCGACCGGCTGGGCGTCCGGGAATCCATGATCGGCCGGATGCGCCGCCACGGCGGGACGGCCGTCATCGCCAGCAACGCCGACGGCACCGAGGTGCGCCTCCGGCTGCCGCTCGCGGCCACCGGCCCGGTGGGCACCGGAGCAACTGCCGGCAGCAGCACCACTGCGCCCGGAACCAACGGAGAGGACACACAGTGAGCAGCCAGCCCAGGGGCAACAACGGGGCGGCGGCGCCGCCCGCGGCCACGCGTGTGGTGATCGTTGACGACCACGCCATCTTCCGCTCCGGACTGAAGGCCGACCTGGACGCCGGCATCGACGTCGTCGGCGAGGCCGGAACAGTGGAAGAAGCCGTCGCCGTCATCGCAGCCGCGCGTCCCGACGTCGTGCTCCTTGATGTCCACCTTCCGGGCGGACTGGGCGGCGGCGGCCGCGACGTCCTGGCCGGCTCGGCGCCGCTGCTGGGCACCACCAAGTTCCTGGCGCTGAGCGTCTCGGATGCCGCCGAGGACGTGGTCTCAGTGATCCGCGCCGGAGCCAGGGGGTACGTCACGAAGACCATCTCCGGGGCCGAGATCAGCGACGCCGTGCGCAGGGTCGCGGGCGGCGACGCTGTCTTTTCGCCGAGGCTGGCCGGCTTTGTCCTCGATGCCTTCGGAACGGCGCCTGCGGACATCGCGGACGACGAGCTGGACCGGCTTTCGGCCCGCGAACTGGAGGTCATGCGGCTGATCGCCCGCGGCTACAGCTACAAGGAAGTGGCCAAGGAGCTGTTCATCTCGATCAAGACGGTGGAAACCCACGTCTCGGCGGTCTTGCGGAAACTCCAGCTCTCCAGCCGGCACGAACTGACCCGCTGGGCCGCGCAGCGCCGCCTCCTCTAACCCAAAGATGCGCTATCACTTTTGGTCCCTATTCCGGCGGTTTAGGGACCAAAAGTGATAGCGCATCAGGGATTTGGGGCGGCTACTTGGCCTTGCCGAGGAAGTCCTGGAGACGGCCGACGCCGGTAGCCAGGTCCTCGTCGCCCAGCGCGTAGGAGAGCCGGAGATAACCCGACGGACCGAATGCCTCACCCGGGACGACGGCGACCTCCACCTCATCGAGGATCAGTGCGGCCAGTTCAGCCGACGTCGAAGGCCGGACCGGGCCGTTCGCGGTAGGGAACTCTTTGCCCAACAGGGCGCGGACGTCGGCGTAGACGTAGAAAGCGCCCTTGGGGGTGGGGCAGTCCACGCCCTCGATCGCGTTCAGGCCGGCAACGATGGCCTTCCGCCGGCGGTCAAAGGCCACCTTCATCTCATCCACTGCCGTGAGCGGACCGGAGACCGCAGCGAGGGCGGCCATCTGCGGAACGTTGGAGACGTTGGACGTGGCGTGCGACTGCAGGTTCGTGGCGGCCTTGATCACGTCTGCCGGGCCGATCATCCAGCCAACCCGCCACCCGGTCATGGCATAGGTCTTCGCGACGCCGTTGAGGATGACCACTTTGTCGCCGAGCTCGGGGGCGGCGGTCGCGATCGAGGTGAACGGGACGCCGTCGTACGTCAGGTGCTCATAAATTTCGTCGGTGACCACCCACAGGCCCTTGGCGGCCGCCCACTGGCCGATTTCCTTGACCTGCTCCGGTGAGTACACGGCACCGGTCGGGTTGGATGGGGACACGAAGAGCAGGATCTTGGTGCGGTCCGTGACGGCCGCTTCCAGCTGGTCCACCGTGACGAGGTAACCCTGGTCCGGACCGGCGAAAACCTCCACCGGCACGCCGCCCGCAAGCCGGATGGCCTCGGGGTAGGTGGTCCAAAACGGTGTCGGGACGATCACCTCGTCGCCCGGGTCCAGCAGCGTGGCGAAGGTGTTGTAGACGGCCTGCTTGCCGCCGTTGGTCACCAGGACCTGGGACGCCTCAGCCTTGTAGCCGGAGTCCCGGAACGTCTTTTCGGCGATGGCCTGTTTCAGTTCGGGCAGGCCGCCGGCGGGGGAGTAGCGGTGGAACTTCGGCTGGCCTGCGGCCTCGATGGCGGCCTGGACGATGTAGCCGGGAGTGGGGAAGTCGGGCTCGCCGGCCCCGAAGCCGATGACCGGGCGGCCGGCCGCCTTCAACGCCTTCGCCTTGGCATCGACAGCCAGTGTGGCGGATTCGGCTATGGCGGAAATGCGCTGGGAAATGCGGGCGGCAGGCATTGCGGGTCCGTTCTTCGCGTACAGCTCGTGGCTGGATGTGGGATTCGACGAAATCTACTCTATGCTGTTCAGCGGATCCTCCGGGGTGCCGGGTATGAATGTGACCCGAGGCGCGAAAGCGACCTCCGGGACGTTGTTTCAGCCCGCAGCCAGGGGTCCGGACGGAGCCGGTTCGACGTGGACGCAGTTGTTGCGTAGACTGGTTCTCCGGTGTTGAAAACACGATGATGGCGTGCGCCTCAGGGAAGCCTGCGGAACAAGGCAGTCTGACCCGTTTTCGATCCATAGGGTAGTGGCGCAATTGGTAGCGCAGCGGTCTCCAAAACCGCAGGTTGCAGGTTCGAGTCCTGTCTGCCCTGCGCAAGCTGTTCCGGGAACGACCGGAACCAGCGCAGCAACCATGGTTCAGTTCAGAGCCGGGTATCCGACATTGCGAGGATGAGTGAGGATCAGGTGACCGAAACAGCTGCCAGCAGCTCCAAAGGCCGCCCCGCCAAGAATGCCCCCAAGGCAGGATTCTTCGCCCGGATCGCACTCTTCGTCCGCCAGGTCATCGGCGAACTGAAGAAGGTCGTCGCGCCCACCCGCAAGGAACTGATCAACTACACGCTCGTGGTGCTGGTGTTCGTGGTCATCATGATGGTGATCGTCACCCTGCTGGACCTGGCCTTCGGGACCGGAGTGAGCTGGGTCTTCGGCGGAACAGGCGCCACGGACCGCTAAGGCGACCGGTCCGCAGACCGCGTGGACCTCCGGAAATCCGGAGCTTCTGCGGGGTGTGCGGAATTGAGTCATTTAAATAGGCATGTTAGGCAATGAGGAAGCAGGAGACCAAGTGTCTGAGCAGGAGCTCGAGGTAACTGAGACTGAGCTGGATAAGAGCCAGGACGCCGCGGTGGAAGCCAGCGACGAGTCCGAGGCTGCATCTGCTGCGCCCGAATCCGACGCCGCCGACGAGACTGCTGATGAGTCCGTAGACGCCGGGGAAGCCGAAACCGAGGAAGAGGGCGACGCCCTCGCGGCAGCCGCCGCGGCCGACGTCGACCCCGCCGACGAGTTCAAGGCCAAGCTCCGCCGCCAGGAGGGTGACTGGTACGTCATCCACTCCTACGCCGGCTACGAAAACCGCGTCAAGGCCAACCTTGAGACCCGCATCCAGACCCTGGACATGGAAGATTACATCTTCGAAATCCAGGTCCCGATGGAGGAAGTCGTTGAGATCAAGAACGCTCAGCGCAAGGTCATCAACCGCGTCCGCATCCCCGGCTACGTCCTGGTCCGCATGGATCTGACGGATGCCTCCTGGGGCGCCGTCCGCCACACCCCCGGTGTCACCGGCTTCGTGGGCAACGCCCACAACCCCGTGCCGCTGCGCCTCGACGAGGTCTTCTCCATGCTCGCCCCGGTCTTCGAGGAAGAGCAGGCCGAGAAGGGCAAGCCGGTCAACAAGCAGAGCCAGGTTCCCGTGGCCGTTGACTTCGAAGTCGGCGAATCCGTCATCGTCAAGGAAGGTCCGTTCGAGACCCTTCCGGCCACGATCTCCGAGATCAAGCCGGAGTCCCAGACCCTGGTGGTCCTGGTTTCCATCTTCGAGCGCGAAACCCCTGTCACCCTGGCGTTCAACCAGGTCAGCAAGATCTAGCTCCACCCACAGAATTCGCCCCGGGCTGCCCGCTTAGCAGCCCCGGAGCGGCCGGCCGCCTCGCCATGGCGGCCACCAACCTGAGGCACGCTCCTGTGCCCCAGGACGTATTTGAGAGAAGGACCTACATTGGCTCCCAAGAAGAAGGTCACCGGCCTCATCAAGCTGCAGATCCAGGCAGGTGCCGCTAACCCGGCCCCGCCGATCGGTCCTGCGCTTGGCCAGCACGGTGTCAACATCATGGAATTCTGCAAGGCGTACAACGCTGCGACGGAAGCCCAGCGCGGCAACGTTATTCCGGTTGAAATCACGGTCTACGAGGACCGCTCGTTCACGTTCATCACCAAGACCCCGCCGGCTGCAGAGCTCATCAAGAAGGCTGCAGGCGTCGCCAAGGGTTCGGCTACCCCGCACACCGTCAAGGTTGCCAAGCTGACCCAGGCCCAGGTCAACGAGATCGCCACCACCAAGATGGAAGACCTCAACGCCACCAGCCTGGAAGGCGCCGCGAAGATCATCGCCGGCACCGCCCGCTCCATGGGTATCACCGTCGAGGGTTAATTCCCTTTTGCTGATGCGACGGGACGGGAAACCGATCACGACGCCGTCAGTACCGCCGGCCAGCCGGCACCACCTAAACATTGAATAGCGGGAACCCGGCCGGGAACATCTGGCCGAGACCCGACTGTGGCAGGGCCCAGCGCGGTCCGCAGACCACACCTGCACAAGGAGAATAAGCAGCATGGCAAAGCGCAGCAAAGCATATGAGGCAGCCGCCGCCAAGATCGACGCGGAGAAGTTCTACGCGCCGTTCGAGGCAGTGACCCTCGCCAAGGACACCAACCCGTCCAAGTTCGACGCCACCGTTGAGGTTGCCTTCCGCCTCGGCGTCGACCCCCGCAAGGCCGACCAGATGGTCCGCGGCACCGTCAACCTGCCGCACGGTACCGGTAAGGTCGCCCGCGTCCTCGTCTTCGCCACCGGCGACAAGGCTGAGGCCGCAATCGCAGCCGGCGCCGACTTCGTTGGTTCCGACGACCTGATCGAAAAGATCGCCGGCGGCTGGACCGACTTCGACGCCGCCGTCGCCACCCCGGACCTCATGGGTAAGGTTGGCCGCCTGGGTAAGGTCCTCGGCCCGCGTAACCTCATGCCGAACCCGAAGACCGGCACCGTGACCGCTGACGTCACCAAGGCTGTCAACGACATCAAGGGCGGCAAGATCGACTTCCGCGTCGACAAGCACTCGAACCTGCACTTCATCATCGGCAAGGTTTCCTTCGACGCCGTCAAGCTGGCCGAGAACTACGCAGCAGCGCTGGAAGAGGTCCTTCGCCTGAAGCCGTCCGCTTCCAAGGGCCGCTACATCCAGAAGGCCACCGTGGCCACCACGTTCGGCCCGGGCATCTCGGTTGACCCCAACGTCACCAAGGTCCTGACCGAGGTCTAGTCCTCGCCCGCTTGCAGCAGCAAGTAACGAAAAGACCGTCCCGCTCACGCGGGGCGGTCTTTTCTGCTTTTCGGCCGCCCGTTAGGCTGGGCCGGTGACTGCATCGACGTATCTGATCGAGCCCCTGGTCCTGCCCGAGTCCCTTGAAAGCCCTGGCGCGGCGGAGTTCCTGGAATTCGGGCAGCTCTGCGACGCCCTGACCCTTGAAACGTGGGGGAATCTGGACCGTGCGTCGGCGGCCGCGGCCCGGCTGCGTTTCTGGCGGGACAACGCCTACACGCGGACGCGGCTGTTCTTCGTCCGCGTCGACGGCAAGATGGCAGCGAAGTCCTGGGTCAGGTTCGAGCAGCAGGAAAACCTCGGCAGTGCACTCCTGCACGTGGCCGTACTCAACGAGTACACCGGCCGCGGTATTGGACGGGCGCTGCTGGAACATGCCGAGGCCCTCGCGGCCGGCGATGGCCGCACCACCCTGATGACCTTCACGGAACACCCGGCGGACTTCGACGCCGACGGTCCGGACGTTGTCGTGCCCCTGACGGGCACCGGCGCCTTGCCGGCAACGGCACCTGGCGTGCGGTTCGCGGCCGCCACCGGCTACCGGCTGGAGCAGGTCGAACGGTTCAGCAGCCTGGACGTGGCCGCCGCGGCACCAGGGCTGGACGGGCTGGAGAGCGGGGCGCAGGCCAGGGCCGCCGGATACGAGCTCCTGACCTGGACCGACCGCTGCCCGGATGAGTACGTCGCCCAGCTGGCCGTACTGATGTCGCGAATGAGCACGGACGCCCCGATGGGCGGCCTCAGTTTCGACGCCGAGACGTGGGACGTCGCGCGCGTCCGGCACGTGGAGGACACCTGGCAGCGGGCCGGCAACACCTCCCTGGTGGCGGCGGCCCGGCACGTGGAGACCGGAGAGCTCGCGGCGTACTCGGTGCTGGAGCTCGCGCCCAGCAAACCGTGGCTCGCCGAACAGGATGACACGCTGGTGGCAGCCAGCCATCGCGGGCACCGCCTGGGGATGCTGGTCAAGATCGCCAATCTGCGGCGCCTGGCCGATTTTCCGGACGTGGAGCGGGTGACCACCTTCAACGCTGCCGAGAACAGCCACATGCTGGCGATCAACATCGCCCTCGGCTTCCGGCCCGCGGGCTGGGACGGGGAATGGCAACGCTCCGTCGCCCCGGAGAATGCTTCCCAATCCGGGTGACAACCCGCGGCCGGGCCCGGCCCGCAACTGGCCCGCGTGGGGCATGGAATGCGGGCCCCAACGGGCATATGCTGACGCTTGAAAGCCCGGTGAGAGCCGGGCGGAACGCACGGCGGCAGGATGGCTGGGAACATGCCCGCTAAGGCAGAGGAAGTACGGGTCGAGCAGCTCTGGATCCCCGATTCGCTGGACGGACCGGATGCCGCGGACTTCCTTGCCGCCGTCGAAGTCGGCCGCAAAGTCCGCATGCAGACGTGGGGGAGCGACGATCTCGCCTACTCCCCGCTGGAGAAGCTGTTGGAGATGGCGGACCCCTACGAGCGACAGGTCATCCTGGTGGCCAAGGTCGACGGCGTCATTGTCGGCACCGCTGACGTGGCCCTGCCCCTGGCGGACAACCTGGACCTCGCCGAATTCACCCTGGATATCCTGCCCGAGTTCCAAGGCCGCGGCGTTGGCCGGCAACTCCTGGAAGCCGCGGAGCACCTCGCCCGGGACGAGGGCCGGCGGACCATCCTGATCGATACAAACCATCCCGGCGCGAGCCTGGCGGACAGCGCAGCCGGGCAGCTCATCCCCGGCTCCGGCATGGGGTTCGTTCCGCTGAACAGCCGGGAGGTGGAGTTCGCGCAGCACACCGGGTACACGCTCCAGCACATCGAGCAGTTCAGCTCCTGCGCCCTTCCACTGGACAGCAAGGTGGTCGCGGACCTGCAGGCCGAAGCCGAGGAAGCCAACGCCGGACGGTACCGGCTGCACCACTGGACGGACCGCTGCCCGGACCAGTGGCTCGAGGCCGTCGTCGCCCTCGAAAACCGGGCCGGGGAGGGCAGCTCTCCCGGTGCCGGCGATGAGGAGCTGGTCTTCGACGGCGGCATCCTCCGGGAAGCCGAAGAGGTCGCCATCGCCCAGGGCCGCCGGACGGTGGTCACCGCCGTCGAGCACATCGCCACCGGGTCGCTGGCCGGCCTGACCACCATCAGCGTGCTGGCGCTGCGCCCCGACGTCGTCTTCCAGGATGACACTGTGGTCCTGGCCGAGCACCGCGGGAACAAGCTGGGGCTGCTGATCAAGGTCGCCAACATGGAACGGCTCACGGAGCAGTTCCCGGACGCCCGGGTCCTGTACACCTGGAACGCGCCGGAAAACCGGTATCTGCTGACCGTCAACCAGCAGCTCGGCTTCACCACCGCGGGGGTCACCGGTATCTGGCAAAAGGAGCTCCCCGACCTCGGGCCCAGTGTCAGCTGAGCCGATTTGGAGCTGCCGGGGTCCGTCCCGTAAGCTGGGGGAACCAAAGACCGTCGGTTGTTGGAAATCCACTCTCCTGAGCATCGCTCACTTCTGCAGTTGTGTGCGGGGGATCAAAGTAGATTTCCGGACGAAGGACCCCCATCGCAGGGCGGCCGGCGCAGGTGAACGAAGCAAAGCTCCGCGGCTGGCCCGCGTTGAGACAAGCCCCGTGCATCTGCGCGGGGCGTTTTTAGTTTTAGCGATCCTGAGGGGACCCGGAATACCGGCACTATCCCCGGAAGGAGGGTTATGGCAACGCCTACCAAGGTTTCAGCAGTAGCTGAGATCACTAACGATTTCAAGGAATCGAACGCCGCTGTCCTGACCGAATACCGTGGGCTCACCGTTGCACAGCTCAAGCAGCTGCGTGTTTCTCTCGGCCAGGACACTAAGTTCGCGGTCGTCAAGAACACCCTGACCGCCATTGCAGCCAAGGAAGCCGGCGTCGAAGCATTCGACGGCCAGCTTGCCGGCCCCACTGCAATCGCGTTCATCAAGGGTGACGCTGTTGCAGCTGCCAAGAGCCTGACGGATTTTGCCAAGGCTAACAAGCAGCTGGTCATCAAGACCGGTTACTTCGAGGGCAAGGCACTGAACGCCAGCGAAGTTGCTGCCCTGGCAGCACTCGAGTCCCGCGAGCTGCAGCTCGCCAAGGTTGCAGGCATCCTCAAGGCTCCTGCTGCCGCTGCTGCACGCATCATTGACGCCCTGCGCCTCAAGCTTGAAGAAGAGAACGGTGCACCGGCAGCTGCCGAAGCACCCGCCGCTGAAGAAGCCCCGGCCGCAGAAGCAGCAGAGACCGAAGCTCCGGCCGAGGCCGCAGCAACCGAAGAGAACTAACTCTCTTTCAACCAAGACTCCGGTGCGAAGCAACGGCCCAGGCCGCCCAGCACCACCTATAGGAAGGACGCCACACCATGGCGAAGCTCAGCAACGAAGAGCTCATTGAAGCTTTCAAGGAACTGACCATCATCGAGCTCTCCGAGTTCGTCAAGCTCTTCGAAGAGACCTTCGAAGTTACCGCTGCTGCTGTCGCAGTTGCCGGCCCCGCCGGTGGCGGAGCTGCTGAAGAAGCCGAAGAGAAGACCGACTTCGACGTCGTCCTCGAATCTGCTGGCGACAAGAAGATCGCAGTGATCAAGGAAGTTCGCGCCATCACCTCCCTCGGCCTCAAGGAAGCCAAGGACCTGGTTGACAGCGCACCGAAGGCTGTCCTCGAAGGCGCCACCAAGGAAGCTGCTGAGAAGGCCAAGGAGCAGCTCGAGGCTGCCGGCGCCACCGTTACCCTCAAGTAACACTCGCAGTTTCGGAAGGCTTCACGCTTTCCACCCGGGAAACCCCGTCCACTTCGGTGGGCGGGGTTTCCTGCGTTCCGGGGGCTTCGCGGGACTGCCGCGTGGATGGCGGCGCAGGTGAATCCTGTGCAAATGATGGCGGGCTCTCCTTTTCAGGACGCGGCCGCCGCCCTAGACTTTGGCTTTGTGCCGACCGGCCGCGAAACCCCTGAGGAGCTCATACAATGACCGATCCCAACCCGTCGTTCTCCCGCCGCGCCATGCTCACCGCGGCGTTCGTTGGCGGCAGCGCCGCCGCAGCGACGCTCTCCGGGGCCCCGGCCGCCCAGGCAGCACCCGCCAACGGGAAGAAGCAGTTCACCCTCACGGTGCTGGGCACCACCGACCTGCACAACAACGTCTTCAACTGGGACTACTTCAAGGACGTTCCGTACTCGGACAGCTCGGGCAACAAGATCGGCATCGCCCAGGCGGCCACCCTGATCAAGGCCGTCCGGGCCGAACGCGGCGCCGGCAACACCCTCACCATAGACTCCGGCGACACCATCCAGGGCACGCCCCTGGCCTACTACTTCGCCAAGGTGAACCCCATCTCCGACACCGTCAAGCACCCCATGGCCCTGGCCATGAACGCCGTGGGCTACGACGCCGTCGCCCTCGGAAACCACGAGTTCAACTACGGGGTCCCCATGCTGCGGACCTGGGAGAAGCAGCTTGATTTCCCGTTGCTCGGCGCCAACGTCCACGACGCCGTCAGCGGCGGGCGGGCATTCACGCCGTACGTCCTCAAGCGGGTCAAGACAGGGAACGGCTGGGTGACGGTGGGCCTGGTTGGCTTCGTGACTCCGGGGTGTGCGCTCTGGGACCGCGACAACGTGCAGGGCAAGCTCGACTTCAACGGCATCGTCGAGGAAGCCAAGACGGTCATCCCGGAAATGAAGGCGGCCGGGGCTGACGTCGTTATCGTCTCCAGCCACTCGGGCGCCACCCCGGGTTCCTCCTACGGGGATGCGCTGCCGTTCCCCGAGAACGCGTCCACCCAGCTCGCCGAGGAGGTTCCAGGGATTGACGCCATCCTGGTGGGGCACGCGCACCTGGAGATCCCCGAGCGGTTCGTCACCAACAAGGCCACCGGCCGGCAGGTCCTCCTGACCGAGCCGCTGAAATGGGGCATGCGGGTCGCCGTCATCGACCTGGATCTGGTCAAGGACCGCGGAGAGTGGAAGGTGACCTCGGCCCACTCACACCTGCTGGATGCCAAGACCGTGGACCCGGACCCCGCCGTTGTCAACGCGGTGCAGGCCGGGCACCAGGCCACCGTGAAGTACGTGAACCAGGTCATCGGCACCTCCACCGCGCCGTTGTCCACGGCCACCGCCTGCTGGGGCGATTCCGCAGCGATCGATGCGATCAACTACGTCCAGGCGGCCACCATCAAAGCCGAACTCGCCAACGGCCCGGCAGCGGCACTCCCGGTGCTGTCCATTGCGGCTGCCTTCTCCCGGTCGGTGGATGTGAAGGCCGGCCCGCTGACCATCCGCGACGTGGCGGGCCTCTACATCTTCGACAACACGCTGCTCTCCATCAAGGTCACGGGCGCGCAGGTCAAGGCCTACCTGGAGTGGTCGGCCCAGTACTTCAAGCCGGTCAGCGGCACTACCGCGCGCGCCCAGGACGTCACGAACGCGGCCACCGCCATCGCGCCGAACGGCACCCCGGATTACAACTACGACGTCGTGTACGGGCTGGACGCGCCGTTGAATTACGAGATCGACCTGGGCCGCCCGGTGGGGGACAGGATCATGAATCTCACCTACGGCGGCGCCCCCGTGCCGGCGGACAAGGAATTTGCCATGGCCATCAACAACTACCGCCAGAGCGGTGGCGGCAACTTCCCCGCGGTCAAGACGGCCCCGGTCCTCTCCAACAGCCAGCAGGAGATCCGGCAGCGCATCATCGACTACGTCGTGGCCCGCGGGACGCTCGACGCCTCGGTCTTCAGCCAGGACAACTGGCGGCTCACGGTCAACGGGCAAGCCCTGACAGTCACCGCCTGACGCAGTGAGCTCCCATCGACTGCTCCGTAACCGCCGTTTTCAGCGCCCAGAACGGCACCTACGGAGCAGTCGATGCGCCAGGCACGTGTTAACCGGGCTGGGCTACGTCGTTACTGGACCGGATCGGTGATGTCCGCGACGACGGCGCCGAGGGCGGCGGTCAGTGCGTCCGCGTCGACGAACGCGCTGTAGCCGTGCTCACCGGCACCCATCGAGATCCGGCGGCCGGCGATGGTGCTGTCCGCGTACACAGGCCACGCGGTGGTGCTGCCGAGCGGGGTGATGGTGCTCCGCTCGTAGCCGGTCGCAGCGAGGGCGACGTCGGCGCTGGGCAGGGACAACTTGTTGACGCCGACCAGTTGGCGGAGTTTGGGCCAGGAGATCTGGCGGTCGCCGGGGACAAGGGCGAAGAGGAAGCTGCCGTCCTTGTGCTTGACCACAAGGGACTTCACGATGTCGCCGGGGCTGATGCCGAGGATGGCCGCGGCCTCCTCCAGGCTGCTCGCGGCCATCCGCTCCACCAGTTCCACCGTGATCCCGCGTGCGGCGGCGTCGGCGAGGAAGCGTTTCCTGCCGGTGCTCCCGCCGTGGTGGTGCCCGGAAGGAAGACCGGCTGCGGGGCCGGAAGCCTGCCCCGCAGCCGGGTGTGCCGTGGGTTCGGTCATCAGTCGCGGTACAGCAGGAGGGCCTCGCCCTGGCCGCCGCCGCCGCAGAGGGACACGGCGGCCTTGCCGGTGCCGCGGCGCTTCAGCTCGTGGGCCGCGTGCAGGGCCAGCCGTGCTCCGGATGCGCCGATCGGGTGGCCCAGGGCAATCGCGCCGCCGTGGATGTTGCACTGTTCGAGCGGGTAGTCCAGGTCCTTGAGGGACTGCACGGCCACGGAGCCGAAGGCCTCGTTGATCTCGATGAAGTCCAGGTCCGCGGCTGACCATCCGGCCTTATCCAGTGCGCTCTTGATCGCGTTGGACGGCTGGGAGTGCAGCGAATTGTCCGGTCCGGCGACCTGTCCGGGCTTGCCGACCACGGCCAGGTACTCCAGTCCGTGGTCCTCGGCGAACTGCCGCGAGGTGAGGACCAGAGCGGCTGCCCCGTCAGAGAGAGGCGAGGAGTTGCCGGCCGTGATGGTGCCGTCCGTGGCGAACGCGGCACGCAGTCCGGCCAGGGAGGAGACCGACGTGTCCGGACGGATGCCCTCGTCGGCGCTGACCACCAGCGGGTCGCCCTTACGCTGCTTGACGCTGATCGGCGCGATCTCGCCGTCGAAGACGCCATCCTTCGCAGCCGATGCGGCGCGCTGGTGCGAGGCCGCGGCCACCTCGTCCTGGGAGGCGCGGTCGATGCCGAGGGTGACATTCTTGCTCTCCGTGGACAGTCCCATCGACTGGCCGTCGAAGGCGTCGGTGAGGCCGTCGTGGGCGGCGGCGTCGAGCGCCTGGATGGAACCGTACGTCCAGCCCTGCCGGGAGCCGGGCAACAGGTGCGGCGCCCGGGTCATGGACTCCTGGCCGCCGGCGACCACCACGGTGGCATCCCCGCTGCGGATCAGCCGGGCTGCGTCGATCACGGCGGTAAGGCCGGAAAGGCACACCTTGTTGATGGTGACGGTGGGAACGTTCCAGCCGATGCCTGCCCCGATGGCACTCTGCCGGGCCGGGTTCTGCCCGGCGCCGGCCTGCAGGACCTGGCCCATGATTACCGAATCGACCTGGTCAGCCTTGACTCCGCTGGCAGCAAGGGCGGCGCGGATTGCGTGGGCACCGAGTTCGACGGCGGTGAAGCTGGCCAGCTGCCCGTTGAGCCGGCCCTGGGGGGTGCGGGCGGCTGCGAGGATGACAACATCATTGTTGTCCGCGGAGTTGTTCATGGTTATCTCTTCCGATCTCTAACGATGTTCTTCAAGGCTATCGTGAGCCCCGTCACGGTGCTATTCGGCGGGGAGGGCGGGAGCGCCGGCGCCGGGGGACGTGCTTGCATTCACGCCGCAAGTGGGGTAGACAAGTAGGTTGCTTTGCCGTATCGTAGATATTTGCGTCTTCCCTGTTTACCTTCAGCCTTCATATAGCGGTGGGCTTAGCCTGACAGCTGCTCCATCAATGTGCCGTCTACAACGTGCACCAGCATGGTCAGCGTGGGTTCCCGGGTCATATAGCGGAACCGGATTGGTAGCACTGCGGAGTCACTTTCGCAGGGTGCATAACGGGGGAGATCTGAAAACGCCTGAAGGTCTGTGGAAGGATCCCTCTTGGTCGCCTCGAGCACCTCTAATGTAAACAACGCTACCGCTATCAATGCCGACAGCACCGACGGTGCAACCCGCCGGCTCTCCTTCGCAAAGATTCACGAACCGCTTGACGTTCCGAATCTGCTTGCCCTGCAAACGGACAGCTTCGACTGGCTGGTCGGAAACGAACGCTGGCAGGCACGCGTCGCGAAGGCCGTCGAAGAAGGCGACCTCAGCGTCGCCACCACGTCGGGCCTGTCTGACATCTTCGAAGAGATCTCCCCGATCGAGGACTTCCAGGGCACCATGTCCCTGAGCTTCTCCGAGCCGGAGTTCGCTGACCCGAAGTACACCATGGCCGAGTGCAAGGACCGGGACGCTACGTACTCGGCTCCGCTGTACGTCAAGGCCGAGTTCATGAACAACAACACGGGCGAAATCAAGCAGCAGACCGTGTTCATGGGCGACTTCCCGCTGATGACCGAGAAGGGCACCTTCGTCGTTAACGGCACCGAGCGTGTCGTCGTGTCCCAGCTCGTCCGCTCCCCGGGTGCCTACTTCGAGCGCACCGCCGACAAGACCAGCGACAAGGACATCTTCACCGCGAAGATCATCCCGTCCCGCGGCGCCTGGTTCGAACTCGAAATCGACAAGCGCGACCAGGTCGGCGTCCGCCTCGACCGCAAGCGCAAGCAGTCCGTCACGGTGCTGCTGAAGGCCCTCGGCTGGACCGAAGGCCAGATCCTCGAGGAATTCGGCCAGTACGACTCCATGCGCGCGACGCTGGAGAAGGACGCGACCGAAACCCGCGAAGACGCCTTGCTGGACATCTACCGGAAGCTGCGACCGGGCGAGCCGCCCACCGTCGAGGCTGCCCAGTCCCTGCTGGACAACCTGTACTTCAACTCCAAGCGCTACGATCTGGCCAAGGTTGGCCGTTACAAGATCAACCGCAAGCTCGGCATCGACCGCTCCCTTGGTGACAAGGAAGCCTCCGTGCTGCACGTTGAAGACATCGTTGCCATGATCAAGTTCCTGGTAGCCCTGCACGCCGGTGAGAAGACCCTCACGGGCAAGCGCGACGGTCAGGACCACGAACTCCGCGTCGAGATCGATGACATCGACCACTTCGGCAACCGCCGCATCCGCGCCGTCGGCGAGCTCATCGAGAACCAGGTCCGCACCGGCCTGTCCCGTATGGAGCGCGTTGTCCGCGAGCGGATGACCACCCAGGACGTCGAGGCCATCACGCCGCAGACCCTGATCAACATCCGCCCCGTCGTGGCAGCCATCAAGGAGTTCTTCGGAACGTCCCAGCTGTCCCAGTTCATGGACCAGAACAACCCGCTCTCGGGTCTGACCCACAAGCGCCGCCTGTCCGCGCTTGGCCCGGGTGGTCTGTCCCGTGACCGCGCCGGCATGGAAGTCCGTGACGTGCACCCGTCCCACTACGGACGTATGTGCCCCATCGAAACCCCTGAAGGCCCGAACATCGGCCTGATCGGTTCGCTGGCTTCCTACGGACGCATCAACCCGTTCGGTTTCATCGAAACCCCGTACCGCCTTGTTTCCGAAGGTGTCGTCTCCGATGAGGTCCAGTACCTCACCGCCGACGACGAGGCCGAGGTCCTGATCGCTCAGGCCAACGCGCCGCTCGACGAGAACAAGCGTTTCGCCGAAGAGACCGTCCTGGTCCGCGCCCGCGGTGGTGGAGGCGAGCCCGTGCTGGTCCCCGCCGCCGACGTCGAGTTCATGGACGTCTCCCCGCGCCAGATGGTGTCCGTGGCTACCGCCCTGATCCCGTTCCTCGAGCATGACGATGCCAACCGTGCACTCATGGGTGCCAACATGCAGCGCCAGGCTGTGCCGCTGGTCCGTTCCGAGGCGCCGTTCGTCGGCACCGGCATGGAGCGCGCCGCCGCTGTCGACGCCGGTGACGTCACCATCGCCAAGAAGGCCGGTGTGGTCACCGAGGTTTCGGCTGAACTCGTCATCGTGCTCAACGACGACGGTACCGAGACCAACTACCGGATCAACAAGTTCGCGCGTTCCAACCAGGGCAACTGCTACAACAACCGCGTCCTGGTCAACGAAGGCCAGCGCCTGGAAGTCGGCGGCATCATCGCCGACGGCCCGGCAACGGACCAGGGTGAACTCGCCCTCGGTAAGAACCTGCTCGTGGCATTCATGTCATGGGAAGGCCACAACTTCGAGGACGCCATCATCCTGTCCCAGCGGATCGTGGCCGAAGACGTCCTGTCCTCGATCCACATCGAGGAGCACGAGATCGATGCCCGCGACACCAAGCTTGGTGCCGAGGAAATCACCCGTGACATCCCGAACGTGTCCGAGGAAGTCCTGGCAGGCCTGGACGAGCGCGGCATCATCCACATCGGTGCCGAGGTTGAGGCCGGCGACATCCTGGTCGGTAAGGTCACCCCCAAGGGCGAGACCGAGCTGACCCCGGAAGAGCGCCTGCTGCGCGCCATCTTCGGTGAGAAGTCCCGCGAAGTGCGCGACACCTCCCTGAAGGTTCCGCACGGCGAATCCGGCACCGTCATCGGCGTCCGCGTCTTCGACCGCGACAACGACGACGAGCTGCCCCCGGGCGTCAACCAGCTGGTCCGCGTCTACGTGGCCGCCAAGCGCAAGATCACCGACGGCGACAAGCTCGCCGGCCGTCACGGCAACAAGGGTGTTATCTCCAAGATCCTCCCGATCGAGGACATGCCGTTCCTTGCCGACGGCACCCCCGTTGATATCGTCCTGAACCCGCTGGGTGTTCCGGGCCGTATGAACGTCGGCCAGGTGCTCGAAACCCACCTTGGCTGGGTTGCCAAGACCGGTTGGAAGATCGAGGGTGAGCCCGAGTGGGTCAAGCAGCTGCCGAACCTGCCGCGCGAGAGTGGCCAGACCACTGTTGCAACGCCGGTCTTCGACGGTGCGCGTGAAGAAGAAATCACGGGCCTGCTCGACTCCACCAACGTCACCCGCGACGGTGACCGCCTGATCAACTCCTCGGGCAAGACCCGCCTGTTTGACGGCCGCTCCGGCGAGCCGTTCCCGGATCCGATCTCGGTCGGCTACATGTACATCCTGAAGCTCCACCACCTGGTGGACGACAAGATCCACGCACGCTCCACCGGCCCGTACTCCATGATCACGCAGCAGCCGCTGGGTGGTAAGGCACAGTTCGGTGGCCAGCGCTTCGGTGAAATGGAAGTGTGGGCGCTCGAAGCTTACGGCGCCGCCTACACGCTCCAGGAACTCCTCACGATCAAGTCGGATGATATCCACGGTCGTGTGAAGGTCTACGAAGCCATCGTCAAGGGCGAGAACATCCCGGAGCCGGGCGTTCCTGAGTCCTTCAAGGTCTTGATCAAGGAAATGCAGTCGCTGTGCCTGAACGTGGAAGTGCTTTCCACGGACGGAACCACAATTGAAATGCGTGACTCTGATGACGCAGTCTTCACGGCTGCGGAAGAACTGGGCATCGATCTGTCTCGTGCAGAGCCCAGTTCCGTAGAAGAGGTTTAGCAGGTGCCGTACGACGGCGGGTGATCCCGCCGTCGTACGCCACCTCCCTCTTCCCGTAACCCAAGACTTCAGAATTTAGAGAACAAGAGAGAACAGGGACCATATGTCCAGCGAATCCTCCTTCGGCCTCATGCAGATCGGCCTCGCCACCGCGGAAGACATCCGTGGCTGGTCTTACGGCGAGGTTAAGAAGCCGGAAACCATCAACTACCGCACGCTCAAGCCTGAGAAGGACGGCCTCTTCTGCGAGAAGATCTTCGGCCCGTCCCGCGACTGGGAATGCTACTGCGGCAAGTACAAGCGCGTGCGCTTCAAGGGCATCATCTGCGAGCGGTGTGGCGTTGAGGTCACCCGTGCCAAGGTGCGCCGTGAGCGCATGGGCCACATCGAACTGGCCGCCCCGGTCACGCACATCTGGTACTTCAAGGGTGTCCCGTCCCGCCTGGGCTACCTCCTTGACCTGGCACCGAAGGACCTCGAAAAGGTCATCTACTTCGCTGCCTACATGATCACCAGTGTCGATGCTGACGCCCGTCACGAGGAACTGCCCAACCTGCAGGTTGAGCACGACATCGAGAAGAAGCAGCTGATCGACAACCGCGACTCCGACATCGCCACGATCGCCCGCGACCTCGAAAACGAGATCGCGCGCCTCGAAGGTGAAGGTGCCAAGGCTGCCGACAAGAAGAAGGCCCGCGACTCCGCCGACCGCCAGATGGCCAACGTCCGCAAGCGCGCGGATGCTGAGATCGAGCGCCTCGAGCAGGTCTGGGACCGCTTCAAGAACCTCAAGGTCGCCGACCTCGAAGGCGACGAGGGCCTGTACCGCGAACTGCGTGACCGCTACGGCATGTTCTTCGAAGGTTCCATGGGTGCCGAAGCCATCAAGAAGCGTCTTGAAGGCTTCGACATGCAGGCCGAGTCCGACCTGCTGCGCGACATCATCGCCAACGGCAAGGGCCAGCGCAAGACCCGCGCCCTGAAGCGCCTGAAGGTTGTCAACGCGTTCCTGACCACCAACAACAGCCCGCTCGGTATGGTGCTGGACGCCGTCCCGGTGATCCCGCCGGAACTGCGCCCGATGGTCCAGCTGGACGGCGGCCGCTTCGCGACCTCCGACCTCAACGACCTCTACCGCCGTGTGATCAACCGCAACAACCGCCTCAAGCGCCTGCTTGATCTTGGTGCCCCGGAGATCATCGTCAACAACGAGAAGCGCATGCTTCAGGAAGCTGTTGACAGCCTCTTCGACAACGGCCGCCGCGGCCGTCCGGTCACCGGACCGGGCAACCGTCCGCTGAAGTCCCTGAGCGACATGCTCAAGGGCAAGCAGGGCCGTTTCCGCCAGAACCTCCTCGGCAAGCGCGTCGACTACTCCGGCCGTTCGGTCATCGTCGTCGGCCCGCAGCTGAAGCTGCACCAGTGCGGCCTGCCCAAGCAGATGGCCCTGGAGCTCTTCAAGCCGTTCGTGATGAAGCGCCTGGTTGACCTCAACCACGCACAGAACATCAAGTCGGCCAAGCGGATGGTGGAGCGCTACCGCCCGCAGGTCTGGGATGTCCTCGAAGAGATCATCACCGAGCACCCGGTACTGCTGAACCGTGCACCTACCCTGCACCGCCTCGGCATCCAGGCGTTCGAACCGCAGCTTGTTGAAGGTAAGGCCATCCAGCTTCACCCGCTGGTTTGTGGCGCGTTCAACGCTGACTTCGACGGCGACCAGATGGCAGTCCACCTGCCGCTGAGCCCCGAAGCCCAGGCCGAAGCCCGGATCCTGATGCTGTCCTCGAACAACATCCTGAAGCCGTCCGACGGCCGCCCGGTGACGCTGCCTTCGCAGGATATGATCATCGGCCTCTACCACCTGACCACCAAGCGTGTCGGTTCAGCTGGCGAAGGCCGGATCTTCTCCTCCGTTTCGGAAGCCATCATGGCGTTCGACCTGCACGAGCTGCACCTGAACTCCAAGGTCAAGATCCGGCTCGAGGGCTTCGTGCCCTACGCCGGATGGGAAGCTCCGGAAGGCTGGGAACAGGGTCAGACCGCACTGGTCGAGACCTCTCTCGGCCAGGTCATCTTCAACCAGACGCTGCCCGCGGACTACCCGTGGGTTGAGGCTGTTGCCGACAAGGGCGAACTGTCCCGCATCGTCAACGACCTTGCCGAGCGCTACCCGAAGGTCGTCACCGCGGCAACGCTGGACAACCTGAAGGATGCCGGTTTCTACTGGGCAACCCGCTCGGGCGTCACGGTCGCCATCTCCGACATCGAGGTCCCGGCCTCCAAGCCGGAGCTCCTCGCCGGCTACGAGACCATGGCCGCGAAGATCCAGGGCCAGTACGACAAGGGCCTGATCGACGACGACGAGCGTCGCCAGGAACTGATCGAAATCTGGAACAAGGCCACGAACGAGATCGCCCAGGCGATGCGTGACAGCCTGTCCCCGATGAACACGATCAACCGCATGGTGTCCTCCGGTGCACGTGGTAACTGGATGCAGGTCCGTCAGATCGCGGGTATCCGTGGCCTGGTGGCCAACCCTAAGGGTGAAATCATCCCGCGTCCGATCAAGTCCTCCTACCGCGAGGGCTTGTCGGTGCTGGAATACTTCATCGCCACGCACGGTGCCCGTAAGGGTCTGGCCGATACCGCCCTGCGTACCGCCAACTCGGGTTACCTGACCCGTCGTCTGGTGGACGTCTCGCAGGACGTTATCGTCCGTGAAGAGGACTGCGGCACCGAACGCGGCCTCGTCACCCCGATCGCGGTCGCTGACGCCAACGGCGAGCTGGTCCTTGACGAAAACGTCGAGAACAGCGCCTACGCCCGTACCCTGGCCGTGGACGTCGTTGACGCCAAGGGCAAGGTCCTCGCGGCGGCCGGCACTGACTGCGGCGACGTCGTCATCGCCGAACTGTTCGCAGCCGGCATCACCGAGGTCAAGGTCCGCTCCGTACTCACCTGTGAGTCCAGCGTCGGCACCTGCGCCCTGTGCTACGGCCGTTCGCTGGCCACCGGCAAGACCGTTGACATCGGCGAGGCCGTCGGCATCATCGCCGCACAGTCCATCGGTGAACCCGGTACCCAGCTGACCATGCGTACGTTCCACACCGGTGGTGCTGTCTCCGCCGGTGGTGGCGACGACATCACCCAGGGTCTGCCGCGTATCCAGGAGCTCTTCGAAGCCCGTACTCCGAAGGGTGTCGCACCGATTGCTGAAGCAGCCGGCCGCATCACCATCGAAGAGTCCGAGCGCCAGATGCGCCTGGTCATCACCCCGGATGACGGATCCGAAGAGATCGCCTACCCGGTGCTGCGCCGTTCACGTCTTCTCATCGAAGATGGCGATCACGTCAGCGTTGGCCAGAAGCTCATCAACGGTCCGGTCGACCCCAAGCAGGTTCTGCGCATCATGGGTCCCCGTGCCGCGCAGAAGTTCCTGGTGGACGAGGTCCAGGGCGTGTACCGCAGCCAGGGCATCGGTATCCACGACAAGCACGTCGAGGTTATCGTCCGCCAGATGCTGCGCCGCGTCACGGTCATCGAATCCGGTGAATCGGATCTGCTGCCCGGCGAGCTCGCCGAACGCAGCCGCTTCGAGGACGCCAACCGCCGTGTGGTTTCCGAGGGCAAGACGCCGGCCTCCGGCCGTCCCGAGCTCATGGGTATCACCAAGGCGTCCCTGGCGACCGAGTCCTGGCTGTCCGCAGCTTCCTTCCAGGAGACCACCCGCGTCCTGACGCAGGCGGCCATGGAAGGCAAGAGCGATCCGCTGCTCGGCCTCAAGGAAAACGTCATCATCGGTAAGCTCATCCCGGCCGGCACGGGTCTCCCGCGCTACACCGAGGTCACGGTGGAACCGACTGAAGAAGCAAAGGCCAACCTGTTCACCGGCCCCAGCGCATTCAGTGACTTCTCCTACGACTCCCTGGGCGGCGACGGAGCTCCTGAGTTCCACGCCATCCCGCTGGATGACTACGACCTCGGCAGCGACTTCCGCTAACCGTAGGCAGCATTGAAGGATGGTCCCGCACCTAAAGGTGCGGGACCATCCCGCTTTAACCCGTCGAGTGTTTCGATACGGCCGTTTTGCCGAAGTGCCGGGGCCGGTGGGGAACAGTCGACGGCGGAACGGACTGCGGGGGAGGGGCGGAATCCGCGCCGATTAAGGGCTGGGGACCGTCCGTGTTAGACTTGAGACTAATTGTTATTGTGGCAGTGGATGAGTGCGCCGGTCAGTTAGACAGCTTGCAGCTGGATAGCCCGACCAGGACGACGTTTCCGGTTTGCAGGGTTCTTGTGCAACGTATGCCACATTTTCGCATGCCTAGGGGCAGTTCAGGATGAAAGTCCGGCGCCCCGGCGTGCGGTCCGACTATTAAGGCTTCGCCTCAGCTGCTCTGGAGAGATCTTCAAAGCTCGAGCGGCGGGGCGCAGCGACAAGAGAGCGGCCGCCAACGGCCGCTCCGGATAAAACGGAGAACACGAGAGTGCCTACGATTAACCAGCTGGTCCGCAAGGGCCGCACGCCTAAGGTCTCGAAGACCAAGGCCCCCGCGCTTAAGGGCAGCCCGATGCGCCGTGGTGTTTGCACCCGCGTTTACACGACGACCCCGAAGAAGCCGAACTCGGCTCTCCGTAAGGTTGCACGTGTGCGCCTCAACGGTGGCGTAGAAGTCACCGCCTACATCCCCGGTGTTGGCCACAACCTGCAGGAGCACTCCATTGTGCTCGTCCGTGGCGGCCGCGTTAAGGACCTTCCGGGTGTCCGTTACAAGATCGTCCGTGGCGCCCTTGATACCCAGGGTGTGAAGAACCGTAAGCAGGCACGGAGCCGCTACGGCGCAAAGATGGAGAAGAAGTAATATGCCTCGCAAGGGTCCGGCCCCCAAGCGGCCGCTAGTACTAGATCCCGTATACGGCTCCCCGCTGGTCACTCAGCTGATCAACAAGGTGCTCGTTGACGGCAAGAAGTCCACTGCAGAGCGCATCGTCTACGGTGCCCTCGAAGGCGCACGCGCCAAGTCCGGCGGCGACCCCGTTGCAGCCCTCAAGAAGGCCATGGACAACGTCAAGCCTTCCCTCGAGGTCCGCTCCCGCCGCGTCGGCGGCGCGACCTACCAGGTCCCCGTCGAGGTCAAGCCGGGCCGTTCCACGGCCCTCGCCCTCCGCTGGCTGGTTGGCTACTCCAAGGCCCGCCGCGAAAAGACGATGACCGAGCGCCTCCAGAACGAAATCCTGGACGCCTCGAACGGTCTCGGAGCCGCTGTGAAGCGCCGCGAAGACACCCACAAGATGGCCGAGTCCAACAAGGCCTTCGCACACTACCGCTGGTAATACTTCCCGGACGCCGCCGGCTCACCCGAGCCGGCGGCGAACGTGCAGTCCATCCGAAAGGGAGACACCGTGGCACAGGACGTGCTTACCGACCTTAGCAAGGTCCGCAATATCGGCATCATGGCCCACATTGATGCCGGCAAGACCACTACTACCGAGCGCATCCTGTTCTACACGGGTGTGAACCACAAGATCGGCGAAACGCACGACGGCGCTTCGACGACTGACTGGATGGAACAGGAAAAGGAACGCGGCATCACCATCACGTCTGCCGCCGTGACCTGCTTCTGGGAAAACAACCAGATCAACATCATCGACACCCCCGGCCACGTGGACTTCACCGTTGAGGTTGAGCGCTCCCTGCGCGTCCTCGACGGCGCCGTCGCCGTGTTCGATGGCAAGGAAGGCGTGGAGCCGCAGTCCGAGACTGTTTGGCGCCAGGCTGACAAGTACAACGTCCCGCGCATCTGCTTCGTCAACAAGATGGACAAGCTCGGCGCTGACTTCTACTTCACCGTCGACACCATCATCAGCCGCCTCGGTGCCAAGCCGCTCGTTATGCAGCTGCCGATCGGCGCCGAGAACGATTTCATCGGCGTCGTCGACCTGCTCTACATGCGCGCCCTGGTCTGGCCCGGCGACTCCAAGGGTGACGTCACCATGGGTGCCAAGTACGAGATCCAGGAGATCCCGGCTGACCTCAAGGAAAAGGCCGAAGAGTACCGCGCAACGCTCGTTGAGACCGTTGCTGAGTCCTCCGAAGAGCTCATGGAGAAGTACCTCGAAGGCGAAGAGATCACGATCGACGAGCTCAAGGCCGGCATCCGCAAGATGACGATCAACTCCGAGCTCTACCCGGTCTTCTGTGGCTCCGCGTTCAAGAACCGCGGCGTCCAGCCGATGCTCGACGCCGTCGTGGACTACCTGCCGAACCCGCTCGACGTCCCGCCGATGGTCGGTCACGATCCCCGCGACGAAGAGAAGGAACTGACCCGGAAGCCTTCCGCTGACGAGCCGTTCTCTGCGCTGGCGTTCAAGATCGCCGCACACCCCTTCTTCGGCCAGCTCACCTTCATCCGCGTGTACTCCGGTCACGTGGAAGCAGGCGCACAGGTGGTCAACTCCACCAAGGGCAAGAAGGAGCGCATCGGCAAGCTGTTCCAGATGCACGCCAACAAGGAAATGCCGGTCGACGGCGCTACCGCGGGCCACATCTACGCAGCCATCGGCCTGAAGGACACCACCACGGGCGACACCCTGTGCGATTCGTCCAACCAGATTGTCCTCGAGTCCATGAGCTTCCCGGAGCCCGTGATCTCGGTTGCGATCGAGCCGAACACCAAGGGTGACCAGGAGAAGCTCTCCACGGCCATCCAGAAGCTCTCCGCTGAGGACCCGACCTTCCAGGTCTCCCTCAACGAAGACACCGGCCAGACCATCATCGCCGGCATGGGCGAGCTCCACCTGGACATCCTGGTGGACCGCATGCGCCGCGAATTCAAGGTCGAGGCAAACGTGGGCAAGCCCCAGGTCGCCTACCGCGAAACCATCAAGCGTGCTGTGGAGCGTCACGACTACACGCACAAGAAGCAGACCGGTGGTTCGGGCCAGTTCGCAAAGATCCAGATCGCCATCGAGCCCCTGGACACCTCCGAAGGCGAGATGTACGAGTTCGAGAACAAGGTCACCGGTGGCCGCGTTCCGCGCGAATACATCCCGTCCGTTGACGCTGGTATCCAGGATGCACTGAACGACGGCGTCCTGGCCGGTTACCCGGTTGTCGGCATCAAGGCGACGCTGATTGACGGCGCTTACCACGATGTTGACTCCTCGGAAATGGCGTTCAAGATCGCCGGCCGTATGGCTTTCAAGGAAGCTGCACGCAAGGCGAACCCTGTCCTGCTCGAACCGCTGATGGATGTCGAGGTCCGCACCCCTGAGGAATACATGGGTGAAGTTATCGGTGACCTCAACTCCCGCCGTGGCCAGATGCAGTCCATGGAAGATGCCCAGGGCGTCAAGGTTATTCGCGCACACGTCCCGCTGTCCGGCATGTTCGGCTACATCGGTGACCTGCGTTCGAAGACCCAGGGCCGCGCTGTGTACTCCATGACGTTCAACAGCTACGCCGAGGTCCCGAAGGCAGTTGCCGACGAGATCATCCAGAAGAGCCGCGGCGAGTAGTCCGCAAGGACAACACGCAGCTGCAACAAACTCGGGTGCGTTCCCTCCACAGGGAATTCGCCTGGTGCTGGCGGCCGGACTCCGGCCGCCAGCACGAACAGGCTCGAGGGACTAGTATTAGTTCCTGAATCTGCAATTTCACCAATCCAAAGCCCCCCAAGTAGACTTACTGGAGTTTCTGCCGCGACAAGCGCGGTCGAAGGGTAAGTCATTTGAAAACGTTCTAGGAGGAACCTGTGGCAAAGGCAAAGTTCGAGCGGACTAAGCCGCACGTTAACATCGGTACCATTGGTCACGTTGACCACGGTAAGACGACGCTGACGGCCGCCATTTCCAAGGTGCTGTACGACAAGTACCCGACTCTCAACGAGAAGCGTGACTTCGCGTCCATTGACTCTGCTCCCGAAGAGCGTCAGCGCGGCATTACCATCAACATCTCCCACGTTGAGTACCAGACCGAGAAGCGCCACTACGCACACGTAGACGCTCCGGGTCACGCTGACTACATCAAGAACATGATCACCGGCGCTGCTCAGATGGACGGTGCAATCCTCGTGGTTGCCGCCACTGACGGCCCGATGGCTCAGACCCGCGAGCACGTCCTGCTCGCCCGCCAGGTTGGTGTTCCCTACCTGCTGGTGGCCCTGAACAAGGCTGACATGGTCGATGACGAGGAACTCCTCGACCTCGTCGAAATGGAAGTTCGTGAGCTGCTCAGCTCGCAGGGCTTCGATGGCGACGAAGCACCGGTTGTTCGCGTTTCCGGCCTCAAGGCTCTGGAAGGCGACCCGGAGTGGGTCAAGTCCGTTGAGGACCTGATGGCTGCTGTCGACGAGTCCGTGCCGGACCCGGTTCGTGACCGCGACAAGCCGTTCCTGATGCCGATCGAAGACGTCTTCACGATCACCGGCCGTGGCACCGTTGTTACGGGCCGCGCCGAGCGTGGAACCCTCGCGATCAACTCTGAGGTCGAGATCGTCGGCATCCGCCCGGTCCAGAAGACCACGGTTACCGGTATCGAGATGTTCCACAAGCAGCTCGACGAAGCATGGGCCGGCGAGAACTGTGGCCTCCTGCTCCGCGGTCTGAAGCGCGACGATGTCGAGCGTGGCCAGGTTGTCGTCAAGCCGGGTTCCATCACCCCGCACACCGACTTCGAGGCTAACGTCTACATCCTCTCCAAGGACGAAGGCGGACGTCACAACCCGTTCTACTCCAACTACCGCCCGCAGTTCTACTTCCGCACCACGGACGTAACCGGCGTTATCACCCTGCCGGAAGGCACGGAAATGGTTATGCCCGGCGACAACACTGAGATGACCGTTGCGCTCATCCAGCCGATCGCTATGGAAGAGGGCCTCGGCTTCGCAATCCGCGAAGGCGGCCGCACCGTTGGTTCGGGACGCGTCACCAAGATCATCAAGTAATTACTTGTTGATCTGAGCATGATCTCCTGATCGGAGGGCCGTTCGACGGCCGCCGTGACGACAGAACAGCCCCGCTGCACTGCAGCGGGGCTGTTCTGTTTAAGACCCTGCTACCGTTGCTGATGAAGAGAGGAGCCCGGGATGGAATGGATCATTTTTCTGGTGGTGGTAGCCGCCGTTGTTTCGGCCGGCCTGTGGGCCAAGAAGTACTTCCGGCACGAGATCGACCGTGCCAAGCGCATCAACCGCGCCAACAAGAACCAGTAGCGCCCCCGGCACGCACCGGCGGACCGGCCGTCCACGTCTAGCCGGCTGGCCGCTCCTGACGGGCCCGGCTCAGCGCCTGGTACCAGTAGAACGACTTCTTCGGTGTCCGGACCTGGGTGTCAAAATCGACGTGGACCAACCCGAAGCGCTGCGAATAGCCCGCCGCCCATTCGAAGTTGTCCATCAACGTCCAGACGTAGTAACCGAGGAGTTCGACGTCGTGGGCGACGCCGCCCGGCGCGGTCGCCGCGAGGGCATGGCCCAGGTGGTCGGCGAGGTAGCCGATCCGGCCGGCGTCGTCGATGGGACCGTCCACGTGGTCCGGTTCGGGGAAACTGGCGCCGCTCTCGGTGATAAAGAGCGGCGGAAGTGCCTCGCCGTAGCGGTCCTTCATTTCGCGCAGCAGCCCACCGAGGTGGTCCGGTGCCACCGGCCAGCCGAAACCGGTGGTCTTGTACTCCGGGAAAGCCGCGAAATGGAAGGGCAGCTTCGCCATGGCTTCGGCGGAGCCGACCGGGCTGTCCGCCGGCCCACGGCCGGTACCGACCTTGACGGGGTAGTAGTAGTTGAGCCCGTAGAAATCGAGTGGCTGGTGGATATTACGCAGATCCGCGTCGGAGAACCGGCCGAGACCCTTGAACCAGGGGCGCGCCACCAGCGGCACCTTGGGGTAGCTGCCGAGCAGGATCGGGTCGGCGTAAATCCGGTTGAGCGCGAGGTCGAACACGTTCGCCAGCAACCGGTCCGTCACCGATCCGTTGGCCGGCCGGACGGGGGAGTGCAGGTTGGTGACGCCGATGGCTCCGGAAACGCCAGCGGCCCGCAGCGCCTGGACGGCGAGCCCATGGGCGAGCAGCTGGTGGTGGACGGAGGGCAGGGCACCAAAGAGCAGGTCCCGGCCCGGGGCGTGCACGCCGAGGGCATAGCCGTTCAGCGTCACCGAGGCTGGCTCGTTCAGGGTGACCCACTGGGCCACCCGGTCGCCGAAGCGGGCACCGGCCGCGGCGCTGTACTCGGCGAAACGCTCCGCCGTCGCCCTGTTCATCCAGCCGCCGCGGTGTTCCAGCGGTAGCGGGGTATCCCAGTGGTACAGGGTGGCCATCGGAGAGATGCCGGCTTCAAGCAGCCTGTCGATCAGCCTGTCGTAGAAATCCAGGCCCTCCGCGTTGAATGGGCCGGTGCCGTCCGGCTGGATCCGGGGCCAGGAGATGGAGAAGCGGTAGGAGTCGACGCCGAGCTCCCGCATCAGCTGCACGTCATCGTCCGCACGGTTGTAGTGGTCACAGGCGACGGCGGGGGAGTGGCCGTCCTGGATGGTGCCTGGTTTTTCGGCGAAGGCGTCCCAGCCCGAGGGCCCGCGGCCGCCCGCCGCGAGGGCGCCTTCAATCTGGAACGCGGCCGAGGCCACCCCGAGCACAAAGTCCTGGGGAAGCTTTGCGGCGAGGTCATGGACGGCGGGGGAGTCCTGCACGGTCATGACCCTATCTTCGTTGCGGCGCTTCCCGAAGGCAATGACCGGGGGTACCGGAAGGCGCTGTCAGGGGGCGGGAAGCGCGAGGGCGGACAGCTACAGGACCGCTGGCGGGGGCGAATTCGCTTCTGCCGGATAATTCGGGCATACTAGATGAGTTGTTCAAGCGCTCTTTCGCGTCCCGATCCGGATAATGCCGGGTGTCAGGGTCCAGGTAGGAGCCCAAACATAACCCACTCTCCAAGGTATTGCGGACGAGTTCGCGTGAAATGCGCGACACGCCCGACCGCGGGGGTCGGTTGCGCCGGCAGGTTGAGGAACCCGGATTTATCCGGATTCAGCTTGTGCGGCGGGTGGTAGTTACGACTTCAAATGCTTCGGCAGCCGCACAACTAGTAAGTGAACAGGGCAGCCCTAATCAGGGGAAGCACAGACTGAAAGAGAGTCAGGCGACATGGCGGGACAAAAAATCCGCATCCGGCTGAAGTCATACGACCACGAGGTCATTGACGTTTCAGCACGGAAGATCGTTGAGACGGTCACGCGCGCAGGCGCAACTGTAGTTGGCCCCGTGCCGCTGCCGACGGAGAAGAACGTTTACTGCGTAATTCGCTCTCCGCACAAGTACAAAGACAGCCGCGAGCACTTTGAAATGCGCACGCACAAGCGTCTTATCGACATCATCGATCCCACGCCCAAGGCTGTCGATTCGCTCATGCGTCTCGACCTGCCGGCCGACGTGAACATCGAAATCAAGCTGTAGGGAGGTGCTGAGAGACTATGACCGCAACCCGTAACGTAAAGGGCCTGCTGGGCACGAAGCTCGGCATGACCCAGGTCTGGGACGAGAACAACAAGCTCATCCCCGTCACTGTGGTCCAGGCAGACTCGAACGTCATCACGCAACTGCGCAATGCAGACACTGATGGCTACGTCGCCGTTCAGATCGGCTACGGCCAGATCGACCCCCGCAAGGTCACCAAGCCGCTGGCTGGTCACTTTGAAAAGGCAGGCGTCACGCCTCGCCGCCACGTCGTAGAACTGCGCACTGCAGATGCTGCTTCTTACGAGCTGGGCCAGGAGCTCTCCGTTGAGCTCTTCGAAGCCGGCCAGAAGATCGACGTCGTTGGCACCACCAAGGGTAAGGGCTTCGCCGGTGTTATGAAGCGTCACGGCTTCCACGGTGTTGGAGCTTCCCACGGTGCCCACAAGAACCACCGTAAGCCCGGTTCAATCGGTGGCGCATCCACCCCGAGCCGCGTCTTCAAGGGCATGAAAATGGCCGGCCGCATGGGCGCCGTTCGTCACACCACGCTGAACCTCACGGTCCACGCGGTTGACGTCGAGAAGTCGCTGCTCCTCATCAAGGGTGCCGTTCCCGGCGCCCGCGGCCAGGTCGTACTCGTACGCACCGCCGTGAAGGGAGCCTAGTAATGACTAGCACTGTCAAGGTTGACCTGCCCGCAGAGATCTTCGACGTACAGACCAACGTGCCGCTGCTGCACCAGGTCGTCGTTGCACAGCTCGCTGCTGCTCGCCAGGGTACCCACAAGACCAAGACCCGCGCCGAGGTTTCCGGTGCAGGTCGCAAGCCGTTCAAGCAGAAGGGCACCGGCCGCGCCCGTCAGGGTTCCATCCGTGCTCCTCACATGACCGGTGGTGGCATCGTCCACGGCCCGACGCCGCGTGACTACAGCCAGCGCACCCCCAAGAAGATGATTGCTGCTGCACTGCGCGGCGCACTCTCTGACCGCGCCCGTAACGGCCGCATCCACGTCGTTGCTGAACTGGTAGCCGGCACCAAGCCGTCTTCCCGTGACGCACTGGCAACGCTGCGTGGCGTCTCCGAGCGCAAGAACCTGCTCGTTGTCATCGACCGCGCCAACGATGTTGCTGCACTCTCCGTGCGCAACCTCCAGGATGTTCACGTTCTGTACGCAGACCAGCTGAACACCTACGACGTGCTCGTTTCTGACGACGTAGTCTTCACCAAGGCTGCCTACGAAGCATTCGTTGCTGACAAGGCTGCAAAGAACGAGGAGGATGCCAAGTGAGCGCAGCCACCATCAAAGACCCGCGCGACGTCGTGCTTGCACCCGTCGTTTCGGAAAAGAGCTACGGCCTGATCGACGAGGGCAAGTACACCTTCCTGGTGGACCCCCGTTCGAACAAGACCGAGATCAAGCTGGCCGTGGAGAAGATTTTCTCCGTCAAGGTCGAATCGATCAACACCATCAACCGTGCCGGTAAGCGCAAGCGCACCAAATTCGGATGGGGTACCCGCAAGAACACCAAGCGTGCGATTGTGAGCCTCAAAGAAGGCACTATCGACATCTTCGGCGGTCCGCTCTCGTAGCGGAGACCACTTTAACGAGGAAATAAATTATGGGAATCCGTAAATACAAGCCGACTACCCCGGGCCGTCGTGGCTCGAGCGTAGCGGACTTCACCGAAATCACGCGGTCGACGCCGGAAAAGTCGTTGGTTCGTCCCCTCCCGAAAAAGGGTGGCCGTAACAACACCGGTAAGATCACGACCCGTCACAAGGGTGGTGGACACAAGCGCCAGTACCGTCTGATCGACTTCCGTCGCCACGACAAGGACGGCGTCAACGCCCGCGTTGCCGAAATCGAGTACGATCCGAACCGCACGGCTCGCATCGCCCTCCTGCACTACGTTGATGGCACCAAGCGTTACATCATCGCCCCGAACAAGCTGGCCCAGGGTGACACCGTGGAAGCAGGTGCCGACGCTGACATCAAGCCCGGCAACAACCTGCCGCTGCGCAACATCCCGGTCGGTACCGTAATCCACGCAGTTGAACTGCGTCCGGGTGGCGGCGCCAAGATGGGCCGCTCCGCCGGCGCATCGATCCAGCTCGTTGCCAAGGAAGGCCGCTTCGCCCAGCTGCGTCTGCCTTCCGGCGAAATCCGCAACGTTGACGTGCGCTGCCGCGCAACCGTCGGCGAGGTCGGCAACGCCGAGCAGTCGAACATCAACTGGGGTAAGGCCGGCCGTATGCGCTGGAAGGGCGTTCGCCCGACCGTCCGTGGTGTCGCCATGAACCCGGTCGACCACCCGCACGGTGGTGGCGAGGGTAAGACGTCCGGTGGACGTCACCCCGTCAACCCGAACGGTAAGCGCGAAGGCCGCACCCGCCGTCCCAACAAAGAGAGCGACAAGCTTATTGTTCGTCGCCGTCGTACTGGCAAGAACAAGCGATAGGAGCCTGGACACATGCCACGCAGCCTGAAAAAAGGTCCTTTCGTTGACCAGCACCTCTTTGTGAAGGTAGCCAGGGAAAACGAAAAGGGCACCAAGAACGTCATCAAGACCTGGTCCCGCCGTTCGATGATCGTCCCCGACATGCTCGGCCACACGATCGCCGTGCACGACGGACGCAAGCACATCCCGGTGTTTGTCACTGAGTCGATGGTCGGGCACAAGCTCGGCGAATTCGCTCCCACGCGGACTTTCCGCGGCCATGTCAAGGACGACCGTAAGGGCAAGCGCCGCTAGGCGCCTGCACTTACGTCAAAGACGAGAGAAGGAAAGCAATGGAAGCCAAGGCAATTGCGCGTCACATCCGCGTAACGCCTATGAAGGCCCGGCGCGTCGTCAACCTTGTTCGTGGTAAGCAAGCGAACGAGGCTCTGGCAATTCTGAAGTTTGCCCCGCAGGCAGCTTCGGAGCCGGTATTCAAGGTAGTTCAGTCGGCAATCTCCAACGCCCGGGTCCTCGCGGACCGCGACGGCGTGGCGTTTGACGAAGGTGACCTCATCATCAGCGAAGCGTTTGTTGATGAAGGCCCGACCATGAAGCGGTTCCAGCCGCGTGCCCAGGGTCGTGCATTTCAGATCAAGAAGCGCACGAGCCACATCACCGTGGTAGTCGCTACCCCGGAGAAAGAGGAGGCTCGCTAAGTGGGACAGAAAGTTAACCCGCACGGGTTCCGACTCGGTATCACCACCGATCACGTATCGCACTGGTTCGCCGACAGCACCAAGTCCGGCCAGCGGTACAAGGACTTCGTTCGCGAAGACATCCGTATCCGCCAGCTTATGTCCACGGGCATGGAGCGCGCCGGCATCGCCAAGGTCGAGATCGAGCGCACCCGCGACCGTGTCCGCGTGGATATCCACACGGCACGTCCGGGCATCGTCATCGGCCGCCGCGGCGCTGAAGCAGACCGCATCCGCGGCGAGCTCGAAAAGCTCACCGGCAAGCAGGTTCAGCTGAACATCCTCGAGGTCAAGAACCCCGAGATGGAAGCCCAGCTTGTTGCCCAGGGCGTGGCCGAGCAGCTGACTTCCCGCGTGGCATTCCGCCGTGCGATGAAGAAGGCAATGCAGTCCGCACAGCGCGCTGGTGCCAAGGGCATCCGTATCGCTTGCTCGGGTCGACTGGGTGGCGCAGAAATGTCCCGCTCGGAGTTCTACCGCGAAGGCCGTGTGCCCCTGCACACCCTCCGCGCGAACATCGACTACGGCTTCTACGAGGCCAAGACCACCTTCGGCCGCATCGGCGTGAAGGTCTGGATCTACAAGGGTGACGTCACCGCCAAGGAACTGGCTCAGCAGGCAGCTGCTGCTCCGTCCCGCGGCCGCGGTGCCGGCGATCGTCCGGGCCGCCCGGGTGGCGCTGACCGCGGTGACCGCCGTCGTCGCAACGACCGTCCGGCCGCCGACGCAGCTCCTGCTGCAGAGGCACCGGCAGTTGAGGCTGCACCTGCTGCAGTAGAAGGAGGACAGGCTTAAATGCTTATCCCACGTCGAGTCAAGCACCGTAAGCAGCACCACCCGGGTCGTTCCGGCGCTGCCACGGGCGGCACCGAGGTCTCGTTCGGCGAGTGGGGTATCCAGGCTCTGAGCCCGGCATACGTCACCAACCGTCAGATCGAGTCTGCCCGTATTGCGATGACCCGCCACATCAAGCGTGGCGGCAAGGTCTGGATCAACATCTACCCGGACCGTCCGCTGACCAAGAAGCCGGCCGAAACCCGCATGGGTTCCGGTAAGGGTTCGCCGGAATGGTGGGTCTCAAACGTCAAGCCGGGCCGGGTTCTCTTTGAACTCTCCGGTGTTAGTGAAGAGGTAGCTCGCGAGGCCCTGCGCCTGGCAATCCACAAGCTGCCGTTGAAGGCACGCATTGTGCGTCGCGAAGGTGGTGAGTAGAAATGGCAGTAGGATCCAAGGAACTTGCATCCGCACAGCTGGACGGTTTCGACAACGAGCGTCTCGTTGAAGAACTCCGCAAGGCCAAGGAAGAGCTGTTCAACCTGCGTTTCCAGTCCGCCACCGGCCAGCTGGAGAACCACGGTCGTCTGCGCGCGGTAAAGAAGGACATCGCACGCATCTACACCGTTCTCCGTGAGCGCGAGCTGGGCATTCGTGCCGAGGTTGCCGCACCGGTTGTGGAAGCCAAGGAAGAAAAGAAGTCCAAGAAGGCTGCAACCAAGAAGGCTGACAAGGCTGAAACGGTTGAGACCGAGGAGGACGCCAAGTGAGTGAAAAGGACGAGAACGTGACGGAAACTGTTTCCGACGCAGCCAAGGCTGACGAGCGCGGTTACCGTAAGACTAAGCGCGGCTACGTCGTCTCGGACAAGATGGAGAAGACCATCGTTGTCCAGGTCGAAGACCGTGTGAAGCACGCCCTCTACGGCAAGGTTATGCGCCGCAACACGAAGATCAAGGCTCACGACGAAGAGAACTCCGCCGGCATCGGCGACCTCGTTCTCCTCGCCGAGACCCGCCCGCTGTCCGCTACTAAGCGGTGGCGCCTGGTGGAGATCCTCGAGAAGGCCAAGTAACACCTGCAGCGGCCCCGTCAGGGGTACTGCGCCGAAACCCCCGTTCCCGTCTGGGAGCGGGGGTTTCCGCGTTCCCGGCAAAGGGTGAAACCGCCGGCGCCGCGCCGCTCCGTGACGGGGCGACGGCGGCAGCTGTGATATGGGGATACGCCGGAAATGTGCTAAGATTTTGAGTTTGTATGGCGCCTTCCGTGCGTCATCATCAACCTCGTAAACAATCGTGCCACGGCATAGTGCCTCCCCGCGCCTCGCGCGCACGGGAAGCAACTGTTTTTGGCACGGGCGTTTAGGCCTGGTCTGGCAAAATCCAGGCAGGTCAAGAGACACCCCGATCAACCGTTCCGCAAGGCTCATTCCGTAGGAAGATTTTCGGTCTGAGAACCGGCGCGACGCAAGGAGTAAATAGTGATTCAGCAGGAGTCGCGACTCAAGGTCGCCGACAACACGGGTGCTAAGGAAATCCTTACCATTCGCGTTCTCGGTGGATCTGGCCGTCGCTACGCAGGCATTGGCGACGTGATCGTCGCTACCGTCAAGGACGCAATTCCGGGCGGCAACGTAAAGAAGGGCGACGTCGTCAAGGCTGTCATCGTCCGTACCAAGAAGGAACGCCGCCGTGCGGATGGTTCCTACATCAAGTTTGACGAGAACGCAGCTGTGATCCTGAAGAACGACGGTGACCCCCGCGGTACCCGTATCTTCGGACCGGTTGGTCGTGAACTTCGTGACAAGAAGTTCATGAAGATCGTTTCTCTGGCTCCGGAGGTGCTCTAGTCCATGGCTAAGATCAAAAAGGGTGACCTCGTTCAGGTCATCACTGGCGCCAAGGCTGAGCGCGGCGGCGACCGTGGCAAGCAGGGCAAGGTTCTGCGCGTATTCCCGGAGACCAACCGCGTGCTGGTCGAAGGCATCAACCGCGTAACCAAGCACACCAAGGTCGGTCAGTCGCAGCGCGGCACCAAGACCGGTGGCATCGAGGTCGTTGAGGCTTCAATCCACATCTCCAACGTGGCTCTGGTTGACCCCTCCACCAAGAAGCCCACCCGCGTCGGTTTCCGCACCGAGACCGTTGAGCGCGATGGCGTGAAGCGTGAAGTGCGTGTCCGCGTGGCCAAGAGCTCAGGGAAGGACATCTAATGACTGAGACTCTCGAGACTCCGGTAAGCAAGATCGTTCCTCGTCTGAAGACCAAGTACGCGGATTCCATCAAGAGCTCGCTCGTTGAGGAATTCAAGTACGAGAACGTCAACCAGGTTCCCCGTCTGGTGAAGGTCGTTGTGAACATGGGTGTTGGAGATGCCGCCAAGGACTCCAAGCTGATCGACGGCGCTGTCCGCGATCTGACCCTGATCACCGGCCAGAAGCCGCAGGTAACCAAGGCCCGCAAGTCGATCGCACAGTTCAAGCTGCGCGAAGGCATGCCGATCGGTGCGCACGCAACTCTGCGTGGCGACCGTATGTGGGAATTCCTGGACCGTCTGGTCACGCTGGCACTGCCGCGTATCCGCGACTTCCGGGGCCTCAGCGGCAAGCAGTTCGACGGCAACGGCAACTACACCTTCGGTCTGACCGAGCAGGTTATGTTCCACGAGATCGACCAGGATTCCATCGACCGCGTTCGCGGTATGGACATCACTGTCGTGACCACTGCCAAGACCGACGACGAAGGCCGCGCGCTGCTCAAGGCGCTTGGCTTCCCGTTCAAGACCGAAGATTAATCTAACTACGTAAAAGGTCCGGCTGCCTGGTGTTCGAACTTGTTCGATAAGGCACCGCAGCGGAAACCGTTATGAGGAAGGGCAAGAGCCCACCATGACTATGACAGATCCTGTCGCAGATATGCTTACGCGTCTGCGCAATGCAAACTCGGCATACCACGATTCCGTGTCTATGCCTTACAGCAAGCTCAAGGCACGCGTTGCTGACATCCTGAAGGCAGAAGGCTTTATTGCCTCCTGGAAGGAAGAAGACGCGGAGGTCGGCAAGAAGCTGACCCTCGAGCTCAAGTTCGGTCCGAACCGCGAGCGTTCCATCGCTGGCGTTCGTCGTATTTCCAAGCCGGGACTGCGCGTTTACGCAAAGTCCACCAACCTGCCGCACGTGCTGGGTGGCCTGGGTATCGCTATCCTGTCCACCTCTTCCGGCCTCCTGACTGACAAGCAGGCCGGCAAGAAGGGCGTGGGCGGCGAAGTCCTCGCGTACGTCTGGTAACGGGAAAGGAAGAGAATAATGTCACGTATTGGACGTCTCCCCATCACCGTTCCCGCCGGCGTTGAGGTCAAGGTTGACGGCTCTGTCGTCACTGTCAAGGGTTCCAAAGGCGAGCTGAACCACACTGTGGCCAGCCCGATCGAGGTCACCCTGGAAGATGGCACCCTGACCGTCGCCCGCCCGAACGACGAGCGCGCCTCACGTTCGCTGCACGGCCTGACCCGCACCCTGATCGCCAACATGATCCAGGGTGTTACCGCAGGCTACGAGAAGAAGCTTGAGATTGTCGGTACCGGTTACCGCGTCCAGGCCAAGGGTTCTGACCTGGAGTTCGCTCTGGGCTACAGCCACCCGGTCAACGTCTCGGCTCCGAACGGCATCACCTTTGCAGTTGAGACCCCGACCAAGCTCTCTGTCTCAGGTATCTCCAAGCAGCAGGTCGGCGAGGTTGCTGCCAACATTCGCAAGCTGCGGAAGCCGGACCCCTATAAGGGCAAGGGCATCCGCTACGCCGGCGAAGTCATCCGCCGCAAGGTCGGAAAGGCTGGTAAGTAACCATGGCCATCGCAATTAACAAGAAGCGTACGAACAAGAGCAAGTCTGCCCAGCGCAGCCGCCGCCAGCTTCGTATCCGCAAGCGCATCTCCGGTACGGCTGTACGACCGCGTCTGGTTGTCAACCGTTCGGCCCGCCACGTATTCGTCCAGGTTGTCGATGACACCAAGGGCCTGACCGTAGCGAGCGCGTCCACTCTGGAAGCCGACCTTCGTGCATTCGACGGTGACAAGACCGCCAAGGCCAAGCGCGTTGGCGAGCTCGTCGCCGAGCGTGCCAAGGCTGCCGGTATCGAAGCTGTTGTCTTCGACCGCGGTGGTAACAAGTACCACGGCCGGATCGCCGCCGTCGCTGACGGCGCACGTGAAGGTGGGCTGGCACTGTGACCGAAAATAACGAAAAGGACATTCAGGTGACTGAAGCTGTAGCTGCTCCGGCAACTGAGACCGCTGCGCCTGCTACCACTGACGACCGCCGTGGTGGCGCCCGTCGTGGCGAGCGTGGCGACCGCGGCCAGGGCCGTGGCGACCGTGGTGGCCGTGGTGGCCGCGACGGCGGCCGCGAAGCCGAGAAGAGCCAGTTCGTAGAGCGCGTCGTAACCATCAACCGTGTTTCCAAGGTCGTCAAGGGTGGTCGTCGCTTTAGCTTCACCGCCCTCGTCGTCGTCGGTGACGGCAACGGTATGGTCGGCGTCGGCTACGGCAAGGCCAAGGAAGTACCCGCCGCTATCGCGAAGGGCGTTGAAGAAGCCAAGAAGTCCTTCTTCCGCGTTCCCCGCATCGGCAACACCATTCCGCACCGCGTCCAGGGTGAAGCGGCTGCAGGCGTTGTTATGCTGCGTCCGGCTTCCGCCGGTACCGGTGTTATCGCCGGTGGTCCGGTCCGTGCAGTACTGGAGTGCGTGGGTATCCACGACATCCTCTCCAAGTCGCTCGGTTCCTCCAACGCCATCAACATCGTTCACGCGACCGTTGATGCCCTGAAGCGCCTCGAAGAGCCGGCAGCAGTGGCAGCACGCCGCGGCCTCCCGCTCGACGAGATCGCTCCGCCGGCAATGGTGAAGGCTCTCCTGAACCAGAAGGCAGGTGTCTGAGTCATGGCTAAGAACCTGATTCCCTCCGACGCCCAGTTGGAGATCACTCAGATCAAGTCCGCCATTGGCGGCAAGCAGAACCAGCGCGACACCCTGCGGTCCCTCGGCCTGAAGCGGATCGGACACACCGTTGTCCGCACCGCCGACGCCGTGACCGTCGGGATGCTCAACACGGTTCCGCACCTGGTAAAGGTAGAGGAGGCGAAGTAAATGGCAGAGAAGAACACCGCCGAAAAGGCACAGGGCGCCGCTGCTGAGAAGCAGAACGCACTGAAGGTTCACCACCTGCGTCCCGCCCCGGGTGCCAAGACCGCCAAGACCCGCGTTGGTCGTGGTGAAGGCTCCAAGGGTAAGACCGCTGGTCGCGGTACCAAGGGTACGAAGGCCCGCTACCAGATCAAGGCTGGCTTTGCCGGCGGCCAGCTGCCGCTGCACATGCGCCTGCCGAAGCTGCGCGGCTTCAAGAACCCGTTCCGGGTTGAGTTCCAGGTTGTAAACCTGGACAAGCTCAACGAGCTGTTCCCGGAAGGTGGCGCAGTCACCGTGGAGAACCTGGTCGAAAAGGGTGCCGTTCGCAAGAACCAGCCCGTCAAGGTGCTGGGCACCGGCGACATCACCGTCAAGGTTGACGTCACCGTCCACGCATTCTCGGCCAGCGCCGCAGAAAAGATTGCCGCAGCAGGCGGAAGCACCACCGCCCTCTAATGAGGCGGCGGGGCATTAGCCCGTTGTGAAAAACTCCCGGTACCAGGGGCTCCGGCCCCTGGTACCGGGGGTTTTTTCTTTTTTCCCGCCCTGCCGATTGTTCGGCGGGCGCATCGACCCGTTAGACTCGGTTGTTGGGTTTATTTGACCTATCTCACACGACTTTACTTATTACTCAGGAGGACGCTTGCTTAGCGCATTTGGCCGGGCCTTTCGCACGCCTGATCTGCGACGCAAGTTGTTGTTCACGCTGGGAATCATCACAATCTTCCGCTTGGGTGCCTTCATCCCCTCGCCTGGTGTGAGCTACCAGAATGTCCAGCAATGCTTGCAGAACGGTCAGACCTCGGGCGGGATCTACCAGCTCGTCAACCTGTTCAGCGGGGGTGCGTTGCTGCAGGTCTCGATCTTCGCGCTCGGGATCATGCCCTACATCACCGCCAGCATCATCGTCCAGCTGCTCCGCGTGGTCATTCCCCGGTTCCAGCAGCTCTACGAAGAGGGCGCCTCGGGCCAGTCCAAGCTGACCCAGTACACCCGGTACCTCACCATCGCGCTGGGCCTGCTCAATGCCACGACGCTGGTGTCCCTGGCCCGTTCCGGCCAGCTCCTGCCGAACTGCCAGCTGCCGATCATTCCGGACGCGAGCATCATCACCACCATCCTGATCGTCATCACCCTGACGGCCGGCACCGGCCTGATCATGTGGATGGGCGAGCTCGTCACCGAGAAGGGTGTGGGCAACGGCATGTCGCTGCTGATCTTCACCTCCATCGCTGCCGGCTTCCCGACGTCCCTGGGCGCGATCTGGAAGGCCCAGGGCCCGGGCACCTTCTTTATGGTCCTGGTCATCGGCCTGCTGACCGTGGCACTGGTGGTCTTCGTCGAGCAGTCTCAGCGCCGGATCCCGGTGCAGTACGCCAAACGCATGATCGGCCGCCGCACGGTGGGCGGCACCAGCACGTACATCCCCATCAAGGTGAACATGGCCGGCGTCGTGCCTGTCATCTTCGCGTCCTCGATGCTGTACCTGCCGGGCCTGATCTCGCAGTTCAACCGGCCCGCACCGGGGGAGCCTGTAGCCCCCTGGGTCGAGTGGATCAACAACAACCTGACCCGCGGTGACCACCCCATCTACATGGCCCTGTACTTCGCCATGATTGTGTTCTTCACCTACTTCTATGTTGCGATCACTTTCAACCCTGAGGAAGTTTCTGACAACATGAAGAAGTACGGCGGCTTCATTCCGGGTATCCGTGCCGGCAAGCCGACCGCAGATTACCTGCAGTATGTGCTTTCCAGGATCACCCTGCCCGGCGCGATCTACCTGGGCTTTGTGGCCCTGATCCCGCTGATCGCCTTGGTCCTGATCAACGCCAACCAGAACTTCCCGTTCGGTGGCACCTCGATCCTGATCATGGTGGGCGTAGGTTTGGAGACCGTCAAGCAGATTGATGCGCAGCTACAGCAGCGTCACTACGAAGGGCTTTTGCGATGACGAGAATGTTGATTATCGGACCTCCCGGTTCCGGCAAGGGAACGCAGGCGGAACGCATTTCGGAGCGCCTCGGCGTCGTTGCGATCTCCACCGGCGATATCTTCCGTGCCAACGTCAAGGGTGAGACGCCGCTCGGCATCGAAGCCAAGAAGTACATGGACGCCGGGGACTTCGTCCCGGACAGCGTGACCAACAAGATGGTCCGCGACCGCCTCACGGAATCCGACGTCGAAGCCGGCTTCCTGCTGGATGGCTACCCGCGCACCACCGCGCAGGTGGACTACCTCGATTCGATCCTCGCCGACGGTGACCAGAAGCTCGACGTCGTCCTGCAGCTCACGGCCGACGACGAGGAACTCGTCACCCGCCTCCTGGGCCGCGCCAAGGACACCGGCCGCAGCGACGACAACGAAGCCGTTATCCGGCACCGCCTGGACCTGTACCACGGCCAGACCGAAGCCGTGGTGGCCAAGTACGCCGACCGCGGCATCCTCACCCAGGTCGACGGCATTGGCGGCATCGACGAGGTCACCGACCGCGTGATGCAGGCCATCAAGGCGGCCCAGTCGGCCTGATCCAGGCCCACGACTCACGAGGCTCCTCCCGCACCGCCGGGAGGAGCCTCAGCCATTTGTCCGCACGCCCGCCCCGGGCCGCGGCACCACCGAAAGGACGCTGACGATGGCATTCGGCCAGCCCCGCATTGAATACAAGACCAACGCCCAGATGCGGACCATGCACGAGGCCGGGCTGGTTCTCAGCCGCGCGCTGGACGCCGCTGTCGCGGCAGCCGTGCCCGGAGTCAGCACCCGCGACATCGACGCCGTATTCGCCGGCGTGCTGCACGAGGCAGGCGCCAAGTCCAACTTCCTCGGTTACCACGGGTTCCCGGCCACCATCTGCACCTCGGTCAACGAGGAAGTGGTGCACGGGATCCCGGGCGACCGCGTGCTCCAGGACGGGGACATCATCTCCATTGACGGTGGCGCGATCGTGGACGGGTGGCACTCCGACTCTGCACGGACGGTCATCGTCGGCACTGCTGACCCCGAGGACCAGCGGCTCTCCGACGTCACCGAGGAAGCCATGTGGCGCGGCATCGCGGCACTGGCCACCGGAAAATTCGTCGGTGACATCGGCAACGCCGTGGACGACTACGTCTCCAACGCCCCGGGCAAACCGCTGGGCATACTGGAGGACTATGTAGGCCACGGGATCGGCTCCGAGATGCACATGGCACCGGACGTGCTGAACTACCGCACCAGCCACCGCGGGCCCAAGATCCGCCCCGGTCTGTGCCTGGCCATCGAGCCCATGCTGGTCCGCGGCGGTATCGAGACTGCCACCCTGGAGGACGACTGGACCGTGGTGACCACCGACGGCAAGCGCTCGTGCCAGTGGGAACACTCCGTGGCGGTGCACGAAAAGGGCATCTGGGTCCTTTCAGCACCCGACGGCGGCGCCGCGAAACTGGCGCCGCTCGGCGTCGTGCCCGTCCCGATCCCCTGAAGCCGCTTCGACGTGCGGTTTCCCCTCGACGCCAAAAATCCCTGGCGCTACCGGAAGTCCGGTAGCGCCAGGGATTTTGTGTGTCGCGGGCCGGATCAGCTCTTGAGCTTCGGCTTCACGTCCTTGGTGTAGATGCCTTCCAGGGTGGCCTTCAGCTCGGTCATGGTTGCCTTGACGTCGCCCTGCTGGGTGAGGATCTTTGCGGCGGCCTTGGCCATCTCCTGGTCCGCGCCCGGCAGGAAGACACGGGCGTTGTCCTGGACGTGGGTCACGGCGAGCTGGTCGATGGCCGTCTTGATTTGCGGTGTCTTGGCCAAGACGGCGGTCATGTCAGCGGACGTCCGGGTGGGCATGTAACCGGTGGCGGCCGAGAAGGCGGCGGTGTTCTCCGGCTCGGTCATGAACTTGAGGAAGGTCGCCGCCGCGAGCTGGACCTCCTTGCTGACGCCGCTGGGGATGCCCAGGCCGGCGCCGCCGGTGGGGCAGACTCCGGTCTCCTTCTTCGGACCGCCCGGCAGGAAGCCGACGCCCACGTTGAACTTAGCGGAGCTGAGAACGCCGAGCAGGGACCCGGTGGAGGCGATGGTTGCCGAGGTGATGCCGGCGGCAAAGTCATCCGCGGCCTCCTTGGACGAGACGCCGGCCCACTTGTCCTTGTAGATCGAGTCCTGGGCCCACTGCAACGCCGCAACCGACTCGGGGGAATCACAGTTCATGGTCCACTCGTTGGACCAGCTGCCGCCCCAGCCCCACAGGTTGTTCTGCAGGGTCCAGCCGGCGTACCCGGCCAGGGCCGGGTAGATGTAGGCGTACTGGGCGCCGGAGCTGGCCTTGAGCTTGGGCGCCCACTCGCTGAACTCCTGCCAGGTCTTCGGCGCGCGGTCCGGCAGGCCCGCCGCCTTGAAGTGATCCTTGTTGTAGTAGAACAGCGGGGTGGAACGGCCGTAGGGGAGCGCCCACTGTTTCCCGGCGTACTGGTAGTCCGCGACGAGGGACTTCTGGAAGTCGTCCACCTTGATGTCCAGCTGCTTGATCGCACTGTCCAGCGGGATGATGTTTCCGTTGGTGAAGTAGCGGAACCACCAGACGTCGGAGAGCACCACCAGGCCGGGCAGGGCGGACTTCGCTGCCTGGGAGGTCTGGAACTTCTGCGCGATTTCCTCGTAGTTGGCCCCGGCGGTGATCAGGTTGACCTTGATGTCCGGGAACTTCGCCTGGAATTTGTCGATGATTGCCTTCTCGACGTCCTGGGACTTGCCGGGGTGGCTGGTCCAGAAGTCGAAGGAGGAGGCGGGTTTGACGCCGCTGAAGTCGACGTCCTTGGTCTCCGAGGCTCCGGTGCCGCCGCCCGTGGACGGGCCTCCGCAGGCGGCCAGTGCCGCCGTGCCGGCACCCGCCCCGGCCAGGCCCAGGAAGTGTCTGCGATTAAGGTTTGTTGCCATGGTGGATCCTCTCAAAACGTGCTGACGTGGTGTGCTGTATTAGGTACGGGGTCGGTGGGGTCTCTGGCGGGCCGTGGCTTACCCGGTGACGCTGCCCTGGGTGAGGCCGGCCACGATGTAGCGCTGCAGGGCCGCGAAGACCAGCAGGATCGGAACAATCACCAGGACCGCTCCGGCCATCAGGATGCCCCAGCCCGAGCCGTTGCCTTCCGAGTTCTGCAGCAGGGTCAGGCCCACCGGCAGCGTCATGGTTTCCGGGCGGTCGGTGATGATGAGYGGCCAGATGTAGTCGTTCCATTCGCTCACCACGGTCACGAGGGCGACGGTGGCGATGGAAGGACCGGAGACCGGGACCACCACCTGCCAGAGGCGGCGCCAGTGTCCGGCGCCGTCGATTTCGGCGGCCTCCAGGATGGAGCTGGGCAGGGTCATGAAGTGCTGGCGGAGCAGGAACGTGCCGAAGGCGGTGCCGAGCCCGGGAAGGATGATGCCCCACAGGGTGTTCTTCCCGCCCATTCCGGCGATCAGGATGTAGTTCGGCAGGATGGACACCTGCGGCGGCACCATCAGCGCCACCAGGATCAGGATGAAGATGACGTTCTTGAAGGGAAACCGGACGAAAACCAGGGCGTAGGCCGTCAGGATCGCCAGGATCACCTTCACCGTTGCGCCTACCGTGGTCACAATCAGGCTGTTGACGAAGAACTGTGCGAACGGCACCGTGGTCATCGCCACGTGGTAGTTCTCCAGGTTCAGTCCCTGCGGCAGGATCTTCAGGTCGGTCGTGACGATCTCACCGGGCTGCTTGAAGGAGCTCAGCACCATCCAGAGCAGGGGGACCACCACCACCAGCGTGGCGAGGACCAGGGGAACGTAGCCGCCGGCGATGGTCTGGGCCAGGTTGGCGCGGGAGAACGGCCGGTGCCGCGGAAGCGGAGCGTCGGGTCCGGATGCGGACGCGGCGGGATCGGGATTCACGGGGGAGAGCGTGCTCACGAGTAGTGCACCTTCCGTTCGACGAACCGCACCTGCAGCACGGTGATGATCAGGAGGATCGCGAAGAGCACCACGGAAATGGATGCCGAGTAGCCGGCGCGGTTGAACGCCCCGAAGGCCTGCAGGTAGGCCTCGTAGATCAGGGTGGACGTGCCGTTGCCCAGCGGGGTCATGATCCGGATCAGGTCGAAGGCCTGCAGCGAGCTGAGCATGGTGGTGATGAGCAGGAAGAACGTGGTGGGGGACAGCAGCGGGACGGACATGCTGATGAACCGGCGGAAACCGTTCGCGCCGTCCAGGGAGGCGGCCTCCATCACGTCCTGCGGAAGGGACTGCAGGCCGGCGAGGTAGACCACCGCACAGTAGCCGAGGTTCTTCCAGACGTAGACGATGATCACCATGACCAGGGAGAGCTGGGGGTCGTTGATCCACTGCGGGCTCTGCTGCCCGATCCCGCGCAGCAGCCAAGCGAGCACGCCATAACCGGGGTCGAAGATGAACAGCCACACCAGGCCGACGCCGACGCCGCTGAGCACGTAGGGCGCGAAGACCGCGGACCGGGCGAAGGTGGTGCCGCGGACCTTGGAGTTCAGGGCGAGGGCCACCAGCAGTCCGAGCACCATGGATCCGCCGACAGTGACGACGGTGAAGATGGCAGTGGTTCCGAGCACCTTGGGGGCGTCGGCGCTGGTGAAGAAGTTGATGTAGTTCTCGAACCCGACCACCGTGGCGGAGGCGGATCCCAGCGTCCAGTCGAGCGTGGAGTAGTAGATGTTGTTGATCAGCGGCAGGTAGGTAAATACCGCGATCAGGGCCAGGTTCGGGAGGGCCAGCGCGAGGAAGACGAGGAAGTCCCTGCGGGTCCGGGCGGACCAGCGTCCCCGGCGCGGGCCCTGCGTGACGGCCGCTGCTGCAGAGCGCACGGGGCTGTCGGTCAGTTGTCTAGTCATAGGGTCTCTAACGGATCCGGGCCTGCCGGTGGCAGGCGGTTGGGCGGGGGACCATGAATACTTCACCACACGGTGAATGGGTGGAACCCCGCACAAGGCCTTGTCAGAGCTTTGTTATGTCAGGCTTCCTTGCCCGTTTACCTGTTGTTGGTTGCAGTATTCCATAACGTTCGCCGGCGTTCCGGGAGAAGGTGGCACCTGTTTTCGCCGGCCAGCGGGACACAATGGAGCCATGACAGCTATTACGGACGTGCCCGGTGTCCGGGTGGGCCATGCCTCGAGGATCGGCGACGGATGGTTGAGCGGCGTGACGGTGGTGCTGCCCCCGCCCGGAACCGTCGGATCGGTGGACGTGCGCGGCGGCGGCCCGGGAACACATGAGACGGATGCCCTCGACCCGACCACCCTGACCAGCGCCGTCGACGCCGTGGTCCTGACCGGCGGGAGTGCCTACGGGCTGTCCGCCTCCCACGGTGTCCAGCGCTGGTGCGAGGAACAGGCGCGCGGGTTTGCCGTCCCCGGAGGCGTGGTGCCGATCGTCCCGGCCGCGGCGATCTTCGATCTGGGGCGCGGCGGCGACTTCGCTGCCCGACCCGACGCCGACATGGGGTACGCGGCCGCCGTCGACGCCGGGGCCCGCAAGGACGGGCACGACGTCGAACGCGGCAACGCCGGGGCGGGCACCGGCGCCCTGATAGGCAGGGGACAGTACAAGGGAGGAATAGGCACAGCCTCGATCACCTTGAACAACATCTCGCCCGACGGCCCGGTCGTCGTCGGCGCAATAGTGGTGGTGAATGCGCTGGGACTGCCGTTCAGCTCATCGCCGCAACGGGTCGAACCCGAGGGTGACACGGAACCGGAGCTGGCGGCACATCCGGAACCCGGAAGCGTGCGTCTAAGCGAGGAACGAGCGAGCACGCGGAGGGTTTCGGATGCGCCGCCGGCCGGGCATGGCCCGCCGCCGGCGCTGAACACCACGCTCGTCGTCGTCGCGACCAACGCCGTCCTGGACAAAGCCGAGTGCAAGCGCACCGCATCGGCAGCCCACGCCGGCCTCGCCCGGGCCCTCAATCCAAGCCACACTCTGGCCGACGGCGATACCGTGTTTGCGCTGGCGACCGGGGCCGTACCACTGGACCGCAGTACCGAGGCCACCCGGCAGGCGAGCCTGATTACCCTGCAGAGCGCGGCCGCCGACGTCGTACGGCTGGCCATCCTGGACGGGGTGGCCGCGGCGGCCGGGGTGGAGACCCCGGCGGGGCGGTTTCGTGCATACGGCGGCGGAGTGCGCTAGCATGGCTGGATTTAACATTCGGCCCGCAATGCCGTAGTGTTGACTGTTGGTTGTCTGCCCTGTTGTGCCCTTTTGTGGCCCGGCGGCTGCAGCCAAGCAATCAAAAAAACGTCCGCAGTGATCGTCGGTGCAAGCCGGAGGGGCTGCGGCAACAACAGTTAGCGGAGGGTATGGCCAAGAAGGACGGGGTCATTGAGATCGAGGGCGTTGTGACTGAGGCGCTGCCTAACGCGATGTTTCGCGTTGAGCTCACCAACAAGCACATCGTTCTGGCACACATCTCTGGAAAGATGCGCCAGCACTACATCAGGATTCTCCCTGAGGACCGGGTAGTGGTGGAGCTGAGCCCTTACGACCTGACACGTGGTCGTATCGTCTACCGCTACAAATAAACACTGGGCGGCCGAGGCAACAGCCAAGGGCCGTTCCAGCTGACCAACTGCAACACGCAAAGGAACGCCATGAAGGTCAAGCCGAGCGTCAAGCAGATCTGCGAAAAGTGCAAAGTGATCCGCCGTAATGGCCGGGTCATGGTGATCTGCGAGAACCCGCGCCACAAGCAGCGCCAGGGCTAATTTCCCTCACCGGAAATCCCTGGGTTGCTAACCCACGCAAGTAAATAAAAAGGCAGCACAAGCTGATCTGGGACATTGAGCACTAACGAGTCCGGACAGCTAACCCCCGGTCGGAGGCTGGGGCCGTACGGATTCTACGGGTGTACTGCCTACGACCTCCGGTTTATTCAAGGAGCACTGCCACTATGGCTCGTCTCGCTGGCGTAGACATTCCCCGCGAAAAGCGGCTGGAAATTGCGCTTACTTACATCTACGGCGTGGGCAAGACCCGTGCACACGAAACCCTGGCTGCCACCGGCATCAGCGCTGACGTTCGGGTCAAGGACCTGACCGACGCCGAGCTGGTCCAGCTGCGTGACTACATTGAAGGCAACTACAAGGTTGAGGGTGACCTTCGCCGCGAGGTAGCCGCTGACATCCGCCGCAAGGTCGAGATCGGCAGCTACGAAGGCCTGCGTCACCGCAAGGGCCTGCCCGTACGCGGTCAGCGTACGAAGACCAACGCCCGTACCCGCAAGGGCCCGAAGCGTACCGTCGCCGGCAAGAAGAAGACCCGTTAATCCCCACTTGCTCCCTAAAATCGCTGGCGCGATTTCAAGGAACCCGGCAAGTGTGGGCCCCTTAAACGGACTTCCCCAATAACTTTCTGTAGGAGAAAAAATGCCCCCGAAGACTCGTGGCGCGGTTCGCAAGCCGCGTAAGAAGGACAAGAAGAATATCGCGCTGGGCCAGGCGCACATCAAGAGCACCTTTAACAACACCATCGTTTCCATCACGGATCCGAGCGGTGCCGTCATCTCCTGGGCCTCGTCCGGTGAAGTTGGCTTCAAGGGCTCCCGCAAGTCCACTCCGTTCGCCGCCCAGATGGCCGCCGAAGCCGCCGCAAAGCGTGCGCAGGAGCACGGCATGCGCAAGGTCGACGTATTCGTCAAGGGTCCGGGCTCCGGACGCGAGACGGCCATCCGTTCGCTGCAGGCCGCTGGCCTCGAGGTTGGATCCATCCAGGATGTAACCCCCAGCGCGCACAACGGCTGCCGCCCCCCGAAGCGCCGCCGCGTCTAAGACCTAACCGGAGCTTGCCCGGACCTTGCCGGTCCGGGCAAGCCCAGCCGCGTTAAGTCTCCAGACCGATCTTTCCACCACCTGTGTTGCGTCATATAGCGGATGCTCGCCGAAAGGAAACCTAAGTGCTCATTGCACAGCGCCCCACCCTCTCCGAAGAGGTCGTCTCCGATAACCGTTCCCGTTTCATCATTGAACCGCTGGAACCGGGCTTCGGTTACACCCTCGGAAACTCCCTCCGCCGTACCCTGCTCTCCTCCATCCCCGGTGCCTCTGTCACGAGCATCCGGATCGATGGCGTGCTGCACGAGTTCACCACGGTTCCGGGTGTCAAGGAAGATGTCACCGAGATCATCCTGAACATCAAGAACCTGTCGGTCTCCTCCGAGCACGACGAGCCGGTTGTTGCCTACCTGCGCAAGCAGGGCCCGGGAGTCGTCACCGCCGCGGACATCGCTCCGCCGGCCGGCGTCGAATTCCACAACCCGGATCTGCACATCGCCACGCTGAACTCGAAGGGCAAGTTCGAACTCGAACTGACCATCGAACGCGGCCGTGGCTACGTTTCGGCAGCTCAGAACAAGTCCGGCGACTCCGAGATCGGCCGCATCCCGGTCGACTCGATCTACTCGCCGGTGCTGAAGGTTACTTTCCGCGTGGAAGCCACCCGTGTTGAGCAGCGCACCGACTTCGACAAGCTCATTGTCGACGTCGAGACCAAGCAGGCCATCGCCCCGCGCGATGCGGTTGYTTCGGCCGGTACCACCCTGGTGGAACTGTTCGGTCTGGCCCGCGAGCTGAACACGGCAGCTGAAGGTATCGAGATTGGCCCGTCGCCGACGGACGCTGCCCTGGCAGCTGACATGGCACTGCCGATCGAGGATCTGGACCTCACCGTCCGTTCCTACAACTGCCTCAAGCGTGAGGGCATCCACACCGTGGGTGAACTCGTTGCCCGCTCCGAGGCTGACCTGATGGACATCCGCAACTTCGGTGCGAAGTCCATCGATGAGGTCAAGGCGAAGCTCGTTGAACTGGGTCTGTCCCTCAAGGATTCCCCTCCCGGTTTTGACCTCGCAGCCCGCGCCGCAGCCATCGAAGAGGACGACGCCGCTTTCAGCGACGACGAGCTCTAAAACAGATCTTGGCCAGCAGGCTGGACGCACCGCAGCGTGCACAGCCCGCCGGCTTCCATATGAGGAGAAATAGTTATGCCTACCCCCACTAAGGGTCCGCGCCTCGGAGGCGGCCCGGCTCACGAGCGTCTGATGCTCGCGAACCTGGCAGCCGCACTGTTCGAGCACAAGCGGATCACCACCACGGTGACCAAGGCCAAGCGACTGAAGCCGTACGCCGAGCGCCTGGTGACTTTCGCCAAGCGTGGCGACCTGGCTTCCCGCCGTCGTGTGCTCGGCCTGATCAGCAACAAGGGCGTCGTCCACGAGCTGTTCACCGACATTGCACAGGCAGTGGAGAACCGCGATGGCGGCTACACCCGCATCACCAAGATCGGCAACCGCAAGGGCGACAACGCTCCCATGGCTGTCATCGAACTGGTTCTCGAGCCGGTTTCCGCCAAGCAGGCCGTCGTAGCCGAGGCTACCCAGGCTGCAACCAAGGCTGCTCCGGCCGCCGAGGAAGCTCCCGCTGAGACTGAAGTTGCCGAGACCGAAGCTGCCGAAGCCAAGTACGCGGGCTCCAAGCCTGCTACCGCTGACGGCGCTGCCCCCGAGGGCTTCGAGGTCAAGGGCAACGAGGACTCGATGAAGTTCCACGTTCCGGGTTCGCGCTGGTACGACGCCACGACCGCTGAAGTTTGGTTCGACTCCGCTGAGTCGGCCCAGGCTGCAGGCTTCGCGCCGGCCGGCGGCGAGGCTGCACAGGCTGTCGAAGCTGAGTAGTCTGGCTCCCGCGCCACAGTAGACTTAGGTCTATGAACGAGCTCAAACCCGCTGCCCCCGTATTGGGGGGCGGCGGGTTTTTGCGTATCCGGCTGGACTTGTCCTACGACGGCGGCCCCTTCAGCGGGTGGGCGCTGCAGCCCGGGCGCCTCACGGTGCAAGGCGTCCTGGAGGAGGCGCTGGCCCTCCTGATCCGCCGCCCGGTCCGGGTCACCGTAGCCGGCCGGACCGACGCCGGCGTGCACGCTAGGGGGCAGGTGGTGCACCTGGACCTGGCCGAGACCGAGTGGCGCAGCCTGAGCCGCGGCGCGGAACTGGACCCCGCCGTCGCGCTCCTCCGGCGGCTGAGGGGTGCTCTCAGCCGGGGCCTGGGCGATCTCAGCGGGTCGATCGAGGTGCACCGGGCGGCGGTGGCTCCTGAAGGCTTCGACGCACGCTTCTCGGCCCTGTGGCGGCGCTACAGCTATCGGATCGCCGACGGGCCCGCATTGTGGGACCCGCTGGGCCGGCATGCGACGTTGTGGCACAAGGAGCAGCTGGATACCGGCCTCCTCAACGACGGCGCCTCCCGGTTGCTGGGGCTGCAGGACTTCCGGTCGTACTGCAAGCCGCGGGAGGGTTCCACCACCATCCGGGAACTGCAGCGGTTTGAGTTTGCGAGGGGCACCGACGGGGTCATAGTGGTCACGGTGCAGGCGGACGCGTTCTGCCACAACATGGTCCGGTCACTGGTGGGCTCGGCTCTGGTGGTTGGGGCCGGGGCGGAACGGCCGGAATGGCTGTACGAGCGGCTCATTGCCCGGCAGCGTGATGCCCGGTCAGTGCTGGCCGCCCCGCACCCGCTGGTCCTTGAAGAAGTGGCGTACCCGTCGGCCAGCGGATTGCTGGCACGGGCCGAGCTGACGCGCGCCCGCCGCAGCTAGGGACCGCTAGAACGGACGGGGTGTGCCCTCGGCCGGCAGTTCCATGGTGAAGGTGCTCCCGTGCCCGGGGAGCGTGCTGCACGTAATGGACCCGCCGTGGCCCTCCACGATGGCCTTGGTGATGGACAGGCCGAGCCCGGCCCCGGGGATCGCGCCCTCCCGCACCGCCGGGCTCCGGAAGAATCGGGTAAAGACCTTCTCTGCGTCGGCCGCCGTCATGCCGATCCCGCTGTCCTCGACCGCAAGGAGCACCCGTCCGTCTTCCGCCCGGGCAGAGACTGTCACCTCTCCACCGTCGGGCGAATACTTGATCGCGTTGGAGACGAGGTTGTCCAGCGCCTGGCTGATCCGCAGCGGGTCCACGTTCGCCCACAACGGCGCGGGCACGTCCATGGCCAGCGTTACCCGGGACGCGTGCGCATGCGCCTGCGCGGAGCCGAGGCTGGCCTCCACCAGGCCGGCGAGGTCGGTCCTGCGGGGATGGATGTGGACCGCCGAGCTGGCGGACATCAGGAGGTCCGAGACGAGCGACAGCAGCCGTTCGGCATTGCGCTGCGCCACTTCGATCCGGCGGAGGACCGGCGGCGGCAGTTCGTCTCCCAGGACCAGGTCCAGATTGCCGATGATCGAGGTTAAGGGTGTCCGGAACTCGTGCGAGACGGTGGCGACGACGTCCTCCTTCGCGGCGAGGGCGTTGACCAGGCCCGTGACCTCGTTGTACACGACGACGGCGCCGCGGAAGTCGCCGTCGTCGTTCTGCAGCGGCCGGGCACCCGTGGACACCACCCGGCTCCCGGGGGCTTCCCCGAAGCAGACCAGGTGGTCCGCGAAGGATTCGCCGTCAAGGGCCCTGCGGAGCGGGCGCCGGTGCGGCGGCAGGGGCGTGGACTGGTCCGGTCCGGCCAGCAGGAGCCGGTCGTCCCAATCGGGATCTGCGGGGTCGGCCGGTCCGGGCGGTCCGGGGTGGCCGCCGGGCACCGCGGAGGCCTCCAGCCGGGCCTGCCAGCTGTTGGTCAGCAACCGCCGGCCGTCGGCACCGACGGCCACAATGCCGACGTCGACCGTATCCAGGATGGTGTTCAGCAGCCCTTCGCGTTCGCGGCTTTGAGTGAGCAGGGCCTGGAGCTCGGCCTCCTTGGCCAACACCTTGCGCTGCTGGCGCCGCAGTTGGGCCTTGGCGTATTGCATGGCCAGCCCAACGGACAGGGTCATCAGTGCCAGGAGCACCACTGTGGCAATCCGGCCCGCACGGTCCTCGGCTGCCGCGGCGAAGAGCCAGGGCAGGCCGGCTGCCAGTGGGCCGAGGAAACTGAGGGGCAATGCGACGGCGGGGGAGAGCCGTGAGGCGGAGATCCAGACGATGGGCAGGACCGACAGGACACCCAGGCCCGGGAGTTCATCGGCAGCCGCTGCCCGGCTGAAGCCTATGGCGGCCAGGTCCACCACGGGAATGGCCAGCGGAGCGAGGGCCGGAAGCCGATGCCACGGGACCGTGATGCAGGCCAGTGCTACGACGGCATGGATGGCCAGTGCCGCCTGGCCCCAGCCGGTGGCCAGGTGCAGCGCCCACGCGGCGGGTGCAGCAGCCAAGCCGGCGGCCAGGAGCGCCGTGAGCGGCAGCTGGCTGGCCACGACCCGCGATCGGGGTTTCAGATCCCCGAAGGGACGGGACAGGTTTGGGCCACGAAACAACCGTTGGTTATCCAATGACAGGCGCCCCTTCCTCGCATCTGGAGTTTACATGGCTGTCATAGCTGCTTGACACTAGTCGGATTTTTGTTGCCCTATTTCTGCGCCGCGGACTGGAATCCCTGCCGCCGATCGGTATGGTGGCAATAAGTGCGCAAACCGTGTCCCTTGGGACAGCATCGATTGTGAGGGTGGCATGACTGACCTTGGGGTGGCCGTCGTTGTTGAGGACGATGCGGACGTTCGCAACCTGGTGGAAGCGGTGCTCCGGCAGGCCGGCTTTGAGGTGCATTCGGCCGGCGAGGGCCGAGAGGGAGTCGACGTCGTCCGGCGCCGGGAAGCCAGCGTCGTCACGCTGGACGTGGGCCTGCCGGACATCGACGGCTTTGAGGTGCTGCGGCGGATCCGGCAATTCAGCGACGCCTATATCGTCATGCTGACCGCCCGCACTGATGAGCTGGATACCCTGACGGCCCTGCACACCGGGGCCGACGACTTTTTGACCAAGCCTTTCCGTCCCCGCGAACTCCGCGCCCGGGTGGCGGCGATGATGCGCCGCCCGCGGACCAACACCCAGGGCGCCCTGACCGGGGCGCAGGCCGGCACCCCTGCTGCTGTGATCGACACGGTCCTCCGGCACAACGGTGTTGCCCTGAATCCGGACACCCGCTCGGTGGCCGTCGACGGTGAGCCGCTGGCCCTGACCCGCAGCGAGTTCGACCTCCTGCACGCACTCCTCCGCGGCGCCGGAGCCGTGAAGTCCAAGGCGGAGCTGGTGCGGGTGGTGCGGGGCGAGTATTACCGGACCGATGCGTACATCAGCGAATCCGACGAGCGTGCCGTTGAGGTGCACATCGGCAACCTGCGGCGCAAACTGGGGGAGGACCCGGTACATCCGCGCTGGCTCCAGACGGTGCGCGGCGTCGGCTACCGGCTGGCGCCACTTCGCGCCTAGCGTTCCTGGTGGATGTAGCTGTACTGCAGTTCGTCCACGGTTTCGCTGCCGCGCGCGGCAACGTCGCCCAGGAGGGACTCGGCGTACTGAAGGTTTCCGGCCCGGATGGCCGCTTCAAGCCGGCCGGCGAGTTCGGCCAGCCGGAGGCCGCCGACCATTGACGAGGACGTCTTGAGGCTCAGTACGGCATCAAGCGCGGCCGCCTGGTCCCGGCGGTCCAGGGCCCCGGCCAGGGAGTCATACCGCTGGTCCCACATTTCGGCGTAGTCCCGGGCGAAGCCCTGGGCCACGGCGGTGCTGTTCAACTGCTCGCTCAGATCCTGCAGCGCGGCCGGGTCCACCAGCGGCGCGACGCCGGCTTGGGGGAGCGTCAGCCCTGCGCCGGCGGCGGCGGGGGCGTCGGCGGACAGCGGAGTGCCCACAATTCCGTCGTCGGGGCCAGCAGCTAAAAGGGACATGCCACTACGGTACCCGCTGTCCGGGACCGACGCCGCCGGCGGCCGGGTATCCTGCGGAAACCTTGCGGCTATCCTTGTCCGGTCCTCAGTGGCCACTGAATGTCTGGATAGCGTTGATCACGGCGGGTCCCAAAATTGCGATAAAAAGGACCGGGAAGATGAAGAACAGCAGGGGAAACAGGATGGTCACCGGCAACTTCATGGCCTTCTCCTCGGCCCGCTGGCGGCGCTTGACCCGCATCACCTTGGCCTGGATCCGGAGCACCCGGCTGATGGCGATTCCGCACGTGTCCGCCTGCACGACTGCCTGGACGAAGCTGCGGAGCTCCGGGATGTTTGTCCGGGCCGCGAGGGCCTGGTAGGACTCCCGCCGGCTGCGGCCCACCTGCATGTCCTGCAGGGTGCGGACCAGTTCCTCGGCCAGCGGGCCCTTGCCGTTCTCTCCGGCGCGGGCCATGGCGCCTTCAAACCCCAGTCCGGCCTCGACCGAGATCAGCATCTGGTCCAGGGTGTTCGCCAGTTCGAGCTGCATGATCTTCTGCCGCTCCTGGCCCTTGCTGTAGAGGAGAAGGTCCGGAATGAAGTAGCCAAGGAGCATCACGAACAGGCCCACCAGCTTCAGCAGTGGCGCGGGGGTGCTGGCCAGCCACAGGCCCAGGAGCGCACCGACCAGTCCCAGCAGCGGCTTGGCGGCGAGCACCCGGCCGAGGGGGAGCGAGGCCGGGCGGCCGGCGAGGGACAGCAGCCGGTCCAGCTTCCGGATATAGGCCGGGGGCGTCAGCCGGTAGCCGAGGCGCTCCAGCAGGGCTTTGTGCTGCGGGGCGCTGGTTTCGGCGGGGCCGGCATCCTGGACGAGCATCTGCCGGATGGCGCGCTGGGACTTCCGGTCCACAGACAGCAGCGACCACACCAGGTAGGCCAGCGGAAGGCAGATCAGCAGGAGGGCCAGCAGGACGAGGGGACTCATGCTCGCCTCAGAACTTCAGGTCGATGATCTTGCGCATCCACAGACCACCGATCGTCATCAGGATCACGGAAGCCGCGATCATGCCCCAGCCCAGCGGGTTGGTGAACATCACGTTCATGTACCCGGGGTTGACCAGCATCAGCATGAGCACAATGCCCACCGGCATGGCCATCAGGATGTACGCGGAGAACTTGCCCTCGGCCGCGAGGGACTTGATGTGGCCCTTGATCTCGCTGCGCTCGCGGATGGTTTCGTTCACCTGGTCCAGCACCTCGGCGAGGTTGCCGCCAACCTCGCGGTTGATCTGGATGGCCTGCGCGATCCAGACGAAGTCTTCATTCCGCATCCGGTCCGCTGTGTCGCTGAGGGAGGCCAGCAGGTCGCGGCCCAGGGAGGTTTCGGTGATGACCCGGCGCATCTCCTCGGCGGTGGGGCTCTGGGATTCGCTGCCTGCGGCGTCGATGGCGCGCAGGATGCTGTGCCCGGCCCGCAGGCCGCCGGCCAGCAGCTGCAGGGTGTCGCTGAGCTGGTCATCAAATTTGGCGCGGCGTTTCCCGGTCAGGACCGTGAGGACCAGATGGCCGGCGAGCGGGGCAAGGAGGACCAGCAGGAAGGCAAGCAGGAGACCGCCGACGACGAAGCCGGCCAGGGCCGCCACGAAGGCGCCGACGGCCAGGAGCACGTAAAAATCGCCCTGGCCCATCCTCAGCCCGGCTTGTTCCAGGGCATCCCGGTTGAAGAGCCGGACTTTACGCTGGGCGAAGAAGCCATCGGCCATGCTGACCGCGGACCCTGCGAAGCGGCTCAGCGAGGAATCCTGCGCGGCCGCGACGGGCCGCCTCCGGTCCAGCGGGACGCGTGCGGTTCCCGGCGACAGGATCGCCACGGCCAGCAGCAGGAGGGCAGCGGCCAGCAAGAGTGCGCCGACTGTCAGTGCCATGAAACGCTCACCCTTTCCCGGCCGGAGCGAGCGGCGCCGCGAAGACGCCGGGGGAGACGAAGATTCCGAGGTCCTCGAAGCGGTCGATGAAGCGGGGCCGGATCCCGGTGGCCACCGGCTTGCCGAGGAACCGGCCGTGAACGTCCACTCCGGCGGAGTAGTCGAACACAAAAGCGTCCTGGAGGGTCACGATGTCCCCCTCCATGCCCTGGACCTCGGTCACATGCGTGATGCGGCGGGTGCCGTCCCGCAACCGGGAGATCTGGACGATCAGGTTTACCGCCGAGGCGATCTGCTCGCGGATGGCACGCAGGGGCAGGTCCATTCCGGCCATCAGCACGAGCGTTTCGAGGCGGGCGACGGCGTCGCGCGGCGAGTTGGAGTGCACGGTGGAGAGGGAACCGTCGTGGCCGGTGTTCATCGCCTGGAGCATGTCGAGGGATTCGCCGCCGCGGACCTCGCCCACCACAATCCGGTCCGGCCGCATACGCAGCGAGTTGCGCAGAAGGTCGCGGATGGTGACCTCGCCCTTGCCTTCGGTGTTGGGCGGCCGGCTTTCGAGGCGCACCACGTGTTCCTGCTGGATCTGGAGTTCGACGGCGTCCTCGATGGTGACGATCCGCTCGTCGTGCGGCAGGAAGGAGGAGAGGACATTGAGCAGGGTGGTCTTTCCTGTGCCGGTGCCTCCGGAGACGATGATGTTCAGTTTGGCCCGAACACAGGCGTTCAGCAGCTCCGCCATCTCTGGGGTGAGGGTGCCGAAATCGATCAGGTTGCGCACCGTGAGGGGAACCTTGCTGAACTTTCGGATGGTCAGCGAGGAACCGCCCACGGCCAGGGGCGGGATGACCGCGTTGACGCGTGAACCGTCCTCGAGGCGGGCATCTACCAGCGGCGACGACTCATCGATCCGCCGGCCAACCTTGGAGACGATGCGTTCGATCACTTTCCGGAGGTGGTCTTCGGAGCTGAAGCGTGAATCGGTCAGGGTCAGCTGGCCTTTGCGCTCGACGTAGATCTGGTCCATTCGGTTGACCATGATCTCGGTAACCGCGGGGTCGTCCAGGAGACGCTGAAGCGGGCCGTAGCCCAGCACGTCGTCCGCGACGTCCCGGACCAGCCGGGTACGTTCCTCGCCGGACAGCGGGACCTGTTCGGCGTCGATGATCCGGATCAGTTCGTCGCGCGCGGTGGCTCGGAGCTCGTCTTCTGTGACCGCGGAATCGTTGAAGCGGGTTCCCATCCGTTCGAACAGGGCGGTGGCAGCGCGTTCCTTGAGCGCGGCGAAGGCGTCCACGGGCTGCTGGCCCTTGGTTCGCGCCGGATCGTGATGCTCCGTGGATACCGCAGCTGCCGCCGCGGCCGCCGCGGCCAGGCGCGAGGGCTCGGCCCGTGACGGTTCCCTGCGGATTGAGCCGGCGGCAGGAGTGGGGGACGGGGAGGGGGTGGAGGGTGCCTGCGGCGGCGTTGCCGGCCGGGACTGCGGTCCCGCTTCCGCAGCGGAGAGGCGCTCGGAGAGTTTCACTGGACAACCACCCGTCGGTGCAGCTTCTTCTGCGCGGTGGCCCGCCAGGCGGGATCGAAGCGGGTCACCAGCTGGCGCAGCCCTTTCACCGCGGGGTCCTTCCGCCCGTCCTGCAGCACCGGAATCCCGCGGTTGGTCGAGTACGCCACGGCTTTGGACCGCGGGATGCTCACATCCACCGGCGCACCGATGGTGGCCTCGACGTCCTGGACGCTGAGACCGGACTTGGAGTCGGCCATGTTCAGGACCACGTGGCGGGTTTCCGGCAGCAGGTCCAGGCGCCGCAGGATGCCCAGGCCCGAACGGAGCCCACGGATGCTGGGAACGTCCATGGCGCTGACCCAGACGACGTCGGTGCATTGCTCCATGGCGGCGAGTCCCACTTCGGGCAGGCCCGGGGCGGTGTCGACAACGACGTACTGGAACTGCTGCGCGAGCTGCTCGATCAGCCGGCTGACCTGCTGCGGGGTGATGTCGTCAGCTTCCACCGGGGTCCGGGGAGCGCACAGGGCGTAGATGCTGCTGGGGTGGACCGTGAGGAAGGCCTTGAGGACCAGGGAGTCCTGACTGGCCGACGCCGAGACGGCATCGGTGACGGTGTGTTCCGGATTCAGGTACAAGCCGGAGGCCACATCGCCGAACTGCAGGTCCAGGTCCACGATCACAACCCCCATCGGCGCGACTTGCCCCAGCCCGATGGCGATATTGGTGGCGATGGTGGTCTTTCCGACGCCGCCTTTGGGGGAGAACACACCGATCACGAGGCCCTTGGGCTTGCTGTCCGGCTGCTGGACTGCAGTGCCCCGCGTCCGGCTGGCATAAGACTGGCAGGCGCGTTCCAACAGCACCCGGATCTGGGCCGGGTCCGCTGCGGGGCTGAGGATGTCGCGGATCCCGGCGCGCATGGCGAGCAGCACAAACTCCGGGTCGGCCTCGGCGACCAGAATCACGCTCAGTTCCGGCAGTTGGACATCGAACACCGTGGCGAGCCGCAGCGCGTCCTCGATCGGAACATCGGGGCCGAGGATGAGGACCTCGGGGCGCTCCTGGTTGAGGTTGGCGAAGAGTTCACCGGGATTGGCCGGGTTGACGAACGCGAAGGTCTGGACGCCGCCCGGCAAACCGCCGGCAACGGCCTGGCGGACCCGCGCATCGAAGTCGGTGTTGGGGGTGATCAGAACGAAGCGGCTCACTTGTAGACCTCCGGTCGGGTGACAATTCCGGGACGGCCGCTGTCTGTGGCGTCGAGCGGTTCCCGGCTCAGCCAGATGCTCGCCACTTCCGTGAAATTCGAGGCGTAGACAATCTTCGTGGCATCCACATCGTTGACGGCCACGGTAATGATCAGTGAGCCCACAGGGAGCGTGGTGTCTTCACCCGGAGCCGCGGATCCGCTTGCTGACGGCTGCGGGGTGGGCGTGGCTGACGGTGCACGCTGCACCGCGGTCACGAGGGCTTTATGGACGGTCAACTGGGTGGTCTGCTTGTCGGGCTTTGCCTCCAGGCCGCCGTCCTTCAGATTGATGAAGATGCCAACGTGGTCGCCAGCTGCAAGTCGTCCGCCGACAACCCGCTGGGGTTCCAACTGGAAGGACACTTCCTGGAGTCCCTTGGGGATTTGCACCGACCCGCTGGTTTTCAGGTCCTGGGGCTGAACCAGGCGCTCGGAGACGAGTTGCTCGCCCGGCAGCAGATCGACAGCGGTGACCTTGCCGGCCTGGCCGTCGAGATTCGGGAGTGCCGATTTCGAGACGGCTTTGCCAGGAAGTTCCTGGGCAGTGACGAACGCTGAGAGCGACGAAACGGGGGTGCCGGCCGGGACGGCCTTTTGCACCACCAGAACGCTGACCGGGTCCAGATTCTGGACGGCCCGCGAGTCGGCGCCCTGGGCATAGCTGACGACGAGGACGGCACCGACGATGGCCAGCACCACTGCGGCCACTCCTGCCAATACGCGTGACTTCACTGTTAGGGCACTCCAATGGTGAGACGGACAACGGAGGCCCCGTAGCCGGGGGTACTTCCGAGTTCTAGGGCTTGCGAGAGGGAAACGAATTTCACGAAGTATCCGCGGAGGGACTTGTTGGCCAGCCCGCTCGAATTCCATGTGTCACTCGCAAAGCGGTAGCCGGTGACGTGAAAGGCCGCGAAGCCCTTGATGTAGTACTTGCCGCCTGACCCGTTGCCCGTGGCCACGGCGTAGAGCGGGAGAAGGACGGTCTGGTCGTTCAAAGCGCTGATGTCCGCAGGGGAACAGACGGAAGGTCGGGAGGCGCCGGTGTCGCTACTGAACCAGATGCCTGGATCATTCGCGGCGCCAGCACTGATCACGACGCTGCACGCAGAATCGGCGGCATTCGGGTCGGTAATCCATCCAAAACCCCCGGGGATTCCTGAGCATCCGCCTGCGCTCATATTGAGGACCTGCACGAAGGAGGGGTCTGGGGAGAATTTGCACTCGGCGATGGCTAAAGGGACGATGACGGTGCCCTTGGACGGAGTCCCCCACTGGACATTGGCAGTAGCTGTGACCTCCGAGTTCGAGAAGCCTAGTGCGCGGGCAAAAACGTCCGGTACCGAATTGAGGGTGCCCCCACTGTCCTTGGCGCTCGTGGTGACCGTGGCTTGGCGATTCGTCCTGTCCAAGACGATGGCTTTGACGTTGCTCTGTCCGTCAACGGCGTTGGCGTTGGCAAGCGTCCGGGCGAGAACCAGAGGCGAGGTCAGAGTGTCGGAGCAGTCCGGATCATTCGGATTCTTGGCACATTTTTGGCCCAGCATCAGGGCTACCGAATCGGCCCCGTTCTGCAATTGGCCACGCTCGGCATAGAGTCGAGCGACGTCGATGGAGATGGCCGCGAATCCAAGGAGAACCACCATAAGGAGGGCGACCACAACAGCGATCCCGCCACGTTCCGTGTCGTCCGGAACTGCTATCCGCCGCATTGCATCGTCCCTACGCCCTTCATCGAAAATGGTCCGGCAATGCCCGTCATTGTGGACAGGTTGTAGTTGATGGTCACGGTGACTTGGACGTTGGCGGCGCAGGCGGTTGGCGCGGGAGTCGAGGCCGGCGTCGTCTGATACGAGAAAAAAATCTTGTCGTTGGTCAGGCTCGGCTTCAGAACGCTCGCGGCACTCACCGCAGCGGCTTTGGCGGTCGTCGCGGCTGTTGGCGTTGAGTAGTTGACGGCCATCACCCGTGCGCCCTCACGGGCAGCGTTGGAGAGTGAGATCTGCACGTTGTACGCGCGGCCGAATTCCATGATCCCCAGCAGCAGCATGACCAGGATGGGGGCCAGAAGGGCGAATTCCACGGCGACGGCGCCCCGCTCGCTTGTCTTGGACATGGGGGGACCGCCTTCCTTGCTGACTGTTGGCTGGCGCCTGAACGCAGTCAGGGTTGGGAAAGACCGGAGCCTACCCCAACCCTGACTCGTGGATCGTGGCGGTGCTACGAGCAGGTAGCGCTGCCGGCCGGGGTGCTAGCCGTGTAGGCGTGCGGCGCGCCCGCGATGTCGCACTGGACCTTGGTGAACGTGTCGTGCAAAGTGCCGCCGAGCAGCGTCACGGCGACGATGATGACGACGGCGATGAGGGAGACCATGATGCCGTATTCGACGGCGGTGGCGCCGCGCTGGTCGCGGCGAAGGCGGGAAGCGATGTTGGAGAGGTAGGAACGCATTGGTGACTCCTGAGCGAGTTGGGCGGCTGGCCCTGCACCAGCACTGAAAGGAACTTAGCAACCGCCGACACGCCGTTGATCCGAGTTTGGAACATCCTGTGCCAACACTTCCCAAACTGCCCATTTCCTGCCCATTCCCTGCACTTATCCTGCGCTGGGGACCACGGAAGCCCAGCCACAAGGAAGGACCCCCCTCAGCTCTGGGTTCTAAGGGGGGTCCGGTCTGTGGGCGGCCGGTTCGCGGCCGCTGGGGCTTACCTCTTGGCGAAAACATCCATGATGCTCATGATTGTGGGTCCCAACACCACGATGAACAGGGCGGGCAGGATCGAAAAAATGAGCGGGAAGAGCATCTTCACGGGCATCTTCAGGGCGTGTTCCTCCGCCCGCTGGCGCCTCTTGACCCGCATGTCCTTCGCCTGTGAGTGCAGCACCTGGGCGATGGCGATGCCATAAGCATCGGCCTGGACTACGGCGCGGACGAAGGACCGGAGGTCCGGCACGTCCACGCGCTGGGCCATCGCAAGGTAAGCGTCCTTCCGGGAGCGGCCAACCTGGATGTCCTGGAGCGTCCGAATCAACTCATCAGCGAGCGGTCCCTTGCCGTTTTGGCCGGCCCTGGCCATGGCCGTTTCAAAACCAAGGCCGGCCTGCACCGAGATGAGCATCTGGTCCAGGGCGTCCGGCAGTTCCAGCTTGATGGCTTCGCGCCGCTTTTGGGCGTGGTTCCGGACCAGTATGTCAGGCACAAAGTACGCAAGCGCCGTGATCCCCGCCAGGAGGACGAAGCTGATGGCCGTGGGACTTCCAGCGACCAGCAAGATACCCGCGACAGCCCCGGCTAGGGCAAGTAGCGGCTTGATCATGATGAGGCGGCCAAGTGGCCATTCTTTAGGTCGGCCGGCTCCGGCGAGTTGTTTGTCCAGCCAGGCCGTGTACCCCTTCGGAGTGATCCGTCGGCTGAACGCCGCGAACTCTCCAGTGGCGGACAGCATTGATCCGGAGGCCTGCGGTCCCCGGCCAAGATTGGACTGGATGTTGCGCAGCCCGGCCCTGTCTCCGGTGAAGGCCAGCCACGTCATTATCGAGATCGGGGCGACGACGGCCAGGATGGCTGCGTAGGCAACAGTTTGCATTGTTCTCCCCCTTCGTCTCAGAACTTGGGTTTGATAAGCCGGCTCAGCCAAAAGCCGCCGACGACGAGCAGGACCACGGCCGCGAGGATCATGAGAAAGCCGGGAAACGTGGTGAGGAAGACTCTCGAATACATCGGATTGAAAAGCGTCAACCCGACGAACATGACCACCGGAAGCGCGATCAGGACCATGGCGGAGATCCGGCCTTCTGCGCTGAGCGCCTTGACCTGGCCCCGGAGCTGGTTGCGGTCACGAATGGTTTCGCCCACGTTGTCCAGGACCTGGGCGAGGTCCCCGCCCACTTCCCGGTGGATCTCGATCGCGCGGGTAATCGAGGCGAAGTCGTCATTGGCAGTGCGCCTGGCCACCTCCCCGAGTGATTCGCCCAGGTCCCGGCCGATCCGGGTCTCATTCACCACACGGTTGAGTTCCTCCTTCATGGGGGCCTCGTTCTCCTCAGCGGCTGCATCCACCGAGCGCAGCAGGCTGTGTCCGGCGCGCAAGCCGCCAGCGAGCATTTGCAGCGAATCGGGGACCTGTTCGTCGAACTTCTTGCGCCGCCGGGAGACCAGGACGTTGAGAAACAGGATGAGGCCAACCGGCGCCAGGACCAGCATCAGTGCTGCGAAAAGCGGGCCTGACAGTAGGAACCCCAACACCACCGAAACGAAAGTGACCGCACCCGCCATCACCAGATAGTCGCCAGGCTGCTTCTTGAGTCCGGCGCTGTCGAGCTTCTCCCGGCTGAGCAGTCCCGAGCCGCGGCTGGGCAGTCCATGATTCAGCGAGTGCACGGCCTGGTCCGTCAGTTTGGTCAGCCCGGAGGCATGGATAGCTGTCCCGTCCGGGCGGCGCCTGCTCAGCGGCACGGACCGGGACTTGAAGGCCACGGAGACCAGGACGGCCAGGGCGCCGTAGATGAGAAGGAGCCCGGCTACAAAGATGAGAGGGGATTGGTCCGGCATTGTTACCGCCCCCTGACCGGTGTGGCGCCAAACACGGCCGGCGAAATTTGTATCCCGAGTTCGGCGAAGCGATCGGTGAACCGCGGACGGACTCCGGTAGGCATGGGCCTGCCGAGGAACTTGCCGCTGGCGTCAATACCGGCGGAATAGTCGAAGACGAAAGCATCCTGGAGGGTAACGACGTCGCCCTCCATGCCCTGAACCTCGGTGATGTGCGTGACGCGCCGGGACCCGTCGCGGAGCCGGGAGATGTGCACAATCAGGTTCACAGCCGAGGCAACCTGCTCGCGGATTGCCCGCAGCGGGAGGTCCATGCCGGCCATCAGCACCAGCGTCTCGAGTCTGGCCATCGCATCCCTGGGGGAGTTCGCGTGGACGGTGGAGATGGAGCCGTCGTGGCCGGTGTTCATGGCCTGCAGCATGTCCAGGCACTCGCCGCCGCGGACCTCGCCGACCACGATCCGGTCTGGCCGCATACGCAGCGAGTTGCGGACCAGGTCCCGGATGGAGATCTCGCCCTTGCCCTCGATGTTTTGGGGCCGGCTTTCCAACCGGACCACGTGGTCCTGCTGGAGTTGGAGCTCCACGGCATCTTCGATGGTGACGATCCGGTCCGCCCGGGGGATGAAGGACGAGAGGACATTCAGGAGCGTGGTCTTGCCGGTGCCCGTTCCGCCGGAGACGATGATGTTCAGGCGCGCGACCACGCAGGCCTGCAGCAGCTCCGCCATTTCCGGGGACAGGCTGCCCATCGAGATCAGGTCATGGACGGTCAGGGGATCGCGGCCGAACTTCCGGATGGTCAGGGCCGGCCCGTTGACGGCCAGGGGCGGAATGATGGCGTTGACGCGGGATCCGTCCGAAAGCCTCGCGTCCACCAGCGGAGATGATTCATCGATCCGGCGCCCCACGTTGGTGACGATCCTTTCGATGACCCGACGCAGAGCATCGTCCGAGGTGAACTTTGAGTCGGTCAGGTAAAGCTGGCCCTGGCGCTCGACGTAGATCTGATCGAAGCGGTTGACCATGACCTCGGTCACCGTTGGATCATCGAGGTACCTCTGGATGGGTCCATGGCCCAGAACGTCATCGATGATTTCCCGGATCAGGCGCTGTCGCTCGACCGTGGTGAGCGGGATCTGCTCCTCGTCCACCACCGCCTTCAGCTCGTCCTTGACTGACTTTTGGAGTTCAGACTCATCGATCGACGAGTCCGTGATCCGGGAACCGAGCCGTTCAAAGAGCGCCTGGCTGGCGCGTTCCTTGAGGGCGTTCAGGGCTTCACTCGCCACGGTGGCGGTCTGCTGCAGGTCCGGGAGACCGGACTGGGACTCCGCCGCGGTCTTTGCCTCGAGGATCCGGCCAAGGGTGGCCGGCTGCTCCTGCTTGGCGAAAACGTCGACGGCGGCCGGCTTTCCCTCCGGTGCGGCGGGCAACGAACCGCCCCGCATTTGCTGGAATCGGTCTGTGAGGCTCACTGGACTACCGCCCTTCGGTGCAGTTGCTTGTGGGGCCTGGCGTCCCACTCCGGCTTGAAGCGGTCAACCAGCTGACGGAGACCCTTGAGGGCAGCGTCCCGGCTGCCGTCCTGAAGCAAGGGGATTCCTTTGTTGGTGGAGAACGGGAGGGTCCGGGATCGCGGCAGGACCACGTCCACAGGCGCGCCGACGGTAGCCTCAACGTCCTTGAGGGACAGCCCGGCCCGACGGTCGGCCATGTTGAGCACAATGTGGCGGTGTGCCGGCACCAGGTTCAGCTCGTCGAGGATCCGGAACCCGGTGCGCATCCCCCGGATGCTCGGAACGTCCATTCCGCAGATCCACACGGCGTCCGTGGCCTGTTCCAGGGTGGCAAGGACGTGCTCGCCTAACCCCGGCGCCGTGTCCACGACGATGTAGCGGAACTCCTGCCGCAACTGTTCGAGCAGATGCGAAACGTGGGCTGCGCTGATGCGGTCCATCTCCACCGGGGTCCGTGGGGCACAGAGAGCGTAGATGCCGGCCGGATGAACGGTGAGATAGGTCTTGAGCACCATGGAGTCCTGGCTGGCGGCTCCCATCACGGCATCCGTGACTGTGAACTCCGGCTCGAGCAGCAGCCCGCTGGCCACATCCCCGAACTGCAGGTCGAGGTCAACAATCACGACGCTCATGGGGGCGGTTTTCCCGAGGCCGACGGCGATGTTGGTGGCCACCGTTGTCTTGCCGACGCCGCCCTTTGGCGACATCACGGCAATGACACGTCCGGATCCGTGGTCCGCGTGCTCAGTGGCCTGCGGCCCCAGCCCCCGACGCCGTCCGGCGGCGGCAAGGCTGGCCCGTTCCAGCATGACCCTGATTGTCTCCGGATCGGCACCGGGGTCCAGCAGGTCCCTGACGCCGGCCCGCATGGCTTGGACCACTGTCTCCGGGCTGGCCGTGACGGCGAGGACGACGCTGATCTCCGGATACTGGAGGTCGACCACAGCGGCCAACTTAAGCGAGTCGGCGACGGGAACGCCGGGACCCAGGATGAGGACCTCAGGCGGGTCTCCGACCATCTGGCGGAGAATGTCCGCCGGGCCTTCAGGCAGATAGTCCGCCTTGAAGACGTGGAGTTCGCCGTGCATTCCGCCTACTGCCAGCTTGACCAGCCGCTCGAAATCCGAGTTCGGGGTGATCAGTACGAAGCGGCTCATCGGAACAGCCCTGCCGCATCAACTGTGCCCTTACCGGATGCCACCGCGTCAGCGGGCTCCTTCGAGAGGTAGATCTTGCCGAACTCGGCAGCGAAGACGATCCGCTCCGCATCGGCGGAGTTCCTCGCCAGCGTGATGAGGTAGCTGCCGTCGCCCTGTGACTTGGTAGTCGAGGTTGCCGAGACCTGGCTGGTGCCGGGGGCAGTCTCGGATGCGCCGGTCTGTGTGGCGGCCCCGTCGCTGAATTGGGCCGCCGTGACCAGGACCTTGTGGAACGTCTGCTGGGTTTTGCTCACTTTGGCGCCAGCAGCCCCGTCCCCTCCAGCTGCTGCAACATCCATGGACAAGAAGACCCCCACTGTGTCGCCAGCCTTCAGGATCCCGCCGGCAACGCGTTCAATCGGGAGCTTGAGCGTCAGTTCCTGCATGCCCGAAGGAACCTGGACCCGCGCCGGGCCGAGGAACGCATTCGCGTCCACCATCCGGCTGGAAAGCAGTTGCTCTCCCGGCATCAACGTCACCGCGGTGACCTTGGATCCCAACGACGCAAGGTCCGTAATGCTGTTCTCTGCCAGTGCCAGCTTCGGAACGTCCTTCTTGGTCACCATCGCCGACAGTTGGTCTGCGGCGGTTCCGGCCGGAATAGCTTTTTGCACTACGTAGATCGATTCTGTTTCCGTGCCGGCCAATGCCCGTTTGTCAGCATTCTGTACATAAGAGACCAGCAGCACGGTTCCGATAATTGCCACTAACAATGCGGCGATGCCCCCCAGCAGGCGTGTTTTCATCGTAACTCCTTAGAAATTGCTTATTTGATGAGTTTTATATCCACGGTTCCCAAGTCGGTGCTGCCGCCAGAAGCCTCTCCCGTCGAGTTAATTGTTTCGAACTTCACGAATTGGCCGATAATGCACCGGTTGTTACCGCCGCTGCAGGCCAGGGAGCTCGTCATGTTCGGATCGCCTGCCGTGTTTTTGAATTCGTAGTTGTGGTTGTTGCCGAATTTCCACCCCCACATCTTGAAAGTGGCATAGCCGATCACGTGGAAGTAACCGTTCTGCCCCTGGCCGCCAGCGTTGTCGAAGACGGGAAAAGCGACTTTGACGTCGCCGCCGGCGAGGATGGTGGAGATCCACCCGGCAAGGACGGCGTCACAGTCTGTCGGGGGGTTGTTGCCGGGATCGGACCCCACACGGTTGTTGCCGGTGGCGGTTACCGCGACGCATGGAGAGCTGCGATCGAGCCATCCCCACCCGCCCGGGATTTGAGTTCCGGATGGCCCTGTGCAGGTGCCGCCCGGTTTGTAGGAGATCTTCTGGACCTCTCCGGTTGCTACGGCTGTGGAGAGGTTGAAGCAGCTGTTGGAGATCGCGAGCGGGAATCCGGAACCGCTGCTCAACGGTGCCCAGGCGGCAGTGGCACCAGTCCGGACGGTTGCGGGTGGCGCGTTGAGAACGCTGGCAAACATCTTGGTCAGGAAGCCTGCCCCGTCGCTGCCCAGGGTTGAGGTAACTACGGATACTTGACCCGGTACCGACACGTCCACCGAATCAACGGCCGAGGCGCCGTCATTGGAATTGGGTCCGGCCAGTTCGCGGGCCCAGGCGAGCGCCTGGGCGTTGGTGCAGGTTCCTGCCGCGTGGCATCGTTGAGCTGCCGCCAAAGCGCCCGCGTCCGCAGCATTCTGCAGTTGTGCTTTTTCGGCATAGATCTCGCCGGTGTCAACAGCCAAGGCCCCTGCTCCGATGAGCACAAGCATCAAGACTGCTACGAGGATGCCGGCCGCGCCCCGCTCTGCTTCTTGGCCCCGGCGGATCCCCGCGGCGCACGTCAACCGTGGCATCGCATGGCTCCAGTTCCGTTGAGCGTGACGGAACCACCGAAGATTCCTGTCAGTGAGTTGGCGGTGTAGCCGACCGACACCTGTGCGTTGCCGGTGCCGCCGGCGGGACAAGCACCTGTAAACGTGTAGGTGAATCCGGCCGGGTTCAGCCCTGGCGCGCCTGCCACCCCGGCCGCTTGTGCACGGGCCGGATCGTTGAAGATGGCCATGCTTCGAGCGGCCTCGCGGGCCGCCTGGGTCACGGAGATCTGCAGATTGTAGGAGTACGAAAATTCGATGATCCCGCCAACCAGGGCGAGGAGGATGGGTGCAATCAGGGCGAACTCGACGGCGGCGGCCCCCCGCTCACGGTCTTGCGCTCTTAGCCGGCGCGACGGCCAGATGCTGCGCTTCATTGGATCCCCCCAGGGATAGATGCAGCTGAAGGATTAAGAGCTGTGCCGCGTCCGCGAAACACGGACGCGGCACAGTGGGTGTTGCTGAGACCTGCTCGACTTGCCTAGTGGGCAAAAGTGCCGACGTGGGTCGCGAGCTGACCGAACCACGTGTTGAGCGCGGCGCCGAAGAGCGTGACCCCGCCGATGACGATGAAGGCGATGAAAGCCACGAGCAGCGAGTATTCCGTCGCGGTCGCGCCTTTTTCCGATTCGAGCCTGTCCTTGACGCCGGCTACAAATGCGATCATTGAAACCATGAGACCAGTCATTGTAAAAGTCCTTTTCCAGAGTTTTTGAATAGTTTTACGGAATTCCAGCAACTCCCCTTTGTTGTGCCCTGGAGGTCCGTTGGGACAACATTTGCACGGCGATTATTGGCCCTGCAATGGCATTGGCTACTCGACTTCTGGAAGGCAAAACGATGGTTTTACGCGTAGGTCTGAGAGGTGTACTCAGTTCTGTAGGGTGCCAAACTCGCAACTACTTGGTTTGCTAAGTCGACTTACTGGTTCCGCCACGGATGGGCGCGAAAAGTGGGCTACGCCGAGAGCAGGATGACCGCTAGGGCGGCCGCCAGCATGGAGGGCCCGAACGGGACTTCTTTTGGCGTGTTTGCGCGCCTGCGCGAGACGAGAACCGCGGAAACTAGGCCTCCGGCGACGAAGCCCAGGGCGCCGCCGTAAAACAACTGGGACCAGCCCAAGTAGCCCAAGTACAGCCCAAGTGGCGCTGCAAGCTTCACATCGCCCATTCCGAGGCCCTTGGGGCTGATGAGAGCCAAGATGAAGTAGAAAAAGAAGAGAATGACGCCGGCGGCGAGGGCTCGGGCCAGCTTTTCCCAGCCTCCGAGCGCTGCCGAAGCCCCTGCGAGCAGCAGGACGCCAGCCCCAAGCAGTGGAAAAACCAGCCTGTTGGGCAGCAAATGATGAATAACATCTATACGCGCCAGTTGGGCGCCGATAATAACCAGGACCATAAATGCCGGCACCTCGGGAGAAACGCCCAGGCGCCACGCGAGAAGCGCGCATATCGCGGCAGCGGCCGCCGCCGTCGTCGTCCGCTGGGCGGGGGAGGGGTGCGGTTCCAGCCCGGGAAGGGTCCGCCGAACCACGACGTCAGCCAGCAGCGACAGGCACAGCGCGGCGACAGTAACGATGGCGACAAAAAGCAGCGGTGCGGGTCCTGCAATGGCGGGAACGGGCACGTGACCTCCAGGAGCGCGGCGGGCCGGAACTGACAGGCACGCGGGCAGCATGCCACCGGACACCCCATTTTGACCCACAGCCAAGGCTTCCGCTATTCTTGGTAGTCGTTGTGCGTGTCCTATCTCGATGATGCGTGCCCGCTTGAGAATCCGGTTGCAGGATAGCTACTCAACGTGCACATTCGAGACCACTGGATGACTGGTTACATAGAGCCCTCACCTCTGTTCCGGTAGCGCATAGATAGTAGGTGCACCTTCGAGTGACGCCTAAAACAAGAACGCCAGAACAAGAACGAGGCAAACACCGTGCGTACGTACACCCCGAAGCCCGGCGATATCAACCGCCAGTGGCACGTCATTGACGCCACCGACGTTGTCCTTGGTCGTCTTGCCAGCCAGACCGCAATCCTGCTGCGCGGCAAGCACAAGGCCACCTTTGCGCCCCACATGGACATGGGCGACTTCGTCATCATCATCAACGCTGAAAAGGTTGCCCTCACCGGCGCCAAGCTGGAGCAGAAGCGCGCATACCGCCACTCCGGTTACCCGGGCGGCCTGACCTCCGTCAACTACGCGGAGCTGCTGGAATCCAACCCGGTCCGCGCCGTGGAGAAGGCCATCAAGGGCATGCTCCCGAAGAACTCGCTCGCTGCACAGCAGCTGGGCAAGCTGAAGGTTTACCGCGGTGCAGAGCACCCGCACGCCGCCCAGCAGCCCAAGACTTTCGAAATCACCCAGGTCGCCCAGTAGTCCTGGCCACCAAACAACTTATTAATACAAGGAGAACCGTGGCTCAGAACGAAGAGACCACCGAAGCCGTCGAGGCTGAGGAAAACCTGACCAGCTACACCTCGGAGAGCGGTGCTGCTGACGCAGCGGCGCCGAAGAAGGAACGTCCGGCACTGACCGTCGCCGGCGCAGCTGTTGGCCGCCGCAAGGAAGCCGTTGCACGCGTTCGCGTTGTGCCCGGCTCCGGCAAGTGGACCATCAACGGCCGCGAGCTGTCGAACTACTTCCCGAACAAGCTGCACCAGCAGGACGTCAACGAGCCCTTCAAGATCCTCGATCTCGAAGGCGCCTACGACGTCATTGCCCGCATCCACGGCGGTGGCCCCTCCGGCCAGGCCGGTGCTCTGCGCCTCGGCATCGCCCGTTCGCTGAACGAGATCGACGTCGACAACAACCGCGCCACCCTGAAGAAGGCCGGCTACCTTACCCGTGACGCACGCGTCATCGAGCGTAAGAAGGCTGGTCTCAAGAAGGCACGCAAGGCTCAGCAGTACTCCAAGCGCTAATCAGCGCTTTCCCAAGCTGTGGCCGCCTGCGCGACCACAGCTTGGGGCCCGCAGCGCTGTTCAGCGCCCGGATCCCCAAGCGCTAATCAGCGCTTTCCCAAGCGCATATGGCGCTTACCCGGAAGCCCGTCCCGCATCATGCGGGGCGGGCTTCCGGCGTTAAGGCCGCGTCCGCCGCACCCGGAACGGACCCCGGGCCCGCCATCGACTAAACTTGGGCTCGATGTCTAGATTATTTGGAACAGATGGTGTCCGGGGCCTGGCTAACGGCCTACTGACCGCAGAGTTGGCGATGCAACTGGCGCAGGCCGCCGCCGTCGTGCTTGGGCACGACCGCAACACCAACGGCAACCGGCCGCGCGCCGTGGTGGCCCGCGACCCGAGAGCCAGCGGCGAGTTCATTGCCGCAGCTGTGGAGGCCGGGCTCTCCAGCTCCGGCATCGACGTCTACGACGCCGGCGTGCTCCCCACCCCGGCAGCGGCCTACCTGGTGGCAGACCTCGACGCCGACTTCGGCGTGATGATTTCCGCCTCCCACAACCCGGCACCGGACAACGGGATCAAGTTCTTCGCGCGGGGTGGCCAGAAGCTGCCCGACGACGTCGAGGACGCCATCGAGGAACAGCTGAGCAAGGAACCGGTCCGGCCGGTGGGCGGCGAAGTGGGTCGCATCCAGCGCTTCTCCGACGCTGAAGACCGCTACATCGTCCATCTGCTGGGCACCATCCCGCACCGCCTGGAGGGGCTGAAGGTGGTGCTGGACTGCGCCCACGGCGCCGCCAGCGGCTGCTCGCCGGAGGTGTTCAAAAGCGCTGGCGCTGACGTCGTGGTGATCGGAGCCGAACCCGACGGCCTCAACATCAACGACGGCGTGGGGTCCACCCACCTGGGCCCGCTGAAGGAAGCGGTAGTCAAGCACGGTGCGGACCTTGGCATCGCCCATGACGGCGACGCCGACCGCTGCCTGGCAGTCGACCACGAAGGCAACGAGGTGGACGGTGACCAGATCATGGCCATCCTCGCCGTCGCCCTCAAGGCCTCCGGCAAGCTCAAGGATGACGTCCTGGTGGCGACCGTTATGAGCAACCTCGGGCTCAAGATCGCGCTGGGGGAGGCCGGCATCAGCCTCCGCGAGACCGGCGTGGGTGACCGGTACGTCCTCGAAGGCATGCGCGAAGGCGGGTTCAACCTCGGCGGCGAACAGTCCGGCCACGTGATTTTCGCCGACTACGCCACCACCGGCGACGGCGTGCTGACCGGCCTTCAGCTGGCCGCCCAGGTAGCCCTGACAGGCCGTCCCCTCCGTGACCTGGCCACCGTCATGACCAAGCTCCCGCAGGTGCTGATCAACGTCAAGGGCGTCGACCGCACCCGGGTGAAGGGCGACGAGGCAGTTGCCCGGGCCGTAGCCCAGGCTGAAGAGCGGCTGGGTGAAACCGGACGCGTCCTGTTGCGCCCCTCCGGCACCGAACCGGTGGTCCGGGTGATGGTCGAAGCCGCGGACGAGGCGACTGCCCAGGCGATCGCCGAAGACCTGGCCCAGGTGGTGCGCACGGAGCTGGCCCTGGCGCTGGTCACCGACTGACCGCAAGTTCACGCAAGTGTGGCCCGCTTCCGGCTGGGAGCGGGCCACACCTGTCTGTTACTAGCGGTAGGCTGGCGCGGCTTCCAAGCCGAAATACTGTTCGAGGGTGGCGATGCCGCGCTTGTGCATGTCTCCGGCTGCCTCGGCACCGATGTAGCGGAGGTGCCACGGCTCGTAGAAGTAGCCGGTGACCGGGTGCGCCATCCAGGGATACCTGACCACGAACCCGAACCGGTGGGCGTTGGCCTTGACCCACACGGCAGCGGGCTGGTCGGCGAAGCACGGCTGGAAGCTGCAGCCCCCGCCGCCGTCGCCGATGTCGAAGGCCCAGCCGGTCTGGTGCTCCGAATAACCCGGCCGGGCGGAGGCCGTGTCTGCCTCCGCGCGGCCCCGCGAGTTCACGTAGCCGTTGTAGGTGGTGCTCTGCGTGGCGTAGGAGCGGTAACCGCTCGCCAGGGTCAGAACAACGCCGTCGGCCGCGGCGGCGGCAAACATCCGTTCCGCCGCCGCCGCCGTCGTGCTGTTCAGCTGGCTCGCCTCGCCGGAGACGGCCAGGGTGACGTGCGGCTGGACCAGGTCGGCCGGCACGAATGTGGCGGGGGCCAGGGGGCGGTGCTTGTTCACCACCACCCAGGGGCTCGCCGGGTCCGTGAGGGAATGCTTCGGGCCCGGGGCTGAGGATGCCGGGGGCGCCGGCGCCGTTGTTGCCGACGCGGAGGCTGTGGGGGACGAGGACGGGGCCACGTGCGACGGCGGGGATGTGGGCGTGGACGTACCGGCCGGGGACGTGCCCGTAGGGACCGCGGACGCCGCGGAGGCAGCGGCGCCAGTTGGCACGCTTGTGCCGGAGGTGCGGTCAGCGGTGTCGGAGGCGGGGCTGCAGCCGGCGGTGGCGGCCAGCAGAGCCACGGCGGCGGCGGCAACAAGCATGCGGCGGAGCACCTGCCGGCGGGGCGTTCTCCGGGCCAGCCGCGAGGCGGCGCTGTCCTGGCACACCTGTGCTAGACCTTCCGGAGCAGCATACGACGGATGGAGTGGTCGGCGTCCTTGGTCAGCACCAGCTGGGCGCGGCCGCGGGTGGGGAGGACGTTTTCTTCCAGGTTCGGCTCGTTGATCCGTTTCCAGATGCTGCGCGCGGTTTGCTCGGCCTCCGAGTCGGAGAGCGTCGCGTAGCGGTGGAAGTAGGACTCCGGCTGCGCGAACGCGGTGGTGCGCAGTTTCCGGAACCGGTCCACATACCACTCCTCGATGTAGGAGGTCTTGGCGTCCACGTAGATGGAGAAGTCGAAGAAGTCGCTCAGGGCAAGGCCCTGCCTGCCGTCGTGCCGCGGACGCGCTGGCGCCAGCACGTTCAGCCCCTCGACGATCAGCACGTCCGGCCGGCGGACCACCACTTCCTTGCCGGGGACGATGTCGTAGGTGACGTGCGAATACCAGGGGGCGCGGACCTCCTCGGCCCCGCCCTTGACTTCGCTCACGAACCGCAGCAGCGCGCGGCGGTCGTAGGATTCCGGGAAGCCTTTGCGCTCCAGGAGCTGGCGCCGCTTGAGCTCGGCCAGCGGGTAGAGGAACCCGTCGGTGGTGATCAGCTCGACGTTCGGGGTGCCGGGCCACCGGCGCAGCATCTCGCGGAGAACACGGGCGATGGTTGATTTGCCGACGGCGACCGAGCCGGCCACGCCAATGACGAAGGGAGTGCGCTGGGTCTTCTCGCCGAGGAACGTGGTGGTGGCCGCGTGGAGCTGGTTGGCGCCCTCGACGTACAGGTGCAACAGCCGGGAGAGCGGAAGGTAGACCTCCCGGACCTCCTTCATATCGAGGGGGTCGCCCAGGCCGCGAAGTCGGAGCACGTCCTCCTCGTTGAGGGGCTGCTCCATCTGGGCAGCGAGCCGGGACCAGGTCTGCCGGTCCAGCTCAACGAACGGGGAGACGCCCTCGCCGTTCGCGTCATTGCGTTGCAAAGTCACTTTAGAGATTCTGCCCTTGACGCGGCCCAGAGCGAAATGGACACCCCGCCGGCGGCGGCCTTCCGGGTTGCGCGCGCCACATCCTACGTCTCCTGACCGTGAAACCAGCTAGGCTTGTGCCCATGTGTGGAATCGTTGGATATGTAGGCCGGTCGGCTGGCCGGGTAAATACTGATCACAAGGCCCTGGACGTTGTCCTGGAAGGACTGCGCCGCCTGGAGTACCGCGGCTATGACTCTGCCGGCATCGCCGTCGTGGCGGACGGCGCTATCTCGTCCCGCAAGAAGTCGGGCAAGCTGAGCAACCTGATTGCCGAGCTGGAGGCCAACCCACTGCCGGACGCCCTGACCGGCATCGGGCACACCCGCTGGGCAACCCACGGCGGCCCGACGGACCTGAACGCGCACCCGCACCTCTCCGACGGCGGCAAGCTGGCCCTGATCCACAACGGCATCATCGAAAACTTCGCGGAACTGAAGCAGGACCTGCTCGCCAAGGGCGTCACGTTCCTCTCCGAGACCGACACCGAGGTGGCCGCGGCCCTGCTCGGGGACATCTACCGCAACCAGCTCGGCGGCGACAACTCCAACGGCGGCCTGACCAAGGCCATGGAACTCGCCTGCCAGCGGCTCGAAGGCGCCTTCACCCTGCTGGCCGTGCACGCTGACCAGCCCGACGTCGTCGTCGCTGCCCGCCGCAACTCCCCGCTGGTGGTCGGCCTGGGCGAGGGCGAGAACTTCCTTGGCTCCGACGTCTCCGGCTTCATCGACTACACCCGCCGGGCCGTGGAACTGGGCCAGGACCAGATCGTCACCATCACCGCGGACACCGTCGCGATCACCGACTTCTTCGGCGCCCCGGCCGAGGGCAAGGAATACTACGTCGACTGGGACCCGGCCTCCGCCGAGAAGGGCGGCTTCCCGTCCTTTATGGAGAAGGAAATCCACGACCAGCCCGACGCCGTCCTGCAGACCCTGCTGGGCCGCTCCGACGTCGACGGCCGGCTGACCCTCGATGAGCTCCGCATCGATACCGAACTGCTCAAGAGCGTCGACAAGATCATCGTCCTGGCGTGCGGCACCTCCGCCTACGCCGGCCAGGTCGCCAAGTACGCCATCGAGCGCTGGTGCCGGATCCCCACCGAGGTGGAGCTCTCCCACGAATTCCGCTACCGGGACCCGATCGTTGACGCCAACACCCTGATCGTCTCGATCTCGCAGTCCGGCGAGACCATGGACACCCTGATGGCTGTGCGGTACGCCAAGGAACAGGGCGCCAAGACGGTGTCCATCTGCAACACCAACGGCTCCACGATCCCGCGCGAATCCGACGCCGTGCTGTACACGCACGCCGGTCCGGAAATTGCCGTGGCCTCCACCAAGGCGTTCCTCGCCCAGATCGCCGCCGCATACCTGCTGGGCCTGTATCTGGCACAGCTGCGCGGGAACAAGTTCCAGGGCGAAATCAAGGACATCCTCGCGGACCTCGGCAAGATCCCCGCCAAGATCCAGCAGATCCTGGACAACGCCGACGTCATCAAGGCCCTCGGCGCGGACATGGCCGATTCCAAGTCCGTCCTGTTCCTGGGCCGCCACGTGGGCTTCCCGGTCGCCATGGAGGGTGCCCTGAAGCTCAAGGAGCTCGCCTACATCCACGCCGAGGGTTTCGCCGCAGGCGAGCTCAAGCACGGACCCATCGCGCTGATCGAGGAAGGCCAGCCCGTCTTTGTGGTGGTCCCCTCGCCCCGCGGCCGCGACTCCCTGCACGCCAAGATCGTCTCCAACATCCAGGAAGTCCGTGCCCGCGGCGCCAAGACGATCGTGATCGCCGAGGAAGGTGACGAGGCCGTGAAGGCCTTCGCCGAGCACGTCATCTACATCCCGGAGACCCCGACGCTCCTGGCCCCGCTGCTCTCCACCGTGCCCCTGCAGATCTTCGCCCTGGCCCTCGCCAGCGCCAAGGGCTACGACGTGGACCAGCCGCGGAACCTGGCCAAGAGCGTGACCGTAGAATAGCCGCATGATTGTTGGCATCGGCGTAGACGTCGTAGACATTGAGCGGTTCGGCCGGCAGCTGGAGCGCACCCCCGGGCTGCGTGACAGGTTGTTCGTTCCGGCCGAGCGGGAACTGAACACCCGGTCCCTCGCCGCGCGGTTCGCCGCCAAGGAGGCCGTGGCCAAGGTGCTGGGCGCCCCGGCCGGCATGAACTGGCAGGACTGCTGGATCGGGCTGGACCAGCACGGTCCGACCGTCCAGGTCAAGGACACCGTCCTTGCCGTGGCTGAGTCCAAAGGGGTCAAACGCTGGCACCTCTCGATCAGCCACGACGGCGGAATCGCTACCGCCACGGTGATCGCCGAGGGCTAGGCTCCATGATCAGCGCCTATACCGGAACCCACATCCGAGACGTCGAGAAGAACTTTCTCGACGCACGTGCGGGCTCGGGTATGGGCGCTGTTCTTATGCAGCGGGCCGCCCACGGCCTCGCCAACACGGTGGTCCGGGAGCTGCAGCACCGGGGACTGCGGCCCTATGGCTCCAGTGTTGCCGTCCTGGCGGGCAAGGGCAACAACGGCGGAGACGGCCTTTTCGCCGCGGCCCTGCTCGCCCGCCGGGGATTGCGGGCGACGGCGGTCCTCACTGCCGGCGAAGCCCACCCGGCCGCCCTTGCGGCCTTCCGCGCCGCTGGCGGCAGGGATACGGCCCTCACTGCGGGCAACGCCACGGCCCTGGCAGCCGGCGCCGCCGGATCCCACGTCGTTATTGACGCGGTCCTCGGCACCGGGGCGCGGGGCGGGCTGCACGGCACGGCAGCGACCCTGGTCGCCGAACTGCAGCGTGCCCTGCCGCGTACGGGCCGCCGCGCCCTGGTGGTGGCCTGCGACCTGCCCAGCGGCGTGGACGCCGACACGGGGGAGGCCACAGCCCCCGTGCTGCCCGCGGACATCACCGTTACCTTCGGAGCGGCCAAAACCGGCCTCCTCACCGATCCCGGGGCGGATTTCACCGGACGGATCCGCACCGTCGCCATCGGCATTGAGGACGCACTCGGTGCTCCGGAATTACGCCGCCTCGATCAGGGCGACCTGGCTGCCCTGCTGCCCCAGCCCGGTCGCCGCTCGCACAAGTACTCCCGCGGTGTGCTCGGCGTCGTCGCGGGTTCCACCCGCTACCCGGGCGCCGCCGTGCTCGCGTGCCGGGGCGCCCTGGCCGCCGGCGCCGGCATGGTCCGGTACGTGGGGCCGCCGGAGGTCGCCGACCTGGTGCGCCACTCCTGCCCGGAAGTGGTGTGCGGCACCAGCGTCGCCGAAGCCCACGTCCAGGCCTGGCTGGTGGGCTCCGGCCTCGACGACGGCGCCCACGAACAGCTCGAACGTGTCCGCGAGGCCGCCGCCGGCGGACTGCCCACCGTGGCCGACGCCGGCGCCCTCCAAGCCCTGCCCGCGGCCCTGGACGCCCGGACCGTGCTCACCCCGCACGCCGGCGAGCTGGCCGGCCTCCTGGCGCGCTACGGCGATCACCGAGGGCGCCCGGCCGTGGAGGACTCGCCGCTGGCCGCCGCCCGGCGTGCCACGGGACTCACCGGGGCCACGGTGCTGCTGAAGGGCGCCACCACATTGGTGGCCGCGCCGTCGGGTGCCGTGTTCAGCCAGGCGGAAGCGAGCCCCTGGATGGCCACCGCCGGCAGCGGCGACGTCCTGGCCGGGGTACTGGGCGCCCTGCTCGCCCAGCTCGCGGAGGACACCGGTGCGTTCAGCGCCGTCGGCATCGACGGCCCCGACCGGTGGGCCGCCATCGCGGCGATGGCGGCGAGCCTGCACGGCCGCGCCGGGACCGCGGCCTCGGACGGCGGCCCGTTGACGGCGTCGGACATCGCGAAAACCCTCCCGCGGGTTATCGCAAGGCTGTAACAAAAACGCCCGCGCTGGGGCCCCGGTCAATTACTAACCTTGCTTACAAGTAGTCTGTCTAGAGATTGTCCGCATCGCACGAGGAGTACACATGGAAGTCTGGCCCGGAACGGCTTACCCGCTGGGAGCCACCTTTGACGGCACCGGCACCAATTTTGCGCTGTTCAGCGAACAGGCCGAGCGCGTGGAGCTTTGCCTCCTGGGCGACGACCTGAGCGAGACGCGGATCGAGCTGACCGAGGTGGATGGCTACGTCTGGCACTGCTACCTCCCGCAGATCCAGCCCGGCCAGAAGTACGGGTACCGGGTGCACGGCCCCTACGACCCGGCGAGCGGAAACCGCTTCAACGCCAACAAGCTGCTGATGGACCCGTACGCCAAGGCGATCCAGGGCCAGATCGACTGGGACCCGGCGCTCTTCTCCTACGAATTCGGCGACCCGGACTCCCGCAACGACGCCGACTCGGCGCCGCACACCATGCACGGTGTGGTCATCAACCCCTTCTTCGAATGGGACGGTGACCGCCAGCTGCGGATCCCGTACCACGAGTCGGTCATCTACGAGGCGCACGTCAAGGGCCTTACCGAGCTGCACCCGGAGATCCCCGAGGACCAGCGCGGCACCTACGCCGGCGTCGCCCACCCGGCTGTGATCGAACACCTGAAGAAACTCGGTGTGACGGCGATCGAGCTGATGCCGGTCCACCAGTTCGTCAACGACGGCACGCTCGTCGAGAAGGGCCTCAACAACTACTGGGGCTACAACACCATCGGCTTCTTCGCGCCGCAGAACACGTACAGCTCCTCCGGCGACGTCGGGCACCAGGTCCAGGAATTCAAGGCCATGGTCCGCGAGCTGCACCGGGCCGGCATCGAGGTGATCCTCGACGTCGTCTACAACCACACCGCCGAAGGCAACCACCTCGGCCCCACGCTCTCCTTCAAGGGCATCGACAACCAGGCCTACTACCGCCTGGTCGACAATGACCAGAAGCACTACATGGACTACACCGGCACCGGCAACTCGCTGAACGTCCGGCACCCGCACTCGCTGCAGCTGCTGATGGACTCCCTGCGCTACTGGGTGACCGAAATGCACGTCGACGGGTTCCGCTTCGACCTCGCCTCCACGCTGGCCCGCGAGTTCTACGATGTCGACAAGCTCTCCACCTTCTTCGAACTGATCCAGCAGGACCCGATCGTGTCCCAGGTGAAGCTCATCGCCGAGCCGTGGGACGTGGGCCCCGGCGGCTACCAGGTGGGCAACTTCCCGCCGCAATGGACCGAATGGAACGGCAAGTACCGCGACACCGTCCGTGACTTCTGGCGCGGCGAGCCCTCCACGCTGGGTGAATTCGCCTCCCGCCTCACCGGCTCCGCGGATCTCTACGAGAGCTCCGCCCGGCGCCCGGTGGCATCCATCAACTTCGTCACCGCCCACGACGGCTTCACCATGCGGGACCTGGTCTCTTACAACGAGAAGCACAACGAGGCCAACGGCGAAGGCAACAACGACGGTGAATCCCACAACCGGTCCTGGAACTGCGGCGAGGAAGGCGACACGGACAACGACACCGTCCTGACCCTGCGCGCCCGCCAGCAGCGGAACTTCATCGCCACCCTGCTGCTCTCCCAGGGCGTGCCGATGCTGCTGCACGGCGACGAGCTCGGCCGCACACAGCAGGGCAACAACAACACCTACTGCCAGGACTCCGAACTGAGCTGGGTGCACTGGGAAGCCATGGACCAGCCGCTCGTGGAGTTCACCGCGTTCGTCAACAAGATCCGCCACGACCACCCGATCTTCCGCCGCAGCCGGTTCTTCGACGGCCGGCCCGTGGTCCGCGGCGAAGGCGAGAAACTGCCGGACATCGTCTGGCTGAAGACTGACGGCACCGAAATGCTGCCCGAGGACTGGGGCAGCGGCTTCGGCCGGACCATCGGCGTCTTCTACAACGGCGAAGGCATCCAGGAGCAGGACTCCCGCGGGCGCCAGATCACCGACGACAGCTTCATCCTGGCGTTCAACGCCCACGACGACGGCGTGGACTTCGCGCTGCCCAACGACGAGTACTCGCCCTTCTGGGAGCTCCTGGTGGACACAGCCGACCAGGCCGACAAGAACGAACCGCTCAAGGCCGGATCCACCCTGACCCTGGGCGCCAAGTCCATGGTGGTGCTGCGCGCCTACTCCGGTCCCGAAGTGGAGGTCGACTACTCCGCCGCCGCGTCGCTGGCCGCCATGGCCGCCGAGGAAGAGGCGCAGGAGGAGATGGTCCAGGCCCAGACCAAGGCCGCGGAAGCCAGCGAAGCGAAGGCCACCGATTCATGAGGACCCCCGTCTCGACCTATCGGCTGCAGATCCGGCCCGGCTTCACCCTGCAGGACGCCGCCGCGACCGTGCCCTACCTGAAGTCCCTGGGCGTCGACTGGATCTACCTGTCGCCGATCCTGACGGCGGAAAAGGGCTCGGACCACGGCTACGACGTCACCGACCCCGCCGCGATCGACCCTGACCGCGGCGGCGCCGCGGGCCTGGACGCCGTCGCCCGCGCGGCCAAAGAGGCCGGCATGGGCGTCCTGGTGGACATTGTGCCCAACCACGTCGGCGTCGCCACCCCGGTCCAGAACCCGTGGTGGTGGTCGCTGCTCAAGGACGGCCAGCAGTCGCCGTACGCCCCGGCGTTCGACGTCGACTGGGACTTCGGCGGCGGACGCATCCGGATTCCCGTGCTGGGCGAGGATGCCGACGTCGACGCCCTCAAGGTGGTCGACGGCGAGCTGCGCTACTACGACCACCGTTTCCCGCTGGCCGACGGAAGCTACTCGGACGGGGATGACCCGCGCGAGGTCCACGGCCGGCAGCACTACGAACTGGTGGGGTGGCGCAGGGCGGACAACGACCTGAATTACCGCCGCTTCTTCGCCGTCAACTCCCTGGCCGGGATCAAGGTGGAGGACCCCGAAGTCTTCGACGAGGCGCACGCGGAAATTGTCCGCTGGTTCCGCGAGGGACTCGTGGATGGTCTGCGGATCGACCACCCGGACGGCCTGGCCGATCCCGAAGGCTACCTCCGGCGGCTGCGCGACGTGACCGGAGGGGCGTACCTGCTGGTCGAGAAGATCCTCGAGCCGGGGGAGGCCCTGCCGGCCGGCTTCGAATGCGAGGGGACCACCGGCTACGACGCCCTGGCCGACGTCGACCGGGTCTTCGTCGACCCCGCCGGCCAGGCGGGCCTCGACGCCCTGGACGCGTCCCTGCGCGGCGGAACCCCGGCGGACTACGAGGATATGATCCATGGCACCAAACGCCGGATCACCGACGGGATCCTGCACTCCGAGCTGCGCCGGCTGGGCCGCCTGGTGCCGGCTGACGCCGGGATCGACGCGGACACTGCGGTCGACGCGCTGTCCGAAATCATCGCCGCCTTCCCGGTCTACCGCAGCTACCTGCCGGACGGCGAGGACGTCCTGCGCGAAGCCTGCGCGCTCGCCGCCAAGCGCCGGCCGGAGCTGGAGGCAGGGGTGCAGGCGCTGCTGCCCCATCTGTTGAAAGCGGGTCCCGGGGCCGACGCCGAACTGGGCCGCCGCTTCCAGCAGACCTCCGGCATGGTGATGGCCAAGGGGGTGGAGGACACCGCGTTCTTCCGCTACACCCGGCTGGGCACCCTCACGGAAGTCGGCGCGGACCCCACCGAATTCTCAGTCTCCACCGAGGACTTCCACGCCCGGATGGCGCACCGCCAGGCCGCCCTGCCGCTGTCCATGACCACCCTCAGCACCCACGACACCAAACGCAGTGAGGACACCCGGGCACGGATCTCCGTGCTCGCCGAACTGGCCCCCGAATGGACCGCTGCGCTGCAGCGCCTGCAGGAACTGGCACCGCTGCCCGACGGGCCGCTGGCCAACCTGCTGTGGCAGGCCATCGCGGGCGTGTGGCCCGCGGACCGGGAACGGCTCCAGTCCTACGCGCAGAAAGCGGCGCGCGAGGCCGGCAACTCGACCGACTGGCTGGATCCGAATGAGGACTTCGAGGCCAAGCTGACGGCCGCCGTGGACGCGGCGTTCGACAACCCCGGAGTGCGCGCCGAACTCGACGGGCTCGTGGCCCTGCTGGACCCGTACGGCGCCGCCAACGCCCTCGGCGCGAAACTGGTCCAGCTCACCATGCCCGGCGTGCCCGACGTCTACCAGGGCACCGAGTTCTGGGACCGGTCGCTCACGGATCCGGACAACCGGCGGCCCTTCGACTTCGCTGCGCGCCGGGACGCCCTCGCTGCGCTCGACGCCGGTGAGCTGCCGGCGTCGTACCGCGACGATGCCGCCAAGCTGCTGGTGACCTCCCGGGCGCTGCGGCTGCGCCGGGACCGGCCGGAATACTTCACCGGCTACACGCCCGTAGCGGCCACCGGCGCCGCCTCCGGGCACCTGATCGCGTTCGACCGCGGTGCGGGCACCCCGGGAGCCGTCACCCTGGCCACCCGCTTGCCCCGGGGCCTGGAGCAGCGGGGAGGTTGGCAGGATACTGCCATCCGCCTCGACGCCGCCATGACGGACCAGCTCAGCGGCCGGTCCTTCGGCCCGGGCAGCGTCGACGTGGCGGAGATCCTCCGCGACTACCCGGTGGCCCTGCTGGCCCCGGCTGATTGAATCGCACGAACTGACGAACTGACATAGGGGAACGGCAATGACTCTGCCTGCACACGGAACCGCCCGCTTCGACCTCTGGGCACCGGACGCCCGGGAGGTCACCCTCCTGGCGGACGGCCGGGAGTACCCGATGCGCCGGGCCGAAGCCGGAGGCTGGTGGAGCGCGCCGGACGCTCCGGCCTCCGGCGACGTCGATTACGGCTACCTCCTGGACGGGGAGACCACGCCGTTGCCGGACCCCCGGTCCCGTCGGCAGCCCGACGGCGTGCACTCGCTCTCGCGGACCTTCGACGCCGGCAGCCACCAGTGGACCGACGGGCAATGGGCCGGCCGCGAGCTGCAGGGCAGTGTGATCTACGAACTGCATCTGGGCACCTTCACCCCGGAGGGAACCCTGGATGCCGCCATCGGCAAACTCGGCTACCTGGCCGGGCTCGGTGTCGACTACGTCGAGCTGCTGCCGGTCAACGGGTTCAACGGCACCCACAACTGGGGCTACGACGGGGTCCTCTGGTACACGGTGCACGAGGGCTACGGCGGACCGGCCGCGTACCAGCGGTTCGTCGACGCAGCGCACGCCGCCGGGCTGGGCGTCATCCAGGACGTGGTCTACAACCACCTCGGCCCCAGCGGCAACTACTTGCCGAGGTTCGGGCCCTACCTGAAGTCCGGCGAGGGAAACACCTGGGGCGACTCGGTGAACCTGGACGGCCCCGGCTCCGATGAGGTGCGACGCTACATCCTGGACAACGCCGCCATGTGGCTGCGCGACTACCACGTGGACGGCCTCCGGCTCGATGCCGTGCACGCCTTCAAGGACGAGCGCGCGGTGCACCTGCTCGAGGACTTTGGCGCCCTGGCCGATGCCGTTGCCGCCGAGACCGGCCGTCCCGCGACCATGATTGCCGAATCGGACCTGAACAACCCGCGCCTGCTCTACCCGCGGGACCTGAACGGCTACGGCCTCGCCGGGCAGTGGAGCGATGACTTCCACCACGCCGTCCACGTCAACGTCAGCGGCGAAACCACCGGCTACTACAGCGACTTCGATTCGCTCGCCGCCCTGGCCAAGGTCCTCGAGAAGGGCTTCTTCCACGACGGCAGCTACTCAAGTTTCCGGGGCCGGCATCACGGCCGGCCGATCAACACCGCCCTGGTGCACCCTGCCGCGCTGGTGGTCTGCAGCCAGAACCACGACCAGATCGGCAACCGGGCCACCGGAGACCGGCTCTCCCAGACCCTCGGCTACGGGCCGCTGGCGCTCGCCGCCGTCGCGACGCTGACCTCACCGTTCACCCCGATGCTGTTTATGGGCGAGGAGTACGGCGCCACCACGCCCTGGCAGTTCTTCACCTCGCACCCGGAACCGGAACTGGGCAAAGCCACCGCCGAGGGCCGGATCAAGGAATTCGAACGGATGGGCTGGGACCCCGCCGTGGTGCCCGACCCGCAGGATCCGGCCACGTTCACCCGCTCCAAGCTGGACTGGGCGGAGGCGCAGGCCGGCGACCACGCCCGGCTCCTGGAGCTGTACCGGCAACTGATCGCGCTGCGCCGCGCAACCCCGGAACTGGCCGAAGCGGGCTTCGCGGACACCGCCGTCGACTTCAGCGAGGAAAACGGCTGGCTTTTGCTGCGGCGCGGCGGTGTGGAGGTCGCCATGAACTTCTCCGCCGAACCCCGCCGCGTGGCCGTTGGGGGCAGCACGCTGCTGCTGGGTACCGACGACGCCGTGAACCTCGGCAATGGTGAGGTCGCGTTGCCCGGCCACAGCGCCGCCGTCGTCTCAGCCGGCTCACCAGTCGCCCCGGAATAGGACAGGATAAGACCATGACTTATGTTGCAGCGGAAACCCGATACGACACCATGCCCTACCGCCGCGTTGGACGCAGCGGCCTGAAACTGCCGGCCATCTCCCTGGGCCTCTGGCACAACTTTGGCGACGACAAGCCCTTCGAGGTGCAGCGCGCCATCCTGCGCCGCGCCTTCGACCTCGGGGTCACCCACTTTGACCTCGCGAACAACTACGGACCGCCCTACGGCAGCGCCGAGACCAACTTCGGCCGCCACTTCAAGGACGATTTCGCCCCGTACCGGGATGAACTGATCATTTCCACGAAGGCCGGCTACGACATGTGGCCCGGGCCCTACGGCAATTTCGGCTCCCGGAAATACCTGCTGGCCAGCCTGGACCAGTCGCTGGGCCGGATGGGCCTGGACTACGTGGACATCTTCTACAGCCACCGGCCGGACCCGGAGACCCCGCTGGAGGAGACCATGGGCGCCCTGGACCAGGCCGTGCGCTCCGGCAAGGCCCTCTACGCCGGCATCTCGTCCTACACCCCGGAACAGACCCTCGAGGCGGCGCGGATCCTCAAGGAGCTGGGCACGCCGCTGCTGATCCACCAGCCGAGCTACTCCATGCTGAACCGCTGGACCGAGAACGGCAGCCCCAACCTCTTCGAGGCCCTGGACCAGACCGGGGCCGGAGCCATCGCCTTCTCGCCGCTGGCGCAGGGCATGCTCACCGACCGCTACCTGAACGGCGTCCCGGACGACTCCCGCGCCGCCCAGGACAAGTCCCTGGACGAGGCAAGCATTACCGGGGAGAAGCTGGACCGGGTACGTGGCCTCAACCGGATCGCCGAGGGGCGGGGCCAGAGCCTCGCGCAGATGGCGATCGCCTGGATCCTCCGGGAGCAGGGCAAGGGCATTCCGGTGACGTCCGCGCTGGTGGGTGCCTCCAGCGTCCGGCAGCTCGAGGACACCCTGTCTGCCATCAACAACCTGGACTTCACCGCCGAGGAACTGGACGCGATCGACGAGTTCGCCGTCGAGTCCGACATCAACCTCTGGGCCCAGAAGTGAGCCCGGAGCCCTCGCCGCGGCGGTAGTCCCCAAGCGGTAACAGATTCGGTGCCGCGGCCGGGAACAACCTGGACCGCGGCGCCGTTGACTAGAATGCAAGTGAGCCGCATGGCGTTATGCCCGTTTGCCGCCGTCGTACAGCAGAGTACGCCCGCGCCGGGCATGTGAAGTTTGTTCAAAAGGGAGTTTCGTGTCTTCAAATCCGATTCGTGTTGCAATCGTCGGCGTGGGTAACTGTGCCACTTCGCTGGTCCAGGGTGTCCAGTACTACAAGGATGCCGACCCCCAGGCCACGATTCCGGGTCTGATGCACGTGGAGTTCGGCAAGTACCACGTCAACGACGTGCAGTTCGTTGCCGCGTTCGACGTCGACGGCAAGAAGGTGGGCCAGGACCTGTCCGCCGCCATCATGGCCAGCGAAAACAACACCATCAAGATCGCCGACGTCCCGCCGACCGGTGTCACCGTCCAGCGCGGCCCGACCCTCGACGGCCTCGGCAAGTACTACCTCGAGACCATCGATCAGTCCCCGGACGAGCCCGTTGACGTGGTCCAGGCCCTCAAGGACGCCAAGGTCGACGTGATGGTCTGCTACCTGCCCGTCGGGTCGCAGGAAGCCGCCGAGTTCTACGCCCAGTGCGCCATCGACGCCGGCGTGGCGTTCGTCAACGCGCTGCCGGTCTTCATCGCCGGAACCAAGGAATGGGCGGACAAGTTCACCGCCGCCGGCGTCCCGATCGTGGGCGACGACATCAAGAGCCAGATCGGCGCCACCATCACGCACCGCGTTATGGCCAAGCTGTTCGAAGACCGCGGCGTGACCCTGGACCGCACGTACCAGCTGAACGTCGGCGGCAACATGGACTTCAAGAACATGCTGGAACGCGACCGGCTCGAGTCCAAGAAGATCTCCAAGACCCAGGCCGTAACCTCCAACGTCGAGGCCGACCTCGCGGCCAAGGACGTCCACATCGGCCCGTCGGACTACGTCCAGTGGCTCGATGACCGCAAATGGGCCTTCGTCCGCCTTGAGGGCCGCAACTTCGGCGACGCCCCGGTATCGCTCGAATACAAGCTGGAGGTCTGGGACTCGCCCAACTCCGCCGGTGTGATCATCGACGCCGTACGCGCGGCCAAGATCGGCCTGGACCGCGGCATCGGCGGCCCGCTGCTGTCGGCGTCGAGCTACTTCATGAAGTCCCCGCCGGAGCAGTTCAACGATGACCTGGGCCGCGAAAAGGTCGAGGCGTTCATCCGCGGCGACCTGGAGCGCTAAACCCCACCTGTTGCCCTATCACTTTTGGTCCCTCAACCCCCGGGTTAGGGACCAAAAGTGATAGGGCATCCGGCTTTAAAAGAGGCCGACAGGGTTTCCGTCGGCGTCAACGTCCATTCGCATGGCCGCCGGGACCTTCGGCAGGCCCGGCATGGTCATCACGGCGCCGGTCAGCGCGACGATGAACCCGGCGCCCGTCTTGGGAATCAGGTCCCGCACGTGCACCGTGAAGCCCTTCGGTGCGCCGAGCTTGGTGGCGTCGTCGCTGAACGAATACTGGGTTTTCGCCATACAGACCGGCATCCCTGACCAGCCGTTCTTCTCGATCTCCGCGAGCCGCTTGAGCGCCGGAACGGAGAAGTCGACGCCGTCGGCCCCATAGATTTCCTGCACGATGGTGCGGATCTTGTCCTCCACGGACATCTCCAGCGGGTACAGGTGCCGGAAACCGTGCGGGGCGTCGATGGCGGCGGCGACCTTCGCGGCGAGTTCGTCACCGCCGTCGCCGCCTCCGCCGCGGCCCCAGACGTCCGCTACCGCGGCCTGAACACCCTCGGCAGCGCACCAGTCCAGCAGCCACTGCAGCTCCTCCGGGCTGTCGGTACCGAACTTGTTGATGGCCACTACGGGGGTGATGCCGAACTTCTCCACGTTGCGCACGTGCCGCTGCAGGTTTGCGACGCCGGCGGCCAGGGCCTCGACGTTCGGCTCCTTGAGCTGGTCCTTGGCGATGCCGCCGTGCATCTTGAGCGCACGGATCGTGGCCACCACCACGACGGCGGACGGGGCGACGTCGGCCATCCGCGCCTTGATGTCCATGAACTTTTCAGCGCCCAGGTCCGCGCCGAAGCCGGCCTCGGTGATGACGACGTCGGCCAGGCTGCGGGCTGTCTGCGTGGCAATCAGGGAATTGCAGCCGTGCGCGATGTTGGCGAAGGGGCCGCCGTGGACCAGGGCCGGGGTGCCCGCGATGGTCTGCACAAGGTTGGGTTTGATCGCATCCTTGAGGAGCATGGTCAGGGCGCCCTGGACGCCGAGGTCTGCGACCGTGACCGGTTCCCGGTCGTAGGTGTAGCCGAAGGTGATCCGGCCCAGCCGTGCCCGGAGGTCGTCAAGATCAGTCGCCAGGCAGAACACGGCCATGATTTCCGAGGCGACCGTGATGTCGAAACCGTCCTGCCGCGGCACACCCTGGGTGGGGCCGCCGAGGCCGATCACCACTTCACGCAGCGCACGGTCGTTCATGTCCAGGACCCGTTTGAACGTCATCCGGCGCGGATCGATGTTCAGCACGTTGCCCTGGTAGATGTGGTTGTCCACCAGCGCCATAAGGGCGTTGTTCGCCGAGGTGATGGCGTGGAAGTCGCCGGTGAAGTGCAGGTTGATCTCGTCCATCGGCAGGACCTGGGAGTAGCCGCCGCCGGTGGCCCCGCCCTTCATCCCCAGGATCGGGCCCAGCGAGGGTTCACGCAGCGCAATCATCACCCGGTGCCCGGCGCGGGCCAGGGAGTCCGCCAGGCCCACGGTGGTGGTGGACTTGCCCTCCCCGGCCGGAGTCGGGGACATCGCCGAGACCAGCACCACCTTGCCCGGGGTGTGCGCGGCGTCGCGGCGCAGTTTGGCGGGGTCGATTTTGGCCTTGAACCGGCCGTAGAATTCCAGGGCCTCCGGATTGATCCCGGCCGCGGCGGCCACGTCCTCGATGGGCCGCATGGTGGCCCGTTGTGCGATCTCCAGATCGCTCAGGATGCGCCCTGCGGTGCTGGCTGCGGCGTGTTCGGTGGTGTTCTCAGACATCGGTGTCCTTCAGCTCGTGGCTTCGTGGGCTCCGGCCGGCGGTTCCACCCGGGAGGCCCGTCTGGCGTCCGGTCAGTGCGCGTGGCCCGCCGGGATGCTTCGACTTCCAAGGTACTGGACCAGTGCGGCCTGGTAGCTCTCCTGCGTGATCGCGGCGGTGCGTTGCCAGCCGAAATCCTGTGCGTGCACCGACGCGGCCCGGCCCATGTCCTCCCGGGTGGCCGGATCGTCGTGCAGCGCCTCCAGCGCATCCGCCCAGTCCGCCGCCTTGTGGCCCTCCACCAGCAGCCCGGTCCGGCCGTCGAAGATGGCCCGGGACAGCCCGCCGACCTTCGTGGCGACCACCGGCGTGCCGCAGGCCTGGGCCTCCAGGGCCACCAGCCCGAAGGACTCGCTGTAGGACGGCATCACCACGACGTCGGCCGAACGGTACCACCCGGCCAGTTTGGGCGCGCTGACCGGCGGGTGGTGTGTGACGACGTCGTCCATTCCGGCGGCGCTGATCAAGGACTTGAGGTCGAAATCCCGCGCCCCGCTCACCGCACCGAGGATGGTCAGCTGCAGGTCGATGTCCGGGCGCCGCGCACGCAGCAGCGCGGCCGCCTTGACCAGGATCTGCGGGCCCTTGAGCCGCTGGATCCGTCCGGCGAACAGCAGGTGGAACCGGCCCGGTGGGACGTTGTGCTCGGTGCGGGCTCGGCTTCGGAACGCGGGGGTAAAGACGGAAAGGTCCACCCCCGGGGGCGCGACGTCGATGCGGTCCGGGTCGGCGGCGTAGTGCGAGACCAGTTCCGCGGCCTCGGCGCCGGTATTGGCGATCAGCCGGGTGGCGCCGTCGACGATCCGGTGCTCACCGTCCTCACGCCGGCGCGGTTCGGGCTGCTCGCCGGACTCCAGGAGCAGGTTCTTGACCTTGGCCATGGTGTGCATGGTGTGTACCAGCGGCACCCCCCACAGCTCCGAAAGCTCCAGCCCGGCGACGCCCGAGACCCAATAGTGGGAATGGATGACGTCATAGCGGCCGTGCGGCTGGAGTTGGCGGATCCGGTCGATCTCCGCGACCATGCTGTGCAGCAGTGCCGGCAGTTCCTCTTTGGGGAGTTTCCGCGGCGGGCCGGCGAGGACGTTGTGGACGCAGACACCGGGTGACGGGTGCTCGACGGCGGCCTGCCCGGCCGCGGTGGACCTGGTGAAGATTTCCACTTCGACGCCGGTCTCGGCGAGTGCCGCCGCGAGGGCCCGGATGTACACGTTCATGCCGCCAGCGTCCCCGGAACCGGGCTGCTCCATGGGGGAGGTGTGCAGGGACAGGAACGCGACCCGGCGGACCAGCGGCATCTGCTTCCTTCCCTTGGCGTGACGTGGATTCGATAAAACACTACTCCTGTACAGCGGCCCGGCCGGCGGGGTCCCGCCTGATGCTAACGTGACGGCTGTGAACGCACCTGCACAAATCCCTCCCGCGGAGGCACCGTACCGGATCCGCGAGGCCACCGCTGAGGACTGGCCTGCCATCTGGGAGATCCTGGAGCCCGTCATCCGGGCAGGGGAGACGTTCACCTGGGAACGCGACACCACCGAGGACCAGGCGCGCAGCAAGTGGATCAAGACGTCCCCCGGCCAGACCTTCGTGGCGGTCGGGACCGGCGAGCTCGACGGCGTGGTGCTGGGCACCGGGGAGCTGCACGCGAACCAGGGCGGCGCGGGCAGCCACGTGGCCAACGCCGGCTACATGGTGGGGGCAACTCACGGCGGACGGGGTGTGGCCCGGGCCTTGTGCGCCTACTCGCTGGACGCCGCACGGGCCGCCGGGTTCCGTGCCATGCAGTTCAACGCCGTAGTGGAAAGCAATACCCGGGCTGTTGCGGCGTGGCAGGGCATGGGCTTCGAGATCCTGGCCACCATCCCGGAGGCCTTCCGGCACCCGCAGCTGGGCTACGTGGGCCTGCACGTGATGTACCGCCGGCTCTAGGCGTCCGCGGTCCACAGCTCCGTGAGCGCGGGGAACGCGGCCTCATATCCGGCCAGCAGCCGTCCGGCGAGTACTTCCGAATCGACCAGGGGATGCCGGGCGAAGGCCGCCAGCGCCGCCTCCCGCCGGTCGAAGGGCGCGTCCGTGCCTGACGACGGGCCGTCCGCGCCGGACGACGGCGCGTCAGCGCCCCGCGGCCCGGCCGCCCGGACCACCAGCCGTTCCACCTCCTTGATCCGCCGCATCAACGCCAGCTGCGCTTCCGCCGGGCGGTCCTGCGGCAGCGGCACCACGCCGTCGGCGTTCACCCGGCAGGGAACCTCGACGACGGCGTCCGCCGGGAGGCCGGGAATCGCGGCCGACACGGCGCCGCCGGGCCCGGGCACCGCATTGGGGGTGTTGAGGACCAGCTCGGCGTCCCCGCCGCCGGAGAGCGCCCGCATGACCGCCAGCGCGACGCGTTCGTACCCGCCGCCGGCCAGGTCCTCTTCGTCCCGCTGTTCGCCGGCGGTCCGGGCATCGGCCAGGTATCCCTCTTCCCGGGAGCGGCGGGCGGCGTCCCAGAGCCGGTAGGCGTCGGGGCCCCCGGAAGCGAGCCGCGGGTAGAGTCCGGACTGCTGCTGGTGGATGGATTCCCCGCGGGTCTGCGGTGCGGCCTGCATGGCGGCCACGGCGCGGGCGGTGTTGTAGTAGTAATACAGGTACTCGTTCGGCAGGCAGCCCAAGTCCGCCAGGAACGGCTGCGGGAACAGGCGGCCCTCTTCGAAGCCGGCCAGGGCGCCGGGGCTGGCGAGCAGGTCCGGGAGGACGTCACGTCCGCCGGACCGGAGCCGGTACAGCCAGCCCAGATGGTTAAGCCCGTAATAGCCCACCCCGTCCAGCCGCCCCTCCGGGAGGACGACGCCGGCGGCCCGCGCCGCTCGGTGCACCAGCCCGCCGGCCGAGTCGCAGATCCCCACCACCCTGCCGCCGAGCTCAGGGACCAGCGCCTCGGTGACCATCCCGGCCGGATTGGTGAAGTTGACCAGCCACGCTTCCGGGCAGAGGCGTTTCATGGACCGGGCCAGGTCCAGCATGGGCGGGATGGTGCGCAGGGCGTAGGAAATACCGCCCGCCCCGGTGGTCTCCTGGCCCAGCAACCCCAGCCTCTGGGCCACCCGCTCGTCGGCGGTCCGCCCCGCGGTGCCGCCCGGACGGATGGCCGCGAAGACCATGTGCGTGCCGGTCAGGGCCTCGGCCAGGGAGGTGGTGGCCAGGATGGGCGGGCCGCCGCGGGCAGCACCCTCGGCGGCCGCAGGCCCCGGCATGGCGGCCAGCACGGCCCGGATCGCAGCGAGCCGGCCGGCGTCGACGTCGTAGAGCACCAGCTCGCGCACCAGCCCGGCGTAGGGGCCGGCGGAGAGCGCCCGGTAGACCAGCGGCACGCGGAATCCGCCGCCGCCGGCAATCATTAGCCGCATGCCTGCAGTCTATTCGGCACCCGGGCCACGGGCCCGGAGCGCCGCCTTTCGCGGGGTACCGGGACGGCGTAGTGTGCCGTGTATGGACGCGATCCCAGCGCCGCGCTTCGACCCGCTCGCCGCCGTCCGGACCCCCGGGGCGGGCGGCTTCGACCTGCTCCTGACGGGCACCGTGTTCCAGGACATCATCTTCACCGGGTTGCCGCATGCACCCCGGCCCGGCACCGAGATCTGGAGCGACGGGATGGGCAGCTGCCCGGGCGGGGTGGCCAACCAGGCCATCGCCGCGGCCCGGCTGGGGCTGCGCACCGCGCTGGCCGCCGCGTTCGGCGATGACGGCTACGGCGACTACAACTGGAAGATCCTGGACCGGCAGGAACACGTTGACCTGTCGCTGTCCCGGCGTGTCCCGGGATGGCATTCCCCGGTCACCGTGTCGCTCAGCGTCGAGAAGGACCGCTCCATGGTGACCCACGGGCATCCGGCGCCGGTCTCCTCCACCGAGCTCATCGGCTGCCCGCCGCCCGCGCTCGCCGCCGTCGCCGAACTGGGCGAGGAACTGGAACCCTGGGCCGTCGACGCGCACCGGGCCGGCGTCCGGCTGTTTGGTGACGTCGGCTGGGATCCCACGGGCACATGGGCGCAGTCCCGGCTGGAGAACCTGAAATACTTCCACGCCTTCCTGCCCAACCAGCAGGAGGCCATGGCGTTCACCGGCAAGGACAACCCGTGGGCCGCGCTGTATGCGCTCGCGGACCAAGTCCCCGTGGCCGTGGTGACGCTGGGTCCGCAGGGCGCCATGGCGGTGGACTCCGAGACCGGCGAGGAGGAGTGGGTTCCTGCGCTGCCGGTCCCGGCCTACGACCCCACCGGGGCGGGGGACTGCTTCGGCGCCGCGTTTATTGTGGGCTGCCTGGCGGGCTGGCCACTGGGGGACCGGCTGCGGTTCGCCAACCTTTGCGCGGCCCTGGCCGTGCAGCACGTCGGCGGGTCGCTGGCCGCGCCCGGCTGGGGCGACCTCGCCGACTGGTGGCAGCGCGCGAATGCCCGCAAGGAGCGCCAGGGCAGCCAGTGGTTGCGCCGCTACCGCTTTCTGGAGGATATCGTCCGTGACGTGCCGCCGGAAGCGCAACGGCGGGCGACGGCGACCATCGCGCATCTCTCCGACGCGTAGGGGTGGGCGTTGCCGGGGGTGGCTGCGTGGCCTGGATAGCTTGTCGCGGACGGACATGCCCATCCCTGGGCGCGGCGGGTGGGCATACTCGGTAAGTGTCCAGTGGGTGGCGTGAAGGATGGACATGCCCGTTGGTGGTCCGGGCCTTGAGTCGTGTCCGCGGACGGACATGCCCATTCCTGGGCATGGGGGGGTGGGCATATTCCGTAAGTGTCCAGTGGTGGGCGTGAAGGATGGACATGTCCGTTGGTGGTCCGGGGCGGGAGTCCTGTCCACCGATGGGCATGTCCATCCCTGCCCGGCGATCGCGGAATTCAGCACGCCCTGCGACCACCCGTAGAATCGAACGGTGATATACCCAGCAGCAACAGGTGATTTCCGGCCCGCGGCGGAAGCCGGGACCGACCGGGTCGAGGAACGCTCGGCCGTCATTGACCTTGAGGCCATCCGGCACAATGTGCGGCGTCTGGCAGCGGTCGCTTCCCCGGCAAAGGTGATGGCCGTCGTCAAGGCAGACGCCTACGGGCACGGGGCCATCCCGGTGGCCCGGGCGGCGCTCAGCGCAGGGGCCAGTTGGCTCGGTGTCGCGCACATCTCGGAGGCCCTTGCCCTGCGTGCCGCCGGCATCGACGCCCCGCTGCTGGCCTGGCTGCACACCCCGGAAAGCAACTTTGCCGCCGCCGTCGCGGCCGGGATCGACATTGGCTGCTCCGGCTGGGAGCTGGGCCAGATCGTGGCCGCCGCCCGCGAACAGGAGCGCCCGGCCCGGATCCACCTGAAAGTGGACACCGGCCTCGGCCGCAACGGGGCCACCCTCGCCTCCTGGGACACCCTGCTGGGCGAGGCCATGGAATATCAGGACCAGGGCCTGCTGCGCGTCGTCGGGATCTTCTCGCACCTCGCCGTCGCCGATGAGCCCGAGCGCCCCGAGACCGACCAGCAACTGGCCGCTTTCCGCGAAATCCTCGCGATGGCGCAGGACGCCGGCGTCGACCCCGAAGTCCGGCACCTCGCCAACACCCCGGCGACGCTGTCCCGCCCCGACACCCACTTCGACCTGGTCCGGGTGGGGCTCGGCATCTACGGCCTGTCCCCGTTCGAAGAGCAGGGGTCCGCGGAGGTGGGGCTGCGGCCGGCGATGACGGTCCGGACGCTTGTCTCGCACTGCAAGGACGTCCCCGCCGGCCAGGGTGTCTCCTACGGCCTCAACTACCGCACCGCCGGCGCCAGCACACTGGGCCTCGTCCCGCTGGGCTATGCCGACGGCGTTCCCCGCGTCGCCACGGGCGGACCCATCCGGGTGGGCGGGGTGAACTATCCCGTGGTTGGCCGCATCGCGATGGACCAGATGGTGATCGACCTCGGCCCGCTCCACGTCACCGAGGGCGGCCCCAGCGTGCTGGGCGCCGAAGCCGTGATGTTCGGTGACGGCGCCGACGGCGGCCCCACCGCCGAGGACTGGGCCAGGGCCGCGGGAACCAACAATTACGAAATCGTCACCCGCATCAGCCCCCGCGTGCCCCGGCGCTACATCAACGAAGAGGCCACCAGCGGGGCAGCCCAGTGAGCGAACCTGCCTGGGAGCGGACCCTCGAGGTGGGTACCGCTGAACAGACCCACGCGCTCGCAGCCGCCCTCGGTGCAGGGCTGGAGGCCGGTGACCTGTTGGTCCTCACGGGCGAACTCGGCGCCGGGAAAACCACGTTCACCCAGGGACTGGGGGAGGGCCTCGGCGTTCGCGCCGGGGTCATCTCGCCCACGTTTGTACTGGTCCGGATCCACCCCAACCTGCCCGACGGGCCCCGTCCCGGCGGTCCCGACCTGGTCCACGTGGATGCCTACAGGCTCGCGTCTGCCGCTGAAATCGACGACATCGACCTCGAAAACACCATGGACAGCGCGGTCACGGTGGTGGAATGGGGCCGCGACCGGGTGGAGCACCTGAGCGAGAGCCGGCTGGAGATTGAGCTGTACCGCCAGCTCGGCGGCGCCCACGCGGTCGGCGCGCCCCAGCCGCACGACGACGGCGGCGCCCCGCAGCCCGCCCCCACCGACACCGTCCCCGCCGACGTCGTCCTCGATTTCGACACCGACGACGCCGACGAGCCCCGCACCGTGGTCTTCCGCGGCTTCGGTCCGCGCTGGGCCGAGCCGCCGGCCGTCCTCGCCGCACCGCCCGGACGTCCCGCAACCCCGGAAACGGACTGAAGATGCTGATCCTTGCCATTGATACCTCGGCCGTTGCCAGCGCCGCCCTCGTTTCGGACGATTCACCGGAATCGGTGGTGGGCAGCTTCGCCACCGAGGACACCCGCAGCCACGCCGAGGTCCTGGCCCCCGGCATCGCCCAGCTCCTCGCCGAAGCCGGCCTCAGCGGGGCCGACGTCGACGTCATCGTCGCCGGGGTAGGCCCGGGACCGTTCACCGGCCTGCGCTCCGGCATCGTCACCGCCCGCAGCCTTGCGTACGTCTGGCAGAAACCGTTGTACGGGCTGATGAGCCTGGACGCGATCGCCCTGGAGGTGGCCGAGTCCACCGAGGGGGCCGCCGAATTCATCGTCGCCACCGACGCCCGGCGCAAAGAGGTCTACTGGGCCCGCTACGCCCTGGCCGACGGCCAGCTTCCGGAACTGCTCGACGGGCCCCACGTAGGCTTCGCTGCCGGCCTGCCCAACCTGCCCGTCTTCGGTGCGGGCGCCGGGCTCTACCCCGAAGTCCTCGACGCCGTACCCGGATTCGCCGGACGCCAGCCCGAGGCGCTGTCCCTCGGCCAGTTCGCGCTCGCCCGGCTCACTGCCGGACAACAGCTGTTGGACACCACACCGCTGTACCTGCGCGAGTCCGACGCCCAGGTCCCCGGCCCGCGGAAGCGCGCCCTGTGACCGCCGCGCAGACCCCGGCGGGTGCCAATCCTGCCGGGATGAGCCTCCGGCCGATGACGCCGGCGGACATTCCCGCCGTCCATGTCCTGGAGTGCCGGCTGTTCCCGGTGGACGCCTGGCCGCTGCAGATGTTCTTCGATGAACTCGCGCAGACCGAAACGCGGCGCTACCTCGTTGCGGAGTCCGCCGGCGAGATCGTCGGCTATGCGGGTCTGATGTGCATCGAGCCCATCGCGGACGTCCAGACCATCGCCGTCGTGCCCGAACAGGAGGGGCGCGGCATCGGCTCCGCGCTGCTGACCGAACTAATCCGGGAAAGCCGGCTGCGGCATGCCGCGGACGTGCTGCTGGAGGTACGGGCCGACAACCCCCGTGCGCAGCAGCTTTACCGGCGTTTCGGCTTCGAGCAGATCCACGTCCGCCCGCGCTACTACCGGGACGGCGTTGATGCGCTGATCATGCGCCTGCAACTGCACACGGACGGCCGGCCGGCGGCCGGTACCGACGACACCCAGCCAACGGAAGCGGGCCGAGAATGAGCCACCCCCTGCACAGCTCCCAGCCACTGGTGCTGGGGATCGAGTCCTCGTGCGACGAGACCGGCGTGGGCATTGTCCGCGGCACCCGGCTGCTGGCCAACACGGTCTCCTCGTCCATGGAGGAGCACGTCCGCTTCGGCGGTGTCATTCCCGAGATCGCCTCCCGCGCCCACCTCGATGCGTTTGTTCCCACCCTCCAGGAGGCCCTCGCCGATGCTGACGTGGCGCTGGACGACATCGACGCGATCGCCGTCACCTCCGGGCCCGGTCTCGCAGGCGCTCTGATGGTGGGCGTGTGCGCGGCCAAGGCGCTCGCCGTCGCCACCGGCAAACCGCTGTACGCCATCAACCACCTGGTGGCGCACGTCGGCGTCGGGCTGCTCGACACCGGCGACGACGGCGGACCGCAGGTCCCAGCCCTGCCCGAAAATCTCGGCGCGCTCCTGGTGTCCGGCGGCCATACCGAGATCCTGCGGATCCGCAGCATCACCGACGACGTCGAACTCCTGGGCTCCACGATCGACGACGCCGCCGGCGAGGCCTACGACAAGGTGGCCCGGCTCCTGGGCCTCGGCTACCCCGGAGGCCCGGCCATCGACAAACTGGCGCGCACCGGCAATGCGAAGGCCATCCGGTTCCCGCGCGGCCTCACCCAGCCCAAGTACATGGGGACCGCGGAGGAACCCGGCCCGCACCGTTACGACTGGTCCTTCAGCGGACTCAAGACCGCCGTCGCACGCTGCGTGGAGCAGTTCGAGGCCCGCGGCGAAGAGGTGCCGGTGGCCGACGTCGCGGCGGCCTTCCAGGAAGCCGTGGTGGATGTGATCACGGCCAAGGCGGTGCTGGCCTGCCGCGAGAACGGCATTACCGAGCTGCTGCTGGGCGGGGGAGTGGCGGCCAACTCGCGGCTGCGCCAGCTTACCGAACAGCGCTGCCGTGCCGCCGGCATCCGGCTGACGGTGCCGCCGCTGCAGCTCTGCACGGACAACGGCGCCATGGTGGCGGCGTTGGGTGCGCAGCTGGTGATGTCCGGGACCGCGCCGAGCGGGATCGGCTTCGCCCCCGACTCGTCGATGCCCGTGACCTCGGTGTCCGCCTAACGGCCAGCCGGGAGCCCGAGGAGAACCCGCAGGCTGTCTACGCTTCGGGTCCCTTGCGCATCTGGTCGACGAGGTCCAGGACGACGGCGCGCAGGTCACCGCCGTGCTCCGCGGCCACCCGGCGCTGACGCTGGTAGCCGGCGCCGCGCTCGATGATCTTCTCGACGTCGGCCAGCTCCGCGGTGCAGCCGAGCTTCGCGGCGACGGGTTCGAGCCGGGCCAGCGTCTCCCGCAGGTGGTCGGTGACCAGCTGTTCGTTGCCTTCGGCGTCGAGGATGATGATGGCCTCCAGGCCGTAGCGGGCCGCCCGCCACTTGTTCTCCTGTACGTGCCACGGCGGCATGGTGGGGATGGTGCCGCCGTTGTCCAGGATGGTGGAGAACTCGTCCACGAGGCACTGGGTGAGGGCCGCGATCGCGCCGACTTCCTCAATGGTGGCCAGGCCGTCGCAGATGCGCATTTCGATGGTGCCGAGGTTGGGAACCGGGCGGATGTCCCAGCGGATCTCGGAGAGGGTATCGATCACCCCGGTGGTGAACATGTCCTGGACGTAGGACTCGTATTCCTGCCAGCTGGCGAACTGGAACGGCAGTCCCGCCGTCGGCAGCTGCTGGAACATCAGCGCGCGGTGCGAGGCGTAGCCGGTGTCCTCGCCGCCCCAGAACGGGCTGGACGCGGAGAGTGCCTGGAAGTGCGGGAAGTAATTGACCAGTCCGTCCAGGACGGGCAGGACCTTGTCGCGGCTGTCCAGGCCTACGTGCACGTGGACGCCGTAGATGACCATCTGCCGGCCCCACCACTGGGTGCGGTCGATCAGCTTCGCGTACCGTTCCTTGTCCGTGACGGGCTGCAGCTGCGGGGGGCTGAACGGGTGGCTGCCGGCGCAGAAGACCTCCACACCCATGGGGTCGGTCACTTCGCGGACAGCGGCGAGTGAACTGTTCAGGTCCGCTTTGGCTTCCGCCACGGTGGTGCAGATGCCGGTGACGAGTTCCACGGTGTTCAGCAGCAGTTCCTGCTTGATGTGCGGGTGTTCGTCATCCTCGTTCAGTTCGGGGTGCCGGGCAGCGACGCCGCGGAGCACTTCGCCGGCCACGGAGGCCAGTTCACCGGTCTCTGCGTTGACTAGCGCGAGTTCCCATTCCACACCAAGAGTTGATTGCCCGGATGAAGCGAAATCAATCTTCATGTGGTCCCTTCGCTGTTGTGTCGCCCGCCAGTGCTGCGCGCCATGAATGCCCGGTTGTGCTGTGATGCGTGACGGCCTGAACCGACTGCCCCAATGACGGCCTGAACTGACGGTTTGTCCCCACCGTCGGCGTCGGCGTTGGCGTCCGCCGCGGAAGCGGCCTGCTGCGGCACGGCAACGGTGCTCCAAGTCTAGTGCAGGGGTGGCGGCGGACTGGCGGCCAGGTGGCGGCTGTTACGTGAGAGTGTTCACATGGGGCGGCCGCGGCGGGGTGGCGTTTAATTGTGCTGTGCCCATCCTGAATAAAGACATGACCCTGTGCATCTCGCTCTCGGCCCGGCCGAGCAACAACGGAACGCGCTTCCACAACCACCTCTACGACCAGCTGGGCCTGAACTGGATCTATAAGGCCTTCGCCCCCACTGACCTCGCCCAGGCCATCGCCGGCGTGCGGGGCCTCGGGATCCGCGGGTGTGCGGTGTCGATGCCCTACAAGGAGGACGTCATCGCCCTGGTGGACGCGATGGACCCGTCGGCACGGGCGATCGAGTCGGTCAACACGATCGTGAACGACGGCGGCCGGCTCACGGCGTACAACACCGACTACACCGCCATCGAGCAGCTGCTGCAGCGCAACGCGGTCCCCGCCGACTACTCGGTGTGGCTGCTGGGCGCCGGCGGCATGGCGAAGGCGACGGCGGCGGCCCTCCGCGATGCGGGTTTCCGGCGGGTCACCATCATCGCCCGCAACGAGGAGGCCGGCCGGGCACTCGCCGGCCTGTATGGCTTCGACTGGCTCGCGGCGATTCCCGCCACGGGGACGGGCGCCGGGGCCGCGGACATGCTCATCAATGTGACGCCGGTGGGCATGGCAGGCGGCCCGGACGCCGACGCGCTGTCCTTCCCGCAAGCCGCAGTGGACGCCGCGAAGGTGGTGTTCGACGTCGTCGCCCTGCCAGCCGAGACACCCCTGATCAAGGCGGCACGCGCGGCCGGCAAACCCGTCATCACCGGAGCCGAAGTGGCCACCATCCAGGCGCTCGAACAGTTTGTGCTCTACACCGGCGTGCGGCCCGACGCCGAGCAGGTCCGTGCCGCCGAGGAGTTCATGCGCGCCCAGTAGCGGGCCTGTAGCGGGCCTGTTTGTTTATGCGGACTCGGCTCGGGCCGTTGGGCTCAGGCGGACTCGGCTGACACCGGCTCCACCGAAATGGCCACCCGTTCCTCGCCGATCCTGGTCAGGACCAGGGTGGCCGTCTTCTTCGCCGCATTCTTGCCGGTCTTGCCGCCCGGGAGCAGCTGCTTGCGGAGTTCCTCAGGAGTGACGGCGGTGCCGCGCTTCTTGATGTCCAGGACGCCGACGCCGTTGTCCCGCACCCAGGCCTTGAGGAGCTTGACGTTGAACGGCAGCACTTCCAGGACCTTGTAAGCGCGGGCGAAGGGGCTGTCGCGCAGGTCCGGTGCGCAGATGTAGGCGATGTGTTCATCCAGCAGGTGCCCGCCCAGCTGGAGCGCGACGTCGGCCACCAGGCCGGCGCGGATCACGGCGCCGTCGGGCTCATAGAGGTAGCCCTCCACCGGGCCCACGGGGGCCTCGGGTCCGGCGTCGAAGTCCTCGGTGCTGGTGAGTTCCGCGGCGCCCTGCGGCCCCAGGACCAGCGCGGCGCGCCGGATTCCGGGCCGGCGGACCGCGTTGAACCAGAGCGCCACCTCGGTGACGTCGCCGCCCACCGAAACCCATTGGGCCTCGCAGCCGGCGGGCACGGAGGCGTGCGGCATGCCGGGGCCCATCTTCACGCCCACGGCGCGGCCCGAACCTGCCAGCGATTCCACAAAGGACAGCGGCGGCGAGAAATCTTCCGGATCCCAGAGCCGTTTGGTTCCCGAGGACGAGGTGGTGCGCCGTGCAGGGTCGAGCCAGACTCCGTCGATCCCCTCGAGCGGGACGGCGGCGGCGTCGGCGTGGACGACGGTGGCGTTCCGGAACGGGATCAGGTTCATGGTGGCGCAGGCGGCGGTGGTTTCATCGAGTTCCACGGCGGTGACCGTGATGTCCAGGGAGGCCAGAGCCATGGAGTCGGCGCCCAGGCCGCAGCCCAGGTCCGCCACGTGGGCCACCCCGGCCTCGGCGAAGCGCTGCGCATGCCGTGCAGCCACGGTCAGCCGTGTGGCCTGTTCCAGGCCGGCCCGGGTGAAAATCATCTGCCGCGCGAACTCGCCAAACTTGGCCTCGGCCTTGGTCCGCAGCCGGGACTGGGTGAGTGCCGCGGAGACCAGTTCGGGGGAGTGCCCGGCCTTCCGGAGCGAGGCGTTTAGGCGGAAAGCCTCCTCCTCCCGGTAGGGCCCGAGCGACGCGAGCAGCTCCCAGCCTTCCGGATTGAGCAGCGGGGCGATCTGGTCCTGCGTCGTCTCAGCCATGCCATCAAGCGTAGTTCAGGCGCGGAACGCCCGGCGCGACCGATAGGCTGGACGGCATGAACGGCAGGGACACAAACGACTTCGGCACGGCAGGCACCAGCGAGCAAACCGGCGGGGAGGCCGCGGCGGAGGCCGTGCGCAGCACGGGCATTGCGCGTTTTGCGCGACCGGCCCTGATCGCGGGCTGCGTGGTCGCGGTCGTCTGCGTGGCCTTGCTGGTCATCATCTTCTTCCTGGATTCCTTCAACGCGACCGTCTACTCCGTGGGCGGCAAGGACGTGAAGGACGCCACGGACGAGGCGCGGGCCATCCGTGACACCTACGCCGCAGCCAAGGTTGGCGGCATAATCTTCCTCGTGCTGGGCGCGCTGGCTGCACTCGCAGGCGGCTTCGTCCTGTACCGCGAACGCAATTCGACCCCCCGCATCGACGAGGACGACGACGGCCAGGACTGGGATTACGAGGACCTCGCCGGGGAGTAGGCGGGCTGGGGGTGTCGGGTTCCGGGGGGTGCCCCCTACCGCCCACGATGGACATGTCCATTTTTCAGTGCCAGGAGTGGGCATGATCCGGATATGTCCACTGGTCGGTGCCACCACTGGACATGTCCATCCTTCGGCGCCAACGTTGAGCGTGCCCGCAAGTACTCCTCGGACATGTCCCTAGTTCAGAGCGGGGCCGCGATGGACATGCCCATTCTTCAGCGCCAGGACTGGGCATAACCCGGATATGTCCACTGTCAGGTCCCACCAATGAGCATGTCCATCCTTCGGCGTCAACGTCGCGCATGTCCGCAAGCACTCCGCGGGACATGTCCAGCGGCGACACGCCCCAACCGGCATGTCCATTGTTCAGAGCCAGGACTGGGCATGCGCATCGGGACCACTGGGCATGTCCATCGGCCGGCGCGAAGGATGGGCATGTCCGTCTCAGGCGTTCACCCACGACGAACTTCTGGCACTCACCTTGACCGAGTGCTAACACCTTACATAGAGTCGTCGTTAGCACTCTCCCTAGGCGGGTGCTAACACCTGAAGCTTCACCAGCCTGGCTGCTGCCGGCACCGCGACGACGGTCTGTACGCCTTGGCACCACAGCTTCAACGTCCACGAATTTGCTGATGAAAAGGAGAGGTCCGAGTGTCGGTCTCTATTAAGCCTCTTGAGGATCGTATTGTTGTCCGCCCGCTCGAAGCTGAGCAGACCACGGCTTCCGGCCTGGTTATCCCGGACTCCGCGCAGGAGAAGCCGCAGGAAGGCGAAGTTGTCGCAGTTGGCCCCGGCCGCTTTGACGACAACGGCAACCGCGTTCCCGTAGACGTCGCCGTCGGCGATGTTGTCATCTACTCCAAGTACGGCGGAACCGAAGTCAAGACCGGCGGCGTCGAGTACCTCGTGCTGTCCGCCCGCGACGTTCTGGCGATCGTCGTAAAGTAACTCTCTTGGACCCCCGCGCCGCCGCTCCGTCACTTTAGAACGGGACGGCTGCGCGGGGTTCTGTCTTGAAAGGACAAATCCATGGCAAAGCAGCTTGCGTTTAACGACGCTGCCCGCCGGTCGCTTGAAGCCGGCATCGATAAGCTCGCCAACACGGTCAAGGTCACGCTTGGCCCGCGCGGCCGCAACGTCGTGCTGGACAAGAAGTGGGGCGCCCCCACGATCACCAACGACGGTGTGACCATCGCCCGCGAAGTGGAACTGGACGACCCCTACGAAAACCTTGGCGCACAGCTCGCCAAGGAGGTCGCCACCAAGACCAACGACGTCGCCGGTGACGGCACCACCACGGCCACCGTGCTGGCCCAGGCCCTGGTCAAGGAAGGCCTGCGCAACGTAGCCGCCGGCGCCGCCCCGGGCCAGATCAAGCGCGGCATCGAGGTCTCCGTCGAGGCCGTTGCAGCCCGCCTGCTCGAGAACGCCCGCCCGGTCGAGGGCACCCAGGTGGCCAACGTGGCCGCCATTTCCGCGCAGAGCGACGAGGTCGGCGAACTGCTGGCCGAGGCGTTCGGCAAGGTCGGCAAGGATGGTGTGATCACCATCGAGGAGTCCTCCACCACGCAGACCGAGCTGGTTCTCACCGAGGGCATGCAGTTCGACAAGGGCTACCTGTCTCCGTACTTCGTCACCGACGCGGAACGCCAGGAAGCAGTCCTTGAGGACGCCCTCATCCTGATCAACCAGGGCAAGATCTCCTCCGTACAGGAATTCCTGCCGCTGCTGGAGAAGGCGCTGCAGAGCTCCAAGCCGCTGTTCATCATTGCTGAAGACGTCGACGGCGAGGCTCTCTCCACGCTGATCGTCAACCGCATCCGTGGCACCCTGAACGTCGTTGCCGTCAAGGCACCGGGCTTCGGCGACCGCCGCAAGGCCATGCTGCAGGACATCGCGACCCTCACCGGCGCCCAGGTTGTGTCCCCGGAGCTGGGTCTGAGCCTGGATTCGGTTGGCCTTGAGGTGCTCGGCACCGCCCGCCGTATCACCGTGACGAAGGACAACACCACCATTGTTGACGGTGCCGGTTCCGCCGAGGACGTCGCCGCCCGCGTCGCGCAGCTGCGCGCCGAGCTGACCCGCACCGACTCGGACTGGGACAAGGAAAAGCTGCAGGAACGCCTGGCCAAGCTGGCCGGCGGCATCGGCGTGATCAAGGTCGGCGCAGCCACCGAGGTCGAGCTGAAGGAAAAGAAGCACCGCATCGAGGACGCCGTGTCCTCCACCCGCGCCGCCCTTGAAGAGGGCATCGTGGCCGGCGGCGGCTCCGCCCTCATCCACGCCCTTAAGGCGCTCGACGAGGATCCGGCAGTCCAGGCGCTCGACGGCGACGCGGCAGCTGCCGTGGGCATCGTCCGCCGGGCACTGACCCAGCCGCTGCGCTGGATCGCCCAGAACGCCGGCTTCGACGGCTACGTCGTCGTCGCCAAGGTGGCCGAATCCGCCGTCAACCAGGGCTTCAACGCCAAGACCGGCGAATACGAAGACCTGATCGGCGCCGGTGTCATCGACCCGGTCAAGGTCACGCGTGCGGCCCTCCGCAACGCGGCGTCCATCGCGGCGCTGGTCCTCACCACCGAAACCCTCGTGGTGGAAAAGCCGGCCGAAGAAGACGAGCACGCCGGACACCAGCACTAAGGTTTCCGCGCACTCGCTAGGCGCAAAAGAAGGACCGGACCAGCACTGCTGGTCCGGTCCTTCTTCCGTTTGCGGCCCGTCCGTCCGAGTCCTGCCCTGGGCGGACCACCGTCATCCGGGCTCCGCGTCTACCCCGGACGGTATAGTTGCGGTTGCTATCTTGAGTATTTTTTGGGGGTTTTTCATGTCCGGAGCGGTAAGTGTTGTGTCCCCGCGCGAACCCAGGGCCGGTAGGCGTCGTGCCCCGGGACGCAAATACAGGCCGGAGATCCAGGGGCTGCGTTCGCTGGCCGTCCTGATGGTTGCCACCTATCACGTCTGGTTCGGGCGTGTGTCCGGCGGCGTCGATGTCTTTCTCCTAATCTCCGCGTTCCTGATGACGCTGCAGTTCGTGGGCCGCTACGAAAGCGGCTCGCCTATGGCCCTGCTGAAGCACTGGCTGCACCTCTTCCGGCGGCTGCTGCCCGCCGCGGCCGTGGTCATCCTGACGACTCTGCTGGCCAGTTACGTGCTGCTGCCCCGAACTCGCTTCCCGGACGTCGTCGCTCAGAGCTGGGCGTCGTTGTTCTACGCCGAAAACCGCGTACTGCAGGCGGAAGCCGTCAACTATTACGCGGCGGACCATGCCCTGGCCAGCCCACTCCAGCACTTCTGGTCGCTGTCGATCCAGGGCCAGATTTTCATCCTCTGGCCCCTCATCTTCGCCGGCACTGCCGTGGTCGCGCGCAAATACGACCTCCGGTACCGCGCGCTGCTCGCTTACATCTTCGCGGCCATCTTCCTGGTCTCGCTGACCTACTCGATCGTTTACACGGCCACCAACCAGTCGCAGGCATATTTCGACACCGGAGCGCGTCTCTGGGAATTTGCGCTCGGCACGCTGCTGGCACTGTTCCTGCCGGGACTGTCGTTCTTTTCCCGCAGGCTCCGCGTGGTCCTCGGCTGGGTGGGCGTCCTTGCGATGGTCAGCTGCGGCTTTATCCTCGACGTGGAAGGGGCGTTCCCGGGCTTCGTGGCACTGTGGCCCACACTGGCTGCCAGCTGCGTCGTCCTGGCAGGACAAACGAACAGCCGCTGGGGTATCGACCGCTTCCTCAGTTCCAAGCCCCTCGTCAAACTGGGTGACAACTCGTACGCCCTGTACTTGTGGCACTGGCCGGTTCTCGTGTTGGCCCTGACCTGGAGCGGCAAGGAACAGGCGGGCTGGCTCTCCGGCACCCTGATCATCGCCACATCCCTCGGACTCGCCTTCCTGACCACGCGCTTCATCGAGCGCCCGTGGCGGTCATGGGCATGGCCGGAAGTCCGACGACGGCGGGCCGCCCTCGCGGTCGTGCTGTGTCTCGCCGTGGTCGCCGTTCCCCTGTCCGGCGTGCAGCTCCGGCAGCACCTCCAGGCGCAGGCAGTTATGTCCGAATCGGCACGGAACAACCCCGGCGCCATCGCGCTGCTGCCGGGTTTTGTCAGTGCAGCCGACAGCGACGCCCCTGCATTGCCCCTGCCCGAACAGCTCAAGAACGATTGGGCCGGCCTCGGCAACCGCTGTACAGGTGACCTCGAGCCGGAAGACCATTCACTCAAGGGCAACTGCTCGCAAAACTCACTGTCCGGCAAACCCACCAAGACCATCCTCGTGCTCGGGGATTCCCATGCCCAGCAATGGCAGGCAGCCATCGATGCGGCCGGCAAGCAGAACGGCTGGCGTGTGTACTCGATACTCCGGGCAGGCTGCCGCTACTCGATCTCCGCCCAGGGGCGTTCGATTCCGTGCGACACGTTCAACGCGGCTGTGACGGAGGAGGTCACCGACAATCCGCCGGACGCCATCATCACCGTGGGAACGGCGGCGGCGGTTTCCTCCCCGGCGGAAAAACTGTCCCCGTCCTTCGAAGCAACCGCAAGGTTCTGGACGGAACGGCACGTGGACGTCGTGGCCATACGTGACAACCCGCGTTTCAATTTCAACATTGCCGAGTGTGCGGCCGAGAAGGGGAGTGCCAGCCCGGACTGCGTGCGCGCCCAACGCGACGTGCTCGCGGCGAAGAGTCCCCTCTCGGCGCTGCGGGGCAAAATACCTGGGCTGTCGATCGTGGACATGACGGATCTGATCTGCGACGGAAAGTCATGCCCGGGCATCGTCGGGAACACCTTCGTCTACAAGGACAACAACCACCTGACCAGAACCTACGTGGCCTCCATGGCCACTGTCTTCGGCCAGCGTCTGTCCGAGGCGACCGGCTGGAAGTAACGTCCCTTCAGGGCTTCAGGGCTTCAGGGCTTCGGGGACTCAGGGCCTCAGGGCCTCAGGTGGTGTGCGTTGGGCTGCAGGGCGCCTGCGGCAGCCGGCGGCCGGCGTTTGGCGATGAGCCGGTAGAAGACCAGAACCGCCACTGCGGAGACCACAATCCCGGCAAGGTTCACGAACAGCTGCAGGGCCGAACCAGCCGCCTTCTGGTACTCGCCCAGGACCAGGGCCACCGCCACAAAACCGGCCGCCGGGACGGTGGTGACCGAGATGAACACGCCGATCAGGGCTGCGGAGCGCCGGCCGATTACCGACAGCATCCCCGCGGTGCCCGCCAGCAGGGCGACGATCAGCGAGTAAGGTCCCGGGTGGTAGATGAACTCGACGGCGGAGCCGCGGTCCAGGGCATCGGCAGGGAAAAGCCCCAGCGGAACGGAAAGCCACGCGGTGAAGGCCGCGGCCAGCATGGCCACGGGAAAACCCACACCCAGAGCGAGCGAGGCGCTGCGTCCCAGCCGCCACTGCCGCCGGACGAGGGCCACTGCCAGCGCGGCGAGCGGGCCGAATTCGGGGCCGACGGCCATGGCACCGACGATTGCGATGGTCGAATCGGTGACGATTCCGATCGCGGCCAGCTGCGTCGCCAGCGCCAGGAACGCCAGGAAGCTCCACGTCAGCCGGGATTCCTCCCCGGTCTGCCGCGAGACCTCGTCCCAGATCACCGCATCGGCGCCTTCCCCGGGCGCCGCCTCCACGGCCTTGTCCGCCCGATCGGACAGCACCAGGTCAGGGGTGGTGACCGAGATGGACCCGACGTCCTGGACGTTGAGGCCATGAAGCTGCTCGATCAACGCCTCGACTGATTCCCGGGCCGCCAGGACCAGGACGACGTCGCCGGCCGGCACCACCGAGGCGCCCGGGTGCAGGGCAACCTCCGCGACGCCCACCCCGGCGGAGCAGCAGTCCACCACCGCGGCGGAAAGCTTTTCCGGCACGCAAATCCGCAACTGGACGATCACTGGGCGGCCTCCTTCGACTCGTAACAGACTAGCCCCGCGGCGGCCGCCGGGACGCGTCGCCGGACCGTCCCGGGCGCCGCGGCGATTGGCGAAGAAAATTACGTTTCGGTAACATTGATGCTTTGGACGCCGGCCCGAGGAAACCCCAATGTCGAACGAGCGAATCACAGCCCGCCCGCAACATGCGGCGGCCGGTTCCCCCGCGAGCCGGAAATCGGACTACCGCCCCGAAGTGCAGGGCCTGCGCGCCCTGGCAGTGCTGATGGTGGTGACGTACCACGTGTGGCTGGGCCGGGTCTCCGGCGGCGTGGACATCTTCCTGCTGATCTCCGCCTTCCTGATGACCCTAAGCTTCGCGCGCAAGGTCGAAAGCGGGAAGCCGCTGCGTCTCCTGAACCACTGGCTGCACCTGCTCAAACGGCTGCTGCCCGCCGTCGTCGTGGTGGTCCTCGGCGTCCTGATCGGCACCTGGGCGATCCTGCCCGCCAGCCGCTGGTCCGACATCCTCGACCAGGCCTGGGCTTCGCTGCTCTACCGGCAGAACTGGCTGCTCGCGGACACCGCCGTCGACTACTACGCCCAGGACCACTCCGGCGCCAGCCCGCTGCAGCACTTCTGGTCACTGTCCATCCAGGGCCAGGTGTTTGTGCTCTGGCCCCTGGTCTTCGCCGGGGCGGCCCTCCTGCGCCGCGCGCTGCTCCGTTGGACCCGCCTGGACGAACGGCAACTGAACTACCGCGTGTTCCTGGCGGTCGCATTCGGTGCCATCTTCGCCGTTTCCCTGGCCTACTCGGTCCAACAGACAGCCAGCAACCAGGCCTACGCCTACTTCGACACCCGCGCCCGGCTCTGGGAATTCGCGCTGGGGTCACTGCTGGCCCTGGCCCTGCCCTATCTGAAACCGGGCAAAATCGTGCGGCTGGTCCTGGGCTGGGCCGGCCTGGCCGCGATGCTCTCCTGCGGACTCCTGCTGACCGTGGACCGGTCGTTCCCGGGCTTCATCGCCCTGTGGCCCACCCTCGCCGCCGCCGCCATCATCGTGGCCGGCCGGAGCAGCAGCCGTTTCGGCGTCGACCGGCTCCTGACCTTGCGGCCGCTGGTGGCCCTCGGGGACAACTCCTACGCCCTGTACCTCTGGCACTGGCCGCTGCTGGTTCTGGCCCTGGCGGGCATGGGCATCACCGCGCCCGACCTGTGGCAGGGGCTGGCCATCGTCGCCGCCTCGCTGGTGCTGGCCGTGCTCACCACCCGGTTCGTCGAGAAACCACTGCGCGAGTGGCACTGGCCGCAGCGCCGTGCCTGGCGCACCGCCGTCGTGATCGCCGCCTGCGGTGCGCTGCTGGCGGGCCCGGTCACCCTCTGGCAGAGCCACATCGTGGCCGACGAGGCAGCGGCAGCAGCCCAGCCGAAGGAACTGACACCGGGCGCTGCCGTGCTGGCCCCGGAGAACGCCGGGAAGCCGACCCCGGAGGCGAAGATCATTCCCGCGCCGGCAGCCATGAAGAACGAATGGGCTGACATCGACGGCCTGTGCACCGGCGGCAACGTGCCCACCGATCCGCTGCTGCAGGGCTGCCTGCAGAACAGCCGGCCGGACAAAGTCACCAAGAGGATCGTGGTGCTCGGCGACTCGCACGCCCAGCAGTACATGGCCGCGCTGGGGCCCATCGCCAAGAACCACGGCTGGGAAGTGGTGACCCTGCTGAAGGGCAACTGCCGCTTCGGCGGCGACTCGCCCGAACGGGACGCGGACTGCAACGCCTTCAACAAGGCCAGCTCCAACTACGTCCTCGAACACAAGCCGGACGCCGTGTTCACCGTGGCCTCGCTGACCCACAAGGACGCGCCGTTCGAGACCGAGGTGCCGCAGTACCTCGAGGGCATCAAGCCGCTCACCGACGCCGGCATCGACGTGATCGGCATCCGCGACAACCCCCGGTTCACCGTGAACATGCCCGAATGCGTCCAGAAAAAGGGCGCCGACGCCGCCGACTGCAACGTCCCGCTGGAGGAGTCGCTGGCCGCGTCCTCGCCGCTGGACGACTACCGCGGCAAGGTCGCCCGGCTGCACCTGATGGACATGAGCGACTTCATCTGCGCCAACGGGACCTGCCCCGCCGTCGTCGGAAACGTCTACGTCTACAAGGACGACAACCACCTGACCAAGACCTACGTCCAGAGCATGATCCCGATGTTCGAAAAGCGCCTGCTGGCCGCCACCGGCTGGAAGTGACGCGGGCGGTGCCCCCGGCCGCATGCTGTTACTCACATTCGCGGCGCGGAATAGGGGGATCGCCGGCTAGGTTCTACTATTTATTCAACACTTCTGCACAGGCCACGCCCGTAATGACGGGCTGGTCATCTGCTGCAACCCCTACCCGTGAACCCAGAAACCCAAGGTAAGAGGCGCACTCATGACCCAGCCCGAACACGACCCCTTTGGCTTCGTCGGCCTGACCTACGACGACGTCCTGCTCCTGCCGGGGCACACCGACGTCATTCCGTCCGAGGCTGACACCTCCTCCCGGATCTCCAAGCGCATCACGGTGAACACGCCCCTGCTGTCCGCCGCCATGGACACCGTCACCGAGTCGCGGATGGCCATCGCCATGGCCCGCCAGGGTGGCCTCGGCGTGGTGCACCGGAACCTCTCGATCGCCGACCAGGCGGACCAGGTGGACCGGGTCAAGCGCAGCGAGTCCGGCATGATCACGAACCCGCTCACCATCGGCCCCGAAGCCACCCTCGCCGAACTCGACGAGATCTGCTCGCACTACCGCGTCTCCGGCCTTCCCGTGGTGGACGAGGGCATGAAGCTGCTGGGCATCGTCACCAACCGCGACACCCGCTTTGTCCCGGAGACGGACTTCCCGATCCGGTTGGTCAGCGACGTGATGACCAAGATGCCCCTGGTCACCGGGCACGTCGGCATCAGCCGCGAGGAGGCCTCGCACAAGCTGGCCACCAACAAGATCGAGAAACTTCCGCTCGTTGACGAGCAGGGCCGGCTCAAGGGCCTCATCACCACCAAGGACTTCACCAAGGCCGAGCAGTACCCCCTGGCCACCAAGGACGAGGAAGGCCGGCTGCGCGTCGGTGCCGCCATCGGTTTCTTCGGTGACGGCTGGGAGCGCGCCATGGCCCTGATCGACGCCGGTGTGGACGCATTGTTCGTCGACACCGCCAACGGCCACTCGCAGGGCGTCCTGGACATGATCCGCCGGCTCAAGTCAGACCCCGTGGCGGCGCACGTGGACATCATCGGCGGCCAGGCTGCCACCCGTGAAGGCGCCCAGGCGCTGATCGACGCCGGTGCCGACGGCATCAAGGTGGGCGTGGGACCGGGCTCCATCTGCACCACGCGTGTGGTGGCCGGCGTCGGCGTCCCGCAGATCACCGCCATCTACGAGTCCGCCAAGGCCGCCATCCCGGCCGGCGTTCCGCTGATCGCCGACGGCGGACTCCAGTACTCCGGCGACATCGGCAAGGCCCTCGTAGCCGGCGCGGACACCGTGATGCTCGGCTCCCTGCTGGCAGGCTGCGACGAGTCCCCGGGCGACCTGATCTTCGTCAACGGCAAGCAGTTCAAGCTCTACCGCGGCATGGGTTCGCTCGGGGCGATGCAGACCCGCGGCAAGAACACGTCCTACTCGAAGGACCGTTACTTCCAGGCCGACGTCTCGGGCGACGACAAGCTGATCCCCGAAGGCATCGAAGGCCGGGTGGCCTACCGTGGACCGCTCGCCTCGGTGGCGTACCAGCTGGTGGGCGGCCTCCGCCAGACCATGTTCTACACCGGCGCCCCGACCGTCCCGGAGCTCAAGGCTCGCGGAAAGTTCGTCCGGATCACACCGGCCGGCCTGAAGGAATCCCACCCGCATGACATCCAGATGACGGTGGAAGCGCCGAACTACGGCTCGCGCTGATCCCCACCCGCCCCTAGCCTCGCAAGCTCGGCCAGGGAACCCGGCGGGCGTGGGCCCAACGCAGGCAGGTCACGGGATTCTTCCCGTGGCCTGCCTGCGTTAACAGCGCCGCGACCCGCAACTAGGCTGGGAACATGTCCGAACTCCTGCCCGCGCGTGAGCCCCGGCGCAAACTGGCGCTCAGGCCCTACGCCCGGGCGGTCGCGCAGGTGCTGCGGGTCAGCTTCCGGGCCTCCCCGGCCGCCGTCGTCATGAAGGTTCTGGGCTCGCTGATCTCGGCACTGCTGCCGCTCGTCACCACCTACTTCGCCGCCCTGACGACGACGGCGCTGGCGGCCGCATACGCGGGCAATGCCGCCGCGGGGCAACAGGCCATTGTCTACGTCATCATCACCGCTGCCCTCGGCCTGTTCTGGGGAGCGTTCAGCAGCGTGGACCGCTACATCCAGCAGCTGATGAGTTTCAGGGTGGGCGCGATCGTCGGGGACCTGATGTACGAGCGCTTCCTGGCCCTGGACTTCTGGCGCTATGACGACAAGGAGACGGTGGACCTCTACGACCGCGCCAAGCGCTTCTCCGACTCCTATGCCCGCGTCCTGGACCGGATCGCCGCGATCTTCACCCAGCTGGTCTCGGTGCTCCTCGCCATCGGCGCGCTGCTGCTGGTCAGCTGGTGGATCGCCGTGATTGTCCTGGTGGCGATCGTGCCCAGCGTCTACCTGCAGTTCAAACTTTCCCGCGAGCAGATCGCGCACTGGAACACCCAGGTGGACTCCCGCCGGCAGCGGCGGATGATCGAAACGAACCTCCTGCGCCCGCAGCACATCGCCGAGATGCGGCTGTACGGGATTGTCGGCTACCTCATGGGGCTGCGCTCCCGGCTCCGGGACGCGGATGAAAAGCGCCGGCTCGACTTCCAGAAGCGCTACATCCCCAAACAGCTCGCCGCCGACGCCCTGCAGTACGGCGCCGAGGTGGTCTCGCTGATCTGGGTGGTCGGCCAGATCATCGCGCGTGCCCAACCCGTGGGCCAGTTCCTCTACGTCCAGCAGATCGTCAGCCGTGCCCTGTCCACCGCGAACAGCCTGGTCTCCTCGCTCAGTTCCATCGATGAGGACCTCGCCAACCTCAAGGACTACGAGCTGTTCATGGCGCTGCCCGTGCACTCCGGCCACGCCCCGCCCCTGCTGGCCCCGCCCGAAACGGTGGAGCTGCGTGACATCCGTTTCACCTACACCGGCAGCGACCTCGAAGTCATCAAAGGCATCTCCCTGACCATCCGGGAGGGCCAGCACATCGCCATCGTCGGGGAAAACGGTGCAGGCAAATCCACGCTGATCCGGATCCTGGCCGGGCTCTACCGGCCGGACTCCGGCCAGGTGATGCTCGACGGCGTGGACCTCGCCGCCGTCGACGTGAAGTCCTGGCACCGCCACCTGGCAGTGCTCAGCCAGGAGTTCCTCAAATACGAGTTCGCTACGGCTGCGGAGAACATCTTCTTCGGCGACGTCGATGCGGCACGGGATGACGGGCGGGTCCGCCGGGCCGCGGCTGACGCCGAGGCGCTCGAGTTCATCTCCAAGCTGCCCAACGGGCTGGACAACCACGTCAGCAACTGGATGGAGGATCCCCGGGGCCGGAAGGGCAGCGGGCTCTCCGGCGGCCAGTGGCAGCGCCTGGCGATGGCCCGGAACTTCTACCGCGACGCGGCGTTTATGGTGATGGATGAGCCGACCTCGGCGATCGACGCGCTGGCCGAACACCGGATCTTCACCCGCCTCTTCGCCGACCGCACCAGCACCATCATTGCGATCAGCCACCGGCTGGCCACGATCGAAAAAGCGGACGTGGTCTACATGCTCGAGGACGGCAGGATCGTGGAGCAAGGCACGCACCGGGAACTGGTGGCGCTGCGCGGCCGGTACTTCCGGATGTTCGAATCCCAGCTCAGTGTGGATGAGGCCGAAGGGGCCTGAGCGGCCCCGTGGCCGAGTGTCAGGGCGTGTCCGCGCGCGCGGTCGGCGTCACCGTGGTCCGCACGCGGGCCAGGCTGGGCGCAGCGGGCACGCTGCTGAAACCGAAGGTGACCGGGGGCCGGACGGCGGCCAGCGACCCGGCGTCGGCGCCTTCCCAGCTCATGCGTGCTGCCCCGATGTGGTGCAGGTCCGTCACGCCGTAGTACTCGGTCCGTCCGTCTTTGGCGGCGCCTGCGGTGCGGGCTCCGGGGCTGACCTTGGCAGCGACCGGGTTGACGGCCCGCAACCACAGCGGGTGCACCGCCACCGGTCGCGGGACCAGGCGGACGAAGCCGCCCAGCAGGGTGCGGTCGCCGATGGTGGCCCGCACGCTGAGGGGACCGGCGTCGACGGTGAGCTGCCCTCCCTCATGGGCGGCCGCCACCTCCACCACGCGGCTCTCGTCAAAGTGATAGACCGAGGCGATGAAGTCACAGGTTTCGGCGGTCGGGGCCAGGAGAATCCGGTGGCCCGAGGGCAGCTCCACCATGGCATCAGTGAAGGGTCCGAAGGGGGACCGCTGCCAGAGGCCGAGCACCGCGCGCAGCCCGGATTCCGTTCCCAGCCCGGCGATGTGGCCGTCGAAGATCCACCCTTTACGCATGCCGCCAGCGTACCTGCCGCGCTGACACTGCCCTGCGCGGGGCCGGCTCCGCCGCGGGACATGCCCTCCCGTCACAGCGGCCAGTGGACATAACGCCACTATGTCCGTTCCCTGGCACAAAGAATGGGCATGCCCATCCGGGAGGGGAGGGCATGCCCATTCGTTGCGCGGCCCGTGCTACGAGGTGGTCACCGAGGTGTCGTCCACGAAGAAGTAGGTTTTGAGCGAGGAATCTTCCACGCCCAGGAAGCGCACGGTCACGCTCTTGCCCTTGAACGAGGACAGGTCCAGGGTCTTGAGCACGTAGCCGGCGGACTTGTTCAGGTTGGAGTAGGTGGCCAGCGTCGTGGTGACGCCGCCGCTGATGGCCTGCACCTTCAGCGTGTCGTAGGCCGAGGACGCGGTGGTCTCGTCCGTCAGCGTCTTGAGGTAGAAGGAGAGGGAGGAACCGGTCACGGAGGACGGGATGGTGATGGTCTGATCGAGCGTGTACGACGTCGACTGGCCCCAGCCGTTCAGCCCGGCGAAGCCGCTGCCGGTGCGGGCGTCGGTCCCGGTTTCGAAGGTGTCGGTGTGGTCGGAGGTCCACGACGCCGCACCGCTTTCAAAGCCGGGGTTGAGCAGCAGGTTGCCCGACGGCGGCGGTGTGGTTCCGCCCAGCAGCCCCATGGTGGCCGTGGCATCCGAAAGGCCCGCGCCGCAACCCTTGGTGCAGCCGCCCGGCATGGCGCGCGTGCCCTGCCGGAGGGTGGACTCGACCTGGGCCGGAGTTAGGGACGGCGATTTGGCCTTCATCAGCGCCACCAGCCCCGCGACGTGCGGGGTGGCCATTGAAGTGCCCTGGTAGAAGGCATACCCCGCCGCGCCGGGGGTTGTGGTCCCGGTGTTCAGGGTGGAGAGGATGCCGCCGCCGCTGACGCTGGTGTCGCCGCCGGGCGCGGTGAGGTCAACGGTCGCGCCGTAGTTCGAGTAGTAGGACAGGGAGCCGCTGGGGTTGCTGGCGGCCACGGTCACCACCGAGTTGCAGTTGGCCGGCCGGAAGCCGGAAGCGTCCTGGTTGCTGTTGCCGGCAGCTACCACCACGGTGGTGCCGCGCGAGACGGCCGAGTCGATGGCCGCCTGGTAGGTGGTGCCGCAGGCGCCGGAACCGCCCAGGCTCATGTTGATGACCTTTGCCGGGTTGGCGTTGACCGGGATTCCGGCCACCGTCCCGCCGGAGGCCCAAATGATGGCGTCGGCGATGTCGGACAGCGACCCGCCGCACTTGGCCAGGACCCGGACGGGGAGGACCTTGGCGTTTGGTGCCACGCCGGCCACCCCGGTGGCGTTGCCGGTGACGGCGGCGATGGTCCCGGACACGTGGGTGCCGTGCCAGGACGAGTTGGCGGCCGCGGTTTGTCCGCATTCGCCGGCCGCGTACCAGTCGCCCTGGTCCTGGGGGTTGGCGTCCCGGCCGTTGCCGTCCCGTGCCGCGGTGGCGTCCGTGACGAAGTCATAACCCGGCAGCACGTTGGCGTCCAGGTCCGGGTGCGCGGTGATCCCGGTATCGATCACCGCCACCGTGGAGCCCGCACCGGTGGAGACGTCCCAGGCTCCCGGGATGCGCATTCCGTTGGCGCCGGTGAAGTCCCACTGCTCGCCGTAGCGGGTGTCGTTGGGCGCCAGCACGGCAGTCATGCGGGCATCGGGCTCGACGGCGTCGACGGCGCCCGAGGCTGCGATGTTGTCCATGAAGTCCTGGGCGGACTGGCCGGACAGCGCTTTGTCCGAAGCGATCAGCGTGCCGCCCGTGGCCATGGTGCGGAGTTCCCGCACACTGACCCCCTGCTGCTTCGCGGCCTTGCCCCAGGCGTTGGCGCGGCCGTTGGGCGTGGCGTTGCCGGGGGTCTTCTTGAAGCTGACGATGAACTGCGTGTACGCCTCGCCGGCGTTGACCTCCGGTGCGGGCGTGGTCTGCGAGGTGACCGGCCCGGGGGCCGCGGAGACGGGGGAGACGGCCAGAGTCAGCGTGCCGACGACGGCGGCCAGCGACAGGGCCAGGACACGTGAGGTCCTGAGTGATGCACTTCCCATGGGTTCTGCTTTCTTCGACCGGGCATTGCGGAAGGCCCGGAGCTGGGGGTGGAGGCCCGCCGGTCGATCCCGGCGGGCCGAAGCAAACGTAAGGGCATTTTCACGTTTTGTAAACTATTGACTAATCGTGTCAAGTCAGTGTTGACTATCGATTAATTTCGAGCCCCGGGATGCCCCTTGATCGGCCTGGCGGATCCGGCGGCCGGGCGGCCCGGAGCCCCGCGAGCCGCAACGGCCGGCGTGAAATGACGGCCCGCGGGCAGGGTCAAGTAAAGTGGGCACGTGACTTACGAGATTGAGATTGGCCGTGGCAAGCGTGGGCGTCGTGCCTACTCCCTGGACGACATTGCGATCGTCCCCAACCGACGTACGCGTGATCCCAAGGACGTCTCCGTCTCCTGGCAGATCGACGCCTACAAGTTCGATATGCCCGTCATCGCCGCCCCGATGGATTCCGCGATGTCGCCGGAAACCGCCATCGCCCTCGGCAGGCTCGGCGGTCTCGGCGTCCTCGACCTCGAAGGGCTCTGGACCCGGTATGAAGACCCGCAGCCTGTCCTGGAGCAGATCGCTGCCCTCGAGGACGAGACCAACAGCCCGGCCGTCACCCGCCGGATGCAGGAGCTCTACCAGGCCCCCATCCAGCCCGAACTGATCACCTCGCGGCTCGCCGAAATCCGCGCCGCCGGGGTGACCGTGGCCGGCTCGCTGACACCGCAGCGCACCCAGGAGCACTACAAGACCGTGCTGGCCGCCGGCGTCGACATTTTCGTCATCCGTGGCACCACCGTCTCCGCAGAGCACGTCTCCAAGGATCACGAGCCGCTGAACCTCAAGCAGTTCATCTATGAACTCGACGTCCCGGTGATCGTGGGCGGGGCCGCCGGCTACACCCCGGCCCTGCACCTCATGCGCACCGGCGCCGCCGGCGTCCTGGTCGGCTTCGGCGGGGGAGCGACCACCACCACCCGCCGCGCCCTGGGCATCCACTCGCCGATGGCCTCGGCCATCTCCGATGTTGCCGCCGCCCGCCGCGACTACATGGACGAATCCGGCGGACGCTACGTGCACGTGATCGCCGACGGCGGCATGGGCACCTCGGGTGACATCGTCAAGGCCATCGCCATGGGCGCCGACGCCGTGATGCTCGGCAGTGCCCTGGCACGTGCCGAGGAAGCCCCCGGCAAGGGCTGGCACTGGGGCCAGGAGGCCCACCACCTCGAACTGCCCCGCGGCGACCGGGCCAATGTCGGCACCGTCGGACCGCTCGAAGAGGTCCTGTTCGGTCCGGGCCACCACACCAACGGCACCTCGAACCTCATCGGGGCGCTCCGCCGCTCCATGGCGACCACCGGCTATTCGGACCTGAAGGAATTCCAGCGCGTCGACGTCGTCGTCTCGCCCTACGCCGGAAACTAAGCCCTCCTCCGGGCTGCCCGGAGCCCTGCCCAACGGCTGAACTTGGAAGTAGTGTGGTGCACTACGAGGTTTGATCCGGACGGAGGCGTGAGATGAACAGTTTTCCCGGTGGTGCTCCTTTGGCGGGCGGCGCGCTCGGACCCGCGGAACGCGAGGCGTCACTCGCGGTGCTCAAGGCCAGCGCCCAGCCCGGCAAAGAACTGGACATCCTGATTGTTGGCGGCGGAATCGTTGGTGCCGGGGCTGCCCTCGATGCCGTGACCCGCGGGCTCAGCGTCGGCATTGTCGAGGCCAATGACTGGGCGGCCGGCACATCGTCCCGGTCCTCGAAACTCATCCACGGCGGCCTGCGGTATCTGGAAATGCTGGACTTCGCCCTGGTCAAAGAGGCCCTGCACGAGCGTGGCCTGATCCTCTCCGTCCTCGCCCCGCACCTTGCCCGGCCCGTGCCGTTCCTCTATCCGCTGACCAAGCGCTTCGTCGAACGGCCCTACGTCGGCTCAGGCATCGCCCTCTACGACGCGATGTCCATCACCGGCGGCCACAGCCGGGGCGTCCCGTTCCACAAACACCTGAGCCGGCGCGGCACCCTCCGGGCGGCGCCGAGCCTCAAGGACGACGCCTTCGTCGGATCCATCCGCTACTACGACGGCCAGGTCGACGACGCGAAGTACGTCGCGAACCTCATCCGCACCGCCGCCTACTACGGCGCACACGCGGTCAACCAGATGGCCGTGGTGGACTTCCTGCGCGAGGGCGAACGCGTGGTGGGCGCCAAGGTGGTCAACCACGAGGACGGCTCCAGCTTCAACATCCGCGCCAAGCAGGTCATCAATGCCACCGGCGTCTGGACCGACGAGACCCAGGCGATGGTCACCGACCGCGGCCAGCTCAAGGTGCGCGCCTCCAAGGGCATCCACCTCGTGGTGCCACGGGACCGCTTCCAGTCCACCGTGGGCCTGATCCTGCGGACTGAGAAGTCCGTACTGTTCGTCATCCCCTGGGGCCGGCACTGGATCATCGGCACCACCGACACCGACTGGCACCTGGACAAGGCCCACCCCGCGGCATCGAGCAAGGACATCGACTACATCCTCGAACACGTCAACAAGGTGCTCAAACGGCCCCTGACCCGCGAGGACGTCGAGGGTGTCTACGCCGGCCTGCGCCCGCTGCTCGCCGGGGAAAACGACTCGACCGCCAAACTGTCCCGCGAACACGTCGTCGCCCACCCGGTGCCCGGCCTCGTGGTGGTGGCCGGCGGCAAATGGACCACCTACCGTGTCATGGCGAAGGACGCCGTCGACGAGGCAACCCGCAGCATGGACGAACGGGTTCCGCCGTCGTGCACCGAATCCATCCCGCTGTTGGGCGCCAGCGGCTTCAAAGCGGCGTGGAACAAGCGCAACCGGATGGCGGACGAGACCGGCGTCCACGTGGCGCGGATCGAACACCTGCTCAACCGCTACGGATCCATGGCCCCGGAAGTCCTGGCCCTCATCGGGGAGAATCCGGAGCTCGCCGAGCCGCTCCCGGGTGCCGACGACTACCTGGCGGCCGAAGCCGTTTACGCCGCCAAGTACGAGGGCGCCCGCCACGTGCAGGACGTCCTGACCCGGCGGACGAGGATCTCGATCGAGGCGTGGGACCGCGGTGTGTCGGCGGCCCCGGTAGTCGCTAAACTGATGGGCGAGGTTCTCGGCTGGAGTGACGCGCAGCGCGAGAGCGAAATCAAGCACTACCTGGCCCGGGTCGACGCCGAACGGCTGAGCCAGGAGCAGCCGGACGACGAGTCCGCCGACGCCGCGCGCCTGGGCGTCGAGGACATCGTTCCGCTGCGCTGACCGGGCGCGCCGTACGGCGCACCACCCGCCGGCCCGCGCTGGCGCCACATCGAAGGGACACCTCTTGGCGGAACCACTGGACCGGTACGATGCCGAGCTCACCACGCCGCAAATGGTGATCCTGGAGCTGGACGCCAAAGACAAGTTCGACGCGGCCGCGCAGCTGGCGCAGCGAATGTACGAGGCAGGCCGGATCTCCGACCTGGAGGGGTTCCTCGGCAGCGTCAACGCCCGCGAGCACCAGCTGGCCACCGGGCTTCCCGGCGGTGTGGGGCTGCCTCACGCGCGCAGCGAGTTCGTCTCCCGCACCTCGATCGCGGTCGGCATTACCAAGTACGGCAGCGCGCTGGACTTCGGTGCCGCCGACGGGCCCGCCACGATTGTCCTGCTGATCGCCACGCCCGCGAGTTCCTTCTCCGAGCACCTTGAAGTGCTCGCCACCCTGGCCCGCTCCCTGTCCAAGGAATCATTCCGGGAATCACTCCGCCGCGCCTACGATTCCGAAGTGATTTCGGAACTGATCAATTCCAGCCTGGTGTTCTTCGACCACTGAGATTGGGGCAAGCTTGGTGCCCCACTCTTGGGGCAAGCCCTTTGAAGGGACCGTTTCGTTGTTCTACACGCGGACGAAGTACGGTTAAGGGGTGCTGAAAACCGCCCTCAAACCCCGCTGGATCGCAGGCCTTGTGTTTGCGATCGTCATCTCGGGGGTCTTCGTACTGTTGAGCCAGTGGCAATTCGGCCGCTCAACGCAGTCCGAGGTGCCGGTTTCCACGGGCACCGAGGATCCCCGGCCACTGACGTCGGTCCTGGCACCTGGGCACTACTTCCCGGGCACCGTCGCGGACCAGGTGGTCACGGCCACCGGCCACTACGACGCGAAGAAGCAGGTCCTCGTGCCCGGCCGGGTCAACGGCGGCACCAAGGGCTTCTGGATAGTCTCCGCCTTCGCCGTGCAGGGCGCCCCGGCCCTGACGGGGGCCGGAGCCTCGCCGCAGACCTGGATCCCGGTCGCGCGGGGCTGGGTTGCAGACCCCTCCGAGGCGACGCCGCCGCCGTCGGGCGCCGTCGAACTCACCGGCAGGCTGATCCCGTCGGAAGCGCCGGTGCCCAACACCGACGCCGGCCCCGGGCGGGCCAGCGCGGTGTCCGTCGCCGAACTGATCAACCTCTGGGACGTCAGCAGCTATCCGGGATTCGTCGCGGCCAGTGCCGAGCGGTCCGGCAGCTCCGACGTCGCCGTCTCGGGGGCCATCAGGCCCCTGAAGATCGGCCCGCAGCCGCCCGCGACGACGGTGAACTGGCTTAACCTCTTCTACGCCGCGGAATGGGTGGTGTTTGCCGGCTTCGCCCTGTTCATCTGGTGGCGCCTGGTCAAGGATGACTACCGCCGCGGCCTCGAGGACGCCCAGGACGAAGAAGCCGCCCGCCGCTCCGCCGGAGACGGTCCCCACAACGCAGATTCCCCCGAAACCGAACCAACCAATCCGAGAGTGCAATCATGATCGAGCCCCAGCCGGCCATCCAGCCGCAGCAGTCCAACGGAACGGGAACCCCCGGCGGCAAAAAGCGCCGCTTCGGCGGGACCGAGGCGCAGATCCGCTCCGCCCTGAAGTTCTACAAGGTCCTGGCGTACCTCACCGGTTCCATGCTGCTCCTGCTCTGCGCGGAGCTGGTGGCCCGCTACGTCTTCGGCCAGTACCTCTTTGCCGGCGGCACCAACGCCGTGACCGGGCAGGCCTTCGGCTTCGGGTTCGCCGACGCAGAGCCCCCGGGAGTCATTGGCGGGGTCAACGTCTCCATCGCGGTGCTGATCGTGCACGGGTGGATGTATGTGGTGTACCTGATGTCCAACTTCCGGCTCTGGTCGCTAATGCGCTGGCCTTTCGCCAAGCTCATCATTCTGGCCCTCGGCGGTGTGGTGCCGTTCCTGTCCTTCTTCGTGGAGAAGCGGTTCCACGCCGAGGTGGACGCGGAACTGGCCGCCAACCCGCAGGCCCCGCAGCGCTACTGACCGGTAGCGCCGCTGGCCCCTGGTTGCCGGCGGCGCGCCGGCCTGTGAGTTCGCTTACGGGAGGCTTTTCGATGTGCGGGGGACCGGCGCCGCAAAGTAGGCTAGTACGGTGACCACTCCCACTGCATCCCAGACGTCCCAAAGGCCGGTGCTGGTTGTTGACTACGGTGCCCAGTACGCGCAGCTGATTGCCCGCCGCGTCCGGGAAGCGAATGTGTATTCGGAAGTTGTTCCGCATACCTACAGCACCGAGCAGCTGCTGGCGAAGAACCCGTCCGCCATCATCCTCTCCGGCGGACCCTCGAGCGTCTACGCCGAGGGTGCCCCCAGCGTGGGGGCGGACCTGTTCGAGGCCGGCGTCCCGGTCTTCGGCATCTGCTACGGCTTCCAGGCCATGGCCAACGCCCTCGGCGGCAAGGTGGCCCGGACCGGTCTGCGCGAGTACGGCGCCACCGAGACCACCACCATCGGCGAAGGCCGTTCCATCCTCGAGGGAATGCCGCAGCACCAGAGCACCTGGATGAGCCACGGCGACTCCGTGCATGAGGCCCCGGCGGGCTTCGAGGTCCTCGCGACGACGGCCGGCGCCGACGTCGCCGCTTTCGCCAACGAGGAAAAGTGCCTCTACGGTGTCCAGTGGCACCCGGAGGTGAAGCACTCGGCGTACGGCCAGGAAGTCCTGGAGAACTTCCTCTTCAAGGGCGCCAAGCTCGAACCGAACTGGACCACCGGCAACATCCTTGAGGAGCAGGTCGCGCGGATCCGCGAACAGATCGGCGACTCCCGGGTGATTTGCGGCCTCTCCGGCGGCGTCGACTCCGCCGTGGCCGCGGCCCTCGTCCAGCGTGCCGTCGGCGACCAGTTGACGTGTGTCTTCGTCGACCACGGCCTGCTGCGTGAAGGCGAGGCAGAGCAGGTGGAGCGCGACTTCGTCGCCGCCACCGGCGTCAAACTGTACGTCGCCAACGAGCAGGAGCGCTTCCAGGCCGCCCTCGCCGGCGTCAGCGATCCCGAAACGAAGCGCAAGATCATCGGCCGCGAATTCATCCGCGCCTTCGAGGAAGCCGAACTGGCGATCATCGCCGAGGCCGCCGCCCATGGCGAGAAGATCAAGTTCCTCGTGCAGGGAACCCTGTACCCCGACGTCGTCGAATCCGGCGGCGGCGAAGGTGCGGCCAACATCAAGAGCCACCACAACGTGGGCGGCCTTCCCGAGGACCTGCAGTTCGAACTTGTCGAACCGCTGCGCGCCCTGTTCAAGGACGAGGTCCGCGCTGTCGGCGCCCAGCTCGGCCTGCCGCAGGAAATCGTCGGCCGGCAGCCCTTCCCGGGCCCCGGCCTCGGCATCCGGATTGTCGGCGAGGTCACCAAGGAGCGCCTGGACCTGCTCCGCAAGGCCGACGCCATCGCCCGCGCCGAACTGACCGCCGCCGGACTCGACAACGAAGTCTGGCAGATGCCCGTCGTGCTCCTGGCCGACGTCCGCAGCGTCGGGGTCCAGGGCGACGGACGCACGTACGGACACCCGATCGTGCTGCGCCCGGTGTCCTCCGAGGACGCCATGACGGCCGACTGGTCCCGGCTGCCCTACGAGCTGCTGGCCCGGATCTCCAACCGGATCACCAACGAGGTGGACGGCGTGAACCGCGTGGTGCTGGACGTCACCAGCAAGCCGCCGGGAACCATCGAATGGGAATAGCGTAGTGAATGGCCGGTCTCCTCGGAGGCCGGCCATTTTCTTTGCCACCGGCACTCCGGAACCGCCAGGCCTTCTGACAGGCCGGGGTATTTGAGCCACGAATTTGGTGTGCGCCAGTGTTGCGGCCCCGCACTGGCCCCGGATTCGGGCTACCCTCGAAAGCATGCCGGTATGGTCCAGGGCGTCCCGCGCGAACCCAGAAATCGTGAGCACAGAAAAGAAGGCAGAAGTGTCAGTAGGTCAAGGCCACCCCGAGGGCTCCGAGGAGTTCAGGAAATGGCTGTCGGGCCTCAAGCCCGTCACCGGAGCAGACACCATGCTGCGGTTTACCAAAACCCCTGAAGGCTCCATCGACCTGACCCACGCCCATCCCTCGGGCCTGGCCCAGCTGATGGCCGGGCGCCGGACCCGCCTGTCCACCCTGATCCGCGACCGGCAGCAGTACGTTGTCGCCGCGAGGGCGTCCCGCAACCTGCGCTCCAAGATCTTCGAACTGGCAAACGACCGCGGCATCGACGCCGGGTACTTCTCCGCCGGCACCGTTGTCTGGACCTCCGCCGTCGGAGGCAAGCCGCAGCGGGTATCCGCCCCCGTGATGCTCTCCGCCATCTCACTCACCGTCCGCCCGGGCGAGGACGACTACGAGCTGCAGCTGACCGAGCAGGCCCGGATCAACCCGGCCCTGGTCCGGCACCTCAAATCCATCCACGGCATTGTCTTCGACGTCAACGCCGTGACCCGGATGGCCTACAGCACCGCCCGGTACGATCCCCAGCCCGTGCTGGACCGCCTGGGCACCCTGGTCCAGCCGATCCACGGCGCCGAGATCGAACACAACCTGCTGGTCTCCACCTTCGCTGACCTCTCCGGCAACCTCGACGACCCCTGGATCAACCCGGGCAACCCGCTCGTGGCCTCGCTGGCACGCGCAGCCGCCGGCACTCCGGTGGACGTCCCCGCACCGGTCCCCGGCCGGTTCCCCAGCACCGACGAACGCAGCCCGGCGGACGAGCTCCTCCTGCTCGACGCCGACACGGACCAGCAGTACGTCGTGGACGCCGTCCGCGCCGGCGACTCCCTGGTGGTCAGCAGCCCCCCGGGCACCGGCCAGACCCAGACCGCGATCAACACCATCGGGGCGCTGGTCGACGAGGGTAAAAGCGTCCTGGTGGTCAGCGACCGCCGGGCCAGCCTCGGCGAAATATCCGGCCAGCTGGAGACACTCGGACTCGATTCCCTGCTGGTCCAGCTAGCGGGCAACTCTACGCCGCTGCAGCTCAAGGGCCAGCTGGTCCGCGCGATTGTGCGGAACGAAAAGTCGCTCGAACCGCAGCTGAAAAACCTGCACTCGACGCTGACCGAACACCGGCACGCCCTGATGGACCATGTGGCGTCCCTGCACAACGTCCGCCAGCGCTGGGGCTGCTCTCCCTACGAGGCCATGCAGTCGCTGGCGGCGCTCACCGCCATCCACCCGGCACCGGCCACCACGGTTCGGCTCAAGCGCAGCGTGCTGGACAGCATCCGGGACCGCGAGGAACTTGCCGGCCGGCTCAAACGCGCTGCCGAGCTGGGCAGCTTCAGCCGTGCCTCCACCATGAGCCCCTGGCACGGAGCCCGGCTTCTGACCCGCAAAGAAACCCAGGAAGCGCAGCAGGTGGCCGTCTCCGTGGCGGAGAAGCTCCCGCAGCTGCGCGAACGCATGAACGAGGTCGCCGAGCACGCGGAGATCCGCCTCGGGACAACCTTCAGCGAGTGGGGCGACCAGATCGACTTGCTGGTTGCCGTCCGGGAAAGCCTGGACAAGTTCACCCCCGACATTTTCGACCGACCCGTCCACGACCTCATCTCTGCCACCGCCCCCTCTGCCTGGCGCCGGGAGCGGAACATCGAGATGGCCTCGATGCAGCGTTCCCGGCTGCGTCGGGTCGCCAAAGAATACGTCCGACCCGGCGTCCACATCGCAGACCTGCACAGTTCGCTGTTGCTGGTCCAGGAACAGCGGGCCACATGGTCCGAATACGCCACCACCCAGCGCCACCCCGCGGTCCCGTCCGGCCTGGCCGAAATCACTGCGCTGTACCGTGACCTCGAATCCGAGCTGGCCGAACTTTCGGCCGCCGTCCGGCACACGGAGGCCGGCGGCAACGTCCGGGACACGCCGTACCCCGAACTGATGGAACGGCTGGAACGGCTCGTCGCGGACACCGGCACCCTGGAGACTCTCCCTGAGCGGACGCTGCTGGTGGAGAACATGCGCGAGCACGGCCTGGGCGAACTCCTCGCCGACCTCGCCGAACGGGAGGTCCCTGCCGGATCGGTGGCTTCTGAACTCGAGCTCGCCTGGTGGCAGTCCGCGCTGGAGGCCATGATCAGCGGCGACGACTACCTTGCCATGTCCGACGGCGACGCCCTCCGACAGCTTGAGGCTGAGTACCGCCTGGCTGACAACGCCCACATCGCCAGCGGCGCCGCCCGGCTGCGCTGGAAACTGGCCGAACGGTGGCGCGCCGCCCTCAGCGAGCATCCCCGGCAGGCCGACCTGTTGCGCAGCTTGCTCAAGGACGGACGGGTGACCCCGACGGCCCTCACAGCCCAGTCACCCGAACTGGTGCCCCGGCTGGTTCCGGTCTGGTCCGTCAGCCCGTACCTGCTCCCCAGCCTCCTCCCTGCCGAGCAGCACTTCGATGCTGTGGTGATCCTCGACGCCGAGGCGACCTCGCTGCAGGCCGTCCTGCCCGCCGTCGCCCGTTCCCGCCAGGTCATCGCCTTCGGTGATGACAAGATCGCCAGCCCGCGCAGCTTCACCGTGGGGGTGGAACGGCTCGCCGCCGGAGAGAACCCGCACCACCCGGTCGACAGCGCCTACCGGGCACTGGCCGCCGTACTGCCGGTCTGGAACCTGCGGACCGTTTACCGTGCCGTCGACGAGGACCTCGTCCGGCAGTTGAGCAAGGGATTCTACGACGGCGAACTCCGCCGGCTTCCCGAGGGGCAGTCGGCCACCGGCCTGGACCGGGCGCTGACGGTGGAATACCTGCCGGACGGGACAGGCCTGCCCAGCGCGGACCATGACGGCGTGGAATCGGTGGTCGCCGAGGTGAACCGCGTGGTGGAACTGGTCTTCGACCACGCCCGGCTCCGGCCCCGCACCTCGCTGGCCGTCGTCACGGGAAGCCTGCGGCACGCCGCGCGGATTGGCGAGGCCATCCGCCGTCAACTGCCGAACCACCCACTGCTCGGCAGCTTCTTCACCGCCGGCGACGAGTCGTTCCGCGTGGTGGACCTCGAACGTGCACAGGGGCTGGTCCGGGACCACGTGATCTTCTCCCCGGGATACGGCCGCACCCCGCACGGGCGCGCCCTGCACAGCCTCGGGCCGCTCTCGGCCGAGGGTGGCCGCGCGAAGTTCGCCCTGGCCATGACCCGGGCACGGCGCTCCGTACACGTACTCAGCTGCTTCCGTCCCGAGGATCTGGACGTGACCCGGCTGAGCCACGGCGCCGTGGACTTCTACGAGCTCCTCGACCGCGAGATCGCGGGCAACTCCGACCTGGGCAGCCCCGCATCCCGCGCGGCGGCCAGCGAACAGTCGCTGGGTGCCGACCCGCTGGTGGCAGATTTGGGCGACCGGCTCCGGGCCCGCGGGGCCAGGGTCTGGCACCAGTACGACGGCGTCGTGGATATGGTGGCGGCCGCGGACCCCATGCACACCATCGGCCAGGACGAAGCCGAGATTCCCAGCCCGGTGGCCATCGAGTCCGACGGAACCGAGCGGTACCGCCGGATGTCGGTGCGTGAGCGGAGCCGTCTCCGGCCGCAGCTGCTCGAGCGCATGGGCTGGCGGTACATGCCACTATGGACCATAGAGGTTTTCACGGATCCTTCCGCCTGTGCTGACCGGATCGGCGGATACCTCGGCCTGGAGAAGCCCGTTGCTCCGAGCCGGTCGCGGACCTCGCCCGGGTTCTCCGACGACATCGAGAACCTTAGCGTCGAAGACGGCCTGGAGGCCTACGCTCCGGCGTCGGCCGCAGACCGCGGTTAAACTCCGCGGATAAATTCCGCGGCTGAACTGCTCGGCGCCCGGCGGCACGAATTGAGAATTGCAGTAAGGAGGCCGGCGGCATGAGTGCTCACGGCGATAACGAAGACCACGTGGACCAGGACTTGGCCGACGACTTTGTCTACGCGGGCACCCCGGCTCCCGCGGAGCCGGAGGCCGGGGAACAGGATCCTGCGGACCAGGAACCCGCCGCGGAGGACGCCGGGGAAGCTGCGGACACGGCCCCCGGGGATCAGGATCCCGAGGACGAGGAACCCGCCGCGGAGGACGCCCCCTCGCAGCCGACGAAAACGGCGGCCGCCACAGCTGGCACCCGCGGCGTGCTGCCCAACAAGGCTGCGGAGGACGATCCGCGCCGCTGGGGCGACCAGCCCGGCAGCTACGACCACGATGCCTGGCTGCGGGAGCAGCGTCCGCCGCACTGGGGCTAGCCCGGCTCACCCGTCGGCAGCCGGTCAGCGGAACAACCTTTAGCCCGGACTGGCGCCTACCAGCACAAAGAACAACTTGCCCTGCGTCGATGCGCCGGCCAGCTTCCGCGCCTGCTCCGCGGTTGCGGCCACGACTATCAGACCGTCCGTCTCCTTGGCGTCGAGCCACTGGGCCGCCCGGCCGCCCTGGGCGGAGGTCCAAAGAACAGGAACGGCAGCGGCCAGAACCTTCGACGCCGCGGGCTGGGCCAGGCCGTCGCCGTTGGTGATCACCACGTTGACCAGCTGGCCGGGGGAGACCAGCTGGATCGAGGCGGGATCGGCCATCCGCAGCGGAACGGCCGCCACACCCGGGGGACTCCCCGCCAGCAGGCCCGGCCCGACGAGTTGGGAATCCGCGAACAGCTGGCCCTTCCGCAGGGCCACGGCCAGTTGCTTGCCTTCCAGCGCGGCCCGGCTCAGCGGACCGCCGGGGACAATGCCGGGCGGAACCTGGATGGCGACGACGTCGGAGGCATCCAGCACCCGTCCGGGCGGCAGGTCGCGGGCCGCTGCCCACGCCGGGACAGTCGGGTCGGGTGCCGGGGTCAGCTGCTGCACCGTGAGCCCGGCGGCGAGGCACAACAGGAGGGCCACAGCAAGCCTGCGCTGCCTGCCAAGCCAGCCGCGGAGGCGGCGTCGGCGCTGGATCTGGCGGCCGGTTCCGGGGCGGATGCGCGGACGGGGACGCTGCGGCCCTGCAGGCCTGGGGCGCGGCAGTGCGGCGGGTGGAGAGCGGAGGATGTGGTGGGCCATACGGCCACGCTATGACTGACCCGCACTCAGGCTTCAGGTGCCGGAGCGGCTATGTGGAAAACCGGAGGGACACCGGGCCGGGTGGCCCCGCCGTGTCCGGCGTGGGTCGCTAGCTGGCGGCCGCGGACGCCGTGGACGACGCTGCGGGCGCGGCCGGGGCGGCGGAGACTGTGCTGCCCTTGGAATCGCGCGAATCGGTCCGGTAGAAGCCGGAGCCCTTGAACACGACGCCGACGCTGTTGAACTTCTTGCGCAGCGTGCCTTCGCACTCCGGGCACGTCGTCAGGGAGCTGTCCGTGAACGACTGCACGGTCTCGAAGGCGTGGCTGCAGTCCTTGCAGGCGTATGCATACGTGGGCACGGGAATTCCTCCTTTGGGACAAACGAGCAGGTCCGGTGCTGCCTTAGCAGTCGCGGGGCCTGAGTGCCAATTCTATCACCCGCACGCCCGCCTCCGGAAAGCCCTAACAACGCCCAGGCAACGCCTAAGGCAAGCCCGGAAAAGCCCTACGAAAAGTCCGACAGGGGAACCACGCCCCCCGGCGTCAGGGCACAATCAACCTTCCGGTCGAACGGCTCCGTGGGAATACTGCCGGCCGGCAGGACCTCGCCGTCGTAAACGACGGCCGCCGTCGGCAGGGGCTGCCAGTGGTGGCTGCCGCCTGTGCCGGACCCGGCAGGGTGGGGGAGCAGGTCGGCCAGCGCCGCCAGAAATTTGTCGTAGTAGCCACCGCCCTGGCCGATCCTGTTGCCCGCGCGGTCCAGGGCCGTGGCGGGCAGGACGATCCCCGTCACACCGTCCATCACGGACGTGCCGAGCCGTTCCCCCATCGGCTCCTGGATCGGGGCGTAGCGGCTCCGGGCAAATTGCGACGCCGGAGTCCAGTACACCCAGCTCAGTTCCAGGTCCGTTTCGCAGACCGGCAACAGGACCCGGTGGCCGGCATGGTGGAGCGCGGCCAGCAGCGGCATGGTGGGCGGTTCGGAGGCGACACCCAAGTAGGCGGCAAACGTACGGGGCGCTCCGTCCGCGAGCCCGCACGCCCACTCCAGGCCGTGACGGGCCACCTCGGCGCCGGCGGCGTCCAGCTCCGAGGCAGACATGGCCGCCCGGCGCAGCCGGTGGCTGGATCGGATCTCTTCCTTCGTGCTCATACGCTGGTGTCCTTTCACCCGGGCGGCAGCGTTGGTGCGGGCCGGAACGGCTGCCATGCCGACGTCGGAAATTACGTGAAGTTTTGCGCCCTCGGTTAGATTAGTCGAGTGATTACCCCCAACGCCTCCGTCCGTAAGGCCGTCATCCCCGCTGCGGGCCTCGGCACCCGCTTCCTTCCCGCCACCAAGGCGATGCCGAAGGAGATGCTGCCTGTGGTCGACAAGCCGGCCATCCAATACGTGGTCGAGGAGGCGGTGAACGTTGGGCTCAACGACGTCCTGATGATTACCGGACGCAACAAGCGCGCCCTCGAGGACCACTTCGACCGGGTCCCGACGCTGGAGGCGACCCTCGAAGCCAAGGGCGACACCGCCAAACTGGAGTCCATCCAGGCCGCCAGCAACCTCGGCGACATCCACTACGTCCGCCAGGGCGACCCAATGGGCCTTGGCCACGCCGTTCTGCGCGCCAAGCAGCACGTCGGATACGAGCCGTTCGCCGTCCTGCTGGGCGATGACCTCATTGACGCCCGCGACGAACTGCTCAGCACCATGATCGAGGTCCAGGCCAAGACCGGCGGCTCTGTCGTGGCCCTGATCGAGGTCGAGCCGTCGCAGATCAGCGCTTACGGTTGCGCCGACGTCGAGGTGGTTGAAGGCGAAGAGTACGTCCGCATCAAGCAGCTCGTGGAAAAGCCCGACGCTGACGAGGCCCCCTCGAACCTGGCCATCATCGGCCGCTACGTCCTGCACCCCGCCGTGTTCGAGGTCCTGGAGCGCACCGAGCCCGGCCGCGGCGGTGAAATTCAGCTCACCGACGCCCTGCAGGAACTCTCCGCCGGGCAGGGCGAGGGCTACGGCGTGTACGGCGTCGTCTTCCGCGGCCGCCGCTACGACACCGGTGACAAACTCAGCTACCTCAAGGCCTGCGTCCAGCTCGCCTGCGACAGCGAGGACCTCGGCCCCGGCCTGCGGGAATGGCTGCCCGGCTTCGCTTCCGGCCTGACCAAATAGTCCCGTGGGGGGCAGCTTCACCTGGCCGGTGACCCTGGAATGCGGGGACCTGGTGCTGCGGCCCATCCGCTACCGGGACCGCAAGGAGTGGAGCGCCCTGCGCGCCCGCAACGACACGTGGCTTGCCCCCTGGGAGGCGTCCAATCCGGTGCCCGGCGGCGGTTTGCCCGACTACCGGCAGACGGTGCGGTCGCTCAAAGCCCAGGCGGCCCAGGCCACCGCGCTGCCGTTCGTCATCACCGCTTGGACGCCCGGATTCCGGGAACCGGTCATCGTCGGCCAGCTGACCGTCTCCTCGATCGTGTGGGGCTCGGCGATGATGGCCACCCTGGGCTACTGGGTTGACGAAAGCCGTGCGGGCCAGGGCATCGCCCCCACCGCGGTGGCGATGGCGACGGACCACTGCTTCCGGACCCTCGGGTTGCACCGGATGGAAATCAACATCCGCCCGGAGAACGGCCCGAGCCTGCGGGTAGTGGAGAAACTCGGGTTCCGGGACGAGGGCTACCGGCCGCGTTACTTGCACATCAACGGCCGCTGGGCAGACCACCGGACCTTCGCTCTGACGTCCGAGGAAGTGCCCGAGGGACTCCTGGCCCGGTGGCTGAAGAGCAGCCCCGGGCGGGCGCCGGAAACTCCCGCCTGACCAGCAGTTTTGACATAAATCCAGTGATTTGCCAGTTGCCTCGCGACACACCGCCGGCAATGCCGTCCGCTCCGCCGTCTTGCTCATACCGTTTTGACTGTGGACTTCCCTCTTAGCAGCTCAGTGATCCTTGTCATTGCTGTTGCGCTCTGGATCGTATGGGTCGCTCCCTACATGCTCCGGAACGGCCGCCCCCAGCTGCAGTCTGCGGGGGAGCTCCGGATGGATGCCGCGGATGTAGGAAAAGCAGACCCCCAAGCCGGGATCGTCATGAAGATGGCGGCCCCGCAGGAGACATCGATGACGAGTACGCAGCGCCCCTCACCAGCTCCCGCTCCCGTTGAGCACGACGCCGGCCGCACGCCGGCCGCCCCGGCGTTCCGGATCCGCTACGGGCGCCTGAGTGTCGCTTTGGTGGGGCTGGCCTCGCTGCTGACCGGAGTGGTTGCTGCCGGCCTGCGGCTCTTCGGCATTGGCTCCGGTTGGCTGCCTGCGGTGGCCCTGTTCGTCGGGGTGGCCGCCGTCGTCCTCCTCCGCAGGCTCGCTGTCCGCGACCGCCGGCGCAAGGTCAACGCGGCCTTCCGCTCGGCCATGGGCGCCCCTGCTGGCAGCTCCGCCGCAGAGGCAGCCCGGCCCGACGCCCACCGCCCCGAGGCTCCCGCCAAGGAAAGCCCGCTCTTCGACGCCGAGGCCGGCGCACCGGCTCCCCAGCCCGCCCCGAAGCCGCTGACCGCCGAGGAACTGCGCCAGGCTGCCATGGCCGAGGCAGCCGCCTCAGGCGACACCTCTGTCCGCCGCGTCGGCGACCCGTCCACCGCGGAAGGAGCCAGCTGGGAACCCGTGCAGGTTCCGAAGCCCACCTACGTGGAAGCGCCGAAGGCCGAGCGTGCCGCACCGGAACCCCTGGACCTGCCGGAGGCGCCGAAAGCCGTCGGCAAGCCCTCCCTCAAGCAGGGGACCGTCCGCCAGCCGGAAGCGCCCGCTGCCGAGCCGAAGCAGCTTGGCAAGGGTCAGAGCGCGCTGAGCAACCTCGACGACGTTCTCCAGCGCCGCCGCGCCTGACGCAGTTTTCCGCCCCGGGCAGCCGACGTACCGGCCGCCCGGGGCTTTTTTGTCTCCGGCTGGAGGTAGCCTGATCAGCATGACGAGGATTTGCGTTGCCGGGGGAACCGGACAAGTAGGCCGCGAGGTGGTGCGGCAGGCTCTCGAGGGCGGCCATCAGGTGGCCGTCCTGAGCCGCCGCCCGCCGATGCAAGGCACCGGCAGCAACACCGCGGGGGCCGAGTATTTCCGTGCCGACGTCTCGACCGGTGAGGGGCTGGCCGCCGCGCTGGAAGGGGCCGACGTCGTGATCGATTGCCTTGAAGGACGCTCGGGAAAGGCCATGAAGGGCTTCGCCGACGGCGGGGCGCGGCTGCTCGCTGCAGCCCAGGACGCCGGCGTCGCGAAGGCGGTCCTGTTGTCCATCGTCAATTGCGACCGCAGCACCTTTGGCTACTACAAGTCCAAGGCAGCCAAGGAACGGGTCTACGAGCACTCCGGCCTCGAAACGCTGACGCTGCGGGCTACACAGTTCCATTCCCTGCTGAGCGGACTCTTTGGCGCCGGTGCCAGGGTCGGGGTGATTCCGGTGGTGCGCGGTGCCCGCTTCCAGCCGATCGCGGCCGCAGAAGTCGCCGCAGCTCTGCTGGACGCTGCCGTTCAGGCGCCGGACGGTACTGGCCACCGGGTCAGGACCATCGGGGGTCCGGACATCGCCGCGATGGGCGAACTGGCCGCCACCTGGAAGCAGGCATCAGGCTCACGCGCCAGGGTGGTGGCATTTCCGCTGCCGGGCGGGATGGGCAGGTACCTGCGTGCTGGCCTGAACCTGGTCCCGGAAGGGCGACACGGCACTCAGTCATTCGCGGGCTGGCTGGCAATGAACGCCGATAGTTTGTAGCCTAGGAACGTTGATTGCGCCGTTCCCACGGGAGCGGCGTTGTTGCGGGGCTATAGCTCAGTTGGTAGAGCGCTTCGTTCGCATCGAAGAGGTCAGGAGTTCGAATCTCCTTAGCTCCACAATTTGCAGGGGTTTTTGAATCCCTGCGTGCACGGAATAAACACTTTGCTAACACTTTGAGCCGACCGGCGACCCAGTGGCGCTCGATACCGAGCGTGAGGGCTTCATCAGACCCTTTTCCTATAGACCTTGTTCGGCACGGGTCCGGCAGGTCTGACGGTCTACCTGCTCTCGGTGTCCGGGCTTTTGGACTCTGACCACGCGGCCCAGTCCTGCGGATGGATGGAAGGCCTGCCAATGAGGTAGCCCTGCGCGGCCGTCATGCCGAGCGACGCCACTGCGGCGAGTTCTTCGGAGGTTTCGATGCCCTCGGCGATCACCGTGGCCCCGATGCGGCGGGCGAACTCGACCATGGCTGCGCCCAGGGCCTCCTGGCCCTGGTTGTCGTCGATCCCCGCGATGAGGCTGCGGTCCAGTTTGATGATGTCGGGCCGGAGATGGAGGATGTGGCGCATCGAGGCGAAGCCGGAGCCGGCGTCGTCCACGGCGATGCGCAGTCCTTCTCTCCGTAGCGGATCGAGCGCGGCCGTCAATGGGGCGTATTCGTTGACTTCAACCCGCTCTGTCAATTCGAGGACAATCCGTTTCGGCGGCAGGCCCGACCGGCGGAGGAATCCGGGCAGTCGCGGGTCCAGACACGTCTCCGGGGAGAGATTCAGGGCTACGTAAATAGTCGGCGGGAGGGCCGGGGCGGTCTCCAGGGCCTTCTCCATGGCGGCGAATTCGAGTTCGCTGAGCAACCCGACAATAGCTGCCTCGCTGAACCAGAACTCCGTTCCGGCCGTACCCTCATCGACGAAGCGGGTCAGTGCCTCGACCCCGATCAGGCCACCGGTTTCGAGACTGCGGATGGGCTGGAATGCAGTCAGCAGCCGGTCCTGGTCGAGCATCAGCTGGAGTTGTTCGCGGTTGCGGGAGTCGATGGCCTCCCGTGCCGTCAGTGGCGGGAGCAGCCTGCTCGTTCCCTCGAACCCGGCGGGGTGGTCCTGCCCTGCCGGGCGGACGGTGCCGGAGACTTCCACCCACACGGCACGGCCGTCCCGGTGCCGGCACCGTGCCACGACTCCGGTCCAGGCCGGCCCCGGCGCCTCCGCCACTTCGGACTTGGCGCGGGCCAGATCGGCGCCGTCGATGACCAGGTCACACCGCTGGCCGAGCAGCTCTTCCGGGGCCCATCCCACGATGCTCTCGCTGGCCGGGCTGGAAAACGTGAAGAGTCCTTGGTCGTCCACGGCCCAGACCCATTCGTGGCTGGTGGTCAGGACGGTATCCATCAGCTGGGCGGTCGCCCTCGTGCGCCGGCCCTCTGCCCGGTGGCGTTTCCGGAAACGGACGGCGAGGACGACAGCCATGGTGACAGGCGCCAGGATCAGGAGGGCGGCCAGCAACTGGTCCCTGGGCTCTTCCAATAAGCCGCTCGGATCAAGGATCAGGACCGCGGCGCCGATCAGGGCGAACACCAGCTGCACAACAAGGACCACTACCAGGACGTCCCGCACCCGCGACGCCGAATGTTTGACCGCCATGCCACTACCCCCAGGTTGGTGCATTACGCGTACCGCCGCGGGCCCGTAAGGCGCCGCGGTGAGCAGCCCGCCATTGAACGGCTCAACGCGAGCGTACTACGACACCGCCAGGCCACGGGAGGGGACGGGAAAAGACTCGCTGTGCCGCTTCTGATGACCTGCCGTTCCTAGGACGGTCGGGTTAGAGCCAGGACCGGCGTCGGGCTGCCGCCTTTTTCCTTAGACCTCCCAACCCATTGTCGAACACCTCTGGCGATGGAGGGGACGCTAGACAATAAAACGAGTGTGGATTGCGGCTGGGCTAGCTCCTCGGCGTGGTCTTTCCAGGCACCGCTCAGTACTGTCCAGTAGGATCTGCTGAATATGTGCAGGTTCAAGTTCACGTTGAAAGTTCCGGTTGCAAAGGTCTGCACCGTACTCACCGCCGCCGCCCTCGTGGCCGGCGTGGCTGCGCCCACCGCCAACGCTGATGACACGCCGCCGTCCGGCTATCCATCGTGGGCCGACGTCCAGGCTGCCAAAGGCAATGTCGAGGCCAAAGGCGTTGAGATCCGGAAGATCAACACCCTCCTCGACGGGCTGCAGCAGCAAGCATCCTCCTTGGGTGCCGCAGCGGTGCGGGCGGGCCTGGACTACGCCGTCGCACGCAAAAACCTGGATGCCTCGAGCGTGAAGCTCGCATCCTTGAAGGAGAAGACCGCAGCAGCCCACGCCGCAGCCGACAAGCTGCATCGGCAAACTGGCTCCCTGGCCGCACACGACTACATGGGCGGGGGCACGGACCTCGGGCCGTTCTCGGTGATGGACACCCTGCAGAGCAAGGACGGGCTGCAGAAACTCGACGTCCTGCAGATGGTCACCCTGCGGACCACGGACCTGTACAACAGCTCCCGGGCCGCGGAGGCGGCAGCGGCGTCCCTGGATGCCCAGCAGTCCGTCGAGCAGGCTGAGAACCAGAGGCTTACCGACGAGGCTCAGACCAAGCTCTCCGCGGCGCAGGACGCCCAGAAGGCGACCCAGCAGAAAGTGGACGAGGAAACGAAGTACAGCGGCACCCTCACCGCGCAGCTGGCCGCGCTGAAAGGCACCAGCGCTTCGGTCGAGCGCAACTACCGCGCCGGCGTTGAAGCACAGGCAGCTTATGAGGCGCAGCAGGAGGCCCGCCGGCGTGCGGCAGAAGCCGCCGCGGCCGCCGCCGCAGCTGCGGCAGCTGCGGCGGCCGCGGCCGCAGTGTCGGCGGCTGCTCCGGCATCTCCGCCTCCGCCGGCCGCCGTGGTGACCCCCGACATCCCCGGCGGAGCCGTCAACGATCCCGCCGGCGCCCAGTCCTACGCCTCGAGCCAGCTCGGCGCCCACGGCTGGGGCGGGGACCAAATGGGCTGCCTGCTCAAGCTGTGGAACCAGGAGTCGAGCTGGATGACCAACGCCACCAACCCGTCCAGCGGCGCCTACGGCGTCGCGCAGGCCCTCCCGCCGGAAAAGTATTCGTCCACCGGATCCGACTGGCTGACCAGCTACCACACCCAGATCAACTGGGGTCTCGGCTACATCGCCGGCCGCTACGGATCACCGTGCGGAGCCTGGGACCACGAGGTGTCCAACAACTGGTACTGACCTGGCCGGTCGGTCCTAACGGGACGTGATCTTGATGCCGGCAACCGCACCCGTCCAGGCGCCCGTCGGGTCCGACCGGGTCAGTTGCGCGCTGACGTATCCGCTGCGCAGTTGAACCATCTGGCTACGGGTTCCGCTGCAGTCGACCTCCAGGACCGTGTGTTCGGTTCCGCTCTCAGTGTTCTGGGAGATATAGATCTGCGCATGGGGAATGCCGACACACGCAGCCGTCACGACGTGCGGGCCGGCGGTCCTCACAGTGGCGGCTTTCCGGAAACCGACCGACGGCCCGTCCGCCGGACCTGCGTCGGACAGCACCACGGGCCCTGTCGCGGTATCCAGGCGTTGATGGAGCACGGCATAGTTGGCGGCGTCGACGCCCAAAACCCCTGGATCCTTTGCGGCTGCGGTGGGAGCCGCCCGGACCGAAACGGCCGTGGACTGGTGCGAACCGGCGTCGTCCTCGTAGGTGCAGGCCGCAACGCCCCCGGCGAGGATCACGCCGATAATGGATGCGGCAGCGCCGCGGACAGTTCGATTTCCCCCGAAACCAGACATGGGCCGAGTCTACGGTCTGCGGGTCGCATGGCAAGGCGTGGCCCGGCCCCGCATCGTCATTCGGCCTCCCGTAGGGGAAACTGGCGTGTTGGACACTCCACAAGTACGACCGGAAAGAGGACCACCATGACGCTCAAGGAGCGGCTCAAAGACGACGTCGTCGCCCACATGAAGGCGGGCAACAAGACTGCGCTGACAACCGTCCGCAACGTCCTCGGGGAGATCGGCACCCGGGAAAAGTCCGGGAAGACCCCGGTTGAGCTCGACGACGCCCAAGTGACCTCGCTGCTGCAGAAGGAAGCCGCAAAACGGCGCGACACCGCCCGGATCTTCACCCAGGCCGGCGAATCCGACCGGGCCGCGGCAGAGGTCGCCGAAGCCGAAATCATCGAGGCGTACCTGCCCAAGGCGCTGACCCGCGAGGAGGTGGAAGCGATTGTTGATGAGGCCATCGCCGCGCTCAGGGCCGACGGACAGGACCTCAGCATGCGCTCCATCGGGGCCGTAATGAAACCCGTTACCGCCAAGGTTGCCGGCCGTTTCGACGGCAAAACTGTCAGCGAGATTGTCCGCGGCCGCCTGGCCTGACCCCGTACCGGGCCACCCTCCGGGTCCGGCCGCGCCGCGGGTCCGGGATAACCTAGGACCCCGAACCAACCCCCTTGAGAGGACAGCGCCCATGAGCCTGATCCGGCTGCATGACGTCAGCGTCCGCTTCGATAACACCCCGGTCCTCCGGGAAGCCTTCTTCCGGCTTGAACCCGGCGACCGGGTGGGCCTGATCGGCAAAAACGGATCCGGCAAGACCACCATCCTGAAACTGGTCATGAACCAGGTGGCGCCGGACACCGGTACGGTCAGCGTCGAGCTCGGAACCAGGGTGGGATACTTTTCCCAGTTCTCCGAATTGAACGGGGACTCGACCATCACCGAGGTCCTCGATGGCCTGTTCGGCGAGATCAAAGCCGTGCAGGCCGAGCTGGCCGCCATTGACGCGGCCATCGCCGCGGAACCCGCCGCGGACGAGTTGGACCGGCTGATCGGGCGGCAGGCCGGACTCTTCGAGGACATGGACCGGCTCGACGGGTGGGACTACCCCCGCCGCATCGACACTGTGCTGACCACCCTGGGCTTTGATGACGCCCACCGCCACTGCGCCATCGACGCGTTGTCCGGCGGCTGGCGCAACCGTGCTGCACTGGCCAAGATCCTGCTCGAGGGCCCCGACGTGCTGCTGCTCGACGAGCCCACCAACTTCCTTGACGTCGCCGGGGTGGAATGGCTGGAAAGCTGGTTCCGCGACTTCAAGGGGGCCGCCGTCGTCGTCTCGCATGACCGGAAATTTCTGGACGCCGTGGTCACCCGGATCGTTGAAGTCGAGAACTTCCACCTGCACGAATATCCCGGAAACTTCGCCGAGTACGTGGTCCAGAAGCAGTTCCGGCTTAAAACCCTTGAGCAGCAATTTGTGCACGAGTCCGAGCTGCTCGCGTTCGAGGCCGAAGGGATCGCCGACCGCCGCGAGGCTGCCAAAGCCGCCAGCCGTGGCCTCGGCAACCAGCTGGCGAAGATCAAGAAATCCCGCACACCCCGGCCCGTGGACCAGATCGTCACCGAGATCTACGGCGGCCTGCACGTCAAGGACGTGCTGTGCCGGGTGGAAGGGCTGGGCAAGTCCTACGGCGCGAAGGTGCTCTTCGAGGATCTGAGCTTCGAAATCCGAAAGGGCAACCGGATCGTGGTCCTCGGCGCGAACGGCAGCGGCAAATCCACCCTCCTCAAAGTCCTGACCGGGGACGAGCAGGCCGATTCCGGTGCCGTGACCTGGGCCAAGGGGCCCGGTTTTGTGTCGTACAACCGGATGCTGGAAGACCTCGACGACGGCGACACCGTGTCTCACGCGGTCAACGCCCTGCCGGACAGCCTCGCTCTAACCGCCACCAAGAAGTCTGTGAACCGGTTCCTGGCCATGTTCCAGTTCTCCGAGGCGGACCTGAAGCAGAAGATCGGGAACCTCTCCGGCGGCCAGAAAGCGCGCGTGGCGATGGCTCAGTGCTTGCTGTCCGGTGACTCAGTACTGCTGCTCGACGAGCCCACCAACCACCTGGACCTCTCCAGTACCCAGGTCATGGAGCGGGCGCTGCTGCATTTCCCGGGCGCCGTTGTGGCCGTCAGCCACGACAGGTTCTTCACCGAAAAGATCGCTACCCGCCAGCTTGTCTTCGGCGAGGCCGGCGCTGCGCCGGGTGAGGTCGGCCAGCGGGCCGCGTAGCCTGAGCGGCGCTTGGCCTTAGGGAGCCGGCGGGAGTCCGGCGCCGGCGGGATAATGGGGATATGGCCGATCAGCGACGCGAGCAGGACCGGGACCCCTGGGAGGAATTCGACCGGCTGGGTCCGGCAGGGGAGGATCGCGTCGCCGGGATCCCGGGCGGGGAACCCAACGGCTTCGGGTTCCGCACCGGGGTCCGGAGTGCCCGTGTGGCCGTCGGGTTCGCCGTGTACGCCCTGGTCCTAGGCAGCGTGCTGGTCCTGGTGGGAGCCGTGTACTTCATCGGCCACGCCCAATGGCTGTGGCTCGGACTCATGGCGCTGATCGAAACGTGCTTCGTCTGGGCCTTCATCCGGTTGGTCGCCCTGGCCCGCCGGCGCCGCCCGAACGGCTAGCCCCGACGCGTAACTTGGCCCACGACGCGCAAAAGACCTGGCGCGGCAGGTAAACCCGCCGCGCCCGGCATTTTGCGCGTCCTCAGGACATTGGCGCCGCGCCGGCTAGAGCCAGCCCTTCCGTTTGAAGATGGCGTACATGATCGCGGCGGTTCCGGCCATAAGGCAGATCGCCATGGGGTAGCCGAAGGTCCAGTGCAGTTCCGGCATCCGTTCGAAGTTCATGCCGTACACACCCGCCACAAAGGACGGGGCGAAGAAGATGGCGGCCCAGGAGGAGATCTTCTTGACCTGCTCGTTCTGCTCCGCGCTGGCCTCATTCTGGCGGTTGGCCGTGAGCGTCCCGTCCAGGGTGAGCGCGTTCTGGAGCAGGTCGCGGAAGGAATCGGCCCGCGAGATGAGCCGCTCCACGTGGTCCTCGACGTCGCGCAGGCTGTGCTGCAATTCCGTGTCCACGTTGTATTTCTCGAACCCGCGCCGGAGCTGCTGCATCATGGCCGGCAGCGGGTGGATGGCGCGCTGGAAGTGGATGACCTCGCGGGCGAGTTCGTAGATGCGCCGGGAGACCAGGGGGTCGCCGCTGAAGAGCTGATCCTCGATCTCGTCAATGTCGTTCTCCAGGCCGGCCACCACGGGGACGTAGTCGTCCACCACCTGGTCCATCAGGGCATAGAGGACGGCTTCGGGGCCGTGGCACAGCAGGTCCGGGCGGTGTTCGAGCCGGCGCCGGACCTGGCCGACGACGGCGGTCTCCGCATGCCGGACGGTGACCACAAAGTTGCGGCCGGTGAAGACATGCAGTTCACCAAACTCCACGGTCTCGGTCTCGTCCAGGTACCTGGCCGGCCGGAGCACGGTGAAGAGGTTGTCATCGTAGCGTTCGAGTTTGGGGCGCTGGTGGGCGGAGATCGCGTCCTCCACGGCCAGGCCATGCAGGCCGAACTCCGCGGCGACGGCGGCCATCTCCTGTTCGGTCGGCCGGTACAGTCCGATCCAGGCCATGCCGCCGTGTTCGGCCATCGTTTCGAAGGTCTGCTCGAGGCTGCTCGGCTCGGCACGGCGGACGCCGTCGACGTAGACAGCGTTGTCAATAATAGTCACGGGGCCATTATCCCGTCTTTTCCTGCGGATCCGGCCCGCCGCGGCGCGGGACGGCCGGGGACCAGGGCGCTGCCCTGGGCCAGCCTGCTGATGAGCGGCTCGGTGCGGTACGGAATGTGCGTGTGGAGGGCAAGGACGGTCTCGGTCCGGATCACGCCCTTGATTCTCAGGATGGACCGCAGGGCCGCCTGCAGGTTGTGGGTATCGGTCGCCACCACGCGGCACCAGACGTCGCCCCTGCCGGAGATCTCATGGACCTCAAGGACCTGGGGGATCAGGCGCAAGGCCCCCACCACGCCGTCAAGCTCCCGGTGGTTGACCTCGATCGTGACGAAGGCGACGACGTCGTACCCCACCGCCTCCAGATCGATTTCACGGCCGCCGTCGTGCAGGAGGCCCGAGCGCAGCATCCGCCGGACCCGGGACTGGGCGGTGTTCCGGGCGATCCCCAAAGCGTCGCTCAATTCGCCGATCTGGATCCGCGGGTCCTTGATGAGTTCGAGCAGGATTTTCAGGTCGGTAGGGTCGAGGCTGTTCAAATCATCACTCCGGTTCATCCGTGGTATCCGCGATTGACGGTTTTGCTCAATTTTGGCACAAAACTTGGCTGGTTCGGTCACTGATGCCGCATTCTGTAGGTATCCAACTTCGCCGGGCCGGCGCCTCCCCACAGGGAACGCGTGCGGCCCGCATCAATGCAGCAAGGGCACCGTTATGACCGTCTTCAGCGAACTTCGCATGCGCCCCACCACCGCGGACCGCTGGGGCTGGGACGCGTCCGTCACCGCCCGGCTGGTGATGGCCGGCGTCGTGATCTTCACCCTGCTGGTTGGCGCCAACCTCGCGACGCCGCTGTACCCGCTGCTGCAGGCCAAACTCGGCATCACCCCGCTCGATGTCACGGTGGCCTTCTCCGCCTACGTGCTCTCCCTGGTGGCCACCCTGATCCTGGCCGGCCACTGGTCCGACCACATCGGCCGGCGGGCGGCCCTGGTGCTGGCGGTGCTGGTGGGCCTGGCCGGGGGATTCGTCTTCGCCAACGCTGACAGCCTGCTGTCGCTCTCCGCCGGCCGGGCGCTGCAGGGCGCCGCAGTAGCGCTCGCCACGGGGGCCAGTTCGGCGGCCCTGCGCGAACTGCTGCCCAGCCGTCCCGAATGGGCCTCACGGTTCACGCTCCTGGCCTCGGCCGGCGGTGTGGCCGCAGGCCCGGCGATCGGCGGGGTCCTCTCCGTCCTCCCCGGCCCGACCTCTACGCCGTACTACCTGCACTCGGTGGTGCTGCTGGCGCTCCTGGTGCCGCTGTACCTGCTCAAGGCCCGGCCGGCCATTACCTCCGTAGGCGGTCCGCAGCCACTGAAGGTCCTGGCGCCCCGCCGCCCCTCGGTATCGAGCGAGGCCCGCGGCGCGTTCTGGCTGGCCTCGGCGGTGGGCTTCCTCAGTTTCGCGGTGTTCGGCTTCTGCCTCTCGCTCGCTCCGGGCTACTTCGCCCAGATTGTCCACGCCGACTCGCGGCCGCTGATCGGGCTCCTCGCCGGGCTGACGCTGGCGGCTTCGGCTGTGAGCCAGCTGCTGGCCGTGCGCGGACGCTTTGTGGTGCCCGTCGGCCTCACGCTGCTGGCCGGATCCGTGCTGCTGATCGCCGCGGCCGCCGCGTGGAGCAGCCCGTGGCTGCTGATCGCCGCCAGCATCACCGCCGGCCTGGGCCAGGGAGTGTCCTTCCGGACGGTCTTCAACGATGTCGCCGGCAAGGTGGAGGCTTCACGCCATGCCCAGATCATCAGCACTGTCTACGTCATTACGTACCTTGGCAGCGCCTTCCCGGTGATCGGGCTGGGACTGGCAGCCGCCGCCGTCGGCCTGCACACGGCCGTCGCCGGATTCGTGGTGCTGTGCGCCGCCTTCGCCCTCGTGCTGGCCGCCGTGACGTTCCGGAGCGCCCTCCGCGCCGGCGCCTGAACGGCCTCCGGCTAATCCGGCAGGGGGCCGTGGTTGCCCTGGATGTGGGCGAAGACCAGCGTGGTTTCGGTGTGGCCCACCACCGGATCCGTGGCGAGGTTGTCCAGCACCCAGTCGCGCAGGTCCTCCGTGGTGGCAACGGCAATGTGCAGCAGGTAGTCCACTGAGCCCGACGTGTGGAACGTGGACAGCACCGCAGGAAGCTTGGGGACCCTGGCCGTAAAGCGGTCGATCTGCTCGCGGTCATGGGCCCGCAGCCGGACGGCGATCAGGGCCTGCACCGAACGGCCCACGGCGGCAAGGCTGAGTTTGGCCTCGAAGCCCTGGATGATTCCGCGCTCGGAGAGCGCCCGGGTCCGCATCAGTGCCGTGGAGGGCGCGATGCCCACCAGCTCGGCCAGTTGCTTGTTGGAGATCCGGGCGTCGGCCACCAGTGCGGCCAGCAGGCGCTCGTCAATGGCGTCCAGGGGTTCGCCGGCCCCGGCTCCTGGCCGAACATTCTTCGTGGTGCTGCTCACGGATCCTCCTTGATGTGTTGTGCATTCATCATAAACGGCACTATCCGGCAGTTCCATTCAAAAGCCCTACAAAACTCCGAATTATTGCCAGATACTTACCGCATTCAACGGTGAATATTCATAAGGAGTACGGTGCTTTCTCAAGACTCGCTGGCGGTCCACGCCGGCCGCAACGGCCTGACGGAACTCGGCGTCCACGCCGTCCCGATCGATCTCTCCACCACGGCTCCGCTGCCGTCGGTCCACGACGGCGGTCTCGCCTATGAACAGATGGCCACCGGCGGCGCACACCTGGACGGGCAGAGCACCGTCTACCAGCGGCTCTGGAATCCCACCGTCGCCCGGTTCGAGGAGGGTGTGGCCGTCCTCGAGGCCACCGAAGAAGCCGTCGCCTTCGCCACCGGCATGGCCGCCCTCAGCGCGGTGCTCCTCGCCGTCGTCGCCACCGGAAAGAAGCACGTGGTGGCGGTCCGTCCGCTCTACGGCGGCAGCGACCACCTCCTGGCCTCCGGTGTGCTCGGAACCGAGGTCACGTTCACCACCCCGGACGGGATCCGCGCGGCGCTGCGGCCCGACACCGGGCTTGTCATCCTGGAGACCCCGGCGAACCCCAGCCTGGAACTGGTCGACATCAGCGCCGCAGCCGCGGCGGCGGACGGTGTGCCGCTGCTGGTGGACAACACGTTCGCCACCCCAGTGCTCCAGCAGCCGTACCGGCACGGTGCGGCCATGGTGCTGCACAGCGCCACCAAGTTCTTTGGCGGCCACGGTGACGCCATGGGCGGCGTCGTCGCGACGGGTCCCGAGTGGGCCGTCCGGCTCCGCCAGATCCGCGCCATCACGGGCGGAATCCTCACGCCATGGCCCGCGTACCTCCTGCACCGGGGGCTGGCCACCCTGCCGGTCCGTGTCCGGGCGCAGCAGGCAAGCGCGGAAAAGGTCGCCGCCGCCCTGTCCGGGCACGGGCTGATCCGGCGCGTCTTCTACCCGGGGCTGCCGGAATGCGACCCGCAGGGCCTGATCGGAACCCAGATGGCGGGAGCTGGTTCACTGCTGGCATTCGAACTGGCCAGCGCAGAGCACGCCGAACGTATTCCGGCGGCCGTCAGCATGATCACCCACGCTGTTTCGCTGGGCGGCATCGACACCTTGATCCAGCACCCGGCCGGGTTGACCCACCGCCCGGTGGCCGCGGACGCCGTGCACGACGGCGGTGATGACCGCCGTCGTGCACGCCAGGCCCATCACCGCGAGGGCGAGCGCGGTCCAGCCCAGGCCCTGGAAGAGCAGGCCGCCGGCCCAGCCGATGACACTGGACCCGAGGTAATACGCCAGGTTGTAGAGCGAGGCGGCCTGTGCCCGGCCCGTACTGGCAATTACGCCGGTCCAGCCGGAACCGATGCTGTGCGCCGCAAAGAACCCGCCGGTGAAGAGGAGTAGGCCGGCCAGGATCAGGACCAGCACCTGGGTTAGGGTCAACGCCAGCCCGGCGACCATCAGCACCGTTCCCGCCACCAGCACGTTGCGCCGGCCGAACCGCGCCGTCAGCCCCGCAGCCCAGCGGGCGGACACGGTCCCGGAGAGGTAGGCCAGAAAGATCAGGCTGATCATGGAGGCCGGCAGGCTGAATGGCTGACCCGAAAGCCGGAAGCCGAGGTAGTTGTAGACCGCCACGAAGCCGCCCATCAGCAGGAAAGCCTGCACGTAGATGGCCAGCAGCCGCGGATTCCGGGTGTGGCCGGCCAGCGTGGTGAGCGCCCCGCGGACGCCTCCCGCGGCCATGGCCGTGAAGTTCCGTGCAGGCGGGACCAGCACCAGGAACAGCACCGCGGCGGCGGTGGCCATCACGGATACGGCCAGGGCCGCGGCCCGCCAGCCCCAGAGCTCGCCGACCGGTCCCGCCACAAGCCGGCCCGCCAGCCCGCCCAGGGTGGTGCCGGCAACGTAGGTTCCGGCCGCCATCGCGGCATGGGCCTTGTTCACCTCCTCGTTGAGGTAGGCGATCGCGATGGCCGGGATTCCTCCCAGCGCCATGCCCTCCAGCGTCCGCAGGACCAGCAGCACCGCGAAGCTGGGAGCCAGGGGCGCCAGCAGCCCCAGGACCGTAGCGGCGCAGATGCCCCAGGCCATGGCCCGCACCCGCCCGATCCGGTCGGCCAGGAAGGACCACGGAAGGACCGTAACGGCAAGTCCCACCGTGGCGAGGGAAATGGTCAGGGCGGCCTCGGCAGCCGTCACCCGCAGTTCCCCGGCGATCAGCGGCAGCACGGCCTGGGTGGAGTACAGCTGCGCGAACGTGGCGACGCCGGCGAAGGCCAGCCCGGCAAGGATCCTGCGGTAGGCCACGGAACCTTTGGAGTGGCCGGCCGGCGCCGGGGCCGGCGGACTCGCCCCGGGAACGGCCGCAGGTGCCGCCTGGGCGCCGGCGGTGGCCTGGGGGAGCGGATGGCTGGGCATCTACCCAGAGTAGGCTGAGCAAAGACATGCTTCCAATGCATGTTTTCGATGGAATCGATAGCTATGACGGAACGATCGGAGCCCGCCATGGACGTGGAGCACAAACAGCTGGTCCAGTTGCTGCCCCTCCTGCCGTTGCTTGCCGAGCTGGGCCGGACCCAGCACATTACGGGCACGGCCGAGGTCCTTGGGCTGCCGCAGTCGACAGTCAGCCGGGGTATTGCGCGGGCCAGCAGCATCATCGGGACGGAACTGCTGCTCCGCGACGGACGCGGTGTCCGGCTGACCCCGGCGGCCCGGGCGCTGCTCCCGTATATCGAGGCGGCGCTGGAGGAGTTCCGCAGCGGCCTAGACCTGGTCCGGCACGAGTCCGACGTCGTCCGGGGCCGCATCGCCGTGACGTTCCAGCACACCTTCGGCGAGGCCATGCTTCCCCTACTGATTAGCGCTTTCCGCGGCCGGCATCCCCAGGCCGCCTTCGACCTGAGCCAGGGGGCCCGGGACGGCTGCCTCGCAGAACTGGCCGCAGGCGACGCCGATCTCGCCCTGACCGCGCCCGTGGCCGCACCGAGCCGCCTGATTTCCTCCGCTGCCCTGTACCGCGAACCGCTGCGGCTGGTGGTGCACCACCGCCACCCCCTGGCACAGCGACGCAGCGCCCGCCTGGCCGAGATCCGGCAGGACCCGTTCGTGGCCATGGGGCCGGGCTACGGCATGCGCTCGCTGACCGACGCGCTCTTCAGGGAGGCCGGCTTCCGGCCCAGGATCGCGTTCGAAAGCCAGGACTCCCACACGGCCAGGGGCCTGGTCTCCGCCGGGCTCGGGGTCAGCATCCTTCCGCCCGGCGGGCTGGCCCCCGGACGGCACACTCCGGCCCAGCCCGGGGACCTGGGCTGGGTCGAACTGGCTCTGGACTCCGGGCTGGCCTTCCGGGAGATCGGCCTGGCGTGGCGGGAACGGCGTGGGGGAGCCGACGCGGAGCCGGACCCCGTCCGGCTCTTCCGCGAACTGGTCCTCACCGAGGGGCCCGCGCTCCTGGCCGGCTTCGTCCGCGGACGCTCGGGGAACTGAACCTGCCGCGGCCTCAGCCCAGCAGCGGGGCCAGAACCTCCGCGACGGAACCCGGCCGTGCCTGCTGCCAGCCTGTTCCGGCCCAGAGGTTCAGCCGCTCGGGATCCCCGGCGCCGGCCGCGGCAGCACGGAGCGGGGCCGTCAGGTGGTGCACGGCCGGGTAAGAGGCCGGCGCGTCGGGGTGGTCGCGGACGAACTCATTGACCAACGCCCGGGCCGCCCGCCCGGTGAAGGCCCGGGTCACTGCGGTCTGTGTGAAGTGCGGGCTGGCGAGGGCGTCCTTATGCAGTTGGCGGGCACCGCTCTGGTCCGTGCGAAGCAGGGCCGTGCCCAGCTGGGCGGCCTGGGCCCCCGCGCCCAGCACCTCGTCCACCCCGGCGGTGTCCATGATCCCGCCGGCCGCCACCAGCGGGAGCTCGACGGCGGCCCGCACGGCGGCGATCAGCTCGGCGGTCGTCCCGGGAACGGCGCCGGCCGGTGCTGTCGAGCCCGACGCCGGCAGGAAAGCCCCGCTGTGGCCGCCGGCGCAGCCGTGCTGGACCACCAGCGCATCGATGCCCTGGCCGGCGGCGTGCCGCGCCTCATCCGGCGTCGTGACCGTGGCAAGCACCATCGATCCCGCCCGATGCAGGGCCCGGACAGCGCCGGCGCCGGGAAGACCGAAAGTGAAACTGACCAGCTCCACCGGGTCCGCCAGGAGGGCGTCGATCTTGCCCTGCCATTCGTCGTCGTCGTCGATCCGCAGGGGCGGCAGCTGCACGCCGTAACGCGCGGCATCGGCGCCCAGCCGCAGCCTGAAGTCCTCCAGCTCAGCGAGGACAGCGGCGGGCGGCGGCAGCTGCGCCCGATCCGGGACAAAAACATTCATGCCGAACCGCGCACCGGCCTCCCGCACGGCCCGGATATCCTCCTGCATGGCGGCCACCGTTTTGTACCCGGCGGCCAGGAAGCCCAGCCCGCCGGCCGCGTGGACGGCCGTAACGAAGTCCGGGGTGGAAGTCCCTCCGGCCATCGGGGCGGCGATAATCCGGGTGCCAAAGATCCTCTGCGGCATTGCTCACTCCTGTCCGACATTCAGTAGGCTGGTCCGGTGACCCATTCTGACATCCCCGCCCCGCCCGCCGCCGCTACCGGTGCCGTGATCGGCCTTGACATCGGCGGCACAAAGACGCGCGGCGTCCGGTTCGAGACCGGCGTCGCCGTGGCCGACGAATCCGTAGGCAGCGCCAACGTCCAGAACGTCACCCCGGCAGAAGCCGCCCGCAACCTGGCGGACCTCTTCGCCCGGATCGGCGGGGGAAACGTTGCCCAGGTTTACGCCGGCGCAGGGGGAATTGATACCGACGACGACGCCGCCGCGCTCGCCGCCCTGATCGCCCCACACGCGCCGGGCGCCAAGATTACTGTCGTCCACGACTCCCGGCTGCTGCTGGCGGCCGGCGGGGCCAGCACCGGCGTCGCCGTGATCGCGGGCACCGGCTCGGCCGCGTGGGGCCGGAACAGCCGCGGCGACGAGGCCCGGGCCGGCGGCTGGGGCTACCTGCTCGGTGATGAGGGCAGCGGCTACTGGCTGGGCCGGGAGGCCGTCCGCCACAGTCTGCGCCGGATGAACCAGGGCCTGGAACCGGACGAGCTGACCCGCGCCCTCCTGGCCTCCTGCGGGACGGACCACCCGAACAAGCTCATCGCGTTGTTCCATTCGCCGGACACCGGCCGCCGCTACTGGGCCCAGCGCGCCCGGCTCGTTGTGGAAGCCGCCGACGCCGGCCACGCCCCAAGCCAGGCCCTGATCGTCCAGGCCGGCCGGGACCTCGCTGCCATGGCTGAGCAGGCGGTGCGGCAACTCGGCATCGACGGCCCGGTCATCCTGGGCAGCGGGCTGGGCATGAACGTGACACGCCTGCAGGAATCCTTCCGCGCAGCCCTGGCCGGCGCCGGGATCACCGACGTCCGGGTGCTGCAGCAGGAACCCGTGTTCGGAGTGCTCCAGCTCGTCGCCGAGCAGGGCTAGCCTCCGGCCCAGCTTCCCCGACTCAGCGCCGGCGCCGCGGCCGCAGCGGCACTCCCGGCAGCGGCGGCGCGGGGATCCGGCCAGCCTCGGCACCGGCGTCGGGCCCGTGCCCGTGGACCAGTCCAAAGCGTGCCCGGGCCGCATCCGCGTCCGGGAGGGCGGCCTGGGCCTCCCAGTCCAGCCGCGACTGCTCGACTTCCTCATGGCTGCGGCCGACGAAGTTCCACCACATCAGCAGCTCTTCTTCGAACGGTTCACCGCCAAGCAGGACAAAGCGGGTACCCGGAGCCGACTCGACGTCCAGGCTGGTGCGACCGGACCCGAGGTAGCCCAGCGGCCCCGGCAGCACCTGCTGCCCGTCCAGTTCCACGCCGCCGTCGAGCACTAGGACAGCGTGTTCAAACTCCGGGTCCAGCGGCACGCTGATCCGGCCCGCGCAGCTGATATCAGCACCGACGATCGGTGTGTACACCGTGGCCGGTGACCTGGTGCCGGCCAGGGCCCCGACAATCACCGTCGCGGCGTACCCGTCCCCTTCCACGACCGGCAGCTCCCGGTGCTGTTCGAAGGCCGGCGCGCGGTGCCGCTCGGCTTCCGGCAACGCCACCCACAACTGGAGTCCGCGCTGGAGCGGCAGCCCGGCGTCCGCGGCCGCGGGAAGCACGGCGAACTCGGAGTGCGAGACGCCGTTCCCTGCCGTCATGATGTTCAGCTCACCGGGCCGCACAATGACGTCGCTGCCCACGCTGTCACGGTGCCTGATGGTCCCCGCCAGCGGCCACGTGACGGTCTGCAGCCCGGTGTGCGGGTGCGGCAGCACGGACATGGCCACCCGGTCCGGCCCGAAGCTGTCCAAAAAGCACCAGGCGCCCACCGTCGGCAGCCCGCGCTGGGGCAGGGTGCGGGAGACGGTCATGGCACGGACCCCGCCCAGCGGAACCTCCCGGGCCGGCCACAGCTCAAGACACGGCCCGCTGGCCTGGCCCTCCACTGTTCCGGCGGGAGGGCAAACTTCTTCGGGCGGAAGCACTTCGAGGTTGGTCACCCTCAAACTCTAGGGCCGAACCCGGAGTTCCGGCAGGGCCGGCGCCGCGCGGATAAGCTTGATCAATGACCCTGTCCTTCGATACCCGCCCGGCCGCCTACGCCCTCATCGTCCGCGACGACAGCCTCCTGCTGGCGTACTGGAAACAGGGCGGCCGCGAAGGCTGGACCCTCCCGGGCGGCGGCCTGGACCTCGCCGAGCACCCGGTTGACGGGTGCCGCCGGGAAGTCTTCGAGGAAACCGGCTACGACGCCCGGATCGGCGCCATGCTGGGGATCGACGTCGGGCACTGGCCCGCGGAGACCCGGCTGGACGGCGGCCGGCGGGACTTCCAGTCGCTCCGGCTGGTCTACGAGGCGACCATCACCGGCGGGGAGTTGAGGCACGAGGTAGGCGGCAGCACCACCCACGCTGCCTGGATCCCGCTGGACGACGTGGCAGGGCTGAACCGGGTGTCCCTGGTGGACGCCGGACTCCGGCTGTACCGCGAGCGGCCGCTGGACGGAAAGCTCTCCTGAGAAACCCCTAGCCACCCGCGGCCCGGCCGGTTACCCTTGGAAAACCGCGGCCGCGACGGCCGCCGGACAACCGGGGAGGTGGAAGCAATGAATGCAACGGAACTGCGCGCACAGCGCACAACTTCACGCCACATCATTATTCCTGCCCCGGCACTTCGCATCTCCTAGCCCCTCCAGCTGGCCGGTCCATTCCGAGCACAGCGGGCATTGCGCCGCCGGGCCCATCAAAGGGTTTCCATTGAATTCTGAGCGCAGTCATGACACCGGCCTCCAGGGGCCGGTCCGCTATGGGTTTACCGATGCCGTAGCGGAACTTTTCACCACCACCCCCGTCCCGGGCGGGACCAGCGCGGGCCGGGTGGTCCGTGTGGACCGCAACCTGGTGCTGGTCGCGGACCATACCGGTCAGGCGCACCTGCCCTATCCACGCGCCGGCGTCCTGCCCGCCACGGGCGACTGGGTCTGGCTGGGCAGCAACCCCGGGGGCGAGCCCATCATTGCGGGGGTGCTGCCGCGCAGTTCGGAACTGAGCCGGAAGAAGGCCTTCGAGGCGTCCTCAGAGGCGCAGGTCCTGGGCGCCAACATGGACATCGTCGGCGTCGTGGTGCCGGTGGACCGTCCGCTTACCCACAACAGGCTGGAACGCACACTGGTCGCGGCCTGGGACTCCGGCGCCACGCCCCTGGTGGTGATCACCAAGGCCGATCTCGCGGACGTGGCGGACGACGTCGTCGGGCAGGTGATGATGCAGGCCGCCGGCGTCGACGTCGTCACCACCTCCGCCGAACAAGGCGACGGCCTGGACGCGCTGCTGGCCTACCTGCCTGCCGGCGGGACCATTGTGCTGCTGGGGCCTTCGGGCGCCGGCAAGTCCACCCTCATCAACGCCCTTGTGGGGTTCGAGGTACAGGAAACCGGAGCCGTCCGGGCCGGGGACGGCAAGGGCCGGCACACCACCACCTCCCGCGAACTGGTCCCGCTGCCGGGCGGTTCGGTGCTGATGGACACACCGGGGGTCCGGGGCTTCGGCCTGTTCGACGCCGAGGACGGCATGGAGGAGGTCTTCGGTGACCTGGAGGACCTCTTTGGCCGGTGCCGCTTCGCCGACTGTGCGCACCACCGCGAGCCCGGTTGCGCCGTGCAGGACGCGCTCGCCGACGGGACCCTCGATGAGCGCCGCTGGACCAGCTACCTGAAGATGCAGCGCGAACTCGCGGCCCTGAACCGGCGCCACGATGCGGCGGCCCGGCGCGCCTACCAGCGGGAGTGGCATCAGAAGGTGGTGGTGGCCAGCCGGAGCCAGCGGGCCGCCGAGCGGTTCAGCCACGACCAGGCCGGCCGCGGAAAAGGCAAGCCCAAGGGCAACCGGAAGGGCGCCGACTAGGCGCGGAGCCGGGCGGCACCCATCCGGATTCCGCCCGGCCCCGAATGCCGGGGGTAGCCGCAGCACATGGGGCAATCGGGGCCGGTTTGTCCCAAACGATGCCCCGACTTTGTCCCAGGTGGCAGCTACGCTGGGTCATACCCGCTTTACAGCCAAAAATCAGGATGCATATGATCAGTTGGCTGGACCGTCCCATGTTGCCGCCAACAGTTAGGTAAGCCCCGGAATGGCAGAGGCCATGATCGAGTTCCAGAGCGTCACCAAGCAGTACCAGGGCGGCCAGGCCGCCGTCGACGATCTGAGCATGTCCATCGACAAGGGCGCCATCACGGTCTTCGTCGGTCCGTCGGGCTGCGGGAAGACCACCTCCCTGCGGATGATCAACCGCATGGTCGAGCCGACGTCGGGCACCATCACCGTGGACGGGCGGGACGTGACCTCCGTCCCGGCCGCGCAGCTGCGCCGGTCCATGGGCTATGTCATGCAGTCCTCCGGCCTGATGCCGCACCGGTCCGTGCTGGACAACATCGCCACGGTCCCGCGGCTCAATGGTGTGTCCCGGGCGGACTCCCGGAAACGCGCCGAAGAACTGCTCGACGTCGTTGGTCTCGCCTCCGTCCTCGGCCGGCGCTACCCCTCACAGCTCTCCGGCGGCCAGCAGCAGCGTGTGGGCGTGGCCCGGGCGCTGGCGGCGGATCCGCCGGTGCTGCTGATGGATGAGCCCTTCAGCGCAGTGGATCCGGTGGTCCGCGACGAGCTGCAAAAGGAACTGCTCCGCCTGCAGCGCGACCTCGCCAAGACCATCGTGTTCGTCACCCACGACATCGACGAGGCCACGGTCCTGGGTGACAAGGTGGCGGTCTTCGCCGGCGGCGGCAAGCTGGCGCAGTACGCCGCGCCCGAGGAAATCCTCCGCGCCCCGGCCAACGACTTCGTCGCCTCTTTCGTGGGCCGCGACCGCGGCTTCCGGCACCTCGCGTTCAGCGCCTCCGACGGCGTGACCATCCACCCGGTGGACACCGTCCGTGCCGGCGAGCTGGGCTCCGGCGCACCGGGCGCCGATGAGTGGCAGCTGGTGGTTGACGACGACGGCCGGCCGCTGGGCTGGTGCGCGCCGGGTGCCGGGCGGGAGACTGTCCCGGGAGGCTCGCTATTCCACAAGGGCGAGACGCTGCGCCGCGCCCTGGACGCCGCGCTGTCCTCACCGTCGGGACGCGGCGTCGCCGTCGACGCGGACGGCCGGGTGGCAGGCGTGATCTCGGCCGAAGAAGTACTCGCCGTGATCGAAGCGGACCGCCGGGTCCGGCAAGGTGCGCGCTGATGCAATGGTTCCTGGCCAACAGCGGGCAGGTCTTCAGCCTCGCCGGCCAGCACCTGGTCCTGGCCATCCTCCCGATGGTCTTCGGCCTGCTGATTTCGATTCCGCTGGCCCAACTGGCCCGCCGGAACCGGACCCTGCGCACCGTCATCCTGACGGCGTCGTCGCTGCTGTACACCATCCCTTCGCTGGCGCTGTTCATCATCCTGCCGACCGTGCTGGGCACCAGGATCCTGGACCCCGTCAACGTTGTGGTGGCCCTGACGATCTACGCCGTGGCGCTCCTGGTTCGCGCAGCCCTGGACGCCTTCGACTCGGTCGATGAGGATCTCCAGCAGGCAGCCGTCGCCATGGGCTTCAAACCCGTTGCGCGCTTCGTCCAAATCGACCTGCCCCTGTCCCTGCCCGTGCTGTTTGCCGGCCTGCGGGTGGTGTCGGTCAGCAACATCTCCCTGGTCAGCGTCGCCGCACTGCTGGGCATCGGCAACCTCGGAATGCTCTTCACCTCCGGCCTGCAACGGGACTTCGTCACCGAGGTGGTGGTGGGCATCATCGCCATCCTGGTCCTGGCACTCGTGATGGACGCGCTGCTGGTCCTGCTGGAACGGCTCCTGACGCCCTGGACCCGCGCCAGCGTCGGGAAGACCGGCACGTCCGGGGAACCCGCAGCCGCCCGGCGCCTCGCTGACTCCACGGCGGGGGCGTCCGCATGAGCAACGTCTTCACCGATACCTTCGCCTGGCTGGCTGATCCCGAAAACTGGTCCGGCAGCACCGGTATCCCCGTGCGGCTGGCGGAGCACCTGCAGTACACCGGGCTGGTGATGCTGATCGCCACCGCCATCGCGCTTCCGATCGGCCTCTACGTAGGGCACACCGGCCGTGGCCGGGTGGCCGTGGTTGCCCTCGCCGGTGCCCTGCGTGCGCTTCCGACTTTGGGCCTGCTGACGCTGTTCGTGCTGCTGGCAGGCATTGGTCTGATGCCGCCGGTCTGGGCCCTCGTGATCCTGACCGTTCCGCCGCTGCTGGCCGGCACCTACGCCGGGATCTCCAGTGTGGACCGGAATGTGGTGGACGCGGCCCGGGCCATGGGCATGACCGAACTCCAGGTCCTCTTCCGGGCCGAGTTCCCCAACGCACTCCCTGTGATGTTCGGCGGCTTCCGCACCGGCGTCCTGCAGGTCATCGCCACGGTGTCCGTGGTCGCGTACATCAACCTCGGCGGCCTTGGCCGGTATCTCTTCGACGGGCTCGTCCTCTCCGACTTCCCCCAAATGCTCGGCGGCTCGCTCCTGATCGCGGGGCTGGCCATTGCCGTGGACCTGGTCCTGGTCCTTGTCCAGCGGCTCTTCCTGACCCGCGGGGCCGCCAAAAAACCAAACCGCCGCCAGCAGGCAGCGGTTGATCTCACAGACCCCGCGACCGCGGAGACTGTTGTCCAAGGAGGTACGTCATGAAGGAAAACCGCCAACGAGCACTTGGCAGACGCGCATTCGGCGGCCTGGCCGCCGGCGTCGGACTGGCCCTGGCCCTGTCCGCCTGCGGGGGGTCGTCGAACCCGCTGTCCTCGGCACCTGCCAGCGGCGGTTCCTCCGGCGGAGCCGGCGGGGCATTGGTCATCGGGTCGGCCGACTTCACGGAGAGCCAGATCATCGCCGAGCTCTACGCCGGGGCCCTCAACGGCGCCGGCGTCTCGGCCACCACCAAGCCGAACATCGGCTCCCGCGAGGTCTACTTCAAGGCCGTGCAGGACGGCTCAGTCGACGTGATTCCCGACTACAGCGGAAACCTGCTGCTGCACGTGAACAAGGACGCGACTGAGATCTCGGCCGACGACATCGCCAAGGCCCTGCCGGGCAAGCTTCCGGACGGCCTGGCCGTGCTGGACGCCGCCAAGGCCGAGGACAAGGACGCCATGGTGGTCACCAAAGCCACCGCGGAGAAGTACAAGCTCAAGTCCATCGAGGACCTGGCGAAGGTCTGCGGCGAGATCGTGGTGGGTGCGCCTGCCACCTTCAAGGAGCGTGCCTACGGTCTTCCGGGCCTGAAGAAGAACTACAACTGCGAACCGAAGAAACTCGAACCCTTCAGCGACGGCGGCGGCCCCGTCACGGTCAAGGCCCTGCTCTCGGACCAGGTCCAGGTGGCGGACATCTACACCACCACGCCGGCCATTGCCGACAACGACCTCGTGGTCCTGGAGGATCCGAAGAACAACTTCATCGCCCAGCAGGTCCTGCCGCTGTACAACAAGGCCAAGATGTCGGACAAGGCGAAGGAGGCCCTCAACGCCGTCTCCAAGCAGCTCACCACCGAGGACCTGATCAACCTCAACCGCGCAGTCGGCGGCAGCGAGAAGCAGAACCCCAAGGACGCCGCGGCAGCGTGGCTGAAAGAAAAGGGCCTGGTCAAGTAGGCCCTTGAAGTAAGCGTTCGACGGCGGCTGCCGGGCCCGGGATCGTGGGCTTGGCAGCCGCCGTCGTTATGTCCGCGGCAGCCTGCGGACGCCCGTATGACGCGGTATCCCGCTGTGAGACAAGTCTCAACGGAAGTACATCCGCCATATGGCATATTTGATGAATGGCAGAATTCAAGCAGTCCACCAAGCTTCATAATGTCCTCTACGACATCCGTGGACCGATTCTTCAGGCCGCCCAGCAAATGGAGGCAGAGGGTCACCGCATCCTCAAACTGAACATCGGAAACCCGGCCCCGTTTGGGTTCGAAGCGCCGGACGCGATCCTGGTGGACATGATCCGCCACCTGCCGCACGCCCAGGGCTACAGCGATTCCCGCGGCATCTTCTCCGCCCGCACCGCCGTCTCGCAGTACTACCAGACCCGCGGCATCCAGAACATCCACGTCGATGACATCTACCTCGGCAACGGCGTCAGCGAGCTGATCACCATGTCGCTGATGGCCCTCCTGGACGACGGCGACGAGGTCCTGATCCCCACCCCCGATTACCCGCTCTGGACCGCGTCCGTGGCCCTGGCCGGCGGCCGGCCGGTGCACTACCTCTGCGACGAGGAATCCGGCTGGCAGCCCGATCTTGAGGACCTCGAAGCGAAGATCTCGCCGCGGACCAAGGGGATCGTGGTCATCAATCCCAACAACCCCACCGGCGCCGTCTACCCGGAGGAAACCCTCAAGAAGATCGTGGCCCTCGCCGAGAAGCACGGCCTGGTGCTCTTCGCCGATGAGATCTACGAGAAGATCCTCTACGAGGACGCCGTGCATGTGAACATGGCCAGCCTCACCGGTGATGACGTGCTCTGCCTGACGTTCAGCGGGCTGTCCAAGGCCTACCGGGTCTGCGGCTACCGGGCCGGCTGGATGGCCATCTCGGGCCCGAAGAAGGACGCCGGGGACTACCTCGAGGGCATTAACCTGCTCGCCAACATGCGTCTCTGCGCCAATGTGCCGGCGCAGCACGCCATCCAGACGGCACTGGGCGGCTACCAGAGCATCAATGACCTGATCCTGCCCGGCGGCCGCCTCCTGGAGCAGCGGAACAAGGCCTACGACATGCTTAACGCCATCCCCGGCGTCAGCACCCAGCAGGCCCGCGGCGCGATGTATCTTTTCCCGCGCCTGGACCCTGAGGTGTACCACATCCGCGACGACGAGAAATTCGTCCTGGACCTGCTGCGCCAGCAGAAAATCCTGGTCTCCCACGGCCGCGCGTTCAACTGGGTCCGCCCGGACCACTTCCGGATGGTGACGCTGCCGAACGTGAAGGACCTGGAGGAAGCTATCAACCGCATGGCGGACTTCCTCAGCCGCTACCAGGGCAACTAGGATTCGGGACAGCAGCGCTGCGGGACGTACGTCCGGCGGGCGGGCTGCCCGAACCGGAAAGAGGCTTTGATGGCAGATGTCGTGAACTTCGACGAGCACCCCTCCGAGACGCTGAAGGCTGGCAAGAAGTTCCGCCTTGGCGACGTTGACCCGGGTTCCACCCCGGGCTACGCGGGGGACAAGGCCGCCGGCGAGAAGCTGCTCAGCGAGCTCGACGGGAAGCTGACGCAGCTGCAGGAGCAGCTTTTCGCCGAGTCCCGGATCGGCGGCAAGAAGCGGGTGTTGCTGGTCCTGCAGGCCATGGACACCGCGGGCAAGGGCGGCATCGTCAACCACGTTATGGGCCAGATGAATCCGCAGGGCGTGCAGCTGAAGTCGTTCAAGGCGCCGACCCCGGAGGAGCAGTCCTACGACTTCCTCTGGCGGATCGAAAAAGAAGTTCCGGCTGCCGGCATGGTGGGCGTTTTCGACCGCTCCCACTACGAGGACGTGCTGATCCACCGGGTACACCGCTGGGCCGACGCCACGGAACTGGAGCGCCGCTACCGCGCCATCAACGAGTTCGAGGCCCGGCAAACGGCGGCGGGCACGAAGATCATCAAGGTTATGCTGCACATCAGCCGCGACGAGCAGCAGGAACGCCTGCTGGCCCGGCTGGATGATCCGGCGAAGCGGTGGAAGTACAGCAGCAACGACCTGAAGGAACGGGCGTTCTGGGACGACTACATGGATGCCTACCAGGCCGCGTTCGAGCAGACCAGCTCAGAGCACGCGCCCTGGCACGTAGTCCCGGCCGACAAGAAATGGTTTGCCCGGATCGCCGTCCAGCAGCTGCTCCTGGACGCACTGGAGGGGCTGGCGCTGGAATGGCCCGTCCCCGAGATCGACGTCGACATGGAGGCCGAGCTGGTGCGGCGCTCCTAGCGGCCGGCTTCCTGTCCGGCCCTGTCCGGCCCCCCAGGGCTCCTGTCAGGCTTCCTGGCCGGCCTGGCCCGCTTGGTCCCGGGCTGCGGCGAGGCGCTTGCGGGCTCCTTCGAGCCACTGCTCGCAGCGCTTTGCCAGGGCTTCGCCGCGCTCCCACAGGGCGAGGGATTCCTCGAGGCTGGCGCCGCCGGCCTCCAGCCTGCTCACCACGCCGACGAGTTGTTCGCGGGCGTCCTCGTAGCTGAGTCCGTCGAGGTCCGTCTCCGGGGTGGGGGATGCCGTGTTCTCTGCTGCCATGGTGTTGCTCCTCTATACGTATGGTTGCCGGTTAGGCGATGCTTCGGTGCTGGTTCGGGGTTCCCGCGGTTTGGCGGCCGGTCAGTCCCCGCTGGCTTCCCCGCCGCCGGTGGACTGGGCTGTGAACCTGCCACCCGCCACCCGCACCGCGAGGGCCGTACCGGCCGGCGCCTGGCTGGGGTCCCGGACCACCTCATGGCGGGTTCCCGGCACGGACGTTCCGTCGTCGAGCTGCACGACGGCGTAGCCGCGGTCCAGGGTCTTTTGCGGCGAGAGGGCGCGAACCTGGGCTTTGAGGTGCACCAGCTGGTCCGCGGCCCGGACGACGGCGGTGTTGACGGCCGCATGGGAGCGGCCCTTGAGCCGTTCGACGTCGTCGTGCCGGGCCGTCACCATGCCCTCGGGCGATGCCAGGACAGGGCGCGAGCGGAGCGACGCGAGCCGGTCCGTTTCCCGCTCGACCAGACGGGTGACTCCGCGGCGAAGCTGCTCGCGGGCCTGCCGCACCCGCGCCAGTTCCTCCACAACATCCGGCACGATCCGCTTGGCCGCATCGGTGGGCGTTGAGGCGCGCAGGTCCGCGACGTCGTCGAGGATGGGCCGGTCCGCCTCATGGCCGATCGCGCTGACAATCGGGGTGGCCGCGGCCGCGACGGCCCGGATGAGTTCCTCGCTGCTGAACGGGAGCAGGTCCTCCAGCGCCCCGCCGCCGCGGGCGATGACAATGACGTCCACCTCCGGCTGGGAGTCCAGTTCCTGCAGCGCACGGATTACCTGGGCCACGGCGGTATTGCCCTGGACGGCTACTTCACGGATCTCAAATTCGACGGCGGGCCAGCGGAGGGCGGCGTTGCGCAGCACATCCTTCTTCGCATCCGAGTCGCGGCCGGTGATCAGGCCGATCCGGTGGGGGAGGAGCGGCAGGCGTTTCTTACGGGAGTCGGCGAAGAGGCCCTCGGCCGCCAGCGCCTGGCGCAGCCGTTCAATGCGGGCCAGCAGGTCACCCAGCCCCACGGGCCGGATGTCCTTGACGGACATGTTGAGCCGGCCGGTTTTTAGCCAGAACTCGGACTTCAGCAGCGCCACCACCCGGGACCCGCGTTCCAGCGGGGTAGCCTGCCGGTCCAGGACGTTGGTCCAGACCGAGGCCGGCAGCGAGATTTCCGCGTCGATGTCGCGCAGCGTCAGGTAGGCGTTCGTGCCGCGCCGGTTGAGTTCGATGACCTGGCCCTCGACCCAGGCCGAGGGCGCACGGTCGATGTGCATCTTCAGTTTCTGCGACAGCAGCTGCAGCGGCCAGGGGTTGTCCGGGCTGGTCTCGGCCGCGGTCGCCGGCAGGGTGGTGGCCGCAGCGGTATCTTCAGACATGCCGGTAACCGCAGGCGCGGCACGCCTGGTCCGTGAGCTGGTGCATGTGCTGGTGCATGGGGTGCGGAGTCCTTTGCTGGAGGCGGGGAGCTGCTTCAACTCTATCCATAGCTTTACCAGCAGGGCCGGACGTTTTGGCCTGCTGCTTTCCGGTTCGCCGCGGCGCCACCGTAGGATGGCTCTACTCCCAACCCTCCTAGGAGACTTTCGTGCGCACTTTTGTCTCGGCCGTTGCTGTGCTGATCGGCCTTGCCATGGCGGCTGTCGCCGTCCCGGCCATGTGGGTGGACCGGAATATCGTCCAGGAAGACGGGTTCGTCGCCCTCACCGCACCGTTGGGGAAGGACCCGGCATTCCAGCAGAGGCTGGCCACCGCCGCCGTGAACGGTATCAATCTGGGCGGCCGGCAACTGCCCGATGCGGTCGCGGGCCTGGTCAAACCCATTCTTGCCGAGGCGGCCCAGTCCCTGACCTCCGCGCCCGGATACGCGGACGCGTGGGCTGAGACCCTGCGCAGGAGCCACCGGCTCAGCTTCGCCGACCCCCGGACGCTGCCGCCCCAGGTGGACGGCACCTCCTCCCTGACCCTCGATGTCGCCCCGCTGGTGGGCCTGGTGGTCAAGCGGGTCTCGGACGCCTCGCCGGTACCGCTGAAGGCGCCGGACACGGTGCGAATCAACATCGGCCAGTCCAACCAGCGCCAGCTCATCGAACGGGTTTCCGCGTACGCGCCGATGGGATCTGCCGTGGCTGTGGGCGCGGCCATCGCCTTCGTCCTGGCCTTTGTCGCGGCCCGGCGGAAATGGACGGTCCTGGCGGGCGTCGGCCTGGGCGCCCTGGTGCTGGCCGGGGTGTGGAAACTGGGTTCGGACGCGGCCGGCAATATGGTCCAGGGGACCGGGAGCGGCAACGAGGTTGCGGACCTCTTCAAGCGCGAATTTGTGGCCGCCTCCACCGCCGGCTTTGGTCAGTGGATAGTGGTGGCACTCGTGGCCGGCGGGGTGCTCCTGGCCTCCGGGCTCATCCTTCGGGTAGTCGCCGGCCGCCGCAAGGCCTGAAATGACCGGCTACAGCGAACACCGGTAGCATTGGGGGCATGACCTCCACCGCTGTATCCATCCCGATGCCCTCCGTTCCGCGCCGCCGGCGATCGCCGGAGGAAGTGTTGGCGGCGGCTCCCGTGACCGGGGCGAAGAAGGTCCTCCTGGCCGCTCCGCGCGGCTACTGCGCCGGCGTCGACCGGGCCGTCATCGCGGTGGAAAAGGCCCTTGAGCACTACGGTCCGCCGGTTTATGTGCGCAAGCAGATCGTCCACAACGTCCACGTGGTCAGCTCCCTGGAGGAAAAGGGCGCCATCTTCGTGGACGAGACCGACGAGGTCCCGGAAGGGGCCCTGGTCATCTTCTCCGCGCACGGAGTCTCCCCGGCCGTGGTGCAGTCCGCCGAGGACCGCGGGCTGCGGACCATCGACGCCACTTGCCCGCTGGTGACCAAGGTGCACCGCGAGGCCGTGCGCTTCGCCAAGGACGATTTCGACATCCTCCTGATTGGCCACGACGGCCACGAGGAAGTCGAAGGGACCGCGGGTGAAGCTCCGGAACACATCCAGATCATCAACGGCCCGCATGAGGTCGACAAGGTGACGGTCCGGGATCCGGAGAAGGTCATCTGGCTTTCCCAGACCACCTTGAGCGTCGACGAGACCATGGAGACCGTCCGCCTGCTCAAGGAACGGTTCCCCACCCTGCAGGATCCGCCCAGCGACGATATCTGCTACGCCACCACCAACCGCCAGGTGGCCATCAAAAAGATCTCGCCCCAGGCTGACCTGGTGATCGTTGTCGGTTCGGCTAACTCCTCGAACTCCGTCCGCCTTGTTGAGGTGGCACTGGAATACGGTGCCAAGGCCTCCTACCGGGTCGATTTCGCCAACGAAGTCGACGAGTCCTGGTTTGAGGGCGTGGCGACCGTCGGCGTGACCTCGGGGGCGTCCGTGCCGGAGGTCCTCGTGAAGGACGTCCTGCGGCTGCTCGCCGATTACGGCTACGGCAGCGTTGAGGAAGTCGTCACGGCGGAGGAGGACCTGCTCTTCTCCCTGCCAAAGGAACTCCGCGCCACCCTGAAGCAGGCCGGGGACGTCTCGCGTGCCCTCGGCGGCCGCGGCGCCCGCCCGACCGACTAGTACCGCCGGGCAGACGTGGCCGGGCAGCTCCTACCGGGCCGGGCGGCCCTTACCCCGGGCAGCCCTAGGCTGCCGACTCTTCCGCGGCGTCGTCGTCGGATTCCTCTGCGGCGGCTGCGTCCCCTGTGGCGATGCCCTGTTGCAGCTCCGGTGCGGCCACCGAACGGGGTGTCGCCTCAACGGTGATGGGTGTGGCTAGGCTAGCGGCATCCAGGGCATTCAGCTTGCGCGCGGTCGGCAGGACCCGGGCCTCGAGGGTGCCGACCAGGGAGTTGTAGCGGTCCACCGACGTCTTCAGCGACGAGCCCAGCTTGGTGACGTTGTCGCCCAGTGTTCCCATCCGCTCGTACAGCTGCTGCGCCAGTTCGAAGAGCTCGCGCGCGCTGTCCGTCAGCACATCCTGCCGCCACGTGAACGCCACAGACTTGAGGACTGCCAGCAGGGTCCCCGGCGAGGCCAGGACAACATTCTTGGACAGGGCATAGTCCAGCAGGGCGGAATCGGCGGTGAGTGCGGCCGCCAGAATCGATTCGGCGGGCAGGAAGCAGACCACCAATTCTGGCGCGTTGCCGGGAATGTCCCAGTACTTCTTGTTGCTCAGCGCGTCCACGTGGGCCTTGAGGGCCTTCGCATGGGTAGCGAGCAGGGCCTGCTGGTTGCCCGCCGTTCCTGCGCCCCGGCCGCCCGGCTGGCTGCCAAGCTCCTGTGCCTCCAGGTACGCGGTCAGCGGCACTTTCGCATCCACGACGAGCTGCTTGTCACCCGGGAGCTGGACCACGAGGTCCGGCCGAACCGTGGTGTCGGAACCGGAGCTATGCAGTTGCTCATGGAAATCCACATGGCGCAGCATCCCGGCCGCCTCCACGACGCGGCGGAGCTGCACCTCGCCCCACTGGCCGCGGGCGCTGTTGGACCGCAGCGCCGACTCGAGCGCATGCGTTGACTTCAGCAGCTGTTCGTCGGAGAGCCTGGCCTCCTGGAGCTGCTGGGCAAGCTGCCCGTACTGCTCGAGCCGGTCACGTTCCAGGAGCGACACCTGCTGCTGGACAGCTGTCAGCTTCTCCGCCACGGGTGCCAGGGCGCGGAGGACGCTGCCATCCTGCGTCCTGGCATCGCCCAGCTCCCGGTTTTGGGCCGCGAGAAGGCGACGTTCGGCGTCGGCGGCGGCATACCGGGCGTTCACCTCGGAGAGACGAGCCGAAACGCCGTCGAAGTCCTGTTCAAGGGCAGCGCTGCGGCGCCGCAACACCACGAAGGCAAAGCCGGCCCCGGCTACGGCGCCGATCAAGAGCATCAGCAGGGCAAGAATTAGTGCGAAAGCGTCCATGCCTTCACTCTGGCACGCAGCTCCGACAGTTTTAGCCAGGACGCACTGGGCGGGGTGCGGGGAGCCTGCCCGCCGAACCTCGGCTGATGCGGATCCGGACCGGGGCCGGCCGCGCGCGTGGTCCCAAGGCCGCAAGGGGTGAGGGCGTTTACCGGTAGAATCTATACTCGTGGCTCTTACTATTGGCATCGTCGGACTGCCCAACGTCGGCAAATCAACCCTTTTCAACGCACTGACCCGCAACCAGGTGCTCGCAGCGAACTATCCGTTCGCCACGATCGAGCCCAATGTCGGCGTCGTGAACCTGCCGGACCCGCGGCTCGAGAAGCTGGCGGCCATCTTCGGGTCCGCACGCCTGCTCCCCGCTGCCGTGTCCTTCGTGGACATCGCGGGCATCGTCAAGGGCGCGTCCGAGGGTGAAGGCCTGGGCAACCAGTTCCTCGCCAACATCCGCGAGGCCGAGGCCATCGCCCAGGTGGTCCGCGTCTTCGATGACCCCGACGTCATCCACGTCGACGGCAAGGTCGATCCCCGTTCGGACATGGAAACGATCAACACCGAGCTGATCCTCGCCGACCTCCAGACCATCGAGAAGGCCGTCCCCCGGATCGAAAAAGAAGTCAAGATCAAGAAGCGGGAAGCCGCCGAACTCGCTGCCGTCCAGGCCGCGCAGGCCGTGCTGGAGCGCGGCGACACTATCTTCTCCTCGATCAAGAGCGACAAGCTGGAGATGGGGCACCTCAAGGAGCTTGGCCTGCTCACGGCCAAGCCGTTCATCTACGTTTTCAACGCCGACGAAGGCATCCTGGGCAGCCCGGAAAAGCAGGAAGAGCTGCGCGCCCTCGTGGCCCCGGCCGACTGCATCTTCCTGGACGCCAAGCTCGAATCGGACCTCGTCGAGCTGGACGAGGAAGAAGCCCGCGAAATGCTGGAAATGAACGGCCAGGACGAGTCCGGCCTTGACCAGCTGGCGCGCGTCGGGTTCCACACGCTGGGCCTGCAGACCTACCTGACCGCCGGACCCAAAGAGACCCGCGCCTGGACCATCCACCGCGGCGACACCGCACCGCAGGCCGCCGGCGTAATCCACTCCGACTTCCAGCGTGGCTTCATCAAGGCCGAGGTTGTCTCCTTCGACGACCTCATCGAGGCCGGCTCCATGGCCGAGGCCAAGGCCCGCGGCAAGGTCCGCATTGAAGGCAAGGAATACGTGATGGCCGACGGCGACGTGGTGGAGTTCCGCTTCAACGTGTAGTTGAGTTCCGCCTCAACGTCTCGTGTTGAGCCTTGACGACTTTGTGGCCGTCGGGTTCTTGCTCGTGCCGGAAGGAGCGTGCGTTCAGCTGAGAAGCGAAACGGCCCGGGAGATGACGAGGGCCAGAAGGACGAATGCTCCGGCTGCCTCCACGCCCATCATGGCTTTTGCCCGCGCAGACAACGGCATGGTGTCGGTGGGGCTAAAGGCCATGGAATTGGATAGCGAGAAGTATGCGTAATCGATGAACGATGCGACCCACCCGGTCCGCTCGGAGGACCTCGCAGCGACCTCCTCAATGGCGTCTCGGTCCTCGTCTTGAGGGAACCGGAAGTCTGCTGGCGGCATGTCCTCGCGTTCGGCGTGGCGGCGGGTAACAGGGCCACCTCGGTCCATCTCCCAGAAAGCCAGGGCGAACGCAATGATGTTGGTGACCCAGATCTGCAGTGCAGCAAACAGGATTACAGGGCCATCGCTGTTGCCCGAAGTGGTGAGCCGGATGACCACCTGTACCAGGGCCACCTCGTTCGCGGCGACCAGAAGCAGCGCCTGGCCGGTAGCAACGTTTTTTGACCGCCGCGTTTCCCTGTGGAACCGGTGCGGATTCAGGTGCACGAGCGGGATCAGCATCGTCAGACCAACGCCGACCACCGTATACCTGAGCCACGGAAGGAAGGAGCTGGGCAGCGCGGCATAAAGGCCCAGCRCGACGAGCAGTCCAATCACCGCTGGCCACCGGTGCTCGGCGCGGGCGTCAGGGGTATCGGTATCAGCCATGGCTCAGTCTGTTTCCTGCTTCGGCCGCAGCCCGGGCTCCTTTGTCTCGGTTCCGTGTTCTGAGGCTGACTACCCCGTTGCGGTCACTGCGGTCACTGCGGTCACCGCATAGAGCCGGAAATGAGTGGCCTCGGGAATGGCCGGTCGGTGCTGCGGCCCTCGTTCGTGCCGGCATCAGCGATATCCTCCTTGCGGACTGTCTGCGGTGTTGCGGCGCCTACCCCACCCGGTACTTTTCGACGGCCTCCCAGCGGAACGCGAGGCCGTTGCCTGAGGAGTTGGCATCCGGTGCGATTGCTCCGCCGGTGGGGTCCAGGGTCCCGTCGAAGAACGTCCGTTCGATTCGTACGTGGTCGTGGAACCACTCCAGATGCCGGAAGTTTTCTGTCGCGGCGGCGACGTGGGCGCTTAGGTTAGGTGCGCAGTGGCCGGACACCTGAAGCCCGTACGCTGCCACAAGGGAGGCGATGCGCAGCCATTGGGTGATACCGCCGCAGCGCGACACATCCAGCTGGACGCAGTCGACGGCTTCGGCCCGGCACAGGCGCTCGAAGTAGAACACGTCTGTACCGTATTCACCCGCGGCGACGTCGGCAGCTATCGCCTCCCTGACGGTCCGCAGGCCGGCCAGGTGGTCGGAGGAGACAGGCTCTTCAAACCACGCCAACCTGGAGTCGCCGGCCGCTTCGTAAACCCTCACCGCTTGTTTTGCCGTGTAGGCACCATTGGCGTCAACGAACAGCTCAGCGTCGTCTCCTATGACAGTTCTGGCCTGATGAATGCGCTCCAAATCCCGGGGAATGGCGTTCCCCCGGTCCTGTCCGATCTTTATTTTGACCCGTGGGATGTGCTGGCCGTGCACCCAGCCGCCCAGCTGGTCCTCAAGTTGCTGGCGGGAGTAGGTGGTGAACCCGCCGCTGCCGTAAATGTCGACCTCGTCGCGCACCGCCCCGAGGAGGCGGTACAGGGGAAGGTGAAGCAGGCGTGCTTTCAAGTCCCACAGGGCACAGTCCACCGCGGAGATCGCGTAGCCGGCGAGCCCGCTGCGGCCGGTATTGCGCACGGCCTGCAGCATCGCCAGCGCGGCTCCTCCGGTGTCCCACGCAGACCGTCCGGAGACGGCTGGCGCCAGCAATCCTGTGATCAACTGTGCGCAAGAGGGTGGAGCGTAGGTCCAGCCGAGTCCCTCGCAGTCACCGGCGCGGGCCCGGACCACCACCATCGTGGTGGAGTCCCAGGCGAACGTGCCGTCTGCTTCCGGGCTATCGGTGGGGACCGTGTAGGTGCTGACGTCCAGGCCGCTGAGGGTCGGATCGGATCTGGTTTGAGTGGCGGGCATGGTCAGCCTTTCTGATGCGGGAGGATTTTCCTGCAGCTTGGTTCTGGCTATCGGCGAAGCTGGATAGTGGGCTGTGTTTGGTTCAGGTGGCGTTGTTGGCTCCGCCGGCGATCAGCCGTTCGGCGGCGCGCGCTGCGACGGCCATGATGGTCAGGGCCGGGTTGGCGCTTCCCTGGGTGGGCAGTACGCTGCCGTCCGTGATGTAGAGGTTGGGCACGGCGAAGCTGCGGCAATCGGCGTCGACGACGCCGTGGCGCTCGTCCGCCGCCATCCTGGCCCCGCCCACCAAATGCGCGTAGCGCTTGATGGTGATGACCTCGTCGGCCCCGGCGGCCTTGAGGATCTTCTCCATGACGTCCTGCGCGGCGCCCATCAGTCGTCGGTCGTTTTCGCACTGGGAGTAGTGGAAGTGCGCTACCGGCATCGCGTTTCGGTCCTTTTCCTGTGCCAGGGTGACGCGGTTTTCCGCCTGCGGCAGGAACTCGCACAGCGCGCCCAGACAGGCCCAGTGCACGTAGTCACTCATGTATGCGCGCAGCTTTGCTCCCCAGTGACCCTGGGCGGCGACGTGCTCGGCCCAGGTGATGGGCAGCGGTGACACCGTCTGCACCGAGAACCCGCGCTTGTAGGGCTGGGAGGGGTCCGTTTCGTAGAAGTCTTCCGAGCTGACCTCCGGCGGGGGCGCCTTCCACATTCGCACTTCTGAGTCGAACCTGCCGGCCGTCTGGGGCGCACCCTGGACCATCAGGTACCTCCCCACCTGGTCGAAGTCATTGCACAGCCCGTCCGGGAATCGCTTGGAGGTGGAGTTGAGCAGCAGGCGGGGGGTCTCGATGGAGTAGCCGGCGACGGCGACGATCCGGGCGCGCTGGAACCGCGTGCGGCCGTGGCGGACATAGTGCACGCCCGTAGCCTTGCCTGTCTTATCATCAACTTCGATCCGGGTCACCATCGAGTCGGCGCGTACTTCTGCGCCGTGGTGCAGGGCGTCCGGAATGTGGGTGATCAGGGGTGAGGCTTTTGCGTTGACCTTGCAGCCCTGCAGGCAGAAGCCGCGGTAGATGCAGTGTGGCCGGTTGCCGAAGCGGCCGTTGGAGATCGCGACTGGGCCGACCTTCGCGGTGATACCGCAGGCCAGTGCGCCGCGCAGGAAGAGCTCGCCGTTCCCGGAGACGGGGTGCGGACTGTGCGGATAGGAGTGTGGATCGCCCCACGGCCAGTGTTCCCCGGCCACCGGAAGTTCGCCTTCGATGTCCTCGTAGTACGACTTAAGATCCTCGTACTCGAAGGGCCAGTCGGCGCCCACCCCGTCGGCACTGTAGGTATGGAAGTCACTCGGGTGGAACCTGGGGGTGTAGCCTGCGTAATGCACCATGGAGCCGCCCACGCCCCGGCCCGAGTTGTTCGAGCCCAGGGGCACCGGATCGTCCCCGGAGATCACCCGCGGTTCCGTCCAGTACAGGTGGTGTGAGGCCGCCTCGTCGCTGACCCAGTCGCGCTCCGGGTCCCAGAAGGGGCCCGCATCCAGAGCGACTGCCTTCCAGCCCGCGCGGGCCAAGCGCTGCAGGAGAGTTGAGCCGCCCGCACCGCACCCGACGATCACTATATCGACTTCGTCATCGTCCTGGAACCGGGCCATGTCGGTGCGCAGGGCGTGGTTAGTTCCCGGCACGGCGGGCAGCAGCCACGCGGAGGCGTTCCTATCTTTTACCGAGGCCATCAGTGCCGCCTCCCTTTCCCGGATTTTGTTTTGGGACGGGCCGGATCCTGTCCGGGGCGGGCGTCCGCCACTTCGAAAGGCTCACGGGCGTCGAGGCCAAGATTCTTGTATCCGCGTGGATAAGCGGGCCCGGCAAAACCAATCTCATCCCAGGCCAGGGGATGCGAGTAGAAGGCCGTGCACGCATACCGGGTCCAGAGGCTCCACACCTGGGGTGCCTGCCGCCCCCGCCACTGTTCGGCGTGGTGAATGTCCGTCAGGAGGCCTTCCTGCTCATCCCAGGACAGCTCGCAAAACGCGTTCCCGCTCCGGGCCCGGGCCTCGGCGTCCAACGCCGCGAGGGTGCTGCGCCAGGCCGCCGGGTCCGGTTCCATGCCTTCGTAGTGCCAGCCGTCGGTCTGGTCCTCGGCCAAACGTGAGTCGACCATGTTGACCACCGGGACCCGGGGTTCCTGGCGCTGGTCCAGCAGTTGGTCAAACAACGCCCTAGCCGCTGCCTCCTCCGCGACGGTGAAGAAGCGCAGGTCGGCCGGCCGGCCGAGGCGTGCCAGGACGACGCCTTGCGTCACCTGATCCCAGTGCCCGGATTGCCCCTGGGCATCGAAGCCCGGGAAGCGGCCGCCCCCGTCCTTCGGATCCAGTGGCAGGGCCGTCACTTTTCCCTCCTGAGCACCGCGGCGAGCAGACCCATGCCGCCCACCAGAGTCACCAGGAGCGGGGCCAGCAGCGGCGGCCCCATTTCCATGTTGTACTTCAAGTTCGAAAACCCGCCGGGTTTCTGCGCAATGCCCCGGGCGTGTAGATATGTTCCCTGCAGGCCGTTGGCGACAATCGCTGCGGAGGCCAGGGGGAGCGCCGTTTTGGCCATCCGCCTGCTGAACACTCCAGCCACGCCGGCAGCTGCTCCGACCGGTCCGAGGGCAACAGGGATCCACATCAGTTTGTTGCCAAAGCTTGCCTTGTCATGCTCAAAATAAATTTCCGCGGCGGTCACGAGGGCGCCGATTGCGGTAATCCCGGAAAGGGACCGCTCGAAGCGGCCGGTTTCCACGTTGCGGATCATCCGGTCTATCCCGTAGACGGTTGCCCCGGGTGTAACTGGTGTCTTCATGGCGCTCCTTGTCGTCAGACTGGTTCTACCGCGACGCAAATATTTCATTTGCGCAACAGATGGATGGATACTCGTGGTGTGGCAAATTCAGAAGATGCAGAACAAGCCGCCGGTGCGCGGAAAGTGATCTTGGGTGGCAGCGAGGTGGATGCGGTGGTACGGGCGGCCAACATCTTTCTCCGGGTCGCCGCGCAGTCAGTGGCAGAAGTAGAAGACGTGGTGACGACACCGCAGTTGCGGGTGCTGGTGCTCATCGCGAACCGCGGCCCGCAAAACCCCGGTGCTGTGGCTGTCGAACTGGGGGTCCATCCCTCGAACGCCACGCGAACGTGTGACAGGCTGGTACAGGCCGGGCTGATTGAACGGGGCGAGGATCCGCAGGACCGCCGCCTATCCAAGCTGGTCCTCACCGCCAAGGGCATGCAACTGGTTGAGCAGGTCATGTCACACCGGCGTGAAGCGATAGCAGCGGTCCTGGAACACCTGCCCGCCCAGACCCGGAAGTCCCTGACCGAGGCCATGAACGCGTTCGCGAAGGCCTCCGGGGAGACTGAAACCGAAGACGGGCGCTTCGCCCTGGCCCTCCACCGCTGAATCGACATAGTTTCACCGCCGCTTGCGTAGGGCCGCTGGCGGGAGCGCCGCGGGCCGGCGCGGCCTGATCCGACCGCTCAGGCCAAATTCCGTACCTGCGAACAGGGCGGCAACCACAGCGTCCAGCGCGGCGACCCTGCGGCGCCGCCGATCCGTAACCGCCAACCCCACCATGCTGGCCGAGTGCAACGAGTCCACCACACCGGCGCCGACGTGCAGCAATCGGGAGGCAGGCGCCGCACCAATGACCAGCGCCTGCAGGAGGTGCCTCGCGCCAAGAATACGGACCACTGCGCGAACCCGCCGGTCCGGCTGGTGTCCGAGCGCCAGGCGGAAGATCATGCCCGGACAGGCCAGCTGGCACAGTCCGTACACGGCCCGGGTGGCTTCCAGCGCCCTCACCGCACTGTCCTTCCCAGCAGCGAACCGCCGAAAGCCCACAGACCCAACGCGGTGGCGCCGGCAGCCGCAAGGACGGTGCCGTGGTGGTGGGAGGCCCATAGTTGAGGGCTCCGCGCCGCCGAGCGGGCATCGAACGCCCCGTGGGTGCCGAAATCCCGGTCCCCGTCGGCCGGTTCCCAGAGGTTGACGGGCTGTTCCGGGTCGCGGCGTTGCGGCCTCTGCTGGGAAGCGAATCCTTTCCGGGCCAGGTACCTGTCCAGCAGCCCGGGGGCCACAGCGTTCGCCACCAGGGTGGCTGCGGTGCTGGCCCCCACCCAGTACTCCCGGCGCTGCGGGTGGGCGGTGGCAAAGAGCACCCCGCGGGCAGCGACTTCCGGCTGGTAAATCGGCGGAACCGGCTGGGCCTTGTTCGGCACTCTGGAAAGCACCCAGCTGAACTGTGGCGTGTTGACCGCAGGCATTTGCACCATGGTCGTTTTGATCGGACTCCCGTCGTGCAGCAATTCGCAGCGAAGTGATTCGTTGAAGCCCTGGATGGCGTGCTTGGCGCCGCAGTAGGCGGACTGCAGCGGGATGCCCCGGTAGGCCAGCGCCGAGCCGACCTGGACGATGGTGCCCCGGTTATGTTTCTTCATGCGATCCAGCGCGATCATTGTTCCGTAGACGTATCCCAGGTAGCTGACGTCGGTGACGCGTTTGTATTCCTCCGGCTTGATCTCGGCGAAGGGGGCGAACACGGAAGTGAAGGCAACGTTGACCCAGATGTCAATCGGTCCCAGTTCCTGCTCTATGCGGCTTGCTGCCGCGTCGAGGGCATCATGGTCGGACGTGTCCACCGCGATGGTCAGGGCACGGCCGCCCGAGTCTTCGACTTCTTTGGCTGCACCGGCAAGCCCTGCCTCGCCGCGCGCCAGCAGGGCGACGGAGGCACCATGCCGGCCAAAGGCAATGGCCGTGGCCCGCCCGATACCGCCGCTGGCGCCGGTGACAACGATTGTCTTGTCCCTGAAGGTGTTCATGCGTGCTCCTCGTCCTCGCCCGGGCAAGCTCGCCCGGAGGTGGTTGGTGGTGCTCACTGTCAAGAATTCAGGCCCCGCCATGGTGGCGGGGGATCCGCCAGCCGCCGGGATGTTTCCAGCAGGGCTGCGTGCACAAAGGCCTGGGGGAAGTTCCCCCGGAGTTGGCGTTGTTCGATGTCGTACTCCTCTGTGAAGAGTCCCGGGGAGCCGCAGGCGGCACGGTTTCTTTCGAACCAGCGAGCCGCTTCCGTGGTCTCCCCGCTTTGGTGGAGGGCCATGGCCATATCGAAGCCGCACAGCAGGAAGGCGCCTTCGGATTGGTCCAGCGGCCGTCCGTCCTGGCGGAAGCGGTACAGGTACCCGTCGTGGGCAAGGTCGTCCCGGATCGCTTTGAGAGTGGCCACGGACCGGGGATCGTCGGCCGGAAGGGCGCCCCGGATTACCGGGAGAAGCAGGGACGCATCGACCCGGTCGTCGTCGGGTGCCCGTTGCCACCGTCCGCTGGAATGCAGGCAGTCGTTGGCCACATCGGTAATGAGGGCGTCAGCCTGCGAGGTCCACGCGGCCCCCTGTTGCGGCGGGGCATTGCGGCCGATGGCGCGCAACCCGGCGGCGCAGATGAGGCGGGAGTGGGCCCACCTTCTGTTGTCGAGTTCCCACATGCCCGCGTCAGGTTCCTGCCACCGCGCCATGATGGCCTCCGCGCAGATCTCCGCCGCCTTCCAGTGCTCGAGGTTCAGACGGTCATGCTCCGCAGCGGCGGCGAACAGCAGCAAGGACTCCCCGAATGCGTCCAGCTGGAACTGGTCATTGACCCAGTTGCCGGCCTTGCCGGACCCCCCGGGGTAGCCGGGCAGCCCAACATCCCATTCATCCGGGACCCGGCCCCCCTCGGTGGTGTAGGCCGGCTTCATTTCCGGTCCGTCCGTGAGCAGCCTCGCCGAAACAAAACCGACCGCGCTATCCAGCAGCGGAAACATCTTGCAGGCCGCCACCGACTGGCCGACAAAGCACTGATCCCGGATCCACGCGTAGCGGTAGTCGTAGTTCCTTTTCTGCCCGGCCCGTTCGGGCAGGCCCATGGTCGACGCGGCGACCATGGCTCCTCCCACCCCGGTCATTCCGCGAAGAACGGCGTAGGACTGCCGGCAGTCGTCCGCGGATATGGTGTTGTCGAAGCGGGGGACTGCCGAGTGCCACGCATTTTCTGTCGCGCTCCACGCCGGAGCGGCCTGCACGGGCTCCGCGGGCAGTTCGCGGTTGGAGATTTCCAAAACCAGATCGTGGTGTTCGCCTTCGGCAAGTTGGAGAACCACTTCGAGTCCTTCCGATCCCGCCTTCGCCCCCGGCGCGCCGCCGAGGCGGATCCTGAGGTCTCCGGAGCTCGCGGTCCATAGACCGTCGGCACAGGAAAGCCTGGTCATCTTGTGCTTGCCGAAGTTCGCTCGGGCGTCCAACGTCACCCGCACGGTTACCTGGCCCCGCGCGGCACGGATCCGGCGCAGCAGCACGGCCCGGGTTGGATCCCCGGGGTACGCCAGCGCTTCCCGGCATTCAATAATTCCTGAGCCGGTTACCCACCGGCTCACCCAGATCAGCGTTCCGTCCTCGTACTGTCCGCCCCAGACGTTGTGCGGGTCGGTAGGCGTCACGGCGTACGTTCCGGGGCCGCCCAAGAGTCCCGAGAACACCGCGTCGTCCTGCCATTGCGGTGCACACATCCACACCACTTCCCCACCGGGGCCTATTAGGGCCGCACGGGCGCCGTCGGCAACCATTGCGTACTCACGTAAAACGTGAGGGGGAAAGCCCGGAAGCGAATTACTAAGCATGTTATGTAGCCTAAGCGCAATAATTGCGTTATCGCAATGAATAACCTGAAGAATTGCTGGGCGCCCGGCGGTGGCCGAGCTGGGATGGGGAATCGGCGGGGCGTTCCCTAGTGTTGTTTCTCTTCACGGTCCTGGCCGAGGTGGAGCTTTCCTTTGACCCGTTCGATTCCTTCGGCGACCAGGGCCTTAGCGGAGTCGCGTACGACCCCAATCTCGTCGGGGTCCTTCTTGAGAAGGGCTTCTGCGGTGTGCTTGGCGAACTCAAGGGTGATGTGCGGGGGAAGGGGTGGGACGTTCTTGCTGGTGTACGCGTCGATGAGGGTGACACCGTGGTTCGCGAATGCGGTCTCCCATGCGCCGGCGACCTCACTGTCGGTCTTGACCCGGATGCCGGTAAACCCGAGCAATTCCGCCCACCCGGCATAGTCAACCGACTGGACGTCCTGGGAGGTGGGCCACACAGGATTGGCGTCCTCGGTACGCATTTCCCAGGACACCTGTGTGAGGTCGTTGTTGTGCAGCACCATGATGATCAGCTGCGGATTCTCCCATTCCTGCAGGTATTTCTTGATCGTGATCAGTTCGTTCAAGCCGAGCATCTGGAAGGCCCCGTCACCGATGGTGCAGACAACAGTACGGTCCGGATAGGCGAACTTTGCCGCTATGGCGTAAGGCATCGCGGCGAGCATGCTGGCAAGGCGTCCGGAAAGATCACCAAGCATGCCGCGGCGGAGTCGGATGTGGTGTCCGTACCAGTCCGCCGTGGATCCGGCGTCGGCGGTGACGATGGCCTGCGGGGGCAGGCGCTTGTTCAACTCGTGGTAGACGCGTCGGGGGTTGACGCCGTCCTGATAGGTCAGCATGGCCTGGGCTTCCATCTCGTTTTCCCACTCCACCATTTCCTCGGCGACGGTGTTCTGCCAGGAGAGGTCGGTTTTTGCCTCTAGATGCGGGATGAGCGCGGTGAGGGTTGCCCTCACGTCACCCCACAGGTTGAGTTCGGTGGGGTAGCGCAATCCCATTTGCTCGGGCTTGAGGTCGACTTGGATCGCGCGTGCCTGTCCGCTCTCGGGCAGGAACTGGCTGTACGGGTAGTTGGTGCCGAGGAATACGAGGGTGTCGCATCCGCTCATCTGGTGGGCACTGGGCAGGGAGCCGAGGAGACCGAGTTGCTGCGAGTGGTGCGGCACGTCGGAGGGGATCACTTGTTTGGCGCGAAGGGCCGTGATCAGGCCGGCACCGCAGAGCTCGGCGGCCCTGAGGACCTCGTCGGTGGCCCCGTTTGCGCCGTGGCCGACAATGAAGGTGACTTTACTGCCAGCATTGAGGATGCCGGCGGCCTTCACGATCTCGCTTTCCGGGGGGACGATTGAGATGGACGGGGCAACGGCACTGGAGCGTGACACCCAGTTCTGCGGAGTGAGTTCGGGCATGTTCATTCCCTGCACGTCATGGGGAATGATGATCACGGCCGGACCCAGCCGTACCCTGGCGGTACGGAAGGCGGTGTCAACGACCGCCTGGGCCTGCTCGGGTGAGACGATCGTCTGGACGTACACGGCGACATCCGACAGGGTGCGTTCGAGGTTGCTCTCCTGCTGCGTAAAGGTGCCCAGCGAGTTCAGCCCCTGCTGGCCCACGATCGAGACGACCGGCTGGTTGTCCATCTGGGCGTCATAGAGGCCGTTGAGCATGTGGAAGGCGCCCGGGCTGGAAGTGGCAACGCAGACGCCGACTTCACCGGTGAACTTGGCGTGGGCGGTTGCCATCAGGGAGCAGATCTCCTCGTGCGTGGGGCGCACGTACTTAAGTCCCGCTCCATCGCGCTGGGCCTTCTCCAAGGCACCGTCGAACTCACCGATCCCGTCGCCGGGAAAAGCGAAGATCCGGCTGACTCCCCATTCCTTGACGCGTTGGACCACAAAATCGCTAACAGTTGCCATGGTTCTTCCTCCTACTATGTTCCGAGGGCGGGCGGGCGGCGTGCGGCCATGGCCGTCATGAGCAGTTTGGGGCCTACCCGAGGACTGCCGGCGCGCCGTGGTAATTGTTCAGCTGCCAGCCCGGACTGCCGCAGCGGCGAGGATAAAGCCGGTGAGGGCAGAGGCGGCGCACAGTATCCAGAGCACGCCGACGACGCCGCTTTTCTGCCGTACGACGAGGGGTCCCGCCGTGGCCGCGACACCGGCCCGAATCAAGGCGGTACCCGCGCTGGCGACGGCGATTGTCCAGCACAGCCACTGGATGACGGCCGTTGAACCTTGTTCCATGGTCTTCCTTCCTAAAGGGGGCGTATGCGGCAGGCTGCCCGCACGGCAGTTCCTTGCATTTACGCTATCATTGCGTAAGCGCAATGGAAATAACTTCGCCTCGCCCCCTTGCCGTGGCACTCCAAGGACGGCTGTTGTGCGACGGGGCTCTGAGGCCGGGGGAACTCCGCGCAGCGCAATGGATGCTCCGTGAGTGGGCCAGCGGGCCCGGATTGGATCGTGGTAGTGATGGGGTCTTTGCCTCTGTGGCTTCTGATCGTTATTTTCGTCGGCGCCTCGGTCGTGATTTGGTTCGCTGGCATCCAGCTCTCCAGGAAGACCGACATTCTGGACAAGCGCTTCCATCTCGGCTCAGCTCTGGGCGGGTTGATTCTTTTGGCCATCGCGACGAATCTTCCCGAGCTTGCCATCACGGTCAGCGCCGCCATGTCCGGGGACCTGGAAGTTGCTGTGGGCAACATCCTCGGCGGCATTGCCCTGCAGACAGTCGTTTTGGTGGTGCTGGACGTCTTCGGCGTTAAGGGAAAGCACCCCCTGACCTACAAGGCTGCGTCCCTGACGCTCGTCATCGAGGCCGTGACTGTCGTCGCCGTGCTCGCCGTGGTCATCGCCGGAAGCCAGATGCCATCAGGCGTAGTGTTCGCGCGCGTGACGCCGAGTGCGGTTCTGATCGCAGTCGTATGGGTTGTGGGTTTGTTACTTGTCCAGCGCGCGCAGAAACACCTTCCCTGGCAGGAGGAAGGCGAGGCCCCGGAAAGCCAGTCCGAACCCAGGGGCCACAGCAAGGCAAAGAGTCAGCACGACTCCACGAAAACACAGGGCACCGGCGCTTCTGTTGCTGTTTTTGCTGTCGCCGCCGTCGCCACCCTGATTGCCGGCGTCGTGCTTGAACAAAGTGGCAGTGCAGCAGCGGAGCAGGTCGGTCTCTCCGGTGTGCTCTTCGGCGCCACTGTGCTGGCCCTGGCAACGTCCCTGCCGGAAATTTCCACCGGCCTCGCCTCGGTACGCCAGGGTGATTACAAGCTGGCAGTCAGCGACATTTTTGGCGGAAACGCCTTCCTTCCGGTTCTTTTCCTTCTGGCGGTCCTCATCTCCGGCAAGGCGGTCCTGCCGCAGGCCCAGGCCACCGACATCTACCTCACGGCCCTGGCGATCCTCCTCACTGTCGTGTACCTGCTGGGTCTGCTTTTCCGGCCCCAGCGGCGCATAGCGAGGATGGGGGCCGATTCCCTGATTGTGCTGGTGCTCTATGCGCTCGGCGTCGCCGGACTCTTCGTCGTCGCCGGAGGATGAGGGCCCTTGCCATACCCTGCGAGCGGGAAGCGGAGAACCACGATGAAAGGAAGCCCATGAATACCGACCCAAGCAAGTCCGGCGCCGTGAATGCTGAGCCACTCGAAGGGGACCCTGCCGGGCAGGACCCCACCGTTAACGTCCCTGCTGCGGACGTGAAGCTGCAGCTTCAACTTGCGATCTTCGAGGCAAGCAAGGACTCCGAAGGCAAAAGCCTCGCCGAGATCCTGGAGAGGCTGCGGTCCGCTTTCGCTGCCCGCGGCGTTGCGGAACCGCCGGCCACCTGGCTGGAGTCCGTCGCCTCTTCGGCGTTCTACGGTGAGCCCTACCTCATTGATTTCCCCACTGCGGTCGCAGCAGACTCCGCCGTGCCCGCTCCCAATCAAGAAGTCCGGAACCGCCTCGCGGGCCGCCGCGGGCTTCGAGCGGAAAAGCTTCCGCCCGGAATCTTCCCCTCCAGGGACGACTGGGACGTGCCCATCATCGAATCTCCCGCGGGTGCCCCCGAGGCTGTGAACCGGGCCGTCATTTCCCGGCGGACGACGAGAATCGCCGTGGGCCTGGTTTTCGTAGGAGTCGTGGTTGCCATAGTCCTGGTCACCCAGTCTGCCCGCACATCCAACCGGCGCCGGACGACCCTGCGGGCCAACCCCCGCGGAGGGGAAGTCGGCTAAGGCGGTAAGCTCAGCGGCCCACTGGCTCCCCGCCGCTCTCAAGTTGGATGAAAGGTTATTCCATGACGGAACGTGGTGGAGTTCCGCTTCAACGTCTAGTCCGCCTGAGACCGCAAAGGGATGGCCGCCGGGAACACCTGTTCTCGGCGGCCATGCACTTTTTCGGGCCGAGGGAAAATGAAGCCGCCTGCAAGCCTCGGCTGAGACCTCTCAATCGGACGGATGACGGCTCGACTCGTCCGCAGCAAAACGCTGGCGTGCTGTGTTCAGTCCTGGTCCGACCGGAACGTGGCCGGTTGCGGCTGCCAGCCCGAAGACTGGCATGTCGCTGTACATGCTTTCCCTGCCACCCGGGATTGTTTCGTAGGTCTCATGCCATATGCCGACGTCACCGGTGCCGGCAGATTCGCGCATGAACCTGCGCCAGGGCTCAAGGTGCGGCGCTGACCGGTCCGCCGCGAACCGTTGCAGATGCTCCGGGCTCTTCCAATAGCTGACAATGATGGTGGTCCGGCCGAACCATTGCTGGTAGCCCAGCAATCCGGCCTCCGGCGTCTTGGCCAGATAGTCGAGCATCTTTGGCATGGACGCGCCCACGCTTGCCACCTTCCCGAACTTTCGCCACCGGTTCGCGCGCATCCCGATGAGGAAGACCGTAACCGGGCCCCTGGGAGCGGCAGTGAATCGGCCTTTTTGCACTTGTGTCATCATTATTTCCTTTCCATAACAGTGTTACGGAACAGTGTTATGCCATACTGGGCAAATGGCAAGACCTGTAGTTCATGACGATGCCCTGCGCCGCAGCCTGCTGGAAACCGCAGCCTCCCAGATCGCCAGCGACGGCGCCGCCTTCGTGTCGCTGCGCGGTCTTGCTGCTGCCGCGGGGACCTCGACGACGGCGGTCTATTCACTCTTCGGAGGCAAAGCGGAACTGCTGAGTGCCGTGCTCGACGACGGCTTCGCTTCCTTTGCTGCCTCCCAAAAGGCGGCAGCTGCCGGGGGCCTCGAAGCACTGGGGCGGGCCTACCGGGCCTGGGCGCTGGAGCATCCGGTCCTCTACGGCCTGATGTTCGGCGGCTCATTGGCCAGCCAGGTGCCGTGCCGCCCGACGCCAGGAGCCGTTGAGCCAGCGATCGGGCCGCTGTTCGCCGCCGTTACATCAGCGCTGCCCGGAGCATCGGAGGATGAGATCGCCTCGGCGGTGGGAGTTGTGTGGGGCCAAGTCCATGGACTGGTGTCCCTGGAACTTGCCGGGACGCCAGCGGCCGGCTGGACTTGGGACGCGGCGTATGATGCCGCACTCGGGCAGATTGACCGCTCGCTGGGAGCCTAGGGAAGGACCTTGGCCCCAAGCGAAGGAAGGTTGGAAGTGGAGGTCTGACGGCCGTTGGTCCGGCTCCGCAAGTTATTCACATGTGGCAGGATTCTGAACCGCGCAACCTGCTGTCCGTTCAGAATCGGTCGTATGGGAATCCGATACTACGCCTACGCATTTGACCGTGATCAGGCCCGGAAAGCACTTGCTGACCCGCGCGCCGTGATCGGCCCCGACCCGCTCGCGGACGCATTCGGCCTTGAGCCTGGCTTCATTCAGGGCGTCACAGACCTCCGGCAATCTCTGCCGGAGCGCGACCTCCTTTATCTCGATAAGGCATGGCCGTATTTGCAGCGGCTAACCGCTCCCCGCTCTTCGGGTGCCGCGGCCAGAGCTTCCTACCGGATGTTCGAAGGGCAGGTGACACACTCCGACGATGGTTTTTCCTGGTACCCGTGGGTGCGTGCACTTCCGCCGCACGAGGTCGCACTGATTGCCCGGGACCTTGAAGCGATCAACCACCGCGACATCAACTCCGCCTTGGGCGGGTCCTGCTCATACGGCCAGTCGCTGGAGTCCGAGGTGGCCTATGCCGCCGCTTTCCTGGACAGAGCGAAAGTCTTCGTCAGCGCGGCCGCCTCGGACGGGCGCGGATTTGCCTACATCATCGGTTGATGGAGGTTCAGCAGCAACGGGCGGGACGTCGGGGGCGACCATTGTGTCCACCGGGAGCAGCCCCCGCTGCTGCTCTTACGCAGGGGCGATCGTCGTGTCCGGCGAGGGGGCCGGGACGGCAGGTTCGGGGCGGGCCACCGTTTTGTAAATGGTCCATCCGACGGCGGTAAGGGGCACCGCGAGCAGCGCACCGATGACGCCGGCCAGTGTCGCCCCGGCGGCCAGGGCGAGGATGATGACCAGTCCGTGGATTCGCAGGACATGCCCCATGAAGAGGGGCTGGAGGATGTGGTGTTCAAACTGATTGGCGGCGACCAGAATGATCAACACCACCAGGGCCGGCACCGGGCCGTTCTCGACCAGGGCGACCAGGACGGCCAGGCTTCCCGCCGCCGTCGCCCCGATGATCGGAATGAAGCCGCCCAGGAAAACGACTGCGGCCAGCGGCAGCGCAAGCGGCACTCGAAGGATCAGCAGCCCAATCAAAACAATCAGGGCGTCGATGCCCGCGATGATGAGCGTCCCGCGGACGTAGCCTCCCAGAACAACGATGCTGCGGTTCGCGGCAAGATGTGCCGTTTCCCGGCGATCCGCGGGGAGGAAACCGATAAGAAAGGCGCGGATCTTCTCGCCGTCCTTGAGGAAGAAAAACAGAATCACGGCCGTCAGGACCGTTCCTGCCGCTATCTCCCCGGCGGTCCTCAACCCGGTCAGTGCATCGGCGCCAAGATTTCCCCCGGCCAGGAACTTCTGGACCTCGGTTTTGAATGCGTCGATTTGAGCGTTAGACAGGGCGACCGGCCCGGTGGTGATGAATTCCTGGAGTTGTCCGACGCCGGCCTCAGCCCGGGCTGCCAGAGCAGGGGCCTGTTGCCGTACCAGTGTCACGATGCCCCCGACGACGCCGGCCGCCGCGGCCAGGATCACCAGGAACGACGACAGCACGGCCAAGGCCCGCGGCCAACCGTGCGCTGCCAGCCCCCTGACGACAGGTGCCATCGCTGACGCCAGGATTAGGGCGATGAGGACGGGGGTCGTTACGAGCGGAACCCGCGTCGCTACGGTCACAACGATCCAGACCAGTGCGGCCAGGGACACTATCTGGATGGCACGGATGCTTGACCGGCCGAGCCGATCCGTCCATAGCCTGCCCAACCGGGGTGCAAGGGTCGGGGAGTTCGGTGGGCCCTGCGGCGTCCCCTCGCCCGATTCAACCTGGTTCATGACACGCCACCCTGCCGGTCAGGAAACTCCTGCTTTTGCTTACGGCGGTTCTTCACCAGTTCAACTCCGATCGGAACGAAGGAGGCCAGGACGATGATGATGAAGATCAGGTCGATGTTGGCGCCGATCCAGTCAAAGTGTCCCAGCCAGTATCCCAGCAGCGTGACACCCACACCCCAGAGAAGTGCCCCGGCGGCGTTGTAGAGGATGAACGACCGGTAGCGCATCCTCGCGACCCCGGCCGTCACCGGGAGGAAGGTCCGGACGATGGGTACGAAGCGGGCCAGCACCACTGACCGGCGGCCGTACTTCTCGAAAAAAGCATGTGCCTTCTCAACGTATTCGCCGCGCAGGAGCCTGGACTCGGGTTTGTTGAAGACGGAGGGTCCTGCCTTCCGGCCAATCAGATAGCCAGTCTGGTCGCCGGCGAAGGCCGCCACAAACGCCGCGGTTGCGAGGAGCGCGATGTTTACCTGGATGGTGCCGGTTGAAACGAGCAGGCCCGCCGTGAACAACAGCGAATCCCCGGGCAGGAAGAAGCCGACCAGCAGCCCTGTTTCGATGAACAGGAAAACGCACACGATGGCAACCGCCCACGGCGCGAGGGCCGGGTTGCGCAGGAACTCATTAGGATCCAGCCACGGGGGCAGAAGCCCGGTGACTGGTGTAACCGGGCCGGCGGGCAACGCCGCTGCGAACACAAGTGGGTTCATGCCTCCAGAGTAGGCCAGGGGGGTGCTGGTTTCCGGTGCTGCCGCGCGGGGGAGCAGCAGCACCGATAAGGGGAGAGGACCGTATGCCGGTGCCCGGGCGGGGATAGGTGGCGAGTGGCGGGATCGCGGATTGGGCGGCAGATGGTTGCCTGGAATAACCAAGGGCGTCACCTGGATTTAAGCTGGAATCCGTAGGTTCGTTGGCATGACAAAAGTCTCAAAAACAGCCAGTGGATCCACCAGCGGGCGAGAACCCGGCCCCTCCGTCCTGCGCCAGCTCTCGAAGTCGGTTCGCGCCCGCAAGCCCCTTGCCATTGTGGCGGCGGGCTGCACGTTGGCAGTCCTCGGCGGAGCGGGTATCGCTGCCGCTTCGACGCTTCCGTTCGGTCAGCAGCAGGTCGGAACCCAGAACAACGACGGGGAGCAGATCTCCTCGAATCAGGTGATCAAACCCATCGGCGACCGTCTGATGACTCCGTTCGGCAAGATTATGGGCTCGACCGTCAGCCCGGACGGCCGCTATCTCGTCGCGACGAGCGCTGACCGCTCAATCGATGTGCAGGTTTTTGACCTCGCGACCTATAAGCCGGTGGCCGCTGCGGGCACGCTCTCGGATGCCTCATTTGCGGCCGCGGCGGGAAAAGCAGGCTTCGCCAACATGGCATACCAGCACATCACGGATGGCTCCGTGGGCCAGGAAGGCCCGGTCTTCTCGCCTGATGGGAAGTTCGTCTACGAACCTGTTGCGGGCGGGATCCTCCGTTACCCGTTCAACCCTGACGGTTCGCTCGGGACCGCAACTGCCATCAGCATCCCCAACGCGGGCGACAAGCAGGCCCTGACTGCCGGCATGGCGTTTTCCCGCGACGGCTCGACCCTGTACGCAGCCGTGAACGGCCAGAACGCGGTCGTCGCAATCGACCCGACGTCGGGTACGGTCAAGCAGACTTTCAGTACGGGCATCGCCCCGCGGCAGCTGAAGCTCGTCGGAACAAAGCTGTACGTTTCCAACGAGGGAGGCCGGCGGGCTCTCGCCGGGGAACCGACCATGGATTCCTACGGCACTCAGGTTCCCGCAGACCCCAAGCTCGGCACCTCCACGACCGGCACGCTGAGCGTTATCGACACGACCGACCCCGCGGCGACGGTATCGTCCATCGACGTTCAGCTGCACCCGACCGCGATGTACCTTGACGGCCCCACGCTGTACGTGGCGAACACCAACAGCGACACCGTCTCAGTGGTGGACACCGCCAGCAACAAAGTTCTACAGACCATCGCGACGCAGCCGTGGGCGTCATCCCGGGTCGGCTATGAACCTACAGCCCTGACTATGCGGGGTGACCACCTGCTGATCTCGCTCGGCCGTGCGAACGCCGTCGCAGTCTACAAAATCAACAAACACGATCCCAGGGACCCGGCCAGCTACATCGGGCTGCTCCCGACGGACTACTACCCCGGCAACATCACCGCGGTGAAGAACCAGATTGTAGTCACCAATGTCCGCGGCATCGACGCGCTCGGCCCCGACCAGACCATCAGCGAGGGCCCGGGCACCACGTCGGCGACCGGGCACGGCACGCACTCCACGACGGCCTCGCTCACCAGATTTACCCTGCCCGGTGACGACAAAATACGGCAGTACACGGACACGGTGTTCCGGCAGAACGGGTGGGACGGCAACTCCGCCAAGCAGGCAACGGAGGGTCAGAAGGAAGATCAAAACGACCACGGCGCGGCCGTGGCGGTGCCAAAGCGGATCGGGGAACCCTCGGCGATCAAGCACGTGTTCCTGATCGTGAAGGAGAACCGCACCTACGACCAGGTCTACGGCGACATGAAGCAGGGCAACGGCGACGCGTCACTGGCCCAGTTCGGCGCCAAAGTGACTCCGAACCAACACGCCCTCGCCAGCCAGTTCAGCCTGTACGACAACACCTACGACATCGGTACGAACTCGGCCGAGGGCCATAACTGGATGATGCAGGGCGACGACCCGGCATATACGGAGACGAGCGCCGGTGAGTACAAACGCTCATACGACACCGAGAATGACGTCCTGGGCCACCAGCGCTCAGGGTTCCTCTGGACCTCCATACAGGATGCAGGCCAGACCGCCAGGAACTACGGCGAGTTCGACTCCACCGAGGGCAAACCGGCCGGCGCGACGTGGCAGCAGTACTACTGCGCCGCCACGAGCACGATGGCCGGGGGCGACCCGGCAAAGCTGTTCACCCCGGAACTGCAGATGCACGCCGGCTCGTCCATCCCTTCGCTCAGCACAATCACGGACCCGAACGCGGCGCCGTTCGACACATCGGTGCCGGATATTTACCGGTACGCGACCTGGAAGCAGGACTTTGAGAAGAACGGACCGAAGAACTTCCAGATGACGTGGCTCTCCAGCGACCACACCGGCGGCACCGCCGACCCCAGGGCGCAGGTCGCCGATAACGACCTCGCCGTGGGCAAAATCGTCGACGAAATTTCGCACTCCCGGTACTGGAAGGACTCGGCAATCTTTATCGCCGAGGACGACAGCCAGAACGGCACCGACCACGTAGACGGCCACCGCGCCCCGGTCCAGGTCATCAGCCCCTACGCGGCGCACGGCAAGACAGTCAGCACCTTCTACTCACAGATCAACATGGTGCGGACCATTCAGCAGATCCTCGGCGCCCAGCCGCTGAACCAGAAAGTCGCCGCGGCCACCCCGATGTTTGACGCCTTCACCAACAAGGCCGATCTGACACCGTTCAACGCGGTCCCGAACCAGATACCACTCACCGAGGGTGTGAAGACCGCGCCCGCCTGCGGCCCCGACACCCTGGGCCAGACTGGGCCCGGCGCCGCAGCGGTAAACACCGCGGCAGCCAAAGCCGTCGCTGTCCCGGCACCGATGAAGGAAACCGCCGAAGAGTGGGGGACCTGGTCCGAGAGGCAGCACCTGACAGGAAACGGCGCGAAGGAAGACTCTGCGGACCCGAACCTGTTCAACCGCTGGACCTGGTACCAGACCCACACTTGGGAAAGCCCCTACCCCGGCGACACCAAGATCTATGGACCCGCTGACGTACCGGGCGTACCCGCGGGCTCATCGAACCACGAGGACGGCTGATCAGCACCGGTCCGCAAACGTAAGTGACCACCCCAGAGCGCCGGAGCCTGGTCTCTGGGGTGGTCACGCAGCGGGCGCAGGAAACGTAGCCTCAATTCCGCTAAAACAGAGGCCAGGGCACCGCGGGCATGTCACCGCTCGGAGCCGGAAACCGTCCCGCCCGGCGCAACCGGATGCAGCGCGCGGCGAGCGATTCGATCTCCTCGGCCGTGAGCAGGTCCGTCAGCTCCCGGCCCAGCCCACCGTCCAGCCCCTCGCTGACCCGGCCGATGCCGTCGCGTTCCTCTGCGGTCAGGGCGTCACCAAGCCATCCCCACAGCACTGTGCGCAGCTTGTGGTCACGATGGAACGTAAGTCCGTGGTCCACGCCGTGCCGGTGTCCGTCCGCCATGGCCAGAATATGGTCCCCTTTGCGATCGGCATTGTTGACGACGACGTCGAACACCGCCATCCGTCTGAGCGCTGGCGAGTCCTCGTGAATGAGGGCGACCGTCCGTCCGTCCTCGTTCCGTCCTTCGAGAATGTGTTTCCACCCCGTCTCCGGAACGTGGCCCGTCTCCACGAGGTCCACAGGGTTTTGCGCGGGGTCGCGGTCCTGCCAGAGCTGCACCATTCCCAGGCCCAGGGGTCCCTCGCGCAGCCAGGTCTGCGGCACAATGTCCCAGCCGAGGGCCTGGGAGACCAGATAAGCAGCCACCTCCCGGTGAGCCACGGCGCCGTCGGGAAAATCCCATAGCGGGCTTTCGCCTGCCATCGGCTTATAGACGACCACCACGTCGCCAATGCTGCCCAGAAAGGTGGCGTTTGACGCCGTCGTGATGCGGCCGGTGAGCGTCAGTTCGGCGGTCACGAGGTCCGGTGCCGGCATCAGACTTCGGGAAGGGTACAGATGTGCCCGTCGGCGTCTATGGGATATCCGCACAGTGGACACGTTGGGCGCCCGGCGCCGACGATCTCCCGGGTGCGTTTCGCGAAAGCGCGGGCGGTGCCCACCGGCATGCGTACCAGCACCATTTCGGGCTTTGAATCGCTGTCCGCATCAGGGAACTCGTCGATGTCATCATCATCGGCATCGGTGATGGGGTAGGCCTCCAGGACGACCTGCGCCGTTGTCGGATCCCAGCCCAAGCTCATGGCGCCGGTTCGGAACTGCTCTTGGACGGCCTCGAGTTCGTCATTGTCGACCAGTTCAATGGGGGTGCTTGCGGGAACACTGAAAGGGTTGCCCTCGACGGTGCTCAGCTGGTCGAGAATCTCGTCGATCTTTTCGGCGAGGAGAGCCGACTGCTGCTTCTCCAGGGCAATGCTCACAATTTGCGCCCCGGCGCGCACCTGCAGATAGAACGTGCGCGCCCCCGGAAGGCCAATGGTGCCGACGACGACCCGATCGGGCCAGACAAACTCGTGAACACGTGTAGGCATGTCAGTATTTTAGGCACATGAGGTTCATGGCGCCTTCTGCCCTGCACCGCCGCCCACCGGCGCATCACCAGATTGAATGCCGTTCGACAGCCATGACAGATCACCCGCGTCGGTATTGGTCGCGTAAACGCTTGGCCGGCTGGCGCCGTAGCGCACGATCGATATTGACGCGGGGCCAACGTTGATGCGCTGGAACAGGTCAAGGTGCATGCCTAGCGCGTCGGCGAGGATTGACTTGATGATGTCTCCGTGGCTCACCGCCGCCCAGACCGCCCCCGGCCCGAACTCGGCTTCGAAGGCTGCATCGTGGCGCCGAATCGCCGCCACTGACCGGGCCTGCATGGTCGCCATGGATTCACCGCCGGGAAAGACGACGGCGGACGGTTGCGACTGCACGACCGGCCACAGCTCCTCGGAGGCGAGATCGCTGAGCTTCCGGCCCTGCCACAAGCCGTAATCGCACTCGGTAAGATCGGGATCGACCGGGGCGTAGGGCGTGCCCGCCTGGCGGTCGAGGATGAACTGGGCGGTCTGCCGACAACGCTCCAGGGGACTCGATACCACCCCGGCCAGGGGCACGGCAGCTAGCCGGCCTCCGGTTAGAGCTGCCTGGTCGCGGCCGACGTCGTCAAGGCCGACGCCGGGTGCCCGGCCGGCCAGCAGTCCAGTGGCATTTGCTGTGGTGCGGCCATGCCGCACGAGAATGACGGTCGCCATCCACCCAGCCTAACCACCCGTTCGATGCAGGCGTGACCGCAACGGCGGGCCCTGTCGAAGAACCCTGGACGGGCCGCCGGCCAGCTCGGCATGCGATAGTGGGGATGCGCCTCCTCCGGCATCTCGGCCCCGCCTGCAACACACAGAGGAACACCCATGGTGAACGTCCAGACCGAAATACTGATCCGGCAGCCCCGCGAGCTCGTGGCCAGCTATGCGTCCGACCCGGACAACGCACCGGCCTGGTACGTGAACATCCGTTCTGCACAATGGCAGACGCCGCGGCCCCTGGCTGTCGGATCCCGGGTCGCCTTCACCGCGCGGTTTCTGGGCCGAAATTTGGATTATGTCTACGAGTTCACCGAACTTGTGCCGGGCCACAAACTCACCATGCGGACAAGCCAGGGGCCGTTCCCGATGCGGACCAGCTACACCTGGTCCGACGAGGATGGCGGCACCCTCATGACCCTCCGCAATACTGGTGAACCCTCCGGGTTCTCGACGCTTGCCGGCATCGTTATGGCGCCCATGATGCGCAGGGCCATGCGCAAGGACCTGGCGAAGCTCAAGAGGGTCCTCGAAGCCCGCTAGAGGAACACGATCGTGGGGAGTACTTTCGATTCACCACTACTTTGACCCCAAAGCTCCACCTCTTTGGCCTCCCGCGACAGTAATATCCGATTAACTCGACAAGCCCCGATCCGCATGGATCTGGGCTTTTTGCGGCATTAGGTCTTTATCCCGGACTCCCGGATTCGTCAATGAATTTCGACAAAATCTACTTAACGGGGCGGCCAATTGTTGCAGCTCGATAACGAACTATACCGGTGAACAACTTTCATGCCGTTCTTCAGCGCAACGGGTTTACGCTTCATGCCATGTGAGACGCGCCACACTGCCGCTGGGGGAGTGTGGACGTCTGTCTGGTGCCTCAGGCGCCGGTCTCATCCACACCACAGAAACAAGGAGGCGGAATGCGATTCGGTCGTATTTCCAAAGCAGTGGGGGTCGCGGCAGCTGCAGCACTCGCACTGAGCGCTTGCGCGGGCAACAGTGGCGGGTCAACCCCGTCGTCCGCGGCGGCAGCAGCCAAATCAGGCGGATCGGCAACAGTCGTCGAGGTGAACGCGTTCAACACGTTCAACTCCAACACCGCTGACGGCAACACGGATATCAACTCGAAAGTCAGCTACGCCACCCACTCCGGGTTCTTCTACATCGATAACAAGCTGAACGTTGTCCGCAACGAAAAGTTCGGCAAGATGGAAAAGGTCTCTGACAACCCGCTGACCGTCAAGTACACCATCAACGACGGCGTGAAGTGGTCCGACGGCACCCCCGTCACCGCCGCCGACCTGGTGCTCCAGTGGGCCGCCTTCTCCGGCTACTACAACGACGCCGACGCGGACGGAAAGAAGGGAACCTCCTACTTCTCCTACGCCGGCGATCCGACCGGCCTGGCGCTGACCGATTTCCCGCAGCTTGGCGACGACAACCGGTCCATGACCATCAAGTACTCCAAGCCCTTCGCTGACTGGGAAATCGCCCTTGGCGGCCCCGGCGTCGACATCCCGGCCCACGTCCTCGCCAAGAAGGCCGGCCTGGCCGACACCAAGGCGTTCTTGGACCTCCTGAAGGGTATGCCGCGCGGCGACGTCAAGAACCCGAAGCCGGCGAACAAGCAGCTCAAGGCCATGTCCGATATGTGGAACACCGGCTTCGACACCAAGACGCTGCCGGCCGACCCGAGCCTCTTCCTCTCCAACGGTCCCTACGTCGTCAAGGCGATGAACCAGGACCAGTCCCTGACCATGGTCAAGAACAAGGACTACAACTGGGGCCCGGAGCCCAAGCTGGACGAAATCACCGTCCGCTACATCGGTGAAGCTCCGGCCCAGGTCCAGGCGCTGAAGAACGGCGAGGCAGACATCATCGCACCGCAGGCTTCCGCTGACACCCTGGACCAGCTCAAGGCCCTCGAGAGCCAGGGCGTCACCGTCGACGTCGGCAACCAGCTCTCCTACGACCACCTTGACCTGAACTACAGCGGCCCGTTCGCTGACAAGAACGTCCGCGAGGCCTTCATGAAGACGGTCCCGCGCAAGGACATCGTCGACAAGATCGTCAAGAAGCTGGACGACAAGGCCAAGCCGCTCGATTCCCAGCTCTTTGTCCCGGACCAGGCCAAGTACGCCGACTCCGTCAAGGACAACGGCTCCTCCGCGTACCAGGATGTTGACATCGACGGTGCGAAGAAGCTGCTCAACGGCGCCACGCCGTCGATCCGCATCATGTACAACAAGGACAACCCCAACCGTGTTGACGCCTTCTCCCTGATCCGTGAGTCCGCCGCCAAGGCCGGCTTCAAGATCGTCGACGGCGGCCTCGGCAAGTCTGACTGGGGCAAGGCCCTCGGTGACGGCAGCTACGATGCCACCATCTTCGGCTGGATCAACTCGGGCGTCGGTGTCTCCGGTGTTCCGCAGATCTTCAAGTCCGGCAACGGCTCGAACTTCAACAAGTTCAGCGATCCCGAAGCTGACAAGCTGATGGACGAACTGATCGTCACCACCGACAAGGCCAAGCAGGATGACCTCATCCAGCAGGTCGACAAGAAGATCTGGGCTTCCAGCTACGGCCTGCCCCTCTTCCAGGCTGTTGGTGTGGACGCGTACAGCGACCGCATCACCGGCGTGAAGTACATGCCGAACCAGACCGGTGTCTGGTGGAACTTCTGGGAGTGGGCACAGAAGTAGCCCGCAACCCCAAGTGACACTTGCTAGCTGAAGGCGTCGGGACCACGGCTTTACGGTCCCGACGCCTTTCTAGCGACCCTCCCCGGCGATGACTGGCGCGGCCGCGTCGGCCGGGGCATCCGGCCTAATTCTGCGACCGGTCCGGGCGATCCCTGGGCCCGAATACCGAGGTTCTATTCCCCATGGTGACCTACATAGTCCGGCGGCTCATGACTGCCGCCCTCATTCTTCTCGGCGCATCCTTCCTGGTGTACATCCTGACAGCGGCGTCAGGTGACCCCCTCGAGGAGTACCGCGCCATCAGCGCAGCCAACAAGCAGCAGCTGATGGACGCCCGCACCGAACTCTTGCAGCTGGACCTCCCCGCGCCGCTGCGCTACTTCAAGTGGCTCGGCGGGGCCGCCCAATGCCTCGTCCCGTTCGCCAATTCCTGCGACCTTGGCAAAAACATCGTCGGGCAGCCGGTGACCGACGCCCTGGGCCACGCCCTGATCCAAACCCTGACGCTGATTACCGGAGCCACCGTGCTGGCCATCCTGATCGGCATCACGCTGGGAATCATCACCGCCCTGCGCCAGTACAGCGCGCTGGACTACGGCGTCACGTTCATGGCGTTCCTCTTCTTCTCCCTCCCCATCTTCTGGGTGGCCGTCCTGCTCAAGGAATTCGGCGCCATCGGCTTCAACAACTTCCTGCGCAATCCCGAGATTCCGATCGTGACGGCCGTCGGCATCGGCCTGGTCCTCGGGCTCGTGACGGCGGTGGCCGTCGGCGGTGAACTCAAACGCAGGGTCATCAGCGGCGGAGTGGTCTTCCTCTTCGTTACCGCCGTCCTGGTCTACTTTTCCGCCACCGAATGGTTCAAGACCCCGGGCCTCGGCCCGGTGATGATAGCGATCGCCGGCGTCGGCCTCGCCTTCGCCGTCACCCTGCTTACTGCCGGCCTGAAAAACCGGAAGGCCCTGCAGTCGGCACTGATCGCCGCCGCCGTCGGGGTGGTCCTGTATTTCGTGGTCCAGCCACTGCTGGACCAGGCGACGTTCCTGATGATCGTGCTGCTGGCCATCGCGGCTGTCGGCGTCGGCCTCGGCATCGGATACCTGGTCGGCGGCTACGACCGCGGGCAGTCAATGCGTGCGGCCGCGATCACCTCGTTCCTGGTGGGCTTCCTGATCCTGCTGGACCGCTTTATGCAGGCATGGCCCACGTACTTCAACAACAGCCGTGTCCGCGGCCGCCCCATCGCCACCATCGGGGCAACCACCCCGAACATCGAGGGCGACTTCTGGGTCCTGGGCCTGGACTCCTTCACGCACCTGATCCTGCCGACTCTGGCCCTGATCCTGATCTCCCTAGCCAGCTACACCCGATTCACCCGAGCCTCCATGCTGGAGATCATGAACATGGACTACATCCGCACCGCCAGGGCCAAGGGCCTGACGGAGCGCACCGTGGTCATGCGCCACGCCTTCCGGAACGCACTGATCCCGATCGCCACCATCGTGGCCTTCGACATCGGCGGGCTGATCGGCGGTGCCGTCATCACCGAGTCGGTCTTCTCCGTCCGGGGCATGGGTTTCCTGTTCCTGGACGGCATCTCGCACGTCGACCCCAACCCCGTGATGGGTGTCTTCGTGTGCGTGGCCATCACGGCCATGGTCTTCAACCTCATCGCGGACCTCGCCTACTCCGCACTTGATCCGCGCGTAAGGGTAAAAGCATGAGCCAGCCAAGCCAGCAAGACGAAATCATGGCCGAAGAGGCCACCCTCCCGCAGACGCCCGCGGCCGGGATCGAACCCGTCCTCGAGGCCAAAGGCCTGAGCCAGGGGCAGATTGTCCGCAAGCGCTTCCTGGGCCACTCCGGCGCCATCATCGGCCTGGCCGTGTTCGCACTCATCTTCATCGTCGCGTTCACGTCAGTCGGTTACCTGGGCCTTCCCGGCTGGTGGAAGTACAACCACGAACAGGTCTCACCGCTGGTCAACGACGGCGCCCCGACGTCGTCGCTGTGGCCCCTGGCTTGGGGCGAGCATCCGTTCGGCCAGGACCGGATCGGCCGCGACCTGTTCGCCATGACCATGCGCGGCGCCCAGCAGTCGATCACCATCATGATTGTCATCGGCATCATCGCCGGCTTGATCGGCGTTGTGGTCGGCGCGGTCTCTGGCTACTTCCGCGGCTGGGCCGAAGCCATCCTGATGCGGCTGACAGACGTAATCATCATCGTCCCGGCCCTGCTGCTTGCCGCTGTTATGGCGCAGATGGCTGGCCGGCGCGACTCCGGCAGTTGGTTCGCCGCCTTCGCCAGCACCAACGGCGTGCTGGCCCTGGGCATCTTCCTGGGCCTGATCAGCTGGGTCAGCCTGGCCCGCCTGATGCGCGGCGAGTTCCTGTCCCTGCGCGAGCGTGAATTCGTCGACGCCGCCCGGATCTCGGGCGCAAGCAACGCCCGGATCATCTTCAAGCACATCCTGCCCAACGCCGTCGGCGTGCTGATCGTCAACGTCACCCTGACCATGTCAGCCGCCATCCTGACCGAAACAGCGCTGAGCTTCCTCGGCGTCGGCGTCAAGGCACCGGACACCTCCCTGGGCCTGCTCATCTCACAGAACCAGCAGGCCTTCGCGACCCGCCCGTGGCTCTTCTGGTTCCCCGGCCTGTTCATTGTGCTGATCTGCCTCAGCATCAACTTCATCGGCGACGGGCTGCGGGATGCGTTCGATCCGCGGCAGAAGAAGTTCAACGCCAAGAAGGCCAAGGATGCGTCCGGCCGTATCCCGGAGGCTACCCCCGTCACCGCCCTCGATGGACCCAAGGACCGCTAGATGCGGTGCAGCCCCGCCCCGGGGGAGAGGGCAATCAGGAGCCGCTCCGGCGGCCAGCTACTGGGCGGCCACGGCCCAGTAGCTGGCCGCCAGCAGCACGACGACGACGCCGATCGCCGCCCAGCGCGGCGTGACGGTCACGGCGATGGCGTCCGAATCAGTGTCGGCCGCGGCCACTGCGCCGCTTTCCACCTGGTCCCGCCAGCGGCTGCGCACGAGGCGGGCAGCCTGGCCGGAATCGGTGGACTTGAGGTCACCGGGCCGCACCGACTTTCCCGGCCCGTAGCTGGTATCCGGCAGACCGGCCAGGTCCTCCGGGCGGGCGTTACGCCCGCCCCAGATGCCGGGGGCGGGCGCCGCCCAGGCGGCGTAGCTTTTCTCCGCCGTCACGAGGGTGAGCGCATAGCGGGTGTCGACGTGCACCAGGGCGGCCCACGGCACCAGTACGGTGCGGAACGGGTTCTCCAGGGTCACGCCGCCGTCGTCCACCACAACGGCCGGCATCCAGAAGAACTGCCAGCCCAGCAGGGCGATCAGGAGCAGCGGAGCCGTCCCGGCCAAGGCGGCGGGACCCGCAGCGGCGACCGTCACCACCAGGCCGACCAGCGCCACGGTCCAGGCCAGCCACGCGAACCATTTGTTCGTGCGGGCCTTGAAAATTTCTACGTTCCCGGCAGAGGGCACAGTGCTCATGCCCCCCATAATTCAGTATTCCGAGTTCCAGCACTAATCACCGGTGTGCCGGCGGCTCGGGTGGAAGGAAAAACCCGACATGACTGACTTCATCACCCTGGATCCGGCCCCGGCCCCCGCGCCCGGAAAAGGCGACACCGTCCTGGAGGTCCGTGACCTCAGCGTGGACTTCGGCGTGGACAAAAAATGGGTGCCCGCCGCGATCGGACTGAACTACGACGTGCGGGCCGGCGAGGTCCTGGCCATCGTGGGGGAGTCCGGCTCCGGCAAGAGCGCGAGTTCCATGGCGCTGCTGGGCCTGCTTCCCAGCAACAGCCGGGTCAGCGGCAGCGTGAAGCTCGGCGGCAGGGAACTGCTCAGCGGCAACGATGCGAACATCCGGGCGGTCCGCGGCAAGGACGTCGCGGTAATTTTCCAGGAACCCATGACAGCCCTGAACCCGGTGTACACCGTGGGTGCACAGATCGTCGAAACCATCCGCCTGCACAACGAGGTCTCGCCTGACCAGGCCCGCGAACGCGCCCTGCGGATGCTCGAACTCGTGGAACTGCCGGACCCGGAGAAGGCCTTCAAGTCCTACCCGCACCAGCTCTCCGGCGGGCAGCGCCAGCGCGCCATGATCGCCCAGTCGCTCTCCTGCGACCCCAAGCTGCTTATCGCCGACGAACCGACCACGGCCCTTGATGTCACCGTGCAGGCCGAAATCCTGGACCTCATGCGCAACCTGCGCAACAAGCTGGACAGTGCGATTGTGCTGATCACCCACGACATGGGTGTGGTGGCCGACCTCGCCGACCGGATCGCCGTGATGCGCCGGGGACTGATCGTGGAAACCGGTACGGCCGCGGAGATCTTCCACAACCCGCAGCACGAGTACACCCAGGCCCTCCTGGCAGCCGTGCCGCACCTGGGGCAGGGCGGTGCTGAAAGCGAGCCCGACGTCGACGTCACCGCAGCCCTGGCCGCCGCGACGCACGCCGACCTCGACGCGGTGCCGCGTTCGGAGCTGCTCCGGCGGGAGCGGGAGAACGCCGCGGCGCTGGCGGCCGCCGGGACGGCTAAACCGCAGGGCGATCCTGTCCTGGAACTCACCGACGTCGCTATCGAATACCCGAAGCAGGGACGGGTGCCGGCGTTCCGCGCTGTCGAGGGCGCCAATCTTGCCATCTACCCGGGCCAGGTCGTCGGGCTGGTGGGGGAGTCCGGCTCGGGTAAGACCACCATCGGCCGTGCCGCCGTCGGCCTGCTGCCGGTTGCCGCGGGCACCATGAAGGTGGTGGGCCAGGACATTTCCGCCGCCAAGAGGAACGGCCGCCAGTTGCACGAGATGCGCCGGCACGTCGGCATGGTCTTCCAGGACCCCTCGTCGTCGCTGAACCCGCGGCTGCCCATCGGTGAAAGCATCGGCGAACCGATGTTCCTCGCCGGCGTCGCCAAGGGGGCGGACCTGCAGTCGCGGATCGAGGCCCTGCTGGACCAGGTGGAGCTGCCGCGCGACTATCGCAACCGCTACCCGCACGAGCTCTCCGGCGGCCAGAAACAGCGCGTCGGCATCGCCCGGGCACTGTCGCTGAAGCCGAAGCTGATGGTGGCGGACGAGCCCACGTCGGCTCTGGACGTTTCCGTCCAGGCGAAGGTCCTCGAACTGTTCCAGGCCCTGCAGAAGGAACTGGGTTTTGCCTGCCTCTTCGTCACCCACGACCTCGCGGTGGTGGACGTCCTGGCCGACAGGATCTGTGTGATGCAACGCGGCCGGATTGTCGAGCAGGGCAGCCGCGACCAGATCCTCCGGAACCCGCAGCAGCCCTACACGCAGCGTCTCCTCGCGGCGGTTCCGCTGCCGGATCCGGAGAAGCAGCGCGAACGGAGGGAGCTGAGGGCGCAGTTGCTCGCGGGCGCGAGCTAGGCGGTTTTTAGGGGGTTTTCGGTTAACCCGTTATAACCCGCAGCCTCCGGAGGCGTATGGTACCAGCCAGTAATGTGTGACTTGAAATACGTTTCGATTGACGCTAGCCGTCACGAGATTGTTGAGTCACGGTTTGGCAACGGAGTTCCATCATTCGGACTTTTTGCGGTTAGGCTACTTCCATATGTAGGCCACGTCACAGGATATTTCTGTGCCCGGGCCTGCCGGGAAGCACAAGTCTCTCCCGCACGAACTCCCACAACTCTTAGGAGGCGGAATGCGTTTTTCGCGCACTTCCAAAGCACTGGGCATGGTGGCTATCGCCGCTTTGGCCCTGACCGGTTGCGGCGGCGGCGGTTCTAACACCGCCGGCGGCAGCACCGGTGGCGACGCCAGCAAGGTCATCATCGCCGACGGTTCCGAGCCCCAGCGTCCGCTGATGCCCGCCGACACCAACGAAGTTGGCGGCGGCAAGGTTATCGACATGATCTTCGCCGGTCTTGTCAGCTACGACCCCAGCGGCAAGCCCGTGAACGAACTCGCCGAGTCCATCGAGGGCAAGGACGGCCAGCACTTCACCATCAAGATCAAGAAGGACCAGAAGTTCACGAACGGCGAGGCCATCACCGCCAAGACGTTCGTTGACTCCTGGAACTTCGGTGCAGCCGCGAAGAACGCCCAGCTCAGCGGCGCCTTCTTCGAGAGCATCAAGGGCTACGACGAAGCCAGCAAAGAAGGCTCCACCGTCACCACCATGTCCGGCCTGAAGGTCGTCGACGACCAGACCTTCACCGTTGAACTGAAGCAGCCGGAATCCGACTGGCCGCTCCGCCTTGGCTACACCGCGTTCGTTCCGGTTCCGTCCGGCGCGCTGAAGGACCCGAAGGCGTTCGGCGAGAAGCCGGTCGGAAACGGCCCGTACAAGCTGGCCGACGGCGGCTGGCAGCACAACGTGCAGATCCAGCTCGTCCCGAACCCGGACTACAACGGCCCGCGCAAGGCCAAGAACGCCGGCGTGACGTTCAAGATCTTCCAGAACGACGACGCTGCGTACCAGGACCTGCTGTCCAACAACCTGGACATCCTGCAGACCATCCCCACGAGCGCTTTGAAGAACTTCAAGAGCGACCTGGGCGACCGCACCATCAACAAGCCGTACGCCGGCAACCAGACCATCGCGATTCCGGAATACCTGCCGGAGTGGAGCGGTGAAGCCGGCAAGCTCCGCCGCCAGGCCATCTCCATGGCCATCAACCGCGACGAAATCACCAAGGTCATCTTCAGCGGTGCACGCCAGCCCGCGAAGGACTTCACCGCTCCGGTTCTGTCCGGCTACAGCGACTCGATCCCGGGTTCCGAGAACCTGAAGTTCGACGCCGACAAGGCCAAGGCCGCTTGGGCCAAGGCTGACGCCATCCAGAAGTGGGACGCGAACAAGACCTTCACCATCGCCTACAACGCCGACAAGGGCGGCCACAAGGCATGGGTTGAGGCTGTTGTGAACCAGCTCAAGAACACGCTGGGCATCAAGGTTGAGGGCAAGCCGTACGCAACCTTCAAGGAAGCCCGCAACGACGCCACCGCAGGCACGCTGACCGGTGCAATCCGCGCCGGCTGGCAGGCCGACTACCCGTCGCTGTACAACTTCCTCGGACCGATCTACAAGACCGGTGCAGGCTCCAACGACGCACGCTACGCCAACCCGGCGTTCGACAAGGCCATCTCTGAAGGTCTCGCCGCTTCCTCCGTTGCAGACGGCAACAAGGCCATGAACAAGGCTCAGGAAACCCTCCTGACCGACCTTCCGGCCATCCCCCTGTGGTACCAGGTTGCCCAGGGCGGCTGGAGCGACAAGGTCTCCAACGTTGACTACGGCTGGGACGGCGTCCCGCTGTACTACAACATCACTGGCAAGTAATAACTGAACGACGGCGGGGGCTGCCTGGATTGGGGCCCTCGCCGTTGTTTTGCTTTCCCCCTATTTCTAAGCACCCGCCACGGCCGGTGCGATCCGCAGCCGGTCCGCCGTGACCGTACCGGCGCCGGCTGCACCCATAATGAAAAGGTTCTTTGATGAACAACTCCGCCGCATCCTTGCACGGGATGCCTGCTGACGGGGGTGTCGTTCGCTAATGGCGACTTACATCCTCAAGCGTTTCCTGCAGCTGATCCCGGTCTTCCTGGGCGCCACGCTGCTGGTGTACTTCCTGGTCTTCAGCCTGCCTGGCGACCCCATCGTGGCCCTCTTCGGCGACAAGCCGGTCAACGAGGCCGTCGCGGCCCAGCTCCGGCAGCAGTACCACCTCGATCAGCCGTTCTGGATCCAGTACCTGCTCTACCTCAAGGGCATCTTCACGTTCGACCTCGGCCAGGACTTCTCCGGCCGCCCCATTGCCGCCGTGCTGGGTGAGGTCTTCCCGGTGACGGCCCGCCTCGCCGTTATGGCCTTGATCTTCGAAGCCGTTTTCGGCATCATCTTCGGCCTGATCGCCGGCCTCCGCAAGGGCAAGTTCTTCGACGCGACCGTCCTGATCGCGTCCCTGATCGTCATCGGCATCCCGATCTTCGTGCTCGGCTTCGTGCTGCAGTTCACCATCGGCGTCCAGCTCGGCTGGGCCAAACCGACCGTCAGCTCGGCCGCCACGGTCCAGGACCTGATCCTGCCCGCGATCGTCCTCGGCCTCGGCTCCTTTGCCTACGTGCTGCGCCTGACCAGGACCAGCGTCATCGAAAACATGAACGCCGACTACGTGCGCACCGCCACCGCCAAGGGCCTGTCGCGTTTCCGCGTGGTCCGCGTGCACATCCTGCGCAACTCGCTGATCCCGGTCATCACCTTCCTCGGTGCTGACCTGGGCGCCCTCATGGGCGGTGCCATCGTCACCGAAGGCATCTTCAACGTCCCGGGCGTCGGCAACCGGTTGTACCGGGCCGTCACGCAGGGTGAGGGACCCACCGTCGTCTCCATCGTGACGGTGCTGGTGCTCATCTATGTTGTGTCCAACCTGCTTGTAGACCTGCTGTACGCCTGGCTTGACCCAAGGATCCGCTATGACGCCTGAGAACATCACCCCGGACCAGCGCACTGCGGCCCCGGCCAAGCGGCACGTCGAACACTTCGTCGCCGACTTCTCCGAGACACCGCTGCAGGCAACCGACAAGGTCAAGGAAGACCAGGCTCCGCTGAGCCTGTGGGGCGAGGCCTGGAAGAACCTGCGCAAGCAGCCGCTCTTCCTGATCTCCGCCTTCCTGATCCTCGTCGTCGTCGCCGTGTCACTTTTCCCCTCGCTCTTCTCCGGCATCGACCCCGCCTCGGAGGCATGCCAGCTGGCCAACTCCGACGCCGGACCGGCCGCCGGGCACCCGCTGGGCTTCACCCAGCAGGGCTGCGACGTGTACGCACGCGTGATCTTCGGTACCCGCTCCTCGGTGACCGTGGGCCTCTTCACTACCCTGGGTGTCTTGCTCATCGGCGGCATCATGGGCGCGCTTGCCGGTTACTACGGCGGCTGGGTGGATTCCATCCTGGCCCGCATCAACGACATCTTCTTCGCCCTGCCGCTGATCCTCGGCGCCATCGTGATGATGCAGCTGCCCGTCTTCCGTGCCAACCGCACGGCCTGGACGCTGGTGCTGATCCTGGTGACCTTCGGCTGGCCGCAGATCGCCCGTATCACCCGCGGTGCCGTGATCGAGGTCCGCAATGCCGACTTCGTGACCGCCGCCCGCTCCCTGGGCGTTTCTAAGTTCGGTGCGCTGATGCGCCACGTTATGCCGAACTCGCTGGCTCCGATCATCGTCGTCGCCACCATCTCGCTGGGTACCTTCATCGTCGCGGAATCGACCCTGTCGTTCCTCGGCATCGGGCTGCCGCCGAGCGTGATGTCCTGGGGCAATGACATCCAGGCAGCGCAGGCTTCCCTGCGGTCCAACCCGATGCCCCTGCTCTGGCCGGCCATCGCGCTGTCCATCACGGTCCTGAGCTTCATCATGCTGGGCGACGCCCTGCGCGATGCGCTCGATCCCAAAGCGCGCAAGCGATGAAAGGGGACGCCATGAACGCCTCTGTCGAATTCCACGAAGCCGGCGCGGCCGCCGGACGTCCGCTCCTTGAAATCAAGGACCTGGCGATCAGCTTCACCACCAGCAACGGCGAGGTGAACGCTGTCCGCAACGCCCACCTCACCGTAATGCCGGGCGAAACCGTCGCCATCGTCGGCGAGTCCGGCTCCGGCAAGTCGACGACGGCGCTGGCCGCCATCGGCCTGCTGCCCAGCAACGGCCGTGTGGCCGCCGGCAATGTCTTCTTCGACGGCGAGGACATCGCCCACGCCTCGGAGAAGCGGATGATCGAACTGCGCGGCAACAGCATCGGTATGGTGCCGCAGGACCCGATGTCCAACCTCAACCCGGTCTGGAAGATCGGTTACCAGGTCCGCGAAACGCTGAAGGCGAACGGGCTGCCCAGCGGCCCCGACGACGTCGCGAAGGTGCTGTCCGAAGCCGGTCTGCCCGATGCCTCACGCCGTGCCAACCAGTACCCGCACGAGTTCTCCGGCGGCATGCGCCAGCGTGCCCTGATCGCGATCGGCCTGTCCTGCCAGCCGCGCCTGCTCATTGCCGATGAGCCGACGTCGGCCCTGGACGTGACCGTCCAGCGGCAGATCCTGGATCACCTGGACAAGATGACCACCGAACTCGGCACGGCCGTCCTGCTCATCACCCACGACCTCGGCCTCGCCGCCGAGCGCGCCGACAAGGTTGTGGTCATGTACCGCGGCCAGGTCGTCGAAGCCGGTCCGTCGCTGGAGCTGCTGCAGAACCCGCAGCACCCGTACACCCAGCGGCTGGTTGCCTCGGCGCCGTCGCTGGCGTCACGGCGCATCCAGGCTGCCAAGGAACTCGGCGTCGAATCCGATGACCTGCTGGCACCCGCCGAGGACGTCGTCGTTGCCTCGACCCTGCCCGACGAGGTGCTGCAGATTGAGAACCTCAAGAAGGTCTTCAAGCTGCGCTCCGGCTTCGGCCGTTCCACCGACTTCACCGCTGTGGACGACGTGTCCTTCAGCGTCAAGCGGGGAACGACGACGGCGATCGTGGGGGAGTCGGGTTCCGGCAAGTCCACCGTGGCCCAGATGGTCCTGAACCTGCTCCAGCCGACCTCCGGCAAGATCGTGTTCGACGGCGTCGACACTTCCACGCTGAACAGCAAGGAGATCTTCGCCTTCCGGCGCCGGGTGCAGCCGATCTTCCAGGACCCTTACGGTTCCCTCGACCCGATGTACAACATCTTCCGGACCATCGAGGAACCGCTGCGGACCCACAAGATCGGGGACAAGGCCAGCCGGGAGAAAAAGGTCCGGGACCTGCTGGACCAGGTGGCACTGCCGCAGTCCACCATGCAGCGCTACCCGAACGAGCTCTCCGGCGGCCAGCGCCAGCGTGTGGCTATCGCCCGTGCCCTGGCCCTCGACCCCGAGGTCATCATCTGCGACGAGGCGGTGTCCGCCCTGGACGTGCTGGTGCAGGCGCAGGTGCTGAACCTGCTCGCCGACCTGCAGTCGCGGCTGGGCCTGACCTACCTGTTCATTACCCATGACCTCGCGGTGGTCCGGCAGATCGCCGACCACGTGTGTGTGATGGAGAAGGGCAAGCTGGTCGAGACCGGTTCCACCGACGAGGTCTTCGACTCGCCGAAGCAGGATTACACGAAGGCGCTGCTGAGGGGCCCCCCGTGGGGTGGACGCCGGCTCTTGCGTTGGCTGTTGCTGTGGTGGCTGGTGTTGAGTTGGCCGCTGTTGAGTTGGCTGATTCGCGTGTGTTCCGGCGGGGGCCGGGCGCATTGCTAGCCGAGGCCGAGGGCCTCGAAGCGCTTGGTGAGCACGCCGGCCGCGATCTCGTGGCCCTGCGCGTTCAGGTGTCGGTCGTCCTTCAGGTACTGCGCCAGACCGTACCGGGTGAGCCAGTCGCCCACGCTGACAAACGAGAGCCCGTATTCCTTGGCCACGGCACCCAGCAGCGTATCCACCTCGGTACGGCGCCCGCCGCCGGCCTGTGAGCCACGGGCGAGCGTTCCGACCATGACCACTTCGGCGTCGGGGTAGCGGTCTTCCACGGCCTGGATCAAACGCTCGGCATGCTCGGCGATCTCAACATTCGATGCTCCCCGGGTGGCATCGTTGCCGCCGCCTTCGATGACCACCAGGGGCGGTGCGCCGTAGGGCAGGTACCAGTCACAGTTTTCCAGGCCGTCGATGTAGTTGCCGCGGGTGCTGTTGCCGACGACGAATCCGGTGCCGCTGCCGCCGCCGAACACCACGTGGTAGCCCAGCCGTCCGAGGGCCTGCCGGGGCCAGCTGTCAGTAGGCTCCGACTGGGAATCACCAATGAGCACGGCCGTGTGGGCAACGTCTTCCACGATGATTTCCAGCCGGCCGTTCGCCGGGTTGCGGTACAGGGAACCGGCGGGAAGGCTGGCCGGGTCCACCGTGCCCTTCTTGCGGACCGTCCCGGCGGCCGCGGGCTGGCCTGGCCCGGCGACGGCCGCGACCGGGACGTCCTTCACACGGTCGGCGGACTTGGTAGGAGCAGCAGAATCCAGTGCCGGGGCACAGCCGCCAAGAAAGAGGGCGGCGGCGATCAGGGGCGGCATGACATGGGTCATCCTCAGGGCACTTCGCATGTCGGACTCCCCGCACGGTCGTAGGTACTCCAGCAATGATCCGGCATGTACCGGCCGAAAACCAGTGACATTGGTCACGGTGGGCCCCCGTCGGGTCAACGATTTGGTAACGGGGCGGGGGAGGGGTGCTGCCGGGATTTAGGCCAATAAATGCCCGGTCGTCTAGAATGGATGAAGGAGCCCTGTGTCAAAGGGCCTTGTCCGTCGTGCGTTCCGGTTGGAAATGTCGCGATACAACAGCTGACTTCACCACTGAATCGAGCAATAACGCATGTCTGAAACCACCACCAACACTGCGGTAGCCACTGCATCGCGCAGTGACCTGCGCAACGTCGCGATCGTGGCCCACGTTGACCACGGCAAGACCACCCTGGTCGATGCCATGCTCAAGCAGACCAACTCCTTTGCCGAGCACAACCACCTCGAAGACCGCGTCATGGACTCCGGTGACCTGGAACGCGAAAAGGGCATCACCATCCTCGCCAAGAACACCACGGTTGCCTACAACGGCCCGTCGTCGAACGGCGAGACCATCACCATCAACGTCATCGACACCCCCGGCCACGCCGACTTCGGCGGAGAGGTCGAGCGCGGCCTGTCCATGGTCGACGGCGTCGTCCTCCTCGTGGACGCCTCCGAGGGCCCGCTGCCCCAGACCCGCTTCGTGCTGCGCAAGGCCCTGGCCGCGCACCTGCCGGTGATCCTGCTGGTCAACAAGACCGACCGCCCCGACGCCCGGATCGAGGAAGTCGTCCACGAGTCCATGGACCTGCTCCTTGGCCTCGCCTCCGACCTCGCCGACGAAGTGCCGGACCTGGACCTGGACAAGATCCTCGAGGTTCCGGTTGTCTACGCCGCCGCCAAGGTTGGCCGCGCCTCCCTCGAGCAGCCCGCCGACGGCACCGCCCCGGAAAACGAGGACCTGGAGCCGCTCTTCAAGACCATCGTCGAGCACATCCCGGCCCCGACGTACAACCCCGAGGGTGTCCTCCAGGCGCACGTCACCAACCTGGACGCCTCCCCGTTCCTGGGCCGTCTGGCGCTCCTGCGCATCTACAACGGCACCCTGCGCAAGGGCCAGACCGTGGCCTGGGCGCGTGCCAACGGTGAGCTGAAGAACGTCAAGATCACCGAGCTGCTGGCCACCAAGGCCCTGGACCGCGTCCCGGCCGAGTCCGCCGGCCCGGGCGAGATTGTCGCCGTCGCCGGTATCGAGGAAATCACCATCGGTGAGACCCTGACCGACGCCGAGAACCCGCAGCCGCTGCCGCTGATCACCGTGGACGATCCCGCGATCTCCATGACCATTGGTATCAACACCTCGCCGCTGGCCGGCAAGGTCAAGGGCGCGAAGGTCACCGCCCGCCAGGTCAAGGACCGCCTCGACAAGGAACTGATCGGTAACGTCTCGATCAAGGTTCTTCCCACCGAGCGTCCCGACGCTTGGGAAGTCCAGGGCCGTGGCGAGCTCGCGCTGGCCATCCTCGTTGAGCAGATGCGCCGCGAAGGCTTCGAGCTGACCGTGGGCAAGCCGCAGGTTGTCACCAAGGTGGTCGACGGCAAGGTCCACGAGCCGATGGAGCACATGACCATCGACGTGCCGGAAGAGTACCTCGGCGCGGTCACCCAGCTCATGGCAGCCCGCAAGGGCCGCATGACCAACATGGCCAACCACGGCACCGGCTGGTGCCGCATGGAATTCATCGTTCCGGCCCGTGGCCTGATCGGCTTCCGCACCCGGTTCCTCACGGACACCCGCGGCGCCGGCATTGCCGCTTCGATCTCCGAGGGCTACGAGCCATGGGCCGGCCCGATCGAGTACCGTACCAACGGTTCGATGATCGCCGACCGCGCCGGTGTTGTGACGCCGTTCGCGATGATCAACCTGCAGGAACGTGGCTCCTTCTTCGTCAAGCCCACCTCCGAGGTGTACGAGGGCATGATCGTCGGCGAGAACTCCCGCGCCGACGACATGGACGTGAACATCACCAAGGAAAAGAAGCTCACCAACATGCGTGCCGCTTCCTCCGACACCTTCGAGAACCTGACGCCGCCGCGCGACCTGACCCTCGAAGAGTCCCTCGAATTCGCCCGCGAGGACGAGTGCGTGGAGGTCACCCCGGACGCCATCCGCATCCGTAAGGTCATCCTGGACACCAACGAGCGTGCCAAGGCCAACCGCGCCCGCGCTAAGGTCTGATCCCGGTCTCCGGGCCTCGGCTGAGACGTGACTAAGAGAGCTGCCGGCAGGGCAGGCGGTATTGCCGCCGCCCTGCCGGCAGCTCTGTTTGCTGCCCTGGCCGGGACCGTACTGCACCGCCAGAGCCTGTCCCTCGCCGGGGTTGAACTGCCCTGGGGTGTGCTCGCCGCGCTGGTGCTGCTGGCGTCGGTGGAGCTGTGGCTCGGAGCGGCCTTCCGTTCGGTCGTTCCGGCCGCTGTCTGCGGGGCAGGATGCTACGCCTTGGCCGGCTGGTGGGCCACCCTGGAGGCGGGCAAGCGGCTGATCATCGGCGACCTGCCCGGAAACCTGTGGATCTTCGGCATTGGCGTGGTAACAGTGGGCATGCTCATCTGGTGCCGCCGCTACGCCCGGGCGCGGAGGTAGGGCGGCTTCCCCTCCGACGGACATGCCCATCCTTCGTGCACCCGGATGAGCATGTCCATTTTTTGTGCCCGGATTTGGGCATGCCCGCCCCTCGCCCCCCGCCCGGATGGACATGCGCCGCTTCTGGTCCCCTGGACGGACATGCCCATTTTTCGTGCCAGGAATCGAGCATGCCCGCTCCTGCCGAGCACCCCGGACGGACATGCTCATTGGTCGGCTCAAAGGGTGGACATATATGCACTATGTCCATTGGTCAGGGAGGGCGTTGGACATGTCCGGCGCCGCCGACGGACATGTCCATTTCCGGGCGCTGGGACCGGACCCGGGTTTGTGCACATAGCGCCTTACGGGGCTGTCCTAGGCCAGACCTGGTCGTAACCATGGGCGCATGGTGAAAATCAATGAAGTCATGTCCACGTTCGACGGCGTCGCCCGCGCCAAGCACCTCGCGGCGGCGGGCGTTTCGGGCTTCCAGCTTCGGACAGCGCTGGCCGACGGGGCAGTCACCCGGGTGGCCCGTGGCGTCTATGCACTGCCGGACGCGGATCCGGTGCTGGTCTCCATCCGCTCCCTGCCCGCCGAACCGGCCTGCGTCAGTGCGGCCCATTTCGGCGGCCTATGGGTGCTGGATATGCCCCAACAACCCCACGTCGGCCTGACCCACAGCCGCAGCTACCCGGGTTTTGTCTGCCACCGCGCCGTGGCGCCGCCCACCCTGCTCGATACGGTGGTTCAAAGCCTGCGCTGCCTGCCTGAACTGGACGGGCTCGTGATTGCGGAATCGGCGGTCGCCATCAAGGGACTGCCATTGTCATCGCTTCGGCTACGTTTGGCCGGCCGGAACGACGCCCGGGAGCGCGCCATCGCCGCGGCCATTGTCCCGCAGTCCCAGTCAGTCATTGAGTGCCTGGCCCGATTCACTCTTCGCCGGGCTGGCTTCCACGTTGAGTCGCAGGTGAACATCCGGGGGATGGGCCACCTGGACCTCATGGTTGACGGCCGCCTGGGCATAGAGACCGACGGCGCGGGCTTCCACATGGACCGGCGGAGTTTCGAGGAAGATCGACGCCGATGGAACGTCACCACCCGGCTCGGGGTCCCCACCCTGGTGGTCACCTACCCCTTGCTCAAATACCGCCCGGAAGAATTCATCGCCATGGTCCGGGACGCGTTGAACCGGCTCAGCGTGGCAGCCTGAACCGGCGGCCCCAGCTACGGATCAGTCCGGGCCGCGACCAATGAGCATGTCCGTCTGAGACGCTTCGGCAAACGACCAATCCCGCCTGAGCTCTGAAGAATGAGCATGCTCGTCAGAAACGGTTCTGAAAAATGGGCATGTCCGTCCTGACGCACCGCGGTTGGACATGATGCCTATATGTCCATCCGTAGCGCCCGGGGATGGGCATGCCCGGCGGGGTGGGCGAAAAATGGGCATGTCCCGTCGTGGGTGGCGCGAAGGTTGGGCATGTCCCGCGGGGTGGGCCAGGGACGGGCATGTCCATCGGTGGGGGTCAGGGATGGGCATGTCCAGTGGGGCGCGGGCGCGGTTGCGGGGCCGGGGGGACCTCCTTGGCCGCCACCACCAGCGAAAGGGGAATGACGACGTCGGCGCGGCGGGTGCGGACGGTGCAGCCGTCGCCGGTCCGGTCCACGAGGTCGCCGAGGGCGTCCGTGAGGCCGCCCTCGATCCGGTAGCGCACCACCACACGGGTGCCCAGGGGCGCGTCGGAGAGGAACTGCTGCGGCGGAGGGATCGGTGAACTCACCCGTTCATAGTAGGACGCACCGGCTCTGTGACGCCCGGCTAGGTTCGCGGGATCAGGCTGGGAGATAATAGGCTCAGAAGTCAGCAGCCCGGCGCTCAGGCCGGGAGCAAGATCCGGCGGGACGCCGGAACCAACGTGGAGAGGCCAGGGACGTGACGTACGTAATCGCGCAGCCGTGTGTAGATGTCAAAGACAAGGCATGTATCGAAGAATGCCCCGTCGACTGCATCTATGAGGGCGAGCGTTCCCTGTACATCCACCCGGACGAGTGCGTGGACTGCGGCGCCTGCGAGCCGGTCTGCCCCGTCGAGGCGATCTACTACGAGGACGACACCCCCGAGGAATGGGCCGATTACTACAAGGCCAACGTCGAGTTCTTCGACGTGCTCGGCTCGCCGGGCGGCGCCGCCAAGATCGGCAACACCCACACCGACCACGCCATGATCGCCGCCCTGCCCCCGCAGAAGCAAGACAACTAGGACGGCGCCGGTGACTTCTGCGGTGCGCAGCTTCGGACTCAGCCTGCCCGACTACCCGTGGGAAGCCATGGCCCCGTATCTTGCGCGGGCCGCCGAGCACCCCGGGGGCGTCGCGAATCTCTCCATCGGCACCCCGGTGGACGACACCCCGGCACTGGTGCAGGAGGCGCTCCGCGCGGCCTCCAACGCCCCCGGCTACCCCACGGTGCACGGGACGCCGGCGCTGCGCCAGGCCATCGCGGACTGGTTTGACCGGCGCCGCGGCGTCCCCGGGCTGGACCCGGCCAACGTGATGCCCACTGTTGGGTCCAAGGAACTGGTGGCCTGGCTGCCGTTCCTGCTCGGGCTCAAGCCGGGCGACGTCGTGGTCCGGCCGACCGTCGCGTACCCCACCTACGACATCGGGGCCACCTTCACCGGCGCCGAGCATGTGGCCGCCGATGACCTTGATGAGCTCGACGCCGGCACCAGGTCCCGGGTCCGGCTCATCTGGGTTAACTCCCCGGCCAACCCCACCGGCAGTGTGCGCGACGCCGAATCCCTGAAGCGGATCGTCGACCAGGCCCGGGAGATCGGCGCCGTGGTTGCCTCGGACGAGTGCTACGCGGAACTCGGCTGGGGGGAGTGGGACCTCCAACGCGGCGGGCAGCCCGTCCCCAGCATCCTGGACCCCCGCGTGGCCGGGGACTCCCACGAGGGCCTGCTGGCGGTCTATTCGTTGAGCAAACAGTCCAACCTCGCCGGCTACCGGGCCGCTTTTGTTGCCGGGGACGGCGCTATCATGGCCAACCTGGTGAACAGCCGCAAGCACGCAGGCATGATCGTCCCCTACCCCGTCCAGGAGGCCATGCGGGTGGCCCTCGGCGACGACGCGCACGTCCAGGCCCAGAAGGACCTGTACCGGGGACGCCGCGAGCGGATCGTCCCGGCGCTGGAACGTTTCGGCCTGGCCATTCACGAATCCCGCGCCGGACTCTACCTCTGGGCCACGGCCGGGGAACCGACCTGGGACACCGTGGGCCGGCTCGCGGACCGCGGGATCGTCGTCGGCCCCGGTGTGTTTTACGGCGACGCCGGAAACGGCTTCATCCGGGTGGCGCTCACTGCCTCGGACGAACGAATCGACGCCGCCGTCGAACGTCTGGCTACGGGACCGTAACAATGCTGTGACGCGGGCCACAAGATGCGCGATTTGGTCGCTTTGGCGGCGTCCCGGATTAGTGCCACCCGCGAACTGACGGTAGTTTTTAACTGACTATCAATGGTGGCTTTCCACAAGAAGGCAGCGCAGCCGTTGGAATCCGTGTCCCGATACAGGTTCCGTGGGCCGCTCCACCAGATGTTGGATCAAGCTTTCAACAGGGGCCCAGACGCCTCATGAGGAGAATCCATGACTGAGACCACCAGCGCAACCCTGCGTCATGCAGGCGGGGAGCTCGAGCTCCCGCGCATCAAGGTTGTTGAAGGAAACGAAGGCTACGACGTTTCCAAGCTGCTGAAGCAGACCGGCGCTGTCGCCTTTGACCCCGGTTTCATGAACACCGCGGCCACCACCTCCGCCATCACCTACATCGACGGCGACGCCGGCATCCTGCGCTACCGGGGCTACCCGATCGAGCAGCTCGCCCAGCACTCCAGCTTCCTGGAAGTTTCCTACCTGCTGATCTACGGCAACCTGCCGACGCCTGCCGAGCTGGAAGCGTTCGACCAGCGGATCCGCCACCACACCCTGCTGCACGAGGAGCTCAAGGGCTTCTTCAGCGGCTTCCCGCGCGACGCCCACCCCATGCCGGTGCTGTCCTCGGCCGTGTCCGCACTGTCCACGTTCTACCAGGACTCGCTGGACCCCTTCAACGCCGAGCAGGTTGAGGTTTCCACCTACCGGCTGCTGGCCAAGATGCCCGTCATCGCCGCCTACGCCCTGAAGAAGTCCGTCGGCCAGCCGATGCTGTACCCGGACAACTCGCACAACCTGGTGGAGAACTTCCTGCGCCTGAGCTTCGGCCTGCCGGCCGAGCAGTACGAGGTGGACCCGGTGGTCGCCAAGGCCCTGGACCTGCTGCTGATCCTGCACGCGGACCACGAGCAGAACTGCTCCACCTCCACGGTGCGGCTGGTCGGCTCCTCGAACGCCAACCTCTTCGCCTCCGTCTCGGCCGGCATCAACGCCCTCTTCGGCCCGGCCCACGGCGGCGCCAACGAGGCCGTGCTCAAGATGCTCCGCCAGATCCAGGCCGACGGCATCAAGCCCGAGGACTACATGGAGAAGGTCAAGAACAAGGAAGACGGCGTCCGCCTGATGGGCTTCGGCCACCGGGTCTACAAGAACTACGACCCCCGCGCCAAGATCGTCAAAGCCACGGCCCACGAGATCCTCACCAAGCTCGGCGGCAACGACGAGCTCCTGGACATCGCGCTCCGCCTCGAAGAGAAGGCGCTGCAGGACGACTACTTCATCGAGCGCAAGCTCTACCCGAACGTCGACTTCTACACCGGCCTGATCTACAAGGCCATGGGCTTCCCGGAGAAGATGTTCACCGTGCTGTTCGCTATCGGGCGCCTGCCGGGCTGGATCGCCCAGTGGCGTGAAATGATCAGCGACCCGAACACCAAGATCGGCCGCCCGCGGCAGCTCTACACGGGAGAGCCGGAGCGGAACTACCCGTCCCGCTAGGCACAGACTGACAAACGACACCGGCCGCGCACCCCACCCGGGGGCGCGGCCGGCGTCGTTCCCGGATGTTGCTGGAGTTACTGGTGTGACCGGCGTGGGACGCCGTTGAGCGGACACATCCGTGCTAAAAAAGAGCAATGCCCAAATTTGTCGACGCTGCTTTGCGGCGCCAGGAAGTTGTCGAAGCCGTCTTCAGGATCATCGCGGCCGACGGCCTGGAACGGGCCTCCCTCCGCGAAGTGGCCGACGAGGCCGACCTGGCCGTCGGCTCCGTGCGGCACTACTTCGCCAGCAGCGACGAGCTCCTGGCCCACTCCTTCGGGGTGGTGATCGACCGGATCGCCGGACGGCTCGACGCCGCCGAGACCCGGCTGGCAGCCGAGGCCCCCGGCTCGGCGGAGCACCGCACCGCGGTGCTGACCCTGCTGTCGGAACTGCTCCCGCTCGACGAGGACCGCGCCGTCGACGCCTGCGTGTGGATGGCCTTCAAGAACGCGGCCCGGACCCGGCCCTTCCTCGCCGCCGAAGCGGACCGCAGCCACCGGACGGTGGCCGCCGTCGTCGGCCGGCTGATGATGGACCTCACCGCGGACGACGGCGGTGCGGACGACGCCGGGCGCCAGCGCCTGGTCACCGAGGCGGAACGCCTGCTGGCCACCCTGGACGGCCTGACCATGCACGCGCTGCTGCAGCCCGAATGGATGACAGCGGAAATGTGCCACGATGTCCTGGACGCCCACCTGGCGAGTCTGGGCAGCGGCACCACCGCCCATTAACCTGCGCCAGCTTCAGGAATAGACTGGGAAAGTACGTCATGCCAAGGGAGGCAATCGGATGCACCACACAGGCGGTCCCGGCTGGCGGATCACCATGGACACCTCGGGGCCGATGCTGATTGCGCTTTACGTCCGGGACGCCGCCGGCCTGGACACTGCGGGCCAGCCGACACTCTCGCACGTCGCGCCGAAGATCCGCTCCTCGGACCACACCCACCTCATCGACGAAGTCGGCGGCATGCCCGCGCTGAAGACCGAGTGGGAGGCGTGGTGGGCGCAGCTCCTGAAAGCCCACCCGGAGATGGAACCCGAACTGGGTCCGCCCAGCTTCGGCGCGTTCGGCAATTCCCCGGCGCTCCGGCGGGTGCTCCAGGCGCATTTCGGTGCGGCCCTCAGTTGGGCGCGGGAACGCCGCGGCGAGTACCTCGCGCTGGAAGCGGAGCGCGACGCCAGCGGAGCCACGCAACTGCTGGCCGACCTGGTGGATGACCGGCTCTTGGAAGTCGGCCGGGCCGCGCGTGATTTCGACCTGACCATCATCGAACTTCCGCTCGCCGAGCCGCGGGCGTGGTACCTCGAGCCGGACAAGATCATCATGAGTTCGGCGCTGTTGTCCGAACCGGAACTGTTCCGCAGTTACGTCCAGCCCGTGGTGGACCTGCTGGTCTGAACCTGCTGGTCTGCGCCCCCTGCAGGGACTACGCTGCTGGCTTCTCGGCCATCGTGATGGTCACTGTCCCGGCGGGACCATCGGCGGACTGCCAGCCGTTGTGGGACATCCTGTTCCAGCTCTTGCCATCGACGTGCACCTCGGAGATGGACAGGGCCTTGGCGTTCGCGACCGCCCACTGGGCCACCGCCCACGCCGTGTTGTCCCGGGCCTGGACAGTCACGGTCCGGCCGGACGCGGCTGCGGGCACGGCCCCGAACGCTGAGACGAGCCGCTGCCGGACCAGTCCGGCGTTCCCGGCGGCGTCCGGCGTGCGCAGCGTGCAGTCGAGTCCCTGGGGCGTGTAGCCGGTCAGGGAGGAGGCAAACGCCCGCGCCATCGGCTCATGCTGCGCGTAGGCCCCTGGATACGCCGAACGCTGGACCCGCTGGGCAGCCTCGGTAATCGGAATCACTTCGTAGCCCGGGACCTTTTCGAGCGCGTCGTAGAAGGCATTCGTGGCATGGAACGGGTCCATCACCTGTTGCTCGGTGCCCCAGCCTTGCGAGGGCCGTTGCTGGAACAATCCCCGGGAATCCGGGCCGGCCTGATCGCCGTGGCCGATGTTGCGCAGTTTCGATTCCTGCATGGACGTGGCCAGCGCGATGCTGGCGGCGCGGGCCGGCAGGCCGCGCCGGACCGCGACGGCACTGATGAGGGAGGCGTTGGCAGCCTGGTCGGTGGCCAGGTCTTCACCGCCGGCGCCTGTCGCGGTGCACCGTTCAGTGACCAGGGTGTCGGAGCGCTGCAGGAATCCCACCGCCGTGTAGACGGCGCCCGCCACCATGGCCAGGGCCAGCAGCAGCACGATCCGACGGCGCCAGCGACCTCTGCGTGCCACGTCTGTTACTCCCTCGGGCCCGTCAGGGCCGGTCCATACTTGCGCCGGTCAGTTCTCGGAACCAGCCTAGTTGGTGTGCAGGGCCTCGTTGAGTTCCACGGTCTGCCCCTTGCGCGGCAGGACCTCCACCTCGCCGCTGGAGGAGTTGCGGCGGAACAGCAGGTTAGGGACGCCGGAGAGTTCCACGGCCTTGACGATCCGGCTGGTGTCCTCGCCGTCGTCGTCCTTCGGGCCGACCACGCGCACCCGGGTGCCGGCGGTGACGTAAAGGCCGGCCTCGATCACCGAATCGTCGCCGATGCTGATGCCGACGCCGGAGTTGGCGCCGAGCAGGACGCGCTCGCCCAGCGAGATCTTCTCCTTGCCGCCGCCGGACAGGGTGCCCATGATCGACGCGCCGCCGCCGACGTCGGAGCCGTCGCCGGCCACCACACCGGCGGAGATGCGCCCCTCGACCATGGAGGTGCCCAGCGTGCCGGCATTGAAGTTCACGAAGCCTTCGTGCATCACCGTGGTGCCTTCGGCCAGGTGCGCGCCGAGCCGGACACGGTCGGCGTCGGCGATCCGGACACCGGAGGGGATAACGTAGTCGACCATCCGCGGGAACTTGTCCACCCCGTACACGGTCACGGCGCCGCGCTTGCGCAGCCGCGCACGGGTCAGTTCGAAGTCCTCGACGGCGGCGGGACCGAAGTTGGTCCACACCACGTTCGGCAGCTTGCCGAAGATCCCGTCCAGGTTGATGCTGTTGGGCCGGACCAGGCGGTGCGAGAGCAGGTGCAGGCGCAGGTAGGCGTCCGCCGTGTCCGCCGGCGCCTCATCGAGGTTGATCTGCGCGAAGACCACTTTCTGTTCGGTGCCGCGGTCGGCGTCGTCGCCCGCCGCGGCGATGTCGAGCAGTGACTGGTCCGCGTTGGCGACGTCCCGCAGGTTGTCCGCGGCCGTGCCGAGGGCCGGCGCCGGGAACCAGACGTCCAGGACCGTGGCCTCGCCGTTGCGGGTGGCGATGGTGGCGACGCCGTAACCGTAGGCGGAGCGGGCGTCGGCGGGCACAGCGGCAACAGGGGTTTCAGTCATGGGGTTAAGTCTATAGACGGCCCCTGCGCTGCCGGAAACCTGTGACGGGCGGGCGGGCGGATACAGTGGAACGGTGACTGAGCATACTGCCCCCGCCCGCCTGGACCTTCGCCAGGACGTAGCCCTGCTGACCGCGGATATCATCGACATTTTCAGTGTCTCCGGTGAGGAAGGGCGGCTGGCCGACGCCGTTGAGCACGCCTTGCGCGCCATTCCGCAACTCGAGGTGACCCGCGACGGCGATGCCATGGTTGCCCGCACCAACCTGGGCCGGGCGGAGCGGGTCATCCTCGCCGGGCACCTTGACACGGTCCCGCTGCCGTCCACCGAGGGCGCCCTGGGCACCGTTCCCTCGTACTGGCCATCCGGTTCGCCGGGGGAGGGGGTCCTCTACGGGCGCGGTGCCACCGACATGAAGAGCGGCGTCGCGGTGCAGCTGGCCCTGGCCGCGGGCCTGTTCGACGGCGCGGAGCCGAACAAGGACGTCACTTTCGTCTTTTACGACCACGAGGAAGTCGAGGGGGTCAAGAGCGGCCTCGGACGGCTGGTCCGCAACCACGGCGGCCTGCTCGAAGGCGATTTCGCGATCCTCCTGGAACCCACCGACGGAACGGTCGAGGGCGGCTGCAACGGCACCATCCGGTTTGAGGCGACCACCGTCGGCGAGGCCGCCCACTCGGCCCGCGCCTGGATGGGCAGCAACGCCATCCACGCCGCAGCGCCCATCCTGTCACGGCTGGCCGCGTACGAGCCCCGCACCGTCGCCGTCGACGGCCTGGACTACCGCGAGAGCCTGAACGCCGTGCGGGTGCACGGCGGAACGGCCGGCAACGTCATCCCGGACCGCTGCGTGGTGGAAATCAATTACCGCTTCGCCCCGGACAAGACCCCCGACCAGGCCGAGGAGCACGTCCGTGAACTGCTGGCCGGGTTCGACCTGGTCCGCACCGACGGCGCCGCCGGTGCCCGGCCGGGGCTGAACCACCCGGCTGCTGCGTCCTTCGTCGCCGCCGTCGGTGCCGAGCCGAAGCCCAAATACGGCTGGACCGACGTCGCGCGTTTCAGCGAACTGGGCGTCCCGGCGGTGAACTTCGGTCCGGGTGATGCGCTGCTGGCGCACAAGGACGACGAGCACGTCCACGCCGATGCGATCCGCGAATGCCTGCGCGCGCTGCGGAGCTGGCTTGGCGTGCGGTGACACACCGCGCTTAAAACGAACGGCCCGGAACCGCAAGGTTCCGGGCCGTTCCCGTTTCCGGCGCTGGGCGCCGTGGTCGGTTCGCTACACTTCCGCGGGCACGCTGGCCGCCGGAGTGACAGCCGCACCGGGCTTCCGGGACAGCCGGCGCTCCAGCCACTTGGCGATCGCGGCCAGGATCAGGCACATGCCGACATACAGGACGGCAGCGACGATCGCCGCCGGGATGATCGGCGAACCGTACTGGATCTGGCTGCCGAAGAACTTGGCCTGGAACAGGATCTCGTTGTACGTCACGATGAACCCGAGTGCGGTGTCCTTCAGGATCACCACAAGCTGCGAAATGATCACCGGGAGCATGGAACGGACCGCCTGGGGGAGCAGGATGCTGGTCATGACCTTGCTCTTGGGCAGCCCGATGGCGTAGCCGGCCTCGCTCTGGCCGCGGGGCAGCGACTCGATGCCGGCCCGGAAAACCTCGGCCAGCACAGAACCGTTGTAGAGCACCAGGCCGGCGACGACGGCGGTGAACGGCGTGATGCCCTGCACCCCAACCGTCGGCAGGCCGTAGTAGAAGATCATCATCAGGATCAGCAGCGGCACGGCACGGAAGAGTTCCGTGAAGCCGTAGCACGGTGCGCTGATCCAGCGGCGGTCGGAGAGGCGCCCGAAAGCCAGCAGGATGCCCAGGATCAGGCTCAGGACCGCGGCCGTGCCGAAGGCGGCCAGGGTGGCCCCGACCGCCTGGCCGATGGTCTGCTGCACCAGCGGGAACGTAAAGAGCTGCCACTTCTTGGCATCAAACTGGCCGCTCTGGGCAAACCTCAAAACGATAAAGCCCACGATCAGCAGGATCACCAGGGCAGTGATTACCCCGAAGATCCGGTACCGCGAGCGGGCCTTGGGCCCGGGGGCGTCAAAGAGGACAGAACTCATCGGGCAACCTTCCACTTCAGTTCAAGCTTTCGCTGCAGCGCGGAAAGGATGAAAACGAGGATCACGAACACCAGGGCCACCCACAGGAGGCCCACCATGGCGGGTTCGCCGCGTTCGGAGAGGTTGGCACGGATCGCGCCGGCCTCAAAGACCGAGAAGCCTGCAGCAACCGTTGTGTTCTTGAGCAGCGCGATAAACACGCTGAACATCGGCGGGATGACGGCGCGGAACGCCTGCGGCAGGATCACCAGGGTGAGCGTCTGGGCGAAGGGGAGTCCGATGGCCCGGGCCGCTTCAGCCTGGCCCACGGGGACGGTGTTGATGCCCGACCGGACCGCCTCGGCCACATAGGTGGCGGTGTAGAGGCTCAGGCCGATGATGGCCGCCGTTGTGAAGTCGATGGGGACGAGCCCGAGCTTCGGGTACCCGAGCGCGAAGAAGAACAACACCAGGGTCAGCGGCGTATTGCGCACCACGTTCACGTACAGCGTCGCGGCCGCGCGCATCGCGGGAACCGGCGAGACACGCAGGGTCGCGACGATGGTGCCAAGAATGAGGGCGAAGATCGCGGAAAAGAAGAAAAGTATCAGTGTGTTCCGGAACCCCGTGATGAAGAGGTCCGAATTGTCCAGCAGCGTATTCACAGAATCGTCGCTTTCAGCAGGTGCGGAGGGGGCGGCCCTTCGGCCGCCCCCTCAACATCGGTTTAGTAGTTATCTACTGCGGGCTGCTTGACCTTAGTGCCGGACTGGCCGAGCGACTGGTCGTAAAGCTTCTGCCACACGGAACCGCCGTCGGTGAACATCTTGTTGATGAACTGGCGCAGGGCGGTGTCACCCTTCTTCAGGCCGACACCGTACTTCTCGGTGGTGAACGGCTCGCCGACGACCTTCAGGTTGTCCGGGTCCTGGGCGGCGTAGCCGAGGAGGATGGCCTGGTCGGTGGTGACGGCGTCAACCTGGCCGCTCTTGAGCGCCTCGACGCACTGCGAGTACGTGTCGAACTCGGTGGTCTTGGTGTTGGGGAAGTTCGCCTTGATGTTCTGGATCGGCGTGGAACCGGTGGCCGAGCAGACGTTCTTGCCCGAGATGTCCTTCTCGCTGTTGATCGAGGAGTTGTCCTTCTTCACGAGCAGGCCCTGGCCGGTCACGAAGTACGGGCCAGCGAAGTCGATCAGCTTCTTGCGCTTGTCCGTGATGGAGTAGGTGCCCACGTAGTAGTCGATGTCACCGTTGGTGATGGCCGACTCGCGGTTGGCGGAGGGGATCGGCTTGAACTCGATCTTGTCCTTGCTGATGCCCATCGATGCCGCGATCCACTTGGCGATCTCGATGTCGAAGCCGGTGAACTCGCCCGTGGCCGCATCTTTGAAGCCAAGGCCGGGCTGGTCCTGCTTGACGCCGACCCGCAGCTTGCCGCTGGACTTAACGGCGTCGTAAGTGGGGCTGCCCGTGAGCGTGACGTTGTCCGCGACCTTGTACGGGGCGGGCTCGGAGTTGGCCGGAGCCGCGCCGCCACCGGTGCCGCCGCAGGCGCTGAGGGAAAGAGCCAGTGCCGCAGTAGCTGCGACCAGCATCGGCTTCTTCCGGGTAAAGAAGTTCTTCATCGGATACCTTTCATTGGACGGCCGCCGTGGGGCGGCCAGAGACAAATACCTGGTGGTTTTCTAGTGCGTCAGGAGCTTGGACAGGAAGTCCTTGGCGCGGCTGCTCTTCGGGTTGGTGAAGAATTCCTCGGGCGTCGCGTCCTCGACGATCTGGCCGTCCGCCATAAAGACCACACGGTCCGCGGCCTTGCGGGCGAAGCCCATCTCGTGGGTCACCACAATCATGGTCATGCCTTCTTTGGCGAGCTGGACCATGACGTCGAGGACCTCGTTGATCATTTCCGGGTCCAGCGCGGAGGTGGGCTCGTCGAAGAGCATCACCTTCGGCTTCATGGCCAGCGCCCGGGCAATCGCCACGCGTTGCTGCTGCCCGCCGGAGAGCTGCGCCGGCAGCTTCGGTGCCTGCTGCCCGACGCCGACGCGCTCCAGCAGGGCCATGGCGTCCTTGTCCGCCTCCGCCTTGGACACCCCCTTGACCTTGATCGGTCCGAGGGTGACGTTTTCGAGGATGGTCTTGTGGGCAAACAGGTTGAAGGACTGGAAGACCATACCGACGTCGGCGCGCAGCTTGGCGAGTGCCTTCCCTTCAGCGGGAAGTTCCTTGCCATCGATCTTGATCACGCCGTCGTCGATGGTCTCGAGACGGTTGATGGCACGGCAGAGCGTTGACTTGCCGGAGCCCGACGGGCCAATGACAACAACCACCTCGCCCTTGCGGACGCTGAGGTTGATGTCCTTGAGGACGTGCAGCTGGCCGTAATGCTTGTTGACGGCATTCAGGGAGACAAGGGCATCGCCCGGCGCTTGAGTAGTCATAAGAAGAATCTAGCGAACATTAGCCGAATATGACCGCAATCACTCGGAGATGGTCCACATCGTGATCCAAGAGATACCCGCAGGTCAGGCTCCCTGCGGCCGCTTCCGGGGGTCCGACGCGCCGCTGCGGCCGGGGCTCCGATCCGCGCTAGCCTATGGGGATGAGTACCGAACCGCAGCCCGCTGAGGGCCAGAACCCCGCAGGAAACGCCGGTTCCGGACGGCGGGACGTCCCGCCGCCCAACGGCATCCGCCATAAGGGCCCGCTGGAACTGCGGCGCAAGGCTGCGCGGGTCACGATGTCCGACCAGACGCTGCTGGACACCAAAGGACCGGGCCAGTTTGTGCACACCGACCCGTGGCGGGTGCTGAGGATCCAGAGTGAATTCGTCGAAGGCTTCGGCGCCCTCGCCGACCTCGGATCGGCAGTCAGCGTCTTCGGCTCCGCGCGGACAAAGCCCGGCAGCCCCAACTACGAGCTGGCCGTCGACGTCGGACGCAAGCTTGCCGAAGCCGGGCTGGCAGTCATCACCGGGGGCGGTCCGGGTTCCATGGAGGCCGCGAACAAAGGCGCCGTCCAGGGCAACGGGGTATCCGTCGGCCTCGGGATCGAACTGCCCTTCGAGCAGGGCATGAACCAGTGGGTGGACCTGGGCATCAACTTCCGGTACTTCTTCGCGCGGAAGACCATGTTCGTGAAGTACGCGCAGGGGTTTATCGTGCTCCCCGGCGGCCTCGGCACCCTCGACGAGCTGTTTGAGGCCATGGTCCTGGTGCAGACCCGGAAGGTCACGTCCTTCCCGATCGTGCTGATCGGCACCGCGTTCTGGAGCCCGATGCTGGACTGGATCCAAACCACCCTGGTCGCCGAGGGCATGGTGTCCGAAGTGGACCTCGACCTCGTCCAGGTGGTCGATGACCCGGCGCTCGCCGTCGAACTCATCGTCGAAGGCGCCGCACGCCACCGTAATCCGAACGGGAACAACCCGGCGACCGGCGGCACCGGCACCGGCGACGGCCCGCGGGCCTGAGCCTGCGGCCCAGCCGCGTCTGGCACGATGGAGCTGTGAGCTTCTTCCTGGTCTTTGTGGCGGTCGTGCTGGTCGCCGTCGCCATCCTCCTCGGCACCGATCTGGTGCAGCGGGTCCTTCGCCGCAGCAGCGGCGAACAACCCTTCAACGACGGGTTCGACGAGCCGGTGGCGTCGCTGCCGGCGGTGCTCCTGCCCGAGCGGGCCGAACCGGCCGACATCGACCGGATTCGGTTCGCCGTGGGTGTGAGGGGCTACCGGATGGACCAGGTGGACCAGGTCCTTGACGAACTGCGCGACCAGATCGCCCGGAAAGACCGTGAAATCACGGCCCTCCGGGACGGCCAGGCGCCCGCACGCCCGGAAAACCCGCAGCCGGCCGTTGAGGCGAAAAGCGCCCCGGACCCGGCCCCGTGACGCCGGTGGTGCAGGAGGGCCTGAACACAGCCGTGTGGCGCAGGATCTCCGCCGGCGCCGGCCGCGCCGCGCGCTGGCCCTGGTGGCTGCAGGTGGGCGGCCTCTACATTGCCGCCCGGCTGGTCAGCGCCTGCATCTTTATGGCGGCGGCGCTGCACCAGGGCGTGAACCCGTGGTTCCCGGCTAAGCCCGATTACTGGAACTTCATCAACATTTGGGACGCCCGCTGGTACGGGGAGGCCCTGCAGCACGGCTACCCCGCCGAGCTGCCCACCGACGCTGCCGGCAACGTGCAGGAAAACGCGTGGGCCTTCTACCCGCTCTTCCCGCTGCTGGGCCGGATTCTGGCCGGACTGACCGGCATCGCGCCGGCATCCGCCCTGACGATCATCGCCATGCTCTCCGGCCTGGCCGCCTCGTTTGTGGTTTACCGGCTTTTCCGGCAGAAAGCCACCCACCGCACCGCGCTCTGGGGCACGGTATTCCTCTGCTCCTTCCCCATCTCGCCGGTCCTGCAGGTCCCCTACGCGGAGTCACTTAACCTGTTGCTGCTGGCTGGCGCCCTGCTGCTGGTCCTCCGCCGGCGCTACCTCTGGGCCGTACCGGTGGTGCTGCTGATGTGCCTCTCCCGGCCCACCGGAGTTCCGTTTGCGGCCATGGTGGGGCTGCTCTTCCTGTACCGGGCCTACCCGGGCGCCGTCGCCCTCTTCCGGGGCCGGCCGTCCGCCTCCGGCCAGGCGGCCGCAGACGCCCCCGCGCCCGTCCCTGCCGCGCCCGCCCCCGCCGCGCCCGCTCCTGTCGCGCCCGCCCCTGCCGCTCCGCCGCACACCGCCAGCCAGCTGTGGTCGCTCGCGGTTCTGACCGCGGCCAGCGGGATCGGCGCGCTGTTGTGGCCCGCATACGCCTGGGCCGTCACTGGCGACATTGAGGCGTACACCAAAACTGAGACCGTGTGGCGCGGGCAGGACCTGGTGCCGTTCAAGCCCTGGTTCGACACGGGCGTCCAGTTGTTCGGGCCCGTACTGGGGCTGCTGGCGCCGTTTGTGTTCGTCGCCGTCTTCGTCCTGCTGATGATGTCCCGGCCGGTGGTGGCCCTGGGCACCGAGATGAGGCTGTGGTGTGTTTGTTACGTGGGCTACCTGCTGGTGTTCCTGCACCCGCAAACCAGTACCTTCCGGATGCTCCTGCCGCTGTTTCCGCTGGCCATCGGCGCCGCGTTTGTTTCCCGCTCGCGCGCCTACCGGGGAACGGTCGTGGTGATGTTTTTGCTGCTGCAGATTGTCTGGGTGGTGTGGCTCTGGGCCTGGGCCCCGCTGCCCGGCGGGGGCGACTATCCGCCGTGACGCGGAACACCTTTGGCTGCGGGAATTCCCGGATTCGCGCGGACCACAAAATATCCATCGATTAGCTACACGGGCGTAATTACGGGATAATGGAGCGTAAGCAAGGAAAACTAAGTATTGAGCTTCGGCGGCACCATCACGACCGCCAGGCTGCTTGTTTGACCAAGCGGACACAGCCCGGCCGGGCTGGTAAGTCACGGGACTACTGGAGGGGATATTCCTCATGGCGGCTATGAAACCACGCACCGGCGACGGCCCTATGGAAGTGACAAAAGAGGGCCGCAGCCTGATTATGCGGGTTCCGCTCGAAGGCGGGGGACGGCTTGTGGTCGAACTCAATGCTGCAGAAGCGACAAATCTTAAGGAATGCCTGGTCGGCGTTACCGAATAACTTTTAGTCACACCAGAAGGGGCCCGCTGCCAATTGGCTGCGGGCCCCTTTGTGTGTCCGGGTTATTTCTTGACCGCCACCAGCAGGCCGTCTCCGGTCGGCAGCATGGCCGCGGAGAGACGCTCGTCGTCGCGGATGGACTTGCCCACCTGGCGGAGCACCACAGTGGTGGCGTCGCGGGCGGCGGGGTTGGAGACGCGGTCCTTGTCCAGGGCGTCGTTGACAATCAGCAGGCCGCCGGACTTAAGCAGCCGGACGGCCTGCTCCACGTAGCCGGGGTAGTTGGGTTTGTCCGCGTCAATGAACACCAGGTCATAGGCGCCGTCGGTCAGGCGCGGCAGCACGTCGCCGGCGCGGCCGGAAATCGTGCGGGTGCGGTTGGCCGGGCTGCCGGCCTCCTGGAAGGACTCCCGGGCGGCACGCAGGTGCTCGACGTCGACGTCGATGGTGGTCAGGACCGCCTGCGGGCCGAGGCCCCGGAGGATGCAGACGCCCGAAACGCCCGCGCCGGTGCCGATTTCCACGGCGGTCTGCGCCTTGGACGCGGCGGCCAGTACCGTCAGGACGGCGCCGACGCCGGGACCGATCGGGGTGACACCGAGCTCGAAAGACCGTTCACGCGCGTGCAACAGAACCTCGTCCTCGGCAGGCAGATCTTCTGCGTAGGACCAGCTCGTGGACTTATCGGCGCTCATGGGTATCGCTTTCCGGGCAGGAGGGGAGTGTTTCATACAGCGTACTGTGTCCGGCCCGCCGTACCGGGCCGGCGTTCCGCCGTGGGCGGAAGAATCAGCGGCGTCAGGAAATTCCCAGCTTATTTTGACATGATGGTGATCCGCTCATCCGCGAGGTGATCGGCGCCGAACCTAGGGTATGGACCCTGCAGCAGCGTGAACCATTCGGCGTAAGAACCATCCGCGAGGGGAGTGGACAATGTCAGTTCTGGCAAGTGTCCCTGCAACTGATGATTCCCAGCCCACGGCCGAGGCCGAGTGGGTCAGGCCTACATGGGAAGAAGTGGTGACGAACCACTCCGCCAAGGTCTACCGCCTGGCGTACCGGCTCACGGGCAACAAGTTCGACGCCGAAGACCTCACCCAGGAAGTGTTTGTGCGGGTCTTCCGCTCGCTGGAGAACTTCAAGCCCGGCACTCTCGACGGCTGGCTGCACCGTATCACCACCAACCTCTTCCTTGACCAGGCCCGGCGCAAGAGCCGGATCCGCTTCGACGCTCTGGCCGAAGACGCCGAGTCACGGATCCCGGGCCGCGAACCGGGCCCGGAACAAAGCTTCGAATTCAACAACCTCGACCTCGACGTCCAGGCCGCCCTGGAGGAGCTCCCGCCGGACTTCCGCGCCGCCGTCGTACTATGCGACCTCGAGGGCCTGTCCTACGACGAGGTGGCCGTGGCGCTTGACGTCAAGCTCGGTACCGTCAGGTCCAGGATCCACCGCGGCCGGACCATGCTCCGCGAAAAGCTTGCCCACCGCGCACCGCGGCCGGCGTCGAAGCAGGCTCTGAAGCCGCGGCTCAAGATGCCGCGCATCGCCGGCCTCCTCTAACACCGGCAATGGGTCTGCTGAAACACTCCCTGGGCGGCCTTGCCTGCGCGTACTTCGCCCGCAGGCCGCGACGCCCCCTCGCCCCGGCCCGGACGCTGACCGCAAAGGCTCAGGAGCGGCGCCGCAAACACGTCGAACGCTGCGCCGCCTGCCGCGCGCGCCAGCAGCGCGAACGTGAGTACCTGGAACGGCTGCGCGCCGCCGCCGTGCCCGCCGCGAGCAGCGACCTGACCGCGCGCTTGCTGGCACGCACAAGCGCACTGGCCGCCGGGCAGGACACCGCGGGGCACAGCGCCGCCGACACAGAAGCTGCGCCCCAGCCGGGCAGACCGGAGCGGAAGTCCCAGCGCCCACCACACCGGCCGCTCGGTCTTGCCGTCCGGATCGCCGGGGGAGCCGCTGCGACGGCGGCCCTCATGGGCGGCGCCGCGTACGTCATGGGCGGCGACACCGCGCTGCCCGCGAGGGATGCCTTGTCCGCGGCGTTTCCGGGGACTGCACCGTCCGGCCCCGCTATGGCGGCGGCCAGTGTCTCCGGGGCCGCCTGGCAGCTGAGCAGCGAACCCGATGTGGCACCGCCCGGCTCGCTCACCGCCGAACAGCTCGCCGCGCTGCAATCCGGTGGCTGGGCCTGCCCGGAACTGCGGGAACTCGGCTACCACCTCGTCTGGGCCCGGGGCACCGTCGCCAACGGCTCCGAAGTCCTGGAACTCCGCCTCACCGACGGCAGCCATTTCGCCACTGTCCTGGAGCAGCACACCGCCACTGAGGGGGCCGCGGGCCAGCCCGCCAAGACCGCTGCTGCGCCGCCGATCAACGTCCTGACCGGCCACCCCGCCACCGAGGACGGCTTCGTTGCCGCGCGGGCCGGTGCTGCCACGCCCGCGGAGTACGCCGCCGTGCCGGCCGGAGCCCTCTGGGTCAACCCGGAGGCGCCGTTCCGTGCGATTTACCGTACGCCGGGGGCGACGTTCACCTACGTCTCCGACCTGCCGGCGGAGCAGGCCGACGACGCTCTGGGCGCCCTGGTGCATGGCCGGCCCGGCCAGGCAGCGAAGGTTCGGGGCACGGAGGAAATGCCTGCACGGCTCGAGCGTGGCCTCGGCCGTATTGTCGAGCTGCTGGCACGATGACGCCAGTGACTGGCCACCCGCAGGGCGGCTTCCGCGGTCGAGCCGCAGGCTGGCGCTTCGGAATCGTCGCCCGCCGGACTGAGAGGGTAATCTCCTAGAGTGCTTGGAATCAATGGACCGGAGTTCATTCTTCTGCTGATCATCGGCCTTCTGGTGATCGGCCCCAGCCGCTTGCCTGAATACACCCAGAAGCTGGCCAACATTGTCCGGGAAGTCCGCCGGATGGCCTCCGGGGCCCGGGAGCAGATCAAGGACGAAGTCGGCATCGACATCGACGACGTGGACTGGAAGAAGTACGATCCGCGGCAGTACGACCCCCGCCGGATCATCCGGGAAGCCCTGCTGGAGGACGAGACTAAGCCGGTGAGCGCCGGGGCGCCCGCAGCGGTTGCCGCGGCCGAGGAGCGCCGTCCGGCCCGCGTCGTCGAACGCCTGCCGGAAGGCGTAGCCGCGCCGTTCGACTCCGAGGCCACCTAGTCCCGACCCCGGCCCGGCGCCCTGGAAGCTCGGCGGCTGTCAGCGGGGCTGGAGGCCCAGCGACATTCCCTTGAGCCCGCGCGGGCTGGACGCCAACTTCCCGGCGATGCCCGCGAGGGCCCCCGCCGCCGCCGTCTCGGGACGGCCCAGTACCAGCGGCACCCCGCTGTCGCCGCCTTCGCGCAGCAGGATGTCCAGCGGAATCTGGCCCAGCAGCGGCACATCGGTGCCCACCGTCGCGGAGAGCCGCTCGGCGAGTACGGCGCCGCCGCCGCTGCCAAAGAGTTCCATGGTGCCGCCGTCGGGCATTTCCAGGTAGGACATGTTTTCCACGACGCCGGCCACCGACTGGCCTGTCTGCACGGCGATGGCCCCGGCCCGTTCCGCCACGTCCGCCGCCGCGGCCTGCGGAGTGGTGACCACCAGGATCTGGGCCTTCGGCAGCAGCTGGGCCACCGAGATGGCGATGTCGCCGGTGCCGGGCGGCAGGTCCAGGAAGAGGGCGTCGAGGTCGCCGAAGTAGACGTCCGTGAGGAACTGTTCGAGGGCCCGGTGCAGCATGGGACCGCGCCAGGCGACCGGCTGGTTGCCGCTGACGAACATGCCGATGGAGATGACTTTGACCCCGTAAGCGACCGGCGGCAGGATCATGTCATCCACGCGGGTGGGCGCCTGGGTGATGCCCATCAGCGCCGGCACGGAGAAGCCGTAGACGTCCGCGTCGATGATGCCCACCCGCAGCCCCTTGGCCGCGAGGGCGCAGGCCAGGTTGACCGTCACCGAGGACTTTCCCACCCCGCCCTTGCCGCTTGCCACGGCGAAGACCTTGGTCAGGGAGCCCGGTGCATTGAACGGGATACCGCGCTGCCCGCCGGGACCGCGCAGTTGCTCCTTGAGGGCATCGCGCTGCTGCTGGGTCATGACCTTGAGATCGACGTCGACGGCGGTCACGCCCGGAATGGCGGCCAGCGCCGCCTCGCAGTCGGCGGTGATCGTGCCGCGCAGCGGGCACGCGGCGATGGTGAGCAGTACGGTGATCCGCACCGCACCGGCGTCGGAAACTTGGACCGCGTCCACCATGCCGAGTTCGGTGATGGGCCGCCGCAGCTCGGGGTCGATGACGGTGGCCAGCGCTGCGCGGACAGCTTGTTCCAGGGACGCCGGGGTTGATCCCTGCGGGGTGTTCATGGGGTGTGGGGCTCAGCTTTCGGGGAAGGTGCGCGGCGCGGACGGATCCTGGCCGTCCGGTCCGGTCTTGACGCGGGGGATCTGCTGGGTGCGGGGGCTGCGCTGTTTGTCGCGGCGTTCCTTCAGCTTTTCCTTGACCTTGTCCCGCGGGGATTCGTGCATGCCCGCGGAGGGGTCGTGGGTGCGCAGTTCCTCCTGCGCTTCAAGCATGTCCTCCAGCAGGCTGCGGAGCTCGGCGCGGACGTAGTCACGGGTGGCCACTTCGCGCAGGGCGATGCGCAGCGAGGCGAGTTCCCGCGTCAGGTACTCGGTGTCCGAGAGGTTCCGCTCGGCGCGCTGGCGGTCCTGCTGGAGCGAGACCCGGTCCCGGTCGTCCTGGCGGTTCTGGGCGAGCAGCAGCAGGGGAGCGGCGTAGGACGCCTGCAGGGACAGCATCAGGGTCAGCAGCGTGAAGCCGAGGTCCCGGGAGTCGAACTGCCAGTCGGTGGGCGCCCAGGTGTTCCAGGCGAGCCAGAATACACAGAACACGGTCATGTAGACCAGGAACTGCGGGGTGCCCATAAACCGGGCGAAGCCTTCGGTGGCGTGCCCGAACGCGTCCGGGTTGGGGGAGAACTTCGGGAGGATCCGCTGCCGGCCGCTCAGCGGGGTGTCGAGGCTGCCCGTCATCCGGGCACCGGGCCGGGCGTTGGAGTTCCGGGGCGTGCTGATATCAGCCAATGCGGCCTCCAAGCTTCCTTATCGGGGCGTCGTCCTCGTGGGCGCGCCAGTCATCGGGCAACAGATGATCAAGCACGTCATCAACAGTCACCGCCCCGACGAGCCGTCCGTCGTCGTTGACCACGGGGAGTGAGTTGAGGTTGTAAGTGGCCAGGGCACGTGCGACCTCGCTGATGTGGGCCTGGTCAGACACGGGTTCCAGGTTCTTGTCCACGAGGTTGCCCAGCGGCTCCGGCGGCGGGTAGCGCAGCAGTTGCTGGATGTGCACGACGCCGAGGAAACGCCCCGTGGGAGTCTCCAGCGGCGGGCGGGCAATGAAGATCGACGACGCCAGGGCGGGGGAGAGTTCCTCGCGCCGGACGTGGGCCAGCGCCTCGGCAACCGTTGCTTCCGGCGGCAGGATGACCGGGACCGGGGTCATGAGGCCGCCGGCGGTGTCCTCGTCGTATTCGAGCAGGCGGCGCACGTCTTCGGCGCCTTCGGGCTCCATCAGCTGGAGGAGTTCCTCGGCCTGGGCACTGGGGAGTTCGGCGAGGAGGTCGGCGGCGTCGTCGGGGTCCATCTCTTCGAGCACGTCGGCGGCGCGTTCGACGTCGAGCGCGGACAGGATCTCCACCTGGTCGCCCTCCGGCATTTCCTGCAGGACGTCGGCGAGGCGTTCGTCCTGGAGTTCGCTGGCGACTTCAAAGCGGCGCTTGTCGCTCATCTCCTGCAGGGCCTCGGCGAAGTCGGCTGGCTTGAGGTCCTCGTGGGTGGCGACGAACTGGGTGGCGGCCTGGGGTTCCGTGCGGGCGCCCTGCTGCGCGTCGGCCCAGTCGATGATCATGGTCTCGTTGCGGCGCAGCCGGCTCAGCGGGGAGAGGGAGTGGCCGCGGCGGACAAAGAGTTTGCTGACAAACCAGTCCCCCGAGCGGTGCCGGTCCATCGCGATGTCCTCGATGGTCGCGTCCCCGCTGCCGTCGGCCAGGGTCACGCGGCGATCGAACATTTCGGCCACCACCAGCGTTTCCGCGCCGCGTTGTTCGAACCGGCGGAGATTCACCAGCCCGGTGCAGATGACCTGGGTCTGGTCGATGGAGGTAATGCGGGTCATCGGCACGAAGACGCGCTTCTTGCCGGGCACCTCGACGACGATGCCCACCACGTGCGGGGCGCCCCGGTTGCCGCGGGAGAGCACCACAACGTCGCGCAGCCGTCCCAGACGGTCGCCCAGGGGGTCGAAGACGTCCAGTCCGAGGAGGCGCGCGACAAATACCCGCGAAAGAGTTGTGCTCACCCCTACAGGCTACCGAGTCCGCTCTCTTTTAGCTGAATTTGCAGGTACTGCCCAGCCGGATGGGTGAGAATGGGCGTATGTCAAACATTTTTGGTGGTCCTAAGGCCGGTGTTCCCGGCGGGGCGGACGAGTCCCGCACGGTTCCCAAGGGGGACACTGTCGGTTCCTACAACTCCTACCTGGACGCCCAGAAGGCGGTGGACTACCTGGCGGACCAGCAGTTCCCGGTGCAGCTGGTCTCGATCGTCGGTAATGACCTGAAGATGGTGGAGCGCGTCACCGGCCGCCTGACGTACCCCCGCGTTGCGCTCTCCGGTGCGCTGAGCGGCATGTGGTTCGGCCTGTTCGTGGGCGTTATGCTCTCCTTCTTCTCGGAGACCGGCGGCTACTTCTCGATCGTCACCTCGGTCCTGATGGGTGCCGCCTTCTTTATGCTGTTCGGCATCGTCACGTACGCGATGCAGCGGGGCAAGCGCGACTTCACCTCCACCAGCCAGGTTGTGGCCACGAACTACGACGTCGTGGTGGCCTTTGAGGCTGCCCACGAGGCCCGCCGCCTGCTGCACCAGCTTCCCATGACGCATCATGACGCCTCCGCTCCGGTGCGCCAGCAGCCGGACCACCAGCCCCAGTACCAGCCGGGCCCGCAGCAGCCGGGCCAGCCCGGCCACGGCCCGCAGGGCTACGGCCAGCCGGGCCAGGGCCCGCAGGGCTACGGCCAGCCCGGCCAGGGCCAGGCTCCGCAGCGTCCGGCGGGCTGGAGCGACCCCTACGGCCAACGGACCGCCGACGCCGGCCGCGAGCCTGGCGCCAACGGGGAAGCCGTGCAGGAACAGCAGCCGTCCCGCCCCTCCGCCATCGCCTACCCCGACCTGCCCGACGGGCGCCCGCAGTACGGTGTCCGGGTCACGGAGGAGCCCCGGCAGGAGACCCCCCGCCAGGACGCCCCCCGCCGCGAGGGTGACCAGCAGTAGGGACACCTTCACGATAAACGGGAGGGCCGCCGGTTCATCACCGGCGGCCCTCCCTTTTTGTGTCTTCTTATGTGTCTTCCGGCTGCTACGGCTGCTCGGCTTCGACTTCCTGGTAGATGCCGGCCATCCAGGACTCGACGTCGTCGGCCCGGCGCGGCAGCGCGGCGCTCAGGTTGACCGGGCCGTCGGCCGTCATCAGGATGTCGTCCTCGATCCGGACGCCGATGCCGCGGTACTCGGCCGGAATCCCGAGGTCCTCTTCCTTGAAGTAGAGGCCGGGTTCGATCGTGAAGACCATCCCCGGGGTCAGGACACCGTCGAGGTACAGTTCACGCTTGGCCTGGGCGCAGTCGTGCACGTCCAGGCCCAGGTGGTGGCTGGTGCCGTGCGGCATCCAGCGGCGGTGCTGCTGGCCTTCGGAGCTGATGGCCTCCTCAACGGAGACCGGCAGGAGGCCCCACTCGGCGAGGCGCTCGGCCAGCACCGTGGTGGCCGCAGTGTGGATGTCGCGGAACTTCGTGCCGGGCTGCGCGGCGGCAAAGCCGGCGTCGGCGGCGTCGAGCACTGCCTCATAGACCTTGCGCTGGATTTCGGAGAAGGTGCCGTTGGCCGGCAGGGTGCGGGTGATGTCCGCCGTGTACAGGGAATCGGCCTCGACGCCGGCGTCGAGCAGCAGCAGCTCACCGGCGGTGACCTTGCCGGTGTTGCGGGTCCAGTGCAGGACGGTGGCGTTGTTGCCGGAGGCGGCTATGGTGTCGTAGCCGAGTTCGTTGCCCTCTTCGCGGGCCCGGGCGAAGAACGCGCCTTCGACCACGCGCTCGCCGCGGTGGTGGGTCAGGGCCCGCGGCAGGGCCTTGACCACTTCGGTGAAGCCCTGGACCGTGGCGGCCACAGCGGTCTTCATCTGTTCGACCTCCCACTCGTCCTTGATCAGGCGCAGCTCGGAGAGGGCTTCGCTGAGCTTCTCGTCCAGGGCGTCCAGGACACCCAGGTCCAGGTTCTCCGGATCCTTCGCGGTGTTGTAGCGGGCGGTGTCCACCAGCGCGTCGATGTTCTCATCCACCTTGCGCACCAGCCGGATGGAGGTGCCGCCGATTTCAGGGGCGCCGACGTTCTTGGTGATGGCGAGCTCGAGTTCGCCGAGGTCGGCGGTCTCCAGGCCCAGCTTGGCCTTGAACTCGGCGAGGGTGGGACGGGCGCCGATCCAGAACTCGCCGGAGCGCGAGTCGGCGTAGAACTGCTCGGTGTCGCGGCCGGCCAGGGGCCGGAAGTACAGCGTCGCGCGGTGGTGGCCGCCGTCGTCGCCGGCACCTTCATCGGTGGGCTCGAGGATCAGCACAGCGTCGGGCTCGTGGTCCAGGCCCAGGCCGGTGAGGTGCGCGAAGCCTGAGTGCGGGCGGAACCGGTAGTCGCAGTCGTTGGAGCGGACCTTCAACGGGCCGGCGGGGATGACCAGGCGTTCACCTTTGAACAGCTCGGAGATGGCTCGACGGCGGGCCGCGGCGTGGCCGGCGACGGCATCCAGCTCGGGGAGCTGGTCCGGGGCCGGAGCCCAATTGCTGGCCATAAATGCCTTGAAGGCGTCGGAACTGGGCCGCTGTGAGCGGTTGTTGACGCGCTCCTCGAGGGGCTGGGAAGTGGAGACTTGGGTGTTATCTGCATCGTTCACCGTCCCATAGTCTCACCAGCGGCGCGGCTTAGGCCAACAAGCCGCCCCGGCGGATCTACTAGGCTGGGCAGGTGAGGATTGACCTGCATGCCCACTCGAACGTTTCCGATGGCACCCAGCCCCCAGCGGGGGTGATCGCGTCGGCTGCGGAGGCGGGGCTCGACGTCGTCGCCCTGACCGATCACGACTCCACCGACGGCTGGGCAGAGGCCTCGGCCGCGGCGCGGAACCTCGGCGTGGCACTGGTCCCCGGGATGGAAGTCTCCTGCCGGACCAGTGAGGGCATCAGCGTGCACCTCCTCAGCTACCTCCACGACCCCGCACACCCCGGGCTGCTGGAGGAAATCACCAAAGCCAAGGACGCCCGGTTCACCCGCGCCGAACGAATGGTCAGCCTGCTCGCCGAGGACTACCCGCTGAGCTGGGACGACGTCATCCACCACGTAGCCCCGGGCGCCACCCTGGGCCGCCCGCACATCGCCGACGCCCTGGTGGCCGCGGGTGTTGTGGCGGACCGCAGCGAGGCCTTCGAGACCATCCTGACCTCGCGCTCCCGGTACTGGGTGCAGCACTACGCGCCGGATCCGGCATACGCCGTCGAACTGGTCCGCGACGCCGGCGGTGTGCCGGTCTTCGCGCATCCGGTGGCGTCCTCCCGCGGACGGGTAGTGGGGGAGCGCACCTATCGGGAGATGATCGACGCCGGCCTGGCCGGGCTCGAGATCGACCACCGGGACAACCCGGAAGAGGGCAGGGTGTTCCTGCGCCGCCTCGCCGAACAGCACGGCCTGCTGGTGACCGGCTCCTCGGACTACCACGGGGCCGGGAAACCGAACCTGCTGGGCGAGAACCTGACCGCCCCGGAGGTGCTGGCCCGGATCGAGGAACAGGCCAGCGGAACGTCCGTGGTGCGCTGATGGACTGGATTGACCTTCAGCTCCTGGCCTCGGTGATCGTCACGCTGTTCGTGATCATGGACCCGCCCGGCACCGTTCCGATCTTTATGTCCCTGACCGCCCAGATGGATGCCCGGGACCGCAACCGTTCCGCGCTGCAGGCGCTGCTGGTGGCGACCGGCGTGATCGTGACGTTCGCGATTTTCGGGCAGTCCATCCTCAATTACATGCACATCTCGCTGGCGGCGCTGCAGGGCGCGGGCGGCCTGCTGCTGGTGCTCATCGCGCTGCAGCTGCTCACCGGTTCCACCGGCGGCGAGGAGAACGCGGCCAAGTACAAAAACGTCGCCTTTGTGCCGCTGGGGACCCCGCTGATGGCGGGCCCCGGCGCGATTGTGGCGGTCATGGTTTTCGTTCAGCGTTCGGGAAGCATGGCGCAGTACCTCGCCGTCGGGCTTGGCATTGCGGTCACGCTCGCATCCCTGTACCTGGCGATGCGGTTCGCCGGCCTTGTGCAGCGCGCGCTGGGCGAGAACGGCGTCGAGCTGGTCACCCGGATCGCCGGCCTGCTGCTGTCCGCGATCGCCGTGCAGATGATTGCCGACGCCGTGCACGCGTTCGTCAAGAGCTGGACCTGACGACGGCGCCTGCCGGCCAGCAGCCGAAGGGCTAGCTGGGGACCGCCGGCGGTTCGGCTTCCGGCTGGGCCGTGAACTCGGCGTATGCGCCCAGCCGTTTGGCCATCACGTCCACGGCAGCCTGGTTCTGGTCCACGCAGACGAACTTCCTGCCGAGCTTGGCCGCTACGGCGCCCAGCGTGCCCGAACCGGCGAAGAAATCCAGGCACCAGTCGCCGGGCCGGGATGAGGCGGCGACCACCCGCCGGATCAGGCCTTCGGGTTTCTGCGTCGGGTAGCCGGTTTTTTCCTTGCCGGTGGGGGAGACGATCGTGTGCCACCAGACGTCGGTGGGCAGCTTGCCCAGTTCCCGCTTGGCCGGTGTCACCAGCCCGGGCGCCATGTACGGTTCACGGTCCACCTCGGCGCTGTCGAAATGGTATTTCGCCGGGTTCTTCACGTAGACGAGGATGTTGTCGTGCTTGGTGGGCCAGCGGAACTTGGCGCGGGCGCCGTAGTCGTAGGCCCAGATGATTTCGTTCAGGAAGCACTCCCGGCCGAAGATCGCATCGAGCATGACCTTGGCGTAGTGCACCTCGCGGTAATCCAGGTGCAGGTACAGCGTGCCGTCATCGGCCAGCAGCCGCCACGCTTCGACCAGCCGCGGCTCCAAAAAGGACCAGTAGTCGCTGAAGGCGTCGTCGTAGCTGTGCAGCGCACCCTTGATGGTGTCGTAGGAGCGGCCCTTGAAGCCGACACGGTCGCCCTCGCCCCCGGCATTCAGCACCATTTTGGTTTCCTGGCGCCGCTGGACACGCCCGGTGTTAAACGGCGGGTCCACGTAAATGAGTGTGAAGGCGCCGTCCGGCAGCGTCGGGAGGTACTCCGCGTTGTCCGCGTGTACCACCAGATTGCTGCCGTCCGGCGCCCAGACGGTGTCAGCCATGGTGCGGGTTAGGCCTCGGTGCCGCGTGCCGTAGCTCCGCCCTGTGCCTCGCCGGCCACCACTTCGCCGTTGCGGCGGCGGGTGCGGGTGCGGCGGCGGGCACGGGTGGCCCGGTCTACCTCGGTGGGGGCGCCGGCGGTTGCCGCAGCGCGGCCCGTTGCCTCGGCGGGTGCCGCGGCGGTGGTGTCCTTTTCCGGCGTACGACGTCGGCGCTCACCGGAGCGGCCGCCTTCGCGCGATCCTTCGCGGGCGCCGTCACGGCCGCCTTCGCGGTTGCCCTCGCGGTTGCCTTCGCGGTTGCCTGAACGGCCGCCCTCACGGGGCGCACGGCCGCCGTCGCGTCCGCCGGTCCTGGACCCGTCACGGCCGCCGGCCGGCGCGCCGCCGCGGGCGTTCTTCTTGCCGGTCTCGCCCAGATCCTCGAGGACTTCGGCGTCCACACCGGCAAGCACGCGCTTGTCCCGGGGCAGGCGGCCCTTGGTGCCCTCGGGAATGTCGAGCTCCTCGTACAGGTGCGGGGAAGAGGAGTAGGTTTCGACCGGTTCGGGGTAGCTCAGGCCCAGGGCCTTGTTGATCAGGCCCCAGCGCGGCATGTCATCCCAGTCGACGAAGGTCACGGCGGTGCCCTTGTTGCCGGCGCGGCCGGTGCGGCCAACGCGGTGCAGGTAGATCTTCTCGTCTTCGACGCACTGGTAGTTGATGACGTGCGTGACGTCGTCGACGTCGATGCCGCGGGCCGCGACGTCGGTGGCGACAAGGACGTCCACCTTGTTGTTGCGGAAGGCGCGCAGCGCCTGTTCGCGGGCGCCCTGGCCGAGGTCGCCGTGGATGGCGGCCGCGGCGAACCCGCGGTCCACGAGTTCCTCGGCAACCTTCGCGGCGGTGCGCTTGGTCTTGGTGAAGATGATGGTCCGGCCGCGGCCGCGGGCCTGCAGGATGCGGGCCACCACCTCCACCTTGTCCATGCTGTGGGCGCGGTAGATCAACTGGCGGATGTCGCGCTTGGTCAGGCCCTCATCCTCGGGGTCCGCCGCGCGGATGTGGGTGGGCTGGGTCATGTACCGCCGCGCCATTGCGATGACCGGGCCGGGCATGGTGGCCGAGAACAGCAGCGTCTGGCGGACGGCCGGGGTTCCGGCGATCAGGGTCTCGACGTCGGGCAGGAAGCCGAGGTCCAGCATTTCGTCGGCCTCGTCCAGGATGACCATTTTGACGTTCTTGAGGACCAGGTGCTTCTGCTTGTAGAGGTCGATCAGGCGGCCGGGGGTGCCGACGACGACCTCGACGCCCTGCTGCAGCGCCTCGACCTGCGGCTCGTAGGCGCGGCCGCCGTAGATGGTGGTGATCCGGGCGTTGCGCTTGCGGGAGGCGGTCTGCAGGTCGCTGGCGACCTGGACGGCGAGCTCACGGGTCGGCACGATCACGAGGGCCTGGGGCGCGCCGGGGGCGGGCAGCGCGGCGTAGCCGGCGTCGTCGCGGCCGATCACACGCTGCAGCGCCGGGATGCCGAAGCCGAGGGTCTTGCCGGTACCGGTCTTGGCCTGGCCGATGATGTCGTGGCCGCCGAGGGCGACGGGCAGGGTCATGGCCTGGATCGGGAACGGGTGGGTGATGCCGGCGTCCGCCAGGGATTCAACGATGTCGGCGCGGACGTTGTAGTCGGCGAACGACTTTTCCGCGATTTCGTGGGGGGTCTCGTCAGAGATGATGGTCTCTTCCGGCTCGATCGTTTCCGTGCCGGATTCGTCGGTCAGAAGCTGGTGCGTGTGCAATTCACTCACAGGGGAGTTTCCTTATTCATTTGGGCTGCGCTGCTTGCTCGACGGGGCCGGCCGGGCGGCCGTTCCGGAGCACGCACAGGCGCGCAAGCATGTCCAGTGGAAGCCGATCGCGGGCTATCTAGGTGCTGGCACTGGGACCAGCGGGTGTGTCTCAAGATCGCGTAGGGGCGGGCTTGTTGAATTCATAAAAAATGGAAATCAACGACCGGGCATCCATTACTACCGTTCCAGTCTAGCTGTTCGGCGTTCGGAACCCCGACGGCGGCTGGCAGCGGCGCGGCACAGGCCACACCGGCTCCGGGTGCGGTGTTGGGCCCGGACGGGGTAATTCAGCCCACCAGCTCCAGCCGGACCTCCCGCGTGACGATGTCCGCGGATACCACACGCACCCGCACCTGGGTGCCGGACTCCAGCTCGCCGGGGCAGCGTGCCGTCACCGCGGGCTCGGCGATCTGGACGATCCCGGACGGGCCGTTGCCGTTCCCGTTTCCATTCGCGTTGCCGTTGCCGTTGGCGTTGGCCGGGGCACCATTCGCACCGTTCGCACCATTCGCGCCATTCGCGCCGTTGGGTGCACCGTTTTTGGCCGGCTTCGATCCGGAGATGACGACGGCGTCGAACTCCTGGCCGACGTGGTTGATGAGCAGGGCGGCCTCCACTGTGTCCAGCGCCAGCCGCTCGAGTTTGGCGGCCAACTGGTCGGAGGCGGCCATGATCGCCGGCAGGGAGGGCAGTGCCTCGCGGGCCCACCCTGGAACCTCGTCGCCGTTGGACAGCGCCTCGCAGATGACGAGGACAAACCGGTCGATCAGGCGGCGCAGCGGGGCCGTTGAGTGGGCGTACGCCGCCCCGATGGCGGACTGGATGGCGTCCTCGGGAACCACGCCGTCGAACGGGGTGTAGCCGGCGCCGCGGAACAGCATCCCGGCCGAGTGCACAATGGCCAATTGGCGCGGGTCGGTGGGATCCAGGGTCCGCAGGTATTCCCCGTAGCTGATCCGGCCGTCCCACGGCTTGCCGAGGGCGCCGGTCTGGCGCCGGAAGTGCCGGAGCGAGCGCTCATCGGGGGCCGGCATGGTGCGCAGGATGCCCACCTTGCCCTGCAGCATCAGCTCGGCGGCGGCCATCCCGGTCATCAGGGAAATCTGGGCGTTCCAGTCTTCCACCGGCAGCGGCGGGGCGGCGACGATCCGGTAGCCGCCGTCGGGCAGCTGCTCAATTTCCTGTTCGGGAATATTCAGGCTTGCCCCGCCGCGGGCGCGCTCGAGCTCCACCCGTTTGCTGCCCACCTCCTTGAGCAGCTGCAGCACGGGCGCGGCGGTCCCGGCGTCGAGGTCCGCCTGCACACCGTGGTAGCTGAGCTTGGCACGGCTGCGGACCTGCGCCCGCCGGACCCGCACCGAGGACACCTCGGCGGCCGCGTCGAGGTCGAACTCCCAGACGAAAGCGGCGCAGAGCTGGTCGGCGAGGAGGCTGCCGGCGGCCTCGCTGATGATCTCGGGGTGCAGCGGGATCCGGCCGTCCGGGGTGTAGAACGTCTGCCCGCGGCGCCTGGTCTCGGCGTCGAGTGCACCGCCGGGAGCCACGAAGGAGGGGACATCGGCAATCGCGTAGAACACCTTGTAGCCGTCACCGGAGCGGTCGATGTACAGGGCCTGGTCCAGGTCCGTGGAGGACGCCGGATCAATGGTTACGAACTCCACGTGCGTCAGGTCCAGGCCGGGCAGCTCATGGCCGGCCACGGCGGCCTCGGCGTCCCGCCGCGCGTCGGCCGGGAACGGTCCCGGCAGTTCCAGGACGGTGCGCAGCGCGTTAAGCGCCTGGGCCAGCTGGTTCTGCTGCTGTCGGACGCTCGGAGTCAGGCGATGATGAGACACGGAATCAGGGTAGCCCGATTTCCGCCGCTAGTGTTGAAGCATGAGCACCTCCCCGGATGAGCCCGCCCGCTTCAACCGTTTCCGCAGGGACCTGCTGGGCGTTATGGCCTACGGGGAGTTGTCGGCGTTCGAACGGCTCTCCTCCGACGCCCGGTATTCGCCCACCCTGCACGACCGGTCCGTGCTGGGCCGCCTTGCCGTCATCGAGTTCCAGCACTTCGAGCTGGTCTGCGCGAAACTGGCCGAACTCGGCGTGGACGCGGAGGAGGCGATGCAGCCGTTCCAGGCCTCGGTGGACCACTTCCATGAGCGCACCCGGCCCGCCGACTGGTACGAGTCACTGATGAAGGCGTACGTGATCGACACGGTCTCCGCCGACTTTTACCGGCGGGTTTCGGGTTATGTGGACGCCGGGACGGCCGGCCTGATCGAGCAGGTCCAGTCCGCAGGCGACGCGACGGCCGTGCTCCGGGAGCGGCTGAAGGCGGCGCTGGCCGATGACCCGCGGCTGGCCTCCCGGCTGGCCCTGTGGGCCCGGCGGTTGCTCGGCGAGGCGCTCACCCAGGCCCAACGGGTCAGTGTGGACCACGCGTTCCTCGACGGGCTGGCCGGTGAGGACCCGGCCCGGGCCGGTGAGCTCGCCCGGGAGCTCACCGCGGAACTCGCCGCCGGGCACTCCCGCCGGATGTCCGGGCTGGGGCTCGCGGGCTAGCTAGCCGACGTCGGAATCCGCGCCGGCGTCGAGCGCGGCGAGCAGGGCGCGCGCTGCGCCCGCCGGGTCCGCGGCCTCGGTGATCGCCCGGACCACCACAATCCTGCGGGCCCCGGCGTCGACCACCTGCTCCACGTTGCCCAGATCGATCCCGCCGATCGCGAACCACGGCACCACTCCGGAGACCTTGCCGACGCCGGCTTCCGAGGCCCGCCAAATCGCCGCGGCGGCGTACCGCACCAGGTCCGTTCCGACCGCGGCGCGGCCAGGCTTGGTGGGCGTCGCCCAGACCGGCCCCACGCAGAAGTAGTCCAAGCCGGTCCGGCCCGGGGAGGCGGCGATGGCCGCGTCCACCTGGTCCGGCGTGTGGGTGGACATGCCGATCACCGTGTTCTTGCCCAGGAAGTCGCGGGCCGCCGTGAACGGAATGTCCTTCTGGCCGATGTGGAAGACCGGCGCACCCGCCAGCGAGGCGAGGTCGGCGCGGTCATTGACGGCCCACAGCCGGCCGTGCCGCTGCGCCGTGGCGTGCAGGACCCCGAGGAGCTCCAGTTCCTCGGCCGCCTCCAGCGACTTGTCCCGCAACTGGATGATGTCCACCCCGCCGGCAAAGGCAGCGTCGACAAAATCTTCAAAGTCCCCGCGCTCTTTCCGTGCATCAGTGCACAGATACAGGCGGGCGGTGGTGTGCAGGTCCTGGCTCATATCCCAAGCGTAGTTCCTCTAAACTGGGCGCATACCGCGGGAGCCCGCGGGCCGTACGCGGCCGCCGGGCTGAGAGGGCGTCAGAGCCGACCGCTTGACCTGATCCGGTTAGTACCGGCGTAGGGAAGGAAACCATGACCCCACCAGCCGTACCGTACGACGTCGCCGTGATCGGCGGGGGAGTGATCGGCCACGGAATCGCCTGGGCAGCGCGCCGCTCCGGCCGGACTGTGGCCCTCATCGATGATGCCCCTGGCAGCGGCGCCAGCTGGGCCGCCGCCGGCATGCTGGCGCCGGTCAGCGAACTGCACTACCAGGAGGAAGACCTCCTGGCCCTGATGCTCGAAGGCTCCAGGCTGTGGCCGGCCTTCGCCGCCAGCCTGGCCGACGGCGCGCCCGGGGGCCTGCCCGACGGCGGCCCGCAGCCGGGCAGCACCGGCTACAGCACGACGCCGACCCTCGCCGTCGGCGTGGACGCCGCCGACCGCCGGGCGCTCACCGACCTGCGGGAGGTGCAGCTGGCGTGCGGCCTGGCCGTGGACCCCCTGACGGTGCGGGAGGCACGGTCCCGGGAGCCCCTCCTGAGCCCCGGCATCTCCTGCGCCTTCGCCATCCCCGCCGACCACCAGGTGGACCCGCGGCGGCTGCTGGCACGGATGGGGCGTCTGCTGGCCGCCGACCCAGAATTCGTGGCCGTGCCGAGCCGGGCGGCCGCCCTGCTCTGGGATGACGGCCGCGTCGCCGGGGCCCGGCTGGAGGGCGGGGGAGATATCCGCGCCACCGAAACGGTCGTGGCCAACGGCCTCGGCGCAACCGATCTGCAGGCCCTGCCGCAGGGGCTGGTGCTGCCGCTGCGCCCCGTCTACGGTGACATCCTCAGGCTGCGGGTGCCGCCCCGGCTCCGTCCCTTGCTGGGCTCCACGGTCCGGGGGCTGGTCCGCGGGGTCCCGGTGTACATCGTGCCCCGGGACGACGGCACGGTGGTGATCGGCGCGACCCAGCGCGAGGACGCACCTTCGACCGCCAGCGCGGTCTCGGCCGGCGGCGTCTACCAGCTCCTGCGTGACGCCCAGCAGCTTCTTCCGGCGGTCGCCGAACTCGAACTGCTGGAAGCCACAGCGCGGGCGCGGCCGGGCACACCGGACAACGCCCCGCTGATCGGGCGGGTCGCCGGTCCGGGGGATGGCCCTGACATCGAGGGCCTGATCATCGCCACCGGGTTCTTCCGGCACGGGGTCCTGCTGACTCCGGCCGCCGCGGCGATCTGCCAGGCGTTGCTGGACGGCCGGCCGGATCCGCGCTGGGCCCGGTTCCGCCCCGACCGCTTTCCCCGCCCCCAGGCCGCGGCCCATAGATTCTCAGCAAAAGACAGGACACCAGCATGAACATCAGGCTCAACGGAGCACAGCACGCCGTCGCCGACGGCGCCACCGTCAGCGCCCTGGTCAGCGGGGTCACCGGACGGCCGCTTGCCGCCAACGGCCAGGCCACGGACGGGCGGAAGCTCGGCGTCGCGGTCGCCCGCAACGCCGAGGTGGTCCCGCGCAGCCAATGGCACGCGACGGCGCTCGCCGAGGGCGACGACGTCGAACTCGTCACCGCAGTGCAGGGAGGATAAACGCCATGGAAGAGACCGTACTGACCCAGACCGAGCCGGGCCGTGACCTGCTGACCGTGGACGGCGTCGACCTGCGCTCGCGGCTGATCATGGGCACCGGAGGCGCGCCCAGCCTCGACGGACTGGGCGCCGCGCTGGTGGCCTCCGGCACCGAGCTCACCACGGTGGCCATGCGCCGCTACTCCCCGGCCGAGAGCGGATCGCTGTTCCAGCTGCTGGCGGACCACAACATCCGGGTGCTGCCCAACACCGCCGGCTGCTTCACCGCCCGGGACGCCGTGCTTACCGCCGAACTGGCACGGGAAGCCCTGGAGACGGACTGGGTGAAGCTCGAAGTCATCGCCGATGAGCACACCCTGCTGCCGGACGCCCTGGAACTGGTGGAGGCAACGGAGCAGCTGGTGGGCCGTGGCTTCAAGGTTTTTGCCTACACCAATGACGACCCCGTCCTGGCGCTCCGGCTTGAGCACCTGGGTGCCGCCGCCGTGATGCCCCTGGGCGCCCCGATCGGCACGGGGCTGGGCATCCTGAACCCGCACAACATCGAGCTGATCGTGTCCCGGGCCTCGGTGCCGGTGGTGCTTGACGCCGGCATCGGCACCGCGTCCGACGCGGCGCTCGCCATGGAGCTGGGCTGCGACGCCGTGCTGCTGGCCACCGCCGTCACCCGGGCGCAGGACCCTGCCCTGATGGGCGAGGCATTCAAGCACGCCGTCATCGCCGGGCGCCTGGCACGGCTGGCGGGCCGGATTCCGCGGCGGGAACACGCGCTCGCGTCCTCCGCCATGGAGGGCCGTGCCGAGTTCCTCTAGCCGCAGCGGGCCACGGAAACGTACTGCAGGGTAGTTGAGCACTGTTGCGGAAACGGCAACGTGTCTATTGTGTCCCTTAGACCGCGGCACACCGTGGTCTGCAGGTCGCCGGCACGTCCCGGGAAGCCTTCCCGCACCGGGGGCCCGTCTCGAGGAGGAGGCGACGATGTCCAGTCCTGATGTGCCAACGCGGGGGCCGGCCAAGCCCGGCCCGTACGTGATTTCCGGAATTCTGTTGCTGATCGCGATCGTGGTTCCGTTATTTGTACCCGGATACTCCTTCGACCAGCCGCGCCTGGCGGGTATCCCGTTCTTCTACTGGTACCAAATGGCCTGGATCCCGGTCACCGCGGCCCTGGTGGGCATCTCCTATTGGCTGGTGACCAAGGAGGACCGCCGGCGGCGTGAAGCTGTCCGGGGCCAGGCCGGGATGGGGGAGGAACGATGAACCCCGCAGCCGTGCCCCTGGCAGCACCGGACCGGCCGGTCGACGGTGTGGCTCTGACCATTGTGATCGTCCTCTTTGTCCTGGTCGCCGCCCTCGGCTTCTTCGCCGCGCGGTGGCGGCGGGAGGAAAACACCGGCCTGCACAGCCTGGACGAGTGGGGCCTGGGCGGCCGCGGCTTCGGCACCTGGGTGACCTGGTTCCTGCTGGGCGGCGACCTCTACACCGCGTATACCTTTGTGGCCGTTCCCGCGGCCATGTGGGCCACCGGAGCCGTGAGCGGCTTCTTCGCCGTCCCCTACACGATCGTGCTGTACCCCATCGTGTTCCTGCTGATGAGCAGGCTGTGGTCCGTCTCGCACCGGCACGGTTTTGTCACGCCGGCGGACTTCGTCGGCGGCCGCTACGGCAGCAAGGCGCTGACACTCGCCGTCGCCGTCACCGGGATCGTCGCCACCATGCCCTACATCGCCCTGCAACTGGTGGGCATCAAAGCGGTGCTCACCGTCCTCGGACTGGGCAGCGCCGAGAACGTCCTGCTGACAGACCTGCCGCTGATCATCGCGTTTGTGGTCCTGGCGGCCTACACGTACACCTCGGGCCTCCGCGCTCCGGCCCTGATCGCCGTCGTGAAGGACCTCCTGATCTACCTTGCGGTGATCGTCGCGGTGATCTACCTGCCCATCAAGTTCGGCGGCTGGGGCACCATCTTCGACGCCGCCCAGACGAAGCTCGGGACCGTCAACCCGGCCACGGGCAAACCGGCGGGGGCCTTTATCCCGGGCGCCGCCAGCTACTCGGCGTACTGGACGCTGGCCCTCGGCTCCGCCCTGGCCCTGTTTATGTACCCGCACTCGATCACCGGCGTCCTGGCCACCAAGAGCCGGAACACCATCCGCCGGAACGCCGCAGTGCTGCCGCTCTACTCGCTCATGCTGGGGTTCCTTGCACTGCTGGGCTACGCGGCCATCTACGCGGGGACTAAACCGACCGACCTGAACGGGACCATCAACCCGCAGCTGGTGGTGCCGCAGCTGTTCCTGGACCACTTCCCGTCCTGGTTCGCCGGGATTGCGCTCGCCGCGATCGCCATCGGTGCCCTGGTGCCGGCGGCCATCATGTCCATCGCCGCCGCCAACCTGTTCACCCGGAACATCTACCGGGACCTGATCAAGCCCGACGCCACCCCCCGCCAGGAAGCGAGCGTTTCCAAGATCGCATCCCTCGTGGTGAAGTTCGGTGCCCTGATCTTCGTGATCGCGATGGACCAGTCCGCAGCAATCAACATGCAGCTGCTCGGCGGGATCTGGATCCTGCAGACCTTCCCGGCGATCGTGGCCGGGCTCTACACCCGGTGGTTCCACCGCCGGGCACTGTTCATCGGCTGGGCGGCCGGCATCCTGTACGGCACCATCGCTGCGTACAACGTGGTCAACCCCGTGACGAAGGCCCACTTCGGCGGGTCCATCGCGGCGATCCCGGGCACCGACATCCAGGTGTACATCGCGGTGGTGGCGTTCGCCATCAACCTGATCGTCGCGGCCGTCCTGACGGCGCTCTTCCGGGCCATGAAAGTCCGGGAAGGCACGGACATCACCCGGTCCTCGGACTACGGCGCCGACGAGAACGATCCCAAGGTGGCCCAACTCCAGCGCGAGCACCCGCTGGCCGAGCCGGGAGGCCCCACGTACTGACCAGCAGGAGACACGTACTGACCAGCAGTAGACATCGGCCGGAAAACATTTTTCCGGCCGATGTCTTTTTCGCGCTTGCCCGCACGTAGTAGAGATGTAGCTAACAACAACCAACCCAAGGAGCCAGCGTGGAATACATGCTCTTCATCTGCACCGATCCCACCGCACCCGCCTACGTGGCCGCGGAGGACAACATCGAGGAATGGTCCGCCGACGTGGAGGCCCGGGGGATCGCCCGGCACGGTGACCGGCTCCGCCCGGTGCAGGACGCAACCACCGTCACGGTGCGGGAAGGGCGGCTGATGGTGGTGGACGGCCCGTTCGCCGAAACGAAGGAGTGGGTGGCCGGCTACGACATCATCGACTGCGCCGGGCTGGACGAGGCGATCGAGGTCGCTTCCAAGCATCCGATGGCAAAGTTCGGAAAAATCGAGATCAGGCCCGTGTGGCCTTTCGGATCCTAGCCGTGGACGGCGGGGTAGTGTGATGACCATGGAAATGCGCCTCGAAGTTGTCCAGGTACCGGTCGCCGACGTGGATGCCGCCAAGGCGTTCTACACCGAAAAGATGGGGTTCGCCCTGGACCACGACGTCGAGTACATCCCGGGCATGCGCGTCGTCCAGCTCACGCCGCCCGGGTCGGCCACCTCGGTGGTCATCGGCACGGGAATGACCGGCATGGCGCCGGGGAGCCTCGAAGGCCTGCAGCTGGTGGTGCCGGACATGGCCGCCACCCGCACGGAACTCCTGCGCCGCGGAGCGGAGATCAGCGAGGTCCAGGACATGGGCGGGATCGCTTTCGCCTATTTCAGCGACCCGGATGGGAACCGCTGGGTCCTGCAGGAGGCCACACGGCCCGAGGTCAAGGACGCCCACCAGCACTGAGGCCAGGTTAAAGAACTGTGGCCACTCGCCCGAGGGGGAGTGGCCACAGTGCTGTGTGCCGCGACGCGCCGTGTGCCGCGACCGGCTAGAGCCGCAGACCGGCTAGAGCCGCAGGATAGCGGTCATCCGGGCGATGTCGTGCTTGGCACGGGTCCTGCCGAGAAACAGTGCAGCACCTACCGCGGCCGCGGCGCCCAGCAGCAGGGGCAGTATCCACGGGATCCAGGTCAGGCCGGGCTGGTAGCCGAAGCCCGCAGCCATAAAGATAATCCAGCTCAGCATCCCGACCCCGAGGGCGATCCCGGCCGGAACGGTGATGCCGTACTTCGCGTGGCGCCTGTCATTGGCCCACACCACAAAACCCGCGGCCACGGCCACCATGGCGACCACAATCAGTGACAGCATTCAGACTCCTTTGTGAACTGCGGGTTGAGGGTTCGGGACGACGGCGCCGCTGGGCCGGGCGCGCGCCGGGTAGCTAGAGGGCGCCGAAACCGACGCGGCGGACTTCTTCGGCGCCGATTTCCACGTAGCCCAGGACGTTCGCCGGGATGATGACCAGGCGGCCCTTCTCATCGGTCAGGCGGAGCTCGGTTCCTTTGGAAATGGCCTCGGCAACGAGCGTCGCCACCGCATCCGCGTCCTGGTTCGACTCAAGGGCAATTTCGCGGCCGATGTTCTGAATGCCGATCTTTACTTCCACAGCAAGGCCTCCAAGCCAATCAAAGTGTTCAGGGTGTTTTCTATTTCTACTCTAGGACTCTTTGGGGAAGCGGGAGATTCCGCGCCAAGCTAAACGGTAAATCAGGTCACTGGCCACATCGAGGTCCAGGTTTCCGTCCGTTTCGAGCCAATAGCGGGCACTGACCTGCGCCATGCCGGACAGGCCGCGGCCCAGGAGCTGGGCTTCCAGGAGCGGCAGCTTCGTGTCCTCGGCGATGACCCGGGCGATAGCGTCGGCGAAGGTCTTGTTGAAGGTTTCCAGCCGGGCGCTGACGTCGTGGTCGTTGACCAGGTCCGACTCGAAGACCAGCCGGTGCGCCTGGTCGTCGTTGGCGATGAAGCGGAAATAGGCCCGCATCACAGCCTGGACGCGCTCGTCGTTGTCCGTGGTGGAGTTCAGTGCGCCCAGCAACAGCTCGGTGAGGGTGGACAGGTGGCTGTCCAGCAGGGCCAGGTACAGCTCCCGCTTGGACGGAAAGTGCTGGTACAGCACCGGCTTGCTCACGTGGGCCGTCTCGGCGATCTCGTCCATGGCAGCACCGTGGTAGCCGTTGGCTACGAAAACTTCCTGCGCGGCGGCGAGCAACTGCGCCCGCCGCTCGTCCCGCGGCAGGCGCGCCGAACGCTGGGTGCCGCCCCGTGCCTGGCCTGCCGACGACTTTCCGGTGTGGCCGTGCTCGACCGGTGCCTGATGAACCACTGTAGGCCCGCCTTCCCTCGCTGTTAGCTCCACTTTACGCGGGGGTAATATGACCTGGCCGCATCTTCGGGCATACATTGAAGTATGGCTTCCCAGTTGACCGCTAACGGCACCCCCGCAACCCCGGCCCCTGCCGCCGGGCCGCTGGTTGAACCGGCCGACGCACTGACACCCGAAGAGGTGGAGCGCTACTCCCGGCACCTGATCATTCCCGAGATCGGCACACTCGGGCAGCGCCGCCTCAAAAACGCCCGCGTCCTGGTCATCGGGGCCGGCGGCCTCGGCTCGCCCGCCCTGCTCTACCTGGCCGCCGCCGGGGTGGGAACCCTGGGCATCATCGACGACGACGCAGTTGACCTCAGCAACCTCCAGCGCCAGGTGATCCACGGCGTCGCCGACGTTGGCCGGCCGAAGACCGAATCCGCCCGCGATGCCATTGCGGCCCTGAACCCGCTGGTTGATGTCCGGTTGCACAACGTCCGGCTGGACGCCGGCAACGCGCTGGAGCTCTTCGCCGGCTACGACCTCATCGTCGACGGCGCCGACAACTTCGCCACCCGCTACCTGGTCAACGATGCCGCGGCGATCCTCGGCAAGCCCTACGTGTGGGGCTCGATCTTCCGCTTCGACGGGCAGGTCAGTGTGTTCTGGGAGCGATACGGCCCCACCTACCGGGACCTGTACCCGGAGGCCCCGCCGGCGGGCTCCGTCCCGTCCTGCGGCGAGGGCGGCGTCTTCGGCATGCTGTGCGCCGCCGTCGGCTCGCTGATGGTGACGGAGGCGGTCAAGCTGATCACCGGCGTCGGACGTTCCCTGCTGGGACGGGTGGCGCTCTTCGACGCCCTGGGCGGCAGCTGGCGCGAAATCAAAGTCTCCCGTGACCCGGAGGCGGAGCGTATTACCGGGCTCACCGACTACGAGGCCTTCTGTGGCATCACCCCCGCCGCGGACGCCGGCACCGAGCACACCGTCACCGCGACCCAGCTCGCCACGATGCTCGCCTCCCGCAAGGCCGGGCTCAAGGACTTCCAGCTCGTGGACGTGCGCGAGAGCGGGGAATTCGACATTGTCCGGATTGAGGGCGCCACGCTCATTCCGCAGGGCAGGATCCTCGCCGGCGAGGCCTGGGCCGAACTGCCGCAGGACACGGACATTGTGTTCCACTGCAAGGCCGGGACCCGGTCCGCGGCAGTCCTGGCAGCCGCCCGGGCCGCCGGCTACGAGCGCGTCAGCCACCTGGAGGGCGGCATCCTCGCCTGGGTGCGCGACGTCGAACCGGAAAAGCCGGTCTACTAGCGTCCGACCCAAAGCTGTCCCCGGCCACCCTGCCCGGCGACGATTCCCCGGCCCGCACGGGCCCAACCGGAGAGGCACCGCCATGACTGAAGACAGCAGCACCACCCCGCAGCACCGGATCGGGTCCGGGTTCGGCCCGCGCACGACGGCGGCGGAGGTGGTCGCCGGCGTCGACCTGCACGGGAAAACCGCGCTGGTCACCGGAGGGTATTCGGGGCTGGGCCTGGAGACGGTCCGCGCGCTGCACTCGGCCGGTGCCCGCGTGATGGTGCCGGCACGCCGCCCCGACCACGCCCGCAAGGTCCTGGACGAGGCCGGCCTCTCGGATGTCAGCGTCGCCGCGCTGGACCTGGCCGACCTCGACGCCGTGCGGTCCTTCGCCGCCGACTTCCTCGCCTCCGGGTTCCTTGGCGAGGGCGGCAGCCTGGACATCCTGATCAACAACGCGGCGATCATGGCCAGCCCCGAGCAGCGGGTGGGTCCGGGCTGGGAATCCCAGTTCGCCACCAACCACCTGGGCCACTTCACGCTGGCCAACCTGCTCTGGCCCGCCCTGTCCGCCGGGGACGGTGCCCGGGTGGTGGCACTGTCCTCGACCGGCCACAAACTCTCGCCGCTCCGCTTCGACGACATCAATTTCGACACCGGCTACGACAAGTGGAAGGCCTATGGGCAGGCCAAAACGGCGAACGCCCTGTTCGCGGTGCAGCTGGACGCGCTCGGACGGTCCTCCGGCGTGCGGGCCTTCGCGGTGCACCCGGGCGGCATCATGACCGAGCTGCAGCGCCACCTTCCCCGCGAGGAAATGATCGCCTCCGGCTGGATGGATGCGGAGGGCAACCTCAACGAGCACTTCAAGACCCCCGCCCAGGGCGCCGCGACGTCGGTGTGGGCGGCTACCTCCCCGCAGCTTGACGGCAAGGGCGGCGTCTACTGCGAGGACTGCGACGTCGCCGAGCCCACCGAGACGGGGACGCCGCTGGCCCGGATCAGGGGAGTGGACGCCCATGCCGTGGACCGGGCGGACGCCGAACGGCTGTGGCAGCTGTCGGCCGGGCTGACGGGTGTAGACGCGTTCGCGACGGAACACTAGTCCGAAGGGGACCCGGCGCGGGCCGGCCACTGGCGAAAGGACGGCGCCGGTGCAATAGTGGCCCGATGATCAGCCAGCAGGAGCTCTGGGACGAGGACGCCGCCAAGCAGTACGACACCCCGGGGGAGGGGATGTTCGCCCCCGAGGTCCTCGGGCCCACCGTCGAGGTCCTCGCCGCGCTGGCCGGCGGCGGACCGGCACTCGAGTTCGCTGTCGGCACCGGCCGGGTGGCCCTTCCCCTCACCGAGGCGGGCGTGCAGGTCAGCGGGATCGAACTTTCGCACGCGATGATCGCCCGGCTCCGCGAGAAACCGGGGGCGGACGTCATTCCGGTGGTCCAGGGCAGCATGGTCGACGCGTCGGCCGGGACAGGCTTTTCGCTGGCATTCCTCGTCTTCAACACCATCGCCAACCTCCTGACCCAGGACGAACAGGTCCGGTGCTTCCAGAACGCCGCCCGCCACCTTGCCCCCGGCGGCCGCTTCGTCATTGAGCTGTGGGTCCCCCAGCTGCGTTCGCTGGCCCCCGGGAGGGGCGGAACTGTGGAAGTGAGCGAGCCCGGATACCTGCTGGTCGACACCTACGATGTGCTGCGTCAGCACGTCGTCTCACACCATGTGCGGTTTGGCCCCGAACTCTCGGACGGCAGGAATGCCCGGATCGGCCGGACGCCGCACCGTTACGTCTGGCCCAGCGAGCTTGACTTGATGGCGCGCCTGGCCGGCTTCGAACTGGAATCCCGCTGGGCGGACTGGGACCGCAGCGAATTTACCGCGGAGTCCCGCAGCCACGTCTCGGTGTACCGGCTCAGCGAAGGCTGACGTGGCCGGGGTGGCCTGACGCCGAGGGTCAGGCGGTTTCCCGGCGGCCGTCGACGGCTGGGAGGGAGTTGTGGTCCACCGGGCATTCGGCGGCGGCGTCGGCAGCCGGCCGTGCAGCGGCGGGCTGTTCGACCGTGATGCCGTAGACCGCCTCGAGGCCGGCCACGTAATCGTCCTGCTGGCCGTTGGCAGCAAGCTCGCGGGCCCGGACCGTGGGGACGTGCAGGAGCTGCTTGACCATCCGGCGGAGCGCGAACTCCACTTCCTCGGCAGCGGCCGTGCAGCCGTGGCGGGCGCGGACCTTTTCCATTTCGGCGTCGAGCACGTCCATGGTGTGGCGGCGCAGGGCAACAATGGCTGAATCGACGGAGCGAGACTGCCGTTCCTGCTCGAAGGCGGTTGCGGCGCCGTCAACAATCCCGCTGGCCTGGGTCAGGGACTCGGCCTGTTCCTGCGGGGCGGCCAGCCGGACCGATTCAAGGGTGAGCAGTTCCACGCCGTCGAGCTCCGCCACTGCGGGGTCAAAATCGTGGGTCAGCGCCAGGTCGATGGCAATCAGCGGCTGCGGCGAGGCCGAGCGGATCCGGGCGAGCTCCGGCGCTTCGACGCGGTTGTCCGAGCCGCTGCAGCCGATCATCACATCGGCGGCCGCCACCGCGCCGGGCAGGGTTGCGCTGTCCAGGGCGGTGCCGCCGCGGGTGGCGACAAAGCCGGCGGCGCGTCCGGAGGAGGAGAAGACGGAAATGTCGGTGCAGCCCCGTTCACGCAGCAGGGACATGGTGGCCCCGGCATACGCGCCGGTCCCGAAGACCACGGCCTTTTTGCTGGACCAGTCGGGGTTTTCGGACAGATCGGTGGCCAGGTCCAGGGCGACAGAGACGATCGAGAGCCCGCGGGAGCCCAGGGCGGTTTGCGCCCCGACGTCCTTGGCGGTCTTGGAGGCGGCCTGGAAAAGGCGCACGAGTCCGGCGCTGGCCGTCCCGTCGTGCTGGGCCGCGATCAGGGCCCGGCGCACCTGGCCGGCAATTTCGCGTTCGCCGACGACGGCGGAATCCAGGCCCGAGCTGACGGCGAACAGGTGCCGCGTGACATCCGGGCCGGTGCGGGTATTAAAGGAGCGGGAGACGAGCTGTTCGCTCAGGCCGCTGGCGCCGCTGATCTGGGAGACCAGCGCGGCACGCGCCGCCTCGACGTCGTCAGGGTGCGGGGCTTCGCCGTAAATCTCGAACCGGTTGCACGTGGCCAGGACAACGGCACCCGACACCGCCGGCGATCCGGCGAGGGCGGATGTGGCAAGCCCGGAAGCGCCGGTGCTCAGTTGAGCAACGGTTTCCAGGTCGATGTCGGCGTGTGTAGCCACCAATGAGAAAAGAACCACAGCACCACAATCATAGCTTTTTCGTGCCCGTGTAGAACAACTACCGGACGTGGGACTGCGCACCCCTGGCTGTGATTCCCGCCACGACAGGGGACCGGCGGCCTTCGCTGACAGGTTGTCGTTATCTTTTGGGGCCGATTTTCGGCACAATCAAAGGCATGACACCTAGCGCTGCGGCAACGAACGGCACCGCCGTCGACGGAACGGCAATCGACGGCACTGCAATGAACGGCCTCGACGCCGGCCACCCCCTGATGGACGGCCGCACCGCCGATTCACCGCTGATCACCGCGTACCGCGGCGGCAAGCCGTCCCGGCGCCCGGTGTGGTTCATGCGCCAGGCCGGCCGGTCGCTGCCCGAATACCTCAAGGTGCGCGAAGGCGTGGCCATGCTCGATTCCTGCCTGCGCCCGGAACTCGCCTCCGAGATCACCCTCCAGCCGGTGCGCCGGCACGACGTCGACGCAGCGATCTTCTTCTCCGACATCGTTATCCCGCTGAAGCTCGCGGGCGTCGGCGTGGACATCGTCCCCGGCGTCGGCCCGGTGCTGGAGAAGCCGGTGCGCACCGCCGCGGACGTCGCTGCCCTCCCGCAGCTGACCTGGGAAGCCCTTGAGCCCATCCGCGAGGCCGTGCGCCTCACCGTTGCCGAGCTGGGCAGCACCCCACTGATCGGCTTCGCCGGAGCCCCGTTCACCCTGGCCGCCTACATGGTTGAAGGCAAGCCCTCCCGCGACCACCTCGGCCCGCGCACCATGATGCACGCCGACCCGGAAACGTGGACGGCGCTGGCCAACTGGGCCGCCGATGCCTCCGGGATGTTCCTCCGGGCGCAGCTGGAGGCCGGCGCCTCCGCAGGCCAGCTCTTCGATTCCTGGGCCGGCTCACTGGGGCTGGCCGACTACTCCCGCTACGTCGCGCCGGCATCGGCCCGGGCCCTGAACGACGTCCGGCACCTCGGGGCCCCGCTGATCCACTTCGGTACCGGCACGTCGGAACTCCTGGTTGCGCTGCGCGATGTCGGTGTGGACGTTGTGGGGGTCGACTACCGGCTGCCCCTGGACGAAGCCAACCGCCGGCTCGGCGGGACCGTGCCGCTGCAGGGCAACATCGACCCTGCACTGCTGTCCGCGCCCTGGGAGATCCTCGAGGCCCACGTCCGGGATGTCATCGCCGCCGGCGCCTCGGCTCCGGGCCACGTCCTGAACCTTGGCCACGGCGTGCCGCCCGAGACCGACGCCGCGGTGCTGACCCGCGTCGTCGAACTGATCCACTCGATCGACCCGGAGTAGGCCCCGGATGGCCACAGGCCCTGCCGCAGGCTCCGCCCTTCCCGCGCCGACCGCCGTCGTGGTGGGCGGCGGCATCTCCGGCCTGCTTGCCGCCCGGGAGTTGGCCCGCGCCGGCGTCCGGACCACGGTATTGGAGGCCTCCGCGGAATGGGGCGGCTGCGTGGGCAGCCACGTGGTGGCCGGCCTGACCCTGGACAACGGCGCCGAGTCTTTCGCCACCCGGTCCACTGCGGTGGCGCGCCTGGCCGAGGACCTGGGCCTCGGCCCGCAGATCGTTCCGCCCAACCCCGGGGGCGCCTGGGTCCAGCTCCCCGAAGGACCCCGGGAACTGCCCAAGACCGGGGTCCTGGGCATCCCCGCTAATCCCTGGGACCCCGAGGTGCGCCGTTCGCTGGGCCTGTGGGGATCCCTCCGTGCCTCCCTGGACGCAGTGCTTCCGGCCACGGCCGGCACGTCATCGCAGGCCACCAGCGTCGCTGACCTGGTCCGTATCCGGATGGGACGCCGCGTCCTGGAACGCCTGGTGGCCCCCGTGGTGGGTGGCGTGCACTCCGCGGACCCCGCCCTGCTGGACGTGGACATGGTGGCCCCGGGGCTGCGGGCCGGCATCCGGGCCCACGGTTCCCTCGCCGGCGCCGTCGCCGCGCAACGCCGCGGACCCGCCGCCGTCGGCGCGCAACGCCAGCAGCCTGCGGAGCGCCCGGAGCACCCGGAACACCCGGGGCAGGCGGCCGGCCAGCCGGGTCCCGCGAAGGCGGGATCCGCCGTCGCCGGTCTCCGTGGCGGCATGCACACCCTGATCGCGGCGCTCCTGGCCGAGCTCCGCGGCCTGGACGTCAGCCTGCTCAGTTCCTCGCGGGCGGACGCTGTGGAGCGCCTGTCGGGCGGCTGGCGCGTAACCTCAGGGACCGCCCGGTACGAGGCCGAACGGCTGGTGGTGGCAATCGAGGGGCCGGCCGCCGTCGACCTTCTCGCCGGCACACTGCCGGCCCTGGAATCACTCCGCCCGGAAGCCGGCCCCGACGTGCGGCTGGTGACCCTGGTGCTGGACCGCCCCGCCCTCGACGCCGCACCGCGCGGGACCGGGGTGCTCGTGGCCCCGCAGAGCCCCGGCGTCCTGGCCAAGGCCCTGACGCATGCCACCGCAAAATGGGCGTGGCTGGCCGAACGCACGACGCCGGGCCGGCATGTCCTCCGGCTCTCCTACGGTCGCGGCGGGGACGAACCCGCCGCCGGCAGCCCCGTGTCCCGCAGCGACGACGAGCTGTTCGATGCCGCGCTCCGGGATGCCTCGTCGCTGCTCGGTGTCCGGCTGTCCGCGGGCGACGTCGTCGGCTGGGACGTGGTGCGCTGGTCCGGCGCCCTGCCCTTCGCCACCCTGGGCCACCGGCAGCGGGTGGACCAGGTCCGGCGGCTCTGCGCCGCTGAAGGAAACCTCGCCGTGGTCGGGGGCTGGCTGTCCGGAAACGGGCTCGCCGCGATCGTCGCGGACACCCCGAAACAGGTGGCGTCCCTGCTCCCTTGACGGGTCCCAGCGGGCCGCCGTCCGGCTCCGGACGGGGACGCGCTAACCGGAACAGGGGTGTTTCCGCAAATTTTCCCCCGCGCCGTTCAGCGGCTAGGGTCGATGACCATGGTTATGCACAGGTCCGAGGTTCCAGAAACGCCGGCCGGTCACCATGGGGGACTTCGACGCGGCACGGCAGTGGCAGCGCTCGGAGCGGTACTGGCTCTCACCGCAGGAGTTCCTGCCACACAGGCGGCCACCCCGTCGCCCAGCCCGGACGGCCCTTCGGCCTCGATTTCCGTGGGCATCGGCGACCTGATCGGCGGCATCGTGTCGCCGTCGCCGTCGCCCTCCCCGACGTCAGGCTCCAGCAGCCCCACCCCTACCCAGAGCACCGCGCCGCCGTCGTCGGCCGCGCCGGACCCGACTGAGACGCCGGCGCAGCGCGCCACCCGGCAGGCCAGTGCACCTGCCGCACCGGGGACCACGGCCCCGCAGCCGGCGCCCGCCGTGCCCGCAACCGGCCAGGCCACCGGCACCCAGGCCTCCGGCACCCAGCAGGCACCGGCCCCCGTGCAGGCCCCCGCCGCCGGCAGCCAGGCCGCCGCGCCCGGCACGCCGTCAGAAGCCGCTACCGGCACCGCCGCCGGCAAGGCCGGCACCCCGTCGGCGACTCCGAGCGGAACGCCCCGGTCCGCCACCACCATGTCCGCCGCCAAGGAAGCGACCCCGGCGTCGCCCAGCCCGTCCGGGGACACCATGCAGGCGGCGTCCTCGGTGCAGTCGTCCGGGCCCTCCGCACTGGTGGGCTGGGGGATCTGCCTGGTGGCTGTGTCCCTCGGAGCAGGAGCAGTGGTCCTGCGGATGCGCCGGATCTAAACCCGCCAACCCCGCCCCGCTGTGAAATTGAGCACTTCTACGCCTTGTAGAAGTGCTCTGTTTCGACTTAGCCCGGGGGAGGGGGCAAACTGGTATGCATGAGCCACACTTCTGCCGAATCTGTCACTAAAACCGGAGCAGCAGCCGAGGAATCGACCGAGCAATTCTTCACGCTCTGGACGGTCTTCAAGCGCTCCGCGGACGTCCTGCGCAGCGGCGACGCCGCCGAGGACTTCGACGCCCTGATCGGGCGGCTCGCCGAAGACGGCGTTGTCCACCGCGGCAGCTACGACGTTTCGGCAATGCGGGCGGACGCAGACATCATGGTCTGGCTGCACGGTCCCCGTGCCGAGGCCCTGCAGCGGGCCGTGCGCGACATCCGCCGCAGCAAGCTGTTCACCGGCACCGAGATCGCATGGTCCGCCATGGGCGTGCACCGCGAGGCCGAGTTCGCCAAGAACCACACGCCCGCCTACTCCCGCGGCGTCGAGCCGGCCGAGTGGCTCTGCGTTTACCCCTTCGTCCGCTCCTACGAGTGGTACCTGCTGCCGGACGCCGAGCGCGGCGCAATGCTCCGTGACCACGGCCTCCTGGGCAGGGACTTCCCGCAGGTCATCTCCAACACGGTGTCCTCGTTCGCCCTCGGCGACTGGGAATGGATCCTCGGCCTGGAAGCCCCGGAACTGGTTGACCTGGTTGACCTGATGCGGCACCTGCGCGCCACCGAGGCCCGCCACCATGTCCGCGAGGAAATCCCCTTCTACACCGGGCGGCGCATCAACGCCACGGAGATCGCCGAGGTCCTCGCGTGAGCCCGATCGACGCCGCGCTCACCGCCGTGAACCCCATCACCGAGGCCGGCCGGATGGCGCCCAAGGAGTACGACGCCGTTCTGCTCGCCTCCTTCGGCGGCCCCGAGGGGCAGGAGGACGTCATCCCGTTCCTCCGCAACGTCACCCGTGGCCGGGGCATCCCGGACGAACGGCTCGAAGAGGTCTCGCACCACTACCGCGCCAACGGCGGCATCAGCCCGATCAACGAACAGAACCGCCAGCTCAAGGCCGCCATGGAAACCGAGCTCGCCGCCCGCGGCATCGGGCTCCCGGTGTTCTGGGGCAACCGCAACTGGGACCCGTACATCCCGCAGACCCTGCAGGAAATCTACGACGCCGGTCACCGCAAGGTCCTGATGATCACCACCAGCGCGTACTCCTGCTATTCCAGCTGCCGGCAGTACCGCGAGGACATCGGCATGGCCCTGACCGAGACAGGTCTGGACGGCAAACTCGAAGTGGACAAGGTACGCCAGTACTTCGACCACCCCGGCTTTGTGGAGCCGTTCATCGAAGGCACCGCCGCCGGCCTCGCCGACGTCCGGGCCCAGCTGGCCGCCGCCGGAACCCCTGACGCGCCGGTCCACATCCTGTTCGCGACCCACTCGATTCCGACCCGCGACGCCGAGGCCGCCGGACGGTCCGACGGCGAACCGCGCCAGTTCGAACAAGACTCCGCCTACGTGGCCCAGCACCTCGCGGCAGGCACCGAGGTCATCCGCCGGGTGGAAGCCGAGACCGGCCTGACCGCACCGTGGTCCCTCGTATACCAGTCCCGCTCCGGCGCCCCGCACGTGCCGTGGCTTGAGCCCGACATCAACGACGCGATCGAGGAACTCGCCGGCCAGGGAGTCAAGGGCGTGGTGATCGTGCCGCTCGGCTTCGTCAGCGACCACATGGAGGTGGTCTGGGACCTGGACACCGAAGCCCTGGAAACCTGCGGCAAGCTCGGCATCGCCGCCACCCGTGTGCCCACCCCCGGAACGCACCGTAAATTCGTGGCCGGAATCGTGGACCTCATCAGCGAGCGGACCGCGGCGAACACCATCGCCGACCGGCCCCACCTGACCAACCTCGGCCCCTGGTACGACGTCTGCCGCCCCGGCTGCTGCGCGAACTTCCGCGGCGAAAAGCCCACCATCGCGGGCGCAGACACCTCTGTTGGGACCGGGCACGACCCCTACCCGGCCGGCACGGCGTCGTCCACGGCCGGCCAGGCCGCGCTGTGACGGTCCGGATCGGCACCCGGGCCAGCAAACTGGCCCTGACCCAGACCCAACAGACCGCGGACCAACTGGCCGCCGTCGGCGGTTTCCCGGTGGAACTGGTGCACATCCGCACCGACGGTGACGTGCTGACCGGCCCGCTGTCCCAAATGGGCGGCACCGGTGTGTTTGTGGCCGCGCTGCGCGACGCCCTCCTGCGGGACGCGTGCGATGTCGCCGTGCATTCACTGAAGGACCTGCCCACCGGCGCGGCGCTCGGACTGAGCCTCGCGGCGACCCCCAAACGCGCTGACGTCCGCGATGTGCTCTGCGCCCGGGACGGCCTCACCCTCGCCGCGCTGCCGGCCGGCGCCACCGTCGGCACCGGCTCGCCCCGCCGCGCGGCCCAGCTGCGCGCGGCCCGCCCTGACCTCGACATCCGGGACATCCGCGGCAACGTTGATACCCGCCTGGGCCGCGTCCCGGGGCTGCCCGGGAACACGACGGACGACGTCGTGGAGGGCAAATCCTGCGACCTCGACGCCGTGGTGCTCGCCGCCGCCGGCCTGCACCGGATCGGCCGGCAGGACGCCGTCACCGAGTACCTCGACACCACCGTGATGCTGCCGGCCGCCGGCCAGGGTTCCCTCGCGATCGAGTGCCGCACCGGGGATGCCCCGCGGAAGGCAGGGTCCACTGAGGGATCACAGGGGGTGCTCGCCCAGGCCCTCGCGGCCCTGGACGATCCCGACACGCGCCTGGCCGTCACGGCCGAGCGCGCCCTCCTGGCCAGGCTGGAAGCCGGTTGCGCAGCCCCGGTGGGAGCCTACGCCCAACGCAAGGGCAGCATGCTGCACCTCGAAGCCGTGGTGTGTGCCGTGGACGGGACCGCAACCGTCCGGGACTCCAAGGTCACCGACGGGCTGACCGAGGTGGGGGCCACCCTGCTGGGCATCGAACTGGCCGAGGCGCTGCTCGCGGCCGGCGCTGCCGACATCGCCGACCTGGCAGCTTCCTGAGCCGGACGGATTCCAGCCTGATGGGACGCCGCAGCGCCAGCCGCCGGCCGGACGGGGAGGCCGGGCCCAGGGTGCTTGAGGGTGCCCGGGTCCTGGTGACCCGCAGTCCGGACCGAGCCGGTGCGCTGGTGGCGGCCCTCCGCGAGACCGGGGCCGAACCGTTGCTGCTGCCGCTCATCGACTTTGAGCTCGCCCCGGACCAGCACTCCCTGGACGTTGCCTTTGACGCGCTCGGCGCCGGAGCCTACTCGTGGCTGGTGGTCAGCAGCGTGACCACCGTCCAGGTCCTCGAAGCCAAAGCGGCCGAACGCGGTAAGGACCTCAGCGCCTGGCTGCCGGGGAGCCTGCAGGTCGCCGCCATCGGCCCGGCCACCCGCCGCGTGCTGGAGGCCCGGGACATCGCCGTCGATCTCGCCCCGGCCGGGCAGCAGTCCGGCGCGGGCCTCCTCGACATCTGGCCCGGCGGCCAGGGCAGCGTGCTGCTGCCGCAAGCGGACATCGCCGACCCGCGGCTCCGGCGGGGACTGGCGGCGCGGGGCGCCTCGGTCCAGGCCGTCACCGCCTACCGCACCGTCGACTATCCTGCGGACCCGCGGCGCAGCCTCCCCGGCAGCCCGGCGGCCGCAGCCGACGACGCCGTCGTCCTGGCCATGGCGGACGCCAAGGCTGCCCTCGACGCCGGAGCCCTGCACGCCGTCGTCGCCGCCTCACCGAGCGCGGCCCGCCGCATCCATGCCGGCCTCTCGCCACTGGGTGACTGCCTGCTCGTGGCGATCGGACGCTCGACGGCGGCCGAGGCCCTCGCCCTCGGGCTCCCCGTCGCCGCCGTCGCCGAGGAACCCACCGCCACCGGACTCGTCGCCGCCGTTATCCAGGCCCTGGACCCGGTTCACCCCGCACCCCACCCTGACCCCGAGCACACTGTGAAGGACCCAACATGAGCTTCCCGACCCACCGCCCCCGCCGGCTCCGCACCACCCCCGCGATGCGCCGGCTGACGGCCGAATACCGCCTCTCCGCGGCCGAACTGATCCTGCCCGCCTTCATCCGCGAGGGCCTCAGCGAACCGAACCCCATCGCCTCGATGCCCGGCGTGCAGCAGCACACCACCGACTCGCTCAAGCGCGCCGCCGCCGAAGCCGTCCAGCTGGGCGTCGGCGGCATCATGCTCTTCGGCATCCCGGCCGAACGCGACGCCCGCGGCACGGCCTCCCTGGACCCGGACGGTGTCCTGAACAAGGCCATCCGCGACGTCAAGGCCGAGGTCGGCGACGAGCTGGTGATCATGAGCGACGTGTGCCTCGACGAATTCACCGACCACGGGCACTGCGGCGTCCTGGACGCGAACGGCTACGTCGATAACGACGCGACGCTCGAGATCTACGCCCGGATGGCCGTGGCCCAGGCCGAGGCCGGTGCCCACGTGCTTGGCCCGTCCGGCATGATGGACGGCCAGATCGCCGTCATCCGGCAGGCCCTGGAAGAAGCCGGCCACGCCAACACCGCCGTCGTGGCGTACGCAGCCAAGTACGCCTCCGCCTTCTACGGGCCCTTCCGCGAAGCTGTCGACTCGCAGCTCACCGGAGACCGGCGCACCTACCAGATGGACGCCGCCAACCGCCGCGAAGCGATCCTCGAAGTGGAACTGGACCTCGAGGAAGGCGCTGACATGGTCATGGTCAAACCCGCCATGAGCTACCTCGACATTCTTGCCGACGTTGCCGCGATGAGCCCGGTCCCCGTTGCCGCCTACCAGATCTCCGGCGAGTACTCGATGATTGAGGCCGCAGCGGCCAACGGCTGGATCGACCGGCGCGCCGCCATCACCGAATCCGTGCTCGGCATCAAACGGGCCGGCGCCAACATGGTCCTGACCTACTGGGCCGCGGAACTCGCCGGCTGGCTGAAGGACGCCCGATGAGCGCCCCGGCCACGCCCGGCCCGGCGGCAGGAGCCAACCCGACCGCCCCTGTAGGAACGGACACCATCCTGCTGGGCCTGAACACCTTCGGCGACGTCGGAGTGTTCCCCGACGGCCACCCGGTCCCGCACGCCCAGGTTCTGCGGCAGCTGCTGGAACAGGCCGAACTTGCCGACCAGGTGGGGCTGCACGCCTTCGGGGTGGGGGAGCACCACCGCAAGGATTTCGCCGTGTCCGCACCCGAGGTCTTCCTCGCCGCCGCAGCCGCACGCACCAAGAACATCCGGCTGGGTTCCGCCGTCACGGTGCTCAGCTCCGATGACCCCATCCGCGTATTCCAGCGCTTCGCCACCGTCGATGCCATCTCCAACGGCCGCGCCGAGGTGATGCTGGGCCGCGGGTCATTCGTCGAATCCTTCCCGCTCTTCGGGCTGGACCTGGCCGATTACGACGTCCTGTTCGAGGAAAAGCTGGAACTCTTCGACAGAGCCAGGGCCCAGGAACCGATCAGCTGGGAGGGCCGGACCCGCCGGCCGATTCGCGGGCTCAGCGTCTACCCGCCGCTGGAGCACCACCTGCTGCCGGCCTGGATCGGCGTCGGCGGCACCCCCGAATCCGTGCTGCGCTGTGCCGAGTACGGCTACCCGATCATCTTCGCCATCATCGGCGGCCAGCCGCGTTCCTTCGGACCGCTCGCCGGGCTCTACCGCGAAGCCATGGCCAAGTACGGGCACCCCATGCAGCAGATGGCCACCCACTCGCCCGGACACCTCGCCGCCACGGACGAGGAAGCACGGGAGGAGTTCTTCCCGCACTGGCTCGGACAGCGCAACCAGATCGGCGCGGAGCGCGGCTGGGGACCGGGCAGCCGGGAGGAGTTCGACCACCTGTGCAGCCCCGAAGGGGCCCTCTACGTCGGCTCACCGGAAACTGTCGCCACCAAGATCACGCTGCTCAAACGGAACCTGGGTGTGGACCGTTTTGACCTCAAATACAGCAACGGAACCCTTCCGCATGCCGCCATGATGCGCTCCATCGAGCTGTTTGGCACCGAGGTGGCGCCCCGCGTGCACGCGCTGCTGTCCGGCGCGGCATCCGCACCCGACCAGTCACTGAAAGAATAGGGACCATGACTTCCAGCCACCCTCGCAACGAGGAACTCTTTGACCGCGCCCGCAGCCTGATGCCCGGCGGCGTCAACTCTCCGGTCCGTGCCTTCGGCTCTGTGGGCGGTACGCCGCGCTTTATGGTCTCCGCCAAGGGCGCCTACCTGACTGACGCCGACGGCGCCGAGTACGTGGACCTGGTCTGTTCCTGGGGGCCGGCGCTGCTGGGCCACGCCCACCCCGACGTCCTCGCGGCCGTGCACGCCGCCGTCGACCGCGGCCTCTCCTTTGGCGCCTCGACCCCTGACGAGGCGAACCTCGCCGCCATCGTCCAGGAACGTGTTCCGGCAGCCGAGCGGGTCCGGATGGTCTCCACCGGCACCGAGGCCACCATGACCGCCATCCGGCTGGCCCGTGGCTTCACCGGACGCAACCTCGTCATCAAGTTCGCCGGCTGCTACCACGGCCACCTGGACGGTCTGCTCGCGGCCGCCGGCTCCGGCCTCGCCACGCTCGCGCTGCCGGGTTCGGCCGGCGTCACGGCCGCCACCGCCGCCGAGACCCTCGTGCTGCCGTACAACGACCTCGCCGCCGTCGAAGCCGCCTTCGCGGCGCACGGACCCAACATCGCCGCCGTGATCACCGAGGCCGCACCGGCCAACATGGGTGTGGTCACCCCCGGCGAGGGTTTCAACGCCGGGCTGGCCCGGATCACGCGCGAGCACGGCGCACTCCTGATCCTCGACGAAGTCCTCACCGGCTTCCGCACCGGGTACTCCGGCTACTGGGGCCTGACCGGCGGGGCCGCCGACGCCGCGGAACCGTGGACCCCGGACCTGCTGACCTTCGGCAAGGTCATCGGCGGGGGCATGCCGACGGCGGCCCTCGGCGGGCGTGCCGAGGTTATGGACTACCTCGCCCCGGTGGGCCCGGTCTACCAGGCCGGCACCCTCTCCGGGAACCCGGTGGCCATGGCCGCCGGCGTCGCGACCCTCACGCATGCCACCAAGGACGTGTACTCCTTCGTGGATGCCCGGTCACTGGAACTCTCGGGCGCGCTGTCCTCGGCGTTGGACACCGCCGGCGTGGACCACTCCATCCAGCGTGCCGGGAACCTGTTCTCCGTCGCGTTCGGCACGTCGGCTCGCGGCGTGCACAACTACGACGACGCTCAGGGCCAGGAAGTCTTCCGGTACGCGCCGTTCTTCCACTCGATGCTGGACTCCGGGGTGTACCTGCCGCCGTCCGTTTTCGAGGCATGGTTCCTTTCCGCCGCGCACGACGACGCCGCGATGAACCGGATCTTCGACGCCCTGCCGGCGGCAGCGAAGGCCGCCGCGGCCGCGCAGCCGTAAGCGGGGGCCGCGGCGGGCCGGGCCAGTATGCCCGGCCCGGCCCGGCGACCCTGGCGCGGCCAGCCGGCAATCCCGCGCCGCGCCGATGCCCATTGCGCACGGCGGCGACCGTGTGCGAATATTCCGGTGATCGTAAATCAACCACAGGAGGTGAGACCCATGTCCGCAGTATCCACAATGGGTGCTCCCCTGAAGTCAACGATCGCGCGACGGGCATAGTCGCAGCTGGGAGCGCCCGCCAGGCAAAAACGCGAAAGGCGACTCCCATGAACACCACACCAGCTTCAACTTCCCACACTTCACTTCCGCACACTCCGGGCCGTCGTGCCCTCGTCCTGGGCGGGGGCGGGTCCACCGGCAACGCCTGGCTGATCGGCGTCGTCGCCGGGCTGTTCGACGCCGGACTGGACGTCACCGGGGCCGATCTGCTGATCGGCACGTCCGCAGGATCCACTGCCGCAGCCCAGATAGCCGGCGCAACACCCGGCGAACTTCTTGCCGCCACGCTCGCCGCCGTACCTCCGCGCCGGACCGGCCCCGGGGCCTCGGGCGGAGGATCCGGGCCGACCGGGCAGGTGGTCAACCATCTGGAAAGAACCGACAGAATCATCGGCGCGGCCGGGGACGCGGCGGAGATGCGCCGCCGGATGGGGGCAGCGGCACTGGCGCTCGCTGCGGCGTCGGACGGGTCCCGCCAAACACAGTGGCGGGACACCGTCGCCGCCCGGCTGCCGCGGCAGGACTGGCCGGACCGTGCGGTGTTGATCACCGCCGTCGATGCCGAAACCGGTGACCCGGTGGTGTTTGACCGGCACAGCGGAGTCGAGCTGGCGGACGCCGTCGCCGCCAGCTGTTCCAGCGGCTTCGCCTACACGATCGGAAAGCGCCGGTATATCGACGGCGGCTACCGGCGCAACGAGAACGCCGACCTTGCGGCCGGCTACCAGCAGGTGCTGGTCCTGTCGCCGTTCGGGGGACGCACCCGGATGCCGTTGGCCTGGGGCATGCAGCTGGCAGCCCAGGCCGACGAACTGCGGTCCCGTGGCAGCAGGGTCGAAACGATTGGCCCGGACAGCGCCGCCGAGCATCTGTTCGGCGCCAACGCGATGGATCCGTCGCTGCGCCCACCGGCGGCCCGGGCCGGATACAGCCAAGGCACTCTCCTCGCCGGGCAGCTCACCGGTTTCTGGGGGTAACCTGGTCCACGCCCGGCCCGCCGCCGTGCAGGCGCTGCATTTCCTGGGCGAGGGCCGGGTTGTGGTGTCCGACGTGCGCGGTGATGTTGGCCGCCACCTCGGGGGACTTGTTTTGGCTGAGCTTGGCGCGGGCGTCGAAGCGGTCGACCCGCATGCGCAGGCCAACCGTGCCTTTCGCGGCCCGGCGGGTGCCCGCTTCATTCTCGGCAAGGCTGCGGCCGTCCGGCTGGTGCTGTTCGAAGTGGTCGGTGAGGCGGGAGAGCATTGCATAGTTCTCCTCCTCGCCGAGGATCTCCGGGGTCCCGTAGAGATGGGCCGTGATGTGGTTCCAGGTCGGAATGAGGTCGCCGGGGGCGTACCAGCTGGGGGAGATGTAGTCGTGCGGGCCCTGGATGATGACCAGAATCTCGTGCTGCCCGAGCTCGTGAAGTGTTTCGTCGGGGCGTCCGAAGTGGCTGACGATGGTGATGCCGTCGCAGTCGTCAACCAGGACCGGGTAGTGCGAGGCGACCAGGCCCTTCGCGGTCGCCGAAACGAACGTGGCCCAGGGGTTGCCGTGGATGAGGCGCTTCACTTCAGCGGGGTCGGTCATCAGGAAATGGGGGCTGTGGCGCATTAGACGGACTTTCTGTTGAGGCGGGTGCGGACGGCCAGGCCGGCGCAGAGGATCACCGTGATGCCTCCGGCCAGCGTGGACCATGTGAGTTCTTCACGCAGGATGAGGGCGGCCCAGAGAAGACTCAGGACCGGCTGGACCAGCTGCACTTGGCTGACCTTCGCCATGGGGCCGATGGCGAGGCCGCGGTACCAGGCGAAGAAGCCCAGGAACATGCTGACGACGGCGAGGTACGCGAAGGCCAGCCACTCCGGCCCGGTGGCTGTCGGGGGCTGCGCGGCAAGGGCGGCCAGCGAGGTTGCCGCCATCACGGGGGCCGCCAGGACCAGCGCCCAGGAAACGGTCTGCCAGGACCCGATCTCCCGCGCGAGAAGGCCGCCTTCCGCGTAGCCGACGGCGGCTGCCACCACGGCAGCGACCAGGAGCGCGTCGGACCAGCCCAACCCGCTGAGGCCGCCGTTCTGCAGGGCGGCGAAGACCAGGACCGCGGCTGCCCCCAGCGCGGCAAAAGTCCAAAAGGCGACCGTGACGCGTTCCTTGCCGCGAACGACGGCGGCGACGGCGGTGGCCGCAGGCAACAGGCCGATCACCACGGCCCCGTGGCTGGCCGGAGCCGTGGTCAAGGCGAAGGAGGTGAGGAGGGGGAATCCGGCCACGACGCCGCCGGCGACAACCGCCAGCCGGGCCCACTGCGTCCTGCCGGGCAGCCGCTGCCGGGTCAGCGCGAGGGCGGCGATGGCGAGGACGGCCGCGACGGCGGCCCGGCCTGTGCCGATGAACAGGGGAGAGAACCCGCCGGTGGCGACGCGGGTGAGGGGCACGGTGAAGGAGAACGCGGCGACGCCGAGCAGTCCCCAGCCCAGACCGGACCGGCCGGGTAACGCTTTCCCGACTGGGACGATAACGCTACTATGTACTGTCATGAACAACGATAGCACTGACCGGATTGTCTCCGGCTTGCGGCGCTGGATTGCCCAGGCTCCGCCGGGAGCCCAGGTGCCGTCCAACCGGGCACTGATGGCCGAATATGCCGCGAGCCCGGTCACGGTGCAGAAGGCGATGCGCCTCCTCGCGGCCGCGGGCCTCGTGGAGAGCAGGCCGGGCGTGGGGACATTTGTGCGCACGGTACGGCCCACCCGGGGTGCCGACTACGGCTGGCAAACGGCAGCGCTGGGCGCCCCGCCGCGCCGGTCGATGCTCCTGTCATCGACCCAGCGCGTGCCCGCCCCGGACGTGATCGGGCTGCATTCGGGCTACCCCGCCAAGGAATTACTGCCCGAGCGCCTGGTGCGCGCCGCCGTCGCCCGCGCCGCGCGGACTGAGGCTTCCCTGACCCGGTCTCCGGTGGCGGGTCTTCCGGAACTGCAGGCCTGGTTTGCCCAGGAACTTGCCGACGCCGCACCCGCCGGTGTCCGGGCGCCGTCGGTCCGGGATGCCCTGATCATCTCGGGCAGCCAAAGCGGCCTCAGCTCCATCTTCCGTGCGCTGATCGGCCCCGGGCAGCCGCTCCTGATCGAGTCGCCGAGCTACTGGGGTGCGATCCTGGCGGCGGAGCAGGCCGGGGTGGTCCTGGTTCCGGTTCCCGCGGGGGCGCAGGGACCCGACCCGGAGGAGGTGGACAGGGCGTTCCGTGCGACCGGCGCGCGCGGGTTCTACGCCCAGCCCACGTTCGCGAACCCCACCGGCGCCCAGTGGCCTGCCGAAACCGGGCGGGCCGTGCTGGAGACAGTCCGGCGGCATGGAGCCTTCCTCATTGAGGACGACTGGGCCCATGACCTCGCGATCGACTCCGAACCCCGGCCCGTGGCCGCCGCTGACGACGACGGCCATGTCATCTACCTCCGGTCACTCACCAAGAGCGTCTCACCCGCGCTCCGGGTCGCTGCGGTCATCGCCCGCGGGCCGGCCCGGGACAGGATCCTTGCCGACCGCGCCGCCGAATCCATGTATGTCAGCGGCCTCCTGCAGGCCGCAGCCCTCGACGTCGTCACCCAGCCGGGCTGGCGCGGCCATCTGCGGGGATTCCGGCAGCAGCTGAGGGGACGCCGGGACTCCCTTGTGGACAGCCTCCGGCAGTACGCCCCGGCGGCCGAAATCGCACACATTCCCGCCGGCGGGCTGAACCTGTGGGTCCGCCTGCCCGAGGGAACGGAGGTCTCCCGCCTCGCCAGGGAGTGCGAGGCCCGCGGGGTGGTCATCGCACCCGGGACCGAGTGGTTCCCGGCCGAACCGGCGGGACCCTACATCCGGCTGAACTACTCGGGCGAGAACCCCGAACGGTTCCCGGAAGCCGCCCGCATCCTCGGTGAGGCGCTCGCCGACACCGCCTGACGGGCCCGGCCGCCACCCGCCGGCGGTTGCGCCGCCCCCGGAGCCGCACCCGCCGTCGTCGTCCTTAAACACTTTCGGCACCCGCCATGGCGGGTGCCGAAAGTTGACCTGCGGTCCGGACTAGAAGGCCGGAGTCACGTCACCGTTGGGCCATTCCTTCTCAATGAAGGCCTTGACCTCGGGGGAGTGCAGCAGCTCGTCGAGCTTCTTGATCCGAGCATCGTCCTTGGAATCTTCACGCCAGGCCAGGAAGTTGGCGTACGGGTTGTTGTCCACGGACTCCACCGCCAGGGCGTTCTTGGTGCTCAGCCCGGCCTTGAGGATGAAGTTGCCGTTGATCAGGGCCAGGTCCACCGACGGGTCCTTGAGGTCGTTGATCAGCAGTTCCGGCTGGTTCTCGGAGAACTGGAGCTTCTTCGGGTTTTGCTCATCGCTGAGCGTCAGCACGGTGCTGTCATCCTTGATGTCCTTGACCAGCCCGGCCACCTGGAGGACCTTCAGGGCGCGGACCTGGTTGGAGGGATCGTTCGTGATGGCAACCTTGGCGCCGTCCTTGAGATCCTTGATGTTCTTGATCTTTTCCGAGAACGCGGCGTACGGCTCGATGTGCACGCCGGTGCCGTGGCCGAACTTGTAGCCCTTGGTCTTGACCTGGTCCTCGAACCACGGCAGGTGCTGGTAGAAGTTCGCGTCGAGGGAACCGTCGCTCAGCGCGGTGTTCGGCGTCTGGTAATCCTCGATCTCCTTGATGTCCAGCTTCAGGCCGGCCTTGGGGGCGAGTTCCTGGTTGATGAATTCAAGGATCTTGGCGTGCGGAACCGGGCTGGCGCCGACCTTCAGGGTGGCCGGTTTGGCCGGATCCAGGGTCGTGACCTGGGCGCTGGGGGTGGAGGAACCACCGCAAGCCGTCAGCGCCAGGGCAGTGACAATGCCGGTGGCCAGGAGGGTGAGTGACTTACGCATCGGATGCGTTCCTTTCGAAAGAGGCGGAGGACACGACGGCGGGCCGTGGTCCGCGCAGGTGCAGAGGGCGGCTACCCGCTGCAAGGCTGTGGTGGTTTGGTGCCTGGCTCAGCGGTGGTCGAGGCTGCGGGAAACCCGCTCGCCGACGAGCTGGATGACCTGGACGAGGACGACGATCAGGACGATGGTGACGATCATGACCGTGACGTCGAAGCGCTGGAAGCCGTAGTTGTAGGCCAGCTTGCCCAGCCCGCCGCCGCCGACGAGGCCGGCCATAGCGGAGTAGCCCACGAGGGTCACCACCGTAGTGGTGATGGCTGCAACGAGGGCAGGCAGTGATTCGCGCAGCATCACCTTGCTGATGACCTGCATGGTGGTCGACCCCATCACCTGGGCGGCGTCGATCTTGCCGTGGTGCACATCGCGCAGGCAGGATTCGACCAGCCGGGCGAAGAACGGGATGGTGCCGATGGAGAGGGACACGGACGCGGCGATCGGGCCCAGGCTCGTCCCGGTCAGCGCACGGGCCAGCGGAATGAGGGCAACCATCAGGATCGCGAACGGGATGGAACGCGTGATGTTGACGATCACGTCGCTGAGGATGCGGTTGGTAACAGGCATCGGGCGCAGGCCGCCGGGAGCGGTGACGTGCAGGAAAACGCCCAGCGGCAGGCCGATCAGCACCGTGAAGAAAGCCGAAATGCCGACCATCTGCAACGTTTCCACGATTGCGTCGGGGAGGGCCCGGACCAGGACGGGGTTACCGAAAATGTCATTCATTAGTTCACTCCTTCTTCCGCCGCTGCAGCCTCGGCGGACACGCGCTTTGCGCTGATGCCGCGATCGTGCAGGTAGCGCAGGACGGCGTCGAAGTCGGCGTTCTCGGCGAGCTGGACGCGGAGGTGGCCGAACTGCTGGCCGCCAAGGGTCTCGACGCTGCCGGCGAGGACGTTCAAATCCATGTCGAAGTGCCGGGCGACGCCGGTCAGGACGGGCTCCCTGGCGCTCTCACCGGAGAACAGGATTTCCAGGACCGGCCCGCGCTGCAGCGCGCCGTGCAGGGGTTCCGACGGCGGCAGCGGAAGCAGTGCGCGGGCCAGCTTGCTGTCGAGTTCGCCCGCGACGTCCTGCAGGGCCCCGTGTTCGATGATCCGGCCGCGGGACAGCAGGGAAAGGGAGTCGCAGACGCGCTTCACGACGTTCATCTCGTGGGTGATGATGAGCACCGTCAGCTGCAACCGCCGGGTCAGATCCTGGATCAGGTCCAGGATCTCCTCGGTGGTAGCGGGATCCAGGGCCGAGGTTGGCTCGTCGCACAGCAGCACCTCGGGATCCGTGGCGAGTGCCCGGGCGATGCCGACGCGCTGCCGCTGGCCGCCGGAGAGCTGGGACGGGTACGCGTTCTCGAAACCTTCGAGCCCCACCAGCTTCAGGAGCTCGGCCACGCGCGCGCGGATCTTGTCCTTGGGGGTCTTCACCAGTTCCAGCGGGTGCGCCACGTTGCCGGCCGCCGTCCGGGAGTCCATCAGGTTCGCGTGCTGGAAGACCATGCCGATGCGTCGCCGCGCAGCCCGGATCTCGGAGTCCCGCACGGAACTGAGCTCGGTGCCGTCAATGCTGACGGAGCCGGAGGTGGGGCGGTCCAGCAGGGTCAGGCAGCGGACCAGGGTGGACTTGCCGGCACCGGAGTGGCCGATAATCCCGTGGATCGAGCCTTTGGGCACGGAGAGTGTGACGCCGTCCAGCGCCACCACTTCCTTTTTGCCCTGCCGGTAGACCTTGCGAAGGTCGGTAACTGTGATCATTTATCCCTTGGCGGTCGGATTTGGGCGCGGAATAACACACGCCCTGTTCTGAACTAAATTATGTCAGCGGGGCAAAATGGCATCCACTCGCGCATAACATTCGTCACAAAGGGAATTTGGGTGCAGGAAATTTCGGATTCGGCGCCGGGTGGCGGGAATGGGGTGCGGGGTTGGGCGCACCGCGGAATCCCGGGGTGCCCTAAGGAGCCGCAGGGAGCAGGGACGCGGCTGTGATCTCCGTCCCAGCTACTTGGTGCCGGGCGGTGAGGGGGCTAGAAGTCGCCCCGGCCCGCGTCCTCGGGAGGCAGAACCGGCCAGTCGCCCTCGATCACGGCCGCGGGCTTGGTTTTGCGCAGGTAACTCTGGAAATCCGTGGCCTGGGCCGACGCCCACTCGATCTGGAGCTGGTGCAGATTCCCGGCCGGCATCCGCAGCTTGGGAAACTTTCCGGCCATGGCATCGAGCACCCGCAGGGTAGCCAGGGCATCGGCCGCCGAGGTATGCGCGTTGTCCAGGTTGACCCCGTACTCCTCGCAAAGGGCGGTCAGTGTCCGTTTGCCCTTGCGGTAGCGGTCCACCTGCTTGTTCATGATGAACGGGTCCAGCACCGGGAAGCGGCTCAGCTGCGGCACACCGTAGCGGGCCGACTCCGCGGCGAGCACCGTGAAGTCGTAACTGGCGTTGAAGGCGATTACGGGGACCCCGTCGTCGAACAGTTCCTGCAGGACGGCAGCCAGCTCCCGCGTCACCTCGGCGGCAGGCCGTCCCTCCCGGCGGGCCTGCTCGGTGGTGACACCGTGGACGTCGCTGGCCTCGGTGGGAATCTCCACCCCGGGATCCGCGAGCCATTCGTGTTCCTTGATGACCGCACCGTCGGCATCCACCACGGTGACGGAGGCCGTGACGATCCTTGCCGCGCGGGAGTTCCGGCCGGTGGTTTCGAGGTCAAACGCTGCGCGCGGAAGGGTATGCCAGGTGCTCATACTTCAACGCTACCCGCTGCCACCGACACTTCCGGCAACGCCCCGCGGTGAGGTCCGACGACGGTCCGTGGCGCTCCGCGACGGTAACCTTGGGTGCATGCGGACGGAGTATGTTGAGGCAGTGCTGGAGCTGGCGGCCATGGTGCCGGCGGGTACCGCCGTCGCATACGGGGATGTTGCCGAACTTCTTGGCTCCGGCGGCCCCCGCCAGGTCGGCTCCGTCATGAGCCACCACGGCAGCGCCGTTCCCTGGTGGCGGATCCTCAAGGCCAACGGGGACGCCCCACCCGGCCACGAATACGAGGCCCTCGGCCTTTACCTGGCCGAGGGGACACCGTTGCGCGGCAGCTATGAGGACTACAGGAAAACCGGCGAGGGCCGGTGGCGGGTGGACCTCGCGGCAGCACGGTGGGCGCCGTCGGAGCAGGACTTCGACCGGATTGACGCCCTCGCCGAGCGGCTCGAACGCGACCTGCATAGATTGTCGGTCCCCAATGATGAAATGACCGTGTGAGTAGCTCAACCACCACCAGCCCCACCTCCACCAGCCAGAACCGCTCCCGCCCGGCCGCGCCCGGAACCCCGGGTGGCGGAACCGGGCTACGGCTGCTGCCGCCCCGGATGCAGCACAGCGTCGTCCCGGTGCTCTCCCCGGACCAGCGCGACGCCGTCGAGCTCCGCCACGGCTCGGGCCCGGTGCTGGTTCCCGGGGCGCCCGGCACCGGCAAGTCCACGGTGCTGGTGGAAGCCGCGGTACGCCGGGCGCAGCACGAGGGCGTGGATCCGGAACGGATCCTGATCCTGGCTCCCAACCGGCTTGCCGCCGATGCGCTGCGTGACCGCTTCACGGCGCGCCTGGACCGCAGCCTGAGCACGACGCCGGCCCGCACCTGGGCGTCCTACGCCTTCGACCTGATCCGTCGGGCCAAAGCCGAGGGCATCCTTCCCCTGCCGCGTGCCCCGAAGCTGCTCTCCGGGCCGGAACAGGACCTCATCATCAAGGAACTCCTCGAAGGCCATGCCCAGCCGGGGCTGGAGCTTCCGTGGCCGGAGGACCTCGGCGCGGCCCTGCAGACCCGCGGCTTCCGGCAGGAGGTCCGCCAGCTGTTTGACAGGATCATCGAATCCGGGCGCACTGCAGAAGACCTCGCGGACCTCGCGGTGCGCTGCGGCCGGCCCGACTGGACGGCCGCGGCGGCCCTGTACGCCGAGTACCGGGACGTCCTGGACCTGCGGATGCCCGAATCCTTTGACCCGGCCGGCATCATTACGGCGGCACGCCAGATCTTCCAGGACGCGCCCGGCTTCCTGGCCGCCGAGCGGGACCGGCTCCAGCTGATCCTTGTCGATGACATCCAGGAGGCAAACCCCGCCGTCTTCGAACTGCTCGCCGACATCGCCGCCGGAAAGGACGCCCTTGTCACGTCGTCCCCGGACACCGTGGTGCAGGGGTTCCGCGGCGCCCGGCCGGACCTGGTAGCCGAACTGCCCCGGCTGCTTGCCCCCGCCGGGGGCACTGTGCTGGAGCGGCCGCTGTGGACGGCCCACCGCCACAGCCCGGCCGTCGCGGACGCCTGGCAGGGCGTCGCCGAGCGGATTTCGCTGCGGTCAGGCGGTTCCTCGGCTCGCCGGCTCGAGCAGCCGCACCCGCCGGCATCCGGAGGCAGCGGGGTTGTTGAGGCGCACCTGCTGCCCTCCCCTGTGCATGAACTGCGTTACGTCGCCCAGCGCATCCTGGAAGCGCAGCTCAACGACGGCCGGGACCTCTCGGACATCGCCGTGATCGTCCGTAACGGCGGCCAGCTCAGCCAGCTGCAGCGCCACCTCGCCGGCCAGGGCATCCCGGTCCGGATCCCGGTGGCCGAATCCGCCGTCCGGGACGAGGTGGCCGTCCGGCCGCTGCTGGACGCGTACGCCGTCGCCCTGGACCCCGCGGTCCTGACCCCCGAAGCCGCCGTCTCGCTCCTGACTTCAAGGATCGGCGGCGCAACCTCCATCGAATTGCGCCGGCTCCGCCAGTCCCTCCGCCGAGAAGAGCTCCTGGGCGGCGGCGGCCGGACCAGCGACGCGCTCCTCGTGGAGGCGCTGCTTGAGCCGGGTGCCCTGGCCACCCTTGGCATCGAGGGGCACTCCGCCCGCCGGGTCGCGAGGATGATCCAGGCCGGCCGCGAGGCCGCCGGCGCCCCCGGTGGCAACGCCGAGACCGTCCTTTGGGCCCTGTGGCATTCCACCGGCCTCGCCCGCCGGTGGACGGAGGCAGCCCTCTCCGGTGGGGCCGCCGGAGCCCGTGCCGACCGGGACCTGGACGCCATGATGGCCCTGTTCCACACGGCCGAACGGTACGTGGACCAGCTCCCCGGATCGGGCCCGGAGCAGTTCCTCGAGTACCTGGTCAGCCAGGAACTTCCCATGGACACGCTGGCGGCCCGCGCACAGCTGGAAGACGCCGTGGAGCTTATGACGCCGGCCAGCGCGGCGGGACGCGAATGGCCGGTGGTGATCGTCCCTGGGCTGCAGGAAGGCGTGTGGCCCAACACCCGGCTCCGCGGCGAACTGCTCGGCAGCACCCTGTTCGCCGACGCCGTCGAACACGGAGTCCAGTACGCCCTGCAGCTGGATCCGATGAGCCGGCTCCGCGAGATCCGCTACGACGAGCTCCGCAGCTTTTCCACTGCGGTTTCCCGCGCCCGGGAAGTGCTGGTCTGCACCGCCGTCTCCTCCGAGGATGAACAGCCGTCCTCCTTCCTCGATTACGTCTCACCCCTGCCTCCGGATCAGGACCGCCGCGGATTCACCCCGGTGGAACGGCCGCTGACCCTGCGCGCGCTGGTCGCGGAGCTGCGCCAGTACGCCCAGCTCGACGGCGGACACACCGACGCGGCCGAGGCGGCTGCCGTCCTCGGCGCGCTCGCGGCCGCGCAGCCGCCCGTCCCGGGAGCGCATCCGGACGACTGGTGGGGGCTGGCGCCGCTGTCATCGACGGAGCCGGTGGTGCCGCCCGGCGGCACCGTCTTCGTTTCACCCTCCAAGGTGGAGACGGTGCAGAAGTCGCCGCTGGACTGGTTTGTGCAGGCCGCCGGCGGAGAAGCCGCCACGGATTTCGCGCGCAGCCTCGGAACCCTGGTTCACGCCATCGCCCAGGACCTCCCCGATGCCTCGGGAGGCGAGTACGTGGCCGAGCTCCTCAAGCGCTGGCCGTCCCTGGGCATGAAGGACAACTGGGAAGGGAAACTCGATTACCAGCGGGCCGAGACCATGGTCCGTAAGCTCGCCCAGTACGTGCTGGTCATGCGGAGCGAGGGCCGCAGCCTGCTCGGCGTCGAGCAGGACTTTGAGGTGAAGCTTCCCGACGTAGCCCCCGCGGAGACTCCCGGGACCGGCGAGGCGTGGCCGGCCCGGCCCGCCGTGCTGCGGGGCCAGGTGGACCGGCTGGAGATCGACGCCGACGGGCGCCTGGTGGTGGTGGACCTCAAGACCGGGAAGCGCCAGCCCGGCAAAGCGGAGCTGGAACGCCATCCGCAGCTGGGGGCCTACCAGGCCGCTGTGCTTGCAGGAGGGTTCACCGGCCCGGACGACGGACCGCCCCCGCTGCCCGGCGGTGCCGTGCTGGCCCAGCTCGGCACCAGCACCAAGAGCCCGGGCGTGCAGAGCCAGCCGCCGCTCGATCCGGACGCGAACTGGGCGCTGGATCTGGTGGGCGAGGCCGCCCGCGTGATGTCCGGCAGCACCTTCGAAGCCCGGCACGACCCCGCCAAAGGCGGCCACGGCGGCCACGGCTGCAGGCTCCCGGAAGTCTGCCCCCTCTGCGCCCGCGGAAAGCAGGTCACCGAATGAACAACCAGACCGTGACGGACGGCCGGGACGCAGCTGTGAATCCGGGCGCTGTGGAGCCGGGCGGGGCCCTGCCGGCACCGCTGCCCGAGCCCCGGTTCAGCCCAGAGGAACTGTCGGCCATGCTGGGGGAGAAGAACAGCCCCACCGCCGAACAATCACTGATCATCTCCTCGCCGCTGGCGCCCCGGCTCGTCATCGCCGGGGCCGGATCGGGCAAGACCGCCACCATGGCCGACCGGGTGGTGTGGCTGGTCGCCAACGGCTGGGTCCGGCCGGAGGAGGTCCTCGGCGTGACCTTCACCCGCAAGGCCGCCGGCGAACTCGCTACCCGGATCCGGGCCAAACTGGCTGCGCTGGCACGGATCGCAGCCGCTGATCCCGGGCACAAGATATTCCCCGCCGGACTGCTGAGTACGGACGCGCTGGAACCCAAGGTCTCCACCTACCACTCCTACGCCAGCGGGATTGTCTCGGACTACGGCCTGCGGCTGGGCGTGGAACGGGACGTGGTCCTGCTCGGCGGCGCCCAGTCCTTCCAGCTCGCCAGTGAGGTGGTGGAGGCTTTCGACGGCGACAACCAGCACTTCCGCGCGGCCAAATCCACACTGGTCAAGGCGGTCATCCAGCTCGCCGGGGAGTGCGCCGAACACCTGCAGGATCCCATGCAGGTCCGGGCATGGCTGCTGGAGCGGGTCAGTGAGTTCGAAGCCCTTCCCTACCTCGCCACCGCCCGGAAAAACCCGACCCAGGCCGCGGGCGACCTCAGCGCACTGCTCCGGACCCGCGCCAGCGTCGCGGAGATGGTGGGCCGGTACGCGGAGGCCAAACGGGCCCGCGGCGCTCTGGACTTCGGCGATCTGGTTGCCCTCGCGGCCCGGGTGGCCAACGAGATCCCGGTCGCCGCCCAGACCGAGCGCCAGCGCTACAAAGTGGTGCTGCTGGATGAATTCCAGGACACCTCCCATGCCCAGCTGGTCCTGTTCTCCCGGTTGTTCGGCGACGGCCACGCCGTCACGGCGGTGGGGGATCCCAACCAGTCCATCTACGGCTTCCGCGGCGCGTCAGCGGGCCAGCTCTTCCATTTTGTCCGCGAATTCCCGGTCAAGGTGGCCGGCAGCGGCACCCGCGATGCCGGCAGCGTGCCGGCGTTCGCGCTCGCTCCAACGTCGTACCTGACCACCGCCTGGCGCAACGGCCGGAACATCCTCCAGGCCGCGAACGTCATCTCGGCCCCGCTGAGCAAGGCGGCGGCCCAGACCGGCGCAGCGGGGGCCCGGGACAGCGCCGGGACGGTTGAGGTCCCACCGCTGCAGCCCAGCCCCGCCGCGGTCCAGGGCCGGGTGGTGATGGGCCGGTTCGGCACTGACGAGGACGAGGCCGCGGCCATCGCCTCCGACGTCCTGAAGTTCCGCCGCACGGACTTCAACGCCGACCAAGCCGAGCCGGAGCCGCCCGCCATGGCCGTGCTGTGCCGCCGCCGGGCCCAGATGGAGTGCATCCGCCGCGAATTCGAGGCGCGCGGCATTCCCTACGAAATTGTCGGACTCACCGGCCTGCTGGACACCCCCGAAATCGTCGACCTCGTGGCGACCCTCCGGGTGCTGGCCGATCCGGGCCGCTCGGACTCCCTTATGCGGTTGCTGGCCGGCGCGCGCTGGCGGATCGGCCCGGGGGACCTGATGGCTTTCCGCGACTGGTCGAGCCACTTGGCCAGGCGCCGGGGCCGCCCGGGTTCTCCCGGGAGCGGGGACCCCGACGCCGATCCCGCCACGGACGACGACGCGGCGGCGGTCATCGAGGGTGACCTGACGGACGCCGCGAGCCTCGTCGAGGCGCTGGACTGGCTGCCCCGCCCGGACTGGACATCCGCGCACGGCCGCCGCCTGAGCCCGGAAGCGCAGGAGAGGCTGCAGCGGCTCTCGGCGGAGCTCCGGCAATTGCGGAGCTTTATGGGCGACGACCTCAGTACCTTGCTCGGCGAGGTGGAGCGGGCCATGCTCCTGGACATCGAAGTCGCGGCCCGGCCCGGCATCAGCATCCACCAGGCGCGGCGCAACCTGGACGCCTTCCAGGACGCAGCGGCTGGATTCCTGCACACCTCGCACCGCGTGGATGTGCTGGCATTCCTTGCCTGGCTTGAAGCGGCTGCGGCGGAGGAGAACGGCCTCGATGCCGCAGCGCCCGAAGTCAACCACGAGGCAGTCCAGCTCCTGACGGTCCACGCCTCCAAGGGCTTGGAATGGGACGTGGTGTTTGTCCCGGGCCTGAACGCCGGGGCCTTCCCGAGCAGCCGGGATTCGCGCTGGAGCAGTGGATCCGCCGCGCTTCCGTGGCCCCTGCGTGGCGACCGGGCCGACCTGCCGCAGTGGGACCTGGATCAGCCGGACCAGAAAGGCTGGCTGGACGCCGAGAAGGAATTCAAGTCGGCCGTGCAGGCCCACGGCGAGGCGGAGGAACGCCGCCTCGCCTACGTGGCCTACACCCGGGCCAAACATGTGCTCTGGGTATCCAGCGCGGCCTGGGTGGGTTCGCGGGCCGGACTGGCTGAGATGTCCCCGTTCCTGACAGACCTCGAGGTCCTCCCGGCAGCCGGCACAGCGGAGATCCACCCGCTCTCCGTCGCCGAGGACGCGCTGCCGGAGGAGAGTCCGCTGACGTCCGAACTTGAGGTCGCGTTGTGGCCGTACGACCCCCTGGAAGGTCCCGTGCACCCGCAGACCGGAGCCCGGCTCCGCCTCGTGCCGGGGCGCCGGGCAGCGATGGAGTCCGCTGCCGCCGCCGTCCGGGAAAGGCTGGAGCGCCAGGATGCCGGATCCCTGCCCGGGCTGGTTCCTGGAGGGGTGCCCGGTACGGCGCCGGGAGCCCGGACGCAGCGCGGGCCTGCCGCCGGGTGGGCTCAGGAAGCGGCAACGCTCCTGGAACGGCGCTCCCTTCGGTCCGCGGGCCAGGACATCCATCTCCCGGGGCACATTTCCGCGTCCACCTTGGTGGACCTGGACGAGGACGCGGCCGCCGTGGTGGCCAGGCTCCGGCGGCCGGTTCCCCGCGAACCGGGGATGTCCGCCCGCAAGGGCACGGCCTTCCATGCCTGGGTTGAGGAGTACTTTGGCACCACCGGAATGCTGGACCTTGGCGAAGCCGCGGGCTCGGATAACCACATTGACGAGGCGTACGGCCTGGATGCCATGGTGGAGACCTTCCGCCAGTCCGAATGGGCCCACCGGGCGCCGGCGCACGTTGAGGTTCCCGTGGAAACCCGGATCGGCGACGTCGTGGTCCGTGGCCGTATTGACGCCGTCTTCCGCGACGCCGACGGCGGCTGGGACCTGGTGGACTGGAAGACCGGGCGGCGGCCCTCGGCGGGTCAACTTAAGACCAAAGCCGTGCAGCTCGCCGTGTACCGGTTGGCGTGGTCCCGGCTGAAAGGTGTTCCACTGGACGAGGTCCGGGCCGCGTTCTACTACGTGGCGGACAACGCCGTGGTCCGGCCCCACGATCTTGGTTCCGCGGAGCAGCTCGAAGGGATCGTCGCCGCGGCGCTGGCCGGCTAGGCAGGGCTAACTGGTATGGCGGCGCTAACTGGTACGGCGGGGCTAGCTGGTGCGGGTTGTGCCGCTCGACGGAACCACCGTGAGGGCCGTGGTGGAGGTGTCATCGGCCGCAGACGGCGTCGGACGATCGCGCCGGTCCTCGCTGTCGGCATCCGAGGTGGCATCCGTTGCGGCGTCCGCCTCCGCGGCGGACGTACTGGCGTCGTCGACCCCGGCCCCAGGATCGTGGTCGCCGGCCGGGGCGTGGTCGTCCGGTGCCACGGCGGGGACCTCATCGCTGGGAATCGGAGTGACGTGCACCGCGGTCGACGTTCCACCGATCGGCTGAACAGTGACGTTTGGCTTGGCAGCGACGTTAGGCTCAGCAGTGACATTGGGTTCAGCAGGGTTGTTGGGCCGAGCAATGTCATCGGGCCCAGCAGTGTCGATCGGCTGGACCGTGACCGCCGGCTGCGGCAGCGGCTCAACGCTGATGGGCTGCCCGCCGTGTTCGGCCACGTCCTCGGCCAGGACCTCCAGCATCGACTCGGCCTCACTGATCATGTCCTCGTCGCCGGCGGCAAGGCCCTTGACCAGGTACTGCGCCAGGGCGAACTCCGCGGACAGCGCGGCGCGGCGCAGCAGGTGCGCGTCAGGAACGTCCCGGCGGCTGGAGGTGTAATGCGCCACCACAGCATCCACAAAAGCCTGGTTGTTGGACGCGACCAGCCACGCCAGGTCGTCGGCGGGGTCCCCGATCCGCAGATCCGTCCATCCGGTGACCGCCGTGACCCGGGACCCGTCGACCAGCAGGTTGTCCTCGTGCAGGTCGCCGTGCACCACGCTGGGATTAAAGCGCCATAGCGAGACGTCTTCCAGCGCGTGCTCCCAGCGGCGCAGCAGCAGCGCGGGAATCTTGCCAGTGGTGGCGGCCTGGTCGAGCTCGTTCAGCCGGCGCTGGCGGAACTCGTTCGGCGTGTAGCTTGGCAGGTCGGCATTGCTGACCAGCGAATGCGGAAGGTCGTGGATGGCAGCCAGGGCGGCGCCCAACTCTCCTGCCAGGGCTGCGGAACCCGTGCTGAGGTCCTCCACCGAACGCGTGGAGCCGCCAAGGTGCGAGTAGACGAACGTGCTCAGCGTCCCCTGCCGGACGGTTCCAGCCACGGTGGGCATCAGGAAGGGAAGTTCGGCGCGGATGCCGGGGGTGAAAGCTCGGAGAACCAGGAACTCGGTTTCCAGCCGGGCGCTGGCCTCGGCGTGGCGGGGGGAACGCACCCGCCAGCGCTTGCCTTCGGAGTCCAGGAGAAGGGCGGAATCGAAGTCTGCCGGATCGTCCGGAGCGGAGCTCACGGCGGTCGGGGTCAGGCCGGGAACTGCCGCAGTTGCTACGGCTGCCAGTTCGATGGGTTCTCTTCTCACGCTTCCACGGTAGATTGACCCGCGCCCAAGACGGCGATGCATCACGGCGAGTCTGAAAGATCGGCACGAAATAGCGCAGGAAGCCTTGCCAGACAAGCTGGCAGTCCGACGCCGGCGCATCGGCAGCCCGGATGCCGGGCCGACGCCGGCGGTGGCCGCCCCCGCGACGGCGCCTGAAAATGTCAATTGTCGGCGGGGGTCGGTACGGTGGGTACATGAGTCTTGCGGAGTCACCGGAGTCCGGCGCCGGGCACAGTACCGGACACATTGATCCTGAATCTGCGCGCGCGGGCGGGGCAGCAACAGCAGACCACCTACCGGACAGCCACCCCGCCAACCACCTGCGGGACACGGTACTGCCGGTCCGCCCGGCCCTCATTGACAGGGGCTCCGCGGCCCGGCTGAAGCCGGAGATGTTGGACGAACTGCTCCGCACCAGCGGCGTGCAGGCGATGGTGCTGTCGCGGCGCCAGGCCCTCGTCAGCGGCAACGGGCTCGTCTTCCTGGACGCGGCCGCGCTCGCCCAGCGGCTGAGGGGAACCGACTACGCCCCCGAACACGTGGTCTACCTCGGCAGCGCGCTCCCCGGGGCGGGCACCGCGGCCGGCACCCAGTTCCTGCTCTTTATCCTTCCCGAACAGTTCGAAGTCCGCGCCGAGCCGTTCGAGCCGCACGTCGACGGCATCCCCGCCGGAGCCCAGTGGGCGGGTTTCCGCGAAGTGGCCGCACAGCTGGACCCGATCGACACCGCCCTGTTTATTGAGGCCAGCGCCATCGCCAACTGGCACGCCACCCACACCCACTGCCCCCGGTGCGGCGCCGCCACCGTCCCGGAAGCCGGCGGCTGGGTCCGGCGCTGCCCGTCGGATAACTCCGAGCACTATCCCCGCACGGACCCGGCGATCATCGTCACCGTCGTCGGCCCGGACGACCGGCTGCTGCTCGGCGGCGGCGGCCCGCTCGATGCCCGGAACTATTCGACCCTTGCCGGCTTCGTTGAGCCGGGCGAATCCCTCGAACAGGCCGTGGTCCGCGAAATCGGCGAAGAAGTCGGGGTCCGGGTGACCGCGTCCCAATACCTGGGCTCTCAGTCCTGGCCCTTCCCGGCCTCCCTGATGCTCGGCTTCACCGCGACGACGGCGGACACGGAGGCCACGCCCGACGGCGTCGAGGTCACCCGGGCGCGCTGGTTCAGCCGGCAGGAGCTCCAGGAAGCCGTGCTGAGCGGCGAAATCGTCATCTCCAGCAGGCTCTCCATTGCGCGCGCCCTCATCGAACACTGGTACGGGGGCGTTATCCAGGACCGCCCGGATACTACCTAACGCGCGTGTGCCAGCACCCCGGGACACCGTTTGGCGGCTTCCCGCGGGACCCATGGCGCGGCCCAACCCCGCGCACCCTCCAACAACTAAGCAGCAGAAGTGAACACTGAGATTTTTCCTTCCAGCGACCTCCCCAGTGGACAGGCGCACCACGGCAGCCCGGCCGCGGAGGCCCCGGACCAGGACAGCCGCTCCCTCGAGGACAGGATCCTTGGCGGCCTTGACGCGGAACAGCGCGAGGTAGCCAGCACCCTGAACGGGCCGATGTGTGTGCTCGCCGGAGCCGGCACCGGCAAAACCCGGGCCATTACCCACCGCATCGCCTACGGAGTGCATTCCGGCGTCTATAGCCCGCAGCGTCTTTTGGCCGTCACCTTCACCGCCCGGGCCGCCGCGGAAATGCGCAGCCGGCTCCGGGACCTCGGCGTCGGCAGTGTCCAGGCCCGTACTTTCCACGCCGCCGCGCTGCGCCAGTTGCAGTTCTTCTGGCCGCAGGCCATCGGCGGGGCACTGCCTAATCTGCTGGACCACAAGGCCCAGATGATTGCCGAGGCGGCCCGCCGCCTGAGGCTCAGCACCGACCGTGCCTCCATCCGGGACCTCGCCTCCGAGATCGAGTGGGCCAAGGTTTCCATGCTCACCCCCGCCAACTACCTGGAAAAAGCCCGGGGCAGAGGCACGCCCGGCGGTTTCGACCTGACAACCGTCGCGCGGGTCTTCCAGTCCTACGAGGACGTCAAGACGGACCGGAACGTGATCGACTTCGAGGACGTCCTGCTGATTACGGTGGGCATCCTGCAGGAGGATCCGAAGGTCGCCGCCACGGTACGGGAGCAGTACCGGCATTTTGTGGTGGATGAGTACCAGGACGTGTCGCCGCTGCAGCAGCGGCTCCTCGAACTGTGGCTGGGTGGCCGGGATGATCTCTGTGTCGTCGGCGACGCGAGCCAGACCATCTACTCGTTCACGGGCGCCTCGCCGAAGCATCTGCTCGGCTTCAAAGCCCAGTACCCGGACGCCACCGTGGTCAAGCTGATCCGCGACTACCGGTCCACGCCGCAGGTGGTGAGGCTCGCCAACCAGCTGCTGGCCGGCCGGCGCAGCGGCGGACCCGTGGCCGATGCCGCCTGGGCGACGCCGCTGCAGCTTGTGGCGCAGCGGCCGGCCGGCCCGGCGCCGCAGTTCACGGAATGTTCGGACGACGAGGCCGAGGCAGCCACGGTGGCCGTGAAGATCCGAGAGCTCCTCGACGCCGGAACGCCGGCCAGCCAGATCGCCGTGCTGTTCCGCACCAACGGCCAGTCGGAGGCCTACGAACAGGCCCTCGCGTCCGCCGGGATCGGCTACCAGCTGCGCGGCGGCGAAAGGTTCTTCGCCCGGAAGGAAGTCCGCGACGCGATCCTTCAGCTGCGTGCCGCGACCCGGGCCGTCGCCGAAACCGCTGAACCGGAGCCGCTCGGCCAGCTGGTCCGCGACATTCTTTCATCCCTGGGCTACACCGAGGCGGCCCCGCATAACGGCGGCGCACTCCGGGAACGGTGGGAGTCGCTCGCCGCGCTCGTGGCCCTCGCCGACGAGCTGGTAGTCAGCAGGGGAGCGCAGTTCAGCCTCGCCGACTTTGTCAACGAGCTGCAGGAACGCTCCCTCGCCCAGCACGCCCCGACAGTGCAGGGCGTAACGCTGGCCTCCCTGCACGCCGCCAAGGGCCTGGAATGGGAGGCTGTGTTCCTGGTCGGACTCAGCGAGGGCCTGATGCCGATCTCATTCGCGGACACTCCGGAATCCGTGGACGAGGAGCGCCGCCTGCTCTACGTCGGCGTCACCCGCGCCAAGGAATTCCTGCACCTGTCCTGGTCCACCGCGAGGACCCCCGGCGGCCGGGCCAACCGGAAGCCGTCCCGGTTCCTCGACGGGCTGCGGCCCGACTCGGTGGCCAGCTCCACCGTCCGTGGTAAGGGCTCGGCGCCACGCCGTAAAGCGGCCGTGCCGGCGTCGTGCCGGGTCTGCGGCAGCATGCTCTCCTCAGGCGCCGAACGAAAAGTGGGCCGTTGCAACCAGTGCCCGCCGAGCTATGAGGAACAGACGTTCGACGCGCTGCGGCAGTGGCGGAAGGAAACGGCGCTGGGGGCCGACGTCCCGGCCTTTGTGGTCTTCACCGATGCGACCCTGACAGCCATTGCCGAGGCGCGTCCGGAGTCCCTCGAACAGCTGGCAACCCTGCCCGGCGTCGGCGCCTCAAAGCTGGAGAAGTACGGCGAGGCCGTGCTGACGGTCCTCGTGGAAAGCTCCAGCCTCTGATGGCCCGCAGTCTGGCGGACACCGGGGGCACCCCGCTGACCACTGCCGACGGCGCCCCGGTGGAGGTGCGCCGCTCGGCCCGGCGGCGCAGGACGGTGGCCGCATTCTGGGAGAACGGGACCGCCGTCGTTGCCATCCCCGCGCATTTCAGCGGCGCCCAGGAACGCGAGTGGGTGCACCGCATGCTGGAAAAACTCCGGGTCCAGGGCACCCGTGGCCCTAAAGCTGCCGGCAAACGCCGGGCCGGCAGCGACGCGGAGCTTGCCGCCCGGGCCAGCGAGCTCTCCGCTCGCTACCTCGGCGGCAGGGCCGTGCCGGCGTCCGTGCGCTGGGTGACCAACCAGAATTCGCGCTGGGGCTCGGCCACGCCGTCCGAAGGGACCATCCGGCTTTCGCACAAGCTCCAGCCCATGCCGCAGTGGGTCATTGACTATGTGCTGCTGCACGAGCTGGCACACCTGCTGGTGGCAGCGCACAACGCCGCGTTCTGGCGGCTGCTGGCGGCCTACCCGGAGACTGAGCGGGCCAAGGCGTTCCTGGAAGGCGTTTCCTTCGCCACCGCCCGCGGCCTTCCGGCCGAGGGGGAGGACGACGTCGACGGCGCCGGTCCGGCCGCCGACGCCGGGGACCCGGCCCTGCGCTAGGTTCGCCCCGGCGTGGACGGGCCGGTTAGGCCTTCGGGCTGCCGTCGCCGGGTTTGTCACCGGGTTCGTTGCCGGGCACATCACCGGAAGGCCCGGCGGGGCCATCAGTTCCCGCGGCCCCGGCAGTCCCGTCCTGCTCCGGACCGGTGGTGTCGAACCCGCCGCTGAGCAGTTTCTGCAGGGCATCGTCGACTTCGGTATCACTGGCCTCGGCCAGTTTGCGGCGTTCGCTAAAGCCCTTGGGGTCGTCCAGGTCCTCGGCGGTGGGCAGCAGATCGGGGTGCTGCCAGATGGCATCGCGGCCCTCCGCGCCGCGTTCTTCCTTGAGCTGGGCCCATAGCGTAGCGGCCTCGCGCAGCCTGCGGGGCCGGAGTTCGAGGCCGACGAGGGACGAGAACGCGTGCTCCGCGGGTCCGCCGGTGGCCCGCCGGCGGCGCACAGTCTCGCGCAGCGCAGCCGCGGAGGGGAGCATCTTGCCGGTCGCCGCGGCCGTTAGCTCATCAACCCAGCCCTCCACGAGGGCAAGGGCGGTCTCGAGCTTCTCCAGCGCCTGGTCCTGCGCGGGGGTCCGCTGCGGCATAAAGACACCCTGCGACAACGCTTCCTGGATGCCCTCGGGATTGCTGGGATCCAGGTCCCGGGCGAGCTCCTCGATCTTGGAAGTGTCGATGTGGATGCCGCGGGCGTAGGCCTCGATCGCCCCGAGCAGGTGGCCGCGCAGCCAGGGGACCTGCACGAACAGGCGCGCGTGGGCAGCCTCGCGGACCGCGAGGAACAGGCGAATGTCGTTCTCCGGCAGGCTCAGGCCCTCGCCGAACTTCGCCACGTTGGCCGGCAACAATGCCATCTCCAGGTCGGCCAGCGGGACACCGATATCGGTGGAGCTGACCACCTCGGCGGAGAGCGCGCCGATGGCCTGGCCAAGTTGCATACCGAAAATGGCTCCGCCCATGTTCTGCAGCATCGAGGAGGCGCCGCCCATCATGGACTTCATTTCCTCGGGCATCTGCTCGGTCATGGCGGAGGAAAGTGCGTTGGCGATGCTGTTGGCGACCGGCTCGGTCAGCCGCTTCCAGGTGCCCAGCGTCTCCTCGACCCATTCGGCGCGGGACCAGGCGCGGCCGATCAGCCCGGTGGCGGGGAGCCCGGTGACCTGGTCCAACCAGAGCTCGGCCAGCCGGAGGGCCTCATCCACCTCGCGTGACTGGGTGGCTGTAACGGAAGGATCGGATCCGCTGGCCGCGACCCGACGCGCATTCTCATGGGCCAGCTGCCAGTTCACCGGGCCCTCGGAGGGGGCGCTCATCATGGCCTGGACCTGCGAGAACATCTGCGCCAGCAGGTTCGGATCCTCCGGCAGCCCGGCGGCTTTGGCAAGCTCTGCCGGATCGATGTCGCCCATGCCCTTGCCGCCCATCAGGTTCTGCAGCATTTCCGCCAGCGGATCCTTGGGTTCGTCGTCCCCGTTGGACGGAGTTAGTGGGTTAGAGGTCATGATCCCGCCGATCGTCGGTGTGACTGGTGCTCAACTTCACGCTACCCCTCCGGCTCAGCGGCTGTCTCCCGAAACCGGGCCACGTTCGCTGTCGGCAAAGAGCCCCCGCGGTGCCCGAGCGCGTAGTGTTAGAGGCTGGAATATTTGCAGGCTGCGGACCGGCTACGGGGTCGCGGCCGCAGCGCCGCGGTCGCATCCGCAAGGGCACCAGGCGCCGGCACGGAGAGGTCCTTCATTGACGATTACCCAGGGCGGCCAGCCTGCCGGCGAAACCGCGCCCCGCGAACGCGGCGGCGAGAACACCACCCGGTCCTCCACCATGCTGGTCTCCGGCCTGCTGTCGCTGGCCCTCGGGCTCGCGGCGATGAGCCTCCCGGTGCCGTACGTGATCGAATCCCCGGGCCCCACGTTCAACACCCTGGGATCCGACCACGGCAAACCAGTCATTACCGTCTCCGGCCACGAGGCGTTTCCCGCCAAAGGAAACCTGGATCTGACCACCGTCTACGTCGACGGCGGCCCCAACGGCCCGGTGACGGTCTTTGAAGCCCTAAGCGCCTGGCTGAATCCCACCAAGGCGGTCTACCCGGAGGAACTGATCTTCCCCAGCGGCGTCACCAAGGAGCAGTCGCAGCAGGAAAGTGCCGTGGCCATGACCACCTCGCAGGAGAACGCGGTGGCCTCCGCCCTGAAGGAACTGGGCATCGCCTTCGAACAGAAGCTGCAGATCGCCGGCGTCCCGGACGGGTCGGCCTCGAAGGGCAAGATCGAGGACGGCGACGTGCTGGTCTCCATCGACGGTAAACCCGTCACCGCCCTGAGCGTGGTCCAGTCTCAGCTCGCGGCCGGAAACGGCAAACCGGTCACCGTCACCGTGGACCGCAACGGCCGCCAGCTGCCGCTCAGCATCACCCCGACCAAGTCCGAAAACGGCCGCTACCTCCTCGGCGTCGTGCTGCAGTACAAGTTCAAATTCCCGTTTGACGTAAAAATCTCACTCGACCAGGTAGGCGGCCCCAGCGCCGGCATGATGTTCGCCCTGGGCATCGTGGACACTGTGACCCCGGGTGACCTGACCGGCGGCAAACACATTGCCGGCACCGGCACCATCACGCCCGACGGCGTCGTGGGCCCCATCGGCGGCATTGGCCAGAAGATGGTCGGCGCCAGGTCCGGCGGCGCCACGTTGTTCCTGGCCCCGGCGGCAAATTGCGACGACGTCGTCGGCCACATCCCGGCCGGCCTGCAGGTGGTCAAGGTGGCCACCCTGGACCAGGCACGCCACGCCGTCGAGCTCGCCGCGTCAGGGGCCGACACATCCGGACTTCCTGCCTGCACCAGCAACTAGACTGGCCGCGGAACTAAGCACCGGCGCCACTCGTGGCACTAATGACGGCCGCCGCCGCCCCCTGGGCGGCGCCGGCAGTCGCTAGACTGCAGCAACACCTTGCACTTAGACAACTGAAAACCAGCAGCACTGAGACCAGCTATGAGGTACCGAGTTTGTCCCGTCCCAGCACCGTCCCACCCGGAAGGCCACAGCAACGGCGAGGCGCACTGACGCCTACATTAATTGTTGTGGCCCTGATCGTGGTGGGCTTCATTTTCTTCGCCAATGTCTGGACGGACGTCCTCTGGTACCAGCAGCTGGGTTTCTTCGAAGTCTTCCTGACCGAGAACCTCGCGCGGATCATCATCTTCCTCATCGGGTTCGCCGTTATGTTCGCGGCCGTGTTCTTCGCGATCCGGATCGCCTACATCTCGCGTCCGGTCTACGCGCCGGATTCCGAAGTCCGGGACAACCTCAACCGCTACCAGGCCCAGCTTGAGCCCATCCGCCGGGTGGTCATGATCGGGCTGCCGGTGCTCTTCGGGCTCTTCGCCGGAAGCGCAGCCGCCAGCCAGTGGCAGAAGGTCATGCTGTTCCTGAACCAGGAACCCTTCGGGCAGAACGATCCCCAGTTCAACCTGGACATCAGTTTTTACCTGATGACCCTGCCGTTCCTCGGCTTCGTCACCGGCTTCCTGATCAGCGTCGCCGTCGTGGCCGGTGTCGCGGGCATCCTCACGCACTACCTCTACGGCAGCATCCGGCTGATGGAGCGCGGTGTGTTCACGAGCCGGGCCGCCCAGATCCACCTGGCCGTCGCCGGCGCGGCGTTCCTCCTCCTGCTCGGCGCGAACTTCTGGCTGGACCGCTACTCGGCCGTCCTGAACAACGGCGGCCGCTGGGCCGGTGCGCTGTACACCGACGTCAACGCGGTCATCCCCACCAAGGCCATCCTGGCCGTCGCCGCAGGCATTGTTGCCGTGCTCTTTATTGTGGCCGCCGTCGTCGGCAAGTGGCGGCTCCCGGTGATCGGCACGGCCATGCTGGTGATCACCTCGATCCTGGCCGGCGGCGTGTACCCCTGGGTGATCCAGCAGTTCCAGGTCCGCCCCTCGGAGCAGACCCTGGAGAACGAATTCATCAAGCGGAACATCAACATGACCCGCGCCGCCTACGGTCTGGACAAGATCCAGGAGAAGCGGTACGAGGCCACCACCAACGCCACCACCGGCGCCCTCGCCCCGGACGCGCAGACCACGGCCAACATCCGCCTGCTCGACCCGAACCTGATCTCTGACGCCTTCTCCCAGCTCGAGCAGTACCGGCCGTACTACCAGTTCCCGAGCACCCTGAACGTGGACCGCTACGAAGTCAACGGCAAGATCCAGGACACGGTGATCGCGGTCCGCGAGCTGAACCCGGGCGGCCTTGCGACAAACCAGCAGTCCTGGCTCAACCGGCACGTGGTCTACACCCACGGCTACGGTGTGGTCGCGGCCAAGGGCAACAAGTTCACCGCTGACGGCAAGCCCGAGTTCCTGCAGTCCGGCATCCCGTCCACCGGTGTGCTCGGCACCGACACCAGCTACCAGCCGCGGATCTACTTCGGCGAAAACTCCCCGGACTACTCGATCGTCGGCGCCCCTGCGGGAGCGGCGCACCGTGAGCAGGACCGGCCGGCGGCCAAGGAAGGCGACGCCGGAACCCAGTACACGTTCACCGGCAACGGCGGACCGAACGTGGGCGGGTTCTTCAACAAGATCCTCTACGCGATCAAGTTCCAGTCCTCGGACCTGCTGCTCTCCGACGGCGTCAACGCCGAGTCGCAGATCCTCTACGACCGGAGCCCCAAGGACCGTGTGGAAAAGGTCGCGCCGTACCTGACCGTCGACGGAAACGCCTACCCCGCCGTCGTCGACGGCCGGGTGAAGTGGATCGTGGACGGCTACACCACCAGCCCGTACTTCCCGTATTCGCAGCAGGAGCAGCTCTCGGACGCCACGAGGGACTCACAGACCTCGGCCGGACGCACCGCCGCGCTGCCCAGCAACTCGGTCAACTACATCCGCAACTCGGTCAAGGCCACCGTTGATGCTTACGACGGGTCCGTCTCGCTCTATGCCTGGGACGACCAGGATCCGGTCCTGAAGGCCTGGCAGAAGGTCTTCCCGACCTCCTTGAAGCCCTTCTCGGAGATGTCCGGCGCCCTGATGAGCCACGTCCGCTACCCGGAGGACCTTTTCAAGGTCCAGCGTGAACTCCTGGGCCGCTACCACGTGACCAACGCGGACAGCTTCTTCACCAACAACGACGCCTGGTCTGTTCCCAACGATCCGACCGTCAAGGAAGAGGGGGTCAAGCAGCCCCCGTTCTACATGTCGCTGCAGATGCCCGACCAGGAGAAACCGGCCTTCCAGCTGACCTCCTCGTTCATCCCGCAGGTGGTCAACGGCAACGCCCGTAACGTGCTCTACGGCTTCCTGGCCGCGGACTCCGACGCCGGAAACCAGAAGGGCGTGAAGGCGGCGAGCTACGGCCAGCTGCGGCTGCTCCAGATTCCGCCCGAAGCCAACGTCCCCGGCCCCGGGCAGGCGCAGAACAAATTCAACTCCGATCCCACGGTGTCCCAGGCGTTGAACCTGTTGCGCCAGGGCGCGTCGGCGGTGCTCAATGGCAACCTGCTGACCCTGCCGGTGGGTGGCGGCCTGCTCTACGTCCAGCCGGTCTACCTGAAGTCGACGGGGGAGACCTCCTACCCGACGCTGCAGCGGGTCCTGGTGGCGTTCGGTGACAAGATCGGGTTCGCCCCGACCCTGGACGAGGCGTTGAACCAGCTGTTCGGCGGCAGATCCGGCGCTACCGCCGGTGACGCCGCCAACAACGGCCAGACGCCGGCCAGCCCGTCACCGGGCACCACGCCACCGGCCACCGGCGGCAGCACGGACGCCAAGGCCGAGCTGAAGGCGGCGCTCGACGACGCCAACGACGCCATCAAGGCCGGCCAGGCTGCCCTGGCCAAGAGCGACTTCGCGGCTTACGGCGAGCAGCAGAAGAAGCTCTCCGCCGCCCTGGAACGGGCGATCAACGCGGAGGCCAAGATCACAACGCCCTCCCCGTCGCCGTCGGCCACCCCGTCACCGGGCGCCAGCGCATCGCCGTCGGCCAGCCCGTCACCGTCCCCGAGTAAGTAAGCTCCGGAGAACGACAGGCCACCGGGCCGGATTCCCTGCCTCCACGGAGCAGGGGGTCCGGCCCGAGGCGTATGCGCCGGGGATGGGACGCACATCACGCCGCCCCGATTTGGCCTCCCGTTCACCGGCAGGTAAAGTTGTTCTTGCGACGCGGGGTGGAGCAGTTCGGTAGCTCGCTGGGCTCATAACCCAGAGGTCACAGGTTCAAATCCTGTCCCCGCAACTGAGAAAGAGTCCGGAACACTGGAAAGTGTTCCGGACTCTTTGCTTTAACCTCCGGCGAGGGGCGGCCGCGGCCTCCGTCCAGCGCCGGCCGTGGTCGGGCCGTGGTCGGAGACGGGCCGTGGTCGGGACGGCGGCCAAAGTAGGGTAGTCTTGATCAAGCGACGCGGGGTGGAGCAGTTCGGTAGCTCGCTGGGCTCATAACCCAGAGGTCACAGGTTCAAATCCTGTCCCCGCAACCACTGGCAGTAGGAAAAAGGCCCGGATCCAAGGATCCGGGCCTTTTTCGTTGCCTGCCCCCGTCGGTACTTAGGCGTCCTTCAGCCGCTGGTAAGTCTCCAGGGCCCTGGCCCGGGATTCGGGGAGGCCCACGATCGGCTCAGGGTAGTCCGGGGCCCATCCATTGGCCTTCCACGGCTCATGCACGGCCTTGTCATCCAGGCCGGACAGCTCCGGTATGAACGCGCGCAGGTAGCGGCCCGCGGAGTCGAACTTCTTGCTCTGCGTGACCGGGTTGAAGATGCGGAAATAGGGGGAGGCATCGGCGCCGGAGCCGGCCACCCATTGCCAGTTGGCCGGGTTGCTGGCCGAATCCGCGTCGACGAGGGTGTCCCAGAACCAGGCTTCGCCCAGCCGCCAGTCGGCCAGCAGGTTCTTGACCAGGAACGAGGCAGCCGCCATCCGGACGCGATTGTGCATCCAGCCGGTCTGCCAAAGTTGGCGCATGCCGGCATCCACCAGCGGATACCCGGTCGCGCCCTGCTGCCAGGCATGCAGTTCGGCGTCGGACGGTGTCTGCCATTCGAAGCGGTCAAAATCCGGGCGGTAGTTTTTGGTGGCCAGCAGCGGGTTCTCGTAGAGCAACTGCCAGCAGAATTCCCGCCAGCCGAGCTCGGAGCGGTAGATGCCGACGTCGGCCGGCGCGCCGTGCGGGTAGCGTTCCCGCAGCGCGTGCCAGACCCGGAACGGGCTGATCTCCCCGAAGCGCAGGTGCGGGGAGAGCCTGCTGGTCCCCTCCACGCCCGGGACGTCCCGGCCGGTGCCGTACTCGGCGGCGGGCCCGTCGAGGAAGTCATCAAGCCTGCCGTGCGCTCCGGCCTCGCCGGGCGTCCACTCGGCCGCCAAGCCGGCGCTCCAGTCCGGATGCCGGGGGAGGAGCGCCCAGCTGCCCAGCGGTTCGCTCTCCGGCAATTTCCCCCCTGCGGTCTTGGCCGGCGCCGGGAGGTGCTCCGGGGCGTCCAGCGGCTGCCGGGGCTCGGACGAGTCGAGGCACGCTTTCCAGAACGGTGTGAAGACCTTGTACGGGCCGCCGGAACCGTTCCGGACCGTCCACGGCTCGAACATCAGGCTTGCCTGGAAGCTGGAGGCATCGATGCCCTCTCCTGCTGCCCACTCCTTGAGGCCGGCGTCGACGGCGCGTTCCGGTCCTCCGTAGCGCCTGTTCCAGAGCAGCCGGGTGGCGCCGGTTTCCTCGACCAGGGCGCGGATGACCCGGTCTGCCTGCCCGCGGCGCAGGACCAGTCGCGATCCGGCTGCCTTCAGGTCGGCGGAGAGGGCTTTGAGGGAGTGGTGCAGCCACCACTTGACCGCGCCGCCCAGGGGCCGGATCCCGGGGGAGTCCTCGTCGAGGACGTAGACCACCGTGAGCGGCCCGCCCTGCGAGGCGGCCTCGGCCAGCGCCGGGTTGTCGTCGAGTCGGAGATCATCGCGGAGCCACACCAGGGTCGAAGACATGGCTCCACGCTACTGGATCGGAGGCTGGCCCGCCGCCGGGCTCCCCGCGGGACGGCAACGGCCGGGTCCCTGCTGGGACCCGGCCGTGCTGGTAACTCTGTGCTGCTGACTCTGTGCTGGCTGCCGGCCGGACGCGACCGGAGCGGCCTAAAGCTTGTCGAAGTCTGCCTCGTCCACGGTGCTGCCCGCGGCCGAGCCGTTCCCGGCGCCGAGCGCAGGAGTGGCATTGCCGGACTTCAGTGCGGCCAGGCGCGCCTCGATCTCCGTCTGCTCGCCAAGGTCCTCGAGGGAGTTGAACTGGGCGTCGAGGCTGGACGCGGCGAGCTCCTGCTGGCCGCGCACCTTGGCCTCTTCGCGGCGGATCTTCTCTTCGAAGCGGCCCACCTCGGAGGTGGGGTCCATGATGTCGATGCTCTTGAGCGCGTCGTGCACCTGGGACTGCGCGGCGGCCGTCTTGGAGCGGGCCACGAGTTCGTTGCGCTTGCTGGTCAGCTCGTTGAGCTTGCCCTTCATCTGGTCCAGGCCGTTCTTGAGCTTGTCCACGACGTCGGACTGGGACGCGATGCTGGGCTCCGCCGACTTCGCCTCGTTCTCCGAGGTCATCTGGCGCTGCAGGGCCACCTTGGCGAGGTTGTCGAACTTCTCGGCGTCAGCGGTGTCGCCCTTGGCACGGTACTCATCGGCCTTGCGGGAGGCGGCAAGTGCCTTGTTGCCCCAGTCCTGGGCGTTCTTGATGTCCTCGTTGTAGTCGTCCTGGAGCATACGCAGGTTGCCGATGGTCTGGGCGACCGCCGATTCCGCCTCGGCGATGTTGTTCGTGTAGTCGCGGACCATCTGGTCCAGCATCTTCTGCGGATCTTCGGCCTGATCGAGCAAGGAGTTGATGTTCGCCTTCGCCAGCTGCGCCATGCGGCCGAAAATGGACTGCTTAACCATGGTGTTACCTTTCGTCCTATCCGGTGGTGGACACCGGATTCGGTGAACAGTGAATGTACCGCTTCTACCCGCCGGCTGGAGTAATTCCGCCGGCGCCTAGTCTGTTACCGGCAGGCTAGAAGTCGCCTCCGCCGCCGAAATCGCCGCCCCAGCCTCCGCCGGAATCGCCGCCGCCACCCCAGCCACCGCCGGAGTCACCGCCGCCGCCCCAGCCTCCGCCGCCGCCCCAGCCGCCGCCACCTCCGCCGCCGCCGCCGTGCAGGATGGAGTTGATCAGGATCCCGCCGAGGATGGCGCCGCCCAGGCCGCCGCCTCCGCCGCCGCCGAACATGCCGCCCCGGCCGTAGCCCTGGTTGGCGTAGCCACCGAACTGGTCCACGTCCGCCTGGGCCTGCTGGGCCGCCTGGGCGGCGAGTGCGTGCGCCTGCTGGGCGTACTGCAGGGCAGTCACGGGGTCCGTGCGGGAAATGGACAAAGCGTAGTCAAGGTTGCGCTGCGCCTCGGCGAGACGGGTACGCGCTTCGGTGCCGACTCCGCCGCGGCGTGCCGTGATGTAGTCGGACGTGGCGCTGATCTGCGCCTGCGCGGACATGATGCTCTGCTGCAGCGAGGCCTGCGCCCGGCGGACCTGCTCCTGCTGGTCCCGGATCCCGGAAAGCGAGGCATCAAGCGACTGGTGGGCGTTCTCGACGCGCTCCAGCGTGGCGATGGGGTCGATCTTCCCGGCCTGAATCTCGGCTTTCACCTGGGCCAGGGCCGCTTCGACTCCGGCCACGGGCCCGGCGAGCTCGGGGTGGGCGCCCGACTGGATCATGGCCCGGGCCTGGGCGAGGTCCTGTGAGGTGTCCACGACGGCGGCCTCGAGGCCGTTGCGGGCCTCATCGAGGTTGCCCGCAACCTTGGCGATGGCATCGAGCAGCACGTTGGTCTGGTGCAGGCTCTCCTCGGCGGCCCGGACGGCGACGGCGGCGAGGCTGCCCTCCCCGCCGTTCAGCTTCTCCCGGGCCGTGGCGGAGGCGTTCTGCACGAAGGCGAGGCGCTCCTTGGCCTGGGTAATGTTGTCGGCCACCTGGGTCAGTGCGCTGTCCGCGTACTTTGCACGGAGCCCGTCCAGGGATTGCTCCGCCGCAGCGATTTTTGCCTCCGCGGCCTGCGCCCCGGTGCCCACCTCGGCCAGGGCCTGCGGGGCGTTCTTCTCCAGCTCCCGCAGGGAATCGAAGTCCGCTTTCTGTTCCTTCAGGGAGGCCAGGGCGGCCTCCGAGCGCCGGATGATTTCGCCGTACCAGGTGCGCTGCTGTTCCTCGGTGTCAGGGATGTGGTCATCCAGCTGCTGCTGCAGCTTGAAGGACTCACTCATGTGGGCTTTGGCGTCCTGGAGGGCTTTGGTGAAGTTCCCGACGGCGGCGTCCCCGTACTGCGCCTGGGCGAAGCCAAGTTCCTGCTCGCTGGACTTGATGGCATCGTCCGCTTCGATCAGCAGGGATCCGCTCTTGCGGCGCAACTCCTCGACGCTCAGCCCGGCCAGCGGGTCCAGCTCGGCGCCCTGCGGGCCGTACGCACTGCCCGCGGCCGCGCTCTTTTTCCGCCTGTTCCGGAGGTACAGGTACGTCCCGACACCGCCGGCGGCAACGACGCCGACGCCAACCAGCACGCCGCCTCCGGCGCCTGACGGCACCGAACCGCTGCCTCCGCCGGCGGCGTCGCCGATGGCCGCCGCGGTGTCGATGGCGGCCTGCGCATAGTCGCCGTTACGCAGCTGCGGATCGACGGCGTTCTTGATGATGTTCTCGCGCTGGGTGTTCGTGATCTTGCTGTTGACCGGCTTGCTCAGCTGGTACTTGCGGGCCTGGGTGGCGACGGCGAGGACCAGCGAGTTGGACCCCAGGTTCGCCTTCTCGGCGACGGCCTGCGCCCACTGTCCGCTGTCAGTCGGGTTCTGGAACGTCTTGACGTAAACCACGTAGAGGTTCATCTGGTGGTCGGTGCCGAGTTTCTTGATGGCCGCCTCAACATCCGGCTTCTTGCCGCCCAGGACGCCGGCGGAATCGACAATCTTGTTGGCAGGATCCAGGGTGACCGGATCTTCCGCGAAGGCGGGCGCGGCGGGGAGTGCCAGCAGCCCGGCGACGCCCAGCACGGCGAGGAATCGTTTCGTCATTGACCGCATGTGCAACCCTTCAGCACTTCTGTGACCGGATCGGGCCGAGCCGGTCGTCTCAGAACGCAGCAGCGCCCCCACGCAGGTGTAAAGCCGCAGGTCGCTGTGGCGATTCCATTTGATTCTATGGTGCACCCCGGAGGCCGTCCACAGCCGGGAATATGCCACCAGCGAAACGCGCTGAACCGGGCGGCAGGCCATGCCGAAGAACCCGCCGGAAGCGCAGCGGCGTTCAGGAACCTCCCAGCAAATGTTCGCTCTTGTTCCAGCGAGTGCGGCCATAATTGAGTGCAGACGAGGATGAAAGGAAGTCCCATGACTGAGAACCCACTGCAGGGCGCGTCACCGGATCCATCAGCAAAGGACCGGGAGCCGGTTGCGGCTTCCGGGTCCTCCGCCGACGCTCCGCAGGCCGCGCCGGCGGAGGACGCAGCCGGGGCCAACCCGACCATGCGGCTCGACCGCCCGGAAGACGCCCCGCGGCCCGTATACCCGCAGCGGGAACCGGCCTACGGCCAGCACGCCGCCCCCGACACACAGCAGTTTGGCGGCCCTTACAACTACGGCGCCGGCGCCAACGGCGGCTACGGCAACCAGCCGCCGGCCGGCCCCTACAACCACAACTTCAACCAGCCCGGGAATGCCCCGAAGCGTAAAGCGGCCTTCGGTGTGCCCACGCTCGTCGCTAGCATCCTTGCCGCCGGCCTGGTGGGCGGCGGAGTGGTCGCCGGCGGGAATGCCCTGATCGGCAACCGTTCGCTGGCCGCCACCGGCGGCACCAGCCAGTCCGGCACCGTGATCGTCAACAACAAGGACGACGTCAACGCCATCACCGCCGCCGCCGAGAAGGCCTCACCCAGCGTGGTGACCATCAAAGCCACCAGCGGCAGCGACGGCGGCACCGGATCCGGCATCATCCTCGACGGCGAAGGCCACATCCTTACCAACACCCACGTGGTTACCCTTGACGGCAAGTCGGCGAACGCCGCCGTCGAGGTCCGCACGAGCACCGGCAAGGTCTTCAGTGCCAAGATCGTCGGCACGGACCCGCTCTCCGACCTCGCCGTCATCAAGGTGGACAATCCGGCGGGGCTGGTCCCGGCCACCCTCGGCGACTCGGACAAGCTCAACGTCGGTGACACCGCCGTCGCGATCGGGTCCCCGCTGGGCCTGACCGGTACGGTCACGGACGGCATCGTCTCCACCCTGAACCGCACCATCAGTGTCGCGTCCTCGGCCGCCCCCAAGAACGGCGCCGACAACTCCCAGGGCGGCGACCAGGGCTTCCAGTTCGCTCCTCCCGGCGGGGGACAGGCCCCCAGCACCGCTGACCAGGGCAGCATCTCGATCAACGTCATCCAGACCGACGCCGCCATCAACCCTGGCAACTCCGGCGGTGCTCTGGTCAGCAGCAAGGGTGAAATCATCGGCGTGAACGTCGCCATCGCCTCGGCCGGCGGGGACTCCGCCGGCAGCAGCAGCAGCGGCAACATCGGCGTCGGCTTCAGCATCCCGATCAACAACGCCAAGCGCGTCGCCCAGGAGATCATCAGCAACGGCAAGGCCACCCACGGCCAGCTCGGGGTGAGCGTGAAGGCCAAGGCGGCGGGCACCTCGTCCTCCGGTTTCTCTGTAGGCGCAGACGTGGCCACGGTGGAGCCAAGCTCCGCCGCCGACAAAGCCGGCATCAGGGTGGGCGACGTCATCACCAAGTTCCAGGACCGCTCCATCAGCGATCCGAACCAGCTCACGGCCGCAGTCCGCGAGCAGGCAGCCGGCGCGAAGGTCCAGGTCACCGTCCTCCGCGGCGGCAAGGAACAGCAGCTTGATGTGACGCTGGGCGCAGCCGCCGAGCAGTAACAACAGCAGCAGTAGCGGCAGCACCCGCCGACGCGGGAAGTACAACGAGAAGCCGGCCGGCGCCCTGAGGGGTGGCGGCCGGCTTCGCCGTTCCGGGCACGCACGTCAGCCCGGGACCGATCCCCGGGGGCCGCTCCCGGACGCCCTCTCCGCGGGCAGCTGACACAGGCGTTAACCGGGGCCGCGCCGTGGCCCCGCTATATGGTTAGCTTGGAGCAGCCCGGCCGCCCGGGCACCCCTGGCCACGACCCCACCCGGCTGGCCGCCCCCGGCATGGAAGGCTGCTGTAAACACAGTGGAAGAGACTTTGAAAATCATCGTGCTCGTCAAGCACGTTCCGGACGCGCAGTTCGACCGGCACCTCAGCGGTGCGGCCAACACCACCGACCGGTCCGAGAGCATCCTGTCCGAACTGGACGAATACGCCCTGGAAGCGGCGCTGCAGCTGAGCGAGGCCCGCGGCGGCGAAGCCGCGGGAAATAAGGTCATTGCCCTGAGTATGGGCCCGGCCGGCGCCGTCAACGCCGTCAAGAAATCGCTGCAGATCGGCGCCACCGAGGGCGTGCACCTCAGCGACGAGGCGCTGGCCGGCTCGGATGCCGCTGCCACCTCCCTGGCCCTGGCCGCGGCGATCCGCCACCTTGGCGCCGACTCCCCGGCGGACCTCATCCTCACCGGAATGGCCTCCACTGACGGCGAAACGTCCCTGGTGCCCGCCCAGCTCGCCGAGCGCCTGGGCCTGCCCCAGGTGACCTTCGCGGCCTCCCTCGACCTGGACGGCGGCACCCTCACCGCCCGCCGCGACGGCGACTCCCACGCCGACACCGTCGAGGCCACCCTGCCTGCCGTGGTCTCGGTCACCGACCAGATCAACGATCCGCGGTACCCGAACTTCAAGGGCATTATGGCGGCGAAGAAGAAAACCATCACCACCCTGACCCTGGCCGATATCGGCGTCGAGCCCGGCGAGGTGGGCCTCGCGGGGTCCTGGACCACGGTTGAGACGGCGGACCTCCGGCCGCCGCGGACGGCCGGCACCATCATCACCGACGACGGCGACGCCGGCATCAAGCTGGTGGACTTCCTGGCCGCCCAGAAGCTGCTCTAAGAAAGTTCCAGACATGGCAAAAGCACTCGTTTTCATCGATACCCCGGGTCCGGCGCTGAAGAAATCCAGCCTGGAACTGCTCACGATCGCCCGCGGCCTGGGCGAGGTGGCTGTGGCGTTCAACGGCGGCCTGCAGGACGACGTCAGCGCCGCCCTCGCGGCCTACGGCGCGTCCGAGCTCTACGTCCCGTCGGCGGCGGACCTCAACGACTACCTCGTCGGTCCCAAAGCCGCCTTCCTCGCGGCGGCCGCCGAGGCCTCCGGGGCGGACATCGTGCTGGCGGACAACACCGCCGAAGGCAAGGAGATCGCCGCGCGGCTGGGAATCAAGCTCCGCGCAGGCGTCATCACCGACGTCGTCGCCGTGGACCCGGACGGGACCGCGCACAAATCCGTGCTCGCCGGCGCCTACACCACCACGGCCCGGGCCACCACGCCCGTCGCGGTACTGACCGTCAAAGCCAACAGCGCTGAGCCGGAGCCGGCCGCCGTCCCCACCGCCCCGCAGGCCGTGACCGTGGACGTGCCGGGCGGCGCCACCGCCTCGGCGGCCCGGGTGACCGGGCGGACCGAGAAGGCCGCCAGCGGGCGCCCCGAGCTCTCCGAAGCCAGGATCGTCGTGGCCGGCGGCCGCGGCGTCGACGGAAACTTCGGGCCGCTTGAGGACCTCGCCGACGCTCTCGGCGCCGCTATCGGCGCTTCCCGCGCCGCCACGGATGCCGGCTGGATCGGCCACGACGCACAGGTGGGCCAGACCGGCAAGACGGTGTCGCCGCAGCTTTACCTCTCCGCAGGTATTTCCGGGGCCGTCCAGCAGAAGTCCGGCATGCAGACGGCCAAGGTGATCGTGGCGGTGAACAAGGACGCCGAGTCGCCGGTCTTTGAGATCGCCGACTTCGGCATTGTCGGTGACCTCTTCCAGGTCCTCCCGCAGGCCACCGAAGAAATCAAGAAACGCAAGGCTGACCAGTGAGCACCAATGCCCCCGCGGCGCAGAGCCCGTTCGACCCGGACCACACCCGGATCGGGCGGGTGCTTTGTTTCGCCGCTCACCCGGACGACATCGACTTCGGGGCAGCCGGCACCATTGCGGGCTGGACCGCGGCCGGCGTCGAGGTCAGCTACTGCATCATGACCGACGGTGACGCCGGCGGGTTCGACCCGGAGCAGCGTGAGGAGATCGTCGCCCTCCGCACGCGGGAGCAGGAGCGTGCCGCGGCCCTCGTCGGCGTGACGGACATCCACTACCTCCACCAGCGTGACGGCTACCTGGAGCCGTCACACGAAGTCATACGGGAGGTGGTGCGGCTGATCCGCCGGCTCCGCCCCGACGTCGTGCTGGCCATGCACCCCGAACGCAACTGGACCCGGATCCAGAAGAGCCACCCGGACCACCTGGCCGTGGGGGAGGCGGTGACCCGGGCGGTCTACCCGGCCCTGGAGAACCCGTTCGCCTATCCGGAACTTGCTGCCGCCGGGCTGGAGGCCTACAAACTGCCCTGGCTGTGGCTCTTCGCAGGCCCGGAGGAACGGGAAAACCACTTCGTGGACGTGTCGGCGAACGTCGAGCAGAAGCTTGAGGCAATCCACGTCCACACCAGCCAGCACCCCGACGCCGAGGCCATGGACCGCATGGTGCGGGGCCTGATGGCCGCCACCGGGAAACGCGGGGGACTCGCGCCGGGCCGCAGCGCCGAGGCGTTCCACGTGGTCGCTGTGAACGGCCCGGGAACCATCGCGGGTTTCTAGTGTTGCCCCGGCGTGAGCGCTGCCATATGCTTGCCTCTGTTTAAATCATATTTATTGATGGAAGGCAGACTTTAATGGCGAAGACTGCGCAGCACCCCGTTCTGGTCATCATGGGCGTCTCGGGCTCGGGCAAATCCACCGTGGCGGGCCTGCTCGCCGGGCGGCTCGGCTGGGACCTCGCGGAAGGCGATGACCTGCACCCGGCAGCCAACGTCGCCAAGATGCACGCCGGCCAGCCCCTGACCGACGAGGACCGCTGGCCCTGGCTGGACAGCATCGCCGGCTGGATCAGGGACCACACCACCGCGGACACCCCCGGCATCGTGACCTGCTCGGCCCTGAAGAAGCGCTACCGCGACGTGCTCCGCGGCGAGGGTGTGGTGTTTGTCTTCCTGGAGGGCAGCAAGGACCGGATCTCGGACCGGCTGGCCTCCCGGCACGGCCACTTTATGCCGCCGGCGCTGCTGGACTCCCAGTTCGACGCCCTGGAGGCCCCCACAGGCGACGAGAACTTCATCACGCTCTCAGTCGGGGCCACCCCGGCCGACGAGGCCCAGGAAATCATCGACCGGCTTCACCTCAACGGTGCCGACGCCGCCACCCGCTGACCGGGCACCGGCCAGCACTCTTTCTTCCCGCTAGGAACCCCTTGTGAATTCATTTGCAGTTACGCAGCTCCCCGCCGCCGTCGAGGCCTGGACCGGCCACGACACCCAGCTCCTGGTGGTCGCGGCCCTCGGCATCGCGCTGATTGTGGTGCTGATCGCCAAGTTCAAGCTCCACCCCTTCCTTGCCCTGGTGCTGGGCTCGGCCTTCGTCGGACTCGCCTCGGGTGTGGAACCGGCCAAAATCATCAGCAACTTCGAGGACGGTGTGGGCGGCGTCCTGAAGGAAGTCGGCCTGCTCATTGCCCTCGGCGCCATGCTCGGCAAGCTTCTGGCCGACTCCGGCGGGGCCAACCGGGTGGTGGACACCCTGCTCGCCAAGGCAGGCGGAAACCGGGTGGTCTGGTCCATCACGCTGGTCGCGGTGATCATCGGCCTGCCGATGTTCTTCGAGATCGGTCTGGTGCTGCTGCTCCCGGTAATCGTGCTGGTCACGCAGCGCTCCAAAATGCCGCTGATGCGCATCGCCATCCCGGCCCTGGCCGGACTGTCCGTGCTGCACGGCCTGGTGCCGCCGCACCCCGGACCCCTGATCGCGCTTAGCGCCGTCAAGGCCGAACTCGGCACCACCCTGGCCCTCGGACTCCTCGTGGCCGTCCCGACCGTCATCATCTGCGGACCCCTGTTTTCCCGGCTCGCGGCCAAATGGGTCCCGGTCGGAGCTCCCGCCGTCGCCGGCGGCATCGACACCGAACACGGTGCCGACCTGGAAGGCGTCAAGCGCCAGCCCAGCTTCCCGGTGACGCTGATGACCATCGTCTTCCCCGTGGTCCTGATGCTGCTCAAGGCCGTTGTGGACATCATCTGGCCGGATCCCGCGACCGCGCCGTGGGTCCGGGTGTTCTTCGACTTCGTCGGGCAGCCGCTGGTGGCGATGACCCTGGCGGTTCTGCTGGCCATCGGCACCTTCGGCTACGCCGTGGGGTTCACCGGTAACAAAATCACCACCAAGATCGGTGCCAGCCTGGGCCCGATCGCCGCGATCCTGTTGATCGTGGGCGCCGGCGGCGGCTTCAAGCAGACCCTGATCGGCGCCGGCGTGGGCGACGCCGTCAAGAAGTGGGCCGAGGGCGCGAACATGTCCGTGCTGGTCCTGGGCTTCCTGGTGGCCGTCGCGCTGCGCCTGGCGACCGGGTCCGCCACCGTGGCCACGGTGACCGCGGCCGGCATTGTGTCGCCGCTGGCGAGCTCGCTGACCCCGACGCATGCGGCCCTGCTGGCCCTGGCCATCGGAGCCGGATCGCTCTTCCTCTCACACGTCAACGACGCCGGGTTCTGGTTGGTCAAGGAACTCTTTGGCCTGAGTGTGGGGCAGACATTCAAGACCTGGTCCGTAATGGAAACACTGATCTCCGTGGTGGGCTTTGCCTTCGTTATGCTGCTCTCGCTGATCATCTAGCCACCCGCGGCAGCACCGCGTCCGGACACAACAGCACCACAAAGCCGCGCCGGCCCCGACTCAGTCGGGGCCGGCGCGGCTTTGTTCTTATGGTGTGTGGGCTGTGGCCGGTCAGGCGCCCAGCGGTGCGGCGGCCACCGTCGGCATGGTGGGCGTCTTCGAGCCGCCCACCGGTTCCACGGTGATGCCGAGGGCAGCGGCCGAGCCGATGCCCGTGACCACGGCCGGCTTGGACAGCGCGGCGGCGTCCATCAGGCCCTTGGAGACCGGCGCGGAGCCGTCCTTGGGGATCAGCCACATCTGGTAGACCTTGCCCGACGGCGGGGCAGGAACGCCGTTCATCTTGACGACGGCGGCGTCCTTCGACGACGAGAGAGTCAGCGACGCCGTGCCGCCGCCGATGACGTCGACTGTGGCCTTGCGCACGTCGCTGGCCTCGAGCACCTGGTTGACGGGGTCGTTCTGGTTGGCGACATAGGCGCCCACCCCCACCCCGCCGACGGCGATCGCAGCTGCGGCTGCGACACCAATAAGCCAGTTGCGCATGCCCTGCGGCCGGCGCCGTTCCTCCCGGCGCTGGCGTGCCGCGCCGAGTTCGTCCACGACCGGACTATCGGGGTGTTCCCGGACCGGCCGTGCTGCAACGGGGGGAGTGCCGGTGCCGGCGGGCGTGGCGCTGCCGGACTCCGCGGCCTGGACGGGCAGAGCGGCCACGATGCGGCCAAAGAGTGCCGCCGGCGGCTCCTCCTCCGCGGTGAAGCTGGTGGCCAGCGTCTCGCGGGCCTGCCGGACGCGTTCCTCGAACTCGGCGCGGACGGCCGGGGTTGCCTCCGCGATGTGGCGGTCGACGGCGGCGCGTTCGGCGTCGTCGAGGGCGTGCAGCGCATAGACCTCGGCGAGGTCAACGGCGCGGCCGGAGCTGAGGTCTCCGGCGATGTCGGTGGAGAAGCTGCCGGGTGTGCGGCTGCCGTCCTGCGGATCGATGTGGTTCATCTCAACTCACCCCCAAACAGGTTTTCAGTCGGATCAGTCCGTCGCGGATGCGGGACTTGATGGTGGGAACGGCGGCGTTGAGCTTTTCCGCGACTTCCCGGTAGGTCAGCCCGCCGTAGTAGGCGAGCCGGACGGATTCCTGCTGTGTGTCGGTCAGGGTGTCCAGGCACCTGACCACGGCCTCGGCCTCGAGCCGGCTGCCGACCTCGTCGGAGACCGAGTCGTGGTCGATTTCCTGGCTGCTGGCGCCGTAGCGGGCCTCCCGGTCGGTGGACGACTGCGACGACCGGACCTTGTCCACGGCCCGGCGGTGCGAGATCGTCATCAGCCACGCGAGCGGACTGCCGGCGTCGGCGTTGAACTTTGCCGCGTTCTGCCAGACCTGGAGGAAGACTTCCTGGGTGGTGTCCTCGCTGAGTTCGACGTCGATCAGGACCCGGCGGGCCATGCCGAATACCCGGCGCGAGGTGAGCTGGTAGAACTCGGCGAACGCGGCCTGGTCACCGTTGGCAATCTGTCCGAGCAGAACTCCGAGCCGGCGGTTTACGTCGGCTGAAGCGCTGGGGGGAGCGGCGGCCTCGGGATTCGGGGCATTCGGAGTTTCCATCATCTTCAAGCATAGGGTGCCAGCCGCCGGTCGCGGGCCAAGCCGGGGCTGAACTGTACCGTGCGGGTCCGCAATCTGATGGGCCGGACGTCTATCCACCTGCAACGTTGTCACCTGCCGCTCCTCGCTCCCTTCGCTTCCTTCCGTGGTGTCTCACAAAAGATTCGGAGCGGGCCGGGCGCCGGATGGGCCGGACTGGAGGGCTTTTTGTGCCGGCCGCGACCGCGACCGGGGTCGGCCCGCGGTGCTTGAAGTTGGGCTAGAGCTTGGCGCCCGCGAAGCCCTGCTGGCGCCAGGCCTCGTAAACGGCGATCGAGGCAGCGTTGGCGAGGTTAAGCGACCGCAGGGCCGGCAACATGGGAAGCCGCACCCGCGAGGTTACGTGCGGATCGTGCTTGACCTCCTCGGAGAGGCCCACGGACTCCCGGCCGAACATCAGCACGTCGCCGGGGCGGTAGCTGATGTCTGTGTAGGACGTTTCGCCGTCGGACGTGAAGGCAAAAACACGCTCCGGCTGCAGGGCGGCCCAGGCGGCGTCGATGTCGGGGTGCACGGTGACAACGGCGAGGTCGTGGTAGTCCAGTCCGGCGCGGCGGAGCTTGGCATCGGAGAAATCGAAGCCCAGCGGCTCCACCAGGTGCAGTTCGGCCCCGGTGATGGCGGCCAGTCGGATGGCATTGCCGGTATTGCCGGGGATTTCGGGGCTGTGGAAGAGGATGCGGAACACGCCTCCATCCTAGCCAGCCGGCCGCGGGCTAGTGCATTCCGCGTAGCAGCCTGGCGAGCACCGGGACGTTCACGGTGTTCGGAGCCGGCCCTGACCCGAGGAACTGCTTCAGGCCGCGGGCCAGCCCGGCGGCGTTGACCACCTGGACCAGTTCGTGGCTAGCCGAACGGTCCCGGGCTGAGCGTCCGTGCCGGTCGATCACAGGCTCGTGCAGGTTGCCGTCCGTGCTGTGGACCACGGTCCAGCCGGTGACATTCAGTTCGGGGAAGATGTCCTGCATCCGCCGCACCACATGGGCCAGCTGGGGCGGAGCCACGGAGCGGCCGCCGTGGTTGAGGGTGCTGCCGTTCCATGCGTAGGCGCCGGGCGGCAGGAGCATGGACCCGATGATGGCCAGCCGGTAGCCGGACAGCAGGACGTGGTCGATGTGGCTGTTATCCGCCGGGGACTGCAGGCCGTTGACCAGGCGGGCGGCAGGGATGGCCGGCAGGATCTGCCGGGTGATCAGCTGCACCGTCCGCATCTCACGCTGGATGCGGGCCTCGGCGCCGAAGATGCCCCGCCGGCGGGGCATCCCATGGACCTGCTGCCGCGCCGTCGACGCCGGGATCAGGGGTACCCCGCCGGCAGCCTCGACTTCCTCGAAGGACGGGACATAGACAGGGGCATCCGCGGCGGTGTTGCGGGGTGTATTGGGGCGGCGGACGTGCGCAGAGGCCCGGCTGCCGGCTGCCGGCGCGTCGAAAAGTGCTCCGTCGTCGGCCGGGGCCGTGCTGCTGGAGTACGCGGTGCCGCTGCCGTAAGAGCGGTCGTAATCCGCGCGGCGCCGGGCATCGATGAGCGTCTCGTAGGCGAGGGTGACCCGGCGGAACGTCGCGGCGTCGCCCCCGTGGTCGGGGTGGGCGGTGCGGGCAGCCTTGCGGTAGGCCACCTTGATGTCCTTGTCCGTCGCGGTGACGGGGATCCTGAGGACCTGGTAGTGCGAGCTGTCGGCCTGCGTCAAGCAAGATTCCTTTGTGTCAGTGGAGCCAGTCCGGCCTGGACCTCCGGCGTGGCCAGTTTAACCAACTGGGGGAATAACGAGCGCGTGACCGCGGAAGGTTCCCGCCGGCTGGCATAATTCAGCGCATGAAGATCGCCCTTGCCGTCAACCCGCGCGCGTCTTTTGGCCGCGGGCAGCATGCCGGCCGGGAGGCGGCGGCCTGCCTCCGCGCCGCCGGAGCGCAGGTCCTCGAGTTGTGTGAGGACAGCTACGACGCCCTGGCCCGCGCCGTGGACAAAGCTCTCGCCGACGGCGTGGACGCCCTGGTGGTGGTGGGCGGCGACGGCATGGTGCACCTGGGGGTGAATGCGCTCGCCGGGTCCGGCGCCGCGTTCGGCGAAACACCCCTGGGCATCATTCCCAGCGGCACGGGCAACGACATGGCCCGTGCGCTCGGCCTCCCGCGGCATGACATCCCGGCCGCGGCCGCACGGGTCCTGGCCGCACTGCCGGCGGGCGGCCGCCTGATCGACGCGGGACGGGTCAGCTCGGCGGGAAAGACGCACTGGTTTGCCGGGGTGGTCTCGGCGGGCTTCGATGCTGCCGTCAACGAGCGGGCCAACAACTGGCGCCGGCCGCGCGGGCAGGCCCGGTACAACCTGGCGATGCTGCGCGAACTGGCCACCTTCCGCGCCATCGATTACACCGTCACGGCCGACGGCGAACGCTGGCAGCAGGGGGCCATGCTCATTTCGGTGGCCAACGGCCAGTCAATCGGCGGAGGCATGAAGGTGGCGCCCGACGCCGTCCTCGACGACGGGTACCTGGACCTCTTCATCGTCCGGCCGCTCTCCCGCGCGGGCTTCCTGGCCGTCTTCCCCAAGGTCTTCTCGGGCCGTCACGTGGCCCACCCGGCCGTGGAACTGCGCCGCGTCCGGCGGGTCGAACTGGAAGCGCGTGGGGTGGTCGCCTACGCGGACGGGGAGCGGATCGGACCGCTGCCGCTGACCATCGACGTTGTCCCCGGGGCCCTCCGGGTCCTGGCGTAGGGGAGGGGATATGGCTACGCGCAACACGCCCGGAAGCCGGGCTGCCGTCCGTCTGGCAACGACGCCGCGCCCCCGCATTGGCCGCGCCCGCGTAACCGGCCTACTCCTGGCGCTGGTGCCGCTCCTGGCGGCCTGCAGTGTGGGCGTCCCGGATCCGGCAGCGCCCCGGCCCACCGGCAGCGCGGCCCCCACCCTGGCGACCCCGACGGTGACGCCGGGGTACGACGCCGACGCTGTCGCGGCCCGGAACCTGCCCCTTGCCGCGGGGGACCGTCTCGCGGCCGGAGTCCCGGTGCAGCTCTCGGACGGACTCCATGACGCGCCGCGGTGGAAGACCTCCAAGCAGGCGGTGGCCGGTGCCACCGAATACCGCAAAGCCGACGGCTGTGTGGTTGATGCCAAGGTCCGCGTAAACCAGTGGCCTTTGGCCGTCGCCGGCGACGACAAGGCGTCCACGGAGGCGCTCTTCCACTACCTGGATCCCACCATCCAGCCGGCCTACCTCAAGACCGCCACCCTGCGCTGGGGCGGCCAGCCGGACAAACCGGCGCCGAAGGTGGAAGTACTTGTCTTCGAAGACGGGAAAAAGGCCGGGTCGCGGGCAACGGCCAGCTATGCCCGGCTGTTCGCGAAGGCCGGCTCGTCCGTGTACATTTCCGTATCCTGCCCCGGGCCCGCCGCGCTCGCGGCCGCGCGGGCCGACATCGCCGCCCGGCTCGCCGTGGTGCCGCCGTCGTCCTGATCCCTTCCGGGACGGACGAGCGGCGGCCACCAGGAGCTGCCTACCGGCCCTTTGCGGGCGAGAGGCGGTTCAGGGCCAGGGCTCCGACCAGCAGCCCGAAGTCGCGCAGGGCCACGTCGAAGAAGCTGCCCAGGACCAGCAGGTTGATGATGATGCCCAGCAGCCACACCGCCACCAGCAGGGAGCCAAAGCGCGGCCGGAACGCCACGGCGAGGCCGGCGATGATTTCGACGATGCCCACCACATACATAAAGGTCTGCGCCGGGACCGGCACCACCGAAGTCGCCACCGGCGCGAGGTACATCGTCCAGTGGGTGAGCAGGTTGGTGAACTTGTCCAGGCCGAAGATGATCGGCGCCACAGTAAAGACCGTGCGCAGCAACAGGTAGGCCTGCCGCTGCTGGCCGGCAACGCTTATGACCGGAGCCGAAAGGGTTGTTGAAGATTTCATGGGTCTACGCCTTCTAAAGTTGAATACTTTGATTTTAGAATGAGAGTGCTGAATTAAGCAACGCATCTTGTTTTTAGAGTTAGGCTGGGCCCATGAACCGAGTTCCCTGGATCAGCAGGGTGGCCGCCGTCGCCTCGCTGGGCGACGAGAACCGCCGCCGCCTGTTCGACGTCGTCACCGCAGCCCCGGACGCCGTGGGCCGCGACGACGCGGCCGCCGCTCTGGGAATGGCGCGGAGTACGGCGTCGTTCCACCTGGACCGCCTGGTGCGCGACGGACTGCTGGCCGTGGAATTCCGGAAACTCGGCGGCAAGGAGGGGCCGGGTTCCGGCCGGCCGGCCAAGTTGTACCGGGCCGCAGTCGAGGAGGTCTCCGCGTCAGTCCCGGAGCGCAATTACGACCTCGCCGCCGAGCTGCTGGTCTCCGCCGTGGAGGATTCGGCCGCCGACGGCGGATCGGCCAGGGACGCGCTGCTGCGTGCCGCCCGCGTCCGGGGCGGGGCCGCGGCTGACGCCGCCGGCGCCGACGATTTCCCGTCTGTACTGGTCGCCGAGGGCTACCAGCCCGCGGACGACGGCGAGGGCGGCCTGGTGCTGCTCAACTGTCCCTTCCACCGGGTGGCCCAGGGCCATGCCGGCGTGGTGTGCGCGATGAACGGCGCGTTCCTGGGCGGGGCCGCGGCAGCCTGCGGCGTGGACCCGGCCAGGGTGGAGGCGCTCGACATCGAACAGCTCAGGGCCGACGGAGCCGCGTCCCCGGTCCAGTGCTGCGCCCGGATCCTGCCGTCCTGAGTGCGGCCCGGCCCTTAAAGCCGGTCAGCAGCACCCCGGCAACAACCAGGAGGCCGCCGGCTACCTGAACCAGCGTCAGCGGCGTGCCCAGCGCCACCGTGATGATGGCAGTAAAGACGACCATCAGGTTCAGATAGTTTCCTGCGGTGGCCGGCGGGGTGGTCTTCAGGGCCAGGTTCCAGAACAGGTAGGCGCCGAGGGAGGGGAACACAGCGATGTACGCCAGCGACCAGCCGCCCACCGGGGTGTCAGGGAGCCGCACCTGCAGGGCGACGGCGAAAGGCGCCAGCATAACGGTCGCCATGGCGACCTGGACCGCGGTGGCGGCAATGGCCGGGACCTCCAGCCGGCGGGCGATGATCGTGTACGCAGCCCACACAACGATCGCACCGACCATCATCAGTTCGCCGGTGTTGAACGAGAGGCTGAGCACCCGCTGCAGCTCCCCGCGGGTCAGGACCAGCAGCACCCCCATCAGCCCGAGCCAGCCGAGCCGGGTGGTTTTCTCGCCGAGCACCACGATCGCCAGCACCACAATGAGGGCCGGGTTTACCGCCGTGATCAGGGAGGCATTGATCGCCGAGGTGTAGCCCAGCGCGCCGTACAGCAGCAGGGTGTAGCTGACCATGCCGAGGACGCTGAGCAACAGCAGGACAGGCCACCGCCGCAGCACCGCGCGCCAGTCCGGCTTCTCCACCAGTTGGGCGAGGGCCAGCAGTGGCACGGCAGCGAGCGTCCAGCGCCAGAATGTCAGGTCCAGAGGCGTCATCGAGGCAACCGCGGCCTGGCCCACCACGAAGTTCCCGGACCAGAACAGGGTGGCCAGGATGAGGTACAGGGACGCCTTCACCGCTCGAATGTACACCAGCGGTCCCCGGGCGCCGCACAGTAGAATTGGGCTGTGCCCGTATACCTAGACCATGCCGCCACCACACCGCTCGCCGCAGAGGCGCTGGCCGCCCTGACGCGCGAGCTGGCCCGTACCGGCAACCCGTCGTCGCTGCACGGATCCGGCCGTCGCGCCCGCCGGGCCGTGGAGGACGCACGGGAGACCCTGGCTGCCGCGGCCGGGGCCCATCCCTCGGAAGTCATCTTCACCTCCGGCGGGACAGAAGCGGACAATCTGGCCGTCAAGGGTTTGTACTGGGCCCGCCGCGCCGAAGCTTCCGGCCGGACGCGCATCCTGTGTTCCGCCGTCGAGCACCATGCCGTGCTGGACACGGTGGAATGGCTGGAGCGGCACGAGGGTGCCGAGGTCCGCTGGCTGCCCGTCGACGCCGACGGCGTGCTGGACCTTACGGTCCTGGCCGCCGAGCTGGCCGATGATCCTGCCTCGATCGCCCTGGTCACCGTTATGTGGGCAAACAACGAGGTGGGCAGCATCCAGCCTGTGGCCGACATTGTGCGGCTGGCCCACGCCGCCGGTGTCCCCGTGCACTCCGACGCCGTGCAGGCGTTCGGATCCGTGCCGGTCGATTTCCGCGATACCGGCCTCGATGCCATGTCCATCTCCGGCCACAAAATCGGCGCACCCGTGGGAGTCGGTGCCCTGCTCCTGGGCCGTGCCGTCACGCTGACGCCGGTCCAGCACGGCGGGGGACAGGAACGTGACGTGCGCTCCGGCACCCTGGACACCGCCTCGATCGCCGCCTTCGCCGCGGCAGCCGAGGCCGCCACGGGCCACCTTGCCGCGGAGTCGGCGAGGATCACCGCGTTGCGGGACCGGCTGATCGAGGGGGTCCGCGCGGCGGTTCCCGAGGCTGTACTCCGCGGCGCCCCCGGGCCCGGCCGCCTGCCCGGCAACGCCCACTTCACCTTCCCTGGGTGCGAGGGCGACTCGCTGTTGTTCCTCCTGGACCTTGCCGGCGTGGAGTCCTCCACGGGGTCGGCCTGCACCGCCGGGGTTCCGCGGCCGTCCCATGTATTGCTCGCCATGGGCCTGGATGAGGACACCGCGCGCGGTGCCCAGCGCTTCACCCTGGGCCATGCGTCGTCCGAGTCCGACGTCGACGCCCTCCTCGCGGCCCTGCCGGGGGCCTATGCCCGCGCACGCCAGGCCGGAATGGCCGGACACGAGTCCAGCATCCAGACCGCCGGGACCGTGTTCCGGCAGTCCGCCGCGCAGGGCTAGGCGTCCGGCAGCAGCTGATCCAGCGGGACGTCGGTGTCCGCCAGGGCGCCGGGACTGATGGCGGTCCGGGACGCGATGAGGGCCTTGATGGCTTTCTGGGGCTTATCGGACCGCGGCCAGTTGACGTTCATACCGGCCACCACCTGGCCGCCGCGCTGCCAGAATGCAAGGAAGGCCTTCTCCTCGAGCGAACCCCGGACCACCGGAGGGCCGTCCACCAGGCCCGGGAAGCCCGAATATTCCATACTGACGTCGAACTGGTCCGTGTAGAAATAGGGAATTGTGTCCAGTTCCGCCTGCAGGCCCAGCATCGCCTTCCCTGCGACCTTCCCGCCGTTGAGGGCGTTGGACCAGTGCTCGCTGCGGTGGTGCTTGCCGGTAAACGGATGTAGCGCGTTGGCGACGTCACCGGCGGCGAAGACTCCCGGGGCGGAGGTCCGTAGCGACGCGTCGGTGAGGATCCCGTTGTCCAGGTCCAGGCCGGCCGCCGCGGCGAGCGACGTTTCCGGAACCACGCCGACGGCGACGACCACGAGGTCCGCCGCCAGGACTTCTCCGGTGTCCGTGCGGACACCGGAGACCCGTCCGGCATCGCCCAGGATCTCGGCGGCCGACGCCGGCAGCCGGAACCGTACGCCGCGGGATTCGTGCAGGGACCGGAAGAAGCGGCCGAGGTCGGGCCCGATCGCGGCTTCCAGCGGCACGTGCTCCAACCCCAGCAGGGTAACGGTGTTGCCGTAGGAACTCGCCGCGGCGGCCAGTTCCATCCCGATCCAGCCGGAACCGACCATCACCACGTTCCGGCCGCCGCCGGCGAGGGCGTCCCGCAGCCGGCGGCTGTCCTCCACGGTCCGGAACGTCATCACGCCGTCGAGGTCCTTTCCGGGCAGCGGAATCGAGCGCGGCCGCGCACCGGTGGCCAGCAGGAGCGAGGTATAGGGGAGCCGTGAGCCGTCGGCGAGGGTCACGGAGCGGGTGCCCGTGTCCAGTCCGGCGGCCGACACACCGGCGCGGAGGTCGACGTCGTTCTCTGCGTACCAGCCGGCCGGAACCACCGGAAGCGCCTCCTCACCGTCTTTGCCGAGTAGGTACTCCTTGGACAGCGGCGGCCGGAGGTAGGGGGCGTGTGCCTCTTCCGCCAGCAGGACCACAGGCCCGTCGAAGCCTTCCGCACGGAGGGTTTTGGCGGCGGTGGCCCCGGCCAGCCCGCCGCCCACGATCACGATGTTCTCGGTCATCTTTGCCCGCCCGTCCTGTGCTGTGTGGAGCCCTTTGTGGGGCCCTGGTTTCTAAAACCGTCAATGCCGACGTTAGAAGCCCGGGGGAGCGCCGTCAAGGCCTTTCGGCCGGCCGCCCAGGAGAGCTTTTTGGGGGAGGATTCGGCGTGGCGATAGAATGGCGGAGCGGACACTGTGTTAGCTCCAGCGTCGGAGCCCGGCCGCGAAAACCCCATCTCCTAAAGAAAGCCAGCATGCGAGTTCTTGCAGCCATGAGCGGCGGCGTCGATTCGGCCGTCGCCGCAGCCCGCGCGGTCGAGGCCGGCCACGACGTCGTCGGGGTCCACCTCGCGCTTTCCCGTATGCCCGGAACGCTGCGGACCGGCAGCCGCGGGTGCTGCACCATCGAGGATTCCCGTGACGCCTGGCGGGCGTGCGACGTGCTGGGCATTCCCTACTACGTGTGGGACTTTTCCGAACGCTTCAAAGAAGATGTGGTCCAGGACTTCATAGACGAATACGCCGCCGGCCGCACCCCCAACCCGTGCATGCGCTGCAATGAGCGGATCAAGTTCGCCGCACTGCTGGAGAAGGCGATCGCCCTTGGGTTCGACGCCGTCTGCACGGGCCACTACGCCAAGGTCATCACGGACGCCGACGGCAACCCCGAACTGCACCGCGCCGCCGACTGGGCGAAGGACCAGAGCTACGTGCTCGGCGTCCTGACCCACGAACAGCTCCGCCACTCGATGTTCCCGCTCGCAGACACCCCGTCCAAGGCTGAGGTCCGGGCCGAGGCGGAACGCCGCGGGCTTTCGGTGGCCAACAAGCCCGACAGCCACGACATCTGCTTCATCCCCGACGGCGACACCGCCGGCTGGCTGGCCGAGAAGATCGAGATGACCACGGGCGACATCGTGGACGAATCCGGCGCCAAGGTGGGGGAGCACCCGGGAGCCAACGCCTTCACCGTCGGCCAGCGCCGCGGCCTGAAGCTCGGCACCCCCGCCGCCGACGGCAAGCCCCGGTTTGTCCTGGAAATCCGGCCCAAGGAGAACAAAGTGGTGGTGGGCCCCGAGGCGCTGCTGGCCATCGATGAGATCCGCGGCATCAAGGTTTCCTGGGCCGGGCTGCCCATCGCCGAGATCGCCACCGGCGCGGAATTCGACTGCCACGCCCAGGTCCGCGCCCACGGCGACCCCGTTCCCGCGACCGCCCGAATGGAACACACCGACGGCTCGGGCAACCTGGTGGTCACCCTGGCCGAGCCGTTGCGCGGCGTGGCCCCCGGGCAGACCGTGGTCCTGTACCAGGGCAGCCGCGTGCTGGGCCAGGCCACGATCGACGCCGCCCGGTCCCTGCAGCGCGCGGCGTTGTAGGGGACCGTTTCCCTGACCGTTCCGCTGGCCCCGACGGACATGCCCATCCCTTGATCCGGTCGATGGACATGTCCAGGTACAGCCTCGCCCGAGACCGGCATGCCCATTTCTTGCTCCGGTTGAGGGGCATGTCCATCTTTCGCGGCCACCAATGGGCATTTACTAGATATGTCCAGTGCTCGGCGCGGGTAATGAGCATGTCCATCCCTGGGGCACATGCGAAGGGCATGCCCACGCATCGTCGCCTCCGAGTGAGGGACATGCTCATTCGTTGACCAGGGAGGCGGGCATGCTGCTTCACCTGCCCGGCCGACGGGCATGTTGCTTCACTTGCCCGGCCGACGGGCATGCCCTAGTGCAGCCTCGCCCAAGACCGGCATGTCCATTCTTCGCAGCTACCAACCGGCACACACTGCAGTTATGCCCAGTCATCAATCCGGAGATTGAGCATGTCAATCCTCCGGCGTGAGTGACGAGCATGTCCGAGTCCAAGCCCCACCTCGCGCCGGGCATGCTCGTCCCCAGAACGGAGAGACGGACATGTCCATCCCTGGACAGCAGGGATGAGCATGTTCAGCCACAGCCGTTTCTTGTGACGCACATGTCCATTGTTCACAGCGGCCAGTGGACATTTAGTGGTTATGTCCAGTGCTCGATCCTGCAAATGAGCATGTCCATCCCTGGGGCTGTGAGACGGACATGCTCCGCCCGGTAGGGGGGGCGACGGGCGCAGCCCAGGGAGCAGGAGCGCACCCACCCCATGCGGCCGGCCCGTTTTAGCGACCCGGCCCGCCCCCAGCGACCCGGCCCACCCCTCAGCGACCCGGCCCGCCCCCTCAGCGACACGGCCCGCCCCCTCAGCGACACGGCCGCCCCTCAGCGACCCGGTCCACCTAGTGACCAGACCTCGTAGCCCCCGCCGCCCCAACTCCAACCACCCCGCACCAACACCCACCCCCGGTCAAAAGTGCCGAAGATCCGGGGGAAATCGCGAAGAAAACGCCAAGTTCACCCGGTTCGTGTAAATTTTGTGTCTCAACTCACAAGATTGGACGATTCGCCCGCGGTCTTCTGGTTGAATCTAGGAATCAGGACATGGTGCTGCCCAACGAGTCAAGCTACTTCGGGCTGCGCACTAGTACTCATCGAACAGAAAGTTCACAGATGGCAATGAACAAAAAAGCCCTGCAGAGCGCCATCGCGCTCGCCGGGGTTTCCGCCTTTGCACTCACAGCCTGCACCGGACCTTCCGGCGGCGGAACGTCCTCCGGCGGTGCTGCAGGAGGCTCCATTACGTACGGCACCACGGACAAGGTGGTCACCCTCGACCCCGCCGGCTCTTACGACGCCGGTTCCTTCATGGTGATGAACCAGATCTACCCGTTCCTGATGAACTCGAAGCCCGGCACGGCCGACTCCAGCCCGGACATCGCGGAATCCGCGTCCTTCACGAGCCCGACGGAGTACACCGTCAAGCTCAAGTCCGGCCTCAAGTTCGCCAACGGCCACGCCCTCACGTCCTCTGACGTGAAGTTCTCGATCGACCGCGTCCTGAAGATCAATGACGACAACGGCCCGGCCTCCCTGCTGGGCAACCTCGCCTCGGTGGAAGCCAAAGACGACTCCACCGTGGTCTTCAAGCTCAAGCAGGGCAACGACCAGGTCTTCCCCGGCGTGCTCGCTGCCAACGCCGGCCCGATCGTCGACGAAGAGGTCTTCCCGGCCGACAAGCTGATGAGCGATGACGACATCGTCAAGGCCAAGCCCTTCGCCGGCCAGTACACGATCGAAAGCTACAAGAAGAACGAGCTCATCAGCCTCAAGTCCAACCCGGACTACAAGGGTCTGCTCGGCAAGCCGGCGAACGACAGCGCCACGATCAAGTACTACGCCGACTCGAACAACCTCAAGCTCGATGTCCAGCAGGGCAACATCGACGTCGCCGGCCGCAGCCTGACCGCAACCGACGCCGCCGACCTCGAGAAGGACTCCAAGGTCACCGTCCACAAGGGCCCGGGTGGCGAGCTGCGCTACATCGTCTTCAACTTCGACACCATGCCGTTCGGTGCCAAGTCCGCTGACGCCGACCCGAAGAAGGCTCTCGCTGTCCGCCAGGCCATGGCCGACATCGTTGACCGCGATGCGATCGCCAGCCAGGTCTACAAGGGCACGTACCTGCCCGCGTACTCCGTCGTTCCCGACGGCTTCGTCGGCGCCATCACGCCGCTCAAGGACATGTACGGCGACGGCAGCGGCAAGCCCAGCCTGGACAAGGCCAAGAAGGCCTTCAGCGACGCCGGCGTCACCGCTCCGGTCACCCTGAAGCTGCAGTACAACCCGGACCACTACGGCAAGTCCTCCGGCGACGAATACGCCATGATCAAGGAACAGCTGGAGAAGTCCGGCCTGTTCAAGGTCGACCTGCAGTCCACCGAGTGGGTCACCTACTCCAAGGACCGCACCAAGGACGTCTACCCGGTCTACCAGCTCGGCTGGTTCCCGGATTACTCCGACGCCGACAACTACCTGACCCCGTTCTTCATCCCGGGCAACTTCCTCAAGAACCACTACGAGAACGCCGCCGTCACCGATCTGATCAAAAAGCAGCTCACGACGGTGGACAAGACGGAGCGCGAAAAGGTACTCGGTGACGCCCAGACGGCCGTCGCCAAGGACCTCTCCACGCTGCCGCTGCTGCAGGGCGCCCAGCTGATGGTCGCCGGCAAGGACGTCAAGGGCGTCGAAAAGACCCTGGATGCGTCCTTCAAGACCCGTCTTGGTGTGATTTCCAAGTAGGTCAATTCCCCATCCGGTCCTGACCAGCCAGTGAGGCGGGGCGCCCGCGCGGCGTCCCGCCTCTCTTGCTGAGGGCAGGACACCCGATTCCCGAAGCCCACGAAGCCGACGGAAACACGATTTTAGGTACCAATGACAACACTTATTGAGGCGCCGCCAAGCGACGCCGACGGCCTATTGCCGACAAAGAAGAAGTCGTCCGGTGGGGGACTGGGCCAATACATCCTGATCAGGTTCCTGCTGATCTTCCCGACCATTTTCATCCTGGTCACGCTTGTGTTCTTCCTGATGCGGATCACCGGTGATCCGATCACGGCTGCCCTCGGCGGCCGGCTCCCTCCGGAGCAACTGGCGGAGCGCATCCACTCGGCCGGCTACGACCGGCCCATCCTGGTGCAGTACTTCGAGTACCTGGGCCAGCTCATCACCGGCAACTTCGGCACCACGCTTTCGGACAACCGCCAGGTCTCCGAGATGCTGACCACGTACGGTTCCGCAACGCTGGAACTGTCCATCAACGCCCTGCTCGTGGCCCTGCTGGTGGGCATCCCGCTGGGCATGATCGCCGCTCACCGCCGGGACAAGGCTCCCGACGCCGTGCTGCGGATCTTCGCGATCCTCTGCTACGCGACCCCCGTGTTCTTCGCCGGCATGCTGCTGAAGCTGACGTTCTCGGTTTGGCTGGGCTGGCTTCCGGTCGCGGGCCGGGCCAAGACCTCCACCGAACTGGCACTCACCGCGCTGCAGGCGCCCACCGGCATCTACTGGCTCGACGCCCTGCGCAGCGGAAACATGGCCGCCCTCGGTGACGTCTTCGCGCACGCCGTGCTGCCCGCCGTCGCCCTCGGCCTGCTGACTGCCGGCATCTTCCTCCGGCTGGTCCGCACCAACGTGATCGGCACCCTGGGCAAGGACTATGTGGAAGCCGGGCGCTCACGCGGCGTCAGCGAATTCCGACTGGTCACCAAGCACGCCTACAAGCCGGCCCTCATCCCGATCATCACGGTGATGGGCCTGCAGATCGCGGTCATGCTCGGCGGCGCCGTCCTGACCGAGACCACCTTCGAATGGAAAGGCCTCGGCTTCCAGCTCGCGACCTACCTGACGGCCCGCGACTTCGTGGCTGTCCAGGGCATTGTGGTGCTGCTCGCCGTGATCGTGGCCGTGACCAACTTCATCGTGGACATCGTGGCCGCGCTGATCGACCCCCGCGTGAGGTACTGACATGAGCATCGAACCAACTATTGCCGCAGAAAACCGCAGGGAATCCTGGTTCCGGCGCCTGCCGGTGGTCTCCCACTTCAACAAGAGCGTCGGCCTGCAGCGCGGCATGCTCGTCGCCGGGCTCGTCCTGACCTCGCTGTTCCTGCTGACCGCGATCTTCGCTCCGTTGATCGCACCGTACGGTTTCTCGCAGATTTCCGACGACGGCGGTAACTTCCCGGCGCAGCAGGCCCCCGGCGGCCGGCACCTGCTCGGCACCACCGTGGGCGGATACGACGTGTTCTCCCGGGTCGTCTGGGGTGCGCAGACAGCGGTGATGGTCATCATCGTCGCCGTCATCATGTCGATCTTCATCGGCGTCATCCTCGGCCTGGTCAGCGGTTACATTGGCGGCTGGCTGGACCGGATCCTGGTGGTCATTGCCGACGCTGTGTACGCGTTCCCGTCCCTGCTGGTCGCCATCGTGATGGCCATCGTCATCAGCGGCGGACGGTCCAGCCTGTGGGGCGGCATCCTCGCCGCAGCGATCTCCATCACCGTGGTCTTCATCCCGCAGTACTTCCGCGTGATCCGCGCCGAGACCATCCGGCTCAAGGCCGAACCCTTTGTGGAATCCGCCAAGGTGGTGGGCGCATCCAACATCCGGATCATGTCCCGCCACATCTACAAAAACGCCACCCGGACCCTGCCGCTGATCTTCACGCTGAACGCTTCCGAAGCCATCCTTACCCTCGCGGGCCTGGGCTTCCTCGGCTTCGGCATCGAACCGACGTCCGCCGCCGAATGGGGCTTTGACCTGAACAAGGCCCTCGCGGACACCACCTCCGGTATCTGGTGGACGGGTGTCTTCCCGGGTCTGGCGATCGTCCTCACCGTTGTCGGCCTGACCCTGGTCGGCGAGAGCATCAACGATCTCAACGATCCGCGCCTGCGCGGCCGCAAGAAGGCTGTCTCCGGCAAGGGCGGACCCGATTCCGCCGGCGCCAAGGCGGCTCCCACAGCAGAAGTGAGCAGTTCATGAGTACCAATATCGGCTCCGTTTCAGACCAGCACGCCCGCAGCGCCGGACCAGTGCTGGACATCGACAACCTGAAGGTCACCTTCGCCACCGACGCCGGGGACGTCTACGCGGTGAAGGATGTCAGCCTTGAGGTCAACCCCGGCGAGGTCGTTGCCATCGTCGGCGAGTCCGGCTCCGGCAAAACGGTCACGGCCAAGACCATCCTGGGCCTCCTGCCGGAAACAGCCATCAGCTCCGGCGCTGTGCTGATCAACGGCAACAACGTCATCAGTGTCAGCCCTTCGAAGCTGCGCGAAATCCGGGGCCGCGACGTGGCCATGGTGTTCCAGGAACCGTCCACCGCGCTGAACCCCGTGTTCACCGTGGGGTGGCAGATCGCGGAGGGCATCCGCGCCCACGCCGGCCACTCCGGCGGCGGCAAGGTCAATGCCAAGGACGCCAAGGCCCGGGCCATCGAGGCGTTGCGGAAGGTGGGGATCCCCGATCCGGAAACCCGGGTCAACTACTACCCGCACCAGTTCTCCGGGGGCCAGAAGCAGCGCGTCGTGATCGCCGCCGCGCTGGCGCTCAATCCGGGGCTCATTGTCGCGGACGAGCCGACCACGGCGCTGGACGTCACGGTGCAGGCCGAGATCCTGGAGCTCCTCCGGGACCTTCGGGACCAGTACGGCACCTCGATCGTGCTCATCACGCACAACATGGGTGTGGTCGCTGACCTCGCGGACCGCGTCGTCGTGATGTACCAGGGCGACATCGTCGAGGAAGCCAGCGCGCGGGTGCTCTTCGCGGAGCCGAAGCAGGACTACACGAAGAAGCTCCTGGCCGCCGTCCCGCACCTGGGCCGGAACTCCGCCTCGGCGGGTATGACCGAACGCGCCCACCAGGGCGGCAAGGTGCTGGTCGAGGCCAAGAACCTGACCATCGAGTACCCGGGCCGGCTGGGAAGTCCGGCGTTCAAGGCCGTGGACGGCGTGAACTTCACGCTGTCCGAGGGCGAGGTCTTTGGCCTCGTCGGCGAATCGGGGTCCGGCAAGACGACGATCGGCCGCGCCATCGCGGGCCTGAACAAGACCACCGGCGGAAGCCTGAAGGTCTTGGACTACGAGATGCTCAATCTCAAGGAACGTACCTTCAAGCCCCTGCGCAAGCAGATCGGGTTTGTGTTCCAGGACCCGGCGGCGTCGTTCAACCCGCAGCTGACCATCGGTGAGTGCATCGCGGAACCGCTGATCATCCACACCAAGCCGACGCCCGCGCAGGCACGCCAGCGGACCCGGGAGCTCCTTGAGTCGGTGCAGTTGCCGGCCGCCTACGCTGACCGCTACCCGCACGAGCTCTCCGGCGGCCAACGGCAGCGCGCGTCACTGGCGCGGGCCCTGATCCTGAACCCGAAGCTGCTGATCGCGGATGAGCCGACGTCGGCACTGGACGTTTCGGTGCAGGCAAAGGTGCTGGAGCTGTTCAAGGAAATCCAGGCCGAATTCGGCTTCGCCTGCCTCTTCATCAGCCACGACCTCGCCGTGGTGGACATCCTCTCGCACTGGGTCGGGGTCCTCTACAAGGGCAAGATGGTGGAGCAGGGCCTGGGGAACCAGGTGATGGGCAACCCGCAGCACGACTACACGAAAAAGCTCATCGCTTCGCTGCCGGTCCCGGATCCGGACGAGCAGGCCCGCCGCCGCGAGGAGTTCCGCGCGGTGCTCGGCGCCTAGCGGGCACTGAGCCGCTTTCCGCGCACAAGGGGGTATGCCCGCCGTTCACCGCGAACGGCGGGCATACCCTTTTCGCTGCCCGCAAGGGTCCGGCCGAAGGACCGGCCGCGCCCGCTTAACACCGGGAAGCAATTGCCCGCCTGCCCCTAGACTGGATCAATGACCGAGCAGAACCAGAACCTCCCTGACACCGACAGCTACGACCCCGCGGCCAGTTCCCTCGCCGGGCACGTTGACCCCTCGGTGATGGCGGAACTGCTGTCGATCCGGTCCAGCATCGACAACATTGATGCCACCCTCGTGTTCCTCCTCGCCGAACGGTTCAAGGCCACCCAGAAGGTCGGCTTCCTCAAAGCCACGCACAAGCTCCCGGCAGGAGACCCGGGCCGTGAGACGGCCCAGATCGCCAGGCTGCGCCGGCTCGCCGCCGAGGCGCACCTGGACCCGGCCTTTGCCGAAAAATTCCTGAACTTCATCATCGGCGAGGTGATCCGCCACCATGAGGCGATCGCCGAGGACCACCAGGCCGCCGCGCACCTCTCGGGTGCCTCCGCGGACTCCGCCCTGGCCGCCGAGGCCTAGGCGTGGCTGCTTTTCCGGGCCAGGTCACGGCCACCGCCCTTGGCCCGTGGCCGGGTGAGGACCCGGTCGAGGCCGCCCGCATCATCCGTGGGGAGCTGGGCAGCCCGCACCTGCCCTTCCTCGCCGAACTCCCGGACCGCGGCGTGGGCTCCGACGCGCTGGGCCGGACCGCCTCGGTGCTCGAAGGCCTCGCCGTGGACGCCCAGCCCTTCGGCTGGCGCCTGGTCGACCGGCCAGGGAAGGACCTCACCCGGGCGCGCTCGGCCCTCTCGACCGACATCAACGTCCTCGCCGACGTGATCGGGGCGGAAGACTCCCCGGCCGCAGACCTGAAGCTCCAGCTTCGCGGACCGCTCAGCCTCGCCGCGGGGCTGCACCTGCACAACGGCGAACGTGCCCTGATCGACCACGGCGCCCGCCGCGATCTTGCGGCGTCGCTCGCTGCCGGCGTCGGTGCCCACCTGGCCAGGCTGGCCACCGCGGCGCCAGGAGCCCGGCTGGTGGTCCAGGTCGATGAACCGGACATCGCCGCCGTGATGGCCGGCACCATCCCGACATCCAGCGGCTACCGCACCCTGCGGTCAGTCGCGGGGTCGGAGGTCACCGAATCCTGGCGGCTGGTGGTGGACGCGTTGCGGTCCGCCGGCGCCGCCGAGATCGTCATCGCGGTGCCGGAGATCGAGGCGCCGTTTGACCGGATCCTGGCGGCCGGAGCGGACGGCATCGCGGTGCCCCTGAGGGCCCTCACATCACGCCAGTGGGAGCAGCTCGCAGGCGCCGTCGAGGCCGGAAAACGACTCTGGGCAGGAGTCCTGCCAGTCGATGACCCGACGGCGGGGCTGCAGCGGGTGCGACAGGCGGTAGAAACGCTCTGGCGCCCCTGGCGCCAGCTCGGCCTTATGCCTGAGTCGCTGGGCGCGGTGCGCGTCACGCCCTCCGGCGGGCTCGCCGGCCACACGCCGTCGTCCGCGACGGCCGTGCTGACCCGGCTGACCCAACTGGCCGACGGACTGAACCAGCTCGCCCTCGGCTAGGATTCGGACACAGCGTCCGGACCAGCGCCCCTTAGACGCGGCTCTCCCAGCGGTCCGGCCGGGCGTGCGCGGGTAAATGGCCCGGTGCCGCCGCCCCGGCCGGATAGGGTTCCAGCCGGTAATCGAAGTGCCCGGCGTACACCAAAACCAGCCCAATCTGCGGCTGGATCACCTTGACCTGGATCCGGTGCCGTCCCTCAACCGGCTCCCACCACTGTTCGGCGTAGGCCCTGGCGTCGAGGGCTGCCGGCAGCGGGATCCGGACCGGCCCGACAAACAGCCGGGATGCCTCGGACACGCCACGCAGCCTCCCCTCGGGCGTGACGCGGAGGTTGAGGTCAGTGATCAGCCGGCGGTAACGGCCCACGTAGTCCACCAGCCGGGTGGACCCGGACGAGGAATCGGCGCTGGTGGTGTCCTGGAAGATCCGGGTGGTCTGCGGGAAGAAGATCTCGCGGCGGGCGGTCAGGCTCGAGCGGCCGAAGGGGTCCAGATGGGCGTGGTTCTCGATCCGGAACCTGATGCCCTCGCCGTACTCCGGGAAAAACGCCTGCTCACCGGTCGCGAGCCGCAACAGCGGCCGCAACCAGGACTGCCGGCAGCCGACGACGTCGAAGACGCCCTCGCCCACGCCGTAATGCCCCGAGCCCGGGGTGAGGGAAAAGTACTCCTGCAGCTCAGGCTGCAGAAGGGCAAAGTCCGGCCCCAGACCAAGCTGGTAGATCGGGTCGTAGGTGCTCACATCATCCTCCTGGGGTCACAGCCTACCGGCGGCTTTCAACCGAATGTACGCGTCGGCGAGGGCCGGCGGCAGTTGCGCGGGTTCGGCGTCGACCACCTCGACGCCGGCCTGGCGCAGTTGGGCGCTGACCGCTTCGCGTTCCAGCAGCGCACGTTCGGCCGCCGCGGCGCGGAAGACCCCGCTGGCGGTGGACCGTTCCTGGAGCATCTCGCCGAGCACCGGGTCGCGGACAGCGGCCACCACCACCACGTGCTGTTGCGCCAGCTGGGCCGCCATCGGGAGGAGCCCCTCCTCAGGGGCGCCGCCGTCGAGCGCGGTCAGCAGCACCACCAGCGAACGGTGCGCCGAAACGGAGCGGATCTGGCCGGGAATCTGGCTCCAGTCGAGCTCAATGAGCTCCGCTTCGAGGGGGACCATGGCCTGGATCAGCTGCCCCAGGAGGTTTCCCTTGGCCGCCGAGCCGGCCCTGGCCCGCACCCGGCGGTCGAAGGCGAGGAAATCCACCCGGTCGCCGCCCCGTTCGGCCAGCACGGCCAGCAGCAGGGCTGCCTCGATCCCGGTGTCCAGCCGCGGCTCGTCGGCAATCCGGGCGGCGGCCGTCCGCGAGGTGTCGAGCAGGATCACGACGCGACGGTCCCGTTCCGGCCGCCAGGTCCGGACAACGACGGCGGAGCGGCGGGCAGTGGCGCGCCAGTCGATGGAACGCACATCATCACCACGCACGTAGTCGCGCAGCGAATCGAACTCCGTGCCGGCACCGCGGATCTGGACTGCGGCCTTGCCGTCGAGTTCCCGCAATTGGCGCAGTTTGGACGGAAGGTGCCGGCGGGAATGGAACGGCGGCAGTACGCGTAAGGAGCCGGGACACGGGAGGGTGCGCTGCCGGGCGGCGAGGCCCAACGGGCCAAACGCCCGGATCGTGACATGCGCTGCGGCGAGCTCGCCGCGCCGGGTCGGCCGCAGGGTCACCGCCATCCGGCGGCCCTCCCCGGCGGGCACGTTCAGGTGCTGGCGGGGATTCTGCGCGCCGGCCGACGGCTGCCAGGCGTCGCGGACCAGTCCGCGCAGGGCCCGGCGGCCCGTGTTCGCCACCGTCAGCACCGATTCCGCCGAACCGGTGAGCGCAACACTGCCGGGATCCCCGCGCTGCACCGAGACATGGCGCAGCGGCGCCGCCAGGACCAGGTCGGCCAGCAGGACGGCCGCCAGCAACAGCATCACGACAACGGCCGAAGGCCAGCCCGGGAAGAGCAGCGCGGGGACCATTCCCAGCAGCGCCAGCAGCACGAACCGTCCGGAAATCGCCATGGCTTAGCGGGGCACAGGCACGGAGGCGAGGATGCTGCCCAACACGCCGTCGGCCTGCACGCCGTCCATTTCTGCCTCCGGCCGCAGTGCCACACGGTGGCGCAGACAGGGCAGGGCGAGGGCTTTGACATCGTCGGGGGTGACGAAGCTCCGCCCGGAGAGCCACGCCCAGGCACGCGACCCGGTGAGCAGTGCCGCGGCGCCGCGGGGTGAGACGCCCAGCTGGAAGGACGGTGCCGACCGGGTGGCGCGGACGATGTCCACGATGTAGGCGAGGACCTCCGGGCCCACCTCGACCGCGGCAACTGCCTGCCGCGCCTGTTCCAGCTCGGCGGGCCCGGCGACCGGGCGCACCCCGGCCGCAGCCAGGTCGCGGGGGTCGAAACCGGCCGCGTGCCGTCGGATGACCTCAATCTCGTCGTCGCGGCCGGGCAGCGGCATGGCCAGCTTGAGCAGGAAGCGGTCCAGCTGCGCCTCCGGCAGGGGATAGGTTCCCTCGTACTCCACCGGGTTCTGGGTCGCGGCGACGATGAACGGCGCGGGCAGCCGGCGGGAGACGCCGTCCACGGAGACCTGCCGTTCCTCCATGGCCTCGAGCAGGGACGCCTGCGTTTTGGGTGGGGTCCTGTTGATCTCGTCCGCCAGCAGGATGTTGGTGAAGACGGGTCCTTCCCGGAAGCTGAACTCTGAGGTGCTGGAGTCATAAATCAGCGAGCCTGTGACGTCACCGGGCATCAGGTCTGGGGTGAACTGGATCCGCTTGGTGTCGAGGCTCAGGGCCGCCGAGAGGCTGCGCACCAGCAGGGTCTTGGCCACGCCCGGCACCCCTTCGATGAGCACGTGGCCGCCGCACAGCAGGGCGATCAGCATCCCGGTGACCGTGGCATCCTGCCCGACGACGGCCTTGGCGACCTCCCGCCGGACGTCCAGTAGTGCCTGCCGGACCGGGTCGTGGTGGGCTGCGCCCCCGATACTGTGGCCATCCGCCGCCGGACGGCCCGGTGCCGCGGTTGGCGGGGCCGGGTGCTCCGCCGGCCTGGGCGCCGGCCACGGGGCTGCGGCGTCGGCTGCCGGGCCGGTGTCGGTCGCTGCTCCGCCGCCAGGGATGCTGGGGTAGTCGTTCATCGCGCGTGTACCTCTTTCTCTAGTCGTTCGAGCTGCTGGGCCCAGCGCACGAGGTCTGCTTCGGTTCGGGGTTCGGCATCCAGGATGCCGGAGACGCTCTCGGGGCTCCGGTCCAGGTGCCGGGCGGCAGCGTCGGAGATGGCCGCCGCGCCGGCGTCCGGCCCCAGCCTGAGTGTCTTGGCCAGCCGCACCAGGGTTCCGGCGCGGAGGACGTCGGAGGCCCGGTCGACGGCACGGGCATCGTGGTAGAGCCGTGCCCGCCCTTCAGCGGTTTCCACGGCCTTCACCACCACCGGGAGCGGCTCGACCACCAGCGGGCCGAGCCTGCGGCCGCGCCAGAACATGGCGAGCACGGCCACGAGGGCGAGCCAGGGGCCGAGGACGCGGGTCCAGGGGGCGGCGAGGTCACTCAGGGTGACCGGCTTCTTCACCGCCGGCACATCGGCGATTCCCGGCAGGTACCAGATCAGCCGCTGTTCCGCGCCGACACTCCGCAGCGCCAGCGCGGCGTTCCCTTCGGCGGCCAGGCCCCCGTTGCTCAGGAGTTTGCCGTTGCCGAGCACCAGGATGCGGCCGTTGGAGCTGGCGGCATAGAGGCCGCCCCGGCCTTCCGTCTGGGCGTAGCAGACCACGGGCCCGTCGTAAAGGAAACCGTCACCGGCGGAAACGGCGCCGGCCGCGGTCGGGTCGGGTTCGCCGCAGCGCGGTTCGAGGGACCCGGTGCCGTCACGGACCACTCCCGATTGCCGGATCCCGGAGTCCAGGCCCAGCAGGGTATTGAGCCGCGGGGTCACCACCACCAGCCGGTCCGCGGCGGCGGAGAGGTAGCGCAGCTGGTCACGGCCCAGGTAGCCGTTCGCGTCGTAGAGCAGGACAGCGGAACCCTCGCCCGCCCGGCGGGCGTCCTCGATGGCCTGCCGCGTGGACTCGAACGACGCCGACTGTTCGACGGCGACGCCGTGCCGGCCAAGGATTTCCGCGACGGCGCGCGCCCCGTCCGGGGCGGCGTTCCGAATGGAGAGGGCTTCCTGGTCGCCGTGTGGCCGGAGCTGGATGACCGCCGTCAGGACCAGGGCGGCGACGAAGACGACGCCGAGGACGGTCCAGGTGCGGTGCCGGCGGAGCCATCTGCGGACGGCCGGAGGGGTCACGGGGGAGCTGGGGGTGGCGACGGCGGTTTCGGTCACAGCGGCCTGGCCAGGACGTCAGGGCCAGTGCCCTGATAATCGGGCGCTGTGTCCGCCAGGGCGGCGTCGAGCCGGACCAGTGCCTCATGGTCCGGCGACGCGGCGCCGGCGCCGCCGTAGCGTACGGCGTCGAAGATGCGCGCGGAGTCCTCCAGATCCCGGGCGTAGGCACTAAAGGCGCGGCCCAGCCTGGCGGCGACCTCGTCAGCTGTCCGGCCGGGCAGCGGGTCCAGGACGGTCCGCTCCTCGGCTGCACGTACGATGGCCCGGAACTGTTCAATAACAGCCGTGGACCACTCGCCCCGGGCGGCCGCCGCCGCGGCACGGTCCCGGTGCATTTGCGGCGTCAACGCTGGCGCGGCATCGAAAACCTCCTTGGCCGGGGCCCGCCGGGCGTTCAGCCGGGGCCGGACCACCACGATGGCGACAGTAATCACCACGGCGGCGATCAGCAGCAGCAGCGGGACGCCGTAGCCGCCGTCGGCCCCCGGGGTGCCGTCTCCGGTCAGCGAACGCAGCCACCGGGCGAAGTTGGCCAGGGCCTCGTCCAGCCAGCTGGGTTGCGCGGCAACATAGGGGTCCTTGGCGAGTTCTTCGGCGGCCCAGCGGCTTGCCTCCTCCCGGCCGGGAAGTACCGGAGGCTCTGGCTGAAAGTGCGTGGCCAGGACGGCCACTGCCTGGTGCAGGGCCGTCCCGGGGGCGGTCGTCATCACCGGACCGGCGGGGGGCCGAACGGCGGCCGGGCCCAGGCGGACGGGTCACCCTGAATCACCGTTGCACCGCGTCCCGGCACGCCCGCAGGGTCGCTGCCCGTCTCAAGTTGCCGCAGGAGGTCCAGGTCCAGTCCGTCCTTGCGCATCCGCAAGTCCGCATAGAGCAGGGCCGCCGTCGAGGTCTGGAAAGCGAAGCCGACGGCGGCAACCAGTGCGGTCACCACGGTGCCCACGACCGCAGCCACGACCCCAACCGTGTGGGTTTCGGCCTCCCCACCCTGGGCGAAAACCGTGGCGGCGATGCCGTTCGTCGCTAGGCGGACGGGCAGGAGGACGATCTGGGTCAGGACGCCGACCAGGATCCCCACCACAATTGTCACACCGAGGATCCGCCACCAGTTCCTCCCGGTGAGTTGCCACGAGCGGCGGAGTCCGGCAAACGTGCCGAGTTCTTCAACCACAATCGCGGCCGGCGCGACGAGGAACCGGATGCCGAGCCACAGCATGGCAATGAACAGCCCGAAAACCAGGAGCACCATCACCGGCACGGCCGCGCGGTCCATCACGGCCGCCGACAGCACCGTCACCAGCACGCCGACGGCGATGACGGCCACCGTTCCCAGGATCAGCACGCCGGCCAGCCCCAGCAGCGCGCCGGTCCGGGACCGGGCAAGGACCCACATCTGGCGGAACCCTGTGCGCCGGTTCAACAGCGCCCGGGCGACGGGAACGGCCATGGCCCCCTGCATCACGACGGAGATCAGCACCGACAGGAGCGATAGCAGCGCGCCGATGGCGGCTGCAGTGCCCAGGGTGAGTGCCATGGCCTGCGAAAAGCCCGGGCCGCGCAGCGACAGGGCGCTCGTGGCGCCGAAGAGGGCGCCGCCCTGGATGAGCGCCGACATGATTGAGGCCAGGGCCTGGGCGATGATTCCGGCCCCCAGCATGGCGGCGGGGTTCCGCCTGACGGTCTGGAAGGCGCCGTCCAGGATTTCGCCGAACATCAGGGGGCGCAGCGGGACAATGCCCGGCTTTGGCGGGGCAACGTAGCGCGGCTGGCCGTAGGGGGAGTGGCCGGGTGGTGCCATGCCGCCCGGGCCACCGAAGCCATGGCCGGGACCCGGAGGGCCCCACTGCGGCGTGGGATTCCACTGCGGCGGCTGGCCCCACTGCGGCGTGGACCCCCACGCCGGCTGTGCCGGCGGCTGCTGGGTCGGCCGCTGGCCCCACTGCGGTGCGCCGCCCCACTGCTGCGGTCCGCCCTGCTCCTGCTCGGACAAGCTTTCCTCCCCAAGAAATTGCCTACCGGACACACGCGGACACGGCGCTGGCGCCGTTGCGAACCCGTGCCCGGGCGCGTGCCCGGGGCCAGACGTGACCCCAGCCTATAGTTTCGACGGCCGGCGGCAAGTACCCGGGCCGATTCGGGCCGTGCCATTACCAGCCGGGACGCTCCGCCGGCCGCGCCGTGCCCCGTCCCCCGCGCCATGCCGGGAACGGCCCGAATACGACAAAGCCATTTCAATAGGGGAATATATAAGCTATGAAGGCACGGATTTTGGTAGTGGACGATGACGAGGCGTTGGCCGAGATGATCGGCATTGTGCTGCGCAATGACGGCTTTGACCCCGTATTCTGCGCGGACGGCAGCCAGGCCCTGGAGGTGTTCCGCTCATCCAAGCCCGACCTGGTTCTGCTGGACCTTATGCTCCCGGGCATGGACGGCATCGAGGTCTGCCGCCAGATCCGCGGCGAGTCAGACGTTCCGATCGTGATGCTGACCGCCAAGTCCGATACTTCCGACGTCGTGCGTGGCCTTGAGTCCGGTGCGGACGACTATGTCCCCAAGCCATTCAAGCCGGCCGAACTTGTCGCCCGGGTCCGGGCCCGCCTGCGCCCCGGCGACCAGAAAGCCCCCGAAACGCTGCGCATTGCCGACGTCACGATCGACGTAGCGGGCCACGTTGTCAGCCGTGACAGCAAGCGGATCTCGCTCACCCCGCTCGAATTCGACCTCCTCGTGGCCCTGGCCCGCAAACCGTGGCAGGTCTTCACCCGTGAACTGCTGCTGGAACAGGTCTGGGGCTACCGCCACGCGGCCGACACTAGGCTGGTCAACGTCCACGTCCAGCGGTTGCGGTCAAAGATTGAACGCGATCCGGAAGCCCCTGAAGTTGTATTGACGGTCCGTGGTGTCGGCTATAAAGCAGGTTCCTGAACCGTCGGACGGCCACCCCGTTCCCGATCCGGAGAGTGTGCCGCCGGCCGACTCCGGCCCGGAGAGTGTGCCGCCGGCCGACTCCGGCCCGGAGAGTGTGCCGCCGCCGGGTCAGTCCCCGCTGTTCCGGGCGCGGATCTGGGCACGCCGGGCGCGGATCGTCACCGCCCGCGTCGTCCGGCTGGTCCGCACCGGCATCTCCACGGTGCTGCCCGGAATCCGGTACCTGCTAAGGGCCGTGCAACGGCGCTGGCGGCGGTCCCTGCAATTCCGCACGGTGCTGACCACCCTGATGCTCGCGATCGGGTCCTTCGCCGTCGTCGGCGCGTATCTCTCGAACCAGATCGCCAACAACCTCTTCCAGGAGAGGCTGGCCCAGGCCGAGTCCGAGACCCGATATAACGTCAAGCAGGTCCAGGACACGTTCGACGGCGCCCAGGTCACCGACCAGTCGAGCGTTATCACCCTGGTCTACGACACGCTCAACGCCGTGGAAGGCCGCGGCTCGGTGATCCAGCGTCGCTATGTCTTCGAAGCGATGCCCGAGCAGACCAAACCGCGGAACCGCTGGGTCGAATCCCGGGCCTCCGACCAGCTGACCATCAGCGTCATCCCCACGGACCTGCGCAAGGCTGTGCAGGACTCCGGAAAAGACCAGTACTGGGCCTCCACCGAATTTCCGGTGGGCACCGAGGACCGTCCCGGGATCGCCGTCGGCAACAAGGTGACGTTCAACGGCACCGTCTACGAGCTGTACCTCATCTACGACCTCAACTCCGCGCAGAAGACCCTGGACGAAATCCAGAACGTCCTGCTGGCCGGTGCCGCCGCGCTGGCCCTGATGATCGGCGCCGTCGCCTGGTACGTCACCCGCAACGTCGTCAGCCCCGTCAGCCATGCCGCCGTCGTGTCCGAAAAACTGGCGGCAGGGCAACTGCAGGAACGCATGGTGGTCAAGGGCGAGGACGAGGTCGCCCGGCTGGGTGCCTCCTTCAATCACATGGCCGCCAGCCTGCAGGAGCAGATCACCCAGCTGGCCACCCTTTCCCAGATGCAGCAGAGGTTTGTCTCCGACGTTTCCCACGAGCTCCGGACACCGCTGACCACCGTCCGGATGGCCGCGGAGGTGCTGTACGACGCCCGCGACGACTTCGACCCGATCAACAAGCGCTCCGCCGAGCTCCTGTACAACCAGGTGGAACGGTTCCAGTCGCTGCTGGCGGACCTGCTGGAGATCTCCCGGTTCGACGCCGGCGTCGCCATGCTCGACGCCGAACCCACCGACATCATCCAGCTCATCTCGCACGTCATCGAGGGGGTTGCGCCCGTGGCCGCCGAGTACGGCTCGGAGGTGACGCTGAACGCCCCTGCGGGCAGCATCGTCGTTGATATGGATGACCGGCGCATCGACCGGATCCTGCGCAACCTGATCCTGAACGCCCTCGAGCACGGTGAGGGCAGGCCGGTCAACGTCTCCGTCGCGGCCAACGGAACCGCCGTCGCGGTGGCCGTCCGTGACCACGGGATCGGGATGACCAGCGCTGAAGCAGCCCGCGTGTTTGACCGTTTCTGGCGGGCCGACCCGGCCCGGGCCCGGACCACCGGCGGCAGCGGCCTGGGGCTCTCCATCGCGACCGAGGACACCAAACTGCACAATGGCTGGCTGCAGGCCTGGGGGAGCAAGGGCAGCGGGTCAAACTTCCGCCTCACGCTGCCGCTGCGCCAGGGCGAAGCCATCACCCGGTCGCCGCTCCAGCTGGAGCCGGCCGACGTCGGGCCCGCCGGCGTCGTGCCCGAACGGACAATGCTGCTGCTGGACCAGGCGCTCACCCACCCCCGGCCGGCGGGGCCGGGCCACGACACCACGGAGGAGCGGCCATGAGCGGTGCCCGGAAGTTCAACGGCGCTGCCGCGGCCCTGCTGGCGGTCGTCCTGGTGCTCCTGACGTCCTGCGCGCAGATTCCGCGCTCCGGACCGGTGGGCAAGAGCACCGATGAGAGCGCCGGCAAACCGAATAACGCCCCTGTCTTCTTCCCCGTGGCCCCCCGGGCCGGAGCCGGGCCGGAAGCTGTGATCGAGGACTTCTACCTCGCCGGCAGCGGTTACGAGGACGACTACGCCGTGGCCCGGCAGTACCTCACCCAGGCCTCATCGGTGAAGTGGAAGCCGGACCAGCGGGTCCTGGTTTTCCGGTCCGCCCGGGTGGTGCGGACCGCCGTCGAAAACGTCTTCAACTACGAACTGGACCTGGCCTACACGGTGGACGCCGACGGCATCGCCACACCGCTGCCGCCCGGGTCCAAGGAGAGCATCCCGGCGACGGTGACGAAGGTCGACGGCGAGTGGCGGATCGCGGAGATTCCGGACGGCACGGCCATCCCGGAGGAGACCTTCAAGGTCATCTACGGCGCGTACCCCATCTACTTCTACGACCCCACGTTTACCTACGCGGTCCCGGACATGCGCTGGTTCATCAAGAAGAAGACCGTTAAGGCCATGGCCAGCGCCCTGCTGGGCGGTCCCGCGCCGTACCTGAAGGGGGCCGTGGTCAGTGCCTTCCCGTCGGGCATGAAACTGGCGCGTGAATCCGTGCCCGTGGTCTCCGGCGCGGCGCAGGTGGACCTCACCGCGAAAGAGCTGACGGATGCCTCCAATGAGGACCGGTTGCGGATGCAGACCCAGCTGGCGCTAACGTTCCGCAGCCAGCCGGACGTGATCAACGTCGAGCTTCGCGCGAACCAGGACCTGGTGCGGGTCGAGGACGACGGAACGGTGCTGCCCCCGGTACGCGACAAGGACGTTCCCGCCCACCAGATCGCCATCAGCAACAACGACCTCGTGCGCTTCGAGAACAACAAAGTCGGTGTGCTGCCGGACATCCAGTCCGTGCGGGCCCTGGGCCCGCGGATGCCGGCCGAATCCCCGGTCTCCCAGGCCGCGGCGTTCCTCAACGCCGGGCGGACCACCCTGTACTCGATCTTGCCCGGACAGCCGGCCCGTGCGCTCACGACGCGGGCCAGTCTCTCCCGCCCGTCGTTCGGCCGCTACGACTGGGTCTGGTCCGCGGGTCCCGGAAGCAGCGGGGCCACCGAAGTCCTGGCCTATCATCCGGCCGGGACCGCGCCGGGGGCGAGCATTCCGGCCGTGACGATCACACCGGCATGGCTTGCCGGGCGCAACGTCAAGGAGTTCCGGATCTCGCGGGAGGGGACCCGCGCCCTGGTCATTTCCGAGCTCAACGGCAAGACCAACGTGCAGATCACGGGCATCATCCGGACAGCCGACGGTACCCCGCGGGACCTGACCGCGCCGATTACCCTGCTGGCCACCAAGGCCCCGGACCGCGGAGTCTGGGTCAACGACACCACCGTCGCGGTGATGAAGAGCTCGGGGAGCGACAACGTCACCCCCGAGCTGCTGTCCCTGACCGCCGCCGCCCCGCAGCAACTGGCGCCCTGGCCCGGCCTTACGGCGTTGAGCGCGGGCAACGGTCCGGCGGAGATCTACGGCCAGTCCGCCGAGGGCATCTTCCAGCGGCTGGGCAACGGCTGGTCGGCGCAGTTCAAGGGTGCCACCGACCCCGCCTTCCCGGGCTGACGCGGGCTGCCTCGGGCGTCCTCTGACTGACCTCGCTCGGGCGCGCCGGCTTGCCGCGCGCGCCCGGCTGGGGCGCCTGGCTGGTGCCCGGTTGGCTCGTCCGGTTGTCCACATGGCCGCGGGCGCCGCTTCCCTGGGGACGCCCGTGGCGGCCACGCTTGGAACATGAGCAGGCATCCGCGCCCCGACCCCGACCTCGCGCCGGAAGTACCGGCCTCGAAGCACCGTGCCGAACACGCCGGCTGGGCTGCCCGGCTGGCGGACCGGACAAGAGCTGCCGCCGCAGAACTGCTGGCCCTGGCCGCGCCGGTGGAATGCGTCTGCTGCGGTGCCGAGGACAAAACGATCTGCGCCGTCTGCGCCCACCAGCTCCGGCAACTGACCCGGCGTCCGTTCCGGGCCGAGGGCCGGGCCCCGGCCCTGATGGACATGGACGGATCCGTCCTGCTGCCGGTGGTAGCGGCCGGGGTATACCGCGGCGAGCTGGCCCAGGCCCTCCTGTCCTTCAAGAGGCATGGCCAGCGCCAACTGGGGACTGAACTGGCCAGGGCACTCGCCGCAGCCGTCGCCGCGGCGGCGGGGCGGACCCAGGGGCTCCTGCTGGTGCCGGTGCCCACCACCGCCGCCGCCTTCCGGCGCCGCGGATTCAGCCCCGTCCACCTCCTCCTTGCCCGTGCCGGGCCGCACCCCGGCCTCGCCGGAGCCGAGGTCGCCGACGTGCTCCGCCAGGCACGGCCCCTCGGCAGATTTCACGCCGCCGGATCCACGGCAAGCTGGCGCGGCGGGCAAAAGGGCCTGGACCGCGCGGCCCGGTCACGACGGGTGCGCGGTTCCATGCGGGCCAGGCGAACTTTCGGCCGGCTGGCACTTTCCGGCCGGCCCTGCATTGTGGTGGACGACGTCCTGACCACCGGTGCCACACTGTCCGAGGCAGCGCGTGCGCTACGTGCCGCGGGGGCTTTGGTGCGCGGCGCCGTCGTGCTCGCTGCGACACGCCCGCCGGCTCATGGCGACTTTGCGGCGTCCGCCCTCGACATGGCGCGGAACGCCCGAGGAAAGGAAAAAAATAAACCAAAAAGAGATGAATAACAGGGGCCTATGAACTAACGTCGAACATGGGTACCAAGAACAGATGTACCTGTCGATAGCGGCTCGGAAAGGGGCTCGACTGTCCGTCAGACAAGCCCCCGGAAGTGCCGCTGTCGTGTCACCGAAGTCATTTGGAGGGCACCATGGAGTTCATGATCAGCGGTCGCAACTTGACAGTCTCGGACCGGTTCCGCGAATACGCCGACGAGAAGATCTCGAAGATCGCATCACTGGGGGACAAGGTCCAGAGGGTGGACGCCAAGGTTTCCAAGGAGACCAAAGCCCGGCAGACGGCAGAACTGCTCACTGTTGAGCTGACCGTGCTGGGGCGCGGCCCCGTGATCCGTGCCGAGGCCAGCGCGGCGGACAAGTTTGCGGCTTTCGACCTGGCCTACAACAAGCTTCTCGAGCGGCTGCGCCGGGCCAAGGACCGCAAGAAGGTCCACCACGGCCGGCACACGCCCAAGTCGGTCACCGAGGCCACGGCTACCCTGGAGCCGGCCAGCACCAGCGAGCCCATCTACGAGGAAGCCAGCCGGGCACCACAGTCGCCGGCGGCCGAGAAGTCGCCGTACGACGTCGAGAACGACATCCCGGCCGGCGATTCGCCCGTACTGATTCGCCGCAAGGTGTTCCCCGCCTCCTCCCTTACGCTCGACGACGCCGTCGACAACATGGAACTTGTAGGCCACGATTTCTACCTGTTCGTGGATAAGGAGACGAAGGCCCCGTCGGTCGTTTACCGCCGTGAAGGCTGGACGTACGGTGTGATCAGCCTGGACCAGACGTGCGAGCCCGGCGCGGCGGCCCTGGAGGAGAAGATCATCGCCTATCGTTCAGAGGATGAGCCGGCCAGCGCGTGAGCTGGTGACCATTCGACGAAGGGAATGACGTGCCCGCATCGCTGAGCCTCAAGCAGGCCCGGCGGATCGCACTGGCAGCCCAGGGATTGGACAAGGTCCGGCCCACCGCACCCGTGAGCGCACGGGCGGTGGGCCGGACCTTTGCCCGCCTGCACCTGGTCCAGATTGATTCCGTCAACGTGCTCTCCCGCAGCCACTACCTCCCGTTTTTCTCCCGGCTCGGCAACTACGACCGGTCCATCCTGCACCGGATGGCGGGCACCCACCCGCGCCGGATGATGGAGTACTGGGCCCACGAAGCGAGCTTTATCCGCCCCGAGCACTTCCAGGACCTGGTGCAGTGGCAGCGCCGCAAATGGGTCGGCGCGCACGCCATGGACCCGGAGTTGCGCAGCGAGGTGGCCCAGCGGGTCCTGGCGGCCCTGGCCTCGGGCCGGCCCCTGACGGCCGCGGAACTCACGGCCCGGCTGGGTCACACCGAGGAACGGCCCAAGGACAACTGGGGCTGGAACTGGAACGCCGTCAAGAGGGTCCTTGAGCACCTGTTCGAGGAAGGGCTGGTCTCCGCAGCGTCCCGGACGGACTCGTTCGAACGCCGCTATACGCTGACCTCCCGGATCCTGGCCCCCTCGACCGAGGGCATGGCCGGCGCCGGCCCGGAACCTGATGCGGCCGGAGCGATGCTCCGGCTTATCGACGCCGCGGCGCAGGCCCACGGGATCGGCACCGTCCGGTGCTTCGCCGACTACTTCCGGACCCCGCAGCGTGACGCCGCCCTTGCCGTCGAGCAGCTCGTGGAGGACGGACGCCTGGAACCGGTCACGGTGGCGGGCTGGAACCGGCCCCTCTACCGCCACGCCGACGCCGGGCTGCCCCGCGCCGCCAACGGCCGGGCACTGCTGAGCCCGTTCGATTCCCTTGTCTTTGAGCGCCGCCGGCTGGAGGAGCTCTTCGGCTTCCACTACAGGATCGAGATCTACACGCCGGAGGCAAAACGGCGGTACGGGTACTACGTGCTGCCGTTCCTGCTGCGGGACGAAATCGTTGCCCGCGTGGACCTCAAAGCTGACCGCGCGGCAGGGAGCCTCCTTGCCCGGGCCAGTCACGCCGAGCCCGGCGCGCCGGCGGATACCGCCGTCGAACTCGCCGAAGAACTGCAGCTCATGGCAGAGTGGTTGGAGCTGGACCGGGTCGTTGTAGCCCCCGTGGGGGACCTGGCACCGGCGCTCGGGCGGGCCGTGGCCGGACTGCATCCGCTCTGAGGGAACAGGCGCGTCCCGCCCTGCGTCTCTCCCGTAGACTAAACACGCCGGAATTCGGCAGCTTGAGACTGGGAGCAATTTCACGTGGCATCACTTATCGAAAAACTTCTCCGTACGGGTGACAAAAAAACCCTGCGGCAATTGCGGAACTATGCCGATTCCATCAATGCCCTGGAAAGCTCCTTCAAGACCTTCACCGACGCAGAGCTGCGCGAAGAGACGGACCGTCTCCGCGCCCGCCACGTCGACGGCGAAAAGCTCGATGACCTGCTGCCGGAGGCCTTCGCTGCTGTCCGCGAAGCGTCGTCCCGCACCCTCGGCATGCGCCACTTCGATGTCCAGCTGATGGGCGGCGCCGCCCTGCACCTGGGCAACATCGCCGAAATGAAGACCGGTGAAGGTAAGACCCTGGTCGCGACCGCGCCGGCCTACCTTAACGCCCTCGCCGGCAAGGGCGTCCACGTCATCACGGTGAACGACTACCTCGCCGAGTACCAGTCGGACCTGATGGGCCGCGTTTACCGGTTCCTGGGCCTGACCAGCGGCTGCATCCTGTCCAACCAGGACCCGGCTGTCCGCCGTGAACAGTACGCCTCGGACATCACCTACGGCACCAACAACGAATTCGGCTTCGACTACCTGCGCGACAACATGGCGTGGGACAAGTCCGAGCTGGTCCAGCGCGGCCACAACTTCGCCATCGTCGACGAAGTGGACTCCATCCTCATCGACGAGGCCCGGACCCCGCTCATCATTTCGGGCCCGGCCCAGGGCGACACGAACCGCTGGTACAGCGAGTTCGCCAAGGTGGTCCTGCGGCTTCAGCCCGACACGGACTACGAAGTCGACGAGAAGAAGCGCACCGTTGGTGTCCTCGAGGCCGGCATCGAGAAGGTCGAGGACTACCTCGGCATCCACAACCTCTACGAGTCCGCCAACACGCCGCTCATCGGCTTCCTGAACAACGCCATCAAGGCCAAGGAACTGTTCAAGCGGGACAAGGACTATGTCATCCTCGACGGCGAAGTCCTGATCGTGGACGAGCACACGGGCCGCATCCTGGCCGGCCGCCGCTACAACGAGGGCATGCACCAGGCGATCGAGGCCAAAGAAGGCGTCGAGATCAAGGCCGAGAACCAGACGCTCGCCACGGTCACACTGCAGAACTACTTCCGCATGTACGACAAGCTGGCCGGCATGACGGGTACCGCCGAAACCGAAGCCGCCGAATTCATGAGCACCTACAAGCTCGGCGTCGTCGCGATCCCCACCAACCGGGACATGCAGCGCATCGACCAGGCCGACCTGGTCTACAAGAACGAGACCGTCAAGTTCGACGCCGTCGTCAAGGACATCGCCGAACGGCACGAAAACGGGCAGCCGGTCCTCGTGGGCACCACCAGTGTGGAGAAGAGCGAATACCTGTCCCGGCTGCTGGCCAAGGAAGGCGTCCGCCACGAGGTCCTGAACGCCAAGAACCACGCCCGTGAAGCCTCGATCGTGGCCCAGGCCGGCCGCAAGGGGGCCGTGACGGTCGCGACCAACATGGCCGGCCGCGGTACCGACATCATGCTGGGCGGCAACGCCGAATTCACCGCCGTCGCTGAACTCGCCAAGCGCGGGCTCGACCCGGAGGAGAACTCCGAGGAATACGAGGCCGCGTGGCCCGACGCCCTCGAAGCGGCGAAGCAGGCCGTTAAAGATGAGCACGAGGAGGTCCTCAACCTCGGCGGCCTCTACGTCCTTGGCACCGAGCGGCACGAGTCCCGCCGCATCGACAACCAGCTGCGCGGCCGCTCCGGCCGCCAGGGCGACCCGGGTGAATCCCGCTTCTACCTGTCGCTGACGGACGACCTGATGCGTCTGTTCAACTCCGGCGCCGCCGAGCGGCTGATGAGCAGCTCCGTGCCCGACGACGTCGCCCTTGAATCCAAGCTGGTTTCCCGGGCTATCGCCTCGGCCCAGGGCCAGGTGGAGGGACGCAACGCCGAACAGCGCAAGAACGTCCTGAAGTACGACGACGTCCTGAACCGCCAGCGCGAGGCAATCTACGGGGACCGCCGCCGGATCCTCGAAGGCGACGACCTGCACGAGAAGGTCCAGTACTTCCTCGAAGACACAATCACCGCCTTCATCGACGAGGCCACGGCCGAGGGCACCGGCGACGACTGGGACTTCAACCTGCTGTGGACGAACCTGAAGACGCTCTACCCGGTCAGCTTCTCGCCCCGCGACGTGATCGATGAAGCCGGCGGGAAATCGCGGATTACCGTGGAGTTCCTGAAGGAAGAGATCCTCTCCGACGCCCGCCTGGTCTACCAGGCCCGTGAAGAGATGATCGGCTCCGAGAGCATGCGCGAACTCGAGCGCCGTGTGGTCCTGTCCGTGATCGGCCGCAAGTGGCAGGAACACCTCTACGAGATGGACTATCTCAAGGAAGGTATTGGCCTGCGGGCCATGGCCCAGCGCGATCCCCTGGTCGAGTACCAGCGTGAAGGCTTCACCATGTTCCAGGCGATGATGGAAGCGATCCGCGAGGAAAGCGTGGGCTTCCTGTTCAACCTGGAGGTCGAGGTGACCCCGGCGCAGGACGTTGTGGTGGACGACGCCGCGGGCCAGCACGCCGAGCACGTCGAACCGCAGATCCATGCCGCCGGACTGGAAGCGCCGGAGAAGCCCGCCACGCTGCAGTACACGGCGCCGGGCGAGGACGGCGCAGCGCAGACCCGGGTCGAGGCCAAGTCTTCGGGCCGCTCCGGCAACCCGGCGAAGGCCGCAGCGCAGGAGCCGCCGCGCCGCGCCAACAAAAAGAAGCGCCGCTAGGAACCGCTAGCAGCCGCCGGGACTTTTCCTGAGCGCCGAAGCGGGGCCGGAACGAACTGTTCCGGCCCCGCTTTTTGTTGCCTCCTCCTTTCCCGGGTTCCGGCGCAACGTCACCCGATCTCAAGCACGGTCACCCGCCACACGAGCCTGCTGCGTTCGAGCCGGAGGGCGACGGCCCGGACACGAAGCTCGTCCGAGACCACGGCGCTTGCCTCGTAGACGTCCTCCGACACCCGGCAGGCTCGCACGGAGCGCACGCACGGATTCCGGTGCAGCCGACCGGCCGTGGGGGAGGGGCCGGAGGCCACACGGCGGGTCAGCGCAGCCCGGTGTTGCAGGGCCGCCATGCAGCGTTCGTCCAGCCGGCGGGAGAGCTGCTGCGCGGGACGCGTGCCGGCGAGGACCTCCACGGCAGCCTGCACGGTAGACCGGCAGAACGCGCACACGTCACGGTCCTCATCGACCACCCGCAGGGCAGGGGGCCGGCCGTCAGCGGTGTTCCGCGGCCCGGGAGGCAGGGGTCCGGAAGGCTGGGCTGCAGGAGGCCGCGCCTGACTGGGCCGCGGCGCCGTCGGAAGTTGGATGACGGAGCCTGCGCGGAGGGCGGCAGTGGAGCTCATGGGTCTTCCTTTACTGGTTGGTGTCAGCTGGTGGTTGATCAGGTCAGGCGACGCGGTCAGGGAGTAACGGGCAGGCGGAGGACCTGCCCGGGCAGCAGCAGTCCCGGATCGGTGCCGATGACGGCGCGGTTGGCCTGGTAGAGCCGCGGCCACGCCAGGGCGATGTCGAGGTCGGACGCGAGGGGCCCCAGCTCCGCTGCGCAGATGCTCCACAGGGAGTCGCCTGCCCGGACTGTGATGCTGGCTTGGCTTTCCGCCGGGGAGCGGAACTGGCGAGGTGCCAGCGGGCCGGGATCCACGGCTGGCGGCGCCGGGGTCCAGTGCGGATCGAGGCCAAGCGCGGGAGGGACCGTACCCGGGACAGTCGGCGGTGGTGACGGGACTTCCCCTGTGGGGAGCCAGGCGGCGGAGATTGCGGGCGGCGGTGCAACTTCCGGGGCGGCCGGGCCCGTGCCGGCATGGGCCAGCGGGGCTGTAACCAGCTGGAGGCCGACGGCGGCGAGGGCGAGTCGGCGCATAAAGGCCGGGCTGAATTTTCCGGCCACAGCCGCGGCTCCGGAGCTGCCCTGGCGCTCCAGCAACGCGGCCACCATCGCGATGGCGAACGTGAGGGCCCACCAAACGACGATGATCAGGCCTGTGGTGTTCGCCGCGACTCCGAGGTGGTCCTCGAAGGACAACGACTGGCCCCGCGCGGCCGAGGCCTGCAACCGGCGGCCCAGCCCGGCGCCGGACCAGGCAAGGAAAGCGCCCAGTCCCAGAATGGCAACCGCCATGAGGGCATCGGCTCCGAGCCTGTGCTGCCGGCCGATGACTGACAACTCACTGCTCTTCATAACCGCCTCCTTTGGGTGGTTGCTCGCGGATGCACTCTCACCAACGGCAAGCATGCGACGTTTGATGCTGTTTGATGCTTTTTGATGGCTTTAGACTGAGTCTGCTCCCATTGGAACTGTTTTGTCCAGAGTTTCAGGGATCCTGTGGATTGACCGGAATCGGGGCCCCGCCTACGCTGGCGCCATGCGTTGGGACGCCCTGTTTGCAGACCTGGAAGCACAACTGGCGGCCGCCGAGCGCGCCGACCTCGACGTCGAAATCGGTGAACGGGCGCGGGTGGAGGCCGCAAACATCGAACTGGCGGACCGGCTGAGGGGGTCCCTAGGGACCAGGATCGGCGTCCACCTGGGGTCCGGCAGGATCCACGAGGGCATCCTGAGCCACGCAGGCTCGGAATGGCTGGTCCTGGACGAGGAACGGCACCAGCTGCTGATTCCCTACGCCTCCGCCGCGCACTACGCCGGCCTCTCCCGGCTGGCCGTCGGAGCGGGATCGATCGTGCGGCAACGGCTCGGACTGGCCAGTGCCCTCCGGGGCCTGGCCCGGGACCGTGCGTCCCTGGCCGTGATGGTGTCCCGCGGGGCCGCGGACGAATCCGTGCTGCACGGGCTCATCGACAGGGTCGGCCGCGACTTCCTGGACTTAGCGGTCACAGGACCAGGGGAGGAGCGACGGTCCGGAAATGTCAGCGCCGTGGTGACCATTCCGTTCGGGGCCCTGGCAGGGTTGAGGTCCGCCCGTGTGGCGTAGCCGGGTTGCGGGGGCCTAGCCGGGCGAGCGGTTCAGCGGCCCTTGGCCTTGGCCTCGTCGATCATGCGGCTGGCTTCGGCGTACCGTTCCTGGATGTACTGCTCCAGCATGGTCTCCTCGACCCGCCACTGGCCGCGTCCCCCCACCTGAATGGCTTTGAGCTGACCACTCCGTACCAGCGCGTAGGCAGCGGGGGAGTTAATCTGCAACTGCTCGGCTACGTCCGCCAGGGTCAGGAATCGGGGCATGGCACCATTTTGCCACTGTTAGCCGCGTTTGGGGCCGTTATCCACATAGTGCCGCAGTTTGCTTCGACATCTTCCCGAGCGACCGCCAATTCGTGACAATGGGGGTGTCCGGCACCGCGCCCGGGCTGCGACGAGGGGGGACTGGACGCATGAGTGTGAGCCCGGAGGCAAGCGGTGCCCGGCTGAAGAAGCCATCCTGGAAGGACCCTCGGCTTCTTGTGGGCATCCTGCTGGTTCTGGCCTCCGTCGTCGGCGTCGTATCGCTTGTGGCCGCCGCGGACCAGACCACGGAGACCTTTGCCGCCAGCGAGCCGATCGCCGTCGGGGAGAACCTGACGGCCGACAAACTCCACCGGGTCAAGGTCAGGCTGGGCGACGTCGAACAGCTCTATTTCACCCCGGAATCGGGGTTGCCGGAGGGCCTGGTGGCGGTCCAGCGCATCGGCAAGGACCAGCTGCTCCCGCGGGAAAGCTTCGGCAGGGTGGACGCGCTGGACCGTAAACCCGTCGCCGTCACCATTGATGAGGCCCTCCCGCCGCAGGCCGTCGCAGGCTCGCGCGTCGATGTCTGGGTGGCCCTGCCGGACGCCCGGAACGGCTTCAGCGAACCTGTCCTGCTCCTCGCGGGGGCCGAAATTGCCCAGCTCACCCCGGGAAGCAGCGCCCTCGGATCACAGCGGTCCACCGTCGTGATGGTGCTGGTCCCGGACGCACAAATGCCGAAGCTTCTCGGAGCGCAGGCGAACAAGGCGAAAATTTCCGTCGTCTGGAACCCCGGTGGTGCCCGCTGATGGGGATCCCGGTGGTGACGGTGGGCCAGACCCGTGATGACCTGGTGGGCGGCCTGGAACGGCTGCACGGCCCGGTGACTGTGGTTCGTCGCTGCGGTGAACTTGCCGAGCTGCTGGCCGCATGCCAGACCGGCCTCGCCAGGGCCGCCGTTGTGGCCGAAGGCAGCGGCGAGCTGACCGCCTCGCTGGTGGACCGGCTCGCCGCCGTGGGCGTCGCCGTGGTGGCGTTGACCGACCAGCCCGACGAATCCGCCAGGCTCCGGGGAATTGGCGTGAGCGCCGAAGACCCGGCAGTGGCGGCCGCCGAGCTTGCTGACCTCATTGCGGCCGCGGTGGCGCGGCTCGCCGGGGACCGGCCGGTGACCACCCCGGGTGCCGCGGCCGACGCCGTCCCGCCGCTCGCGGCCGAGGGTGCAGCCAACGCCGGCGGACTGGGAACGGGACGGATCATCGCGGTCTGGGGCCCGGCCGGATCGCCCGGGCGGACCACGGTGGCGGCCAATATCGCCGGCGAGCTGGCGGCGGAGGGAAAGTCGGTCCTGCTGGTCGATGCCGACAGTTACGGCGCCAGCGTCGCTGCGTTCCTCGGGCTGCTGGATGAGGCCGCCGGACTCGCCCAGGCGTGCCGGCTGGCCGACCAGGGACTGCTCGACGGCGCCGCGCTGCTCCGGATCGCTTTCCCGGTCACCACCCGCGCCGGAGCCTTCCGGGTCCTCACCGGCATCACCCGGGCCGATCGCTGGACCGAACTGCGTCCGGCGGCGCTAGCCCTGGTCTACGGCCGCGCCCGCGAAATTGCCGACGTGACCGTGATCGACGCCGGGTTTTGCCTCGAAGCCGACGAGGATCTTGGCTTCGATTCGATGGCCCCGCGCCGGAACGCCGCGACGCTGTGCAGCCTTGAAATGGCGGACACGGTCTATGCGGTCGGCGCGGCCGATCCGGTCGGCGTGCCGCGGCTGGTGCGCGGCCTGGCCGAGCTCGCCGCAGCGGTCCCGCAGGCCACCCCGCGCGTGGCCCTGAACAAGGTGCGGGCGGCCGCCGTCGGACGCTCACCGGAACGCCAGCTGCGCGACGCATGGGCACGGTACGGCCCAGCGGACCCCGTCTCGGCCTTCCTTCCGGCCGATCCGGCCGCCTGCGACTCGGCCCTGCTGGCCGGGTCCCTGCTGCTCGAAAGCGCCCCCGAATCGGCCCTTCGTCAGGCCATCCGAAATATGGTTTGTGCACCTGTCCAGCGAAATCGAAAATCCTCTGTTCTTTCTTCCACAGCAAAGGCCCGGCTAAGAGACTAGGCTCGCCATGAGGGCTGCAACGGTGCGGCCATGAACTTTTTGATGGAGGCGTTTGTCGATGTCGTCTGGGTCCAGCGTGGAGGATCAACCCGTTTCGATTGGTGCCGGTGAAGGGTACTTCGGGGACTACTACGAGCACCTCGCCGAGGAGGACGCCAGCGCTTACGGCACCGACGTCCTGACCGCGAGGTCCCAGGCCCATCTGGAGGCAGCCGCCGTCCGGCAGCCGGGCGTGGCCAACATTGTGATCGCGGACGAGGCCGAGTCCAGCGTCATCTACATCGTCACGGACGACATGCCCTTCCTGGTGGACTCGGTCAATGCCGAACTGGTCCGGCAGAAGTCCCCGATCCACTTGGTGATCCACCCCCTCTTCGTCGTTTCGCGCAACCGCGAAACCGGCCGGCTGGTCAAGGTTTCGCGGGTCCCCTCCCACCTGGGCATCTCCAGCGGTGACACGGCCGCGATGCCCAACCTGTCCCACCTCATTGCGCAGGGCGACAACGCCTCGCACATGGAATCCTGGATCGCCGTGGAAATCGCGCGGGTTGATGACGCCAAGCGCGAGCAGCTCATCGAGGGGCTGTCCCGGGTCCTGGGCGATGTCCGTGCCGCCGTCGAGGACTGGCCGAAGATGCGCAACCGCGCCCACGCCATCGCCGATGACCTCGACAAGGTCGCCAACCCGGCCCAGATCGCCGAGCTCCGGGAAGCCCAGGAGCTGCTCCGCTGGCTGGACGACGGCAACTTCACGTTCCTCGGCTACCGCGAGTACGACCTGACCACCGAGTCCGGCGAAGACGTGCTGGAACTGCGCGAGGACAGCGGCCTGGGCCTGCTCCGCGACGGCGCCGACACCCGCCACCAGATCCAGCACCTCACCGAAACCGGCCGCAAGAAGGCCCGCGAGAAGAGCGCACTGGTCATCACCAAGGCCAACTCCCGCTCCACGGTGCACCGCTCGGCGTACCTGGACTACATCGGCGTGAAGAGCTTCGACGCTGCGGGCAACGTCAACGCCGAACGGCGCTTCATCGGCCTGTTCGCCACCACGGCGTACGCCGGTTCCGTGCGGGACATCCCGGTGGTCCGCGAAAAGGTCGACGCCGTACTGCGCGATGCCGGGTTCCCGCCGGACTCACACTCCGGCAAGGACCTGCTCGGCATCCTCGAGACCTACCCGCGCGATGAGCTTTTCCAGATCGAGGTCCCCGACCTCGCAGCGATCACCACCGGGATCCAGCGGCTGCAGGAACGCCGCCGGACCCGGCTGTTCCTCCGGCCCGACATCTACGGACGGTTTATGTCCGCGCTGGTGTACCTGCCCCGCGACCGGTACACCACCAATGTCCGGCTGCGCATCGAGAAGGAACTCCGCGAGACCTTCGACGCCGTCTCCATCGACTACGAAGCGCGGATGACGGAATCCGCCCTCGCCCGGCTGTTCTTCCGGATCCGCCTGCCCAAGGACGCCGACGTCAGCCACGTGAACAGCGACGAGCTGGAGAAGCGCCTGGTCCGCGCGGCCCGGTCCTGGAGTGAAGGCATCGGCGAAGTCCTGCGCGCCCGCGCCGGCGCCGACGGGGAGAACGGGGCGAAGGAACTCGCCGCCGTGTGGGCCGAGGCATTCCCGGCCAGCTACCGCGTGGATTACGAGGTTGAAGACGCCCTCGAAGACATCGCCCGTTTCGAGAAGTACGGCGCCGCAGCCGAACGCGCCGGGGAGGCGGCCGGCGAACAGCCCGGCGTGCACGTTTACCTGCCCGACGGCGCCGGCGCCACCCTCGAGGAGGATGCCCGGGTCAAGCTCTACATGCTCGAGCCCAAGAGCCTGAGCCAGATCCTGCCGTACTTCCACAACTTGGGCCTTGAGGTCCTGGACGAGCGGCCCTTCGAAATCGAAACGTCCGACCACCGCGACTTCTTCCTCTACGACCTTGGCCTCAAGTACCCGGCCGGGGTGGACCCGGTGGGTACCGGAGCGCTGCTCGGAGAATCCTTCGGCGCCGCTGTCTCCGGCGCCGTGGAGTCGGACAGCTTCGACCGGCTGGTGCTCCGCGAAGGCATGCACTCGCGGCAGGTCATTGTGCTGCGCGCCTACGCCAAGTACATGCGGCAGATGGGCAACACCAACTCCTTCGAGTTCATGGCCGACACCCTGCTGGCCAACCCGGAGGTCACCCGCGGGCTGAACGCACTGTTCGCCGCCCGCTTCGACCCGGCGGTGGCACCCGGTGCCCGCGAAGAGCGCCAGGCAGAGGTCCGCGCCGCACTGGACACCGCGATCGAACAGGTGGCCACACTCGACGCCGACCGCGTCCTGCGGACGTTCAAGAACCTGATCCAGGCCACGCTCCGGACCAACTTCTACCAGAACAAAACGCACGTCAGCTTCAAGCTGGATCCCTCCGGCATCGAGGGCCTGCCGTTCCCGCGGCCGATGTTCGAGATCTGGGTCTACTCGCCCCGCGTCGAGGGTGTGCACCTGCGCTTCGGCAAGGTGGCCCGCGGTGGTCTCCGCTGGTCTGACCGGCGCGAGGACTTCCGCACCGAGATCCTAGGCCTGGTCAAGGCGCAGACCGTCAAGAACGCCGTCATCGTCCCGACCGGCGCCAAGGGCGGATTCTTCGCCAAGCAGCTTCCGGATCCCGCGGCAGACCGCGGCGCCTGGATGGCCGAGGGCATTGAAAGCTACAAGACCTTTATCCGCGGCCTGCTGGACATCACCGACAACCTGGTCACCAGCCCGGAAGGTGAAACCCTGGTGCCGCCGTCCGACGTCGTCCGGCACGACGACGACGACTCCTACCTTGTGGTCGCGGCGGACAAGGGGACGGCATCGTTCTCCGACATCGCCAACGGCCTCGCCGCCGAATACGGTTTCTGGCTGGGCGACGCGTTCGCCTCCGGCGGCTCCGTCGGCTACGACCACAAAGCCATGGGCATCACCGCCCGCGGCGCGTGGGAGTCGGTCAAGCGCCACTTCAGCGAACTGGACCTGGACACGCAGACCGAGCCGTTCACCGTCGTCGGCGTCGGCGATATGTCCGGCGACGTTTTCGGCAACGGCATGCTGCTCTCCAAGCACATCCGGTTGCTCGCCGCGTTCGACCACCGGCACATCTTCCTCGACCCGAACCCGGACGAGGCAGCCTCCTTCACGGAACGGCAGCGGCTCTTCGACCTGCCCCGTTCCTCCTGGGACGACTACGACAAGTCCCTGATCAGCGAAGGCGGCGGCGTCTTTGCCCGCCAGGCCAAATCCATCCCGGTCTCCGCGCAGGTGCGGACTGCCCTGGGGCTGCCTGAGGGCACCACCCGGCTGAGCCCGCCGGAGCTGCTCCGCGCGATCCTGCTGGCACCCGCCGACCTGCTCTACAACGGCGGCATCGGCACCTACGTCAAGGCCTCCACCGAGACCAACGCCGAAGTTGGCGACAAGGCCAACGACGCCATCCGCGTGGACGGCCGCGAACTGCGGGTCAAGGTTGTGGGCGAAGGCGGCAACCTGGGTATGACCCAGCGGGGCCGGATCGAAGCCGCGCTGCAGGGCGTCATCCTCAACACGGACGCCATCGACAACTCCGCGGGCGTTGACTGCTCCGACCACGAGGTCAACATCAAGATCTTCGTGGACCGGATGGTGGCCGCCGGCAAGCTTGCCTCGGCCGAACGCGCCGAGTTCCTGTCCTCGATGACCGACGAGGTGGGGCGCCTGGTCCTCGAGGACAACATCGACCAGAACATCCTGCTGCTCAACGACCGCATGCGGGTTGCCGAATGGAGCCCCAGCTACGAGCGCCTGATGGACTGGCTGGAGAAATCCGCCGACCTCAAGCGTGAACTGGAGGCGCTGCCCACCACCGACACGCTGCGCGAGCGGCTGGAACAGGGCCAGGGGCTGACCTCGCCGGAACTTTCGGTGCTGGCCGCCTACGCCAAGATCGAACTCGCGACGGCGCTGCGGGACAGCGACCTCGCGACCGATCCGTGGTTCCGGGACACGCTGCGCGCGTACTTCCCGAAGCAGCTCCGGGAACGCTTCGACGCCGAACTGGACACGCACCCGCTGCGCCGGGAGATCATCGCGACGGTTGTCGCGAACGACATGATCAACATGGGCGGCATTACGTTCGCGTTCCGGGCCATGGAGGAGACCTCGGCCACCGAGGCCGCCGTCGCGAAGGCGTTCGTTGCCCTCCGCGAGGTCTACGAACTGGACATTATGGTGGCCGAGCTCAACGAGCTGCCGGCATCGTTCCCGACCGAACACTGGAGCACCGTCCACCTGGACATCCGCAGGCTCCTGGACCGTGCGGTCCGCTGGGTCCTGAGCCAGGGCAACGCGGCACGGCCGATCGCTGAGATTGTGGCCGAGTTCAAGCCGCTGATGGATCCGATGCGGGCACGGCTGCTGGACTACCTGCGCGGGGATGACCGCGAGCGGGTGGCGCAGTGGCTCGAGAAGGCACGGAGCTGGGAGCTGCCCGAGGACCTGGCGCACCGCTGGGCCGAGCTGTTCGAGAGCTTCGTCCTGCTGGACATCGCCAAGATCGTCCACGTCAGCCCGGAGCCGGTGGAGAACATCGCGCACGTCTACTACACGGTCTTCAACCGGTTCCACGCCGATTCCCTGCTGGAGCGCATCACCAAGCTGCCCCGGAAGGACCGCTGGCAGGCCCTGGCCCGTGCGGCCCTGCGTGATGACCTCTACTCCACCATCTCGGACATGACGACGGCGGTCCTCGAGGCCACGCCGGCGGATATGCCCGCGGAGGAGCGGCTTGTGGCCTGGGAGGGCCAGAACGTGGAGCAGCTGGGGCGGGCCAAGAGCATGTTTGACGAGGTCAACGCGCTCGAAGCCGATGACATGGCCTCACTCTCGGTAGCATTGAGGCTCTTGAGGTCAATCGTCCGACGCTAGGGGCTGCCGGCCCCCCGCGTCGCAAATGGAGGTGCTGTGGCAATCTTTACGGACCCTATCAGGGAGCATGCTGATTTCGGGCCGGGGGATGCCGAGTGGCTGCACTTGCTCGTGGGGGACTGGCAGATGGTCGCGGACCTTGCCTTCGCCGACCTCGCCTTGTGGTTCCCGCACCCCGAACTGGGCTATGTGGCACTCGCCCACGTCCGCCCCTCCACCACGCACACGGTGTTCCACGCCGACTTCGTGGGGGAGGGGATCCGCTCGGACCTGAAGCGACTTGTCGACAAGGCCTGGGAAAGCCGCACCATTGAACGCTCCAACGAAACCAACTGGAGCAGTGACATGGCGATGCGGGTGGAGGCGGTGCCCATGGTCCGCAACGGCCGTACGCTCGCCGTCGTCACCTCGCACATGGATCTCTCCAGCTCCAGGATGCCTTCGCGGCTGGAACTGACCTACCGCCAATGCGCCTACGACCTGCTGCGGATGGGCACCCTGGGGCTCTGGCCGGACTTTGCCTCGCCCACCGGGTCGCGCCGGGGCGCCCCCCGCGTCGGCGACGGCCTGATCCGGCTCGACGCCGAGGGGATCGTGCAGTACGCGAGCCCCAACGGGGTCTCCGCTTTCCGCCGGCTCGGCGACGGCGAATCACTGGAGGGCCGTTCGCTGGCCGAGGTCACGGCCGGGCTGCTGCGGGACCGGCGGATGGTGGATGAGACCCTGCCGCTGGTGGTCACCGGGCGGATGCCGTGGCGCAGTGAAATAGAGAGCCGCGGCGTGAGCCTCTCGCTCCGTGCCATCCCGCTGCGCGATGAGCAGCAGCGCTTCGGTGCGCTGGTGCTCTGCCGGGACGTCTCCGAACTGCGCCGGCGCGAGATGGAACTGGTGACGAAGGACGCCACCATCCGCGAGATCCACCACCGCGTGAAGAACAATCTGCAGACCGTGGCGGCACTGCTGCGCATGCAGTCCCGCCGGATGGTCAGCGACGAGGCGAAGCAGGGACTCGAGCAGGCAATGCGCCGGGTCGCGACGATCGCCCTGGTCCATGAAACGCTGTCGCAGGGCCTGACCCAGAGCGTCGACTTCGACGAGCTGATCGGACGCCAGTTCCGGCTGTCCGCCGAGGTCGCCTCGCCCTCCCAGCAGGTCAAGACCCAGCGCTCCGGGCTGTTTGGCGAACTGCCGAGTGACTTCGCGACGCCGCTGGCACTGGTTATCAACGAACTCGTGACCAACGCCGTCGAGCACGGCCTGGAAGGCAGGGCCGGGACGGTCTGGCTGCTGGCCGACCGTTCGGAAAGCGAGGACGGGGACGAGTTGCTGACCGTCACGGTGGCGGACGACGGCGTCGGGCTCCCCGCCGGGTCCTACACCGAGGGCCTGGGGCTGCAAATCGTCCGCACCCTGGTCACGAGCGAACTGGGCGGCAGCATTGCCTGGAAGCCCCGCGAAGGCGGCGGCACCGCCGTCCAGGTGGTCCTGAGCCTCGCCTCACGCTGAGCCGGCACGCCCCTTGGGCGTTCCGCCGCGGCCTCAGTTCAGGGCCGCTTAAAAGATGATGGCCCCGGACCAGTTGGTCCGAGGCCATCATCTGTTGCCCGAAGGCGGAGAATCAGGAGGCGCGGCGGGCACGCGCTGCGCGGCGCTTGAGGGCGCGGCGCTCGTCCTCGCTCATGCCACCCCAGACGCCGGCATCCTGGCCGGATTCAAGAGCCCACTGCAGGCAGGTGTCCACCACAGGACAGCGCCGGCAGACGCTTTTGGCTTCTTCGATCTGCAGGAGGGCAGGGCCGGTGTTTCCGACGGGGAAGAAAAGTTCCGGGTCCTTGTCAAGGCACGCTGCGCGGTTACGCCAATCCATGCTGATCAGTAACTCCATTCCTGGGAATTCGTTAAATGCCGTTTGTGAAATTATTCACTAGAGGCTTCATAAGAAAAGGGGCCTGTGGGCCCCCTCGGTCATCTGGATTAAGCGTGTCATGTTAACGCTGTGTAAACAAGGGGTATTTGCCGTACGAATCCCGCCAAATCGTGAGCGATGCGTCACATTGGCTGGCGGAACCCCCAATTCTGTTCGACTATGTCCGGTAGTGTGCCAGTGTGTCAAGACCCCCAGTGAACCCCGCCGATCCCGCCGAGCCGCAGGCCGGTGAGCCGGGGCCCCGTCCCGCGGGGCGCCCCGCCGGAGCCACCGTCATCGCACTCATTACGGCCCTTGAGGCCACGGCATTGCTGGTGGCCGCCGGCTGGTACGGCTTCCAACTCCTGACCGGGGCTCCCGTCCTGTCGTTCTGGGGTGCCGTCTTTACTTTCGGCCTGCTACTGGCTTTTTCGGCCTTCCTCTTCGCGGTGGGCCATTTCCTGTTCCGCGGCTACCGGTGGCCACGGTCCGGGGCGCTGGTGGCGCAGCTGATTATGCTCACCATCGGATTCCCGACCCTGACCGGCGGCTACCCGTTGGCGGGCCTCGCAATGCTCGTGCCAGCTGTCGTGGCGATTGTGCTGCTCTTCGACAAACGCGTCATCGCCTACGCGTCCCGGACTGGCGACTCAAGCCGCGCCCTCTAAGCCTGCTGCGGTTCCTTTTAAGCCTGCCGCGGTTCCTCTTGACCCGTCCGGAGGGCTGCCCTCCACGGCCAACTGCACCGCCGTGGGACGGCCGTCGAGCACCACAACGGCGCGGCCCGGCGGCGGGTTGTCTTCCGGCTCGAGCCGGATCCCGAAGAGGTCCGGGTCGCCAGGGGTTCGGGCGCCGATCAGGATCCCCATGCCGTGGACCCGGGCCTGCAGGGCCAGAGGCACCCGCTGCAAGACGCCCGGGCCGAATCCCGCGGTCAGCACCACTGCCCAGCCCAGGCCGTTGAGCTCCGCCAGGTACCGGTTCGTCTCCGGGCCGGCCAGGTCCGCATCGTCGGCCAGTGCAATCAGGTCACCCTTGAGTTCGCCGGCCAGGGCGCGTCTGAGGACGGCGGCCCAATAGCTGTCCGGCGACTGACCCGCGCCCGGATGTAGCCACGTCCGGCCCGGGTTGAGGCCCGGCAACGCCCGCAGCAGGGAGCTCTTCCCCGATCCGCCCCGGCCGAGGACGGCAAGGGCGCGGCCGGAGGGGAACGGGACAGCCATGGGCAGGAGTTCGTCCCCGCCGACCCCGACCCAGAGCCGGGGCCCCGGTTCAGCGAGCGCCGGACCCGAGAATGCCGGGCTGGGGCCGGCCGCCACGACCCGTGCCCGGACTTCGGCCACACCCACCCGGGCCGGCAACGGCTCCACCCGGAATGGCCTGCGGTCCGCAGGGAGGGCGGAGCGGCGGCCGGACGGGCCTGGGGAAGGCGGTTCGTAGAGTTGGGCGGCGTGCGGGGCGGGTTCGGCGAAGGGCCCCGCCACCGCGACCCTGCCGGGGACGGGCGCCAGGTCCGGCAGCCGCGGCCAGCCGTGCCGGCTCTCCTCCGTCGACCCGGCCGGGAAGAAGACACGATTCGGCAAGGCCGCGAAGAACCGCGCGGAAACCAGCTCTCGTCCCCCCGACACGATGGCCGTCACCCCGGCCGCCTGCCCGTCGCGGATGATGTCATGGACCAGGTCCTCCGCCCACGCCAGGGGACCCGAGCGGAGCGCCGACGCCCACGACCCCCAGCCGTTCAGCACCAGGACCAGCGGCGGGGCGTCGGCGGTGCCCGGGGGAGCCAGCCGGACGCGGATTTCCCCGGCCACGCGCTCCAGTACCCGGACGGCACGCCGCAGTTCATGAAGCCCCGCCCAGGCCCCGACCCGGGGCGAGTCCGCCAGGCAGTCCAGTGCACCGTTCGCGTCGAGCATGTACAGGTGGGACTCCTTTGTACTGTCCAACAACTGTCCGGCCACGGATCGGGCAGTCCCCGAGGGGCTGTCCGGTGTACCGCCGTCGGTGCTGCCGATCAGCGCCAGGTGTCCGTGGCTGCCCGGAAGCCACTCCAGCTCCTGCAGCCGTTGGAACTCCGGCACGTCACTCAGCCCCAGCAGTACGCCGGGCACTGAGGACGCAGCGGGCCGCCGTGACCGCCGGAGGGGAAACGGCAACGGCGCCGGCAGCGGGCGGGCGACCGGACGCCGGGGGAGCGGCCCGCCCTGCTCCGCCCATAGCCGGGACGCCAGCTCAACCACGGGAGCTGCCGCTTCGGCGGGGTTGGGGAGTCCGCCCATAGCCGGGACGGAAGGGAGATCGGCCGCCCCGGCCCCCAGCAGGGCCGCGGTTTCCCAGATCTGCACCCGGCCCCCGGGACCGTTCCGCGGAGGTGCCAGGGTGGCGGTCTGGAACCCCTCCGGTGCTCCGCTGCCCCGGACGAGGTAGGCGCGGCCGGGGCGGTTGAGCGGAATCGCCGCTGCGAGCCGGGAATTCATGATGTCACTGGATTCCAGCTCTGATTGGACCCGCAGCACTACAGAGCTCGTGACGTTGGCCCTGATGTCGGCCGAAAGCGCCCCCTGTGGACGCTGGGTAGCCATCACCAGGTGTATTCCCAGGGATCGCCCGATGGCGGCGATCCGCATCAGTTCGCCCAGCGCGGCGGGGGCGTCCTCAACCAGCATCCGGAACTCGTCAATCACCAGGACCAGGTGCGGCAGCGGCGGGCAGCCGGGAGCCGGGTGCCGTGCTTTTACCTGGTACGCCGCCAGATCGGGCACACCGGCCCCGGCCAGCAGTTCCTCCCGCCAACGCACCTCGGCGCGCAGCGACGCCAGGCTGCGCGCCACGTCGGGGACGGAGAGGTCCGTCAGTATGCCCACGCAGTGCGGCAGTCCCGTCAAAGGCCCCAGCCCCGAGCCGCCCTTGAAATCCACGAACAGCAGGTTGACGACGTCCGGTGGATATGTGGCGGCCAACCCTGCAACAAGGGTCCGCAGGAACTCCGACTTGCCCGAGCCCGTGGTCCCGGCGACCAGCACGTGCGGCCCGTCGGCCTGCAGGTCCAGACGCACTGGTCCCGACGCGGACAGGCCAACGGGAACGGGCAGGCCTCCGCCGGGGTCGCGGCGTGCTGCGGCCCAGCTCTGCCGGATCCCGCCGGCCGACAAGGGCAGGAGATCAGGGAGGAGGGACACATCGGGGATCCGCCCCGCGACGCCGGCGGGTCCCGGTGGCCGGCGGGCGCGCCGGCAATACCGGTCGAAAACCTCGGTGGGGACCAGATCCGGGGTGAAAGGCGTCCGGGTGGCGCCGGTGGCCAGTACCGCCCCGCGGTCAGCCAGCAGGACGCTCTGGCCAACGTCGTCGGGGGATGAGTCGTCGGGGGATGACGCGGAGCAATCCAGAACCTGCCAGCCGGCACGGGCCGCCGTCGCACACAGGGACCCGGTGTCTGCTGCCCCGGCCATCACAAACAGCACGCCGCGGTCGAAGCCTGCCCCCGGGCCGGCGGCAACCCGGGCCGCGGTTCCCGCGACGTCCGCGGACAGGGAGACCTGGGAAAGAAACCGTGCTGCGAGCGGCAAGGAGTCGGGCGGCCCGTGCAGCAGTATCCGGGTCCGCCCTGCCCTGGGATAGCCCGCTAGCTGCATAACGAGGAACCGGACCAGCCCGGCGACATCCCGGGCGGGACCCCCAACGCGGGTGGACGCGTTGGGATTCAGGCACACCGGCACGGCCCCGAGCGGCGGGGCCCGGAAGCTGGGATCATCCGGGTCCAGCCGGATCCGCGCCATACCCGGCGCCAGCCCCAGCCGCAGCCACACCGGCCCGGCCTCCTCGGCTTCGTCGTCGCCGTCCGCCTGCGCCCCGGGGCTGAGGAGAAGGTCGACGGCGGGCGGTGCGGCCCGGCGCCGGCGGGCAGCGTCTGCTGCTGCGGCGGCAGCGACCGCCGCCGCGAGTTCGCGCCGGCGCCTCCGGCCCGACAGGGCCGGGACCAGGACAGAGACGGCCGAGAACCCGGAGAAGGCAAGGAACATCCACATCCCCGTTATGACCGCCAATGCCACGCCGACCGCCAGCGGCAGGACTGCAGTGAGGACGAGCGCAGCGCGGTTGGGAGGCGCACCGGGGCTCGGGACCCGCAGCGGTTCGGTTGTATCGGAGCCGGCCCCGGACAGGGCCGCCGGCGTTCCCTCGCCGGCGGTCCCGCGGCGGCTACTCCCAACGATCAGGCCCAGTGTTGACTGGCCGCAGCCGATGACCGAATCGCTGGAGACCCGGGCGCTGCCCACCGGTGTGCCGTCGACGGTTGTTCCGTTGGCGCTGCCAAGGTCGGCGAGCATGACGCCGGAGGGCCCGACGTCCAGTTGTGCGTGTTCGCGGGACAGGTCGGGATCCGGAAGGATGAGCTCCGTTCCGCTGCGGCCCACGCGGTAGCGCCCCCGGCGCAGGGGGAGGACCATTCCGGCGCCGGGGCCGCTCAGGACGGCGAGCAGCAAGGGTGGCCCGGCAGACGGTCCCGAGTCATGGGACAGTGGCCCGCCCGAGCCATCGACCGTCCCGGCCCCGCCAACCACTCCGGCCCCGTCAACGAGTACCGCGCCGTTCACCAGAGGTTCTGCACCCGCGGTCAGCCCGGCCAGGGGCAGCCCTGCCACGGACAACATGCCGGTCCCGAAGCGCCGGGCCATGGCAGCCTCGACGTCCGCCCCGGAGCACCCTGCGGGCAGTTCGATCGTGAGTTCCACGGGCCCCGTGGCCTGCGCCGCCCCCGGGCCCCGGACAAGGGTGCATTGCAGCAACACCGGACTTCCCCTTTCTGAGTACTCCCGCACGCCGTGGCCTGCACGCAGCGGCCCAGCCGCCGTCGGACGCCCGGCTCCGCACTACCCCTCCACGCTACGGACGGACCCCGGCCAGGCGGGCACGGGAAGGCGGCCATGTGGAAAAGGACCGGATGTGGAAAAGTACCTCCGTCCAAGGCCGCAATCCCGCGGCGCGGCAGCTCCCGGGTGCCGGGCCGGCCCAGCGTGGCGCGGCCGCGATTCGTGGCTCCGGCGAAAGCCTCGGTAGTCTAGAGCAGCAGACAATGCACAACGTTGCGCTGCCCACATTCGAACCAGGAGATTTTGTGACCGCTGACCTCGTCATCGTAGGGTCGGGCTTTTTCGGCCTGACAATCGCAGAACAGGCCGCCACTGAGCTGGGCTTGAAGGTTGTTGTCATCGACCGCCGCCACCACATCGGCGGTAATGCCTACAGCGAAAAGGAGGAGCAGACCGGCATCGAAGTACACCGGTACGGTGCCCACCTCTTCCACACCTCGAACGACCGCGTCTGGGAGTACGTCAACCGCTTCACGACGTTCACCAACTACGTGCACAAGGTCTATGGCGTCCACAAGGGTGAGGTCTACTCCCTGCCGATCAACCTGGCCACCATCAACCAGTTCTTCCGCGCGAACCTTACGCCCGGCCAGGCCCAGGACCTGATCAAGGAACAGGCCGGCGAGCTCGCCGGCACGGACCCGCAGAACCTGAACGACAAGGGCATCCAGCTCATCGGCCGGCCGCTCTACGAGGCGTTCATCAAGCACTACACCGGCAAGCAGTGGCAGACGGACCCCAAGGACCTGCCCGCCGGCATCATCTCCCGCCTCCCGGTGCGCTACAACTACGACAACCGCTACTTCAACGACAAGTACGAGGGCCTGCCGACCAACGGCTACACCGCGTGGATCGAGAAGATGGCCGAGCACCCGAACATCGAGGTCCGGCTCAACACGGACTTCTTCGACGACTCGCACGAATACAGCAAAGACAAAGTGGTCGGCAACATTCCCGTGGTCTACACCGGCCCCGTGGACCGCTACTTCGACTACGCCGAGGGTGACCTCTCGTGGCGCACCATCGACTTCGAGGAAGAAGTGCTCGACGTCGGGGACTTCCAGGGCACCTCGGTGGTCAACTACAACGACGCCGACGTCGCGTACACCCGCATCATCGAGCCGCGCCACTTCCACCCCGAGCGCGACTACCAGACGGAAAAGACCGTCATCATGCGCGAATTCTCCCGCGCCGCGGAGAAGGGCGACGAGCCCTACTACCCGATCAACACCTCCGCCGACCGTGAGCGGCTGCTCAAGTACCGCGACCTCGCGGCTGCCGAGCAGGATGTCCTCTTCGGCGGGCGCCTCGGGACCTACAAGTACCTCGACATGCACATGGCCATCGGTTCGGCCCTGACCATGTTCGAGAACAAGATCCGGCCGCACTTCGAGTCCGGAACCAAGATTGAAAGCGGAGGAGTGGACGCATGAGCGTAGCCGTGGACGACTCGACCCGGACCGAAGGGCAGCGCCCCTTCCGGACAGTCCACCGCGTAGTGCTGCCGGTCGACGGCGACACCGACGTCCTCCCGCTCTACGTCGACTTCAACCCGGTCCAGCGTGTGGTGCAGCTGTCCAAGCGCGCCCTGCGCCGGGGCCGCATTTCGGCGCCGCCGACCACGCCCGCGACCTCGCACCAGCACTCCGGCTTCATCACCGGCCGCAACAGCATGACCCTGCCGGCGTTCCGGCGGGTGTCGCTGGGCACGTATTTCAACGCGTTCCCCGCCAGCTACTGGCGGAACCACACCGCCGTCGAATCCGTCCGCCTGACGGTGGACGTCGACGCCGAGGCAACGGTCATCGTCTACCGCTCCAGCCCCCGCGGCACCGCGAACCGGGTGGAGAGCACGCACGCCTCACAGGGCGGCGAGGTGACGTTCGACCTGCCGCTGAAGACCTTCGTTGACGGCGGCTGGTACTGGTTCGACCTCGTGGCCCACGGGACGCCGGTGGCGCTCAAGAGCGCCGGCTGGTCCGTCCAGGAACCCGAAGGCTTCGAGCCCGGCACCCTCTCCATCGCGGTGACCACCTTCAACCGGCCCGACTACGCGCTGCGCCACATCGGAACCCTCGCCGGGGACGCCGGCGTCGTCGACATCCTGGACCGTTTCATCCTCGTGGACCAGGGCACGGACAAGGTCCGCGCCCAGCCGCAGTTCGAGGAGCAGGCGGCAGTGCTCGGCGACCGGCTCAAGGTGATCGAGCAGGGCAACATCGGCGGGTCCGGCGGGTTCTCGCGCGGTATGGACGAGACGCTCAAGGATGGCCGCAGCAAGTACGTCATGCTGCTCGATGACGATGTCAGCATCGAAACCGAGGGCATCCTCCGCGCCGTCAACTTCGCGGACTTCACGAGGACTCCCACCATCGTGGGCGGACACATGTTCAACCTGTACGAGCGGTCGGTGCTGCACACCTACGGCGAGCAGGTCGACGACGTCCGCTACTTCTGGCGTCCCGCCGTGAACACCAAGGAAGCCCACGACTTCGGCGCCAGCAACCTGCGCACCACACCCTGGATGCACCGCCGGATCGACGTCGACTACAACGGCTGGTGGATGTGCATGATCCCCACCTCCATTGTCCGAGAGGTCGGCTATGCCCTCCCGGTCTTCATCAAGTGGGACGACGCCGAATACGGCATCCGCGCCAAGGAACACGGCATCAGCACGGTCACCCTGCCCGGTGCCGCCGTCTGGCACATGCCCTGGAGCGAAAAAGACGACACCATCGACTGGCAGGCCTACTACCACCAGCGCAACCGCTGGGTAGCCGCGCTCAGCCACTCGCCGCGGAAGAAGGGCGGCCGGATGCCGTTCGAAAGCATCGCGGTGGACGTCCGGCACCTCATTTCGATGCAGTACTCGGCTGTCGAAGTCCGGCTCAAGGCCCTTGAGGATGTCCTCAGCGGACCGGACCACCTGCACGCCACCATCGCGGACAGGCTGGACTGGGTACGCAAGACCCGCTCCGGGTTCACCGACGCACGGATCACCCCCGACCTGCATTCGTTCCCCAGGGTCCTCAGCTCCGGCGAGGTGGACGCTGACCACGAGCCGAACTACGTGGCCGAGTCGCTGGTCCGCGCCGCATCCGGACTGCTGCGGCAGCTCCGGCCCGTCCGCGAGGAGGCCATGACCAACCCGCAGGTCTCCGTCCCGGCAGCGGAAGCCCGCTGGTGGCGGCTCGCCGCCCTGGACTCGGCCCTGGTGTCCTCCTCCGACGGCAGCGGCGCCTCCTGGTACAAGCGGGACCGGAAGACCTTCGGGTCGATGCTCCTGCGCACGGTCCGGCTGCACATGAAACTGATGGCCGAGTGGGACAACAACGCCCGCAAGTACAAAGAGGCGCTCCCGGCCTTCACCGGACGGGAAGCCTGGCAGGAAACGTTCGCGGCCGTAGCCGTCAAGGACCAGGAAAGGGGAGAGGCGAAGATATGACCGCCACTCCATCCGGCGGCGGGACAGCGGTTTCGCCGCTGACCACCCCCGGCGAAGGGGGAGGACTGCGGGACGTGTTCCGCGAATGGTTCCTGCTCAAGCTCCTCGTGCGCAAGGAAATCAAGGTCCGCTACCGCGGGTCGGTCCTGGGCCTGCTGTGGTCCTACGTGAAGCCGCTGATGCAGTTCCTCGTCTACTTTGTGGCGCTCGGCATCTTCCTGAACCTTCAGGGCAGCACCCCGAATTACGCGATCTACCTGTTCTCCGGCATCATCCTGGTGAACTTCTTTGTTGAGGTCCTGGGCAATTCGACGCGGTCCATCGTCGACAACCGGGACCTGATCCGGAAGATCTACCTGCCGCGCGAACTCTTCCCGGTCTCGACGCTGCTGGTCTCAGCGATCCACTTCCTGCCGCAAACAGTCGTGCTGATCGGTGCCTGCCTGCTTACGGGCTGGGCGCCGAGCATCCTTCAGCTCGCGGCCGTGGTACTGGCCTTTGTCATCGTCGGCATTCTCGCGACCGGGCTGGGGCTCCTGTTCGGCGCGGCCAACGTCTACTTCCGCGACTCCGAGAACATCGTGGACATGATCCTGATGATCGTGACCTGGGCGTCCCCCGTGCTCTACGTCTGGACCATGGTTGAGCGGGCCCTCGGCCCGTACTTCTTCCTGTACCAGCTGAACCCGATGACCGTCGCCGTCGAAATCTTCCACTGGGGCTTCTGGTACCCGACGCTGAACCCCGCCCAGCTGGCGGCAGCCCCCGTGATGCACGGGCTCGCCTCGGTCTGGGCGCCGGTGGCGCTCGGAGTGTCGCTGGTCATCCTGTTCGTCGGCCAGCTGGTCTTCCGTAAACTTTCCGTCCGATTTGCCCAGGAGCTGTGAGCGCCATGCAGGAAAAGATGCTGGCGATCACGTGCAACGACGTGCGCAAGAAGTTCGTGCTGCGCCACACCCGGTCCCTCAAGGAGGCCCTGGTGTGGTTCGTCCGCGGACGCAAGGGCGACATGTACAAGGTCTTCGACGCGCTGCGCGACGTCTCCCTTGACGTCCGCCAGGGCGAGACGGTGGCGCTGCTGGGCCTCAACGGCTCCGGCAAGTCCACGCTGCTGAAGCTCATCTCCGGTGTGCTGCAGCCCGACGCCGGCTCCGTCCGCACCCGCGGGCGGGTGGCCGGGCTCATCGAGGTGGGGGCAGGCTTCCACCACGATCTCAGCGGCCGCGACAACGTGTACCTGAACGGCGCCATCCTGGGGATGACCGAGAAGCAGATCAACGAGATGTTCGACTCGATCGTCGAATTCGCCGAGATCGGTGAGTTCATCGACACCGAGGTGAAGTTCTACTCCTCGGGAATGTACCTGCGCCTCGCGTTTTCCATCGCTGTGCACACGGACCCGGAGATCTTCCTGATCGACGAGATCCTCGCGGTCGGTGACGAGCCGTTCCAGCGCAAATGCATCGCGAAGATCAAGGAGCTGGCAGAAGCCGGCAAGACGCTTTTTGTCGTCAGCCACGACCTCGACCTTGTGTCTACCGTCTGCGAGCGGGGCGTCCTCCTCGAGCACGGCAACGTGGTCCTGGACGGCCCGGTCACCGAGGTCGTGTCGGAGCTGCGGCGCCGGTCGGCCGCGGCGTCCTAGTCCGCCGTCCCAACTTTTCCGAGGAGTCAGCACAGATGTCCTGGTTTGCCAGCCTGCCCGCGGTACTGACGGCAGTCCTGTTGCTGATCGTGCCGGGCCTGCTCCTGGGGCGTGCCCTCGGGCTCAAAGCCTTCGCCGTCGCCGCGCTCGCCCCGGTCCTGTCCATCGCGCTGGTGTCCGTCGCCGGGCTGCTCGCCCCGTTTATCAGGATCCCGTGGTCGCTGTGGCCGGTCGCCGGGCTGACCGCCGTCGGCGTCGTTGCGGCGCTGGGCGTACGGCGCCTCCTGCCGGCCCGGTGGCGCACGCTGCACACTGAGCGCCGCATCGACGGACGTTTCTGGTGGGCCCTCGGCGGCGCCGCCCTCGGCGGGGTCATCATTTGCGCGCGGATGGTTGACGTCATCGGGGCGCCGGACCACATTTCGCAGACCTTTGACAACATCTTCCACCTCAACGCCATCCGCTACATCGAGGACACCGGCCAGGCGTCGTCCCTGACCCTGGGCGCCATGACGGGCGGAGCCTTTTACCCGGCCGGCTGGCACGCTTTCATTTCACTGATCGCCCAGACGACGACGGCGTCCGTCCCCGTAGCCGTCAACGCCGGCAACATCGCCATCGCCGCCGTCGCCTGGCCCCTGGGCTGCGTCTACCTCTGCCAGCAGGTGCTGGGCCAGAGCAGGGCCGCCTCGGTCATCGCCGGAATCCTGTCCGCAGGGTTCGGGGCTTTCCCGCTGTTGATGATCCACTTCGGCGTCCTGTACCCGAACCTTCTCTCGCTCTCACTGCTCCCGGGCCTGCTGGCGCTTGGCGTCCAGGCGCTGGGTCTGTCCACGGTTCCGGAGCTCCGGGGCCCGCTGCCCGTTGTGGTACTGGCGCTCGGGGCTGCCGGCGTGGCGCAGGCCCACCCCAGCACGTTCCTGGCGTTCCTGGCTTTCCTGGCACCCGCCGTCCTCTACGTTTACGTTGTCTCGGTCCGGGCCTGGCGCCGGGACTGGACCGCGAACAAGGTCCGGGCCGCGGTCTGGACCGTGGCCCTCGTAGCGGGCGGTGCTGCGGCCCTCGCCCTGTGGGTTGTGGCCCGGCCCTCCTTCGCCGCGGCCTTCTGGCCTCCGGTCCAGTCCATCCCCAGGGCCGTTTTGCAGGTGGCGGGCAACGCGCCCCTGGGCACCTCGCCTGCCATTCTGATCTCGGTCCTGGCTGTGGCCGGCGTCGTCCTGGCTGTGCGCAGGCAGCGCAGCTGGTGGCTGATCGGCGTCCTGCTGATCGCGGCATTGCTGTTCGTGGCTGTCTCCAGCTTCCCCGCCGGACGGCTCCGCTACTTCCTCTCAGGCACCTGGTACAGCGACAGCTACCGGCTGGCCGCCCTGCTGCCGGTGGCCGTCGTTGTGCCGGCCGCCGTCGGGGCGACTGCCGCGTGGACCTGGCTCCGGTCACGGCTCGCCACGGCCCGCGCCGGTGGTTCGGCCGCCGACGGCGGTACAGCCCCCGCGGGGGCCCTGTTGTCCCGGAAGCCGGCGAGGGCCGCCTTCTCGGCCGCCGGCGCCGTCGTGCTGGTGGTCCTGACGCAGCTGGGCAGCGTTCCTGACATGGTCTCCGTGGCCCGCGGGAGCTACGCCCTGACGCAGGAGTCGCCGCTGTTGACTTCGGATGAGGCGGCCGTGCTGGCCGAACTGGACAAGTTCGTGCCGACGGATGCGGTCATAGCCTCGAACCCCGGCAACGGCAGCGCCCTGGCTTACGCCCTGGCCGGGAGGCGCACCATGCAGCTGCACATCCTGACGAGCAACGAGAACCCCGACGACAAAATCATCCTGGCCCGGTTGCGGGACGCCCGAACGGACCCGGCTGTCTGCCCGGCCGTCTCCCGCCTGAAGATCGGCTATGTGCTGGACTTCGGCACCCAGGAAGTCAACAACGAACACCACCCCGCCCCGGGCCTCGCGGACCTCGACAAGGCCGGCGTGGCGACCGTGATCGACCAGCACGGCGGGGCGAAACTCCTGAAACTGACCGCATGCCGGTAGCCAGGCGGCCCGCCGCGCAGGCGGTAAACTCGGACCTGTCCATCGGGCCCGCACTCTTGTTCACCACCGAAATGCTGAGGATTCAACTATGGCCATGACGCCGCCGAACGGACCGACCACCGGCAAGGCGATCGGCCGGCGCGGATTCCTCGCCGCCCTGGTCGCACTGCCCCTGGCCCTGCCGGCGTGCAGCGCCAAAAAGGACGCCGCCGCCGTCGACGTCTCCGCGAGCGGCTTTCCGCTGAGCCTCACCAACAGCTACGGGACCACCAAAATCCCGGCACCGCCCAAGCGCGTTGTGGCGCTGGGCAGCGCGGACGCCGATACCTGTGCCGCGCTGGGACTGGCCCCCGTGGGGATCTCCGGCTCCGCCTCGTCGCCGTGGTTCACAGCCGCGATGCGCGACATCGATGGTGCCCCGCCGTTCCTCCTCAGCGACAAGGTCGCGATCCCGTTTGACGACATCCGCAACCTCGACCCGGACGTCATCCTGGCTGTCGGCGGCAGCGTCACCCGCGCGGATTACGCCAAACTGTCGGAGATCGCCCCCGTGGTGCTCGCCGAGTCCGCGGATTCGGGCCGCGACTGGCGCACCAAGTCCGCTCTCGTCGGCAAGGTGCTCGGCCGTGCGGACGCCGCAGCGGACCTGCAGGCCAAGACCGAGGGCGCCATCCGTGACGCCGTACGTGACTACGCGGGCCTCAGGGGAACCACTGTCCTGTTCGCCGCAGCGTCCTCTGCTGATGGAGCCGACCTCCAGGTCTCCCCGGACAACACCGTGATGGTCAGCACCCTGAAGGACTTCGGACTCGTGTCAGCGCCCTCGCTGGCCACAGTGGCCAAGGAAGGCCGCGCCTCCGGCGGCCAGGGCTCGCCCGTGTCCTACGTGTGGCCGCATGAACGGGCCAACGACCTCGCAGCGGACATTCTGGTTGTCTCTGTCAGCCAGGACGACATGGCCGACATCCGCGTCGGCGGTAAACTTCCGGCGCTGTCAACGGCCAAGCAGTCATCCCTGTTCTACGCCAGCGGCATCGAGGACCAGGCCCTGCGGTCCGGGTCAGCGCTGGGCGTTGCCTGGGCCGGCCGGAACATCGTGCCGCAGCTGGCGAAGACGGCGTACTACGAGCGGCAGCAAAGCAAGGGTAAATAAGCGCAAAACAAGAGCCAGGCGGGGACCAACGTCCCTGCCTGGCTCTTTTGTGTCTGTCCCGCAAACTGCCGGTGACCCGCCCTCAGGCCGGAGAACGCCGGCTATCCGCAGGCGGTAACCCGGAAGAGGCGGGCACTGCCCACGGCCTTGACGAGCTTCACGCCCGGTGCGGTGTTGTCCGTCAGGTCGCGGACACCAACGAGCGGCTCCGCGCGGGGAGTGATCTCGGTGTTCCCGAAGTCGAGCGCCCAGTAGGCCTTGAGTGACTTGACCGCCGGGCAGACGGCGCTGTTGTACGAGGCTTCATCCCAGTGGTCGAGGAGGAGCTGCTCTTCCGGGGTGCGGATGCCGAAGATGTGCGGGGCGAGGGCGCGGCGGCCGGAGAAGGCGTAGACCAGCGAGGCGCCGGTGCGGGGGTTGCCCACCACGACGTCGCCCGCGGGAACGATGCCTGCGACCTGCTTGAGCAGCGCAACCTCGTCGGTGGACAGCAGCGCCGCCGTCGGCGTCGTCGTAAAGATGGTGCTGATCCGGCTCTGTACCCCGGACAGCGTGCCGCCCTGGGCGCCCAGGCCGAGAGCCAGCAGCACCACACAGCCCATCGCGATCCCGGACGACGCCGGCAGGCGGCCCGCCAGGCCCGACGCGACCCGGGGGAGTGCGGCCGGACGCTCCTTCGCCGTGGCGATCAGTGCCCCGGTCAGGGCACGGGCCCGCCAGATCAGCCATTCAGCGCCGAGGACGACGACGGGAAGGGTCACCACGGGCAGGAGAGCGGCAAGCCGGAAGCTGTCCGTGTACCAGACCCCGGTAAGGAAGTTGCGGAAGAAGCCGTTGCTCCAGCTGGACACCACCAGGTAGAGCACGGCGCCGGCGGCATACATGCCCGCGACCCACCAGTAGCGGCGCAGCTGGCGGGCCACAACGTACAGTCCGATGATGGTCAGCACCAGCATGACCCAGGCTGTGGTGGTGCCCATCGGGGCGCTGCCGAGAATTTCGCCGATGGCCCGCGCGTTGGTCTGGAACGGGGTCCAGCCGGCGGAGCTGAGGCTGGGGCGCGCCACCACCCAGACGGCGGTGGTACCCAGCACGTAGGCGGCCGTAAACGCCAGCCACAGCAGCGGCTGCCGCTTCGGGACGGAGCCGTCCCGCGCGGCGAGCCAAGACCGGATCAGGCGGCCGATGACCACCGGGGTGGCGAAGCCCAGCAAGGCCACCAGGGTGCTGGGGTGGGAGAGGGCGAGTCCGGGGACGGTGGCGGCGAGGGCCAGGACCGGTGCCAGCGGCGAACCCGGCGGGGTGCGGGACATTCCGAGGGCTTCGATGGCCAGTCCGAGGACTGCCGGCAGGAGGGCGATGGCGGCGTGGTTGGGGTACAGGACGCCGTAGCCCACCATCAGGTACGGGAATCCGCTGAAACCGGCGGAGAGGATGCCTGCGGCCAGCAGCGGCATCGGCCGGTAGCCCACGATGCGGCTGATCAGGAAGATACACGCCAGCGGCCAGACGACGGCGCCCGTCACGATGGTTCCCACGTTGACGACGGCCATGACCGAGGGGGCGCCGAGCATCAGCACCAGGGCCATGGAATCGTGCATGGCGGCCGGGTACAGGCCCTTCGAGGCGGCCGTGAGGTTGCCCAGGGTCAGCGTTGACCCGTTCTGGGTATCGGCGATGTAGCGGACAGCATTCAGGTGGTAGATGTTGTCGAAGGTCTCGGAGAAGCTGTCCGGCGACCCGAAACCGGCAATGTAGCGAAGGCTGATGATCGCTGCGGGGATAAGGACGGCAACAGGGATCGCCAGCCGCGCCAGCCAGATTCCGGTATCGGCGGGGGACAGCGCACCGTTGGCGCCCAGGAAGCCGGTGAACCGGGTCCCGGCCACCCCGGCGTCGGCCCGTGACCGGCGCCGGCGGAGGACCAGGCGCAGCACTGCCACCGCGGCGGCCGCGAACACGCTGACCGCGAAGTACGTCACCGGGTTAAAGGGCAGCTTCAGATACGGCAGGATGATCGCCGTCATGCCCGAAACGGACGCCGACACCGGGGCAGCCAACGCCAGCAGGTTCAACCGGCGAAGTCCGGCCGCTGCCAGGATCATCAAACCGGGAAGGAAGTAAACCAGCGCAGTCGCAGCCAGCGTAGGAAGAGTTTCCCACCAAGTCATTGAATCCAGTCTCCTAAGTTTCAGAGCCAACCCTACAAGTATGCAGACGGCGTCACGAATCCTGCGGAGGGCGCCCGGGCCGGAGGCCGGCGCCTGCAAAAGGGCGGCAGCCGCTCGTTGCTATACTTTCAAACCATGGGTAACTCACAGCGTTCCGGCGTTTTAATTGTCATGCCGGCTTGGAACGAGGCCGAGGCCATCGGCAATACCATCCGCAAAGTCCTTGCTGTAGTCCCCCAGCACTCTGTTCTCGTGGTCGACGACGGTTCGAAGGACGACACTCCGAGGATTGCCCGGGAAGCCGGCGCCACGGTCCTGCGCCTGCCCTTTAACCTTGGCGTGGGCGGGGCCATGCGGGCGGGATTCAAATACGCCCTCCGCAACGGTTACACCTCGGTCATCCAGGTGGACGCGGACGGCCAGCACGATCCCCACGACATCGACCGTGTCCTGGCAGGTCTCGAGCACGCGGACATCTCGATCGGTGCCCGTTTCGCCGGCAAAGGCAACTACGGGGCCAAGGGTCCCCGCCGCTGGGCCATGTTCTTCCTGGCCAAGGTGATCTCGGCCGTAGCAGGAACCCAGCTGACGGACGTCACCTCGGGGTTCCGCGCCGCCAACGAGACCGCGCTCCGGCAGTACGTCTCGCATTTCCCGGCCGAATACCTCGGCGACACCATCGACTCGCTCGTGGTGGCCGTCAAGTCCGGCTGCCGGGTCACGCAGGTGCCCGTCGAAATGAAGGAGCGCCAGGCCGGTACCCCCAGCCAGGGCCCCATCAAAGCATCTATTTATCTTGCGCGCTCAGGCCTGGTCCTGTGCTTCGCGCTGGCCCGCCGCCGGACTCCGCGCGCGGCCGAACTGCATGCGCCGCTGTCCGGCGACATTGCCGGAGAGGGAAGTGCCTAAGGCATGAACGTTGCAGGTTCCTTGATTCTGTCCATCGTGATGGTGGCCGTCGTCCTCATCATGCTCCGCAACGGCAGGTTGCGGGAGAAGTACGCCATCCTGTGGCTGGTCATCGGCACGCTGACGATCATCCTGGGCATCTTCCCCCGCCTGCTCAACTGGGCGGCCTCGGTGGTCGGCGTCGTCGTTCCGTCCAACCTGTTGTTCGCCCTGGCGATCCTGCTGCTCGTGGGCGTCAGCCTCCACGTGTCGCGCGAACTGACCATTCTTGAAGATGAGACCCGAATTCTTGCCGAGGAAGTCGCCATTCTGCGGTCCTCCGTGGAACGACTCCAGCGGGAATCCCAACCAATCCAGCCGACGGCAGGCGAGGCCGCGACGGCTTCCGCCGTGCCGCCAACCGAGAGAAGAAAATAGTGACTATTGACGTAATGTTCCCGTACTACGGCGACGTGGCCATGATGAAGGCTGCCGTTTCCTCCGTACTCGCACAGGACGACAAGGACTTCCGGTTCACGATTGTCGACGACGGGTACCCCGACGACACCCTGCCGGACTACTTCGCCGGTCTGGTAGCCACCGACGACCGCATCCGGTACTACCGCAACGAAGCCAACCTCGGGGCCAACGGCAACTACAAGAAATGCGTCGGCCTGGTCGAACACGACATCGTGGTCATCATGGGCGCCGATGACCTGATGCTGCCGAACTACCTCAGCACGGTCCGCAAGGCCTTCCAGGACCCCAGCGTCAGCATTGTCCAGCCCGGAGTCGAGGTCATCGACGAAAACGGCGCCGTGTACCAGCCCCTGGGCGACTCGGTGAAGCAGTTCCTCCGCCACAAGCTGGTCGGAAAGACGTCCGAAGCGATCGTCGCCGGCGAAGCCATCGCCGAGAGCCTGATGGTGGGTGACTGGCTGTACTTCCCGTCGGTTGCCTGGCGCGCCGAGGCCATCAAGAAGCACGACTTCCGTCCCCAGTACGACGTCGTCCAGGACCTCGCGCTGGCCGTCGACATCATCCTCAGCGGCGGCAAGATGGCCGTTGTGGACACCGTCTGCTTCCAGTACCGCCGCCACCGCGAATCGGACTCCTCGGTCCGTGCCCTGGATGGCCGCCGGTTCGCCGAGGAGCGTGCCTTCTTTGACGAGTGCGTCCGTGACTTCGGCGCCAAGGGATGGACCTCGGCAGCCCGCGCCGCGCGCTGGCACCTGACGTCCCGCCTGAACGCCGTTTCGCTGACCCCCAAGGTGGTCTCGAAGAAGATGTGGCCGGGCCTGCGCAAGCTCGTCACGCACGCCGTACGGCCCTGACCGCTATGGACATCCAGAACCACTACTACGGCCACTCTGCCGTTTTCGCCCTGTACTGCGGCTCCCGCAGGCTCCGCCACGTCTCCGGCCTCATCCAGCACGGCTGGACGGTCAGCAGCCCGGTAACGGCCCAGTTCGGCGATTTCGCCAGCTGGGGCCCGGCCCGGCGCCGGCTGTCCTGGACCAGCTCCTCCCGGGGCTGGAGCCCGGAAGATGCCGGCAACTTCTTCAGCGACGGCACCCCCATGCTGGACGCCATCGGTGCGCCGTACCTCTACCTTCTCGACGCTGCCCGCGCCGAGGGCGCCGTTCCGGAGCGGTCCGACCGTACCCTGGTGCTCCCGCTCCACGGGACGGCGCTGCTCAAGGTGGACGGTGACCACGGCGCGTACGCGCGGATGGTCCGGGAGAAAGAGGGCCCGGCCACGGTGTGCCTCCACATCGACGACCTGCACAACGCCGAGATCCTGGACGCCTGGCGCTCGGCCGGCCACGACGTGGTCAGCGCCGGGGACCGCCGCGACCCGCAGTTCATCGGCCGCATTCTGTGGATGATGTCCGTGGCCAAACGGGTGGTGTCCAACCGGTTGTCGACGTCCATCATGTACGCCGCCGTCAGCGGGGCCGACGTCGCCATTTATGGGCCGGACTTCCGGCTGGGCGCCAACGCCGCCGCGGACCCGGGCCTGGTCATGCGGGACCTGTGGCCGGAATTCTACGAGGAATCAACGCCCCAGCACGTCCTGACCTCGATCGCCGAGGCCGAGCTGGGCCGCGGCGACATGCGCGCCCCGCACGACTTGTCCCGGCTGCTCGGCTGGGACACCCACACCGTGGTCCCGTTCCTGGAGTACTGGGCCAGCGGCCCGCTGACCAAGGCCCAGACCGTCCTGGGCCTGAAGAAGGTCCCCGAGGGTGCGCACGCCACGGAGAAGGGCCTCTCGCCGTGGCACTGGATCAAGCACCCGCTGCAGCACCTGCCCTCGCCGCTGCCGAAGCTGCCGGCGATGGCGGCCGTGGAGCCCCTGCGGCCCTAGGGCCCAGGAAACACTGACGCCGCGCGGCGGCTGGACGGCCTGGTTACCAGGCGCTCCAGCCGCCGTCGACGGCGATGGTCTGGCCCGTGACATAGCGTGACGCGTCCGACGCCAGCCACGCTACGACGCCGCGGAAATCGTCCTCGGTAGCCATCCGGCCCAGCGGCGTGAGCTTCTCGTAGCGCTCCGTGAAGGCGCTGTCCTGTCCGCGGGCGATGCCCCCGGGGGCGAACGCGTTGACCCTGATGCGGGGCGCCAGCACGGTGGAGAGGTAACGCGTCAACTGGACGATGCCACCCTTGGTCGCACCATAGGCGGCCGGGTTGCCCATCCGGGTTCCCTCGTAGAGGCCCATGTTCGGGGCGACAATGCCGTAGATCGAGGACACATTGACGATCGAGGCCCCCTCGCTCTCGGCCAGCTTCGGCGCCAGCCTCCGCGCGAGGGAAAACGGCGCCCGCAGGTTCAGGGAGGACGCGAGCTCGAACGCCTCATCGGTTTGCTCATCGAACGGCACCGCGTAGCCCGGGACGCCGGAGGTTCCGGTGAACGCCGCATTGTTCACCAGGATGTCCAGCGGACCCTCGATGGCCTCGACCAGTTTGCGGGTGCCGTCGGTTTCCAGCAGGTTCGAGGCGATCCCGCGGGCTGCCACCCCGTGGCGGTCCTGCAGGCCGGCGGCAACGTCCTTGCAGGCCTGTTCGTGGATGTCGGAGATGATGATGTCTGCGCCCTGTGCGGCCAGGGCATCAGCCAGGACACTTCCCAGCGGACCGGCGCCGCCGGTTACCAGGGCGGTCCGGCCGGCCAGGGAAAAGAGGTTCTGCGGGCTGTTCATACGGTCGGGTCCTGTTCCAGGGATGCACGGGAGGAAGTGTCGGCCCCGTTGTAGCCGGGGAGCGGGGCCAGTCCGGCCGAGACCACGGCTTCGACCAGCAGGAACTCGTTCTCGTCGTCGATGCTGAACGCGTGCGTCTCCGGAATCTCGGCGTAACCGTGGCGGCCCTCGTCGAACCAGCTCTTCTCGAGCCGGCGGATGAATTCGGCCCGCCACACGTAGAAGCTGCCGTTGATCCGCAGGAACCGGGACACATCCTGGCGCCGAACCACGCCGGTGCCTTCGGCGAAGTAGCGCTGGAGTTCGATCCCGCCTTCGTGCTGCGGTTTGACGCCCACCCAGGTGGGGTTGAAGAAGGGTTCGGACACGGCCACGACGCCGTCCAGCTCGCTGCTGCTGCTCAGGGTCCCGATGGCCTCGTTGACGCTCTCGGGCGTACGGGTGGGGCTGGTGGGGTCCAGCAATAGGACCATGTCATACGTGGTGCCGTCGAGGGCCTCCATGGTCTCGAGCGCGTGCCGGAGGACCACGCTCATCGGCGCGGTGTCGCTGGCGAGGTCGGCAGGGCGGAGGAAGGGGACCTCGGCGCCGGCGACGCGGGCGGCGTCGGCAATTTCCTGGTCATCCGTGGACACGATGCACCGGACGTTCTCACCCAGCAGCGCCGCAAGTGCCACACTGTGGGCCAGCAGGGGTTTGCCCATCAGCGGCCGGATGTTCTTGCCGGGCAGTCCCTTGGAGCCTCCCCGGGCGGGAATGACTGCAAGGACCCGGGGCGCTGACGCTATTTCGTTCATTGTTATTTCTCAACCTCGTCGTGTGATCGCAATGGTTCTGGGCCGGATTGCGGTATCACCACAGTACCTTTTCAGTTCCGCCGGCCGCCGAGGCCAGCCTGGCCGCGTCGCAGATCGCCACTGCCAGCAGGCCTTCGCCCAGCCCGGCGGGCGAGAACAGTTCCATGGAGCGTCCCTGCACGTTGCCGGCCCGTTCCAGCACGGCCAGTGACTGGCGGGCCAGCACGACGTCGACGTCGGCATCCTCCGGGAAGACGGCGCTGACCGGCCCGGCGGGACCCTGGTCTGCGGAGGCGGCCCAGTCCAGGGTCACCTCGTTCCGGACGACGTCCCACACGAGGGCACCCTGGTCGGTGGTGATCCGGATGCTGCGTGTCTTGACCGGCGTCACATAGTCGAGCCGCAGGTGCACGCAGGGTCCGTCGCCCCACAGCATGTCGGCCGACTCCTCGGCTTCGATGCCGAGAATTCCCTCACCGAGGGTGGCCTTGACCGAGGCCGGGGCGCCGAGGAGCAGGGCGGGGTAGTCGATGTCGTGGACCAGGTCGCGCAGGACGCCGCCGTCGTCCTTCCGGGCCGAATAGCTGCTCCGGAAGTCCCGGCCGGGCCGCCAGTCCGGCAGCCACGACTGGGAGAGCACCTGGGCGCTGGTCACACGGCCAAGGCGCGGCAGGACCTCCGCCGCCAGCGCCAGGCCCTGGTGGAAACGCAGGGGTGCGCTGACTGTGATGGTGTTGGCCCGGGGATGGTCCCGCAGGACGCGGGCCTCCTCGGCGGACGGGGCCACGGGCTTTTCCAGCAGGATGGAGGCGGGGGAGCGCTCCAGCGCCTCAATGGTGTCGGCGACGTGCCGGTTGGTCTCGGTGGCGATGATGACCAGGTCCAGGGGTTCCTCCGGGTAGCCCCGCACCAGCTGCACGGAGTCCGGGTAATCCGCGTTGCGGGCCGCCCCGGGCGTTGCCGGCCGTACGGGCCACGCAAAAAGTTCCTGGACCCCCAGACGGTGCAGCACCCGCAGGTGCCTGGCCCCGATGGAACCGGTTCCGCGGACCAGGGCGCGCAGGGGACGGTCCGCCGCGGTCAGTGCGGCAGGCGTCGGGACGCTCGCCATCACCTTAGAATCGTCCAAGTATGATGAAAAGGTCATCTGGCAACTCTATTCTCAAAGGCGCTGCGACTATAAATGGATGGGCAATTCCCGAAGGAAACGGCATGGCTCATCATCGGCGCCTCAGGCCATGGACGGAGCCTGGCCTCCATCATCCGGGGACGCGGCGAGCGGGTAGCCGCCCTCAGTGACCGCGCCTTCGGGGCCCCGGACGCCGCCGGCGCCGCGCCAGGGCCGGGCCTCGCCGCCTTCACCGGCCGCGACGGCGCAGCGCCTGCCTGTTTCGCGGACGACGGTGAAGCGCTCGAGTACGCGGCGCGGGAGTCCTTGGCGATCGCGATCGGGATAGGCGAGAACGCAATCCGGTCCAAAATCGCCGACGCCATCCTTGCCGAGCCGCGGTTTGCGGCGCTGGCCGTACCGCTGGTCGCCGGCAGCGCCACCGTGGACAGAACCGCCGTCCTGGGCGCCCTCAGCCAGGTCTGCGAGCACGCCCACGTTGGCCCGCTGGCCCGCGTCGGCGACGCCGCCGTGATCAACACGAGTGCCGTCGTCGAGCACGAGGCCGTCGTCGGGGCCGGTTCGCACATCGCCCCGGGAGCGGTCCTCCTGGGGGCTGCCGTCACCGGAACCCAGGTGTTCGTGGGCTCGGGAGGCCGCATCCTGCCGGGCATCGCCGTCGGTGATTTCGCGGTCCTGGGGGCCGGGGCCGTGGCGACCCGGCCGCTGGCCGGTATGACAACATATGTGGGAGTGCCCGCACAGCCACTTGTATCTACGAAAGGTCCAGCCAATTGACTCATGACCCGATTTCCACTTCCGTAACTTTTGGCAGCCACCGCATCGGCCCTTCCGAAGAAATCTTCATCATCGCCGAGGCCGGCGTAAACCACGACGGCGACGTGGCCGTGGCCCACGAACTCATCGACCTGGCTGCCGACACGGGTGCGAACGCGGTCAAGTTCCAGACCTTCAAGCCCGAGGCCCTGGTCACCGGGTCGGCGGACACCACCCCGTACCAGAAGGCTGCAGGTTTCTCGGAATCACAGTCCGAAATGCTGAACCGACTCACCCTGCCGGAGTCCGCGTGGGCGGAACTGCGGGACCACAGCAGCGAGCGCGGCATCACGTTCCTCTCGACGCCCTTCGACTACGACAGCGCCCTGATGCTCGCCGAACTGGGCGTCCCCGGGCTAAAGATCGGCTCCGGAGAGCTCACCAATACCCCGTACCTCGCCGCGATCGCCGAGTTCGGCATCCCGATGATTGTCTCCACCGGCATGGGCACCCGCGAGGAAATCGCCGCCGCCCTCGAAGCGACGGCCAAGGCCCCGGCCACGGTGCTGCTGCACTGCGTCTCCGCCTACCCGGCCCCGCTGGAAGAAGCCAACCTTCGGGCTATCCCGGCGCTGCGCCAGGAATTCGGCGTCGAGGTCGGCTGGTCGGACCACACCCCGGGGTCGGTGACGGCTATTGCCGCCACGGCGCTCGGCTCCACCTTGCTGGAAAAGCACATCACCACCGACAAGACCCGGAACGGCCCGGATCACGCCGCGTCCCTCGAGCGGGCTGAGTTCGCCGACTACGTGCGCTTCGTCCGCGAGGCGCACCTGGCCCTGGGCGACGGCAACAAGCGCCGGATGCCCAGCGAGGAAGCCAACGCCGCCCTGGTGCGCCGTTCCTTCCACGCTGTCCGCGATATCCCCGCGGGGGCTGTCATCACGGCCGACGACGTCGCGATCCTGCGCCCCGAAGGCGGCCTGTCTCCGGCTGCCCTGGTGGTCGGCCAGCAGGCGGCGCGCGCCGTGGCTGCAGGCTCCGCCGTGACGGCTGCGGACCTCTCCTGAGATGAAGGTTCTTGCTTTCGCCGGAACCCGGGCGGATCTTTTTCCGCTGGGCCCGGTGCTGGTAGCCCTGGCTGCCGATAGCGCTGTAGGCCTGCACGTGGCAACTGCCATCGGGTTCCCCGACGGCACGGCGCTGGACCGGCTCACCGAAGCGGGGCTGGCGCCGGAGTCGTTCGAGCACCACGAACTGGGGCTGTACCTGGCGGACCCGTCCGCCGAACGCCAGGCGCTGACCGGTGCCGCGCTGTCCGCGGGCATGGCGGAGCTGCTCGCCGCGGTGCGTCCGGACGCGTTTGTGGTCCTGGGGGACCGGTGGGAACTGCTCTACGTCCTGCCGCCCGTGGTGATCAACGGCATCCGGCTCATCCACCTGCACGGCGGCGAGGTCACCGAAGGGGCCCTCGACGAGCGGGTCCGGCACGCGGTGACCAAACTGGCTGACCAGCATTGCGTCAGCACCGCCCAGGCGGCCCGGCGGGTCGCCCAACTGGGTGAGTCCGCCGAGCGGATCCACCAGACCGGGGCGCCCGGGCTGGACCGCTTCGCCCACCCCGTTCCACTGAGCGAGGAAGAATTCGAGGCCGAGTTCGGGGTCCCGCTCGTTCAGCCGCTGGTGATGGCCACCTACCATCCCCCCACCGCGGAGATGGCCACCAACGCCGGCGAGCTGGCCCGCACCGTCTTCGACGAAACGCTCAGCCAGGCGGGCACTGCGATCCTGACCTACCCCGGGTTCGACGCCGGCCGGGAAGACATCATTGCCGTCCTCGGGGAGATCCGGGACCGCAACCTTCCGGGTGTGATCATCCGCGAAAGCCTTGGCCCGCTCTACCCCCGCGTCATGGCCACGGTGCGGGCGCTGGTGGGGAATTCCTCCTCGGGAATCCTCGAAGCGGCGTCCTTCCACGTGCCCGTGGTGAACGTCGGCGACCGGCAGCGCGGGCGCGAGTACGGGGCCAACGTACTGCAGTGCCGGGATGATCGAAACGAGATCCACGCTAGTATTGAGAAGGCTTTGAGCGCGCAGTTCCACCTGATGTGCCGTAGCGTGGTCAACCCGTACGGGGATTCCCACTCCGCCGAGCCAATCGAACGCGTGATTGTGGGGAGCCCTGCCACGGGCCTGACCAAGGCTTTTGTTGACTTACCGCTGGAGAGTTGAATCTATGACCATTGAGGGACCGTTGAGTAACGTCTGCGTCGGCCCGGGCGCCACCGTGCGCCAGGCGCTGGAAGCAATCGACCGCGGCGCTTCTGCCATCGCGCTGGTCACCGACGACGGCCTCCTTCGCGGTGTTATCACGGACGGGGACATCCGCCGCGGCCTGCTCAGCGGCGCCCAGCTCGATTCCCCGGCACTGACCTTCGCCAACGTGGAACCGCACGTGGTCCGGCCCGAAGCCACCCGCGCCTCGGTGCTGGACCTGATGCGCAGCCTGCGGATCAGCGAGGTGCCGGTCGTGGACGCAGCGGGAACGCTCGTCGGGCTGCACACCCTGAACGACATCGTTGGGCGCAAGCCGCTCAGCAACATCGCCGTGATCATGGCCGGCGGCAAGGGCACCCGGCTCGGTGCCCTGACCAAGGACACCCCGAAGCCGCTGATGACCGTCGCGGACCGCACCATCATCGAGTGGATCATCCTCGGCCTGGTCGAGTCCGGCATCACCAACATCTACGTGTCCGTCGCGTACTTGGCGGAGAAGATCAAAGACCACCTCGGCGACGGCTCCCAGCTTGGCTGCAAAATCAGCTACCTCTACGAGGACCCGGCGACTCCATTGAACACCGCAGGCGCCCTCGGACTGCTCCACCACGAGGTCCCGGATATCTCCGAGCCGGTCATCGTGACCAACGCCGACCTGATGGTCCGGTACTCCGCGGCGGACCTGCTGGCCTTCCACTCCTCCAAGGACGCGGCTGTCACCGTCGCGGCCCGCCCCTACACCCACCAGGTTCCCTTCGGGGTGCTGGAAATCGGCGAGGGACGGTCTATCAGTGCCGTGGTGGAAAAGCCGACCATCGAATTCGAAATCAGCACCGGCATTTACGCCGTCTCCCCGGAGGCCCTGGCGATGGTGCCCTACATGAAACCGTTCTCCATGCCCGACCTCGTCAAGGCATGCATCGACGACACCAAAAACGTGGCCGCATGGCCCATTGAGTCCGACTGGATTGATGTCGGAACCCCCAAAGACCTAGCAACAGCGAAAGGCCAGTGATAGCCGTGAACTACCAGGACATTAAAGGCAAGACAGTGGTCGTTACCGGCGCCGATGGCTTCATCGGCAGCCACGTCACCCAGCGCCTCATCGCCGAGGGAGCGAACGTCCGCGCCCTCTGCGTCTACAACTCCAACGGCTCCTACGGCTGGCTGGATGACCTGAGCCCGGCCGAGCGCGACGCCGTCGACCTCCAGCTCGGCGACATCCGTGACGCCGAGTTCGTCTCCGACCTGGTCAAGGGCTCCGACGTCGTCCTCCACCTCGCCGCCCTGATCGCCATCCCGTACTCCTACCAGGCGCCCCGCTCCTACGTGGAGACGAACGTCGTCGGAACCCTGAACGTCCTCGAGGGCGTCCGCCGGCACGGCGTCGGCCGCCTGGTCAACACCTCCACGTCCGAGGTCTACGGCACCCCCAAGACCGTGCCGATCACCATCGAGAACGAACTCCGCGGCCAGTCGCCGTACAGCGCCACGAAGATCGCCGCCGACAAGCTGTGCGAGGCCTGGGCCAGCTCCTTCGAGACGCCGGTGATGGTCCTGCGCCCGTTCAACACCTACGGACCCCGCCAGTCGGCCCGCGCCGTCATCCCCACCGTGCTCCAGCAGATGGTCGGCGGCGCCGAAAAGATTCACCTCGGCTCGCTGACCCCGCGCCGCGACTTCACGTTCGTTACCGACACCGCGGACGGCTTCTTCAAGGCCGCGACGGCGGACATCCCGCTGCAGGGCCAGGTCATCCAGCTCGGCACCGGCCACGACGTCACCATCGGTGAACTCGTGGAAATGTCCGCCAAGGTCACCGGCTCGACGGCGGAAATCATCACCCAGGACGAGCGCGTCCGTCCCGAGGCCAGCGAAGTCATGCGCCTGCTCTCGGACCCGTCGCAGGCTCTCGCCGAACTCGGCTGGGCTCCCCAGGTCAGCCTCGAGGAAGGCCTCCGCCAGACCGCCGAGTGGATCCAGGCCCGCGGCGTTGACGCGTCCGCAGCCGCGAAGTACGCCCGCTAAACATCCGCCAGAAAGGCACACCGTGACGCGAGTCCCCCTAGCCATCCCGAACATCGGCGCCCGCGAGGCCGAGCTGATGAACGAGGCCATCAGCTCAGGTTTCGTCTCCTCCGTGGGGCGGTTCGTGAGCGAGTTCGAAACCCGCTTCGCCGAATACGTCGGCGCCAAGTACGCCGTCGCCTGCGCCTCGGGCACGGCCGCGCTGCACATCGCCATGCGGCTGGCCGACATCCAGCCGGGGGACATGGTGGCGGTCTCGGACTTCACCTTTATGGCCAGCTCCAACGCCGCGTCCTACCAGTTCGCTGAACTGCTCCTAGTCGACTCCGACGCCGAATCATGGTGCATGGACGTCGACCTGCTGCGCAAGGAAATGGAACGCCGGAAGGCCGCGGGGGAGAAGCTGCCCAAGGCCATCGAGATCGTCCACATCCTCGGCCAGCCGGCCGACGTCGCCGCCGTCGTGGAGCTCGCCCGCGAGTACGGCATCATCGTGATCGAGGATGCGGCCGAGGCGCTCGGGGCGACCTGGACGTCCGGGCCGCTGGCAGGCCGTCACGTCGGAACCGTCGGCGACATGGGCGCGTTCTCCTTCAACGGGAACAAGATCATGACCACCGGCGGCGGCGGAATGTTCACCACCGACGACGAGGAATTGGCCCGCCGCGCCAAGCACCTCTCCACCCAGGCGCGTATGCCGGACCGCGGGTACCTGCACGATGAGATCGGCTTCAACTATCGGCTGACCAACATCGCTGCCGCCCTCGGCGTCGCCCAGCTCGAACGCCTCGACGACTTCGTGGCCGCCAAGCGCGCCGTCGCGAAGCGTTACAACGACGCCTTCGCCGGCACCGCCATCCAGACGCCTCCCACCCTGCCCGGGCAGGAGTCCACCTACTGGCTCTACTCCATCCAGGTGCCCGCCGAACGCGGCCCGGGTGCCCGGGACGAGCTCCAGGACTTCCTGGCAGAGGCCGGGATCGAATCCCGGTCCCTGTGGCGGCCCCTGCACATGCAGCCGCCGCTGAAGAACGAACCGCTGGTCGGCGGGACCGTCGGCGAGGATCTCTTCGCGCGGGGACTGTCCCTGCCGTGCTCGACCGACCTCACGGAAGCTGACCAGAAGCGCGTGATTGACCGGGTCCACGAATGGCTTCAGCTCAACGGTGGATAACGTAACCGGCGGCGCCGACCGCACCGGGGCAGCCGAGCCGGCTTCCCGGACGGGACGCAACTCGGTTCTCTACCTGGCCGGGGCCCTGATGCAGGGCCTAGGCGTTTTCCTCGTCCAGCCTTTCGCGCTCCACGTCCTGAACAGCGACACCAAGTGGCAGGAACTGTTCCTCTCCGTCTCGGTGATCCAGGTTGGTGTGGTCTTGGCCGCGGCCGGTCTGCCGCTGGCCATCACCAAGGCCTGGTTCGATCCCGACGGGCCGGTGAAGGCCCGCTCCATCAGCGGGCTGCTGACCCTCGGGGGAATACTCCTTGGCTCCGTGGCCGCGGCCATCTACTGGGTCGCGGCCGGGCCAGGCCACTCCGTGAGCTTCGTGCTGGCGCTGGTGGCGATGGGACTGCAGTCGGCGGTGCTGGCCGCGCAGGCCATCCTGCGAGCGCAGGGCCGGGCCATTATGTTCGTCGTCCTGAGCCTGTGCTCATCGATGGCCGCGTACATCGGCGGCCTGGTGGCCATGCTGGTGTTTGGCGCGGAACCGGAAATCTTCATGGCGGGCTACGGCCTGCTGGTGCTCCTCAGCGCCGTGCTCTCCGTCGGTGTCGCCAGGCCGGCGTCGCCGTTCGCGCACCGGGGCGCGGTCAAGGAAGCGCTGGCGATCGGGCTGCCCGTTCTTCCCCACACCGGTGCACTGATGCTGCTGACCCAGGGCGCGGCGTTCCTGCTGGCCGCCACCGCCGCCAACGGCGTCTCCGGTGACTACGGCAAAGTCCAGATCTTCATCCTCGGAACGGTGACCCTCCTCGGCGCCCTGAACAACGCCTGGGTTCCCGCGCTGATGTCCGTCCGCGGGGATGCCCGCGTCGCCAAAATGCGGTCGACCATGACGACGGCGAGCCTGGCCGTGCTGGCGATCATCGTCGTCGCCGCCGCCGGAGCCAACCTCGTCACGCACGTGATGGCCGGCGGCAAGGAAAGCCTGATCCCCGTGGCCCAGATCATGCCCCTGATCGGGCTGGGCTACGTCCTCTACCTCAACGCCTCAACCCTTCTCTTCGCCGACAACGCCACCTGGTGGCTGTCGGTGGTCACCCCGTCCGTGCTCGGCATCGGCGTCCTGCTGGCGCTGTGGCCGGCCATGCACGGGGACCTCGTCGGGATGGCCGCGGCATCGGTCCTGACCTTCTTCCTGCTGGGCTGTGCCTACTTTGTGGTCGCACGACGGCGGGCCGCCGGGGGATGGGCGCCGAAGGTATACGCAGCCGCCTGTGTGGCCGCCCTGGCCTACGTGGCTGTCCTCCTGGCCCTGCCCCGCGATATCCTGACAGGCGTGCTCACTGTCGCCGTCGTCGGTGTGGCCCTCGCCGCAGCCGCCATCATCTGGCGCCTCCGTGCCCGCCGCGCCGCCACAGCACCCCAGAGCGGAAGGGGACAAGTACTTGACTGATGCAACGCCGGTCATCGACCGTACCGGAGCGCCGTCGGCCAAGCCCGCCGGTCCCATTATCTTCTTCGACTTCGCCCGCGGTATTTCGGCGCAGGCCGTTGTGCTGGGCCATGCCCTGAACATCTTCGTGCCGGGCATCTTTATGGTGCCCGGGCAGAGGGTCTTCTACATGCAGTCCTTCGCCGTCATCATCTTCTTCGTGCTGTCCGGCTTCCTCATCACCAGCGCACTGTTGAAGAAAAAATCCCAGCCGTCGTTCACTTTCGGGTCATACCTCATCGACCGGATCGCCCGGGTTGTCTACCCGCTGCTCCCGGCCGTCCTGCTGATCACCGTCTTCGACTTCCTCTTCTTCCACGGCTCCACCAAGCTGCCGTTCATCCGGGTCATCCTCAACCCGCAGACGATCGCYGGAAACTTCCTGCTCCTCTTCAACCACCCGATCCTGGCGGAACTGGCGCCCCGGCTGCACATGCCGTGGCTCAGCGTGGACCCGGTCGGGTCGGCTGCGCCGCTGTGGTCAGTGGTGGCCGAGTGGTGGATCTACGTCGCGTTCGGGCTGCTCGCCTTTATCGCCATCCGCCGGTTGAAGCCGGGCGTTGGCAGCATCGCGTTGCTGGTGTTCGCCATCGCCGTGCCCCTCGGCTACATGGCGAAGGGCGGGTACGAGTCCCTCGCCTGGATCATCGGAATGCTCTATGCCCTGGCCGCCACGCATCTCCGGAAGCTGCCTGGTGTGTTCCATGCACTGATCGCGCTGACGGCGACGGCGGGGTTCCTGGCCGCCCTCTACTACGGCGACCAGAACCTGCATGCGGCCAGCTGCATCGGCACCGCATCAGTTGCCTTCTGCCACCTGTATTTCTGGCAGTCCGGACGTAAGAAACCCGTCACGGCCCAGGCCGCGGACGCAGTGGTGCCGGCAGAGGCGTCAGCGGCAGCGCAGCCCGGCTGGCGGTGGGCCGGCAGCCAGTGGTTCAACCGGCTCAGTGTGTTCCTGTCCAGCTTCAGCTACTCGCTGTACCTGATCCACTTCTCGGTCATCACGTACCTGTGGAGCGTCCTGCACACCCACCTCAGTGCCTGGCAGCTGATTCCGCTGGCGCTGGTGGTCAGCAACGTCCTGGCGTACGGCTACTTCCTGCTCGTCGAGCGGCATTTCCACAAGGTAGGCAAGTTCCTCAAAGCCCGCATCCTGCGCTAGCCCTCGGCCGGCGGTAACAAGACGGCAATCAGCATCGAGGCGTCTTCAACCTAGGTATTATTCACCTGGGTGATTTGCCATCGCCCGGATCTTAATGGGGCTGCTAGTTGTTTGGGGATCATCATCGTTACCGACCGCGCCAGCGTGTGGAAATTCCGGCTGCAAAGAGTCTCGGCGCACGCCGGGCTCGCTGTGCTGTTCATCGTCGTTGCCACCCTGATGGGCCCCGGGGTGGTGTGGGGCGACACGGTGCAGTACATCCGGATCGCCGACCAGTTACAGGGCATTCCCACGGACCAGGCGTGGCTGCATGCCTTCTCCGAATACTGCAAGAACCCGTCGGTGCAGTACAAGGGCACGCTGGAGAACTGCATCACCAAGACGGTGGCCGGCCGCGGCCCGGTCATCGGCTGGGTTGACCGGAACCCCGAATATCAGGCGATTTTCTCCCCGCGGGTGGGCTTCCCGCTCCTGTCGATCCCGTTGATGCGGCTCTTCGGGGACCCCCAGGGTATGTGGATTGTTGCGATCGCGGGGACCGCCATCGCCGGACTGCTCATGGCCCGGCTGGCGCGCCTGGCCGGGCTGAACCTGCGGCCCGCGCTGCTGGTCCAGGCGGCCTTCTACGCCCTGCCCGCCAGCATCCCGCATGGAGTTGCCATGCTCGCGGAAGGACCCACCCTGGCGTCCGCGCTGGTGATGGCCATCGGCCTGGCCCATGTGCTGCGCGGGTCACGCGCCCGCGGCACCATACTGCTGGTCCTCGGACTGGGCCTGGTGTTCTTCTTCAAATATTCTTCTGCCGTGCTGCTCTGCGTGAGCTTCCTGCTCCTCTGTGTGGGGCTGCTGGTCTTCCGCACCTACCGCCGCTACAGCCAGATCCGGTTGGGGATTGTCCTTGCCACGGTGCTGCTGGTGGCCTCCCTGGGCGTCAACGCGGCCTTTGGCTTCCCGGGCCTCAACGAGAGCCTGCAGGACACCTTCACGGACCACTTCCGCAAGCCGCCCGTCGATGATCCTTTCAACCAGCTGATGGTCCTGGAACTGGACTTCCTGTGGCGGTTCCTGGCTGCGTTGCCGGCCAACGCCGCCTACCTGCTGGTCTTCGCCGCCGGCGTGTGGGGGTACGTGCGCGCCATGCGGGAGAAGATCCTGCCTCCGGCCGGGTGGGCGGCAGTGGCGCTGTCCCTGTATGGAGTCCTGAGCGTCGTCGGACACCCGGTCTACACCCAGGCGGAGCGCCTTGGCTCCAGCCTGTGGGTGGGCGTTGCCCTTGGCGTGGGACTCGCCGCCCGGTCCGTGGTGGTCCGTCTCAGGCTCCGGAAGCGCGCCCGGCAGGACCTCGCCAGCAGCGAAACCGCCGGCTAGCCGCCGTCGGGCCCTACACAAAACCGCCGGCTAGCCGCCGTCGGGCCCTGGACGGCAATGGCCGGCGGGAGTCTGGTGACTCCCGGCCGGCCATTGCTGTTGCTGCGGACGGTGGTCCTAGAAGTAGGCCACCTTGACGCCGGCGGCGGTCCACGTCATGGTCCCGCCCTGGAACCGGACGGTCTTGTATCCGCCGTACGAAATCGCCGCCTGCTGGGGGTAGCCGAGTTTGCCCATCTGCCAGCCGGCCAGGCGCCAGGCGTTCATGTACGGGTCGTTGACGGCGTGGGCGCCGGTGGCCGCGGTCCAGTAGAGGTTGCCGCCGCTGAAGGGCTGGTAGCAGCCCCCGCCGTACAGGCCGCAGCTGACCGAGCCGGTGGGGTAGCCGATCCCGCGCTGCCAGCCCGCTTCGCCCCAGCCGGTCCAGTAGGCGCCTGTCACGGCGTTGGCGCCGGTAGCGGCGCTCCAGTAGATGTTGCCTTTGGCGAACGGCTGGTAGCAGCCTCCGCCGTAGAGGCCGCAGGTCACGGTTCCGGTGGGGTAGCCGATTGCCGGCTGGAATCCGGCGCGCTGCCAGGCCTTCCAGTAGTCGCCGATCACGGCGTGCGCTCCGGTGGCGGAACTCCAGTAGATGGTGCCGCCGGAGAACGACTGGTAGCAGCCGCCGCCGTACAGCCCGCACGTGGTCTCATTCGTGGGGTAGCCGATGGCCGGCTGGAAGCCGACTTCCTTCCAGCCGTTCCAGTAGGCTCCGGTGACGGCATGCGCCCCGGTGGCCGAGGACTGGTAGATGTTGCCGTTGCTGAAGGCCTGGTAGCAGCCGCCGCCGTAGAGCCCGCAGGTGACGTCGTTGGTGGGGTACCCGATTGTCGTCTGCCAGCCGGCCCGTCCCCACGCGGCCCAGAAGTCGCCGGTCACCGCGTGGGCGCCGGTGGCGGCGGACCAGTAGATGTTGCCGCGCGTGAACTCCTGGTAGCAGCCGCCGCCGGCGAGCCCGCAGGTTTCCATCGACTTGGGGTATCCGATGCCGTCCTGCCACCCGGCGGCCTTCCATGCGGCCATGTAGGAGTTCTTGACCACAAACGTGCCCACGCCGGGGGTGTTGTACGCGTTTGCGGTCTGGAAGGTCTGGTGGCAGGTGGTGGTGGTTGTGGGGCACGTCGCGTCGCTGGTGGCGTAGCCGATTCCCGGCTGCCACCCGGCCTGGCCCCAGGCGGTCCAGTACGCCCCGGTGACCGGATACGCGCCCGTGGCCGAGCTCCAGTAGATGTTGCCCTTGGCGTAGGACCGGTAGCAGCCGTTGCCGTACAGCCCGCAGATCTCGGCGGTGGTGGTGGGAGCGCCCAGGGGCCCCGAGGCGCCGCCGGTGGCCTGCCACTTGGCGTCGATGGCGCCGTTGGAGCCCACGGTGCCCCGGGCGAAGGCCTGAAGCTGGGCCATTGAGCCGTTCCAGACGTTGGAGTCCCCGGCGAAGGGTCCCGTGCTGCTGAACTGCCAGATGCTGTAGGTGCTCCAGCTGGCAGGGATGGGACCGGCGTCGTTCGACGCGGAGATCGGGTAGGAGGCCAGCCACAGCGGGTTGTCGCTGAAGCCCAACGGGTTCCCGACGCAGTCCTTCCACCAGTAGTTGCCGGTGTAGATCACGGGCACCCGGCCGGTCAGGGCCTTCATGGTGTTGCTGAAGTCCTTGGCCCAGGCCGTCAACGCCGCTTTGGACATGTCATAGCAGGCGTTGCCCTGGTAGTAGCCGTTGATGGTCTGGCCCGCGTAGGGGTTGCCCTCGAAGTCTAGGACCGGCGGCATGGTGTAGCCGTCGTTGGACCAGCCGCCACCGTTGCGCACGAAGAACCGGGCCTGGTCCGCCCCGGAGGAGGCTGCCGGGTTCGCGAAGTGGTACGCCCCCCGGATCATGCCGACGGCCCGGGACCCGCTGTACTGGGTGCCGAAGATGGGGCTCGTGTAGTAGTTGCCCTCGGTTGCCTTGATGTAGGTGAAGCGTGCGCCCAGGTTCCACTGCTGCTGCCAGTTGACCGAGGGCTGGTGGGGGCTGACATCCATGCCCTTGATGCCGAACGACGGCGTCCAGGTGCCTTCGGTGGCCAGCGCCTGGGCGGAGGCTTTCCCGCCGCCGGCTGTGGTCCCGGCGCGGCCAGCCTCGCCCATTTCCGCTCCGCCCGAGCGGGTGGCCGCGGTCATGGCGGCGCGGTAGGCCTCCGTGGAGCGGTCGACGGTCGCCGGGGCGGCGGTCGCCGACGCAGCAGGCGACGGCGACGACGGCGCGGGTGCCGGCGACGACGGCGCGGGTGCCGGCGACGACGGCGGCGCGGTGGCGGCAGCCGGGGAGGGCGCAGGTGCCGGGCTCGAGGCCGTTGCGGCGGCCGCTCCCGTCGGCGCCGGAGCTGGCGTCGCCGCGGGCGCTGCCGCAGGGTCCGCAACAGCGGGGGCTACCAGGCCGGGTCCCGCCATCAGGGAGACGGCCAACAATGCGCCTCCGACCCGGCTGCAGAGAAGACTCAGGGGTGGAAGTTGGGTCCGTTTCATTTGCCGCTCCGGAACAACACGCTCGTGGCAGTGTCATAGTGATCCCACGCCCAGTTGCCGTGGAGGAGGCTGCTGTCCGGGATGTGAGAATGTCTGACTTGTCGCGCCCACCCTAACACCGACGCAAAGGGCGATCCAGAGTGTCTGGTGTTACTAGTGGGGCAATTGTTATGAACCTGGGCCGAGGTTTTCCACATAGGAGCGGCCGCACCCTTGTTCGCCGGCGCGGGCCGCCCTAGCTTTAACCCAGTTGCACTGCCTCCGGCAGAGGGGCAGCGGTCATGTTGGGGGCACCGTGGAAGCTGTGCGCATCGTCGAGGACGAAGTCCGTGAGTTGATCCGTCGCCGCGGCCTGGATCCGTTGCGGCAAAGCGGTGAAGTCCGCCGCCTCGTGGAAGAGGCGATCAGCGACTACGACGAACGGGCCCTCCTGGCGCCGCTCCCGCCCATCGGGCCCCTGGACCAGGCCCGGCGGTTTGTCTTCGACGCCGTGGCCGGCTTCGGGGCGCTGCAGCCTTTACTGGATGACCCGGCGATCGAAGAGATCTGGCTCAACGCCCCGGACGAGATCTTCGTCGCGCGCAATGGTGAATCCGAACTGACCTCCATTGCCCTCACGGACCAGCAGGTCCGCAACCTCGTGGAACGAATGTTGAAGAGCTCCGGCCGGCGGCTGGACATTTCCTCGCCTTTTGTCGACGCTGCTCTTCCCGACGGTTCACGGCTGCACGTGGTTATCCCGGATGTGACCCGACAGCACTGGGCCATCAACATCCGCAAGTTCGTCGTCAAGGCAACCCGGCTTGAACACCTCGTGGAACTGGGCACGCTGACGCCGCAGTCGGCCCGATTCCTCGGGGCGGCCGTGGCAAGCGGGCTCAACATCCTGGTCTCCGGAGCCACCCAGGCCGGCAAGACCACCATGCTGAACTGCCTGGCAGCCAGCATCGGCACCCGCGAGCGCGTGGTCACCGTGGAGGAGATCTTCGAACTGCAGTTCCCGCTGCGTGACGTTGTCGGGCTCCAATGCCGGCAGCCGAACCTCGAGGGCGAGGGCGAGATCCCGATGCGCCGGCTCGTCAAAGAGGCCCTGCGGATGAGGCCGGACCGGCTGGTGGTCGGTGAAGTCCGCGAAGCCGAGAGCCTGGACATGCTGATCGCACTAAATTCCGGAATGCCAGGGATGTGCACCATCCACGCAAACTCCTCCCACGACGCCGTAACCAAGATCTGCACCCTGCCGCTGCTGGCCGGGGACAACATTTCCAGCGCATTTGTTGTCCCGACCGTGGCGTCCTGCATCGACCTCGTGGTGCACTGCAGCCGCCACCCGGGCGGCAGGCGGCAGGTGACGGAGATCCTTTCGTTGGGGCGCAGGGTGGAGAACGGCATTATCGAGTCGTCCATGGTCTTCGACATGCGCGGCGGGACGCTCGAGGCACAAGCGAACTCGATGCCCGCGGCGGAGAAGTTCGCCCGGTCCGGGTTCGACGTCGCCGCCTTGCTGGAGCCCCGCTGATGGCGCCGCTGCTCGGGGTCCTTGGGGGTGCAGGCCTGCTGCTGGTCTGGTGGTCCGCCTGGGAGCAGCCGCGCCCCCGGAAGCCCCGGACGCGGGTCAGCCGGCTGGAGGACCTGCTCCGTTCCGCCGGCATTGAAAAGGTCAGCCGGTTCGGCCTGCTGGCGACCTGCCTGGGCGTCGGCTGCTTCGTGACGCTGGTGTTTTTCGCCGCCACCCGGTCATGGGCCATCTCCGGCTGCTTTGGCCTCTTCGGCGGCTGGTTGCCGTTTGGTTTTGTGAAATGGCGAGCCCGCAAGCGCGCGGCCGTGCTCCGTGAGCTGTGGCCCGACGTCGTCGATCACCTGCGTTCGGCGATCCGGGCCGGGCTTTCGCTGCCTGAGGCGCTGATCCAGCTCGGAGACAAGGGCCCGGCAGAGCTGCGTCCCCTCTTCCGCGACTTCGGCGCGGACTACCGCTCCGGCGGCCAGTTCGATCCCGCCCTGAGCAGGCTGAAGGAACGGCTCGCCGATCCGGTTGCCGACAGGATCGTTGAGGCCCTCCGCCTGACCCGGGAGGTGGGCGGCTCGGACCTCGGCCGGTTGCTGGGCACACTCGCGGACTTCCTGCGCGAAAACGCCCGCACCCGCAGCGAACTCGAGGCCAGGCAATCCTGGACTGTCAATGCTGCCAGGCTCGCCGTCGCCGCCCCCTGGATTGTGCTGGTGCTGATGGCGAGCCGGCCGGAAGCCATCGCGGCGTACAACTCGCCGGTAGGTGCTGCCGTCCTGGTGGGCGGCCTGCTGGTCTCGCTGATCTCTTATGCCGTGATGCTGCGCATCGGGTCCCTGCCGCAGGATGAGCGGGTGCTCCGGTGAACGCGCTAACGGCTGGCTCGGTCGCGTGCGGCCTGGTGCTCGGCTGCGGCTTGTGGCTGTTCCTCCTGCGGCTCCCGTTCCTCCGGCCGGTCAACTTTACCGAGCGCATCCGGCCGCAACTGAAAGCGCACAACCTTGAGTCCCGGCTCCTGTACACGGCTCCGGGCAATGTCACGCCGTTCGGCCCGCTGGAGCGGATCCTGCGTCCTGCGATACACGACGCGGTGCGGAAGCTGGGCCGGCTTAATCCCGGATCATCGGCACTCAAGCGCCGGCTCGCCCGGGCGGGGAGCAGCAAAACGTCCGTGGATTTCCGCGCCGAGCAGGTGCTGTGGGGCGTCGGCGCATTTCTTGCCGCCGCGGCTATCGCGTTACTGGGCGGCGCGCTGGGCCGGCTGAACCCGTTGCTTGCGGTGTTGATTGTCCTTGGCGCGGGCCTGGCGGGGTTCCTCTTGCGCGACTATCTCCTTGGGACGCAGGTCAAGAAACGCGAAGCCAGGATGATGGCGGAGTTCCCGGGTGTGGCCGAGTTGATGGCGCTCGCCGTGAGCGCGGGGGAGAGCGCCACCGGCGCCCTGGATCGGGTATGCCGCAGGACGCATGGCGAACTGTCCAGGGAATTCACCCGCGTACTGGCCGACACCCGGGCCGGGAAACCCCTGGCCGACGCCCTGCAGGAGTTCTCGTCGAGAACCGAGCTGGGCCCGCTGGTCCGCTTCGTCGACGGGTTAATCGTGGCGGTGGAACGCGGGACACCCCTCGCCGACGTCCTTCGTGCACAGGCCCAGGACGTCCGGGACACCGCGAAGCGCGACCTTATGGAGTCGGCCGGACGCAAGGAGATCGGCATGATGGTGCCCCTCGTTTTTGGCGTCCTGCCGCTAACCGTGGTCTTTGCCGTGTTTCCGGGTCTGGCCGCCATCACCCTGGGGCTCTGAACGGGCGGCCGCAGTCACCGTATTAGACGAGTAAATGCAGTAAGCGCAGCACTCAAACAAAGGGAAGCATTCAAATAAAGGGGAAACAGTGAAGAACATCGGTTTAAGCACACGGACAGTGACGTGGTTGGTTGGCCTGGCGTTATGGCTGGCCGGTGCCACCCCGGGCCAATCACGCGGACAGCGCCACGAACACGAGCGTGGCGACGTGCCGGGCTGGGTGATGATTACCCTTATGTCGGCCGTCCTGGTCGCCGCGCTGCTGGCGATCGCCGGGCCCGCGCTCGAAGGGCTCTTCAACCAGGCGATGCAAAAAGTCGGGCAGTAGGCAATGGCTGCAGCCGGAGGCCAGCACCTTACCGGCGCGGAACGCGGCTCCGCCGTGGTGGACTTCGTCCTGGTCGGGGGACTGCTGACGTTCTTTTTCCTGGCCATCATCCAGCTCGCCCTCGTCCTGCACGTCCGGAACACACTGATCGACGCCGCTGCGTCCGGCGCCCGCTACGGCACCCTGGCGGACCGGGGCGCCGCCGACGCGGCAGGCCGCACCTCGCAGTTGATCGGCGTGGCGCTCACCCCGGACTTCGCCAGGGACGTCACCACCACCGAGACGAACTTCGCGGGCATCCGCACCCTCGAAGTCACGGTCCGCGCCCCGCTGCCCGTCATTGGGCTGATCGGGCCCCGGGACATGCTGGAGGTGAAAGGCCATGCCGCCATCCAGCCCTGACGACGACGCCGAGCGGGGCAGCGCCGTCGTCGAGTTCACCTTCCTGTCCCTGCTGCTGATGGTGCCGGTGGTGTACTTCATCATCACCGTCGGCCAGCTACAGGGCGGGTCCTTCGCCGTCGTCGGCGCCGCTGACCAGGCGGCCAAGGTCTACGTTGCCCAGCCCGACGCGGCCGGCGGCCGGGCCGCCGCCGCGGAAGCCGTCCGGCTGGCGCTCGCCGACTACGGGCAGCCGGAGCAGAACGCGAGCCTCGAAACCAGCTGCGTGCCCGCCGACTGCACGGCCCCCGGATCCGCCGTCACCGTCACCGTCCGGCTCACGGTGCCGCTGCCGTTCGTTCCCTTCGGTGACGCACTGCGGCTCGACGCCGGGCACCTCAGCGCCTCCGCCACCCAGATAGTCGGAAGATTCCGGTGACCCGCGCGGCACCGGACCGGGGTGGAGGTGAGGACGGGCAGCTGATGGTGCTGATCATCGGCTACGTGCTGGTGGCCATGCTGGTCACCGCGGTGGTGGCGGCCGCTTCCAGCGTGTACCTGGAACACAAGAAACTGCTCTCCCTCGCGGATGGCGCCTCGGTCGCGGCGGCGGACAGCTTCACGCTCGGCCAGCTGCAAAGCACCTCCGGTAACCCCACCGCGGTCCTCAACGGCGGCAGGGTGCGCAGCACGGCGGCTGACTACCTGAACCGCAACGGCGCATTCGCCCGTTTCAGCGGACTGGCCGTCTCGCCGGTGACGGGAAGCCCTGACGGGTCCACCGCCGTCGTGGTCCTGAGCGCGGCCGTCCATCCTCCGATCGTGAACTTCCTGGTCCCGGACGGCATCCGGATCGAGGCGACGTCGACGGCGCGGTCCCGGCTGACGCGGTGAGGGGTCAACGGGGAGCCGGGGCGGGGGATAGCGTAGGCTTGAAAAACCATGGCTAACATTGATTTTCCCGCAGAAATCCGCGCGCTGCGCGCCACGTACGCTTCGATCGAGAACGTTTCGAATGTCGAGGCGCTGAAGGAAGACATCGCCGAACTGAGCGAACGCGCCGGCGAGCCGAACCTGTGGGACGACCCCGCGGCCGCGCAGGTCATCACCTCCAAGCTCTCGCACAAACAGTCGGAGCTGGAGCGCCTGAACAAGCTGGCCGCCCGGATTGACGACCTCGAGGTCCTCGTGGAGCTGGGGCAGGACGAGGACGACGCCGACTCCATGGCGGACGCCGCCGCGGAACTCGAATCCGTCCGTAAGGCGTTGGCTGACCTGGAAGTGGTCACCCTGCTCTCCGGGGAATTCGACGAGCGCGAGGCCGTGGTCACCATCCGGGCCGGCGCCGGCGGCGTGGATGCCGCAGACTTCGCCGACATGCTGCTGCGGATGTACCTGCGCTGGGCCGAGCGCCACGGCTACCCCACCACCATCATGGACACCTCCTACGCGGAAGAAGCCGGGCTGAAGTCCGCCACGTTCGAGGTCAAGGCCCCGTACGCCTACGGCACGCTCAGCGTCGAGGCAGGCACCCACCGCCTCGTCCGGATCAGCCCCTTCGATAACCAGGGCCGCCGCCAGACGTCCTTCGCCGCCGTCGAGGTCATCCCGCTGATCGAGCAGACCGACTCCATCGAGATCCCGGACAACGATATCCGCGTGGACGTCTTCCGCTCCTCCGGCCCGGGCGGACAGTCCGTCAACACCACGGACTCCGCCGTCCGGCTGACCCACATCCCAACCGGCACCGTGGTGTCCATGCAGAACGAGAAGTCGCAGCTGCAGAACCGTGCGGCCGCCTTGCGTGTGCTGCAGTCCCGCCTCCTGCTGCTCAAGAAAGAGCAGGAAGACGCCGAGAAGAAGGCGTTCGCCGGCGACGTGAAAGCTTCCTGGGGCGACCAGATGCGCTCCTACGTGCTCAACCCGTACCAAATGGTCAAGGATCTCCGGACCGAACACGAAGTGGGCAACACCTCCGCAGTGTTCGACGGCGAAATCGACGACTTCATCGACGCCGGGATCCGCTGGCGGACCGATAACCGCAACGCCGAAAAGTAGCGCCGGAATCCCGCGACACGCCCCCGCGTTCCGGCGTCGGGGACGTTGTCCCTGCGTATAGTCGGAGGGCCGGTGCCCTACTTCCCCCAAAAGAAAGCCCGCGCCCCGGCAGCAGAACTGGTCTGAAACATGCCCGGCTCCTGCAGGGTACTAGGGCCATGATCCGTTTCGAAAATGTCACCAAGGTCTATGACCAGAACGCGCGGCCGGCGCTGGACTCGATCAACCTTGAGATCGACCGCGGCGAGTTCGCCTTCCTCGTGGGTGCCTCCGGTTCCGGCAAGTCGACGTTCCTCCGGCTGGTGCTGAAGGAAGACCGCGCCTCCTCGGGCACCGTCTACGTCGCCGGACAGAATGTGGCGAAGATTTCCAGCTGGCGGGTCCCGCGGCTCCGTCGGGGGATCGGCGTCGTGTTCCAGGACTTCCGCCTGCTGCCGCAAAAAACCGTGTTCGCCAACGTCGCCTTCGCCATGCAGGTTATCGGCCGCAGCCGCAGCGTCATCCGCGAGACTGTCCCCGAAGTCCTCAAGACCGTGGGCCTGGAAGGCAAGGAAAACCGCCTTCCGCACGAGCTCTCCGGCGGCGAGCAGCAGCGCGTGGCGATCGCCCGCGCCGTCGTCAACCGTCCCGGCATCCTGCTGGCCGATGAGCCCACCGGCAACCTCGACCCGACCACGTCCATGGGCATCATGGGCGTCCTCGACAAGATCAACCAGAACGGCACCACCGTGGTGATGGCCACCCACGACGACGACATCGTCAACGAGATGCGCAAACGCGTGGTGGAACTGCGCAACGGCGTGGTGATCCGCGACGAGGCCAAGGCCCTCTACACCTCGATGATGCCCGTGGTAGGCCAGTCCCGCAGGCTGCGGGACGCGAGCGGCCGGCAGGCGTCCGACGTCGACGCCGCCCAAAGCGAAACCCGGCGCGCGGGGGAGGGAGCACTGTGAGGCTCGCATTCATCCTCGGCGAAATCGGCAGCGGCCTGCGCCGCAACCTTTCCATGGTGGTTTCCGTCATCCTCGTGACCTTTGTGTCGCTGACGTTCGTTGGTGCCGCCGGCATGCTGCAGCTGCAGATCAACCAGATGAAGGGCTACTGGTACGACAAAGTCCAGGTGGCGGTCTTCCTCTGCAGCGACGGGTCGACGGCGCCCGGCTGCGCCTCCGGTCCCGTGACCCAGGAGCAGCAGGCCAACCTGCGCAAGCTGCTCCAGTCCCCGTCCGTGGCGCAGTACGTCAACGATTTCCAGTTCGAATCCAAGGACGAGGCCTTCAAGCACTTCAAGGAGCAGTTCTCCAATTCGCCGATCGTGGACTCGGTCACCCCGGACCAGCTTCCCGCCTCCTTCCGCATCAACCTGAAGGACCCGGAAAAGTACGAGGTCATCAGCGAAAACTTCTCCTCGCAGCCCGGTGTTGAATCCGTCATCGACCAGCGGCAGCTCCTGGAGCGGCTGTTCTCGGCGATGAACGCGGCCTCCCTGGTGGCCGTCAGCATCGCCGGCGTGATGATTGTCTGCGCCATCCTGCTGATAGCCACCACCATCCGGCTCTCGGCCTTCAGCCGACGCCGGGAGACCGGCATTATGCGCCTGGTGGGTGCTTCCAAGACAGTAATCCAGCTGCCCTTCATCCTGGAGGGCGTGATTGCCGCCGTTATTGGCGCTGCCCTGGCCTCCGGCACACTGTGGGCCGTCGCGCACTTCTTCCTGGGCGAGGTCCTGTCCAAGCAGTACCCGGACACCGCCTTCATTTCCCCCGGGCAGACCCTGATCCTGGCTCCGGCCCTGATTGGCCTGGGCGTCCTGCTGGCCGGGACATCATCACTCCTGACCCTCCGCCGCTACCTGCGGGTCTAGCCTTGCGCAACGAAGAGGAACGCTCATGAACCCGATGGTCCGACGCACCGCACCGGCCCGCACCCCCAACCGCCGCGGCCGTATGATCAGCGCCGCGGTGGCACTGGTCCTCGCCGCCAACCTCGGCGCGTCCACTCCGGTGGCATTCGCCGACTCGCTCGAGGACCAGCAGGCCGCCCTCCGGGCGGAGGCCCAGCGGGCCCAGCAGTCGCTCGAGTTCGTCGACGGGAAAATCGCCAAGGCCGCCGGCGACCTCGTCCTGTACCAGGGCCAGCTGCCCGGGGCCCAGCAGGCGCTGCTCGACGCGCAGGGCCGTGTGGCCGGCGCTGTCAGGGAAGTCGAAGCCCTCGCAGCCCGGGTGGATCTGGCCCAGCAGAACAAGGCCAAGATCACCCAGCAGCTGGAAAACGACAAGCAGAAGATCAACGACACCCGGAAACTGATCGGACAGATCGCCACGCAGGCGTACAAGTCCGGTGGGGTGCCCTCCAACCTCTCGCTGTTCTTCGGCTCCAACAAAAGCGGTAGCCTGACCGACACGATCGACCTCGCGGACCAGGCCCTGCGCAGCCAGAACTCCGCGATGGACAAGCTGACGCAGCAGAACGCCACCAACGTGAACTCCCAGGCACGCCTGCAGGCCGTCGAGGCCGAGATCGCCGATCTCAAGGCCAAGGCCGACGAGGCTCTGGTCCGCGAGAAAGCGGCGCGGGACGAGGCGGAAGCCCAAAAAGCCAAGGTGGACAAGCTCATCGCGGACACCTCCCGCCTGAGCAGCCAGCTCAAGGCCGCCAAGCCCGGCATCCAGAGCCAGATCGCCCAGGTGAAGTCCCGCCAGGCCGCCGTCGCCGCGGAAATCGTCGAACGCGACCGGAAACTGCGTGAGGCCTGGGAAGCCGAGCAGCGCCGGATCGCGGCGGCAGCAGCTGCCGCGGCCGCCGCAGCAGCCCGGGCCCAGGGCCAGGCTCCGCCCCCGCCGGCGCCCTACGTTCCGGCGCCTCCGGGACCGGCATCGGCGTTCGGCCTGCGCAGCCCCTTCAACGGCATCCCGATCACCTCGGGCTTCGGCTGGCGTGCGACCCCGCCGGGTACCATCGACTTCTACGGCCAGGGCGGCTACATGCACACGGGCATCGACTTCGGCGCCCCCTGCGGCACTCCGGTCTACGCCCCGGCAGCCGGCACCGTCTTCTCCGCAGGCTGGGGTAACGACGGCGGCGGCTACCACGTGAAGATCTCCCACGGCGTTGTCCAGGGCAACTCGCTGACGACGATCTTCTACCACAACACCTCCGTGGTGGTCTCGGACGGCCAGCAGGTCAGCCAGGGACAGCTGATCGCGTACTCGGGCACCACCGGTAACTCCACCGGCTGCCACTCCCACTTCGAGACGTGGGTCAACGGCCAGGCCGTGGACCCGATGGGCCTGCTCTAGACTGGAACTGACCCAACGTAACGACTGAGGAGTTTTACCGTGCCTAAAGAAAGTGGCCGGAAGGTAGTGGCCACCAACCGCAAGGCCCGGCACGACTACCACATCATGGATACCTATGAGGCGGGCATCGCACTCATGGGCACCGAAGTGAAGTCCCTGCGCGAGGGCCATGCGTCCATGGTCGACGGCTTCTGCACGTTCTACAACGATGAGCTGTGGATGGAGGGCATCCACATCCCCGAGTACAACCAGGGGAGCTGGACCAACCACGCCGCACGGCGCCGCCGCAAGCTGCTGCTGCACCGCGATGAACTGACCAAGATCTCGCACAAGATCCGCGAGTCGGGCTTCACGATCGTGCCCCTGCAGCTGTACTTCGTCGACGGGCGCGCCAAAGTGGAGATCGGCGTCGCCCGCGGCAAGAAGGAATACGACAAGCGCCAGACCCTGCGCGAGCAGCAGGACAAGCGCGAGGCCCTGCGGGTGATGCGCGAGCGTAACCGCGCCTGACCTCAGGGTCGGGGCCGCGGGCGGTGCCCGGCCCGCCCTACTGCGCCGGGGAATGATTCCGGCGGACGGTGCGTTATGCTTGATAGTCCGGGAAGGATCGAACAGATCCGGACCGGTTTGGTAACAAAATACGGGGATGATCGGTTTCGACGATGTTAGTCGCGACAGGTGAAGCGGGCCGAGGATGCAGAATTATCTCGTAAACGCTGTCTGCAAACCAATAAGTGCCGAATCAAAACGCACTGACTTCGCTCTCGCTGCCTAAGCAGTAAGACAGTCCGTCAGCCCGAGGTTGCTATTGCCCCGGATCCTGGCGTCATTTAGATAGCCACTGCTGTTTACCTCCGTCATCGGGGTGAACGGGACTCTTAGATGACTGGGCCCGGATCGGCCAGCTGTTTGCAGCATGGCCGGGGCCGAGAAAATCCGACGCAAACTGCGCCCGGAGAAGCCCTGACAACACGACATCGGACGGGGGTTCAATTCCCCCCATCTCCACAGCAGGAACCCCGGGAGCGGGGCTCCACCCCGTAGCAAAAGGCCGGAAGCATCAGCTTCCGGCCTTTTTGTTTGCTCACACGGTCAGCGCTTCTTGATGTGCGCTACCGGGTCAGTGTGCTCATCGACAATGTGCTTGGCCTTCTTATCGGCCCGTTTTTCCTTGATGGTTTTGACCGGCTTCTTGGTGAGGTGCCGGTGCGGCGACTTGTCAGGCATTGCGCGCTCCCTAAAGGTGGGGGCCCGGGATGAGCCCGTGCTTTTAAGGCTACGCTCCGGGTACCTCAACGTCCACGATGCCGATGAACCGGTTCCCGACGCCCTCGTACTCGCTGCGGACCAGTCCGTCGTCCAGGGGAGGAAGCTCGTAGGGGGAGTGGTGCGCGCAGCAGACGTGGCTGAAGTCAGGCCACCACTTCTTGGGCCGCGCGGTTTCTGCGAACCCGCACACGGCACAGGTCAGCTGGACCCACACCGGGCGCTTGCCCGTGCGGTTGGCCCGGGACTGAAGCAGCCACGCCGGCGGGCTGTCGAGGAGCTCGCCCAGTTCGGCCTCGGACAGGCGGGTCGGGATACCGTGACGGTTGGCCATTTCCAGCGGAATATCAAGGATCTGGGCAGCTTCTCGTCTCGTAACCATCCCTCAACTTTACGCGATCCGGGGATGCGGACCGTCAGCGGGCCCCCGGTGCTAGGCTCATTCCAAACCCGGTGCCCCGCCGTCAGGCAGGCAGTGAGGAAAGCAGCAGCCATGCCCGGCACCCCCGCCGCAGCCTTGTCAGTCCTGGAACGACGTGTCCTCTACGTCGCGATCGTCGCGTCCTTCATCGCCTTCCTTGACGGCTCGGTGGTCAACCTGGCCCTCCCCGCCATCAGCCGCGAACTCGGCGGCGGACTGGTGGTCCAGCAGTGGGTGGTGGACGCCTACCTGCTCACGCTCGGGGCGCTGATCCTGGTGGCCGGCTCCCTCTCGGACCAGTTCGGCCGAGTCCGCGTCCTGCAGTGGGGCCTCGCCGGCTTCACCGCCACCTCGGTCCTCTGCGGCCTCGCCTGGAGCGGCGAATCGCTGATTGTGGCGCGTGGCCTGCAGGGTGTGGCCGGCGCCCTGCTGGTGCCCAGTTCGCTGGCCCTGATCGTGACGGTCTTCAGCGGACCGGCCCAGTCAGCGGCGATCGGCAAGTGGTCCGCCTGGACCTCCGGCGCCATCGTGGCCGCTCCCGTACTCGGCGGTGTCTCCGTGGATGTCTTCACCTGGCGGGTTATTTTCTTCCTTAACATCGTCCCCGCGGTTGCGGTGTGGCCCGCCCTCCGGCGGCTGCGCGAACTGGACCTGGGCCGCGCCCCCGGCAGCAGCATCGACGTCACCGGAACCATCCTGGCAATCATCGGCCTCGGCGGCGTTGTGTATGCCTTTATCGAACGCGGCACCCTCGGCTGGGGCTCTCCGCAGGTCTGGATCCCGCTGGTAGTGGGCCTCGCCGGTCTCGCGGGCTTCCTGCTCCATGAACGCCGGACCCCGGCCCCCATGATGCCCCTGCGGCTCTTCACCATCCGGAACTTCGGCTGGGGCAACGTGGCCACGACGGTGATCTACGGTGCCCTGAGCCTGGGATTCTTCGTCCTGGGACTGTTCCTGCAGCAGGTCGCCGGGCTGGGTGCGACGGCGGCGGGCGTCGCCATGCTGCCCTCCACGCTGATCCTGCTCCTGCTGTCCTCCAAGGTAGGAACGCTCTCCGGCCGCTTCGGTCCCCGCTGGTTCATGACGGCCGGGCCGCTGCTCTGCGCCGCCGGGTTCCTGATGATGCTCGGCATCGGGCTGCCGCTGGACTACTTCGCCCAGGTCTTCCCGGGGCTGATGGTGTTTGGCGTCGGCCTGGCGGTCACCGTGGCGCCGTTGACCGCGGCGATCCTGGGCGCCGTGGTGCCTGAGGAAGCCGGCATCGGCTCCGCGGTGAACAACGCCGTCGCCCGCATCGCCGGGCTGGTGGCTATCGCCTTCGCCGGGCTGATCACCGGGCCGGTGATCACGACGTCGGGCCTGCACGCCACGGCGGCGGTCACCGCCGCACTCTTCCTGGTGGGTGCCGCGGCGTCCGCCGTCGGCATCCGGAACCCGCCGCAAACCGCGGTGGAGAGCTAACGGGCCAGGGCCACGCCGAGGGCCGCCGCGGCGAGTCCCGCCGCCAGGTTGACGGCGACATTGAGGGCGGCGGCGCGGTAGCGCGCCTCGCTGACCAGCCTGATGGTGGCCGTGGTCCAGGAACTGAATGTGGTCAGGCCGCCGGCCAGGCCGCTGGCCACCGCCGCCTGCCATTCCGCACCGAGGCCCAGGTGCGGCGTCACGCCTAGGGACAGCCCGATGATGAAGGACCCGACGACGTTGACCGCCAGGGTGGCCCACGGCCAGTGCGGGTGGGGTCCGGGCCGGTGCGCGAACCAGGAGTCGACGGCGAAACGGAGCAGGGCGCCGGCTATGCCGAAGGCCCCCACCAGCAGCGCGGCGGTCATTGGGCAGTCCCGCTGAGGTCGGCCAAGGCTTTGCCGGACTTCCACCCGGCCGCGGCCGCCTCCAGTCCCAGGACCAGCGACAGGGCCAGGTAGGCCAGCCAGACGGCATGGAAGCCGCCCCGGATCAGCTGGTCGACGGCCAGGGCCAGGGCCGAAAACGTGGTGAAGGAACCCAGCAGGCCCGGGCCGAGGCCGGCCCTGAGCCAGAACGCAGTCCGGGGACGGGCGATCCAGAGCGTGGTGAGGGCCGCCAGGACGAAGCTGCCCAGGACGTTGATCGCAAGGGTGGTCCAGGGGACGCCGCCTGGCGCCTCGGGGAACACCAGGCCCGCGCCATAGCGCAGTTCGGTCCCGATCAGGCCGCCGACGGCGACAGCTGCCCAGGCCCGCCAGCCCGGGAGCCCCGGCCGCGCGGCGGGGCGTGGTTGAGGTGTGCGGTTCATGGTGCGCCCCTTAACGGTCCGCGACGCTGCAGCCGGAGTGGGCCGCGTCGCTGTGGACCCAGAGGGCCGCCGCGACCTCGTCGGCGAGGTCGACGTCGCGCATGACGCCTCCGGCGCCGATGCGGACCATCAGCGGGCCGCCGAACGGTTTGCGTCCCAGGACCTCGACGTCGGCGTCCAGATCGATCTGTTCAGCGGCGAGGTAGCGGAGCAGTTCGGGGTTCTCGTCGCTGATGCGGGTGATTCGGCCGGTGTGGCCCTTATCGAGTTCGCTCATCCGGTAAGCGGGCGGCATCAGGACGGAGCCGTCCGCCGCCGGGATCGGGTCGCCGTGCGGGTCCCGGACCGGGTGGCCCAGCTTGGCAGCCATCCGCTCGATGAACGTTTCGGAGACGGCGTGCTCAAGCAGTTCCGCCTCGTCGTGGACCTGGTCCCAGCGGTACCCGAGCTCCTGGACCAGGAACGTTTCGATCAGCCGGTGCCGCCGCACCATCGAGAGGGCCAGCCGGACGCCGTCGTCGGTCAGGGTCACGGCGCTGTATGGTTTGTGGTCCACCAGGCCCTGGTCCTTGAGTTTGCGGACCATCTCCGAGACCGAGGAATTCGCGACGCCCAGCCGCTGGGCAAGTTGGGTGGAGGTGATCGGCTTGTCCTGCCACTCCGTAAAGGAGTAGATGACCTTGACGTAGTCCTCGATCGAGGAGGAGGGCGGACTGGTCTTCACAGTCCCCAGCCTACCGTCCGGCGGCGCCGGTGAAGGTGAGCCACAGCAGCACCAGGTTCAGCGCGACCACCAGGACGACGCTGACTATGGCGGCCACCCGCAGCGCCATCCCGTCGGCGAACTGGCCCATCAGGGAACTGTTGCTGGTCAGCACCACCAGCGGAACCAAGACGAACGGGATTCCGAAGCTCAGCACCACCTGGCTGAGGACCAGCGCCCAGGTGGGGTCGAAGCCGACGGCCAGCAGCACGACTGCCGGGATCAGGGTCAGCACCCGGCGCGTCATCAGCGGGATCCTGATCTTCAGCAGGCCCTGCATGATGGTGCCGCCGGCGTAGCAGCCCACCGAGGTGGAGGCCAGGCCCGAAGCCAGCAGGCCGACGGCAAAAACCACACCGACCACGGGGCCGAGGCTGGCGGAGATGGCCGAATGGGCGCCCTCGATGGTGTCAGTTCCCTCGACGCCGCCGAGGGTGGATGCGGCCAGGAGCAGCATGCCGATGTTGACGATGCCGGCGACGGCCAGGGCGGCCACAACGTCCCAGCGGGTGGCCCTGACCAGCCGCGACATCGCGTGTGGCGGGACGTGCAGGTGTGGGTTGGGCCGGTGCCGGTCGCGGGAGAGGGCCGAGTGGACGTAGATGGCGTGCGGCATCACGGTGGCCCCGAGCATACTCGCAGCCAGCAGCACGGTGTCCGGTCCCTGGAAGGCCGGTACCAGCCCGGCCAGCACACCACCCGGATCGGCGGGGCTGATGAACAGGCCGGCCAGGAACCCGACGGTGATGATGCCGAGCAGGAACATGATGACGAACTCGAAGGGCCGCTGCTGGTTCCGGCTCTGGACAGCGAGCAGCACCATCGAAACGCCGCCGACAATCACTGCGCCCAGGGGGAGGGGGAGGCCGAACAGCAGGTAGAGGGCCACGGCGCCGCCCACCACCTCGGCAAGGTCGGTTGCCGCGGCCACGATTTCGGCCTGGACCCAGAAGGCACGGCGCCAGGCGGGCCTGAGCCGCTCACCGAGGATCTCCGGCAGGCTTTTCCCCGTGACGATGCCGAGCTTGGCGGACTGGTACTGGACCAGCACGGCCATCGCGTTCGCGGCGACCAGGACCCAGACCAGCAGGTACCCGTACTTGGCGCCGGCGGTGAGGTTCGCCGCGACGTTGCCGGGATCGACATAGGCGATGGCAGCGACGAAGGCTGGACCGAGCAGGCCAAGCAGCGCCCTGCGCCGGCCCCTGACCTTTCGGGCCGGGGGCTGGGCATCGGGGCGGGGTTGGTGTCCTGTTACGTCCAGCACTGCGGGGCTCCCATTAAGTTTCCGAATGCCTGAACATAAAAGTTAGGCACACCGAAATCATAGGCGTGAGCGGGTGGCCCGTGCAATGGCCGTCGGCTGGATTGCCGGGGGAGTGGCCGGGTAGGGACTAGGCCTTGAAGGCGCGCCAGCTCTGCGTCAGGTAAGGCAGCGGAAGGATCTCGYCCGGAACGTGGCCGAGGTGCTCGTGCAGGTACCAGTCGAGGTTGCTAAGCACCTTCTGGCGGGTGGCCTCGCCGGCCCGCAGGTAGTAGCTGCGGGACTTGGCGAGTTCCATGAGGTCCTGCGTGCTGACCGGATCTTCCCAGCGGGTGAGGTGGCTTTCCAGCCCGGTGAACTCCGGGCCGACGGGCGGCCGGAAGTGGGGTTTGTGGACATCGCCGGCATGCATGATGCGGGAGAGCCGGTGTACCCAGGGCACGGAGGTGTCGAGCTGGTTCCAGATCAGGCCGAGGACCCCGTGCGGGCGCAGGATCCGCGCGGCCTCGGTGCTGGCCAGCAGGGGATCGCACCAGTGCCAGGCCTGGGCCACGGTGACGAGGTCGAAGGCGTCCGCCGGCAAGCCGGTACGTTCGGCGGTTCCCTCGACGGCGGCGACTCCGGGCAATGATGCGCGCAGTTGTTCCAGCATGTCCGTTGACGGGTCGATGGCCACGGTCCGGAGGCCGCGCCGGACCAGCAGCGCCGTGAACTTGCCCGTCCCGGCGCCGAGGTCGGCGGCGTCGCTGGCTCCGGCGGGTATCAGCCAGTCGGCGGAATCAGCAGGGTAGCCGGGCCGCACCCGGTCGTAGTGTTCCCCGCCGTCCCGGAAGCTTTGGCCGAGCTCCTGCCGCCGCTGGTGCTGCAGTTTTGGGCCCCCGCGTGCCACGTGTCGTCTCCTCCGGCAGCTCGAATTTGGTACCTACCGAATTTACCGCACGCGGGGGCCCGGCGCTTGTGGCCGGCGCTGGTGTCAGTCCAGCGTGCAGGGCGCCGCGCCGGCCGTGCCCGGGGTGTTGGGTGCCCAGTGCGGATAGCTGCGGGTGTCGTTGGCCGGAACCCAGCGGCCCGCGTCCACCACGTAGTCCCAGCCGAGCCCGTTGCGCCGGAGCTCCTGCAGCCCGGCCAGGAGCCGCTGGGCGTCGTCGAGGCGGGACCCGAGGCCAAAACTGGCACGGAGTGACCCGGCCGGCAGGCCCAGCCGTTTCAGCAGCGGGTGGGCGCAGAACCGGCCGTCGCGCAGGCCGATGCCATGCTCCGCTGAGAGGTAGGCGGCGACCAGGCCGGCGTCGTACCCGGCCACGGAGAAGTTGACCACGCCGATCGTCCCGGGCCCGTTACCGGCGGCGGTGTCCTCGAAAATGTGGTGGACGCTCACGCCGTCGATCCGTTGCAGTCCCTCCACCAGGAAGGACCGGATGGCGTCTTCGTGGGCGTGCCACTGCGCGTCGTCGAGCGCCTCGATGACCTGGCTGGCCCGGGCCAGGGCAGCGGCCCCCAGCACGTTCGGGGAGCCGCCCTCGTGGCGCGCCGGTCCCGTGGTCCAGCTGACGGAGTCGAGCCTCGCGTCCCGCACGGCGCCGCCTCCGGCCAGGTGCGGGGTTCCGGCGTCGAGCCAGTCCGGGCGGCCCACCAGCACCCCGGCGCCGAACGGGGCGTAGAGCTTGTGGCCGGAGAACGCGAGGTAGTCGACGTCGTCCGCGCTGATGTTGATCCTGCGGTGCGGGGCCAGTTGGGCGGCGTCGACGGCGATCCGGGCGCCGAACTCGTGCGCCAGGGCGGCGAGCTCGCCGATGGGCAGGATCTCGCCGGTGACGTTGGACGCGCCGGTGACGGCGAGCAGGCTCACCCCGCCGCGGGCGAGTTCCTGGCGGAGCCGCGCCACGGTGCCGGCCAGGGTGGGGGCCGCGACCACACTGCGGTGCGGGACGTTCTGCCAGGGCAGCAGGTTGGCGTGGTGTTCGATGTCGAGGTAGAGCACCTCGCCCGTAGGGCGTCCGTCAACCGCCGGGAGGCAACCGGCCAGGAGATTCAGGGAGTCGGTGGTGTTCCGGGTGAAGATCACCGAGTCGTCCGCACGGCCGCCCACAAAGCCTCGGACAATGTTCCGGGCGTTTTCGTAGACCGAGGTGCTGAGCTGCGAGGCGTAGCCTGCGCCGCGGTGGACGCTGGCGTAGTACGGCAGGATCTCGTTGAGGTAGGCGGAGACCACGGACAGGGCCGGCGCCGATGCGCCGTAGTCCAGGTTGGCGTAGCGGACGTGGCCGCCCTGAATCAGCGGCGCTTGGATTTCGGCGCCGGACACGGCGGACAGCGGCCTGCGGGCGGCGTTGAACCGTGTGTCGGCCGGCTCCTGGGCGCCGGCGGAAGAGGTGGGGTGGGTGGAAATGGTGGCAGTCGTCATGGGACCTCGCTTGAAAGGACCCCGCTCACAGGGGATCCGCGCTTGCCGGGTCCGCTCCGGACCGGCCAGGTCGTCACCCGGGGCACCCCGCCGCGAATGGAGGGTTGCCGGCCAGCAAACCGGGGTTTAGCGCTGGCACTCGTGACCTGGTTCGAGCCTAGGACATGGCGTGCCGCCCGGGAAAGGGAGGTCCGGAATGTGAAGCGTTGTGTTACGGCTGCCTGCCGCGGAGCGGGCTAGAGGAGGTCGTCGAGGCCGGGGTTAAGGCGCTTGAGGACTTCCGAATGCAGGATGGAGTTCGTTGCGAGCGCGTTCCCGCCGAACGGGCCATCCTCGCCTTCGAGGGAGGTGAATCGCCCGCCGGCCTCGGTCACGATCGGGACCAGCGCCGCCATGTCGTAAAGGTTGAGCTCGGGTTCGCAGGCGATGTCCACGGCACCCTCGGCCACCAGGCAGTAAGACCAGAAGTCGCCGTATGCGCGGGTGCGCCAGACTTCCTCGGTGAGGCCGAGGAATTCGTCGAGATTGCCGCGCTGCTTCCAGCCGCCCAGGCTCGAGTAGGACAGCGAGGCGTCTTCGAGGCGCGAGACGTTGGAGACTTTAAGCCGGGTGGCGGCGGCCAGGGACCGGCCCATGTAGGCGCCGGCGCCCTTGGCAGCCCACCAGCGCTTGCCCAGGGCCGGGGCGCTGACGACGCCGACCACCGGCTCGCCCTCGTCCACGAGGGCGATCAGGGTGGCCCAGACGGGGACGCCGCGGACGAAGTTCTTGGTTCCGTCGATGGGGTCGATGATCCAGCGGCGGGAGCCGTGGCCGGAGCTGCCGAACTCCTCGCCCAGGACCGCGTCGCGCGGCCGGGAGCGGGACAGCTGGCCGCGGATGGCTTCCTCGGCGGACTTGTCGGCGTCAGTGACGGGGGTGAGGTCCGGCTTCGTTTCGATCCGAAGGTCGAGCGCCTTGAAGCGGCTCATGGTCTGGGAATCTACGGAATCTGCCAGTACATGGGCGAGGCGCAGGTCATCGTTGTAGCTCGAAGCGGGTTGGCTCATGCCTCCAAGCTACCGTCAAAAAGCTCCCGGGACCGGGAGGCCACGTCGCTGCCGGCCGGGCGGACCCTGTTAGGAGACGCTGCCCAGCTCCTTGGTTTCCTGTGCTTCCATGCGCGGATCCGTGCCGAGGAGCCGGCGCAGGGAGGCAAGGCGCGCAGGGCCGGACGGTCCGGCGTGGCCGCCCTGCACCCAGGCGTCCACGCCGCAGTTAACGGCGGTGGCGTCGTGCTTGCAGCCCCGTTCGCAGTCCGCGGTGCCCGGCTCCAGGTCGGGGAACGAACGCAGGATCCGGTCCGGGTCCACGTGGGCCAGGCCGAAGGAACGGATGCCGGGGGTGTCGATGATCCAGCTGCCGGCGGGCGCGTCGTTGACCTTCAGCGCCAGGGCGGAGGAGGAGGTGTGGCGGCCGCGTCCGGTCACGGCGTTGACGCCGCCGGTGGCACGTTCGGCCCCTGTGAGCGCGTTGACCATGGTGGATTTGCCGACGCCGGAATGGCCCAGCATGACGGTGACCTTGCCGTCGAGGTACCCGCGCAGCTGCGAGACCGCGTTCTTGTCCAGCCGGGCGGACAGGCCGTCGTCCGAGCGGGCGTCGATGCCCGAGGCGGCCGAGTCGGCCGTCTTGGAAATGATGACGGGGAAGTCGAGGTGCTGATAGTTGGCGAGCAGCTCGGCGGGGTCCTTGACGTCCGCTTTGGTGACCAGGAGCAGCGGTTCGATGCCGGCGTCGTAGGCCGCCACGAGGGCACGGTCGATGAACCCGGTGCGGGGCTCCGGGTTGGCGGCGGCGACCACCACCACCAGCTGGTCGGCATTGGCGACGACGGCGCGTTCGATTGGGTCCGTGTCGTCGGCGCTGCGCCGCAGCAGGGTCCGGCGGTCCTGGATTTTGACCAGGCGGGCCAGCGTGTCGGCCTCACCGCTGACGTCACCGACCAGGGAGACGAAGTCGCCGGCCACCACGGGATTGCGGCGCAGTTCCCGGGCCCGGGCGGCAATGATCTTCCGTTCGCCGCTGCTGCCTTCGTCGACGACGGCGGTGTAGCGTCCGCGGTCCACGGTGATGATGCGGCCGGTCACGGCGTCGTCGTGGCTGGGCCGGTCCTTGGTGCGGGGCCTCGAGCCCTTTTTGTTGGGGCGGATCCGGACGTCCGATTCGTCCCAGGAGTCAGTGCTGCGTGCCACCGGTGGTGTCCTTCTCTGCGCTGTCCTGCACTACCGGGGCCGTCTGTGCGGTCGTCTGTTGTGCGGCTGCCCCGCCGAGCATCGCCGCCCATAGCTGCGGGAAGTCCGGCATCGTCTTAGCCGTGGTGGCGATGTCCTCCACCTCCACACCAGGGACGGCGAGTCCAAGGATGGCTCCGGCGGTGGCCATCCGGTGGTCAGCGTAACTGTGCACCACGCCGCCATGCAGGGTGGCCGGCCGGATGATGAGGCCGTCGGCGGTTTCCTCGGCGTCGCCGCCCAGGCGGTTGATTTCGGCGACCAAAGCGGCGAGCCGGTCCGTCTCGTGGCCGCGCAGGTGGGCGATGCCGGTGAGCCGGGACGGGCCGGTGGCCAGGGCGCACAGGGCGGCAACAGTCGGGGCTAGTTCGCTGGTCTCGTCGAAGTCACCGCCGGTGATCTCGGCGCCGCCGGTGACAGTCAGGGTCCCGTCGTCGAGGGAAACGGTGGCGCCCATGGCGGCCAGGATCTCGCGCCAGAGGTCACCCACCTGGGTGGTCCCGGCGGGCCAGTTGGGAATCCGGACGGTGCCGCGGGTGGCCAGGGCAGCAGCCAGGAACGGTCCCGCATTGGAGAGGTCCTGTTCGATGCGCTGGTCGAAGGCGCGGATGGGTCCGGGGGAGACAATCCAGTGGTTCGGCACGGAATCATCGACGGCCACGCCGACTCCGCGGAGCGCCGTGACCGTCATGCTGATGTGGTCCAGGCTGGGAACCGGCTTGCCGACGTGCTCCAGGTGCAGGCCCTCCTCGAACCTGGCTCCGGTGAGCAGCAGGGCCGAGACAAACTGGGAGGACGCGCTGGCGTCGATCACGAGGTGGCCGCCGCGGACTTCCCCGGTGCCGCGGACCGCGAAGGGCAGCGATGACGCGGGACCGCCGTCGGGCGCGCTTACCGCTACACCGAGTCCGGCCAGGGCCTCGATGATGGTGCCCATCGGGCGCTTGCGGGCATGCGGGTCGCCGTCGAACACGGTGGTCCCGCGGCGCAGGGCCGCGACGGGCGGAACAAATCGCATCACCGTCCCGGCCAGGCCGCAGTCGACGGCGGCGTCGGAGCCGGCAGCGCCCGCGCTGATCGGGGTGATCTCCAGGTCAGGGCCGAAGGCGCCGTCGCCGGGGACTTCCGTGATCGTGGCCCCCAGCTGCCGCAGTGCCTCGATCATCAGGGCTGAGTCCCGGGAATGCAGCGGAGCCCGCAGCCTGCAGACACCGTCCGCGAGGGCGGCCAGGACCAGGTACCGGTTGGTCAGGGATTTCGAGCCGGGAACCGTGACAGTGGCATCGACGGGGCCGTCCGCGAACGGCGCGCGCCAGTGCGGACCGCCGCCGGCCGGGGAGGAAATGGCAGCTGCGGAGGGTGTGGTGCCGGTCATTTCAGTCTTAGGCTCCGACGGTGTTGTCGACGGCCTTGCGGAGTGCCTTGTCAGCCTTCTTCAGCTTCTTGCCGGTGGTCTTCCGTGCGTCGGCGGCGAGGTGGGCCGTGGTCTTCCGCGCGTCGGCGGCGAGGTGCTCGGCGCGCCAGGCCAGGCTCGGCTTGCCCGCGGTGTCAACGGCGGCCAGCAGTACTCCGCCGGTCAGCGACACGTTCTTCAGCAGCTGCTTGCGCCGGGCGTTGCGGCCTTCCTTGGAGGAGATGTCCGCGCTGCGCCATTCAACAAAGCCGTTCAGGGCCGAGATCACGGCGAGGACGGTGGCGGCGAGGCGGGCTGACTTTCCCAGGGCGAAGAGGACGCCGGCGCCCACCTGGGAGCCGCCAATAACGCGGGCCAGAACGAGCTCGTTGGTCTGGAACGGCAGGGTGTCGGCGGCGCGGCGGAGGAGGGGAGACAGCTGTGCCGCAGTGTCATCCGCATTCCGGAGCTTGTCCATGCCTGCGAGGACGAAGCTGGAGGCGAGCATGGGGCGGGCGAGAAAGCGGACAAAGGACATGAATTTCCTCCTGGATGGATGAACCGCGGACGCTCTGCGGGAGAACCGGTTCTAGTCTTGCACTTTTGCGGAATATTTGCCCGTTGTGTGCAGTTGTGCTTGACAGGTCTCCGCGGAGAAGGGGACCGAAAAACAGGGGCAAAAACGTACAGGCAAACCCAGGGCAGCGGGCCGTTGTCCGGTCTGCGGCTGTCCGGTGCGGATGCGGTGCAGAAAGGCGGAAGTTTGGTTCTGGTAAAGGAATTCCGGGTGCAGGACGCAGCCTTGGAGGAACCGTGGGGCGTTGCCCTGACGGGAGCTTCAGGCACCCGCCGGAAGGTGACAGTAGACTTGAACGCAATGAGCACCATGGATCCGGCCGTAGCGGCCACGCACGAAGTAGCCGGAAAAGACGACGCAGCAGCCGCTGAACGCACAGCCACGGAAACCGTGGCGGCCGACGGCACCGGCCAGCCGCTGGACACGTCCGCCGAGACTTCGGAGGAACGCCGCGTCCGCTTTGAGCGCGACGCGATGCAGTATGTCGACCAGCTGTATTCGGCGGCCATGCGAATGGCCCGTAATCCGGCCGACGCCGAGGACCTCGTGCAGGAGGCGTACACCAAAGCTTTCTCCGCGTTCCACCAGTACAAGCCCGGCACCAACCTCAAAGCGTGGCTGTACCGGATCCTTACCAACACGTACATCAACCTGTACCGGAAGCGGCAGCGCGAACCGCTGCAGTCCAACTCGGACACCATCGAGGACTGGCAGCTGGCCCGCGCGGAGTCGCACACCTCGACGGGGTTGCGTTCCGCCGAGGCTGAAGCGCTGGACCACCTGCCGGATTCGGACGTGAAGCGGGCCCTGCAGTCCATTCCGGAAGAGTTCAGGCTGGCTGTCTACTTCGCCGACGTCGAAGGGTTCGCGTACAAGGAAATTTCAGACATCATGAACACCCCGATCGGGACCGTTATGTCCAGGCTGCACCGCGGCCGGCGGATGTTGCGGGACATGCTGGCCGACTATGCGGCAGAGCGGGGATTCAGGGCCGCGGGCGATCCCGCCTCGGCGGCCGCGAGCAACAATCAGGAGAACGGGAAATGAGCGACTGCCAGGGATTGGGCGACTGCGACGACACTCGGATGCAGCGCATCTACGAGTACCTCGACGGTGCCCTGACGCGCGACGACATCGCCGAGATCAAGGACCATCTGGACCAGTGCCCGGAGTGCCACGAGCAGTACGACCTCGAATGCGTCATCCGCGTTATGGTCAAACGCTCCTGCACGGAGGCCGCGCCGGAGAACCTCAAGAACTCCATCCTGGACCGGATCCACTCGGTCCGTCCGGTCGAGGCCGACGCCGGAGCGTAAGTACCGGCGCGGACGCGCCGCCACAAAGCGAAAGACCCCGGGAACCGTGAGGTTCCCGGGGTCTTCTGCTTAAAGCTGTCTATCCTAGCCGTGGCTTAGGTGTTGGGGCGCTTACCGTGGTTCGCGCCGCCACGCTTACGGTCACGACGTTTACGTGCACGCTTGCTCATAGCTGGCCTCCTTAATCTTGGTACTCAAAAGAGCTGCCCTCAAGTCTCCCACATCAGCGGGGCCGCCGCGAACCGAGACAGGGGTAGGGCCGGCTCAATCGCCCAGTGAGTTCCGGATGGAAATCCGGGCCTGGTCGAGGACCGTCTTGACGGTCTCCAGGGTGACGGGGGTGACGGGCTTGGCGCCGGCATGCCGGCGCAGTTCCACCCGGATATCGTCCCGGAAGGACTGCACCAGCATTTCGGCCTCCCTCAGCCTGCCGTCGCTTTCCTTGGAGTAACGCGCCGTGGCGGGGGACGCGGCGTTGCGGGCGGTGGAGCGGGCGGCTTCCGCCGTGGCTGCCAGGTCCGCGCGGAGCCCCTGCATGTTGACCCGGATGTCCTGGCGCAGCTTGTCCGCGAGGCGCCGGACGGAGGCGGAAATGTCGTCCTCCACCGTGGCCAGCTCCCCGCGCCGCCGGTCCAGTTCCACCAGGCCGGCAGCGGTGATGCTGTAGTTGGTGCGCCGGCCTTCGGTGTGGGTGGCCACGAGCCCTTCGTCCTCCAGCTTGGCGAGCCGCGGGTAGATGGTTCCGGCACTGGGGGAGTAGGTGCCGCCGAAGCGGTCGCTGAGGGCCTTGATCAGCTCGTAGCCGTGTTTGGGGCCGGATTCCAGCAGTGCCAGCAGGTACAGCCGCAGGGCGCCGTGGGCGAAGACCGGGGGCATCAGAGTCCCGCTTCGGTGTCCGTGCCCGGCTGGCTGTGGAAGATCGAGGTCTTGCCGGAGACCGAGTTGGTGCGCACCAGCATCAGCTTCGCGTCGGGCCCGGCGATGGTCTGCAGGGTTCCTCCGGGCTGCATGTACCGCTGGTCGTCAATGACCACAGCGCCGCTGGCCGACTTCGCGATGATGTCCACCCCGACGTCGTGCGGGAGCCGGATGGTGACGTCGCCGGAGACGGAGTTGGCGCCGAAGTCCTGCGTGAACCCGTGCAGGTCGAAGCTGAGGTCTCCGCTGACCGTGTTGGCGCGGATGTTGCTGAACTCGCCGGAGGCCGTGACCTCGCCGGAGACGCTCTTGGCAGTCAGGACGCCGTTGTGGTTGCGGGCGATCACCTCACCGCTGACGGTGCTGACACCCAGTTCGCCCTGGGTGCCGTCGGCCAAGACGGACCCGGAGACCGTGTTCAGCCGCGTGTGTCCGGTGAGGCCGGAGACCATCCCGTCGCCGCTGACCGTGCCCGCCTCGACGTCGACGCCGGCCGGAAGGGCGATGCTGATGACCACGGAGTTGCTTGAGTTGTTGTTCACCGTGCCCATGAGGTTCTTGAACCAGCCCTGCGCGCCGTGGAGCTGGTGGCGCACCTCAAGCCGGCCGTCGGTGAGGCTGACCGCCAGCGGATCGCCGTCGACCTCCGAGACCTCGATGCGCGCCACCGCCTCCTCGTGGGTGACGATGTCAAAGCGGCCGCGGACGATGCCGAGTTTGAGCGAGCGGACGCCGTCGACGTCGATCGTCTGGGGACCTGTTACGGTCCAGGAATTCTGTTCCATACTTCCTCCGGATGCGGACGGGTGCGATCTGGCGAGCCTCGTTGCTTGCGATATATCGCGACTATGGAAACACGATATATCGCGCTTTGGGCGCGGTCAAGATATATCGCGACAGAATTATGGCGGGCCTACTCCGGGGCGTCGATGCCCAGCCACTGGAACCAGCCGCGGTGCAGTACCAGCCAGGCCATCAGTCCGTATCCGGCCTGGCCGGGGGTTCCGCCGTTGGCCGCGAGGTCCTGGCGCCACTGTTCGTGGCTGAGCAACGGGGAGAAGGTGTCCACGTAAAGGTGCTTGCGGCGCGTCGTGACGTCGGCGAAAGCGGTGTTCAGCTCCCCGAGCCGGCGGTTCTGGATCGGGTCAAGTGTCGGCGGCGGCCCAACGACAAAGACCTCGATCTTGTTCTGCGACGCCGAGTCGAGGATGTTGGCGAGGTTAAGCCGGCTGCGCGCGGTGGAGAGCCCGAATTCGATGTCGCGGCCGGACAACCCGATGACCAGGCGGTTCTCGTGCTGCGGGCCGAAGCGCCGTCCGGCCTCGTCGAGCCAGCGCTCCGCCAGGCCTTCCGTGCCCTCCTGGGGGCAGGGCAGCGAATAGCTTTCGAGCGTCAACCCGTCATCCGGGGTGCGGGCGAGCACCCGTCCCAGCCAGCCCAGTGCCCGGGGGTCGCCCAGTCCGGCCAGCAGTTCGTCTCCTACGGCCGCGATCCGCAGCTTCCGATCTTCCACGACTACCTCATCATTCCCTGTGCAGGTGCCGGCTTTGGTCCGTGCCCGGCGGCTGCATTAAACGAAGCTGCCCGGCCGGAGTCGTGGGGTTCCACTTCCGGCCGGGCAGCCTGGGTTTACTTACGTGCGAATGCCTGCTTGAGCAGGGCGTCCTGCTCGGCTGCGTGGCGCTTCATCGATCCTGCCGCGGTGGATGCCGAGGCGGGCCGGGAAACGAGTCGCACGCGGCGGTCGAGGGCGTCCGGCAGGTTCAGGCCGATGAACGGCCACGGGCCCTGGTTCGCCGGCTCGTCCTGCGCCCAGACGACGTCGGCGTTCGGGTACTTGGCGAGCTCGGCGGCGATGTCCGCAGCGGGCAGCGGGTAGAGCTGCTCGACCCGGATGATCGCCGTCGTGGTGTCGCCGGTCTTCTGCCGGGTGGACAGGAGGTCGTAATAAAGCCGGCCGGAGACCAGCAGTACCCGTTCGACGGCGTCCGCCTGCAGCTGCTCGTGCTCGGGGATGACCGGGCGGAAGGCGCCGGTGGTGAAGTCTTCCACCGAGGACGCCGCTGCCTTGAGGCGCAGGAGCTGCTTCGGGGTGAAGATGATCAGCGGCTTGCGGGGCCTGCTGTATGCCTGGCGGCGGAGCAGGTGGAAGTGCGAGGCCGGGGTCGTGGGGTTGGCCACGATCATGTTCTCCTCGGCGCACATCTGCAGGAAGCGTTCGATCCGGGCGGAGGAGTGGTCCGGGCCCTGGCCCTCGTAGCCGTGCGGCAGCATCAGTACCAGCGAGGAGCGCTGGCCCCATTTCTGCTCGGCCGAGGAGATGAACTCGTCGATGATGGTCTGCGCGCCGTTGACGAAGTCACCGAACTGCGCTTCCCACAGCACCAGGGCGTCCGGGCGCTCGACGGAGTAGCCGTACTCGAAGCCCATGGCCGCGTATTCGGACAGCAGGGAATCGTAGATCCACAGCTTGGCCTGGTCGTCGGAGAGCTGGGACAGCGGCATCCACTCGTCGCCGTTGACGCGGTCGTGGAACACGGCGTGGCGCTGCACGAAGGTGCCGCGGCGGGAGTCCTGGCCGGCGAGCCGGACCGGGATGCCCTCCATGCTGAGCGAGCCGAAGGCGGCGAGCTCACCGAAGCCCCAGTCGATGCCGCCCTCGCGGGACATCTGCTCGCGCTTCTCCAGCAGCTGCTTGAGCTTCGCGTGGACCGTGAAGCCCTCGGGGAAGTCCACGTGTGCCTTGCCGATCCGGGCCAGCGTCTCGGCGGAGATCGCGGTGGATTCCGGGGCGCTGATCCCCGAGTCGGACTGCTGGGCGGAGGGCCGTTCCAGATCGGACACCGCGGCGGAATCGGCGGTGATGATCGGAATCGGGGAGGTCTGCGCGGCGTGCGTTTCGGCGAAGACCCGCTCGAGGCGTTCCTGGTAGTCGCGGAGCAGCTGCTCTGCTTCTTCCTCGGTGATGTCCCCGCGGCCGATCAGCGACTCGGTGTACAGTTTGCGGACCGAGCGCTTGGCCTCGATCAGGTTGTACATCAGCGGCTGCGTCATCGAGGGATCGTCGCCCTCGTTGTGGCCGCGGCGGCGGTAGCAGACCATGTCGATGACAACGTCCTTGTGGAACCGCTGGCGGAACTCGTAGGCGAGCTGTCCGATGCGGACCACGGCCTCCGGGTCGTCGCCGTTCACGTGGAACACCGGCGCCTGGATCATCTTGGCGACGTCCGTGGAGTAGGTCGAGGAGCGTGAGGAAGACGGCGCGGTGGTGAAGCCCACCTGGTTGTTGACCACCACGTGGATGGTGCCGCCGGTGCGGTAGCCGCGCAGCTGAGACAGGTTCAGCGTTTCCGCCACGACGCCCTGGCCCGCGAACGCCGCGTCGCCGTGCACCATGATCGGCAGCACGGGGAACGCTTCGCCCTGGTCCAGGCGGTCCTGCTTGGCGCGGACGATGCCTTCAAGGACAGAGTCCACGGCTTCGAGGTGGGACGGGTTGGCGGCGAGGTAGACCTTGGTCTCCTTGCCGTTGTCCGAGGTGAAGGTGCCTTCGGTGCCGAGGTGGTACTTCACGTCGCCGGAACCCTGCACGGAGCGCGGGTCCTGGGTGCCCTCGAATTCGCGGAAGACCTGGGCGTAGGTCTTGCCGGCGATGTTGGTGAGCACGTTCAGGCGTCCGCGGTGGGCCATGCCGATCGCTACCTCGTCGAGCTCGTCGTCGGCCGCGTCGGAAATGATGGCGTCCAGCAGCGGGATCAGCGACTCGCCGCCCTCAAGCGAGAAGCGCTTCTGCCCGACGAACTTGGTCTGCAGGAACGTCTCGAATGCCTCGGCGGCGTTGAGCTTGGAGACGATGCGGAGCTGTTCGTCACGGCTCGGCTTGGAGTAGGGGTGCTCCAGCTGGTCCTGGAACCATTTGCGCTCGGCCGGGTCCTGGATGTGCATGTATTCAATGCCGGTGGTGCGGCAGTAGGCATCTCGGAGGACGCCAAGGATGTCGCGGAACTTCAGCATCGGCTTGCCGCCGAAGCCGCCGGTGGGCCACTCGCGGTCCAGGTCCCACAGGGTCAGGCCGTAGGTCAGGACGTCGAGGTCCGGGTGCTTGCGCTGGACGTACTCGAGCGGGTCGGTGTCCGCCATCAGGTGGCCGCGGACGCGGTAGGAGTGGATCAGCTGCTGGATCCGGGCGACCTTGTTGATCTCGTCGGCCGGGTCAACCTGCAGGTCCGGGCTCCAGCGCACGGGCTCGTAGGGGATGCGCAGGGATTCGAAGATCTCGTCGTAGAAGTTCTGCGCACCGAGGAGGAGCTGGTGCACAAGCTTCAGGAACTCGCCGCTGCCGGCACCCTGGATGACGCGGTGGTCATAGGTGGAGGTCAGCGTCAGGACCTTGCTGATGGCGTTGTGCGCGATGATCTTCTCGCTGGCGCCCTGGAACTCTGCCGGGTAATCAAGGGCACCGACGCCGATGATCGCTGCCTGCCCCTTGGACAGGCGGGGAACCGAGTGCACGGTCCCGATGCCGCCCGGGTTGGTCAGCGAGACGGTGGTGCCGGAGTGGTCATCGGCCGTCAGCTTGCCGTTGCGGGCGCGCTTGATCAGGTCCTCGTAGGTGTGCCAGAACTCGGAGAAGTTGAGCGTCTCCGCCTTCTTGATGTTCGGGACCATCAGCAGGCGGGTGCCGTCCGGCTTGGGCATGTCGATGGCGATGCCGAAGTTCACGTGCGCGGGCTGCACGGCGACCGGCTTGCCGTCGACGACGTCGTAGTAGACGTTCATCGAGGGGAACTGGGCCAGGGCCCGGATCACGGCGTAGCCGATGAGGTGCGTGAAGGAGACCTTCCCGCCGCGGGCGCGGGCAAGGTTGGAGTTGATGACGACGCGGTTGTCGATCAGCAGCTTGGCGGGGATGGCCCGGACGCTGGTCGCGGTAGGCACCTCCAGGCTGGTCACCATGTTCGCGGCGATGGCCTTGGCCGGCCCGCGGAGGACGGAGACGACGTCTTCCTCCGGCGCCGTGGGGGCCTTGACGTTCTTGGGCAGCTGGGCCGGGATCGGCTGCGTGCCGGCGCCGGGTTCGGCGGTCTTGGAACCGTCGCGGGCAACCGTGGCCGGTGCCTTCTGGGCGGCGGCCGGTGCGGGGGCGACTGCAGGAGCCGGGGCCGCGGCGGGTGCCGGGGCGGCCGGTGCAGCAGCGGCGGCCGGAGCCGCGGGCGCGGCGGCCTGCGTTGCCGGGGCCTGGGCTACGACGGGAAGCTCACGGGTGGAGGGGTTGGCGACGGCCGCTGCCGAGGCGCCGTTGGTCGAGGAACCGTCGCTGGCATCGAAGGATTCGAAGAGCGGCCACCACTTGGCGTCCACCGTGTTCTTGTCCTGCTGGTACCGCTCGTACAGTTCGTCAACGAGCCACTCGTTTCCGCCAAATTCCTCGGGTAGACGGTGGCTAGGCTGCTCTGGCACTTGAAATACGCCTCTTCCATGAGTTTGATTCCCGCTGGTTTCCACGGTGCCGCAGCACGTCAATCGAACCAGTTCTCCGCGTCCAGTGAACCCAGACCTTTGCCAGTCTAGTGACGATTCCGGCCAAACCGCCAATAAGGGTGACTCAAATCATTCATGAGCCGCAAAGGCGTCCGGCCGGGCCCGCGGGACCCGTCACGCGGCCCGGGTCAGGCCCGTTGCCCGGGGTCACCTAGAATCGCACTGAGACCCTTCCTGAAGGAGCAGCCGTGCGTTTTTTGAGTGAGCCGACCACCGACCTGACCTACTCGGACATCTTCCTGGTGCCGTCCCGCTCGGACGTCACCTCCCGGCTGGACGTGGATCTCTCGGCCGACGACGGAACCGGTTCCACCATCCCGCTGGTGGTCGCGAACATGACGGCGGTGACCGGGAAGCGGATGGCTGAGACGATGGCCCGCCGCGGCGGCCTGGCCGTCCTGCCGCAGGACGTCCCGCTGGAGGTTCTCCGCAATGTCACCGCCTGGGTCAAGGCCCGCCACACGGTCTTTGAGACCCCGGTCAGCTTGAAGTCCTCCAACACGGTGATCGATGCCCTGCACCTGATGGGCAAGCGTCCGCACGGCGCGGTGGTGGTGGTGGACGACGCCGGGGCCGTGGCCGGGGTGGTCCGCGCAGCCGACTTCGAAGGCCAGGACCGTTTCGCCTCCCTTGCCTCGGTGATGCGCCACCAGCCCCTGGTGCTCGACGCGGCCGAGTTCGACGCCGGTGCGGACGCTGCCGCCGCCGCTGCCTCGCTCCGCCGGGCCTTCGATGCCATGGACGCCGCGGGGACTGACTTCGCCCCGGTGCAGCAGGCCGGAGGCCTCGCCGGCGTCCTGACCCGTAAAGGTGCCCTCCGCTCAACCCTCTACCGTCCGTCCCTGGACGGCGCCGGCGCCCTCAAGGTGGCGGCCGCCGTCGGCATCAACGGCGACGTCGCCGGCCGGGCCGCTGAGCTGCTCGCCGCCGGGGTCAATGTCCTGGTGCTGGACACCGCCCACGGCCACCAGCAGAAGATGTTCGATGCCCTGGCCGCCGTGCGGGGCCTGGATCCGGCCGTGCCGGTTGTGGCAGGGAACGTGGTCACCGCCGATGCCACCCGCGAGCTGATCCGGGCCGGTGCGGACATCGTCAAGGTCGGGGTCGGGCCCGGTGCCATGTGCACCACCCGGATGATGACCGCCGTCGGCCGGCCGCAGTTCTCCGCCGTCCTGGAATGCTCGGCCGCTGCCCGCGCCGCGGGCGGACGGGTCTGGGCCGACGGCGGCGTCCGGTACCCCCGCGACGTGGCCCTCGCCCTCGCGGCCGGGGCAAGCCAGGTCATGATCGGCTCTTGGTTCGCCGGAACCCACGAAAGCCCGGGGGACCTGCAGCAGGACGCCAGCGGGCGGCAGTACAAGGAGAGCTTCGGCATGGCCTCGGCCCGTGCGGTGCAAAACCGCAACCAGCGCGAAGGCGCCTTCGAAAAGGACCGTAAGGCTCTCTTTGAGGAAGGTATTTCAACGTCCCGGATGTACCTTGACTCCGCACGCCCCGGCGTCGAGGACCTGCTGGACATGATCACCGCCGGGCTGCGCAGTTCCATGAGCTACGCGGGCGCCGCTGATCTGGAAGCGTTCCGGGAGCGGGCGGTGGCCGGCATCCAGTCCTCGGCCGGCTACGAGGAAGGCCGCCCGGTCCCGCAAAGCTGGTGACCCCCGCAGCGTGCCGGACGTTACGGCGCCGGGCGTCACGGCGGAGGCCCGCTGTTGCTGCTCCTGTAGACTGAAATCCTTATGGACAGTAAATCTAGGTGCCGGCCTGGGGGCTGTCAGCGAGGAACCTCATACGTTCCCGCGCAGTCCACCCACAGAGCCGGCAAACCCCGTTCACGCGCCCATCACTCCTCCGCCGCCCATCGGCCATCTCTACGCGGACACAGTGCCCTACAGGAAACAGCGTCGGCCCCGGCTGACCATCCTCCGCCGGGACGTTTCCCCCGGCAGGCATCCTTACGCTCCGAAGCGGGCCGCTAAATGGAGTGGCTACTGCTTGGAGCCGGAGTGCTCCTCATTCTCGGCACCGGCTTCTTCGTCGCCGTCGAGTTCTCCCTGGTCGCCCTTGACCAGGCGACCGTCCAGCGCGCCGTGGATAACGGCGACACCGCCGCCGCGCCGCTGCTCAAATGCCTCAAATCCCTCTCCACGCAGCTCTCCAGCTGCCAGCTCGGCATCACCCTCACCACGCTGCTGACCGGCTACGTGATGGAACCGTCGGTCGGCAAGCTGCTGGAAGGCCCGCTGACTGCCCTCGGCCTGCCGGAGGCCGCCTCGACGTCGGTCTCCCTGGTGCTGGCCATGGCGCTGGCCACACTGCTCTCCATGCTGATCGGCGAACTCGTCCCGAAGAACATGGCGATCGCCCTGTCCTTCCGGGTCGGCAAAGCCCTGGCCCGCCCGCAACTGGTCTTTACTGCCATCTTCAAGCCGGCCATCGTGGTGCTCAACGGCTTCTCCAACAAGGTCCTTAACGTCTTTGGCCTCGAGGCCAAGGAAGAGATCTCGGGGGCCCGCACGCCCGCTGAGCTCGCTTCCCTGGTACGCCGCTCCGCCGCCATGGGAACGCTGGACGAGCGCACCGCCAACTTCATCTCCCGGACCCTGAAGTTCTCCGGACGGACCGCCGCGGACGTGATGACGCCCCGGATCCGGGTGGAGACCATCGACGGGCACCAGCCCGTCTCGGACATTGTGGAGGCGGCCAAGCGCACCGGATACTCGCGCTTTCCCGTCATCGGGGAGTCCTCGGACGACATCCGGGGTGTGGTGCACGTCAAGAAGGCCATCGCCGTTCCGGTGGACCGGCGCGCCAACCTGGAGGCCGGCGCCATCATGACCGAGGTGCTCCGCGTCCCCGAAACCATCCACCTGGACGGACTGCTCGCCGAACTGCGCGAGGGCAACCTGCAGCTCGCCGTCGTCCTGGACGAGTACGGCGGAACCGCCGGAATCGCCACCCTCGAGGACCTCGTGGAAGAAATTGTCGGGGAAGTGGCCGACGAGCACGACAAGGTCCGGCCCGGACTGCTGCAGAGCGCCTCGGGGGACTGGTACTTCCCCGGCCTACTGCGGCCCGACGAACTCTCCGAGCAGATACCGGGCCTGACGGTTCCGGATGAGGCTGCGTACGAAACTGTCGGCGGCTACGTCATGAGCCAACTCGGCCGCATTGCGGCCGTGGGGGACACGGTGGACGTCGTCGGCGGGAAGCTCAGTGTCACCCGCATGGACGGGCGCCGGATCGACCGGATCTGCTTCAAGCCGGCACCCGCGGAGCACGAAGCTCACGGTGACCACAACGGGCGGATCGACGCTGCCGGAAAGGCCGGTGCCGCATGAGCGACTGGCTGGGAATTCTCTGGCTCGCCTTGCTGCTGGTGGGCAACGCTTTCTTCGTCGCGGCCGAATTCGCCGTAATGTCGGCCCGCCGCAGCCAGATCGAGCCCCTCGCCGAGTCCGGGTCCAAGCGGGCACAGACCACGCTTAAGGCCATGGAAAACGTCTCGCTGATGCTCGCCTGCGCGCAGTTGGGCATCACCGTCTGCTCGCTGCTGATCCTGCAGGTGGCCGAGCCCGCCATCCACCATCTGCTGGCCGTCCCGCTGGAGGCAGCCGGTGTCCCGACCGAAATGGCCGACGTCGTGGCCTTCGCCATCGCGTTGCTGGCGGTCACGTTCCTGCACGTGACCTTCGGCGAAATGGTTCCGAAGAACATCTCGGTGTCCGTGGCGGACAAAGCGGCGCTGCTGCTGGCCCCGCCGCTGATGTTCATCGCCAGGGCGGTCAAGCCGGTTATCGTGGCCCTGAACTGGTCCGCGAACCACATCCTGAGGCTCATGCGGATTGAGCCCAAGGACGAGGTCACGTCCTCGTTCACGCTGGAAGAGGTCCAGTCGATCGTGCAGGAATCCACCCGGCACGGCCTGGTGGACGACGACGCCGGACTGATTACCGGCGCCCTCGAGTTCTCCGAATACACGGCCTCCCAGATTATGGTCCCGCTGGAAAAGCTCGTGATGCTCAAGGACGCCACGACGCCGGAGGAGTTTGAGAAGGCGGTCAGCCGCACCGGGTTCTCCCGCTTCCCCATGCTCGACGACGAGGGCATGCTCTCGGGCTACCTCCACATCAAGGACGTCCTGTCCATCCCGGAGGCCGGCTACCAGCACCCGATTGCCGAAAGCCGTATCCGGTCCCTGGCCAACCTGGCCATGGAGGACGAGATCGAGAAGGCAATGTCCGTGATGCAGCGCACCGGTTCGCACCTGGCGCGCGTGATCGGTCCGGACGGGCACACCCAGGGAGTGCTGTTCCTCGAGGATGTGATCGAGCAGCTGGTCGGTGAGATCCGCGACGCCACGCAGGCCACCGGGTACCGCAGGCTCGGCCAGGACTAGCGGCTCAGCCAACACGGCCTGCCCCTAAATAGGAATGATTCCTATTTAGGGGTAGGCTGGCTGTATTGCTAACGCTTCTCAATAACAGATCCGAGGTCCTTCTGTGCGCCGTTCCGCCGCCGCTATCCTCCTTGCCGGTGTCGGCAGTCTCCTGCTGACCGCCTGCGGGCCGACGTCGGGCGGTGACCGGGCAGGCGCCGGCGACGGCGTGGTTGACGTGGTCGCCTCCACCAGCGTGTACGGAGACCTGGTCCACGCTGTGGGCGGCGACAACGTCCGGGTCACGTCCATCATCAACCGGACCAGCCAGGACCCGCATTCCTACGAGGCCACAACGCAGGACAAGCTGGCCGTCTCCAAAGCCGAACTGGTGGTGGAGAACGGCGGGGGCTACGACGACTTCCTGCACAAACTGGCCGACGACACGGGTCTGGGCGGAGCGGACCTGGTCAACGTCGTCGACGCCTCGGGGCTCAATCCGGCGTCGTCATCAGCGTCGGCGGCGGCAGCGCCGGACGCGGACGGACACGACCACTCGCCCTCGGGTTTCAACGAACACGTCTGGTACAGCCCGGCCGCCATGACGCGGCTGGCCGATGTGCTGGCAGAGAAACTCGGCGCCCTTGAACCGTCCAAGGCCGCGGACTTCCGCACCAACGCGGCGGCCCTGAAGAAGAGCCTGGGCGGGCTGGAGACCCGGCTGTCGGAGCTGAAGGCCTCGGCCAGGCACGGCGGCGCCGCTGTCACGGAACCTGTTCCGCTGTACATGCTGGAGGCCGCGGGGCTGGAAAACCGGACACCGGCCGCCTACACCTCTGCCATCGAATCAGGTTCGGATGTGCCGCCCGCCATCCTGCGGTCCGCCGTCGACGTCGTGAAGTCCGGTGGCATCCGGCTGCTGGCCTACAACCCGCAGACTGAGGGACCGCAAACCCGCGCCCTCAAGGACGCGGCGGTGGCGGCAGGGGTCCCCGTGGTGGAATTCAGCGAGACGCTGCCGGAGGGCCAAAGCTACCTGCAGTGGATGTCCGCCAACGTGGACAGCCTGGCCAAGGCACTCGCCCGGGGCTAGCCCCGCCTAAGATAATCGCAACGGCGTGGCCGTCCGGCCCTGCAGAAATCGAGGAAAATCCAGTTGACACCCGTAGTGAGCCTTCGCGGAGCGTCCCTTAAGTTTGGCGACCGGACTCTCTGGGAGAACCTCGACCTCGACATCAACCCGGGCGAATTCCTCGCCGTCCTGGGCCCGAACGGCAGCGGCAAGACCACGTTCCTCAAGGTCATGCTGGGACTGCAGGAACTGAGCTCCGGGACGGCGGTCCTGGAGGGCCAGCCCATTGCCCGGGGGAGCCGCCGGATCGGGTACGTGCCCCAGCAGGAATCCTTCGATCCGGACACCCCGCTCCGGGCCCGAGACCTCGTGGGCCTGGGCGTCGACGGGCACCGGTGGGGCATCAGGCTGGGCGGGGCCACGGTCCGCCGCAGGGTGGATAACCTGCTGGCCGAAGTGGGCGCCCAGGACTACGCCAAGGTTCCCGTCGGCAAGCTCTCCGGCGGCGAACAACAGCGTTTGCGTGTGGCGCAGGCCCTCGCCACCGAGCCGCGCGTGTTGCTGTGCGACGAGCCGCTCCTGTCCCTGGACCTGCACCACCAGCAGGCCGTCAGCGCGCTGATCAACAAGCAGTGCCACGAGCACCACAGCGCGGTCATTTTCGTCACCCACGAGATCAACCCGATCATGGACTACGTGGACCGCGTCCTGTACCTGGCCGGCGGCCGGTTCCGGCTCGGTACCCCGGAGGAAGTCATGACCACCGAAGTCCTGTCCGACCTTTACGGCAGCCGCGTGGAAGTGGTCCACGCCAACGGCCGGATGATCGTGGTGGGCCTTCCGGATGCCACCACGCACCACCACGAGGACGCGCACGCGATCGCCGGGGAGGTTGGCTAGTGGACCTGGACAGCGTGATTCACTCCATCTTCAACTTCGAGAACTACGGCGAGCTCCTCGCCCTGGTGCAGAACTCCATCTGGGCCGGCGCGGTGCTGGGCCTGCTCGGCGGCCTCGTCGGGACCTTCGTTGTGAAGCGCGACCTCGCCTTTGCCGTGCACGGCATTTCCGAGTTGTCCTTCGCCGGGGCCGCTTTTGCGCTGCTGGTGGGCGCCGACGTCGTATTGGGCTCGCTCGCGGGGTCGGTGGTAGCAGCCCTGCTGCTGGGACTGATGGGCGTCCGGGCGCGGGACAAGAACTCCACCATCGGGGTCCTGATGCCGTTCGGCCTGGGCCTTGGCATCTTGTTCCTGTCCCTCTATGAAGGCCGCGCGGCGAACAAGTTCGGTCTGTTGACCGGCCAGATCGTGTCCGTCGGCACCGTACAGCTGCAGGTCCTGGCGGTCGCCGCCGTCGTGGTGATGCTGGCCCTGATCGCCATCTGGCGGCCGCTGACCTTCGCCAGTGTGGACCCCCGGGTGGCCGCAGCGCGCGGCGTTCCGGTGCGGGGGCTGGCGCTGGGGTTCATGCTGCTGCTCGGTGTGAGCGTGGCGTTGTCCATCCAGATTGTGGGCGCCCTGCTGGTACTGGCCCTGCTAATTACCCCGGCCGCCGCGGCCCTGCGGGTCAGTTCTTCGCCGCGCCTGGTGGTGGTCCTGAGCGTGGTCTTCGCGGTGACGGCAACTGTGGGCGGGATCCTGTTGGCGCTCGGCGGACGCCTTCCGATCAGCCCCTACGTCACCACGCTGTCCTTCCTGATCTACGTGGTGTGCCGGGTAATCGGCGGCATCCGGGACAAACGCGGCAACAGCGGGCGCCTGGTACGTCCGGCGCCGTCTGCGGCCTAGTTCACTCCGGAGGTGCGGCCCTGGATTGACCGGTGGCAGTACGATGCACGCATGGGGGATGACCGGGGGAATCGGGCAGGAATGCCGCTGTTGCGGCGCCTGCGGGCCGTTGCGCTGTTGCTGCTGTTGCTGACGTCTGTTTCGGCCTGCCTGGAGGAGCCGCCGCAGCCGGATCTGTCCCTCCGGGAAGACTTCGCCCGCAGCGTTGTGACGGCGGCGGCGTCCGGCTCCGTGGAACGCGTCCAGGCGCTGGTGGGCCCGGCCCTGACCAATACGCGGCCCGAAGCCCAGCAGCTGGTCGACGCCACCCGGGGCTGGATGCCGGGGTCCTGGCAGCTGGATATCAGCAGTGATTTCCCGTCGGCGGCCAACGTCACGGCCATGCGGGATGGCCGCGGCGCTGCGGTCCACTTCGGGATCGCGTGGCGTGACGGGCGCTGGACCCTGCAGCTGGGGGAGGCCAAGGACCGGCCGACCGGCTCCGCAAGCCTCGGGGCCAAGCCCTACGGGCCGGGCTCCAACCCCAAAATCCTGCCGGGTGAGACCAGTCCGCCGCCGCAGCCGGTCGTCACCCCAACGACGCTTGGCCGGCCGCCCGCGGCCTGCCCGCGTTCTGCAGCCGCCGGGGTGGCCCCTGCGCCCTGGCAGGGAGCCGCGGCCCTGACCTGCCGGAAGTTCACCTCGACGTGGGGCTACGCCCGCGGCCACAACATGTACTGGCTGACGTCTGCGCCGCTGCACCTGGGCTTCGACACGATGAACGGAACGATGGTCCTGGTGGTCCGGATGCCGTGTGGCGTACTCAATGTCCCTGCGACGGTCGATGATTTCGGGATAGTGCCCGACCCGGCGCGTACGGCGGAGTCGGCGGACGGCTGTGTGGATGCGGACGCGGAACACCGGGGCTGGACGAGCGCCTTCTTCAAGGCACCAATGGTGTACCAGCTGGATTCCACGGAGCTCGTGCTTACCAGCGACGCCGGCCAGATCCGGTTCAAGCAGGGCTAAGGCTGGGGCTTCTTTTCCGTAGCCAGGAGAACCGTGCACTCGGGGCATAGCCCAAAAATTTCCACGGTGTGCTCGACGGCGGTGTAGCCGTGCTCGCTGGCAATCCGCGCGGCCCACGCCTCAACCGCGGGTGCCTCGACCTCGACGGCCTTGCCGCAGTTCCGGCACAGTAGGTGATGGTGGTGGCCGGTCACGGCGCACCGACGGTACACCACCTCGCCGTCGGCGTTCCGCAGCACGTCCACCAGGCCGTCGTCGGCGAGCGACTGCAGGATCCGGTAGGCCGTGGCCAGCGAGACGGAGGTGCCTTGTTCCTGGAGGATGCGGTGCAGCTCCTGCGTGCTGACGAAGTCGGCCAGCTCGTCCAGGGCGGCGCTGACGGCCAGCCGCTGCTTGGTGACGCGCTGTTCCTTGCCCTGTTCCCGGCCCTGGTCCTTGCCTGCGGCGTGTTCCGTGGTTCCGGCAGCGGCGCGGGCCGGTGCCTGGCTGCCGCCGGTGGTGGCGCCCTGGGACATGGGGAAACTCGCTTCGCTGGGGGTGGTACTGCGGGGTGGGCAGGCTCCCAGATTACCAGCCGGGTCCCGTGGACACCGCCTCGGACCGCGCCATAGGCTGGCCGGATGAAGCTGACCAAATTCACCCATGCCTGCGTCCGCCTCGAGAAGGAAGGGCGCGTCCTGGTACTGGATCCGGGCACGTTCTCCGAGACGGCGGAGGCGCTGGACGGCGCGTCGGCCGTGCTCATCACCCACGAGCACGCGGACCACATCGACGTCGACGCCGTTACCGGCGCCCTGCTGGCCAACCCGGAGCTGGAGCTCTATGCCCCCGACGGCGTGGCCTCGGGGCTGCGGGAGAAAGCGTCGGCCGCAGCCGGGCGGATCCACACCGTCGCCGCGGATGAGGCGTTCGAGGCGGCCGGCTTCGACGTCCGGAGCTTTGGCGGCCAGCATGCGCTCATCCATCCGCAGATCCCGGTGGTGGCCAACGTCGGCTACCTGGTGGATTCCAACGTCTACCACCCCGGGGATTCCTTCGCGATTCCGGACGGGATCGACGTCCAGACGCTGCTGGTTCCGATCCACGCGCCCTGGAACAAGATCGGCGAGGTGGTCGATTTTGTCATCGGCGTCCGTGCTCCGCGAGCCTTCCCGGTCCACGACGCGCTGCTGAACGACCTCGGGCGGGGGCTTGTGGAGAACCATGTCACCCGGATCGGTGCCAGGTACGGCACCGAATACCGGCACCTTTCCAGCGGCGAGTCAGTGGAGGTCTAACCCTCCGGGGCCCCGCTCCCTACGCGGGCCAGGCACCGGTCGCGAAGAATTCCTCGATAACGGCCTCATATGGGGCCGGGTCCAGGCCCTGCGCCTGCAGCCAGTCCGGGTTGCAGTAATTGCCCGAGTAGCGGTCGCCGCCGTCGCACATCAACGACACCACGCTGCCCCGGCGGCCCTCGGCGACCATCTCCGCGATCAGCTGCCACACGCCCCAGAGATTGGTTCCGGTGGACGGGCCCGCGTGGAGCCCGACGTGCCGGCGCAGGTGGCGCATCGCGGCGACCGAGGCGGCATCGGGCACCTGGATCATGTGGTCGATGACAGCCGGAACAAAGCTCGGCTCCAGGCGCGGCCGCCCGATCCCCTCGATCCGGGACGGCAGCCCGGTGGCGTCCGTCGTGGTGCCGCCGTCCCGGCCGGCTAGCCAGCCCGGGAAGAAAGCCGAGTTCTCGGGATCGACGACGGCGAGTGACGTGTTGTGGCGCTGGTAGCGCAAGTAGCGGCCAATCGTGGCACTGGTCCCTCCGGTGCCGGCTCCCACGACGATCCAACGCGGGACCGGGTGCTCCTCCAGGGCGAGCTGGCCGAAGATGGATTCCGCGATGTTGTTGTTGCCCCGCCAGTCGGTGGCGCGCTCGGCGTAGGTGAACTGGTCCATGTAGTGGCCGCCGGTGCTGCGGGCCAGCTCCTCGGCGGCCGCGTACACCTCGGAGGCATGGTCCACAAGGTGGCAAGTACCGCCGAACTGCTCGATCAGGGCGATCTTTTCGCGGCTGGTGGTCCGGGTCATAACGGCAATGAACGGCAGTCCCAGCAGCTGGGCGAAATACGCTTCGGAGACGGCGGTGCTTCCGCTTGAGGCCTCGACGATGGTGGTGCCCTCGCGGATCCAGCCGTTGACCAGCCCGAAGAGGAACAGCGACCGGGCCAGCCGGTGTTTGAGGCTCCCGGTGCGGTGCGTCGATTCGTCCTTGAGGTACAGCTGAACACCCCAGTGCTCGGGCAGCGGCACCGAGTAGAGATGGGTGTCGGCCGACCTGTTGTTCTCCGCATTGATCCGGCGGATAGCCTCATCGGCCCAGGCCCGGTCCTGCTCGCGCTCGTTCGTCACCGCCCCAGCCTACCCGCGGGGGTGCCTACGCGGCGGTAGCAGTGGCACCGTTAGAGTGGGCGGATGAACACGCTGATGACTGTGGCCGACCTCAAGGACCGAATGGACTCCGGCGCCCGAACGGTGCTGCTGGATGTCCGCTGGGCCCTCGGCGACCCGCATGGCCGGGCCCACTACCGGGAGGCCCACATCCCCGGCGCGGTCTTTGTGGACCTTGCCTCCGAGCTTGCCGGTCCGGCCGACCCCGCCCGCGGCCGCCACCCGCTGCCGCCGCCCGCGCAGTTCCAGCAGTCCGCCCGCTCGTGGGGTATCCGTAACGGCGACGTGGTGGTGGCCTACGACAACACCGGTAACCTCGCAGCAGCCAGGCTCTGGTGGATGCTGCGCAACGCCGGATTCGAGTCCGTTTCCCTGCTCGACGGCGGCCTGGCCGCCTGGCGCGCCGCGGGCTTCGACGTCGAAAGCGGCGACGCCGGCGTGGAGCCGGGCGACGTCGCACTGACAGACGGTGCCATGCCGGCGATTGGCGCCAGCGAGGCGGCGGCCTGGTCCGGCCGGGGCCTGTTGCTCGATGCCCGGGCGGGGGAGCGCTACCGCGGCGAGATTGAGCCCGTGGACCCGCGCGCGGGACACATCCCGGGTGCCGTGAGCGCACCGACCACGGCCAACCTGGCGGCAGACGGCCGGTTCCTCCCGGGCGGCGACCTCCGTCAGCGTTTCCTCGACCTGGGGGTCCGCGAGGATGCGCCCACTGCCGTGTATTGCGGGTCCGGGGTGACAGCAGCCCACGAAGTGGCGGCACTGGAGATCGCCGGCTTCCCCGCGGTCCTGTACCCCGGGTCATTCTCGGAGTGGTCGAACAACCCGTCCAACAGCGTGGTCACCGGCGCCGACCCGGCTTAGGCAGCGGGCAGCCGCGCCGACCGGGAGCCCATCAGGGATCTTCGGGCAAGGTGTCGCTGCACCCTCCGCTGATGATGACGCGGATCAGGATGCGGATCGGGTCGGGGCGCTGCCGGACATCCGGGCAGACGGGGAGCGGCGGAGGCATACTTGTGGCCTGTCGGCGTCGTGACCTCAATGGTGTGCGTGGGGCCAGGCCGCGGCGTGGCGCTCCACCCGGGCGTCTCCTTGGTGTGGTTGCAGGCTTCGCAGAGCCCCGCGCCGTTGCTGGCGGAGGTGGTGCCACCGGCGTGCCACGGGACCACGTGGTCCAGGTGACGGATCGGTGCGTCACAGTAGGGGGAGCGGCAGGTGTCGTCGCGGGCGTGGATGAAGCGACGCAGTCCCGCGGGGAAGAGCCGGGCCCGCGAGTCCATTGCCAGGAGTTCACCGGTGGCCGGTGCGGTGTAGAGCCGGCGCAGCCAGGCGGCCATGGTCCGTCCGTCGCCCGGGCTGCGGGCGGGGCCGCTGGATAGGAGCTTCCGCGCCCACCCCGCAGGCACGATGCCGTAGCCGGGCACTCTCGCGGGCTCACTGTCTCGCTGCAACAGGGTGCGATCGGTCATAACAAGCTGAATTTCGGTCCCCGACAGGCCGCCGGCTTTCCCGGTGGCGCGCTCCACCAAGGCGTCGGCCATTATCTGGCCGCGCGAGCGGGGATCGCCGTCGGAGCGCAGCGCATCGGCGTGCCGGATCAGTGCGGCGTGCACTGCCACACCAGCGGCGACGGGCAGCAAGGCTGTCAGGTAACACATGGTGTCCGGGGCCGGACGGAGGCTGACGTGGCGCTCCCCTTCGGCGCGACTGGCACGGTCTGCCACGGACCGTGGGTCCCGGCGGTAGGCTGCCGCCCTCGCTGCGGCGGTAATGGCCCGGTCTCCTGAGCCCTCGAAGCTGCCTGCGTCGGCCGCCAACTCCTGATCCACGGCAGTGCGGTCTGCAGCGGACAGGCATGCTGTTTCTCGCACCACAAGGGTCGCGCGCCATTCGTTGAGCTGTCCGGTCTCCAGCGCGGCGAGGGTGCGAGGCATCTCCGTAACGAGCGCGGTGGCCAGTCCCAGGAGGCGGCCACCCCGAGCAGGCGATTCACGGCGGGCCAGGGCAATCTGGGCGCCAATGCCGGTGCCCAGCCTGTCCGCCGGTAGGCCGGCGTCGGCCTGCGCGCGGCGCTGAAGCATGTCAAAGGCAACCGCCAGCCTGGCCTGGCGGGCTGAAACGGCGGACCTCAGGTTCTCCAGGGCCCGTATTTCGTCAATGAGGGCAGCCGGACTGGCCGGCGTCGGGATGCCGGGCAGGAGCTTGGCAAAGTCCTCGACCGTCACACGGTGGGTCAGGGGCCGGCCGGCCGAAACCGCGCCGGAATGCCCCGCCGAAACCATTGCCGGATTGCTGTTGCCGTCCATAGTCATACTGTTCCAGCGACCTCTGACAATATAAGCAGCGGCAGAATCGGCCGTGCAGCAGGGCCGCTGGCTCCTGAGACCCCTGTGCCGCAACGGGGTGAGGCGGTCAATCTCCTGAAGCAGCGCTCAGGCCACGGCGCCCCCGCCGCAGAGCCAGATGTCCAGGGCCTGTGACCAGGCCTCCCTGCCCGGAGGACGCACTCCAACCCGGACCGCCGGCGTCGTAGCCGGCCAACCTTGGCAGGTTCCTAGTGCCCCGGCTCCAGGGCGAGCTTCAGGCCAAAGCCAACCAGGACCGTTCCTGTGATCCGGTCGATCACCCGGATGCTCCGGGCACTTTTGAGCCACTTGGAGGCAAAGCCGGTCGCGAAGATCAGCAGCGTGAACCAGAGCATGGAGAACGCGCAGTGCACCCCGGCCAGCAGCATTCCCATCAGCAGGGGAGAGGCCCCGGAAGGAATGAACTGCGGGATCGTGGCGATGTAGAAGACCCCGACCTTCGGATTCAGCAGGTTGGTGCCGGCCCCGGTGAGCCAGCCCCTGAGCAGCTGGCGTCCGCCGGCCGCAGGCAGGGACGCTTCGGCGTGCCCCGCCGTCGTCCCGTCACTGCTGCGCCAGCTTTTCCAGAGCAGCGACAGACCCAGCCAGATCATGTACGCCGCGCCGGCCAGTGTCAGGAGGCGGTATGCGAGTTCGGAGGCCGCGAGCAGCGCCGAAACCCCCACGGCCGCGGCAATGCCCCACACCATGGCGCCGGTGCTGATGCCTAGGGCGGTGGCAAAAGCGAAGCCGCGGGACCGCGAAATGGAAGAGCGGAGCACCAGTGCGGTGTCGATGCCGGGCACCAGGGTCAGCAGCCCGGCGACAACGGCGAAAGAGAGAACGGCTTGATAGACAGTCACCCTCCAAGGATAGGGCGGCTGAACTGCGGAAAAGCGCCAGAACGCCGGCTCCGCCCACCCCCGCCCGTGCGGGCAAACTGGCACCGAAAGCGCTCCCGGGGGTAGCGTCGAGCCATGACTCCAGGACGCCCCGTACCGCCGCCCCTCGCCAAGCCGCTTCCCGACCTCACCGCGGCCGGCGCTGACGCCAGCGCCACGCTCGCCGCCGCGTACGGCGCCACCGCCAGCGACAGCGGCCTCGTCCCGCTGACCGTCGCCCGGCGCGCGCCCAAGGCCGACGACGTCGAGATCGCCATTGAGTTCTGCGGCCTCTGCCACTCGGACGTGCACGCCACCCGCGGCGAATGGGGCACCCAGAACTACCCGCTCGTTCCCGGGCACGAAATCGTCGGCCGCGTCACCCGCGTCGGCTCCGCCGTCGACGACTTCACGGTCGGGGAACGCGTCGGCGTCGGCTGCATGGTTGATTCCTGCCGCGAATGCGACAGCTGCCTCGACGGCCTCGAGCAGTACTGCGAAAACGGCATGACCGGAACCTACGGCGCCAAGGATGCCCGCAACGGCGGCGCCATCACCCAGGGCGGCTACTCGACGTCGATCGTCGTCGACCGGAACTACGTCCTCCGGGTTCCGGAAGGACTGGACCCCGCCGCCGCGGCACCCCTGCTCTGCGCCGGTATCACCACCTATTCGCCGCTCAACCACTTCGAGGTTGAAGAGGGCGACGTTGTGGGTGTGGTGGGCCTGGGCGGACTCGGGCACATGGCGGTCAAGATCGCCAAAGCCATGGGGGCAGAGGTCACGGTCTTCACCACCTCGGAGCGCAAGTTTGAGGCCGCCCGCGAGCTCGGTGCCGACCACGTGGTCCTGTCCACGGACCCGGCGGCGATGGAGGCCACGGACCGCAGCATCGACGTCATCATCGACACCGTCGCCGCCCCGCACGACCTCAACCCCTTCTTCCGGACCCTGCGCGTGGACGGCGCCCTGTTCCAGCTCGGTCTGCCCTCCGAGGCGATGCCGCCGGTCAACCCCGGCGCCCTGATCCGCCGCCGTATCGCCTATGCCGGGTCTCTCATCGGCGGGATTGCAGAGACCCAGGAAATGCTGGACTTCTGTGCCGAGCACGGCGTGGTGTCCGACGTCGAAGTGGTCAGCGCGGACCAGCTGAACGAAGCCTACGACCGGATGGTGGCCGGCGACGTGAAGTACCGGTTTGTTCTGGACGCCAGCACCCTGGGGTCCCCGGCGGAAAAGGCGGACGCATGAGCACCCTGTTCACCAAGATCATCAACGGCGAGATCCCGGGCCGCTTCGTGTGGCGCGAGGACGACGTCGTCGCCTTCCTGACCGTGGGTCCGCTGGCCGACGGCCACACCCTGGTGGTCCCCACCGAGGAAGTCGACCGCTGGACCGATGCGTCGGCGGACACGGTGGGCAGGGTCATGGAGGTGGCCCGCAGGATCGGCGCCGTCCAGGTGAAGGTGTTCGACGCCGCCCGTGCGGGCCTGATCGTGGCCGGCTACGAGATCAACCACATGCACGTGCATGTTTGGCCCTCCAACTCGATGGCCGACTTCGACTTCGGCGCGGTGGATCAGCACCCGGACCCCGCCCGGCTGGACGCCAACGCGGAGAAGTTGCGGGCAGGGCTGCGCGACGCCGGCCACGGCGCGTACGTGCCGGACGCCTAGGGCCGCGAAGCCGCTAGGCCGGTGCCAGGGCCTTGTTCAGCACTGTCCGGATCCGCTTTTCGGAGACCGAATAGGCGGTGCCGAGTTCGACGGCGAAGAGGCTCACCCTGAGTTCTTCGATCATCCAGCGGACCTGGGTTAACTCGGTGCCCAGGCGCCGGCCCGGCAGCAGCGCCGAGACGGCGTCGTCGTAATCGTCCTCCAGGGCCTGGACGGCTGCCATGTGTTGGGCGTCGCGCTGGACGTTCCCGGGAAGCTTCTCCAGGCGCTTTTCGATGGCTGCGAGGTAGCGCGGCAGCTGGCTGAGCTGGGCGTAACCCGTGCGTGCCACAAAGCCGGGGAAGACCAGCTGTTCCAGCTGGCTTTTCACGTCATTGAGCGCGCTGATCAGGGCCAGGCTGGTGGTCCCCTTAAGCTGTTTTTCGATCCTCCGCGTGCTCGCCAGGACGCGTTCGACGACGACGGTCACCGTGAAGACCGTATCGATCAGCTCGGCCCGGACCAGTTCGTACAGGTCCTTGAATGACGCCTCGTCCCAGGGCAGGGCCTCCGGCGTGAGCTTGTCGATCGCTGCCAGGGAGCAGTCCGCGATGAGGGCGGACACGGAGCCATGCGGGTTTTGGCTGAACGTCAATTTCTCGGTGTTGTTCAGGTGCTCCAGGACATAGCGGTCCGGCGGCGGCACCTTCAGGGCGAGCAGCCGGATGACCCCGCCCCGCATGGCCTGTTCCTGCTCGGACGTGGTCTGGAACAGCCGCAACGCCACGGACGTACCCTCGTCCACCAGCGCCGGGTAGCCGGTGACTGTGTGACCCTTGACGGTGCCCTGTACCTGGCGCTGGACGGTCCCGAAGGTCCAGTCCTTCAGCCCGGACAGTTCAGTGAATCCGGCGGGGCCGGCAGCCTGGCGTGCCGGCGCGGCGTCAGGCGCAGCGTTCTTGCCGTCCCTCTGTCCATTGCCACGGTTACCGGACTTGGCCCCCACTGTGGAGGGCGTGGCGCCGAGGGACTCGGCAATGGCGCGGCGGGTGGCGGGGGCCAGCTTCTCCTGCAGGGCGGCGAGGTCTTTGCCTTCGTCCAGGACCTTGCCGCTGGAGTCGACCACGCGGAAGCTGACCCGCAGGTGGGCCGGCACGGCGTCCCAGTTCCAGGACCCCGCCGGGATGACCTGGCCGCGGATCCGGCGCAGCACCAGTTCCAGTGACGGCTCGAGTTCATCGGCGGCGGGATCGAAGTCGGCTTCGAGGGCTGCGACGGCCTGCCGTGCGACGTCGGGAGCCGGGACGAAGTTCTTCCGGACCTGCTTGGGCAGGGACTTGATCAGGGCCGTCACCAGCTCCACCCGCTGGCCGGGAATCAGCCAGCGGAATGCGGCGTCGTCCAGCTGGTTCAGGAACAGGACGGGGACTTCGGCTGTGACGCCGTCGGACGGATTCGGTGGCGAGCCCGGAGCCACCGGATGGAACTCGTAGCTCAGCGGCAGGTCGAAGCCCTTGTGCTGCCAGATCTTCGGGTAGGCCGAGTCATCCAGGGCGTCGGCGTCCTCGCTGATGAGCAGCGACTGGTCAAAGTCCAGCAGCGCGGGGTCCTGCTGGCGTGCTTCCTTCCACCACTTGTCGAAGTGGCGTTCGGACACTACGTCCTTGCCGACGCGGGCGTCGTAGAACCCGAACAGAGCCTCATCGTCCACGAGGATGTCCCGGCGGCGCATCCGGGCCTCAAGCTCCTCGACTTCCTGCAGCAGGGCACGGTTGCGGTGGAAGAACTTATGGTGGGTCTGCCAGTCACCCTCAACCAGGGCATGCCGGATGAATAACTCGCGGGACAGCTCCGGATCCACCCGCCCGTAGTTAACCCGCCTGCTGGGGATGATCGGCACGCCGTACAGCGTGACTTTCTCATGGGCCATCACCGAGCCCATCTTCTTGGACCAGTGCGGCTCGCTGTAGCTGCGTTTGACCAGGTCGGGCGCCACCTGCTCGGCCCAGAGGGGATCGAATTTCGCGGCTACCCGGGCCCAGAGCCTGCTCGTTTCCACCAGCTCGGCGGCCATCACAAAGGTGGGGGATTCCTTGAATAGGGCGGAGCCGGGGAAGATCGCGAACCGGCTGCCGCGGGCGCCGGCGTACTCGCGTTTGCGTTCGTCGAGGATACCGATGTGGCTCAGCAGGCCCGAGAGCAGGCTGATATGGATGCCTTCGTGGTTGCCCACGGGATCGGTGAGCCGTTTGTTGTCGAGGCTGATGCCCAGCGGCCGGGCGAGCTGGCGCAGCTGGGCAAAGAGGTCCTGCCACTCCCGGACGCGCAGGTAGTTGATGAACTCGGTGCGGCACAGCCGGCGGAAAGCGGTGGAGGAGAGCTCCTGCTGCTTCTCCTGCAGGTAGTTCCACAGGTTCAGGTAGCCCGTGAAATCGGAGTTCTCGTCCCGGAACCGCGCGTGTTTCTCCGCGGCGAGCTGCTGCTTGTCGGTCGGGCGCTCGCGCGGGTCCTGGATGGTCAGCGCAGCGGCCAGGATCATGACCTCGCGGACGCAGCCACGCTTCCCGGACTCGACGATCATCCGGCCCAGCCGCGGATCCACCGGGAGTTGGGCCAGCTGCTGTCCGACGGCGGTCAGCCCGCCGCCGTTGCGGTTGTTGCGGTTGGTCCCGCCGTTCCGGCCGCCGCGCGCGCCGGCGTCGCCCGCGGGCTCCTGGCTGCGGACGGCATTCAGGGCGCCGAGCTCGCGCAGGAGGGAGACGCCGTCGTTGATGGCGCGGGAATCCGGCGGCTCAACGAACGGGAAGTTCTCCACGTCCTTGGGTCCCCGGGCCACGCCCATGGCGGTCATCTGCAGGATGACGGCGGCGAGGTTGGTGCGGAGGATTTCCGGATCGGTGAACTGCGGGCGGGACTCGAAGTCTTCCTCGGAGTAGAGCCGGATGGCGATGCCGTCGGAGACGCGCCCGCACCGGCCGGAGCGCTGGTTGGCCGAGGCCTGGGAGACCCGTTCGATGGGCAGGCGCTGGACCTTGGTCCGGTGCGAGTACCGCGAAATGCGGGCGGTGCCGGTGTCGATGACGTACTTGATGCCGGGAACAGTGAGCGAGGTTTCGGCGACGTTGGTGGCCAGGACAATCCGGCGCTTGCTGCCGGGGTGAAACACCTTGTGCTGTTCCTGGAGGCTCAGGCGGGCGAAGAGCGGCAGCACTTCGGTGCCGGCGAGCCGCCGGTTGGCCTGGATCCGGGCGTTGAGCGCCTCCGCGGCGTCCCGGATCTCGCGCTCGCCGGAGAAGAAGATGAGGATGTCGCCGGGGGCCTCCGTGGCGAGCTCGTCGACGGCGTCGCACACGGCGTCCAGCGGGTCGCGGTCTTCCTCGAGTTCGTCGTCGGAACCCTCGCCGTCACCATCGGCGCCTGGACCACCGGCCGGCTGGGACAGCGGACGGTAGCGGATTTCCACCGGGAATGTCCGGCCGGACACTTCGATGATGGGGGAGGGGTCCTCCTCGCTGCCGAAGTGCTTGGCGAAGCGCTCCGGATCGATGGTGGCCGAGGTGATGATGATCTTCAGGTCCGGGCGCTGGGGCAGGATGCGCTTCAGGTAGCCGAGGATGAAGTCGATGTTGAGGCTGCGTTCGTGGGCCTCGTCGATGATGATCGCGTTGTATTTGCGCAGCAGCTTGTCGCGCTGGATCTCGGCCAGCAGGATGCCGTCGGTCATCAGCTTGACCTTGGTGGAGCGGCTGACCTCGCCGGTGAAGCGGACCTGGAAACCGACTTCCTGGCCGATCTCCACACCAAGTTCCTCGGCAATGCGCTCAGCCACGGTCCGGGCGGCGAGCCGCCGGGGCTGCGTGTGTCCGATCAGGCCGTTCTCGCCCAGTCCGAGCTCCAGGCACATCTTGGGGATCTGGGTGGTCTTACCGGAGCCCGTCTCGCCGGCGATGATGGTCACCTGGTTCGCGGCGATGGCGGCCATCAGGTCCTCGCGCCGTTCGGAGACCGGCAGATCGGCGGGGTAGGAGATATGCAGTGTCATGGCTGAAAACAGTCTACTGTCCGCCGCGCCGGGCAGAGAGTTGCCCGGTCCCTGGCGGGGCCGGGCAGCAGGTGGGGTTGGTGATTGGGGGTGCGGGGCGCCCTGCGGGCTAGAAGAACCGCAGGCTGTAGCTGGTGCTGGGAAGGTCGTGGGCCATCCAGTACTCTTCCGAACGGACAGGGGGATTGTGGCCGAGCCCGTCCTTCCGGAGGCTCCGGAGGGTGGCGGCCACGGCGGCGAGGACCAGGATGATGAGGGCAATTCCGATGAGTTCCATACCTCCATGGTTCTCCGGTACTGGATCCAAAAAAAGTGGCAGAAACGACCAAAAAACTATAATTTCTGCCACACTGGATACATGATCAAATCAGTGGCAATGATTGTGGTTCCCAACTTCTCGGTCTTCGAATTCGGGACCGCTTTCGAGGTGTTCGGCGTGGACCGGTCGGACCGCGGATCCGGGGTCCCCGCCTTTGATTTCCGGGTCTGCACGCCGGAGCCCGGGGATGTGCCCATGAAGTCGGGGCTGTCCATGCACGTGCCGCTCGGACTGGCGGCGGCCGCGGACGCGGACCTGGTCATCATGACTCCGTTCGGCAAGGACTCCGATGTGGCGGAGTCCGTGCTGGAGGCGCTGCGGGCCGCGCACGCACGCGGGGCCTGGGTCATGTCGATCTGCTCCGGGGCCTTTGCGCTGGCCCGGGCGGGCCTGCTGGATGGCCGCCGCTGCACCACCCACTGGCACTACTCGCAGGAGCTCGCCAGCCGGTACCCGGCGGCGCTTGTGGACGAAAACGTGCTCTACGTCCAGGACGGCCGAATCATCACCAGCGCCGGAACGGCCGCGGGAATCGACGCCAGCCTGCATCTGGTCCGGGTGGAACTGGGCGCCAACGTCGCAGCCAGCATCGCGCGCGACATGGTGGTTCCGCCGCACCGCGACGGAGGGCAGGCGCAGTTCATTGACCGCCCGATGCCGCGCTGCGGATCCCAGCCGATGGAGGAACTCCTGCGCTGGATGGTCCGGAACCTGGACGAGGACCACTCCGTCAATGAACTCGCCGCGCGCGTGCATATGTCCCCGCGGACGTTCGCCCGCCGTTTCCGTGCCGAGACCGGCGCCACGCCGGCCGCCTGGCTGAACTCCCAACGGGTCCTCCGCGCCCAGGAACTCCTGGAAACGACCGACCTCAATATTGACGAGATCGCCCGCGAATCCGGGTTCGGCCACTCAGTGCTGCTCCGCCACCACTTCGCCAAGGTGCTCGACACCAGCCCGCAGTCATACCGGCGCACCTTCCGCGGGCACCTGGCGGCGGTCTAGGTCCCTCTGACCTGGTGCTAGGCCTCTATCAAGCCTCGTCCGGCGGCACGTCGCCGGCGGAAGCCCGGGCACAGTCAACCAGGGCACGCCAGGGTCCGGTGACGTGCCGCTCGGGCAGGGTGGCGCGGCGCTGGCCGGCACGGATCCGGTAAACGAAGCGGTCGGGCTGTCCGGTGTCGTCCCCGGGCAGGTTGTCCCACGGGCAGGCTTCGATGAGGCCCTGCCACTGGTCCAGGGCGTCGGGAGTCTCCGGCTGCACGCTCCAGACACGCTGGATCCCGGCTACGCCGCCGCTGCGCTGAACCGTGATCTTCATGGGTGTCTCTCCACCGGGACTCGTCGTCGTGCTCGGTCGGCACGTGCCGCTTACAGCCTCACTTTCACAGTTTCCCACGCCTTCCGGACGGCGTCATGCTCTGCCGACTCCGCACCGAAGAGCTCCTGGGCGGAGGCCGCCGTGGCCTTGGCGAAGGCACTGAACGTGGCAGTGGGCTTCAGCGAACCTCCGGTCAGGGTCTCGTACCAGATCCGCCCGGGGGTTTCCCAGGCGTTTCCTCCGATAGCCGCCGCCACAAGGTAGAACGCGCGGTTCGGGATCCCGGAGTTAAGGTGCACCCCGCCGTTGTCCGAACTGGTGCGGACATAGGAATCCATCGAGTCCGGCTGCGGATCCTTGCCGAGCACGTCGTCGTCGTACGCGGTCCCGGGCGCCTTCATGGAGCGCAGGGCAACGCCCTGCACCTGGTCGGTGAAGAGGCCCTCGCCGATCAGCCAGCTGGCCTGATCGGCCGTCTGCTGTTTGACGAACTGCTCCACGAGCGCACCGAAGACGTCCGAGACGGACTCGTTCAGGGCGCCGGATTGATTGCGGTAGGTGAGTCCGGCGGAAAACTGTGTGACGCCGTGCGTGAGCTCATGGCCGATCACGCTCATGGAGGCCGTGAACCGGTTGAAGACCTGGCCGTCGCCGTCGCCAAAGACCATTTGCCGGCCGTCCCAGAAAGCGTTGTCATAGCGCTGGCCGAAGTGCACCGTCGCGTCCAGCGGCAGGCCGTTGCCGTCAATGGAATTGCGGCCGAAGGCATCCGCGTACAGCCGGTGCGTGTGGCCCAGGCCGTCGTAGGCCTCATCCGCCGCGGGGTCCCCGGTGGCGTTCTCGCCCTCCTTGCGGACCAGCACCCCCGGCAGGTTCTCCGAGGTCTTTGCGTCGTAGATGGTCCGCTGCGGCGGCCCCGGTGTGAGCTGCCGCAGGCCCGGGGGCGTTGCCGGCGAGGGCAGGGCCCGGGACGCCTGGAAGGTCCTGACGTGCTGCAGGGCTTCCTTGGCGGCGCGGGCGGCGATCAGCAGCCGTGGTTCATGCTGCTGGGCTGCCAGCCGGCGCAGCAGATAAGGCGGGATGATGGAGCAGTACATGTTGAGACCCCTTAACTTCAGCCGATGCGAACAGCCTACGAGCGGGCTCCGACAATTGGCAGGGGTCGGGCCGGTAGTCACCCGCACAAACCGGCTGCCGTTGGATACGGTAGGCCCATGGCGGAATCGGAAAAGCGGAAAAAGCCCGGCTCGACCCTGGTAACGGTGATCATCGCCTTCGCGGCGAATTTCCTCGTCGCAGCGGCAAAGACGGTCGCCGCGCTGCTGTCCGGGTCCGCATCGATGACGGCGGAGGCCGCGCACTCCTGGGCGGACACCGGCAACCAGATCTTCCTGTTCTTCGCCGAACGGCGGTCGGCCCGGCCACGGGACAAGAGCCACCCCATGGGGTACGGCCGGGAAGCCTACGTCTGGTCGATGTTCGCAGCCTTCGGGCTCTTCACCGCCGGGGCAGTGGTGTCCATCATGCACGGGATCCAGCAAATCATTGCCCCCGAGCCGGCAGCGGACTTCACCATCGCCTATGTGGTGCTGGCCGTTGCGTTCGTCTTTGAGGGAATCTCCTTCATCCAGGCGTTCCGGCAAACCCGGAAGGCGGCCCGGCAGCTGGACCGGCACACCCTGGAGCAGGTCCTGATCAGCTCGGACCCCACACTGCGTGCCGTCTTTGCGGAAGACGCCGCCGCGCTGATCGGCCTCGTGGTGGCCTTTGCCGGCATCTTCCTGCACCAGGTCACCGGCTCGCCGATTCCGGACGCCGTGGGCTCGATCGTCGTCGGGGTGCTGCTGGCCGTCGTCGCCGTCGTGCTGATCGACCGCAACCGGCGCTTCCTGGTGGGCCAGGGCGTCACCCGGGACATCGAACGCTCCATGGCCCAGCGGGTGCTCGAGCACCAGGAGATCGCCCGTCTGACCTACCTGCACCTGGAATTTGTGGGCCCCCGGCGGCTGTACCTTGTTGCCGCCGTCGATCTGCAGGGGGACCACCCGGAACACGAGGTGGCCGTGGCCCTGCGCCGCATCGAGCGGGAACTGGAGGACCACGAAACGGTGGAAGAAGCCGTCCTGACCCTGGCCACCCCGGACGAACCGGAGCTGGAGTTCAGCGCCGGGGCCAGCCACGACGCCAGCTGAGCGGACAACAAACACCCCGGACAGCAAAAACCCCGCCGTTTCACTGAAACGGCGGGGTTTTGTGTGTGCCCTCGATAGGATTCGAACCTACGACCTTCTGCTCCGGAGGCAGACGCTCTATCCCCTGAGCTACGAGGGCAATCAGGGATCCTGCCGTGACCGGCGGGACGTCCTAGAGCTTAGCAGGAAGGTGGGCTCCAAACGAAAATCCGCCGCCCGGGCACGGCGCCGCATCCAACAGCGCATCCATCAGGGGGAGCGGCAGCCCCGGATGATGGCGCCATAATTCCACCGGACTGCGGGCCTTCGGTAGGCTAGAACCGTGACCCCAGAAGAACTCTCCCTCGCCATATCCGCCTGCCTGAAGGACGCCGTCGCCGCTGGTGACATTGCCCTCGCCGCCACTGATATCCCGGAGGCGGTACGCGTGGAGCGGCCGAAGAACAGGGACCACGGCGACTGGGCCACCAACATCGCGCTGCAGCTGGCCAAAGCGGCGGGTACCAACCCGCGGCAGCTGGCCGGGCTGCTGAGTGAGCGGCTCGCCTCGATCGAGGGCGTCTCCGCTGTCGACATCGCCGGCCCGGGGTTCCTGAACATCACGGTCGATGCCGCGGCCGCCGGTGCCCTCGCCAAAGCCATCGTCGAGGCCGGAACCGCATACGGGACCAACACCGCGCTCGCGGGCCGCACGGTCAACATGGAGTTCGTCTCCGCCAACCCCACCGGTCCGCTGCACATTGGCCACACCCGCTGGGCCGCCCTGGGCGACTCCATCGCCCGGGTCCTGCGGGCTTCCGGTGCCGACGTCACTGCCGAGTACTACATCAACGACGCCGGCTCGCAGATGGACGTCTTCGCGCACTCGGTGCTGTCCCGGCTGCACGGCCGGGGCGTTCCGGAGGGCGGCTACCCGGGCGAATACATCGCCGACCTCGGCCACGAGGTCCTGACCCGGCACCCGGACATCCGCGAACTCACCGACGTCGCTGCCCTTCCCGTGATCCGCGGCGCGGCCTACAAGGCCCAGCTGCACGACATCAAGCAGACCCTCGCGGAGTTCGGCGTCGAGTTCGATGTCTACTTCTCCGAGCAGGAACTGCACGACGCCGGCGCCATTGCCGACGCCGTCGCCCGGCTCCGGGAACAGGGCCACGTGTACGACGACGGCGGCGCCGTCTGGCTGCGCACCACCGACTTCGGTGACGACAAGGACCGCGTGATGATCCGCGCGAACGGCGAGCCAACATACTTCGCCGCCGACGCCGCGTACTACCTGTCCAAAAAGGACCGTGGTTTCACCGAGAAAATCTACCTGCTCGGCGCCGACCACCACGGCTACATCAACCGGCTCAAGGCCATCGCGGCTGCGGCCGGCGACGATCCCGAGGTCAACATCGAGGTGCTGATCGGCCAGCTGGTCTCCGTCAACGGCGCCAAGCTGTCCAAGCGGGCCGGCAACATCATCGAACTCAAGGACCTGATCTCCTGGCTGGGCAAGGATGCCGTCCGCTACTCCCTGGCCCGCTTCCCGGCCGACTCCCCGCTGACCCTGGACCCGGAGCTGCTCAAAAAGCACAGCAACGAGAACCCGGTGTTCTACGTCCAGTACGCGCACGCCCGGTCCCGCGGCGCCGCACGCAACGCCGTGGCCGCCGGGGTCGAACGGAGTGTGGACGGCAAGGACAGTTTTGACGCGTCCCTGCTGGACCACCCGACCGAAAACGAGCTGCTCTCCCACCTGGGCAGCTACCCGTCGATTGTGGCCAAGGCGGCCGAGCTCCGCGAGCCGCACCGCGTGGCCCGCCACCTGGAAGTCATCGCGGGGGCCTACCACCGCTGGTACGACGCCTGCCGCGTGGCACCCTTGGGCGAGGAACCCATTACCGACCTGAACCGGACCCGGTTGTGGCTCAACGACGCCACCAGCCAGGTGCTGGCCAACGGACTGGAACTGCTGGGCGTTTCGGCGCCGGAACGGATGTGAACGCCATGACCGCGACACCGGATCAAAGCAACACCGCCTCCCCGCTCGCCCCGGACTGGCTCGCCGTCCCGGACGACCTGAACGCGCTGCACACCCCGATGTGGGCGGAGGGCGTGGCCAGGAACGACGGCGGCGAGCTGGCCATCGACGGCATCCCGGTCAGCGAACTGCAGCGGCAGTTCGGGACACCGCTGTTTGTTATGAGCGAGACCGATTTCCGGGCCCGGGCCCGGGCCTTCCAGGACGCCTTCAACGAGGCGTTCGCCGATATCTGCGGGGGAGTGGACGTCTACTACGCCGGTAAGTCGTTCCTGTGCACCGCCGTCGTCCGCTGGGTCGAGGAGGAAGGGCTCCGGCTGGACACCGCGTCCGGCGGGGAACTGGCCGTCGCGGCCAGTGCCGGCATTCCCGGTGCCGCCGTGGCCCTGCATGGGAACAACAAATCCGACGCCGAGATCCACCGGGCCCTCGACATGAAGCTCGGCCGGATCGTCATCGACAGCCTCGACGAGCTGCAGCGCGTGGCTGCGATCGCGGCCAATCGGGGCGAAACGGCCAAGGTGATGCTGCGGCTGACCCCCGGCGTGCACGCCCACACCCACGAATTCATTGCCACCGCGCACGAGGACCAGAAGTTCGGCCTCTCGATGGCCGGCGACTCTACGGACCAGGCCGGCCTGTCCGCCGCTGAAGAGGCTGTGGCGGCCGCGGCGGGCCATGACAGCATCGAGCTGCTGGGGCTGCACTGCCACATCGGGTCCCAGATCTTCGAGCCGGACGGCTTCGCCCTGGCCGCGGAAAAACTGCTGGACTTCCTCGCCGCCATGCAGGCCAAGTACTCGATCGTGCTGCCCGAACTGGACCTTGGCGGTGGCTACGGCATCGCCTACACCCCGGTGGACACCCCGCGGCCGCCGGCCGAAATCGCCCAGGCGATGGCCGTCGTCGTCCGCGCGAAAGTCGCCGAACTCGGCATCACCGCGCCGCGGATCTCGATTGAACCCGGACGCGCGATCGTCGGAACCAGCACTTTTACCCTGTACGAGGTGGGAACCCTCAAGACGGTCCGGGTGGATGCGCCGGAAAACGGCGCAGAAAACGTTACGTTCCCGCGCCGTTATGTGTCGGTCGACGGCGGCATGAGCGACAACGCCCGCCCGGTGCTCTACGACGCGGATTATTCAGCCGTGGTGGCGTCGCGCAGCACCGATTCGGCGGCGCAGCTGTCCCGAGTGGTGGGCAAACATTGCGAGAGCGGCGACATAGTTGTTAGAGATGTATATCTGCCCGAGGACGTGGCAGCCGGTGATCTGCTCGCTGTACCGGGGACCGGCGCCTACTGCTGGGCCCTGTCAAGCAATTACAACTATCTGGCCCGGCCGGGCGTTGTCGCGGTACGCGATGGATCAGTCCGGCTTATTGTCCGCGGCGAAACCGAACAAGATCTGCTGAACCGCGACATGGGAGTCTGAATGACGGAAATGCAAACCCTGAAAGTGGCCCTGCTGGGCTGTGGCAACGTCGGAGCCCAGGTTGCGCGGATCCTCATTGACGACGCCGAGGCCCTGGCGTCCCGCACCGGAGCCCGCCTCGAACTGAGCGGCGTCGCCGTGCGCAACCCGGATGCCCGGCGCGACGTCGAACTGCCCCAGGACCTCTTCACCACTGACGCCGAGGCTCTGGTCAAGGACGCTGACCTCGTCATCGAACTGATGGGCGGCATCGAGCCGGCGCGCGGCCTGATCCTGACCGCTATCCGGCATGGCGCGTCCGTCGTGACCGGCAACAAGGCACTGCTCGCCCAGGACGGCCCGACCCTCTACGAGGAGGCGGACAAGGCAGGCGTTCAGCTCTCCTACGAGGCCGCCGTCGCGGGTGCCATCCCGATCCTGCGCCCCATCCGGGACAGCCTTTCCGGCGACCGGATCACCCGGGTCCTGGGCATCGTCAACGGCACCACAAACTTCATCCTCGACCAGATGGACACCACGGGCGCACAGTTCGCGGACGCCCTCGCCGAGGCCCAGCGGCTGGGCTACGCCGAAGCGGACCCCACGGCCGACGTCGAGGGCCTGGACGCCGCCGCGAAGGCCGCGATCCTCGCGTCCCTGTCCTTCCACACGCGGTTCGCCCTCGAGGACGTCTACTGCGAGGGCATCACCTCGGTCACGGCGGCGGACATCGCCGCCGCCAAGGACGCCGGCTTTGTCATCAAGCTGCTGGCCATCGCCGAAAAGCTCACAGACGACGCCGGCGAGCCGGGCGTCTCGGTGCGGGTGCACCCCACCCTCCTTCCCCGTGAGCACCCGCTCGCCGCAGTGCACGGGGCGTTCAACGCGGTCTTCATCGAAGCCGAAAACGCCGGCGAGCTGATGTTCTACGGCCAGGGCGCCGGCGGCACGCCGACGGCGTCGGCCGTGCTGGGCGACCTGGTGTCTGCAGCCCGCCGGATCGTGCTGGGCGGCCCCGGACGCACCGAAACCACCACCGGACACGTTCCTGCGCTGCCCATCGACGCGGCCGTGACCAGCTACTACATCGGACTCGACGTCGCGGACCAGCCGGGCGTCCTCGCCAGGATTGCGCAGCTGTTCGCAGAACACGGCGTGTCCATCGAAATCATGCGCCAGACCATCCACCGCGACTCGGCCTCCAAGGCTGAGTCGGCGGAACTGCGGATCGTCACGCACCGCGCCAGCGAAGCCGCCCTGTCGGCAACTGTCCAGGCCGTCAAGGGCCTGGACATCATCAATTCCGTCACATCCGTACTGCGGGTAGAAGGGGTCTAAGTGGCTCACCAATGGCGCGGAGTCATCCGCGAATACGCCGAACGCCTGCCGGTCACCGAGGCCACCAAAGTCATCACCCTCGGTGAGGGCGGCACCCCGCTCGTCCACGCGCAGAAGCTCTCCGAACTCACCGGTTCCACGGTCTACCTCAAGGTCGAGGGCATGAACCCCACCGGTTCGTTCAAGGACCGCGGCATGACCATGGCCATGACGGCCGCCGTCGCCTCCGGGGCCAAGGCAGTGGTCTGCGCCTCCACCGGCAACACGTCGGCGTCCGCCGCCGCCTACGCAACCTCCGCCGGACTGCAGTGTGCCGTGCTGGTGCCCGAGGGCAAAATCTCGATGGGCAAGCTGAGCCAGGCCATTGCGCACGGCGCCACGCTCCTGCAGGTGGACGGGAACTTCGATGACTGCCTCGACATCGCCCGCAAGCTGGGGGAGTCGTACCCGGTGTTCCTGGTGAACTCGGTGAATCCGGCCCGGATTGAAGGACAAAAAACCGGTGCCTTCGAAGTGGTCGACGCCCTCGGCGACGCCCCGGACATCCACGTGCTCCCTGTCGGCAACGCCGGCAACATCAGCGCGTACTGGAAGGGCTACAAGGAATACGCGGCGCCCTTCGAATCCGCCACTGCAGGAAACCTGCCCGCCGTCGCAACAAAGACCCCGGTCATGTGGGGCTTCCAGGCCGCCGGCGCAGCCCCGTTCGTTGCGGGGCACCCCATCACGGAGCCGGACACCATCGCCACCGCCATTCGGATCGGCAACCCCGCCTCCTGGGACACCGCCGTCGCCGCGCGCGACGAATCCGGCGGTGTCATCGAGGCCGTCACGGATGAGGAAATCCTCTCCGCGCACCGCTGGCTCTCCGCCCGCGAAGGCGTCTTTGTCGAACCGGGTTCCGCTGCCGGCGTCGCCGGGCTGATCAAGAAGCACGCCGCGGGCCAGGTACCGTCCGGCAAGACCATCGTCATCACCGTCACCGGGCACGGCCTCAAGGATCCGCAGTGGGCCCTGCGCACCGAAGACGGCAGCGATGTGCAGCCGGTCAAGGTGGCCAACGACGTCGTCACGGTCGCGGCCGAACTGGGACTGGAAGAAAAATAGCCTTGGAAACAACCCTCACCGTCCCCGCCGAATCGGCCGCCGACACTCCGGCGGTCCCGGCGGGGCAAGTGGTCACCGTCCGGGTGCCGGCCACCAGCGCCAACCTCGGCCCCGGCTACGACAGCCTGGGCCTGGCGCTGTCCCTGCACGACACCCTGACGGTGGAAACCCTGGCGAGCGGCGAGCTCGAATTTGAACTCAGCGGCGAGGGCGCCGACACGCTGCCCCGCGACGCGAGCCACCTGGTGGCCAGAGCCCTCACCGAGGCGCTGCACGTACTGGGTTTCCGCCACGAGGGGCTGCGGATCACCGCGGACAACGTCAACCCGCACGGGCGCGGCCTGGGGTCCTCGGCGGCAGCCGTGGTGGCAGCCGCCACCGCCGCGAACGCCCTGGTCCCGGCTGAATCCCGCCGCGGCAAGGACTGGATCCTGCAGTTCACCAGCCGGCTTGAAGGGCATCCGGACAACGTCGCACCCGCCATTTTCGGCGGATTGGCGCTGTCATGGCAGGACAGTGACCAGTACAGCAGCACCTGCGCCACAGTGGACGCCGGCATCGTCCCGGTGGTCGCGGTGCCGGACTTCGAGCTCTCCACCGAAGCGGCTCGGGCTCTTTTGCCTGCCTCGGTGGGACACCACGCGGCCGCCATGAACTCGGGCAGGGCCGCCCTGCTGATCCATGCCCTGACGCAGAACCCCGAATTCCTGCTGGCAGGAACCGAGGACTACCTGCACCAGAGCTACCGCGCCCAGGCGATGCGGCCCAGCGCCGCGCTGATCGACGCGCTTCGGCAGCGCGGCCACGCAGCCGTGGTCTCGGGCGCCGGGCCCACCGTGCTGGTGCTGGCGTCCGGCGAAAAGGAAGCGGCCGACGTCGTCGACTTCATCGGAGCTTTCACCGCCGACAACACGCCGGACGTCGCTTGGCGTGTGATGAAGCTGGCTGTAGACACTGAGGGTGCTAAAGTGGAAGTGCACCGGCGGTAATCACGCAAGCTTTGTATAGACCGCGATGTTGGCCCAGTTGCCCTCTCTCATCTTTCACTGCGCAAACAATTTCCGGTGCCGCCTGCTTTCGGCCTGACGAAAGAAGCTGCAGAATTCCTCTGTACCCCTGAATCGTCAGCCGGCCGTTCCTTACTTTCGGGGCGTGTCTTGGTGTAGCAGTATCCGGCCCGCCGGCCGATATCCAACCGGCATGGCCGAAATCCCGGCTGCAGATCTGAACTGCAGCCCAGATCAAATCACCGCGTCCAGCTCCTAGCCTGGACGCCGTCGAGGGGGAAGGATCCTTCGTGACCGAAACCACTGAGCTGTCTCCAGCTGTGGACACATCATCTTCTGCTGCCGCTTCGGCAGCACCCGCCAAGAGCAGCGGCCTCGCAGGCCTCAAGCTCGCCCAGCTGCAGGCCCTGGCCAGCCAGCTGGGTATCTCCGGCGGCTCCCGGATGCGCAAGGGCGATCTGGTGACTGCCATTTCCGCCCACCGTGCCGGTACCCCGATCAGCAAGTCCGCCGACCGCGCCGCTGAGAAGGCGAGCGACAACGGCTCCATTGCCCACGCTGTTGCCCCGGCCGCCGCACCCGTAGCGGCCGAAACCGCTCCGGCCGAGAACCCGCGTGCCCGCACCCGGGGACGCAGCCGCCGCGCAGGCAGCGACGGTGTTGTCACCGCTCCCGCCGCCGAGGCCCCCGCCGCAGCACCTGAGGTCCAGGCCGCCCCGGAGCAGGCTCCGGCCGAGCAGGGCTCCGAAGGCAGCGACCGCACCCGCCAGCCGCGGACCCGTAACCGCCGCCGCGGCGAAGCAGCCGCCCAGGCCGAAGCTCCCGCCGCTGCAGCCACCGAAGCTCCCGCCGAGCAGACGGCCGGCGAACAGCGCCAGGACCGCCAGCCCGAGCAGGGCAACGACGACGGCCAGCGCCGCGAGAACACCCGCGGCCGTGGCGGCCGTGAGGACAACGCCGCCAACCGCGACAACAGCCGCGACAACAACCGCGACAACGACGACAACGACGGCGGCAGCCGCCGCAACCGCCGTAACCGTCGTGACCGCAACGACCGCTCGGGCGGCCAGGACAACCGCGACAACAACTCGCGCAACGACCGTTTCCGGGACCGCAACGAACGCCGCCGCGGCCGTTCCCAGGGCCCGGACGTCGACGACGTCGAGGTCACCGAGGACGATGTCCTGCTGCCCGTCGCCGGCATCCTGGACGTGCTGGAGAACTACGCGTTCATCCGCACCTCCGGTTACCTGCCGGGTTCGAACGACGTCTACGTATCCCTCGCCCAGGTCAAGAAGTACAACCTGCGCAAGGGCGACGCCGTCGTCGGTGCCATCCGCGCCCCGCGTGAAGGCGAAGCCCAGCACAACAACCAGCAGCAGTCGGCCCGGCAGAAGTTCAACGCCCTGGTCCGCGTCACCTCGGTCAACGGCAAGACCCCCGAGGAGCTGAAGGACCGCGTAGAGTTCGCGAAGCTTGTTCCGCTCTACCCCTCCGAGCGCCTGCGCCTCGAGACGGACCCCAAGAAGATCGGCCCCCGCGTCATCGACCTGGTTGCCCCGATCGGCAAGGGCCAGCGTGGCCTGATCGTCTCGCCGCCGAAGGCCGGCAAGACCCTCATCCTGCAGTCCATCGCGAACGCCATCACCACCAACAACCCTGAGGTCCACCTCATGATGGTGCTCGTTGACGAACGTCCCGAAGAAGTCACGGACATGCAGCGCACCGTCAAGGGTGAGGTCATTGCCTCCACCTTCGACCGGCCCGCCGATGACCACACCACCGTGGCCGAACTCTCCATCGAACGCGCCAAGCGGCTCGTGGAAATGGGCATGGACGTGGTGGTCCTGCTGGACTCGATGACCCGCCTGGGCCGTGCCTACAACCTGGCAGCACCGGCCTCCGGCCGCATCCTGTCCGGTGGTGTCGACTCGGCCGCGCTGTACCCGCCGAAGCGCTTCTTCGGTGCGGCACGCAACATCGAAAACGGCGGCTCGCTGACCATCCTGGCCACCGCCCTGGTTGAGACCGGCTCCAAGATGGACGAGGTCATCTTCGAGGAGTTCAAGGGCACCGGCAACATGGAACTGCGCCTGTCCCGCCAGCTCGCGGACAAGCGCATCTTCCCGGCCGTGGACGTCAACGCGTCCGGCACCCGCCGCGAGGAAAACCTGCTCTCTGCCGAGGAAGTCAAGATCGGCGTACTGCGTACGCCGGCCGCAACGCTCCGACAGGCCCGATGCCACTCCCGGGCCGGCAAAAAATATGCGACGCCGGCCGCCAGGTCACCGGCCGCTTCGTGCGTCATTAGACTTGGTACCAAGTCGAAAGAGGTTTGAAAATGTTTGAGTCCGTACAGGGGCTGTTGGATGAGCATGCTGCTATTCAGGCGCAGCTTGGGGATCCTGCCGTTTATGCTGACCAGAAGCTGGCCCGGAAGCTGGGGCGGCGGTCTGCTCAGCTGAACGGCATTGTGGAGGCTTACCACCGCTGGGAAGGCATCAGCGATGACCTCGCGGCCGCCAAGGAAATGGCCGACGAGGATCCTGAGTTCGCCGCCGAGGTGCCCGAGCTGGAGACTGCGCTGGAGACGGCCGCGGCCAAGCTTCGCCGGCTGCTGATCCCGCGCGACCCGGACGATGCCCGCAATGTGATCCTCGAGGTCAAGGGCGGCGAAGGCGGCGACGAGGCTGCCCTGTTCGCCGCGGACCTCCTGCGCATGTACAGCCGCTACGCCGAATCCCGCGGCTGGAAGACCGAACTGATCTCCGCCACGGAATCGGACCTCGGCGGCTACAAGGACGTCCAGATGGCCGTCAAGGGCAACTCCAACGACCCCGCCGAAGGCGTCTACGCCCGGCTGAAGTTCGAGGGCGGCGTGCACCGGGTGCAGCGTGTTCCCGTGACCGAATCCCAGGGCCGCATCCACACCTCGGCCGCCGGCGTGCTGGTGCTCCCCGAAGTGGACGAGCCCGAGGAACTCGAAATCAACCAGAACGATCTCAAGATCGACGTCTACCGCTCCTCCGGCCCCGGCGGGCAGTCGGTCAACACCACCGACTCCGCGGTGCGCATTACCCACCTTCCCACGGGCATTGTGGTGGCCATGCAGAACGAGAAGTCCCAGCTGCAGAACCGTGAGGCCGGCATGCGCGTGCTGCGTGCCCGCATCCTCGCGCACCAGCAGGAGCAGATCGACGCCGAGAACTCCGCGCAGCGCAAGTCGCAGATCCGCACCATGGACCGCTCGGAGCGCATCCGGACGTACAACTACCCGGAAAACCGGATCGCGGACCACCGCACCGGGTACAAGGCGTACAACCTGGACCAGGTCATGAACGGGGACCTGGAACCAGTCATCCAGTCCGCCATCGAGATGGACGAGCAGGCCCGCCTCGACGCCATCGGCGACTAGTAGCGACCCCGCCCCAGATGACACCTGATACCCGGCCGAGCCTCGCCGACGCTGTCCGCGAGGCGACGGCGGTGCTCGCCGCCGCCGGTGTGCCGAGCCCCAAAGTCGACGCCGAACTCCTGGCCGGCCACCTGCTGGGCGTCGGCCCCGGCCGGCTCCGCGCCATGGTCCTTGGGGACACGCCGGCGCCCGAGGGGTATGGCGAGCTTGTGGCCGAGCGCGCCCGGCGGATCCCGCTGCAGCACCTCACCGGTGTGGCGCGTTTCCGCTATCTGGAACTCGCCGTCGGACCCGGGGTGTTCATCCCGCGTCCGGAGACGGAGTCCGTGGTCCAGCTGGTAATCGACTGGCTCAAGACCTGGGCCGCCGCGGAGCCGTCCCGCGGACGCGGGCCCAAGGTTGTTGACCTCGGGACAGGCTCCGGCGCGATCGCGGGATCGATCGCGCACGAGGTTCCCAACGCTGAGGTGCACGCCGTCGAGTTCAGCGAATTCGCACACGCCTGGGCCGCGAAAAACCTCGCGCCGCTCGGGGTCCGGCTGGTCCGCGGGGACCTGCGGGACGCGCTGCCCGAACACAACGGCAGCTTCGACGTCGTGGTCTCCAACCCGCCGTACATTCCCGCCGAAGCGGTCCCCAACGAACCCGAAGTGGCGTTGCACGATCCCGCGGAGGCGCTTTATGGCGGGGGAGCGGACGGCATGGAACTGCCCACCGCAGCCGCAGCCTCCGCGGCGAGGCTCCTGGTGCCTGGCGGCTATTTTGTGATGGAACATGCCGAAGTCCAGTCGGGCTGGATTGCCACGATGCTGGAGCGCTCGGGTCACTGGACCGGGGTTGCCACGCATCTGGATCTCAACGGCCGGGAGCGCGCCACGAGTGCTGTCCGCAAGCCCGATGCCGGCAGTGATGAAAGGATAGGTCAGTGACCACCACTTACGATTGCGCGGACGCAGAGCAGCGTGCCGCAGGACTTGAACACGCCCAGCGGGCCATCCGGGAGCACAAATGTGTGGTCCTCCCCACCGATACCGTGTACGGAATCGGCGCGGACGCCTTCTCGCCGATGGCCGTGACACTGCTGCTCGCTGCCAAGGGCCGCGGCCGGCAGATGCCCCCGCCGGTGCTCATTCCCCGGCTGAACGCCCTCGACGGACTCGCCACCGACGTCCCCGCCGAGGCGCGGCAGCTCGCCGAGGCATTCTGGCCCGGCGGCCTGACCCTGATCCTGCACGCCCAGCCCAGCCTCGACTGGGATCTCGGCGACACCAAGGGCACCGTCGCCCTGCGCCTTCCGGCCGACGACGTCGCCCAGGACCTGCTGACCCTCACCGGGCCGCTGGCAGTCTCGTCCGCCAACCGGACCGGCCAGGCCGCGGCCCAGAACGCTGCGGAGGCAGAAGCGCAGCTGGCGGAATCCGTTGAGGTCTACCTCGAGGGCGGCCACCGGCCGGTTGAGGGAAGCGGGGCCGAGCCGTCCACGATCGTTGACGCCACCGCCACGCCCATGCGCGTGGTCCGCCAGGGTGCCATCAGCCTGGAGCGGCTGCGCGAAGTGGTTCCGGGTGTGCTTGGCGCCGGCGAAGAGCCGGCCGCCCCCGCGGATGCTGACACCGCCCACGCGGATGCTGATACCGCCACCGCTGTTGCGGAACCTGACGTTCCCTCCGACTCCGCCGACGACGCCCCCAGGAACTGACCATGCAGCCCAAAGTCGCCGTCGCGGCCGTAACCTTCGACCGCCATCAAGAGCTGGCGCTGCTCCTGAAGGGACTCGCGGACCAAACCGCCCCCATCCACTCGATCGCGCTGGTGGACTCAGGCACCGTGCCGGCCACCGACGTCGTTGCCGCCGGTGGTTCGAACATCAATTACCTGCGCTCCGAGGCTAACCTTGGCGGCGCCGGCGGGTTCGCGTACGCGATCCTGGCCGCCATGGCCAGCGGTGCCGAGTGGATCTGGCTGATGGACGACGACGGCCACCCCGAGGACGGCACCTGCCTCGCCGAGTTGCTGAAAACCGCGGAAGAACACCAGCTCGACATCGTGAGCCCGCTTGTTGCGGCCACGGCCGATCCCAACCGGCTGTCCTTCAACTTCCGGATCAACGGCCTGCTGACCAATGACCGGTCCAAGCTGGCCCCGATGGGCTACCTCCCGGGCATGGTGCACTTCTTCAACGGCGCCCTGATCCGCACTGAGGTCTTCCACACCATCGGCATCCCGGACGTGAAGTTCTTCATCCGCGGCGACGAGGTCGATTTCCTCTCCCGGGTCAAGAAAGCCGGCCTGAAATACGGCACCCTGGCGACGGTGGCAGTGCAGCACCCGGCCACCTGGACCGAAATGAAGCCCGTCTTCGGCGGATTCATCACCCCCGTCATCCCCGAGGGCGAATTCAAGCGCTACTGCTACTTCCGCAACCGGGGTTACCTGACCCGTAAGTACCGCAACCTGCGCTGGTTCAGCGCTGACATGGTCGGCTTCCCGTACTACTTCCTCAAGAGCGGTGACTTCAAAGGCCTCGCGCACTGGTTCAACGCCTACTCAACCGGTTTCCGCGGCAAGGGCTTCGGCTCGCCCGCGCGGCTGATGTCCGGCGACCGCTAGGCCGGCATGGAGAACCTGTACGCCGTCGTCGTCACCTACAACCGGGCAGACTTCCTGCAAAACCTGCTGGAATCCTTTGCCCGCCTCGACAACCGCCCCGCGCGGATCATTGTGGTGGACAACGCGAGCAGCGACCACACCCCGGAGGTCGTGGCCCGGGCCATCTCCGCAGGCGGGGCGCCGATTGAGTACGAACGGCTGCCGGAGAACATCGGCGGCGCCGGCGGCTTCTCCCGCGGCGTGGAGCTGGCGCTGCAGTTGGGCGCCGAATGGCTCTGGCTGATGGACGACGACGTCGAGGTGCTCCCCGGTGCGGTGGAGGCCCTGGCCCGGTTCACCCCCGACTACTCCTGCATAATTGGCCGCCGCTACGACGCCAACGGCAACCCCTTCTTCTGGCAGCACCACTTTGTCGGTGCACTGGGCGTCTTCCTGCCGGTCTCACGCGACGTCTTCCGGCACTCCGACGTTTTCCGCACCAATGTGGGCAACTTCGAAGGCATGCTGATCAACGCCGCAGTTGTCCGTGACATCGGGCTGCCGGATCCGCGCTTCTTCATCACCTGGGATGACACCATCTACGGGTGGCTCGCCGCCCAGCAGACCCCGGTGGTCTACGTCAACGCCTTTGTCATCAAGAAGGTGCGCGCCCAGCGCCAGGTGGACCTGGTTCTGCGCCACCTCAACGACTCCAGTGACCTTAGCCGCCGCTACGTGATGCGCAACCGCGGCCACGTGGGGCAGTACCTCCGGGCGCACGGCAAGTTCAGCAGGCCCGGTTTCGCGGCCGGGACCGCGCTGACGTTCCTGAAGGAAATGGTCCGCCTCATCCTCGTCGAACGCACCCTGAAAGGGACCGGCGCGCTGTGGCGGGGGTGGCGCGAATCACGGGCCATCCTGGCCGACGACGGCTGGCAGCCGATGCCGCCGCTGCCGCCCGCCGGGCACAACGACCCCGGAAACTGAGCCGGGAGAGATTAGTATCGTTCTAGGCTCCGCCGCTGTCCGACAGTTGTGCGGCGGGGTATTTTTTGAAAAAGGCGCATAACCGCCGTGGTAGTGGAAGTCGGTTGCAATTTCTCGTGAGTACCAAATCTGAAGCGCGCGAACCTGCCGCAGCACGGGACGACAAGCCCGCCCTCTGGATCTGGATCCAGCTGTTCCTCGACTCCATGTCCTGGATCGTGGCGATCGTCTTGGCGCTGCTGCTGCGCTATGAAATGGGAATCCGTGCGGAACAGTTCCCGGGCGCCTTCCTCATCGCGGGGATCGCCGTCGTCGTCCAGGTAGTCGCCGGCTATGCCCTGGCCCTCTACCGGGGCCGGTATCCGTTCGGCAGCTTCCAGGAAGCGCGCGCCCTGGTCTTCGTCACGGTCATTGTGGCCGCCTCCATCACCGCATCCCTCCTGGTCCTTTACGGCGCCATCAACATCGGCCGCAGCGTGGGCCTGATCGCGTTCCCCTTCGCCTGCCTCTTTATGGGGGCCGCGCGCTACGCCAAGCGGCTTTACGTCGAGGGTAAGACGCGGCCCGGTGACGAGGCCCAAAACACCCTGATCTACGGCGCCGGGTTCCTCGGCAACTCGCTGCTCACCCGGATGCTTCAGGACCCGGATTCGCCCTACTTCCCGGTTGGCCTGATCGACGATGATCCGACCAAGAAGCACCTCCGGCTTTCCGGCGTGCAGGTCCAGGGCAGGGGAGAGGACCTTCCCTCGATCATCCGCCGGACCCGGGCACGGGTGCTGGTCCTGGCCTTCGCCAACGTCGAGGCCGCCGTCGTCCGCCGCATCTCCGACGCCGTTGCGGGGCTGAATATCCGCGTTCTGGTACTTCCCCCGCTGCGTGACATGCTCGGCGGCGGTGCCCCCGAGGGGTTCTCGGATTTCCGCGACGTCGCCGTTGAGGACCTGATCGGCCGCCGGCCGGTGGACATCAAGGTCGAAGAAATCGCCGGCTACATCAAGGGCAAACGGGTGCTGGTAACAGGCGCCGGCGGCTCGATCGGCTCCGAGCTCTGCCGTCAGATCGTGCAGTTCTCGCCCGCGGAACTGATCATGCTGGACCACGACGAGACCGGCCTGCAGCAGACCCAGATTTCCATCACCGGCCGGGGCCTGCTGGCCGGACGCGACACTGTCCTGGCAAACATCCGCGACGGCGAAGCCCTGCTGGACATCTTCGAGGACCGCCGTCCCGAAGTGGTGTTCCACGCCGCGGCACTCAAACACGCCCCACTCCTCCAGCAGTACCCGGTGGAGGCCTGGAAGACCAACGTCTGCGGCACCCTGAATGTGCTGCGCGCCGCCCAGCGCGCCGGGGTCACCCACTTCGTGAACATCTCCACGGACAAGGCGGCCAACCCCACCACCGCCCTCGGCCACTCCAAGCGCGTCGCTGAAAAGCTCACGGCCTGGATGGCCGGCCAGACGGCTAGCCGTTTTGTCTCGGTCCGCTTCGGCAACGTGATGGGCAGCCGCGGCTCCATGCTGCCGCTCTTTACCGAACAGATCCGGGTGGGCGGACCGGTCACAGTCACCGACCCGGAGGTCACCCGCTTCTTTATGACCATTCCCGAAGCGTGCCAGCTGGTCATCCAGGCCGGAGCCATCGGTTCCGGCGGCGAGGTTATGATCCTCGACATGGGCGAGCCCGTGAAGATCCTCGACGTGGCACAACGGATGATCGCCATGTCCGGCAAGAAGGTCGAAATCATCTACACCGGACTGCGGCCGGGGGAGAAGTTGCACGAGGAACTCGTCGGTACGGGCGAACTCGACCAGCGGCCCCTGCACCCCAAGATCTCCCACACCCGGGCCACGCAGCAGGACCCCGAAAAACTGGACCTCAACGTCTGGCTGGCGCGCTGTGAGGCAGAACAGGGCGCCAACATCTCCGATATTCCCGATGACGAGGCCGACGAAGCCGGCGCCGTCCGGGTGGCATCGTGATGCCGCTGGTCCTGGTGGCCGGCATTACCCTGCTGGCGAGCCTGCTGCTGCCGTTCGCGGTCAAGCCGTGGCTGGTCCGGCTGGGCGTGGTCGATGTCCCCTCCGCCCGGTCCTCGCACCACAAGGCCACCATCCGCGGAATGGGCATGGCCGCCATGCTGGCCACCGCGATCGGGTACCTGGCCGCCGTCCTCCTCGGACTTGTCACGGGGGACAGGTCCCTCTTCGCCGTCGTGCTGGCCATTATCGCCGCGAGTGCGGCAGTGGGCTGGATCGAGGACCTGCGGGGCCTCTCCATCCAAGGGCGTGCGGCCGCCCAGCTGGGCATCGGCGCTGCCGGTTCGGCGGCGCTGATCGTACTGACCGGCCAGACCTTCTGGTGGCTGCCCCTGGCGGCCGTGGCGGTGGCGGCCTACATCAACATCGCGAACTTCATGGACGGCATCAACGGCATCTCCGGCCTGCACGGGGTGACCGCCGGCTCCGCGTACGCGGCCGCGGGCCTGTTCTCCGACCAGCCCTGGCTGACAGCCGGTGGCGCGGTGCTGGCCATGGCGTTCCTGGGCTTCCTGCCCTGGAACCTGGGCCGCGGATCGGTCTTCCTGGGCGACGTCGGCAGCTACCTGCTGGGTGCCTCGATCGCCGCCCTGGCCGTGGCCGGCTTCCTCAGCGGCGTCTACGTCGAATACGTCCTCTCGCCGATCCTGGTCTACGCCGCGGACACCGGCTACACCCTGCTGCGGCGGATCAAGGCGGGGGAGCGCTGGTACGCCTCGCACCGCGAACACGTCTACCAGCGCCTGACCGACGTCGGGTTCTCCCACCTGCAGTCCGCTGCCATGGTTACGGCCTGCACCGTCGCCGTCATTGTCCTGGGCTTCACCGCCGCCACGGCAACCCTGCCGGTGGTGGCCCTGTGCGTGGCCGGCAGCCTGGCGGTGCTGGTGCTGTACCTCGCCTCGCCCGATCTGATCCGCCGGTTCCGGCACCGGCCCAAGGTGACCCGGATGCCGGTGGCCTAGCCCTGTTCTATCTCGTGTAGAATTCAGGGGCGGCCTCTCGCCGCGCCTTGCCCTTACCCCCTGCGACGATTGGGATCCCATGACCTCCAACGCCGGCCCCGGACGCACGTCCGGCAACGGTTCAGTTGGCGGCTCCGGACCCACCACGTCCCTTTGGCTGCGGCTGCTGGCCCTCAGCTCGGCAGCAGCAGGAGCAGCCCTCCTGGTAACCGCCGGACTGGCCCTTGTTTTCAATGGAAGCTACGGGGCCCTCTCGAGCCTCTTCGGCGGGGCCGTGGTGATGGCGTTCTTCGCTATCAGCCTGGCGATCGGCCACTTCGTCGGCCGCAACAACCCCTCCGGAGCGATCGGAATGTTCGTCGCCACCTACTTCGTGAAGGTGGTGGGCTTCGCCGTGGTGCTCTTTGTGATCGGCGCGCCGGCGTGGCTGCATGAACGCTGGTTCCTGATCGGCGCCGTCGTGAGCGTGGTGGCCTGGCAGGCAGCCGAGATCGTCGGCTTCAGCAAAGCACGGCTCCAGATTTACAACGATCCCGAAACCCCGGAAGGCGGCAACAATGTCTAGCCGGAAAACCGCAGGCGATAGCCCGGACCGGCCCCGGACCCCCAAAACCACAGGCGGAGCGCCCGGTGTGTCGCCGGACGGCAACGACGGCGGATACAACGCCGGAATAGCCGTCTTCAGCTACATTGTTGGCGGAATCATCGTCTGGAGTTTGATAGGGTGGGGTCTGGATAATCTGTGGGGAACCCGCTGGATTGTGCTCGCAGGCGCCCTGCTTGGAGCTGCGGGTGGGTTCTATCTTTCCCATATGCACGGCCTCACCAGTCACCGGAATTCGGCTGGCGGAGACGGCGCTGCAAACGGCCCGTCCAAGGACGCGGAACAGTAATGCCAAAAAATTTCACAGGGGGAATGACTGACGCAAATGTCGCCGCTCCCCGCCCAACGCCCAATGATGGACACTGCAGAGAGGAAACGCGTTGATCGCGCTTGCGCTCCCGGCCCAAGATTCAGGAGAGTTCACTCCTCCTGGAATTGAACAATTGCACCTGCCGGCTATCCTGCCCTGGGGTGCAGCCGAAGGATTCTCCAAGCAGATGCTGCTGGTGATCCTCTCGGTCGTCATTATCGCTACATTCTTTGTGCTGGCTGCCCGTAAGCAGCAGCTCGTTCCCGGCAAACTGCAGTTCGCAGGCGAGGCCGCATACGGCTTCGTCCGTAACGGCATCGCGAAGGACATCATCGGCGGCAAAGACTTCATCAAGTACGTCCCGCTGCTGTTCAGCCTGTTCTTCTTCATCCTGGTGAACAACATCTACGGCGCCATCCCCGTGATTCAGCTCCCGAGCTTCTCGCACGTCGGCGGCGCCTATGTGCTCGCCGCGATCGTGTACGTCACCTGGATTGCCATCGGCATCAAGAAGAACGGCCTGAAGTACTTCAAGCTGGCCACCGTGCCGAGCGGCGTGCCCATCTACATCCTCCCGATCGTCATCCCGATCGAGATCATCTCCAACTTCCTGGTCCGGCCCGTCACGCACAGCCTCCGTCTATTCGCGACCATGCTGGCAGGCCACCTGATCGTGATGATCGCCGGTTCCGGTATCGAGTTCCTGGTCATGCAGGAGAACGTCCTGCTCAAGGGCGCCTCCGTACTGGTCCTGGCCGGCTCGCTGGCGATGTACATGCTGGAGGCGCTGATCATGGCGCTGCAGGCGTACGTCTTCACGCTGCTGACCGCGATCTACATCGAAGGCGCACTCCACGCCGACAGCCACTAAGGCACCCACAAACTTCCCCTCACGGGGATGAAGCAACCCAAACAACCTGCCACACGGGTGGCATCTTGAAAGGAAGAAAAATGGAAGGCTCCATCAACGGCTCCCTCAACCTCATCGGCTACGGCCTCTCCGCCATCGGCGGTGGTATCGGTGTGGGTCTCGTGTTCGCTGCTTACATCAACGGCGTAGCACGTCAGCCGGAAGCCCAGCGCGTCCTGCAGCCGATCGCATTCCTCGGCCTCGCGCTGACTGAAGCCCTCGCCATCCTCGGCCTGGTCTTCGCGTTCGTTCTCAAGTAAACCTTCAGAACCCAGCGAACATCCAGAACCGAGTAGATAAGGACGGGTGAAATATGAAGCAGCTGATCATCTCAGCCGCCACCGAGGGTTCCAACCCCCTCGTTCCCAACATCTGGGAAATGATTGTCGTCTTCTTGGGCTTTGCTGTTCTCCTCTTCATCGTGACGAAGTACGTTGTCCCGATGTTCGAGAAGAACTTCGCAGAGCGCGCCGAGGCGATTGAAGGCGGCATCGCCAAGGCCGAGAAGGCTCAGGCAGAAGCTTCTGCAGCACTCGAAGAGTACAAGCAGCAGCTCACCGACGCCCGCACCGAGGCCAACCGCATTCGCGAGGAAGCCCGTGCCGAAGGCGCCCAGATCCTCGCGGATCTGAAGGAGAAGGCAGCTGCTGAGTCTGCCCGCATCACTGCCCAGGCACACGCTCAGATCGAATCCGAGCGCCAGGCGGCCGTCGTGTCGCTGCGCGCCGAGGTCGGCACGCTGGCAACCACGCTGGCTGGCCGCATCGTGGGCGAATCGCTCAACGATGATGCGCGTTCGGCCCGGGTGGTTGACCGCTTCCTGGCGGATCTGGAGAACCAGAACGCAGGTGCAGCTAAGTAATGGCAGGTGTATCGAGCGAATCGCTGACCGCGGCACTCGTCGCGTTGGAAGCCAAGCTTCCCAACGCGTCGCTGCAGTTGGCTAAGGAACTCTTCGGAATCCTGGGAACGGTGGACAGCTCGGCCGGCTTGCGCCGCGCCCTGACGGACCCGTCCCGCAGCGGTGCCGAAAAGTCCGCCCTGGTCACGCAGCTGTTCAACGGAAAAGTTTCCGCTGACGCTGTGGAGATCGCCAGCGGACTGGCCGCCTCGCGCTGGGCGTCGGCTCGTGACATCGGCGATGCACTCGAGACTCTTGCCGCTTCGGTGGTAATTGCCGTTGCTGAAAACAAGTCGGCCGTCTCTGCCTCGGGAATCAGCGGACTGGAAGCGTTGGAGAACGATCTGTTCTCCTTCAACCAGGCCGTCGATTCCAGCCACGAGGTGCAGCGTGCTCTGTCCGAGCCGCAGGCGAGCCAGGCTGCCAAGGTTGCCCTTGCCGAAAAGCTCGTGCCCAGTGCCAGCGAGGAAGCGAAGGTCCTTATCGGACAGGCAGTGTCGCAGCCCCGCGGCCTCAAGGCCACCAAGCTCGTCAGCCGTTTTGCCGAGCTTGCGGCCAAGCGCCAGCAGCGCTGGATCGCCACGGTCAGCGTCACCCGTCCGCTGACGGAGACCCAGACCAGTCGGCTGCAGGCAGGGCTCAATGCCCTGTACGGCCGCGAGCTCAAGATCAACATGAACGTTGACCCGGCACTGATTGGTGGCCTCCGGATCCAGATTGGCGACGAAGTGGTTGACGCTTCGGTCCTCGCCCGCCTGGGCCAGCTCCAGCGTCAGATTGCTTAGTTAGCCGGACAAGCACAACTTACCGACATGAAACCCCGGTCATCGTGAGCAACGATGATCACGAAAACAGGAGAGCAGGGACTGCAGATGGCCGAATTGACCATCAACGCCGACGACGTCCGTAATGCGTTGAACGAGTTCGCGGCGTCCTACGAACCCGGAAACGCAGAGCGCGTAGAGGTTGGCCGTGTAACGACCGCAGGTGACGGCATCGCCCGTGTTGAGGGCCTTCCCTCGGTCATGGCGAACGAGCTGCTTCGCTTTGAAGACGGCACTCTGGGCCTGGCCCAGAACCTCGACGTCCGCGAGATCGGCGTCATCGTCCTCGGTGACTTCACCGGCATCGAAGAAGGCCAGGAAGTGCACCGCACCGGACAGGTTCTGTCCGTTCCGGTCGGCGACGCCTTCCTCGGCCGCGTGGTTGACCCCCTGGGCCAGCCCATCGACGACCTCGGCGAGATCAAGGCCGAAGCCACCCGAGCCCTGGAACTCCAGGCGCCCGGCGTGACCCAGCGCAAGTCGGTCCACGAACCGATGCAGACCGGCCTCAAGGCTATCGACGCCATGATCCCGATCGGCCGCGGCCAGCGCCAGCTGATCATCGGTGACCGCCAGACCGGCAAGTCGGCAATCGCCATCGACACGATCATCAACCAGAAGGCCAACTGGGCTTCGGGCGATGTGAAGAAGCAGGTGCGCTGCATCTACGTGGCCATCGGCCAGAAGGCGTCCACCATCGCGGCTGTCCGCCAGACGCTCGAGGACAACGGCGCACTGGAGTACACGACCATCGTGGCTTCCCCCGCGTCCGACCCCGCCGGCTTCAAGTACCTGGCACCGTACGCCGGCTCGGCCATCGGCCAGCACTGGATGTACGGCGGCAAGCACGTCCTCATCGTGTTCGATGACCTTTCCAAGCAGGCCGAGGCCTACCGTGCGGTGTCGCTGCTGCTGCGCCGCCCGCCGGGACGCGAAGCCTACCCGGGCGACGTCTTCTACTTGCACTCCCGCCTGCTGGAGCGTTGTGCCAAGCTCTCCGACGAGCTGGGTGCAGGTTCGATGACCGGCCTTCCGCTGATCGAGACCAAGGCGAACGACGTTTCCGCCTACATCCCGACCAACGTCATCTCCATCACCGACGGCCAGATCTTCCTGCAGTCGGACCTCTTCAACGCCAACCAGCGTCCCGCCGTCGACGTGGGTGTCTCCGTGTCCCGCGTTGGTGGCGCCGCGCAGGTGAAGTCCATGAAGAAGGTCTCCGGTACCTTGAAGCTGGAACTGGCGCAGTACCGCGACATGCAGGCTTTCGCAATGTTCGCGTCGGACCTCGACGCCGCATCGCGCCAGCAGCTGACCCGTGGTGCGCGCCTGATGGAACTGCTCAAGCAGGGCCAGTACTCGCCGTTCCCGGTCGAGGACCAGGTCGTCTCCATCTGGGCCGGCACCAACGGTTACCTCGACGACGTTCCGGTGGAAGACATCAACCGCTTCGAGACCGAGTTCCTGGAACACCTCAAGCACAAGTCCTCGATCCTCACGACGCTGGCTCAGACCAACGTTATGGACGATGACACGGCAGAGGCGCTGAAGACCGCGATCGTGGACTTCAAGAAGGGCTTCTTCGGCGAGGGCGACAGCTACCTCGTCGGTGCGGGGCACGAGGAGTACGCCCCCATCGATGAGGACGCGGTCGACCAGGAAAAAATCGTCAAGCAGAAGCGCTAGTTTCGCTGGCAGGGACTGCCGGAACCCCCTCGGGTTCCGGCAGTCCCGGCCACCGGGATCTTAGGAAAGGATAAGTATGGGAGCCCAGATCCGGGTCTACCGCCAGAAGATCAGCTCGACGACGTCGATGCGCAAGATCTTCAAGGCGATGGAACTGATCGCTACCTCGCGCATCGGCAAGGCCCGCGCACGCGTAGCGGCTTCACTGCCTTACGCAAACGCGATCACGCGTGCCGTTTCTGCTGTCGCAAGCCAGAGCGAAATCGACCACCCGCTGGTTACCGAGCCGGAGCAGATCCGCCGCGCCGCCGTCCTGGTCATCACCTCGGACCGCGGCCTTGCGGGGTCCTACTCGGCCACGGTGCTCAAGCAGGCAGAAGGCCTCGCCGAGCTGCTCCATGAGGAAGGCAAGGAAGTCAAGACGTACGTTATGGGCCGCAAGGCACAGGCATACTTCGACTTCCGCAACCGCCCCTATGAGCGCGTGTGGACCGGTAACACGGACGCACCCGAGTTCGAGACGGCGCGGGAAGTCGGCGAAGCACTGCTGGCAGACTTCGCCACCGCCTACGAAGAGGGCGGCGTCGACGAGATCCACGTCGTTTACACCCGCTTCAAGTCCATGGTGACGCAGGAGCCGACGGTCATCCGTCTGCTCCCGCTGGAGGTCGTCGAAGAGCAGGCTGCCTCCGAGTCGGAGCTTCTGCCGCTGTACGAATTCGAGCCGGAAGCTGAGCAGGTCCTCGACGCCTTGCTGCCGCGCTACATCGAGTCACGTATCTTCGCCGCCATGTTGCAGGCAGCAGCTTCGGAGCTCGCAGCCCGCCAGCGGGCAATGAAATCCGCCGGCGACAACGCGACGGATCTCATCAAGAAGTACACGCGTCTGCGCAACACTGCCCGCCAGGCTGAAATTACGCAGGAGCTTTCCGAAATCGTGGCAGGCGCCGACGCGTTGAACGCGTCCTAGCCGGCCCGCCAAGGACCCAGCTTTACCTGCACTAAAGAACAAACTTAACCGCCCACGCCATCTACTGAGTGAAGTGAGAGAGATGACTGCCACTGCTACCGAACACGTAGCCGCAACGTCCGGTGCCACCGGCCGTATTGCACGTGTTATTGGCCCGGTTGTCGACGTCGAATTCCCGGCTGACGCAATCCCCTCGATATACAACGCTCTCACCACGGAGATTACTCTCAACGGTGAGACCAAGACCATCACCTTTGAAGTTGCGCTGCACCTCGGCGACAACCTCATCCGCGCCATCTCCCTGCAGGCGACCGACGGCCTGGTCCGCGGCACCAACGTGGTTGACACCGGTGCCCCGATCTCCGTGCCGGTCGGCGACGGCGTCAAGGGTCACATCTTCAACGTCCTGGGCCAGCCCCTGGACGTGACCGAGTCCGAGCTGCAGATCAGCGAACGCTGGCCGATCCACCGCAAGGCTCCGGCCTTCGCGACGCTCGAAGGCTCCACCGAGATGCTGGAAACCGGCATCAAGGTGATCGACCTCCTCACCCCGTACATCAAGGGTGGCAAGATCGGCCTCTTCGGTGGCGCCGGCGTCGGCAAGACCGTGCTGATCCAGGAAATGATCACCCGTGTGGCCCGCAACTTCGGTGGCACCTCGGTGTTCGCCGGTGTCGGCGAGCGTACCCGTGAAGGCAACGACCTCTGGGTTGAAATGGAAGAAGCCGGCGTCCTCAAGGACACCGCTCTTGTATTCGGCCAGATGGATGAGCCGCCGGGAACGCGTCTGCGCGTGGCCCTGTCCGCCCTGACCATGGCGGAGTACTTCCGCGATGTGCAGAACCAGGACGTGCTGCTCTTCATCGACAACATCTTCCGCTTCACCCAGGCAGGTTCCGAGGTTTCCACCCTCCTCGGCCGTATGCCGTCCGCCGTGGGTTACCAGCCCAACCTGGCTGACGAGATGGGCCTCCTCCAGGAGCGCATCACGTCCACCAAGGGCCACTCCATCACCTCGATGCAGGCCATCTACGTTCCCGCAGATGACTACACCGACCCGGCCCCGGCCACGACCTTCGCACACCTCGACGCGACCACGGAACTGTCCCGTGAAATCGCTTCCCGTGGTCTGTACCCGGCCGTTGACCCGCTGACGTCGACCTCCCGCATCCTGGATCCGCAGTACATCGGACACGACCACTACAACACGGCCGTCCGCGTCAAGCAGATCCTGCAGAAGAACAAGGAACTCCAGGACATCATCGCCATCCTCGGTGTCGATGAGCTCTCCGAAGAGGACAAGATCGTCGTGTCGCGTGCACGCCGCATCCAGCAGTTCCTCTCGCAGAACACCTACACGGCGAAGCAGTTCACCGGCGTCGAAGGCTCCACCGTGTCCATCAAGGACACCGTGGAAGGCTTCACGGCCATCTGCGACGGCGACCTCGACCACATCGCAGAGCAGGCGTTCTTCAACGTCGGCGGCCTGGATGACGTTGAGCGCCAGTGGGCCAAGATCCAGGAGCAGACCAAGTAATATGGCTGAGCTTGAGGTTGAGATTGTCGCAGCGGACCAGTTCGTCTGGTCCGGAGCGGCCAAGATGGTCAAGGCCCGCACCAGCGATGGTGAAATCGGAATCCTGCCCGGCCACTCGCCCCTGCTGGCGATTCTGGCCGAAGGTGAGCTGGCGATCGAGCCGGTTTCCGGTGACCGTATTGCTGTAGTTGTCGACGGCGGATTCTTCTCCGTCGACAACAACAGGGTCGTCATTGTTGCTGACAACGCCCAAATGGGCGACGCGGCTACTGCGGGGATCCGCTAGCCCGACCTTGATGAACGTTACTGGTTTTCCGTTCATCATCCTGGCAACTGTTTTTGCGTTGCTGGTTTTTGCACTGTGTCTTTCCGGGGTGCGCCGCTTCAATTTGCGGCGCGCCCTGGGCACGGTGGACGCCTCCATTTGCGTAGCTGGAAACAGCTGGCAGATGGGGGTTTGTCGTTATCAGGACAACGACCTCGAGTGGTTCCGGCTTGCCTCCCTGAGCGTTCGTCCCAAGCATTCGTTCCGCCGCAGCTCGCTGGAACTGCTGGGCCGCCGCGAACCGACAGAATCCGAGCTCGTTAAAGTCCAGCCGGAGACGGTGATCGTAGAGCTTCGCTGTGAGGGCCAGGACGTCCTGCTCGCGATGAGGTTTGATGCCTACACAGGCCTTTCCTCCTGGCTCGAGGCCGGACCGGTCATCGGCGTCGGCACCTGGCGCTAACACCGGTGGGCTTCGCCGAAAGCATCCGGATCGCCGACGGTCCGGTCCTGTGGGCGGCGTGCGCCGCCGGGATCGCCGGCACGCTGTACCTGCTCAGGCCGATCGCCGGCTGGAAGCGTACCCCGGCGCTTCGTGCCGCGGCCGTTCCCGTAGCCGCGCTCGTCCTCGCTGTTGTGCTGGTGCTCGGTGTGCACTGGCTCCTCGTCTACGCCGTGCCCGTCTTCCCCGACGTGCTCCCGCCCGAGGTGCTCCTCTGGGCCGTGCCCGCGGTCGCAGCCCTGCTGTTGGCGGCCTACCGGGTCCGGACGCTGCTGCGAAGCAGCCCCCGGCCCGACCGCGCCCGGAAGGCCACCACGGTGGCGGCGGCCGCCTGCGCCGGCGTCCTCGCTCTGTCCGCCGTGCAGATCAATGCCTATTTCGGCCTGAACCACACCGTCAGCGACCTGACCGGAACGGCCGTCGCACGGATCCAGAACCTGGAGACGGACCTCAAACGGCAACCTGACGACCCTCCGGCCGTCGCACTGGCCGGCTGGAAAGCCCATGGAGCACTCCCGTCCTCCGGGCTGATCCGGAAGGCCACCATACCCGGCACCGCATCAGGCTTCGTCAGCCGTGAAGCCTATGTTTACCTGCCGCCGGCCTACCAGGCGGTCCCGCGTCCTGAGCTGCCGGTACTGGTCCTCTTCGCCGGCCAGCCCGGAGCTCCGGCGGACTGGGTCACCGGGGGAGCGCTGCGGAGCCGGATGGACCGGTTCGCCGCGGCCCACCACGGCGTAGCTCCTGTGGTGGTGGTTGTCGATCCCAACGGCAGCCCCAACGGCAACCTCCTGTGTATGGACAGCCATATCGCCCAGGCGGACACGTTCCTCTCCCGCGATGTCCCGGCCTGGATCCGCGCCACGTTCGCCGTCGCCCCCGAGCCGCGCTACTGGGCAGCCGGCGGATTCTCCTTCGGTGCCACCTGCGCCGTCCAGATGGTGACCAGGCACCCGGACATTTACAGCGCCTCCCTGGCCTTCGCCAGCGAAAAGGAACCCGCACTGGCCAAGGAGCGGCACAAAACCATCGAAGCCTCGTTTGGCGGGGACACCGTGGCGTTCGAGCGGCAGACACCCCTGCACCTGATGCAGTCACGGCGCTATGACGGCAACGCCATCTACTTCGGCGCGGGCGAGCGGGACACGCAGTTCGTTGAGTACATGGACGTCCTTGCCGACGCCGCCCGCGGGGCCGGTTTCACGGTCCAGGAGCGGCTGGTTCCCGGCACCGGCCATTCCTGGGAAGTGGCCGCCCGCGGTCTCCCGGCCGGCCTCGACTTCCTGGGCCGGCGCTGGGGGATCAACCCGTGAGAATAGGCCTTCGGCGCATCGGGCGGTACCTCCGTAAAACACCGTTCTCGCTGGCGTTCCTCGCGGCTTTCCTGGGCGCGGGCGTGGCAACCGGAAGTTTCCTGGCCGGGCCGCCGGTGTCCCTGCTGGGTGCCGCGTCCGTGAGCGCATCCGGGCTGGAAGGCGGGTTGTGGTGGAGCATGTTCACCTCTCTCTTTTTCGCCACCAACCCGCTGGCCTACCTGGCCGCGTCCGTGATGGTGCTGGGCTTGCTGGGCGCAGCGGAACGCAGGCTCGGATCAGTCCGGCTCGCGGTGTTCTTCTTCGCGGGGCAGTTTGCGGCCGTGTCACTGTTCCTGCTGTTGACCCAGCTCGCGCGGTTCGCCGGCGACAACTGGCTGGGCGGGATGGTCGACGCCCGGCTGATGGGGCCTTACGCGGCCATCCTCGCCGTCACCCTGGCCGCCGGGGCGCTCCTCCCGGCCCTGTGGCAGCGCCGGCTGCGGACCGCCGTCGTGGCCGGGTCCCTGCTCCTGGTTCTCTACATCGGCCACCCCGAAACTGTGGTGGGCCTGGCCGGAGCGCTGGTGGGGCTGATGGCCGGCTGGTGGATCCAGGGGGACAAAGGAACCCTGCACCGCCACCGCTCCACCTCGAGGGAGACCCGGAACCTCCTTGCGCTGACGGTGGCGATCTTCGCCGTGGGGCCGATGATCACCGCAACGGTCCGCAGCCCCACGGGTCCGCTGGCGCTGCTGCGGGAGATGGCGCTGAACCCGCTGCCGACCTTGGGGCAACTCGAACGCAGCTGCGGGTCCGGGGTGGACATCAGCTGCCTGGGCGCCGGGCGGGAGGGATACGCCGGGCCCCTGGGCCTGGCCCTGGCTGTGGTGCCGGTGGTGCTGCTGCTGATCTGCGCCGACGGCATGCGGCAGGGCAGGCGGCTGGCGCTGCGGATCGCGGTCCTGGTCCAGCTGGGCGTGACTGCGCTGGCAGCGGTGTACCTGGCCCTGTTTGCCCGGATCCCGCACTACGCCGCGCGTCCGCCCTCAGCAGTCATGGGTTCTCCGGTGGTGCACATCCTGCCGCTGGCGGTGGTCCCGCTGGCCCTCGCGCTGCTGCTGGTCGCCAATCGGCGCCTTTTCCGCGTCGAAACCAGCACCCGGGCACGCCGTATCCTCGGCCTGACCGTGGCGGGAACGTTCGTGGTGCTCGCCGGCGGCTATTCGGCCATATGGTTTGCCGCCGGCGGCCTGGCCCGCGACGGCGGCTGGCTGGGGCTCGCGGCCGAGCTCGCCCGGCAGTACCTGCCGCTGCCCATCCCGGGGATCTACGGCCGGGTCTTCCAGCAGCGCAACCCGGTGGAGGCCTTCCTGTTCGCCGGCTCCGGCATCATCTTCTGGGCGGTGGCACTGACAGGGGTGTGGCTGGTGCTCCTTCGGCGGCACCACGGTACTGACGCGGGATCAGCGGACCGCGGGGTGGCGCGCGGCCTCATCCGGCTGGGCGGCGACTCGCTGTCCTGGATGGCCCTGTGGGAACCTAACAAGTACTGGTTCGCACCCGAATCCCGCGGCGGCGTGGCCTACCAGCGGCACGGCAACGTGGCACTGACCGTGGCCGGCCCCTTCGGACCGGCCCGGAACCGTGACAGCACCGCCGCCAGCTTCCTGGATTTCTGTGGCGAGCACGCGCTGATTCCGTGCTTCTACTCCTGCACCGACGGGCTCTGGCCCCTGCTGGAGGGCAAGGGCTTCCGCCGGGTGGCCGTGGCGGTGGAAACCCGGCTGGCGGTCCGCGACCTGGAGTTCAAGGGCAAGGAGTGGCAGAACGTCCGGACCGCGCTGAACCGCGCGGCCAAGACCGGCGTCGGCGCGGTGTGGGGCCGCTACCGTGACTTCACGCCCGCGCAGCGGGCCCAGCTCAACGAAGTCTCCGAGGAATGGGCAGCGGGCAAGCAGGTCCCCGAAATGGGATTCACGCTGGGCAGCCTGGACGAGCTCGAGGACGACGACGTGCTGTGCTGCCTCGCTGTGGACGGGGATGGCCGGGTGCACGGCGTCACGAGCTGGCTGCCGGTCTTCGACGGTGGCGAGCTGGTGAGCTGGACGCTGGACGTGATGCGCCGGCGCGGCGACGCCTTCCCCGGTGTGATGGAATTCCTGATCGCCTCTGCGGTGCGGGAGCTGCGGGAATCCGTGGCCGTCATTTCGCTCTCCGGTTCACCGCTCGCGGGTGAGGCCGGAACTGCGCCCGTCGGAACTGCGCCCGGCGGGACGGGATCCGGGACAAGTGAGGCGAGTCCCCGCGGGAGCGACGGGCTCGCCGGAATCCTCGACGTCGTGGGCAGGGCCCTTGAACCGGTTTACGGATTCCGGTCACTGGCCACGTTCAAATCACGATTCAAGCCGGAATACCGCACCCTGTACCTGTACTACCAGGACCCGCTGCAGCTGCCGGCGATAGGGCGCGCCCTGAGCCGGGCTTACCTCCCGGACCTCTCCGTCCGCCAAAGTGCACGACTGCTCCGGACGCTGGTGCGCTAATTCGATTGCCGCCGCCAAATACAGGCACGGGATAAAGGGATTCCTGCCGGCAAAGAATGCAGCCAGCCGGGCAATATAGCAAAAAAAATGATCCCCGGCCATAATGCCGGGGATCATTTTCGGGACCGGGCTGCCAATGGTTGCCCTGCCGGGGGAGACTAGACCAGCGTCACGCCGGTTGCCTGGGGGCCCTTGGCGCCCTGGCCGATCTCGAACTGAACGCGCTGGTTCTCGTCGAGGGTCTTGAATCCGCCGGTCTGGATCTCGGAGTAGTGAACGAAGACATCGCCATCGGAGTCATCCGGGGTGATGAAGCCGAAGCCCTTTTCAGCGTTGAACCACTTGACGGTTCCCTGTGCCATTTAATTCTCCTCATTTTGGATCTAGAAGCAGCCCGGCGCACTTTGCACCGGGCCGGGTCACTCTGCGAGAAGAACCTTGGCTTCGGTCCGGTTTGAGACCGGACCTGGCGGCAGGAGCTTCACGCTCGCAACACGTCTTGCGAGCATGAAAAACACCTACACAAAGACTTGTCTAAGAATTTCATGGCACCTCCGTGAGGTCAACGGGGCCGGGACATAATTCCAGAAATTTTATCTAAAGAGTTCGTGAACTACTTCCCGGCACTGGAAACAAACCCTGGAGAGCGCCGGCGCCGCAAAGACGGATTAGGAAAGCGGGGCCAGCCATTCCCCGCGGCGCATTACCCGGGAAAGGTGAAGTCCGGAATTTACGACGACGGCGTCCGCCCTCAGTCCGCGGCGTAATGAGCCGAGCTCGGCCGCCAGGCCGAGGACCGCGGCGGGAACCGCTGTGGCCGAGGTGACGGCATCTGCCAGGGGTACGCCGGCAGCCACGGTGCGCCGCACGACCTCGAGCAGTGTGGCGGTCCCGCCGGCGAGGGCGTCGCCCCGGTCCAGGCGGGCGCTTCCGCCGGTAACGGTAACTGCGGCCCTGCCCAGGCTGTAGTGGCCGTCGGGCAGGCCCGCGGCGGCCATGGAATCGGTCACCAGGGCGATGTTCGCCGCGCCGGCCAGCTGGAATACGGTGGCCACCACGGCGGGGTCCAGATGCACGCCGTCGGCAATCAGTTCGAGTACCGCCCCGCCCGAGGCCGCACTCCGCAGGCACGCCGCCACCGGCCCCGGCGCCCGGTGGTGCAGGGGCGGCATGCCGTTAAAGAGGTGGGTGACAGTGGGCCTCGTGCCGCGGGACCCTTCCCGCCTGCCCCGGGATTCCAGGGCGACACCTGCCGCGTGGAGGGCCGCCGTGGCTGTCGCGTCGTCGCAGTCCGTGTGCCCGAGAGAGGGAACCACGGCATGCGAGGCCAGCGTTGCCACCAGGTCCTCCGCCCCCGGGAGTTCCGGCGCAAAAGTCATCGAGGCTAGTGTGCCGCGGGCGGCCTGCAGCAGCCCGGCGAGGAGCTCCGGATCGGGCTCGCGGAGGTGGGCCGGATCCTGTGCCCCGCAGCGGGCCGCGGCGAGGAACGGGCCTTCAAGGTGGATTCCGGCCAGCAGGCCCCCTTCCGTCAGTGCGGCGTGCAGCGCCAGTCCCCGCAACAAGGAGCCGGGTGCGGCGGTGACCAGGCTTGCCAGGAGCGTGGTGGTCCCGGACCGGTGCAGGAAGTCGATGGCCTGCCGCGCCTGGTCCTCGGTGCCGGCCGGGAAGTCACCGCCGTGCGCGCCGTGGCAGTGCAGGTCAACCAGTCCGGGAAGAATGAAGTCTCCGGGACCGAGACGGAATTCAGGCGCGTCACCGAAGCCGGCGGCGGCGCCGTCGAACCCCGAAGCCGGTCCGGCGTAAGCGATCCTGTCGGCCTCCACGGCGACGGCGGCGTCGGAGAGCACGGCACCGTCGCTGACCATGGTGCCGAACAGGAGCTGCCGGCCGGCCGGAACATGGTTCATGGTCAGAGTCTAAGGTGCACCCGGCTGCAGGGTCAGCGGGCCTAGAAGAGCCGGGACTCGCTGTCGTCCACGCCGCGCATGGCGTCGTAGTCCAGGGTCACGCAGTCGATGCCCCGGTCATTGGCCAGCACTTTGGCCTGGGGCTTGATCTGCTGGGCGGCGAAAATGCCGCGCACGGGGGCCAGCAGGGGATCGCGGTTCAGCAGTTCGAGGTAGCGGGTGAGCTGCTCGACGCCGTCGATATCACCGCGGCGCTTGAGCTCGATGGCAACAGTGGCGCCGGTGGCGTCGCGGGCCAGGATGTCCACCGGGCCGATGGCCGTGAAGTACTCGCGGCGGATCAGCGAGAAGCCTGCGCCGAGGGTCTCGATCTGCTCGGCCAACAGCCGCTGCAGGTCTGCCTCAACGCCGTCCTTGATCAGGCCGGGATCCAGGCCAAGTTCATGGGACGTGTCGTGCAGCTGCTCGTGGATGTTGATGATGAGCCGGTCGTCGGTCTTCGCGGACTGCACAGTCCACTGCTCGACGACGCCGACCTCGACGTCCACCTCGTCCGGCGTGGACACCCGCAGGTTCGCCGGGGGACTCATCCAGTTCAGCGGCTTGTAGGAACCGCCGTCAGAGTGGACTAGGACCGAGCCGTCGGCCTTGACCACCAGGAGCCGGGTGGCCAGGGGGAGATGGGCTTTGAGCCGGCCGACATAATCAACGGAGCAACGGGCTATGACTAAACGCACCCGGTCAACACTACCGTCTGTTGCCCCGCATGCGGGTGCCTGCGGGCCCGTTGCCCGGCGGGCACGGCTCTGGGGCAGAATGGAGCTATGCCCCGTTCCAACCGACCCCGCCGAGCCGTGTCCGGGAAAGCTGCCTCCGGGAGGGGCGCCGCAAAGGCCGGCAAGCACGCCGCGGGTCCGGCGCCGGAACTGGATCTGGAACGCGCCCGCACCGGGATAGCCCGGCGGGAGAGCGCCCCGGACGGGGAATGGATGGTCCGCTCGATCTCGGCCGGGCGGGCGGAAAAGACCTATATCTGCCCGGGATGTTCCACGGCCGTGCTGCCGGGCATCGCGCACCTTGTGGTCTGGTCCGAGGACCATATCTTTGGTGCCGCGGCCGGCCTGGCCGAACGCCGGCACTGGCATTCGAACTGCTGGACCTCGCGCAGCTACAAGTACCGCTGAGCGGCTTCGCTAAGCTGGAGGGCATGACTTTCGACCCCGCGTCCTACGTGTTCAGCCAGCCTTCCGCGCCCACCGCAATCCGTGCCTCCACCGTGCTTCCGGCGCGCCGCGAGAATGTTGAACTCCGCACCGCGGACGGGCACCGGCTGGTCGGCGAACTCGCTGTGCCGGAGTCGGGGGAGATCAAGGCAACGCTGATCACCCTGCACCCGCTGCCCACGCATGGCGGATTCATGGATTCGCACGTCTACCGCAAGGCCTCCTACCGGCTCCCGGCGCTGGCCGGCATTGCAGTCCTCCGGTTCAACACCCGCGGAACCTCCTCGCCGCGCGGAACCAGCCAGGGGCAGTTCGAGGAAGGCATCGGCGAACGGCTGGACGTCGAGGCTGCGGTCCGTTTCGCCGTCGACCGCGGCCTGCCCAACCGCTGGCTGGTGGGGTGGTCGTTCGGGACCGAGCTCGCCCTGATGTACGGCGCCGCGGAACCAGTGGCCGCCGAAATTGAGGGCGCCATCCTGCTCTCGCCCCCGCTGCACCGGGCTACCGACGTCCACCTTAAGGAGTGGGCAGCCTTTGGCAAGCCGCTGAAGGTGCTGGTCCCCGAGCACGACGACTATCTGCAGCCGGATGCCGCGGCGCAGCGCTTCGCCCTGGTGCCGCATGCCGACGTCGTGGGCGTCGACGGCGCCAAACACCTCTGGGTAGGCGAGAAGTACGCCGGCCGGGTGCTCAACGAGATCGTGGACCGGGTGCTACCCGGGGGAGCGGCGACGGCGCTGCCCGAGGAATGGGACGGCCCGGTCGCCACCGCCCACGCCTGAGCGGGGTTAGTGCTTGTCCTGCCGGACGATGAAGATCTCCTTGACCAGCAGCATGATCGCTGCGGCCGTGGGAATGGCGATCAGGGCACCGAGCACGCCGAGCAGGCTGCCACCGGCGATGACCGAGATGACGGCGACTGCGCCGGGCACGGCAACGGCCTTCTGCATAATGCGCGGGGAGATGAAGTACGCCTCGAACTGCAGGTAGGCGAAGTAGCAGATCGCGTAGACCACGGCCGTCTGCCAGCCCGCCGTGAGGGCAATCAGGGTGACCAGGACACCGGCGATCATGCCGCCGACCAGCGGGATAAAGGCCAGTAGGGCCACAACGAAGGCCAGCAGGACCGCAAACGGAACGCCAACGATGGACATCACGATGAAAGCGAAGGTCGCATTCAGCAGGGCGACACAGACCTGGCCGATGACGTAGTTGCCGACCGAGCCGGTGATTTCCTCCGACAGCGCCTCCACCCTGGCCCGGCGGGACCGCGGAGCCAGCCGGTAGCCCCACTTCTTCATGGACGGCATGGCCGAAAGGAAGTAAAGGCTGAGGACCAGCACGATCAGGGCACCGAACAGGCCGTTGGCCACTGTGGAACCGAAGCCGACCACTCCGCCGAAGATCCCGCCCATGGCCTCCGGGTTGTTGACGAACTTTTCGAGCTCCTGCGAGATCCGGTCCCGGACGCCGAACTGGCTGTCGAGGGAGCGGAAGAAGTCCGAGTCGATGAAGTCCTGGATCCAGTGCGGCGCCTGCTGCACAATCTGGGTCACCTGCTGGACGATCGTGGGGATCAGCGTGGCAAAGAACCCGGCGACGGCCAGGGCCAGGACGGCGACGGAGATCAGGATTCCGACCGGCCGCGGGACCTTCTTGCTTTCCAGCCAGCGCACCACGGGGTCCAGGCCGAGCGAAATGAACAGCGCGGTGACAATCCAGAGGAGCAGTTGCGTGGTGTTGGAACCGATCCAGTAGACCAGCAGTGCCGCGCCGACGCCGACGGTGCCCATGAACCCGACGTACAGGGGGTGCTGGGCCGACAGTCGGGGCCCCGGATCACCAAAGCGGGCCGTAGATTCCATGTCCGACCCGGCCAGCACGTCTTCGTCCTGCTCCGGCGGCATCTCGAACCGCAGCCGGGGCTGTGCGCCGGGCAGCGGCTGGCGCAGGCGGCGGGCCATCGACATCAGGATGCCTGCAGCGGCCGCCCGGGGGCTGGAAAGCGTGGGAGTGGGCTCAAGCGGCGCCTGTGGCTGGCTGCCGGATTCCTGGCCTTCGGTGTGTCCGGCGGGGGACGACCCGGTGGATTCAGTCACTGCGTTGAATGCCCTTTTTGTCGGTAAATTCCCTGCAAAACCGCGGTTGCGGGCCGGGTGTGATGATCACCGCAAACACTATCAGCAGCCTTGCGAACTCGCGGGTTTCGGGCGCCCGGCGACGCGGGACCGGGGCTTGACAACGCCGCCGATCTGACTCGCAGGTAACAAAACGGTTACTCTTAAATCTACGTGTCCGCTGATGATAGGTAATATTTTGCGTTTCAAGACTGCAGTTGCACTTGTGCTGCTCGGCCTCCTGACACTGCTGGCCGGAATAGGCCAGAAGACGGTGTGGGCTCCGGCCGACACTTTCACCGCCACCGCGCCGACGGACGGCAAGGCCGCTCCGTTGACCGTCTTCGACCAGAAGCTGCGCACCCTGCACGGCGGCACGGTGAAGATCCATGTCAAGGGCGAAGGCAACTTTATGCTTGCCGCCGGCCGGCCGGATGACGTCGATGCGTGGGTCGGCAAGACCGCGCACAACACTGTCTCGGGAGTCTCCAGCGACGGCAAGTCGCTGCAGCTTGACCACACCGACGGCGACGCCGCCGCGCCCTCGCCGGCCGGCTCAGACCTGTGGGTGACCACGGAGAACGCCAGCGGCGACCTCGATTACACCTGGACGGCCCCGGCCGACGGTGACTGGTCCCTCCTGCTGGCCGCGGACGGCAAGAAGCCGGCTCCCGCCTCGGTCTCCATGACGTTCCCCAATGACACCTCCACACCGTGGGCCATCCCGCTGATGGTCCTCGGCGGGCTCCTGATCATCGCCGGCGGGGCGCTGCTGGTGCTCAAGCCGGGGCAGCGCAAGTCCGACGACGGCGGGTCCGCCACCGGCGGCCGCCGCAAGGAAAGCCTCTTCGCACGCCGGGCCCGGGCGCAGGCTGAGGCCCGTGCCGGGGCACGCGACGCCGGTGCGACCCCCGGTGAGACTTCCGCGCCCAAGGGCGCCGTGGAACGCGTAGCGGCCGGCGCCCCGGCCCGCCGCCGGTCAGCCGCGGCGGTAGCCCTGCTCACCGCCGCGGCCGTGGCGGGAACGGGCGTTGCCGCGCAGGCCAGCCAGACTCCGTCTCCGGCACCAAGCAGCTCCTCCTCCGCGTCCGCCGCGGCTCCCGATGCACCGGTCCTGCTGGACGCGCAGTTCCGCCGCATCCTGGAGCAGGTCTCCAGCGCCGTGGATGCCGGCGACGCCGCGAAGGACGCCGACAAGCTCGCCTCGCGGGTTGGGGCTACCGAACTTGAGGTGCGCAAACAGAACTACAAGATCCGCTCCAAGGTGGGCAGCTACGAATCGCGTATGCCGGTGCGGGCCACCAAGCTTCTCACCACCGTGGTCAGCAACAAGCGTGACTGGCCGCGTTCCGTCCTGGCTGTCACGCAGGGCGACGGCAACGTGGTCCCGCAGCTGCTGACCCTCGTGCAGGCCTCGCCACGGGAGAACTACAAGCTGGTCGGCGCGACCCCGCTGCAGCCCGGCACCACGTTCCCGGGCATCAACCGCGGGGGTACCGAAACGCTGGCCGCATCGGACAAGTCCGGCCTGCTGTACAGCGGTCAGGAAGCCCTGTCCGGCCTGGGCGACCGGCTGACCAAGGCCGACTCGGCGTTCAAGGACAAGCTCTCCGAGGGCCAGTCGTCGCCGTACATCGCGGACACGCTGGCGTACCAGAAGGACGTGGTGAAGTCCGGCGCCAACGGCAACTTCTCCTTCAGCCACAAGGTGGTGCCCGAGGACACCGTGGTGTTCCGGACGGCCGACGGCGGTGCCCTGGTCCTGGGGCGGTTGGACTTCGCCTTCGACGGCACGCCGAAGAACTCCGGTGACAAGCTGACGATCGGGAACGACGCGGCAGCCCTGGCCGGCGGCAAGGAAACCAGCACCGGAATGGTCCTGAACTTCGCCGAAGCCGTGGCCGTCTACGTGCCGCCGACCGGCTCGAAGGATTCGATGAAGCTGGTCGCCGCCACCCGCGGCCTGGTGGGCGCGAAATTCAAGTAGTCCCCACAGGGACCTGACTGCCCGGCACCACCAGCCGGCAAACCACCCAGCAACGACCGGGCCGCCTCCGCGGCCCGGTCGTTGCTGCATGGGGCGGAGTGGATAGAGTGGAGCCATGACTTCGCCAGCTTCCCGTCCGGTCCCGCCGGCGGCCGCCAGCCCGCTCAACCTGCGGGGCGCCGTCGACCTCTCCTCCCTCAAACAGCGCCCCGCGCCGCCCGCGGGTGGCCGCCCGCCGGCCACCGGAAGCGGGGCAACCGGTGCGGACACCGCGGAGGGCGGTGGTCCGGCCGGAGCGCCGCTTCGCGTGGACGTCACGGAGACCAACTTCCAGGAACTCGTGGACCTTTCCGCGCAGGTTCCCGTGGTGATTGCGCTGTGGGCTGCCTACTCGCCGGGCTCATCGCAGGTTGTGGACGTGCTGGAGCAGATCGTCGAAAGCTACGAGGGCCGGCTGGTCCTCGGCGCCGCAGACATCGAGGCGTTTCCCCAGCTTGCGCAGGCCTTCCAGGTGCAGGCCGTTCCGACCGCCGTCGCCGTGGTCAAGGGCCAGCCCGTGCCGTTGTTCCAGGGCGGTGCCGAGGAACAGCAGGTGCGCAGTCTCTTCGACGAACTGCTTAAGGTTGCGGCCGCCAACGGGGTGACCGGCAGGATCGGCGCCGGCGGCCCCGGGGCCGCCGAGGCGGAGGCGCCGCCGCTGCCCCCGCTGCACCAGAAAGCGTTTGATGCCATCGAGGCCGGTGACTACGACGGCGCCGCCGCCGCGTACCGGCAGGCGCTGACGGAGATGCCGGCCGACGCCGAGGCGAAGGCCGGGCTGGCCCAGGTGGAGCTGATGGGCCGCCTGCAGGCGCTCTCCGCGGACGAAACGGACGCGCTGCGCGGCCGCGCCGCCACGGAGCCGGACAACCTGCAGTCCCAGCTCGCCGTCGCGGACCTCGACATCGCCGGGGGTCACGTTGAGGACGGCCTCGGCAGGATTGTGGCGTTCATCGGCCGGAACTTCGGGCCGGAACGCGAGACTGCCCGGGTGCGCCTGCTGGAGCTCTTCGACGTCGTGGGAACCACCGACGAACGGGTCGCCAAGGCCCGGCAGAACCTCGCGCGGGTGCTGTTCTGATGGGGTCCGCACTCTTCACCCCGCTGGACCTGCGCTCCCTGCGCCTGGAACACCGCGGCTGGGTCTCGCCGATGTGCCAGTACAGCTGCGACCCGGACACCGGCGAGGGCGTGCCCAACGACTGGCACCTGATGCACCTGGGGTCCTTCGCCACCGGCGGGGCCGCCCTCATCTTGACGGAGGCGGCCGCCGTGAACGCCGCCGGCCGGATCAGTCCCCGCGACGCGGGACTCTACAACGATGCCCAGGCCGAGGGCTGGGAACGGATTGTGGCCTTTGTGCACAGGAACGGCTCCGCCAACGCCAAGATCGGCACGCAGCTGGCGCACGCAGGCCGCAAGGCGTCCAGCTACTGGCCGTTCTCGGGGAAGGCCGGCACGGTCCCGGCTTCTGAGGGCGGCTGGGACACCGTGGGGCCCGGCACCGGCGCCTTCGACGGCTACGCCCCGCCGTCGGCCATGACAACCGAAGAGATCGACGGCGTGATCGCCGACTTCACCGCCGCCGCGGTCCGCGCCGTAGACGCCGGCTTCGACACCATCGAACTGCACGGCGCCCACGGTTACCTGCTGCACCAGTTCCAAAGCCCGCTGGTCAACGACCGGACGGACCACTGGGGCGGCGACGAGGACGGCCGCAACCGCCTCACCCTCGCCGTGGTCGATGCCGTGCGGGCGGTCATCCCTGACTCCATGCCGTTGCTCCTCCGGATCTCCGCGTCCGACTGGGCGGAGGGCGGCATCGACGCCGAAGCGTCGGTGCGGCTGGCCCGCGCCGCCGGGGAACACGGCGTCGACCTTGTGGACGTCTCCAGCGGCGGCGCCGTCGCCCATCAGTCCATCCCGGTAGGCCCCGGCTACCAGACCGGATTCAGCGCCCGGATCCGGCGCGAAGCAGGGGTCCGCACAGGCACCGTGGGGCTCCTGACCTCCGCGGGCCAGGCCGAACACGCCGTCGCGACCGGGCAGGCGGACGGGGTGTTCATCGCCCGGGCCGCGCTGCGGGATCCGCACTGGTGGCTGCGCGCCGCGTTCGAACTGGGCCACGACCTTGCCTGGCCGCCGCAGTACGAGCGGGCCATCCCGCGGCACTCTTTCTAGGCCCGCCCGGACCCCGTCAGGCTGCCCGCGCCGCCCCAGCATTCCGGCGCGGGTAGTCCGAAGGGATGAGCCTGCGAAGTACTACTTCCGGAGGACCCGCGGCGGCGGCGCCGGCGGTTAGTCTAACGACATGACTTTCCAGACGCCGCCCGTCCCGGCGCTGGCCCTGCGCGGGCTGGCCAAACGCTTCGGCACGAAGATCGCCGTCGACGGCATCAGCCTCGACGTTCCGGCCGGCTCCTTCTACGGCATTGTGGGCCCCAACGGCGCCGGGAAAACCACCACACTGTCAATGGCCACCGGCCTGCTCCGCCCGGACTTCGGTACCGCGCTGGTGCACGGCACGGATGTCTGGCAGCACCCGCACGCGGCAAAGAAGCTGATGGGGGTGCTTCCGGACGGGGTCCGGCTCTTTGACCGCCTGACCGGCGAACAACTGGTGACCTATGCCGGACTGCTGCGCGGTATGCCGCGGGACGTGGTGGCTTCCCGTGTGGCGGACCTGCTGGCCGCGCTGGACCTGGAACAGGACGGGCGCACCCTCGTCGTGGACTATTCCGCCGGTATGACTAAAAAAATCGCCCTCGCCTCCGCCCTGGTCCACGCGCCGAGGCTCCTGGTGCTGGACGAGCCGTTCGAATCGGTGGACCCTGTTTCCGCCGCCAACATCCGTGACATCCTGGACCGCTATGTCGCATCCGGCGGCACGGTGATCGTCTCCAGCCACGTGATGGACCTTGTGCAGCGGATGTGCGACCACGTCGCCGTCGTGGCCGGCGGGCGGGTACTGGCCGCCGGCACCACCGAGGAGGTGCGGGCCGGGCAATCACTGGAGGACCGCTTCGTGCAGCTGGTCGGCGGCCGCAGCCGGACGGAGGGACTCGAGTGGTTGCGCACCTTCTAAGGCTCAAACTCACCCTGCTGCGCAACGGACTGCGGCGCAGCCCGTGGCAGCTGGTGGGGCTTGGTATCGGGGTGCTCTACGCCCTGGGCATCGTCGCGCTGGGCGTCACCGGCCTGCTGCTCCTGCGCGGGGCCGACGCCGGGACCGCCCAGACGGTGGTGGTGCTTGGCGGTGCCGCCGCGGTGCTGGGCTGGGGCATCATTCCCATCGTGGCGTCGGCGGCGGACATGACGCTGGACCCGGCCAGGTTCACCACGTTCGCTGTGCCAATGCCGCAATTGCTGGCCGGACTGGCAGTTGCGGGCCTGATCGGCATCCCGGGCGCGGCCACGACGCTGGTGGCCCTGGCCACCGTAGGCACCTGGTCCCGCAGCGTCCCGGCTGCCGCCGGTGCCCTTGCCGGTGCGGTCCTCGGTGTGCTGACGTGCGTGGTGCTCTCCAAGGTGGTCACCGCCGCCACGGCCGGCCTGGCCAGTTCGCGGCGCTTCAAGGATGTCAGCGCGATCGCTTTCCTCATCCCGCTGGTGCTGATGGGGCCGATCGTGGCCGGCATCGCCCGGGGGATCGCGGGCTCCGCCGGCTTTATGGCCGAGCTCGCGGCGTTCGTGGCGTGGACCCCGGCCGGGGCAGCCTGGGCCGTGGGCGGCGAGTTCGCCGCCGGAAACACCGGGGCGGCCGTCCTCAAGCTGCTGATCGCAGTGCTCTCCCTGGCCGTCCTGGCCCTGTGCTGGAAGGCGCTGCTGCAGCGGGCCCTTGTCACGCCGCCCTACGCTGGCACCGCCAAGAAGAAAGCGTCCGGGACCGGTCTCTTCGCCCTGGTGCCGGCTACCCCCACCGGGGCTATCGTGGCACGCTCGCTCAGTTACTGGCTGCGCGACCCCCGGTACGCCGGATCCATGGTGGTGGTGCCGCTCCTGCCGGTGCTGCTCTGGTTCCAGGCCAGCCAGACCGGGGTGTACGGCATGTTCCAGCTCGTGGGGCCGCTGACGGCATTCCTGCTGGCCTGGGCCATCTCCTCGGATGTTTCCTACGACAGCACCGCCTTTGCCCTCCACGTCTCCGCCGGAGTGCGCGGACTGCACGACAGGCTGGGCCGGGCTATGGCGTGCCTGGTGTTTGCCTTGCCCGTGGTGCTGGTGTTCAGTGTCCTGCCGATGTTTGTGACCGGCGCGTGGGCCCTGCTGCCCGGGATCCTCGGCCTCGCGCTGGGTGTGCTCTTCACCGGGCTGGGGCTCTCCTCGGTGGTCTCGGCACGGTACACCGTGCCCGTGCCACTTCCCGGGGACAGCCCCTTTAAGAAGCCGCCGGGCAACGTGGCGCAAACCCTCGCGGTGCAGTTTGGCGGCATGGCCGTCCTCCTGCTGCTGGTGAGCCCGGAGGTTGTGCTGGTGGTCCTGCAGTTCACCGCAGGAAGCACGCTCCCCGGCTGGATTTGCCTTGCCCTTGGGCCGGCCCTGGGCCTCGCGCTGTTCGCTGCCGGGGTGCGGCTGGGCGGCCGGTGGTTCGATTACCGGGCCCCGGAACTGCTTGCGCAAGTGTCCGTTGACCGCTGAGGGGAAGCTAAGATGGATGACATGACGAGCATGACGGATCCCATCAAGAGTGCCTTGGACGATGACCCGATGCGTGAGCTCTCCGGAGCCGGGACGTCGACGGCCACCATTGAGCGCGAGGAACTGCGCCAGGAAGTCGAGCCCGGCGACCGGGAACGCTTCTCGCACTACGTGCGCAAGGAAAAAATCATGGAGTCCGCTCTCTCGGGTGAACCCGTCATCGCGCTCTGCGGTAAAGTCTGGACCCCGGGCCGGGACCCGAAAAAGTTCCCGGTCTGCCCCGAGTGCAAAGAGGTCTACGAAGGCCTGCGCCCGGGCGGCGACGGCGGCGACTCCGGGAAGTAGGGCTACGACAGAAGGCCTCCGCGCGGCGGCTTCACAGCGCCGTGGGACGGGCCGCTGCCGCGTGCCCCCCGCGGCCGGATAGGCGTTCCGTTGCCGTCCTGATATCCGGTTCATCCGAAAAAAGATTGGTGTTTTTGTGCTTACTTGGGTTTCTCCGGAACCGGCTGCCGTGCGCGGACGGGAGGGCTCCTAAGTGACGGAGACACTCTTCGGCGGACCCGTGCTGCCGCCCGCGTATCCCGAGCGGGCCGCGTGGGGTACCGCCCCGAAACTGCGTGCCTGGCAGCAGGAGGCACTGGACAGCTACTTCGGCGCCAGCCCCAAGGACTTCCTGGCAGTCGCTACCCCCGGTGCCGGTAAGACAACTTTCGCCCTCCGTGTGGCCTCGATGCTCATCGAGGCCGGTGTGGTTAACCGGGTGACGATCGTGGCCCCGACGGACCACCTGAAACGCCAGTGGGCAGATGCCGCCGCGAAGGTTGGCATCGCCATTGACCCGAACTTCAAAAACGCCGACGGCCAGCACGGCCGCGGCTTCATCGGCGTCGCCGTCACCTATGCTCAGGTCGCCAGCAAGCCGATGCTGCACCGGGCCAAAACCGAGGCCGCGCGCACGCTGGTGATCCTCGACGAAATCCACCACGGCGGTGAGGCGCTCTCCTGGGGCGATGGCCTGCGCGAGGCCTTCGACCCGGCCGCCCGGCGCCTGTCCCTGACCGGTACCCCGTTCCGCTCCGACACGTCGCCCATCCCGTTTGTCGAGTACACCGAGGACCGCGACGGCATCCGCCGCTCCAAAGCCGATTACACCTACGGCTACGGCAAAGCCCTGCGGGACCACGTGGTCCGGCCGGTGATGTTTATGGCGTACTCCGGCCAGATGCGCTGGCGGACCAGCGCCGGCGACGAAATGGCCGCCTCGCTCGGTGAGTCGGCGGTGACCAAGGACATCACCTCCCAGGCCTGGCGGACGGCGCTCAACCCCGCCGGCGAATGGATCCCCGCGGTCCTCGCCGGAGCGGACAAACGCCTCAGCGAGGTGCGCCGCACCGTGCCCGACGCCGGCGGCCTGGTCATTGCCACCGATCACGACGACGCGCGTGCGTACGCCGGCCAGCTGAAGCGGATCACCGGGGAGTCGCCCACCGTCATCCTCTCCGACGACGCCAAGGCCTCGAACAAGATCGAGGAATTCTCCGCCGGCGACAAGCGCTGGATGGTCGCGGTCCGTATGGTTTCCGAAGGTGTTGACGTGCCGCGGCTGTCCGTAGGTGTCTATGCGACTTCGACGTCCACACCGCTGTTCTTCGCCCAGGCCGTGGGCCGTTTTGTGCGTGCGCGCAAGCGCGGCGAAACGGCGTCGGTCTTCCTGCCGTCCGTGCCGCAGCTGATGGCGCTGGCGAACTCCATGGAGGCCGAGCGCGACCACGCACTGGACCGGCCCGAGAAGGAAGACGGCGACGGGCTCTTCAACCCCGAAGATTCGCTGATGGACGAGGCCAACCGCGAGGAAAAGGCCTCGGACACGCTGATGAAGGGCAAATTCGAGGCCCTCGACTCGCAGGCGTCCTTTGACCGGGTGCTGTTCGACGGCGGCGAATTCGGGACCGGCGGCGAGGTGGGCTCCGAAGACGAGCTGGACTTCCTGGGCATCCCCGGCCTGCTCGATGCAGAGCAGGTGGGCACCCTGCTCCGCCAGCGCCAGCACGATCAACTCAACCGCAAGAACAAGCGCGCCCCGCAGCCGGAGGCGGCCCGCGAGGCACCAGCCCTCCCGGACCACAGGATGCTGATGGACCTGCGCACCGAGCTGGCCAAGAACGTCGCGGCCTGGTCCGCGCGGACCGGGACACCGCACGGGGTCATCCACACCAAACTGCGGACGGTGTGCGGCGGCCCGGCCGTGGCCCAGGCCAACGAGGAGCAGTTGCAGACCCGGCTCCGGAAGCTCCAGGACTGGTTCATCGGCCGCAAGTAGGTCCCCCCGGCGGGACTGTGCAGCCGGACGGTGGTGCGGGCACGAAAAAGGGACCGGGGGACCGGTCCCTTTTTCGTGCAGTGTTGGCGCTGGTGATGGCGCCGCGGCTCCGGCTACTGGCCCGCGCCGCAAACCTTGCTGTAGGCCTGGCCGGCGGCCGAGTAGTCGGCCTTCATGGTGTCCAGTTTGGCGGTGTCCGGCGTCGGCTTCGCCGCTTCGTCGAAGTATTCGATGATGGTCTGCAGCGGATCCCGCAGGTCATCGGAGGCCGCCGCCTCGATGGGCCGGAGCTGGTTCGCGACCTTGTTCATGCCGGCCTTGTCCGACGAGGCGGACTGGGCGGAGACGACGGTCTTGACCCGGGCGCAGGTTTCTTGGTTGGTCAGCTGCGGGGAGGCCGTGCAGGCGGCTGCGCCGAGCAGGGTCCCGGCAGCGATCAGGACGGTCAGGGTCTTCTTCATGGTGTACTCCGGGATTTTACGGTCCGACGTTACTGGCAAGGATTCCGAGTCTACTGTGCGGCCGGGGCCGCTGCGATCTCAGCTAAGGTCCACGCCGCCGAGCTCCATTTCGGCGAACGCGTCATCGAGGTCATCGGCGATCCCGACGGTGAGCCCGCGAAGGACGGTGACTGAGTAGCCGGCCTGCACGGCGTCCAGGGCGGTGGCCTTCACACAATGGTCGGTGGCGATCCCCACGACCACCACCTCCTCGACATCGTGGCTCTGCAGCCAGTCATCCAGGCCTATGGCGTCCTCATCCGCCGCGAAAGTGTCCGCATCAACGGCGCCGGCCACGGGCAGGGAGCCGGGGGTGCGGTCGCCGGTGGGGACGGCGTCGTCCGGCGCGAGGAGCCCCTCAAAGCCCGAGTAGGCCGCGGTGAACTGTCCCTTACGGAAATAGGCCTCGACGTACTCGGTGTCCAGGTCCGGATGCAGCTCGGCGCCACGGGTGCCCGCGACGCAATGCGGCGGCCAGCTGCCGAGGAAATCGGGCTGCTCGGAGAAATGGGCCCCCGGCTCGATGTGCCAGTCCTGGGTGGCGACGACGTGGTCGAACTGCCCGTGGTGGGCGTCAACGTATTCGCTGATCTCCGCGGCCAGGGCCGCCCCGCCGTCCACCGGCAGTGTCCCGCCCTCGCAGAAATCGTTCTGGACGTCAACGATGATCAGGGCGCGGGACATTCAGTCCTCCTCGTAGATGGTGGGGATGGCGGCGTCGCCGCGCTGCAGGCGGTTGACCACGGCCGGCAGCTCCTTCATGCTGTCGGCGTGCCGCTGACGGGCGCGGACCACCCCGTCGGGGCCCGTCCAGCCAGGCAGGAGCTCGCCGTTCTTGATGAACTGCTGCAGCAGTTGCCGGTCGTTGCCGTCGTCGTCCGGCCGGTGCCCGATGCCGACGATCTCCTGGGTGGCGGTGCCACGGTCGTTCAGGCGGCGCAGCGCATACTTGCGGCCGCCCTTGCTGGTTTTGTTCTTGGCGGCCTTCGCAACGGGCACAAACGTGCCGTCGTCGTCTGTGCGGCTGACCAGCTTGTAGACCATGCTCGCCGTCGGCGCACCGGAGCCGGTGACCAGCGAGGTGCCGACGCCGTAGGAGTCCACGGGGGCGGACTGGAGCGCGGCGATGGCGAACTCGTCGAGGTCCGAGGTGACGATGATCCTGGTGTTTTCGTTGCCGAGCCCGTCAAGCAGCTGCCGGACCCACTGGGCCTGCGCCACGAGGTCGCCGGAGTCCAGCCGGACAGCGCCGAGTTTGTCGCCTGCGAGTTCGACGGCGGTACGGACCGCGGTTTCGACGTCGTACGTATCCACCAGCAGCGCCGTCCCGGCGCCCATCGAGGCAAGCTGGGCTTCAAACGCCTCGCGTTCGGTGTCGTGCAGCAGGGTGAAGGAGTGCGCTGCGGTGCCCACCGTCTTGATCCCGTAGCGCCGCCCGGCCTCGAGGTTGGAGGTGCTGTCAAAGCCGGCGATCACTGCCGCGCGGGCGGCCGCGACGGCGGACTCCTCCTGGGTCCGCCGGGAGCCCATCTCGACGCAGGGGCGGGATCCCGCGGCCGTGATCATGCGGGAGGCTGCCGACGCGATCGCGCTGTCATGGTTGAGGATCGAGAGGATGTACGTCTCGAGGATGCAGGCCTCGGCGAAGGTGGACTCGACGATCAGGATGGGGGAGTTGGGGAAGTAGGCCTCACCTTCCGCGTAGCCCCAGATGTCGCCGGAAAAGGAGAAGTTTGCCAGGTACTCGAGGGTTTCCTCGTTGACCACCTTGGTGCGGCGCAGGTAGTCGATCTCGGCATCGCCGAAGCGGAATCCGGCGATCCCCTCCAGCAGCCGTCCGGTGCCGGCCACAATGCCGTAGCGCCGGCCGTCCGGCAGCCGCCGGGCAAACGCCTCGAACACGGACTTGCGGTGCGCGGCTCCCGAATGCAGTGCGGCCTGCAGCATGGTCAGCTCGTAGTGGTCGGTGTACAGAGACGTGCGGGGATGGTCCCAGCCAGCTGAGGTACTCACAAAATTACTCTAGTCCCCACCGGCTCCCTCGTCTCGCTCCGCTTCGCCGCGGGGCCCTCGCCGGTGTGGGCCCACCCACCGGCTCCCTCGTCTCGCTCCGCTTCGCCGTGGGGCCCTAGCCGGTGTGGGCCCACCCACCGGCTCCCTCGTCTCGCTCCGCTTCGCCGTGGGGCCCTAGCCGGTGTGGGCCCACCCACCGGCTCCCTCGTCTCGCTCCGCTTCGCCGCGGGGCCCTCGCCGGTGTGGGCCCACCAGTATGGTCCCCATAGAATGGACAGATGACCCTCAGCGTTGCGCTCGGCCCTGACACCAAGGAGAGCACCCAGACCGGAACAGCGACGTCGACAGACGTCCTGACCGCTCCGGACATCCCTTGGAACCTCGTGATCTGGAATGATCCGGTAAACCTGATGAGCTATGTGAGCTATGTCTTCCGCAGCTATTTCGGCTACTCCGAGGCCAAGGCCAACAAACTCATGCTGGAGGTCCACAAGAAGGGCCGCTCCATCGTGGCGCACGGCAGCAAGGAACAAGTCGAACAGCACGCGGTGGCCATGCACGGCTACGGCCTGTGGGCCACCGTGGAGAAGGCGGCCGGGCACGGCGGGGGCACCGGATCAGGCAAGGGCAAAGGAAAACGTGGCTAAGGCATTCAAGTACGGGCTCAAGGGCATCACCGGTTACCTCGAGCCGGCCGAACGCGACCTGCTGCGCAGCCTCTTTGACGACGTCATCTCCATGCTGGAACCGGAGGAACGGGCCAACCAGGATCCGCTCGCGGCCCTGGTCGGGCTGGACACGGAGGCCCGCGAGCCCTCCGACCGGGCTCTCCGCCGCCTCCTGCCCAACGTCACCAAGGACGACGACCAGGCCTCCCTGGAGTTCCGCCGCTACACCGAGCGTTCCCTGCGGGAGGCCAAGATCGGTGCCCTGAAGGCTGCCGCCCTGGGCCTGGACAAAGACGAACTGGTGCTGACCGGGGCCGACGCACGGCACTGGTCCACGGCCCTGAACGATGTCCGGCTGGTGCTTGCCGAGCGCCTCGATATCCGCGACGACGCCGACGCCGAGCACGTCCACCGGATGCAGGACTGGTCGCAGGCCGAGGACGTGGAGAGCTACCTGGCACTGGTTTACAACTTCACCACCTGGCTGCAGGAATCCCTGGTCCAGGCGATGCTGGCCTCGCTCGAGGCGTAGCCGCGGCCGGTACCCCTGCGCGGTGCGGGGTGTGACCTATCAGACACGAGTTGCTGGACACAATGTGATGGCCGCACTTGTAGCGAAGCCCTATCCTCGAATAATCATGACTTCAGCATCGAGCACGGATCAGGCGGCGGGCGCTGCGGCGCAGACCGCAGCGGGCAGCGCCGGGAAATCCCTGCCGGGGGAGCGCCCCATCGGCGTTTTCGACTCCGGCGTCGGCGGCCTTACCGTGGCGCGGTCCATCATTGACCAGCTGCCCAATGAGTCCATCCTCTACGTCGGCGACACCGCCAACGGCCCGTACGGCCCGTTGCCCATCGCCGAGGTGCGCGCCAACGCGTTGGGGGTCATGGACGAACTGGTCGATTCCGGCGTCAAGCTGCTCACCATCGCCTGCAACTCCGCGTCCGCTGCTGTGCTCCGCGACGCCCGGGAACGGTACACCGCGCGGTACGGCATCCCCGTCATCGAGGTGATCCAGCCGGCCGTGCGCCGCGCCGTCGCCGCCACCCGCAACGGCAGGGTCGGCGTCATCGGCACCTCCGCGACCGTCGGCTCCCGCGCCTACGAGGACACCTTCGCCGCCGCGCCGGACCTGGAAATCACCTCCGCCGCCTGCCCGGCCTTCGTCCCGTACGTCGAGGCAGGGATCACCACCGGCCCCGAGCTGCTCGCCGTCGCCCGTGAATACCTGGCCCCGCTCACGGCGGCCGGCGTGGACACCGTGGTCCTCGGCTGCACCCACTACCCGCTGCTGACCGGGGTGATCTCCTTCGTCCTGGGCGAGGACGTCACCCTCGTCTCCAGCGCCGAGGAAACGGCGAAGGACGTCTACCGGGCCCTCGCCTCGCGCGGACTTGAACGGACCGGAACCACCGCCCCGGAGCACAACTTCATCGCCACAGGTGATGCCGCCCAGTTCGAGCACCTCGCGCGCAGGTTCCTCGGCCCCGAGGTCCTCAGCGTCCGGCACGTGGACCACGTCGCCGCTCAGTACCCCACCGGCAGCCTGGCCCGGATCACGCCGGAAATGATCGCCGCCGCCCAGGCGGGCGCCGACCGGCCACGGATCTCCAACTTTGTTTCCGCCGATGCCCCGCAGCTGGCGGACCTGCGGAGGTCCGGCCGGTGAAACTGACCATCGTGGGCTGTACCGGATCTTTCCCGGGGCCCGGCTCACCGGCGTCGTGCTACCTGCTGACCGCGCACGACGGCGAGCGGAGCTGGAAGATCGTGCTCGACCTCGGCAGCGGCGCGCTGGGAGCGATCCAGCGCTACACCGACCTCGAGGATATCGACGCGATCTTCCTGACCCACCTGCACCCGGACCACTGCATGGACCTGTGCGGGCTCCACGTTGCCGTCCGCTGGAAGCCGGGCGGCTGGGGACGCGGCCGGATCCCGGTCTGGGGTCCCGCCGCCACGGCCGACCGGATGGCCACCGCCTATGGCCTGGACCTGGACCCGGGGATGCACGAGGAATTCGACTTCAGCAACTGGTCCGAGCGCAAGCCGGTGACGGTGGGCCCGTTCACGGTCACCCCCTTCGCGGTGAACCATCCCGTGGAGGAGGCCTACGCCCTGCGGGTGGAGGTCACGGAACCGGACAAGGACGGCACTCCGGTGACCCGGGTGCTGGGGTACTCGGGCGACACGGACTCCTGCGCCGGGCTCGAGGACGCGGCCCGGGACGCTGACCTGTTCCTGTGCGAAGCCGCGTTCGAGGAAGGCCGCGACGACGACATCAAGGACGTGCACCTGACCGGCAAACGTGCCGGCGAGGCGGCCGTGGCCGCCGGGGCGCGGCGGCTCCTGCTCACGCACATCCCCGTCTGGACTTCCCAGACCACCGTCACCGCCGAGGCCAAAGCGGTCTTCGGCCAGCACGTGGCCGTCGCCGTCGCGGGCGTGCACTACACCGTCTGAGCACACCGCCGGGCGGAGGGCCGGCGCCGAGTCGATATGCTGGAGGGCATGACTTCCGAAGCGCTCACCACCCCCGTCATCCGCGCCGATGGCCGCACCCCCGACCAGCTCCGCCCGATCAGCATCACCCGCGGCTGGTCCAAGCAGGCCGAGGGCTCGGCCCTGATCGAGTTCGGCAACACCCGGGTGCTGTGCACGGCGTCGCTGACCGAGGGCGTGCCGCGCTGGCTGAAGGGTGAAGGCCGCGGCTGGGTCACCGCCGAATACGCCATGCTGCCGCGGGCCACCAACACCCGCTCCGCCCGCGAGTCCGTCAAGGGCAAGATTGGCGGCCGTACCCACGAGATCTCCCGGCTGATCGGCCGTTCGCTGCGTTCGATCATCGACACCAAGGCCCTGGGCGAAAACACGATCGTGCTGGACTGCGATGTCCTGCAGGCCGACGGCGGCACCCGGACGGCTGCCATCACCGGCGCCTACGTCGCCCTTGCCGAGGCGATCCGGTTCGCGCGGGAAAACAAGCTGATCGCCCGCAACGCCCAGCCGCTGGTGGACACCATCGCCGCTGTTTCGGTCGGGATCATCGACGGCGTTCCGATGCTGGACCTGCCCTACGTCGAAGACGTCCGCGCCGAGACGGACATGAACGTTGTGGTGACCGGTTCGGGCAAGTTCGTCGAGGTCCAGGGCACCGCCGAGGGAGCGCCGTTCGACCGCGACGAACTCAACAAGCTGCTGGACCTGGCCCTGCTGGGCACCGAGCAGCTCGCCGCGATCCAGCGCGAAACCCTGGCCGAGGCTCCGTGAGCGGCGCTGTCCCCGAGTCCCCGGCCACTCCGGTCCTGGTGCTGGCGACCCACAACCAGGGCAAGCTGCGGGAACTGCGGGAGCTGCTGCGCGGGCAGCTGCCGGGAATCGACGTCGACACGCAGGTGGTGGACGCGGGCGCCGTCGGTGCCCCCGACGTCGCCGAAACCGGTGTGACCTTCGCGGAGAACTCGCTGCTCAAGGCCCGGGCCGTGGCGGAAGCCACGGGCTTGGTCGCCATCGCCGACGACTCCGGCCTGGCCGTGGACGTCCTGGGCGGGGCGCCGGGCATCTTCTCGGCGCGCTGGGCCGGGCGGCACGGGGACGACGCCGCCAACCTCCAGCTGCTGCTGAACCAGCTTTCCGACGTCCCGGACGGGCACCGCGGCGCGGCGTTTGTCTGCGCAGCGGCCCTGGCCGTACCGGAGGGGTCGTCCGGGGGTGCGCGAGAAGTGGTGGAGTACGGCCAGCTCGAAGGCACGCTGCTGCGGGAGCCGCGCGGGGCCGGGGGCTTTGGCTACGACCCGGTGCTGCAGCCGAGCGGCCTGGACCGCAGCTGCGCCGAACTCAGCGCGGAGGAGAAAAACGCCATAAGCCACCGCGGCCACGCCTTCCGGGCGCTGCTGCCGGCCATCGTCGAGGCGCTGGCGGGCAGGTAGCCGGGCTGGCGTGGCCGCTGGTCACTGCAGGGTTAGGGCTAGGGCGTCTTGCGCTCGTCTTCGGGCTCGTGCTCCTCGATGAATTCCTCGACCACGCCGGTGCCGTACTTCTCGGCCTGGCGCTTGGCGATGAGGCCGCGGATGACCTCGATGCCGATCGGGATGACGGAGAGCAGCACGATCACGATGAAGATGATGTCCAGGTTGTTCCGGACCCACGGCACCGTGTCGCCGAGCAGGAAGCCCAGCAGCGTGACGCCGCCGCCCCAGAGCACGGCGCCGATGACGTTGAAGATGAAGAATTTCCGCTTGCTCATCTGCGCCACGCCGACAATCACCGGGACAAAGGTCCGGATGATGGGGACGAAGCGGGCCAGGATGAGCGCCTTGCCGCCGTGCTTCTCGAAGAAGGCGTGCGCGCTTTCGACGTTTTCGCGTTTGAACAGCTTGGAGTCAGGCTTGTTGAAGATCGCCGGGCCGGCCTTGGACCCGATGAGGTAGCCGGTCTGGTTGCCGATGATCGCGGAGACGATGATCAGCGCCGCAAGGGCCCAGATGTTGAACTTGATCGTGTCAGTGGCGACCAGCAGCCCGGCGGTGAACAGCATGGAGTCGCCCGGCAGGAAGAAACCGACCAGCAACCCGGTTTCGGCGAAGATGATCCCGCAGACCAGCACCACTACCCACGGTGCGAGGGCCGGGTCGGCGAGGAAGATCTGGGGGTTCAACCAGTCGGGCAGGAACGAGGCCATCTGCGGCTGGACCGGTCCGGCGCCTCCGAGGGTGGTCACGGCGAAGTGCAGGGTATTTGGGTTCACCTATCTAGGGTACTTGACCGGGTAGGGCCGGATCCGGCGCTAAAGTTGGACCGTGGGTTTGGACTTTACGGCGATCGACTTCGAGACCGCGAACGGCTTCCGCGGCTCGCCGTGCGCCGTCGGCCTCACCAAGGTCCGTGGCGGCGTCGTCGTCGAGGAAGCGTCGTGGCTGATGCGGCCGCCGGCGAACCATGACGCCTTTGACCACAACAACGTCCGTATCCACGGCATCCGGCCCGAGCAGGTGGCCGGGCTGCCCCGCTTCGGTGACCTGTTTCCCGAGATCGGCGCCTTCATTGGCGGTGACGTGATCGCCGCCCACAACGCCGCCTTCGACCTCGGTGTGATCCGTTCCGGCCTGGAAGTCTCCGGGCTGCCCGGGCCCGCCTACGACTTCGTCTGCACGGTGATGCTTTCCCGGCGCTGCTACTCCCTGGTGTCCAACTCGCTGCCCTACGCCGCGGAGGAGGCCGGTGTCCCGCTGGTCAACCACCACGACGCGGCCGAGGACGCCCGGGCCTGCGCCGGCATCCTGATCGATATCGCGGCCCGCAACGGCGCCGCCAGCATCGCCGAACTGTACCTCTCACTGGGGCTGATGGTATCCCGCCAGCCCGCGTTCGACCCCCGGACCGACCCGTTGTCCAAGGCGACGAGGTCCGCGCTCGAAGCGCTGGCTGCCGGGGCAGGCGCGGCGTCGGCCGCGCGGGCGTTCCGGCCTGGTTGGCCGGAGGAGGGTGCCAACCCCGTGCCGAACGCCGGGGCAGAACCGGGCCACCCCCTTTTCGGCCAGACCGTGGTGTTCACCGGCGAACTCGCCATTCCGCGGCCCGAGGCCAAGCTGCGTTCCGCCGAGCTGGGTGCGCGGCCGGAAAGCCGGGTCACGGCCCGCACAACTGTCCTGGTGGTGGGGGACGGCTTCGTCGCGGCTGACCTTCGCTCAGGCCGCCTGACGGGCAAGGCGCGCCGCGTCCTGGAACTGCACGACCGCGGCCAACGGATCGAAGTTCTTTCCGAGGGCGAGTTCCTCCAGATGGTCGGCGGACACTACGCGCCCTGAGGCGTTCGGGCGGCTGCGCCCAGGTCATACGACGCAATAAACATTTCGCCCGGCCATGGCCCGCTCCTAGCCTTGAATGATGAGCAAACTCATCCAGCCACCTGTCCGGGCGGACCAGGCACCCGCGGCCGACGCACCGGGCGGCATCGATTGGGGCAAGGTTTTCGCGTTCCCCAACCCGGTCAACGAGTACTCCGCACGGATCACGGCGGCGCTGGTGGTGCTGCTTTCACTCGCGACGCTTGTGACGGGGTCGGGCTGGGGACTGGCGGTGATCGCCATCGGGTTCTGGCTCCGGGTGTTGTTCGGTCCGCGGATCTCGCCGTTCGGCGTCCTTTCAGTCAAGGTCCTGACACCGCTGCTGGGCAAAAAGCGGCTGGTCCCCGGGCCGCCGAAGCGCTTTGCGCAGGGGATCGGGGCGGCGCTGTCGACGACGGCGGCTATCCTCTTCGCCGCCGGCCTGGCGCCCGCTGCCTGGATCCTGCTCGCAGCGCTGATCGCCGCTGCCTCCCTTGAGGCCTTCGCCGGTTTCTGCCTCGGCTGCGCGGTCTTCGGATTGCTGCAGCGCCGCGGACTCATCCCGGAGGACGTCTGCGAAGCCTGCAACAACATCTCGCTCAGGCGCCCGTAACCGCCGCCAGCCGTTCGGCCATACCCCGGATAACCTCCGGCGCCTCGAGGGCGGCGAGCCAATCCGCCGGCAGGCAGTCGATGCCGTAGTGCGCGCCCAGGATGTTGCCTGCGATGGAGGCGGTTGAGTCGCTGTCCCCGCTGTGGTTGACGGCCACCGCAATGGCCGCGCGGAAGTGCCCGGCCGGGCCTGCCGAGTCCGCCGTCGACGATGGTTCGGTCGCCAGCACCGCGTAGAGCGCGACGGCGAGTGCCTCCTCGGCCACCCAGCCTTCGCCCAGTTCCTGCACCAGTTCCTCGGCCGCCAGGACGCTCCCGCCGCCGGCGGCCGCGGCGAGGCAGAGGGATGCCGTGAGCCGCTCAACGAGCGCGGGATCGGGTTCCTCGCCCTTCGGCAGCCTGCCTTCCTGCAGGTGCGCCAGCGCGAAACCCGCGGCCTCTTGCAGGCTTCGGCCGCCAATCAGTGCGTGGATCAGCAGGCTGAACACCCCGGCGCTCTGCCGGGCCGACGGGTGCCCGTGTGTCAGGGTGGCCGCGTCCGCGCTGAGTTTGTAGACAGCGTCGGCCTCGACGAAGGGGAGTAGCCCGAACGGCGCCGAGCGCATCACTGTCCCGCAGCCCTTCGAATCCGGGTTGACCGGCCGGTACACGGTTCCCATTTCGCCGGTGGCGAGGCCGCTGAGGCAGGCGTTGCCGGGCGCCCGGCGGTGCCGCAGGACCTCGTGGCTGTCGATCCAGCGCGGCGGCTGGAAAGGCGCGGACTCCGGCACTGCCACGCCCTGCGTCCCGAGCCAGCGCAGGTAGGCCAGCCAGATGCAGGCGTTGGTGTCCGCGGCAACACCGTCGTTGGCCCACTCCAGCGCCTCCAGCAGGCCGTCGGCGGTATAGAGGGTCATCTGCGTGTCGTCCGAGAAATGGCTGCCGGTGTGGAGGTCGGCGAAGTCCCGCAGGCCCGCGGGGCCGTATTCGGCACGGATCGCATCGATGGTGGCGAATTCCACCGCGTAGCCCAGCGAATCGCCCAGGGCGCCGCCGAGCAGGCAGCCGTGGATACGGGAGTTGTGGGACGGCGGGGACGCCGCCGCGGAGGCACTGCCGGGATCGATGCTCATGCCTTCAAATTTACCCCGGCCGGGGGACCCGCCGGGATCGGCCGCCCGGCCCCGGTAGGGTGCTGTTGGCGCCGAATTCGTCCTGGTGCCGCTGAAACTGACAGGGAGAATCATGCGCGAACCAGCGTGGCGGAAGACGGGCAGCACCCCGGACTACAGGTTTTCGCTGGCCAACGAACGGACCTTCCTGGCCTGGATCAGGACTTCGCTGGCGCTGATTGCCGGCGCCCTGGCCATCGACCAGCTTGCCCCCAACATTGCGCCGGGTCCCGTCCGCATCTCCCTGTGTGTGATCCTGGCGCTGATCGGCGCGGGGCTGGCGGTCCTGTCCTACCACCGGTGGGGCCGGATGGAGGCGGCCATGCGGAACAACCGTGAACTGCCGTTCTCCGGCGTGCTGCTGGTCATGACGGTGGGCGTGGCCGCCGCGGCCTTTGTCCTTGCCGGGCTGCTCCTGGTGGCACGGTGACTCCTGCGGTGCACCGGGACCCCGGGCTCCAGCCCGAGCGCACCTCGCTGGCCTGGCGGCGCACCTTGCTGGCCCTCGTCGTCGTCGATTTGCTGATCTGGCGCGGCTGGTTGCGCGCCGGAGCCTCCGGCGCCTCTGCCGCCGTCGACGCCCAGGGGCTCAGCGTCCTGATGGCCATGGCGGCCACCGTGGTCCTGGCCGGATGCGTGCTGATGCGCGGGCGGGAGTTGCGGCGCGGCCCGGGGGCTCCACCGGCGCCCCTGCTGCGGAACGCCGCGGCTGCCGTGATCGGCCTGGCGGCCTGCACCGTCGCCGCCCTGGCGCTCGGCCGCTAAGCTCGGACCCAGTTAACTTCCAGACTGCGCTGGCAGACTGCTCGCGGCACCGGACCCCAACCGAAGGAACCCCAGACCATGACGAACCCCGTCCCAGCAGGCTCAGCACCGGGCGCCGCATCCAACCCCGCGCCGGAAGCCGGGCAGCCGTCCGGGGCCGCCGGGGACGTCCAGCCCCGCCTCCTCGCCAGGCTCTCCGCCGAAGCCCTGGGAACCCTGTTCGTTGTGGTGGTGGGCCTCGGTGTGCCGTTATTCGCGGTGCCGCAGTACAACCCCATGTCTGCGTCGCTCGCAGCGGGGCTGGCCCTGACCGCGTCCATGCTGGCCTTCGGCTACCTGTCCGGCGGCCACTTCAACCCGACGGTCACGGTCGGGAACGCGATCGCGGGCCGGATCGGTCTGGTGGAGGCTGCCGCATACCTCGGGGCGCAGCTGGTGGGTGCCCTGCTGGGGGCGCTGACCCTCTTCGGCGTACTGCGGACAGTCCCGAAGCTGGAAGGCACGCGGACCGCCTTCGATACCGTCACGGCAGGCTACGACGCGCACTCCGTCATCCAGGCGCCCATGGCGGGCGTGCTGTTAGTTGAGGTGCTCGGCGCCGCCCTGCTGGTAGCCGTGTACCTGGGGACCACCGCCCGCCGCAACCCGGCCCGGGCCGCCGCACCGTTCGCCGTCGGCCTCAGCATGGCCGTTCTCCTGCAATTGGGCCAGAGCATCGGCAACGCCCCGTTCAACCCGGCCCGCGCCACCGCGTCCGCACTCTTCAGCAGCCCCGATGCCCTGGGCCAGCTGTGGCTCTTCTGGGTGGCCCCGTTGGTCGGCGCCGCCCTTGCGGGACTGGTGTTCCGTGGCTTTGCCTACACCTCGGTCAGGTCCGGCGCGCCGGATCGTCCAGTGGCCGGCGGATCCGACGACGTCGACGGGTACGACGCTGACGACGTGGACGGTGACCGTCGCGCTGGCACCGACGGTATTGGCCGCCCGGCCGCCGCACCGGCTCCGGCACCTGCACCCGCCGACGCGCGGAACCATGACGCGCGGACCGATGAAGCCCGCGACTTCTTCGACAAGCGCACCCAGTAGTTCCCGCTGCGGCCCTCGCCGGGGCCTTGCGCAATAGTGTCGGTGGCAGCCGATAGCGTAGTGGCATGCGGTTATTGCACACCTCGGACTGGCATTTGGGCCGGTCGTTCCACGGCGTCGGGATGCTCGACGCGCAGCGGGCCTTCATCGATCAGCTGGTCGGCGTCGTCCGCGACGAGTCGGTGGACGTCGTCCTGATCGCGGGCGATGTCTACGACCGTGCCCTGCCCGGCGTTGACGTCGTCGGCCTGCTGGACGACGCCCTGGTGCGGCTCAGCGGCGCGGGCGCGAAGGTGGTGCTGACCAGCGGGAACCACGATTCCGCTATCCGGCTCGGATTCGCGTCCCGGCTGCTTGAACGCGGCGGAGTGCATCTGCGCACCCGACTGGAGGAACTGGATACGCCCGTGCTGCTGCCGCTTGCGGACGGAGCAGGGGAGGAAGGCGACGCCGGGGACGCCGGGGACACGGGTCCCGTGCTCGCGATCTACGGCATCCCGTGGCTGGAGCCGCGGCTGGTGGCCGGCCAGCTCGGCGTTGAAACCGCCAGCCACTTCGAGGTCACCCGCGCCGCCACATGCCGCGTCCGGGCCGACCTCGCCGAACGGTCGGCCCGCCGGACGGTCCATTCCGTCGTCCTGGCCCACACCTTCGCCAGTGGCGGAATCAGCTCGGACAGCGAACGGGACCTGAGCATCGGCGGGGTCGGTGCTGTGCCGCTGGATCTCTTCGACGGCTTCAGCTACACGGCCCTCGGCCACCTGCACGGCCGGCAGTCGCTGTCACCGGCTGTCCGTTATTCCGGCTCCCCGCTGGCCTACTCCTTTTCCGAAGCCAAGCACCACAAGGGCGGCTGGCTGATCGACGTAGACACCAGCGGCATCACCGCCGTGACCGAGATACTCTGGGACGCCCCGCGCGCCCTCGCGGTGCTCCGGGGCACACTGGACGAACTGCTCGCCGGGGCCGACTTTGCGTGGGCCGAGGAGGCGTACTGCCAGATCACACTGACGGACGCACAACGGCCCACCCAGGCCATGGAACGGCTGCGCGCCCGCTTCCCCGACACCCTGGTCCTCGGTTTTGACCCCGAAGGTGCCGAAGCGGCCGCGAAAACCAGCTACAGCAGCCGGCTCGCGCAGTCAGGGGACGATCTCTCGATCTGCTGCGGCTTCCTGGAGCATGTCCGGGGCCGCAGCGTCGACGACGCCGAATCCGGCGTCCTCGCAGAGGCCCTCGAAGCCGTACGTCTGGAAGGGGTGTCCCGGTGAGGATCCATCGCCTGGAGATCTCCGCGTTCGGCCCGTTCGCCGGAACGGAGAGCATCGATTTCGACCGGCTCAGCGTCCACGGGCTTTTCCTGCTCAACGGCGCCACCGGGGCTGGAAAAACCAGCGTCCTGGATGCCATCTGCTTCGCCCTCTACGGCTCCGTGCCCGGGGCGCGGCAGGAAGGCAAACGGCTGCGCAGCGACCACGCCGCTCCGGCGGCCGAGCCCCGCGTCACCTGCGAGTTCTCGGCGCAGGGACGGCATTTTGAAGTGTCCAGGATGCCGGCCTGGAACAAGCCCAGTGCCCGGGGCAAGAACGGGTTCACCGAACAGAAGGCCAACACCCTGCTCCGTGAACGGGTCGACGGTGCCTGGGTCGAAAAGTCGGGCCGCAATGATGAAGCCGGCGCCGAGATCACTGCCCTGCTGGGTATGGACCGGGAACAGTTCACCCGGGTGGTGATGCTGCCGCAGGGCGACTTCGCGGCGTTCCTGCGCTCCAAGGCCGCTGACCGGCTGGTCCTGCTCCAGAGCCTCTTCGGCACCCAGCGTTTCGAGGCGGTGGAACAGGAACTGGGACGCCGCGCGGCCGCGGCCCGCACTGAGGTGGAAAGCCTCAACAACGCCCTTGCGCTGCTGCTGGCCCAGGCTGAGGCCGAATCCGCCGGACTAGGACTGGAACTGGACGAGGCGCCCGGCCGCGAGGACGCGGACCGGCTGCTCTCCTGGCTCCATGCCGGTGCCGCGGCCGCCGCCGGCGAACGGCAGGCAGCAGCCGCCGACGCCGAGAGCATCGTCGCCCACCTTGCCGAACGCCTTGAAGACGCCACTGCCCGGGCCGCGCGGCAGGCCAAACTGGCCGCCGCCGAACAGCGGAGGGCCGCGGCCGAGGCCGCCGCGCCGGAACTCCAGGAGACGGCCGAACGGCTCGCAAAACACCGGAAAGCCGAAGTGCTGGGTGGCCAGCTGCAGGCCATGGACAGTGCCTGGTTGGCGGAGGAACGCGCTGCGGCAGCGGCCGCGGCGGCGTCCGACGGGCTGCGGGCCGCGGCACCGTCCGACCCCGAACTAGCCGAACTTGGCGCCCGTCTCACCGGACCCGACGGCCCGGACGGCGGCGCAGTCGTGGAAAGCCAGGTGCTGCGCACAGAACTCAGCCGGCTCCGCTCCCTCCAGGCGGTACTGACGGAACGGCTGCCGGACGAGGACCGGCTGGCCGGCCTGCTGGCCCGCGCCGTGCACCTCCAAGGGACCCTCTCCGGGCTCGAGACCACACGCCTGTCCGCCGCAACAGCGCTGGAGGCCCTGCGCGCTGAGTCGGCCGAACTGACTGCGGGCCTGGCGTCGCTCGAGGAGCTGGCTGCGGACGTCCAGCTGCGCACCAAGGAGGCCGCGGCGGCAGACGAACTGGTTGCCATCGTTGGCCGCTACGGCACCGCGGAGGCACACTGCGCTCGCGTGGCCGAGCGGCACCGCGTGGCCCGCGACACTCACCAGGACTGCCGGCAACGCTGGCTGGACCTCCGCGAGGAGCGGCTCGCAAACGCCGCTGCGGAACTCGCGGCCCAGCTGGTCCCGGACCAGCCGTGCCCGGTGTGTGGCAGTGCCGAACATCCCGCGCCCGCCCCGGCAGCCGCGTCCGCCTTGGCCATCGCCGACGCCGAGAAATCCGCCCAGGAGGCCGCGGACGCCGCCGAAACTGTCCTTGCTGCCCTTCACCGCGAGCTGGGCGACGCGCGGCAGGACCTCGCGGTGCTGGCTGCCCAGGGCGGCGATACAGCGCCTGAACTGGCCCGCAGCGACGCCGAGCAGGCCAGGTTACTTGCGGCCGAGGCCACCCGCGCGGCCGCCGACCTCGCGGCCCGGCGGGCGCGCCGCACCGAGCTGGAAGACGGGATTTCCGCCGCTGAGCTCACCGTGGCCGACACCGTGGCCGGGATCGCGCAGGCCGAATCGGCGCTCAAGGAGGTCCGCGCGCAGGCTGGCGAACTCGAGGCCGCACTGGCGGACCTGCGCGCCGGGCACGCGACGCTGGGCGACCGGCTCGGCTCCGTCCGGCGCGCCACAGAGCTGCTGGAACGCGTTGATGCGGCCGCCGGCAGCCTCGAACAGGCCCGCGCCCGGACCGCGGAGGCCGTCGCCCGGCTCGACGAGGCCCTCCCTGCCGCCGGATTCGAGTCGGTGGCAGCCGCCCGCTCCGTCCTGCTGCCGGTGAGCGACGCCGCAGCCCTGGAAAGCGCCGTCCGGGCCGGCCAGGACGAGACTGCCCGGCTCGCGGAACTCTTCGCCGGGGAGGAACTGTCCCGGGCCGCCCGGGAATTGGCCACGGACGGCCCTGTCGACCCCGCAACGGTGGATGAGCTCCGGATCGAGTGCGCCGCGGCCGAACGCCGGGTCCGCGACGCCGTCCTGGCCTCCGGCCTGGCCACGAAATCCGTCCGGACCCTCGACAGGATCGCGGGGGAGTACGCCGGCCAGGCTGCCGCGGGCCGCGAGCCGCGGGAGCGTGCGGCGCTGTGGACCGCCGTCGCCGAGGCTGCCCGCGGCGGTGGCGACAACACTTACCGGATGAGCCTGAACAGCTACGTGCTCGCCGCCCGGCTGGAACAGGTTGCGGAGGCCGCCTCGGAGCGGCTGATCGGCATGAGCGACGGCCGCTACACCCTGCAGCACACCGATGCGAAGGCAGCGCGGGGGCAGAAATCCGGGCTTGGCCTGGAAGTGGTAGACCAGTGGACGGGCCAGCGGCGTGACACCGCCACGCTCTCCGGCGGCGAGTCCTTTATGGCTTCCCTGGCCCTGGCACTGGGGCTGGCCGACGTTGTGCAAATGGAGTCCGGCGGGGTGGACATCGAAACTCTCTTCGTGGACGAGGGCTTCGGCAGCCTGGACGAGCAGTCGCTGGAGCAGGTTATGGATGCGCTTGAGGGACTCCGGGACGGCGGCAGGGTGGTGGGGCTGGTGAGCCATGTGGCAGAGATGAAACAGCGCATCACCACGCAGCTTCAGGTGGTCAAGGGCCGCAACGGCTCCACCCTGCACGTCTCCGACGACGCCCTGGTCTAAACGCCCGGCAGGCGGCCATGTGAGGGCCGTGGCGCTCGGGTATCATTGAAGGGTTACCGGGTCGCGCGCATCGGGAGGAGGGACGATGCGCACCATTAAACGAACCCGGAATCATGAACCCTTCACCGTCTTCGACGACGACCCTTCCTGCCGACGTTCCCGCAGGTCCCGCCAGCGGCGGACGCTTCGCCAGGCTTCCCCTGCTCGCAGGACGCAGCTTTATCCCGCTGGGACTCTTCGCCCGGCTCCCACTGGCCATGCTGACCGTCGGCGCCCTGACCCTCGTCACAGCAGTCACCGACTCCTACGCAGTCGGCGGCGCCGCTGCCGGTGCCGTCGGCATCGGCTCCGCCCTGGGTGCCCCCGTCCTCGGCGCCCTCGCCGACCGGCTGGGCCAGCGCCCCGTCCTGCTCTTCTCAGCCGTCTTCAACACCGTGGCCGTCATCGCCCTGATTCTTGCCGCGTACCTGGTCCCGGGTGCCAGCGATCTCGCTGCCGCCGTCCCCGTGCTCGCCGCAGCCTTCGTGGCCGGCGCCAGCTGCCCGCAGGTCGGCCCGCTGGCCCGTGTCCGCTGGATGGCGCTGGGCTCCCGCAAGGGCGGCGCCGGCCAACCCGGCGATCTGGACACTGCGCTCTCCTACGAGAGCACCGCAGATGAACTGACGTTTGTGCTGGGCCCGGCCCTGGTGGGAATCCTCGCCAGCCTGCTTAACCCCTGGCTTCCGCTGGCCCTCGCCGCCGCACTAACCCTCACCTTGGTGCCCGCATTCGCCGTGCACCCCACGCACCGTGCGGTACCCCGAACTCCCGCGCGGAGCCGCGCCGCCGCCGCTGCCGCGCGGGAGCACCGGAAAACCCTTGCGCCGGGACAACGCGCCGCCAACACCGCGGCCGTGGCCCTGCCGGTCCTGGCCATGGTCTGCATGGGCACCTTCTTCGGAGCCACCCAGACCTCCCTGAGCTCGTTCTCCGCGAGCTTCGCGACATCCGAACTCGCCGGACTCCTGTACGCCGTCATGGGCCTGAGCTCGGCGGCCGCGGCATTGTCCGTGGCGTACTGGCCGCGGCGCTTCAGCGTCAACGCCCGCTGGCTGGCATGCGCGGCGCTGATGACGGGGCTGGCGGCGCTGCTGCTGGTGCCGACGACGGCGCTGCCGATGATCCTGGTGTTGCTGGTCCTTGGCCTTCCGGTGGGCCCGCTGATGGTCACGGTGTTCGCGATCGGCGGCGTCGTTGCCCCCGAGGGCAAACTGGGCACCGTGATGACAATGCTCGCAAGCGGCATCGTCGCCGGCACCGCCATTGGTTCGTCCATCGCCGGGCAGCTGGCCCAGACCTCCGGGTATTCGACGGCGTTCCTGGTTCCGGTCTGCGCCGCGGCGGCGCTGTTCCTGCTCGGTGCGGCTGCCGCCGTCGTGCTGCGCCGGCGCAACGCGACGGCGGCGGCCGCCTAGCTAGAGCTGCGAACCGAGCTTGAAGCCACGTTCCTCGCCGGGCTCACGGGTGTAGGCGAAGCCGTCGGCGCCGACCGTCACCGCCATCTCGCTGCTGTCGGTCCGGACAACCAGCGGCTGCGGGTTGCCGTCCAGGTCCAGGACCAGGGAGGCCTCGGTGTACCAGCTCGGGACCACGGGATTGCCCCACCAGTCGCGGCGCTGGTTGTCGTGCACGTCCCACGTCACCGTGGGGTTGTCCGGATCGCCCGTGTAGTAGTCCTGCGTGTAGATCTCTACCCGGTGGCCGTCCGGATCCAGGATGTACAGGTAGAACGCGTTGGACACGCCGTGCCGGCCGGGCCCGCGCTCGATCCGGTCCGAGATCCGCAAAGCGCCCATCTTGTCGCAGATCTGGATGATGTTGTGCTTCTCGTGGGTGGAGAACGCGATGTGGTGCAGCCGCGGGCCGTCCCCGCCGGTCAGGGCGGTGTCGTGCACGGTCTGCTTGCGGTGCATCCAGGCCGCGTACGTCACGCCGTCGGAGTCCTTGATGTCCTCGGAGACGCGGAAACCCAGGTCCTCCAGGTACTTCCGGCCCCGGGGGACATCCGGCGTGACCTGGTTGAAGTGATCCAGCCGGACCAGCTCGCCCGCGCTGTAGAGGTCGTAGCGCTGGGTGAGCCGCTCCACGTGCTCCACCTCGTAGAAGAACTCGTAGGGGAAGCCCAGCGGGTCCTCCACCCGGACCGCGTCGCCGATCCCTCGCGCGAAGCCGTCCTTGCGGCGCTCCGTGCGGCAGCCCATCTCCGCGAAGTAGGCCTCGGCTTTGTCAACGTCCCCGGGGGTGCGGACCCGGTAGGCAAATGCGGCGGCGGCGGCCACGGGGCCCTTGCGCAGGACCAGGTTGTGGTGGATGAATTCCTCGAAGGAGCGCAGGTAGATCGCGTCCTGGTCCTCGTAGGTGACGTGCAGGCCCAGCAGGTCCACGTAGAACGCGCGGGACTTCTCCAGGTCGGTGACCACCAGGTCCATGTAGGCGCAGCGGACAATATCCGGTGCGGGGGCCGTGGGGGTGATGATGTCGTTAGACATGGTGGGGACTCCTCTTTGAGTTCGCGGGTGAGTTCGCGGGTGAGTTCGCGGGTGGGGCGGCGGGGCGGGTCGGTGGAGGCGTCAGTGCGCCGCCGCGGCACCGAACTTCGGCGTGTGGACGTCGCCGAGGCTGATGTGGACGGCCTGCTGGTCGGTGTAGAAATCGATCGAGCGGTAGCCGCCCTCGTGGCCCAGTCCGGAGGCTTTGACCCCGCCGAACGGGGTCCGCAGGTCCCGGACGTTGTGGCTGTTGAGCCAGACCATCCCCGCCTCGAGGTTCTGCGAGAAGTTGTGCGCCCGCGTCAGGTCGTTGGTCCATACATAGCCGGCCAGACCGTAACGGGTGTTGTTCGCCAGGGCCAGCGCCTCGGCGTCGTCCTCGAACGGCGTAATCGCCACGACCGGTCCGAAGATCTCCTCCTGGAAGATCCGGGCATCCGGCTTCACGTCGGCGAAGACGGTGGGCGCAATGTAGTTGCCGGTGGGCAGGCCCTCCGGGCGGCCGCCGCCCGCCAGCAGGCGGCCCTCGGACTTGCCGATCTCCACGTACCGGGCGACCTTCTCGTAGTGCTCGGGATGGACCAGCGCACCCACCTCGGTCTTCGGATCGTGCGGGTCGCCCACCACGATGTTTTTGGCCCGCGCGGCGTATTTCTCGCAGAACTCCGCGTAGATGCCGCGCTGGACCAGGATCCTGGAGCCGGCGGTGCAGCGCTCGCCGTTGAGGGAGAACACCCCGAAGAGGGTGGAATCGATGGCCGCGTCGAGGTCCGCGTCGTCGAAGATGACAGCAGGGCTCTTGCCGCCGAGTTCCATCGAGAGGCCCTTGAGGTGTTCCGCGGCGTTGCGGAAGATCGTCTTGCCCGTGGTGGTTTCGCCGGTGAAGGAGATCAGGGGCACGTCCGGGTGTTTGACCAGGGCGTCGCCGGCTTCCTCGCCGAGCCCGTTGACCAGGTTGAACACCCCGTCGGGCAGGCCGGCGTCCTTGAAGATCTGCGCCCAGAGCGAGGCGGAGAGTGGCGTGAATTCGGCCGGTTTCAGCACCACGCAGTTGCCGGTGGCCAGCGCCGGGGCCAGCTTCCAGGACTCGAGCATAAACGGCGTGTTCCAGGGTGTGATCAGGCCTGCGACGCCGATCGGCTTGCGGTTGACGTAGTTGATCTGCGCGCCCGGGACCTTCATGGCGTCGTCGAACTGCGCCACGATGAGGTCCGCGAAGAAGCGGAAGTTCTCCGCTGCCCGGAGCGCCTGCCCCTTGGCCTGGGTGATCGGCAGTCCGGTGTCGAACGTCTCAAGCTGCGCGAGCCGGGTTTCCTGGGCCTCGACGGCGTCCGCGATCCTGTTCAGGACCCGGGCGCGCTCGCGCGGCTTCATCCGCGGCCACGGGCCCTCGGTGAAGGCCCTCCGTGCCGCGGCGACGGCGCGGTCAATGTCTTCCTTCTGCCCGGCAGCCGCGGTGGCGTAGGTCTCGTTGGAAACCGGGTCCAGGACGTCGAAGGTCTTGCCGCTGACGGAGTCGACGAATTCGCCGTTGATGTAGTGCTGGATGCGGGTGGGCAGCCCGTCCGGAATGTAGTGCTCGGCCATGGGGTTCAGTCCTTTGCTTCGGCGGTGAAGTGTACGGGCGGGTTACTGCGGGAGCCGGAAGCCGTCGACCGGCGTGAGGTACTCGCGGCCGGCTTCCATCAGTTCGTTGATCTTTTTCAGCCCGGCGTCGGTGGGCGTGATAAGCGGCGGGCGGACGTGGGCGGAGGAGATCAGCCCGGCCTCGGCCATCAGCCACTTGCTGGGGGCCGGGTTGGTCTCGACGAACAGGAGGTCCACCAGGGGGTGGACGCCGTAGTGGATTTTGCGGGCCGTCTCGAAGTCGCCCTCCACCCAGGCCCGGTACATGTCCGCGGAGGCCTTCGGCGCGATGTTCGCCAGCGCCGAGATGAAGCCGGCGCCGCCAATGGCCATAAGTGGCAGGCACAGCAGTTCGATGCCGGACCAGACCAGCAGGTCCTTGCCGGCGAGGTGCATCACGCGGGAGAAGTGCTCGAAGTCCTTGGTGGTTTCCTTGATTCCGACGATGTTCTCGAAATCGCGGAACAGCCGCGCCACGGTTTCGGGGGCCATGTCCACGGCGGTGCGGGAGGGCACGTTGTAGATCACGAACGGCATGTCGGGGAACTCGGTGGCGATGGTGGCGTACCAGCGGTACAGCGCCTCCTGCGTGGGCCGGGAGTAGTAGGGCGTGATGATCATCGACGCGTCCGCGCCGGCGTCGACGGCGGCCTGGGTCAGTTCCAGGGTTTCCTGCAGCTTGGCCGTGCCGGTGCCCGCCATAAAGGGGACGCGGTCGCCGATGGCCCCGGCGGTGGCGCGGATGGCGGCGGCACGTTCCTCGACGGACTGGGCGCTGGGTTCGCCGGTGGAACCGCCGATGGTGATGCCGGAGGAGCCGCTGGCGATCTGCCACTCCACCATGTTCCGCAGGCTGTCGTGGTCGACGTCTCCCGCCTCGGTGAAGGGGGTGAACATGGCGGCGAGGGAGCCTTTGAGGTGGAGCTGGGGATCGGAACGGAACTTCATTGTTTTTCCTTGTCGCTCGGGGCGGGGGCCGTAACGGCCCGCCGGGGTTCAGTGTGCGGTGGCCCGGTGGGCGAGATATGCGTCGAGGGTGGCGGCGCGGTGCGCCCTGGCGGCGCGTTCGACGTCGTCCGCCGGTGCGCCCGCTTCCAGCAGCCGCAGCAGTGCCTCATGTTCTTCCACCGACTGGCGGGCGCGGCCGGGCACGTAGCTGAAGGTGGAGGACCGCAGCGCCTGCAGCCGGTTCCAGCCGCGGTGCACCAGGTCCAGGATGTGCGGATTGGGGCAGTGTTCGAACAGCACCCCGTGGAAGTCACGGTTCAGGCTTGTGAAGCGGACGGGGTCGAAATCCGCCAGGCAGTCGCGCATGAGCTCGTTTACGGCACGGGCGCGGGCGATGTCGGCTGCGGATATCAGCGGTGCCGACAAGGCGGTTGCGGCGCCCTCCACAATCCCCAGCGTCTGCATGGTGTAGAGGTATTCGGTGGGATCGATACCGGCCACCGTGGCGCCGACGTTGCGTTCGAAGACCACCAGGTTTTCGGCTTCAAGCCGCCGGATGGCCTCCCGGACGGGCACCACGCTGAAGCCCAGGTCCTCGGCTATTTTGCCCAGCACCAGGCGGTAGCCGGGGGAGTACTCGCCGCTGAGGATGCCGGCCTTGACCGCGGCATAGGCCTGCTCGGACTTGCTGCCCGCGCCAGTTGGGGACGCTGCGCTGGCTGTGGAGGCGGCGCTGGTCATGGCGTCGGCTGCCCGTTGTCCGCGGACCACTCCCGGTACTTTTCCCGCCACTGGGCGTTCATCGGGTAGAGCCCGTCCACGCTGTGCCCGGCGGCAACCATGTGGGCGATGAAGGACTCCTCGGCCTCCTGGATGATGGCGTCGTCGGCCACTTCCCCGGCGATCGCCGGCGGGATCACGAGGATGCCGTCGGCGTCGCCCACGATGATGTCCCCGGGCTGCACGGTGGCCCCGCCGCAGGAGATGGTCAGGTCCACGTCCCACGGGATATGGCGCCGGCCCAGGACGGCCGGGTGGGCGTTTGCAAAGAAGGTGGGCATGTCCAGGGCGCCGACGGCGGTAACGTCGCGGACGCCGCCGTCGGTGATGACGGCCACGGCGCCGTTGACCTGGGCGCGCAGGGCCAGGATGTCCCCGACAGTGCCGGTGCCCTTCTCCCCGCGGGCCTCCATCACCAGGATCTCGCCCTCCCGGAGCGAATCAATGGCCCGCTTCTGGGCGTTGAAGCCCCCGCCGTGGGTCTTGAAGAGGTCCTCGCGGTTGGGCACATACCGGAGGGTCCTGGCCACCCCGACGACCGTGCGGTCCGGCCGGGTGGAGTGCAAACCATCGATGCTCACATTGTTCAGCCCGCGCTTACGGAGCTGCGAGCTCAGGGTGGCGGTCGCAACGGATTCCAGCTTGGCCTTCAGCTCGGGTGAGAGTGCCCCGGCGGGTGCGCTCTCGGCGGCGGGCGCGGATGCCTCGGCGGCGGGCGCGGGCTGGGCCGCCGGGGTGCCGTAAGCCTCGGCCCGCTGGGCTTCGTCGCTGCGCGGCTGGGCCCCGTAGCCGGCCAGCGGCACCGTCCCCTGGGCCGCCGTCGTGGTCAGCCGGCCCGTGCTGAGCCCGGACGCGGGGGCGTCCACCTCCACTTCCATCACGTCGCCGGGCTGCGCGACCGAGGCGCCGGCGGGTGTGCCGGTCAGGATGATGTCGCCCGGTTCCAGGGTGAGGAGCTGGGAGAGGTCCGCCACCAGCTGGCTGAAGGGGAACAGCAGGGTGCCGGTGGAGTCCTCCTGGACCAGCTCGCCGTTGAGCCAGGTGCGGATCCGCAGGCCGGCGGGGTCCAGGCCGGCCGCCGGGAGGAGTCCCGGGCCCACCGGGGTAAAGCCGTCGCCGCCCTTGGAGCGGAGGTTGGAGCCTTTGTCCGCGTAGCGGAGGTCGTAGACGCCGAGATCGTTCGACGCGGTCACGTGGCCAACGTACTGCCACGCCTCGTCGGGGGCGACACGGCGGGCCCGGGTGCCGATCACCAGGGCCACTTCACCCTCGAAGGCGAGCAATTCGCAGCCGGCGGGACGTTCGACGACGCCGCCGGTCAGGCTGAGCGAGGAAGAGGGCTTGAGAAAGTAGGACGGCTGGTCCGGGGTGCGGCCGCGCTGGGCGGCACGGCTGGGGTAGTTGATGTGCACCGCGATGACCTTGCCGGCGGCGGCCAGGCCGTCCTGCGACAGCTGCTCCATCGCATCCTCCTCATTGAGTATGAAATCGTATACGATACAAAGCTGCCTGAGCGGGAGCCGGTTGTCAAGGAAGCCACCTCTGCGGCCGGGGCGTTCAGCCCAGCTGGGCTTCGATGCGCGCGGCGCTCGCGGTCAGGGCGGCGGCCACCTCGTCGGGATCCTGCGCGGCGCGGATGTAGACAACCGCCAGCGCCGCGGGCCGGCCGCCGGGAACCTGGATCGGCACCGCTAGGGAGGAAACGCCGGGGATCACTTCATCGTGGCTGGCGGCATAGCCCCGCCGGCGGGCTTCGGTCGCCTCGGAGCGGTAGGGGACCCCCGGGGCGAGGCGGTGCCACTCGGGCTCGGTGAGGGCCGACTGGATCGCGATGCCGGGGGCCCCGGCGTTGATCGGGTGCCGGGATCCGGGGTGCTGCACGACGGCAGGACCCGTGTGGCGGGGGTCGACCGTCACGAGGGTGACGCAGTCCTCCCGGTCCCAGACGGCCACAAAGGCGCTCATGGTGAGGGCGTTGGCCAGCTGCGTAAGTTCTGGCAGGGCCGCGGTCTGCAGGCTGCGCGCCACCCCGCGGGCCAGGACTGCGAGTCCGGGGCCAGGCTGGACCCGGCCGCCGTCGTCGCGGACCAGCAGCGAGTGGTCCTCGAGGGTGCGCAGGATGCGGTACGCGACCGACCGGTGAACGCCAAGGGCATCGGCGAGTTCGGCAATGGTGAGCGGCTCCGCGGCATCAGCCAGGATTTCCAGGGCCCGGATGCCGCGGGAGAGCGTCTGGGACGGTGAGGCCTGGGCGCTGCCGGCGTTCGGGGTCATGCTGTCCATCCTAGGCGGGGAGCGGGCGGCCGGGCAGCAGCCCGGCGGTGGACCCTTGTGCTCGGGGTCACTCTCACGTAGCGTTCCATATAGGAACTGTCTGTTCAAATATAGAACGCGCAGGTAGCGCATGGGAAACGCGCCGCCGCCGCGGCGGGTGGTCGGGTCCCGACGCGGCGTCCGGTCATCCGGCTGGCGCGGGTCGGCGTCATTTTCGGCACAAAGCGGAGTGTTTCCGCCGGAGTGTGTGATTTATCACACGCTTCGGGGTAGTATCGCGGATACCAACTGACCGTTCGATCAGTAATTCAAGAGGCATTCACCAAGTCACAACGCACCCACCCGGGCAGTACCTCTGCCCCCAGCAACGGAGTTCCAATGACCGCAACTTCAACCGTCGATTCAGCGACGGGCCCCAGCAGCAAACATGAGGAGCGCAAGGTCCTCGCCGGGACGCTGGTCGGTACCACCATCGAGTGGTACGACTTCTTCATCTTCGCCCAACTGACAGCAACGCTGCTCTCACCGCTCTTCCTCGCTCCGCTGAACTCATCCAATCCCGGCCTGGCACAGATCCTGTCCTTCGCCCTGATCGGTATCAGTTTCCTGTTCCGGCCGCTCGGCGCCATCATCGCAGGCCACCTCGGCGACCGGCTGGGCCGCAAAGCGATGCTGGTCTTCACCCTGGTCATGATGGGTGCCGCCACTGCCCTGATCGGCATGCTGCCCACCTACGGCCAGATCGGCGTCTGGGCGCCGATCCTGCTGATCACCCTGCGCATCATCCAGGGCTTCTCCGCGGGCGGCGAATGGGGCGGAGCTGCCCTGATGGCCGTCGAACACGCCCCGCTGGGCAAGCGCGGCCTCTTCGGCGCGTACCCGCAGATCGGCGTCCCCGTCGGCATGATCCTCGCCACCGGCCTGCTGTACTTCCTCAACACCGGCATGTCCAAGGAAGACTTCGCCGCGTGGGGCTGGCGGGTGCCGTTCCTGCTCTCCATCGTGCTGATCGTCGTCGGCTACCTGATCCGCCGAGCCGTGGCCGAGAGCCCGGTCTTCAAGGAGATGCAGGACCGCAAGGAAGAAAGCAAGGCCCCGCTCGGCGAACTTATCCGCAAGCACAAGAAGGCCGTGCTGTACTCCACGATGATCTTCATCGGCAACAACGCCGCCGGTTACCTGCTGATCGCGTTCTTCATCTCTTACGCCACCAAGTCGCTGAAGATGCCCACCCCGCAGATCCTGCTGGCCACCACGCTGGCGTCGTTCGGCTGGCTCATCTTCACCCTGGTGGGCGGCTGGCTTTCGGACCGGATCGGCCGGGTCAAGACCTTCCTGATCGGCTACGGAATCGTCTTCGCCTGGATGATCCCGATGTTCGCCCTGATCGACACCAAGGACATTGTGCTCTATGGCGTCGCGCTGTTCGTACTGACCATCGGGCTCGGCCTGTCCTACGGCCCCATGTCCGCCATGTATGCCGAGATGTTCCCGGCGAACGTCCGTTACTCGGGCATCTCCATCGGCTACGCTTTCGGCGCCATCCTCGGCGGGGCCTTCGCGGCCACCATCGCCGAGGCCCTGCTGCAGGGCACGCACTGGACCGGTTCCATCGGCATCTACATCATGATCCTCTGCGTCATTTCGGCCGTCGGCGTCGTCCTGGCCAAGGAGACCCGCGGGCGCCCCTTGGGCGTCAGCAGCCACCACTAGCCCGGACAGCCCACAAACGCGGGGCCACGTGCCGCCCATCCGGAATTTCGGATGGGCCGCCCGTGGCCCCGCGGTGCTTTAACGCTGAAGAACTAGACGCCCAGGAAGCTGATGGCTCCTTGCTTGAAGGCCCGGCTGGTCACTGCGTTGGTGTGGTTCCGGCCGGGGAGGATGAGCTGTTCCACCATGGCTCCGGCTTTCGCGCCCAGGGCGGCCAGTTCCGGCATCGATGCGGCCCGCTCGTCCTTCTCGCCGGCCACCAGCAGCATCGGCATCGGCGGAACGGCCTCGGCCGGGTCGAACGGTTCGTCCTTGATCGCCTCGACCAGCGAGAGCAGCGCGAAGATGTTGTTGCTCGGCAGCAGCTGCGCCATCTTCAGGAGCCCGGCGGTGGATTCATCGGCGATCGGCGTTCCGTCGGCCAGGTAGTGCTGCGCCGCGACCAGGTCGAACTCGGCCAGCGGATCGGCGACGTTGGGGCCGCCCAGGACCAGCCGGTGGACCAGCTCATGCTGAGTGGCGCCGAATTCCCACGCCAGCCGCGATCCCAGGGAGTAGCCGATGACGTCCAGGCCGCTGGCGGGGTCCCCGTCACGCAGCGGGCGGGCGCCGGCGTCGAACGCAATCTGCAGGAGGTCCGCGCGGATTCGGCTGGGGGAGTAGGAATCGCGGTCCTCAGGGGCGCCGCTGCGGCCGTGGCCGGGCAGGTCCACCGTGATGACACGCCGGCCGGCCTCGGTCAGTGCGCCGATCCAGCCTGTGTCCTCCCAGTTGAGCTTGGCGGAGGAGGAGAAGCCGTGCAGCAGCAGGACCGGCCGGAGCCCGGCGTCGTCCTTGGGGTCGTGCACCGCCACAAACAGCTGCGGGTCGGTGCCCTCAACGGTGTGCGAATGCTGTTCGCCGGTGTGCCTGCCGCTCATGGTGTCAGTCCTCATCAAGTACGGCGCTCAGGCGGACCCGGCGCTTCGGTGCCTCTTCCTTCGGTACCCTGCCCACGATGCCGGCCGTATTGTCCGGCACCTCGAACACGATCAGCGGCTCGCCAACGTTGATTTTCTCACCCGGTTCGCCGTGAATACGCACTACCTTACCCGCCTGCGGGCTCGGCAATTCGACGGCGGACTTGGTGGTCTCAACCTCCACCAGCGGCTGGTTCCGCTCCACCTGGTCCCCGGGCGAGACGAGCCATTCGAGCACGGTCGCCTCGATCAGGCCCTCGCCGAGGTCAGGCAACGGAAAGGAAATTTCAGCCACGTTTGTACTCCAATACTCGCTGGATGCCGAAGAGGATCCGGTCTATGTTCGGGATGTATTCGTCCTCGAGGTCACCCGAGGGGTAGGGCACGTCGAAGCCGGTCACACGCTCCACGGGCGCCTTAAGGGTGTTAAAGCAGCTTTGGGTGATCAGCTGCGCCACCTCGGCGCCCAGGCCGGAGGTCAGTGGCGCCTCATGGACGACGACGGCGCGGCGCGTCTTGCCCACGGAGGCGGCCAGGGCCGCGGCGTCGATCGGCTTGAGCCAGCGCAGGTCCAGGACCTCGACGTCGATGCCGTCCTCCGCGGCCAGCTCCGCCACCTGCAGGCAGCGGGCCACCATGGCGCCCCAGGCCACCAGGGTCAGGTGCCGGCCCTCCCGCATGAGCTTGGCGCCGGTCGGAGCTCCGCCGTCGGCGTCGCCCTGGGCCAGGTCCACCTCGCCTTTTTGCCAGTAGCGGGACTTCGGTTCCATAAAGATCACCGGGTCCGGGCGCGTGGCGGCGTACTTGAGCAGGTGGTAGGCCTCGTGCGGGTTCGACGGCGAGACCACCTTGAGCCCGGGTACGTGGGCGAAGAGCGCCTCGAGGCTCTCGCCGTGGTGTTCGGGGGCGCGGATGCCGCCGAAGCTGGGGACCCGCAGGGTGATCGGCATCGGCATGGTCCCGCGGCTGCGGTAGTTCATTCTGGCAATCTGGCAGACAATCTGGTTGACGGCCGGATAGGCGAAGCCGTCGAACTGGACCTCGGGGATGGGGTGGAAGCCCGCCATGGCCAGGCCGACGGACATGCCGAGGATGCCGGACTCGGCCAGCGGTGTGTCGAAGACCCGCTCCGCACCGTGTTTGGCCTGCAGGCCGTCGGTGATCCGGAAGACGCCGCCCAGCTGGCCGCAGTCCTCGCCGAAGATGACGGCCTTCGGGTTCTCGGCCAGGACCTCGTCCAGGGCACGGTTCAGGGCCTGCTGCATGGACATCACAGTGCCGGGCGCCGGGGTGCCGGCGCTGGTGCCGCCGGCCGCGCGCGGGCTTTCAAGCATTGAGTTAGACATGTTCGGACTCCTCGCGCCAGTTGGCGGCCTGGGCCTGCAGGGCAGGGGTGGTTTCCTGGAAGACAAGGTCGAACATCTCGGCGCCGGGGCGGGAGCCCAGGGCCTGGATGCCGGCCCGGATCTGTTCCTCTTCGGCCTTGGCAGCGGCCAGGGCCTGCTCGAAAAACGCCTCATCGGCGAGGCCGTCTGCCAGCAGCCGACGCTTGAGGCGGGCCAGCGGGTCCTCGCCGGCGCCGGTCCGTTCCTCATCGAGGGACCGGTAGCGGCCGGGGTCATCGGACGTGGAGTGCGGGCCGCGGCGGTACGTCATCGCCTCGATCAGCACCGGGCCGTTCCCGGACCGGGCGTGCGCGAAGGCGCGGCGGGTGGCCTCGACGACGGCGACGACGTCGTTCCCGTCAATCTGCAGGGCCGGGATGCCATAGCCGGCGGCGCGTGCGGCGACCGAGCCGCCGGCCACCTGGCGCTCGGTGGGGACGGAGATGGCCCAGCCGTTGTTCTGGACGAAGAAGACCACCGGGGCCTTCATCACTGCGGCGAAGTTCATCGCCTCGTGGACATCACCCTGCGAGGATGCGCCGTCGCCGAAGTAGGTCAGCGCAACGCCGGTGGTGCCGTCGGCGGTAGCGGAAAGGGTCTGGCCGTGGGCCCAGCCGACGGCGTGCAGCACGGACCCGGCGACGACGGCCTGGATCGGGGCCAGCCGGGATTCCATCGGATCGTAGAGGCCCCCGTGCCAGGTGGCCTTATGGGTGGACATGTACCCCACCATGTCCACGCCCATGGTGCGGGCGACGCCCATCTCGCGGTAGGTCGGGAAGACGAAGTCGCGGGCGGTATCCACAACGTAGCCGCTGCCCACCTGGGCCGCCTCCTGGCCGAGTTCCGGGGCGTAGCCGGGGATGATGCCCTGCCGCTGCCAGGCGATGGCCGAGGTGTCGAGGTGCCGGACGGCGACCATCAGCGAATACAGCTCGCGGAGCTGGGCGGGGCTAAGCGGCCCGGCGTCGTCGCCGGGAACCGCGAGGGGGAGAGTGTCCATGCCTGTGACCCTAGTCACGGACGCCGGGCTGGGCAATCAGCTCAGGATGTATTGACCATTCTGCACAAACCTGCCCAGCCCGGCGGTATCGCGCATAGCAATTTGTTTACTACGGCGGATACCCGGGGACTAGTCGGAGGTGCGGGTCCTCGCGACGCGGGCGCCGATCCAGCAGGCGGCCGCGATCCCGGCGATCAGGGCGATGGTGCTGAAGAGCTGCCTGCTGCTCTCCGGGCTGCTGAAGCCGACGGCGAAGATCAGGGCGAGGAGGACCAGCCCGAAGATGGTCAGGCCGGGGAAGCCCTTCATCCGCAGGGGCAGTTCCGTGCCTTCCCGGTCCGCCCGGCGCCGCAGGATCAGCTGCGAAACCAGCGCAGAGCCCCAGACCACCAGGCAGGTGGAGCCCACCAGCTGGAAGAGGGCGGGCAGGACCCGGTCCGGGAACAGCAGTTCCAGGACCGCGGCCAGGAACCCGAACGCCACGGAAATGCTGACGGCAATGACCGGCACGCGCGCCTTGTTCAGCCGGGACAGGAACCGCGGTGCCTCGCCGCGCTCGGAAAGCGAGTAGGCCATCCGGGAGGCACCGTAGAGGTTGGCGTTCAGCGCGGAGAGCAGCGCGACGACGGCTACCAGGGTGATGGCCGTTCCGGCGCCGGGGATGCGTGCCAGGTCCAGGACGCCGGCGAACGGCGACTTCAGGGCGGCCGAGGTGGTGGGCAGGACGGCCGCGATGACAAAGACGGAGCCGATGTAGAACACCAGGATCCGCCAGACCACCGTGCGGATTGCGTGGCCCACGCTGCGGGCCGGGTTCTCCGTCTCGGCCGCGGCCACACTGACGATTTCCGTGCCGCCGAAGGCGAAAATCACCACGAACAGGGCCGTCGCAATGCCGCCCAGGCCGGCGGGGGCGAAGTTGGTGGTGATGTTACCCAGTCCGGGGCTGGCCACGTCCGGCAGCCAGCCGAAGAGGAGGGCGGCGCCGATGGCCAGGAACACCAGGATGGCGGCCACCTTGAGGATGGCGAACCAGAATTCGAATTCGCCGAAGTTCTTCACGCCGGCGAGGTTGATGGCCGTGAACACCGCCATAAAGACCAGGGCGAGTCCCCAAACCGGAATGGCGGGCCATACAGTGAACAGGAGGCCGGCCGCACCGAGGGCCTCGGCGGCGATGACCACCACAAGCTGGAGCCACCAGAGCCAGCCCACGGTGGCACCGGCCGTTTTTCCCATGGCCTTTTCGGCGTAGACGGAAAACGCGCCGCTGTTGGGGTTGGCGGCGGCCATCTCGCCCAGGGCCCACATGACCAGGATGATCAGTGTTCCCGCGACGAGGTAGGAGATCAGGACGGCCGGACCGGCGGCCTGGATTCCGGCCCCGGATCCGAGGAACAGGCCGGCGCCGATGGCGCTGCCGAGTCCCATCATGGTGAGCTGGCGGGGCTTCATGCTGTGGCCGAGTGTGGGGGCCGGGCGCTCCGCGGTGGACTTCATTGTCATGCTTGCGAACCTTCTTACGGTGATGGAGTTGTCCTTTTGGGACCATTTGAATTTACCGTCCCCGGGGCGTGTTTCCGGACCGCGCGCGTGAGAGCATGGTTGCAGTTTGTTGATAAACCGGCCCGAATCGTGACGATTTGTGCTGTTGATTCCCGCAGGCAAGGACCCGGATATGAATGTTGACCCGCTGGACGCGAAAATTGTCCGGTTCTTCACGGACTCGCCCCGGGCCTCGGTCCTGGAGGCGTCCCGGGTGCTCAAGGTTGCCCGCGCCACCGTGCAGTCGCGCCTGGACAGGATGCAGGACAGCGGCGTCATTGGCGCCTGGGTCCCGCAGCCGGACCCGGCGCACTTCGGATATCCGGTGGTGGCCTTCTGCTCCCTGACCATCAACCAGGACCTTGGGCATGATGCCGTCGTGGAGGCCCTGGCGCGGATCCCCGAACTCATTGAAATCCACACCGTCTCCGGCAGCTCGGACCTGATGGCGCGGATCGCGGCGCGCTCCAACCCGGACCTGCAGCGGGTTCTGGACGCCATGATCGCGACCCGTACGGTGTTGCGCTCGTCCTCGGTGATCGTCCTCAATACCCATTTCGAGGGCCGGACGCTGCCGCTGCTCGAGGCCGCTGCCCGCGGTCAGTAGTTCCCGCCGGAACCGGCTCTCCGCAATATTTGGTGCCGCGCCGGCGCCGTCGTAGAATTAGTTCTAGTCAAAGTGACTATAACTACTCCGGCGGTCAGGCCGGAACCGTCCGGGCAGCCGTTCCCACCACGGCCCGGGCCCCGGAACGCGGGGGTCGATCTCCATCTACACCTCTCCAGCCAACGTCTCCGAGCGCCAGCTCGCGCCGCCGTCGCTGGCCATCTCCACGGTGATTTTCGCCCTGCGGCCCAGCGAGCGCTCCGGCCGCCCCACCCTGTGGATCCCCCTGGTGCGCAGAATCAGGGAACCGTTCAAAGGGCTCTGGGCGCTGCCCGGCGGACCGCTGACCCATTCGGAATCGTTGCAGGACGCCGCGTCCCGCAACCTGCGTGAGACCACCGGGCTTGCCCCCAATTACCTTGAGCAGCTCTATGCGTTTGGCGGCCTGCACCGCTCACCCTCGCAGCGGGTGGTGTCGATCGTCTACTGGGCGCTCGTCCAGCCCACGGAGGCCGCCCTCGCCGACGAATCCGAAAACGTCCGCTGGTTCCGGGCAGACCGCCTCGGCGAGCTGGCGTTCGACCACAACACCATCGTCGACTACGCCCTGTGGCGGCTCCGCAACAAGATGGCCTACGGCTCCATCGCCTACCACCTGCTCGGCGAATACTTCACCCTCGGTCAGGTCCGCGAAGTCTACGAAGCCGTCCTGGACCGCGAACTGGATCCGGCCAACTTCCGCCGCCAGATCAAGGCCACACCGGAGATCGAAGAAACCGACGAATACCTGCAGGGCGGCAAACACCGGCCTCCCCGTCTTTACCGCTTTACCGGCCGCCCCGGCCTTGACCCAGACAACAGGAGCACACCATGAGCAGCGTCAACACGGCGATCCAGCTGATCACCCGCGACCAGGCCGAACGCAGCACGCCGGGCTCCACCTGCAGCCCGGCCCTGGCCCGCGGCCCCTGGGACTTCGACCTGGCTGAAGCCCTGGCCGGCGTGCCCGCCTACGGCCCGGGCGCCTCCGTGGCCGACGTCGCTCCGCCCTCGACCCCCCGGCAGGGCCAGCTCCCGGAGGAATACCGGCTTGCCGGCGACGCCGAACTCGACGCCCGGATCCGGGCCGCCAAGGCTGAGCTGGGGGACCGCGCCGTCATCCTGGGCCACTTCTACCAGCGCGACGAAGTGGTCGAATACGCCGACTTCGTGGGCGACTCCTTCCAGCTTGCCAACGCCGCCCTGACCCGGCCGGACGCGGAGGCCATCATCTTCTGCGGCGTGCACTTTATGGCCGAAACGGCGGACATCCTCTCGGCCCCGGACCAGGCCGTCATCCTGCCCAATCTCGCCGCCGGCTGCTCCATGGCCGACATGGCTGACATCGACTCGGTCACCGAATGCTGGGAACAGCTCGAGGAACTGTTCGGCACCGAGCCCGACGCCGACGGCCGGGTTCCGGTCATCCCGGTCACCTACATGAACTCATCGGCCGCGCTGAAGGGTTTCTGCGGCGAGCACGGCGGGATTGTCTGCACCTCGTCCAACGCGGCCACGGTGCTGGAATGGGCGTTCGAACGGGGCCAGCGGGTGCTGTTCTTCCCCGACCAGCACCTGGGCCGCAATACCGCCAAGGCCATGGGCGTGCCGCTGGAACAGATGCCCATGTGGAATCCGCGCGAAGACCTCGGCGGCAATACCGTGCAGGACCTTGAAGACTCCCGGGTCATCCTCTGGCACGGCTTCTGCTCGGTGCACAAGCGCTTCAACGTGGCCCAGATCGAGAAGGCCCGCGCCGACTTCCCGGGCGTGCAGGTCATCGTCCACCCGGAGTGCCCCATGGAGGTGGTCGACGCAGCCGACTCCGCAGGTTCCACCGACTTCATCCGCAAGGCCATCGCCGCCGCCACCGAGCCCACCGTGTTCGCCGTGGGCACGGAGATCAACCTGGTCAACAGGCTGGCCGCCGAGTATCCGCAGCACACCATCTTCTGCCTGGACCCGGTGATCTGCCCCTGCTCCACCATGTACCGGATCCACCCCGGCTACCTCGCCTGGGTCCTGGAAGCCCTGGTGCGCGGTGAGGTGGTCAACCGCATCACGGTGGCGGACGGCGTCGCCGCCCCCGCCCGGGTTGCCCTCGAGCGGATGCTGGCGGCGCGGCCGTGACCAGGCGGCTGGTGGTTGTCGGTTCCGGAATCGCCGGACTGTACGCCGCGCTCCTGGCCTCCGAGCCGGCCGGGGGTCCCGGCGGGGCTCCGGCCGCCGAGGTGGTACTCCTGACCAAGGGCACGCTTGAGGAAAGCAACACCTTCTACGCCCAGGGCGGCGTGGCCGCCGTGCTGTCACCGGGGGAGGCCGCGCCGGGAGACGCCGTGGCGGCGCACATCGCCGACACACTCGCCGCAGGGGCCGGGCACAACGATCCCGAGGCCGTCCGGATCCTGTGCACGGAAGCCGTGCGGGACATCGCCGGGCTGCGCCGTTTTGGCGTGGACTTCGACGTCCGGGACGACGGCGGACCGGCGCTGGGCCTTGAGGCGGCACATTCGGCCGCCCGTATCCTGCACGCCGGCGGTGACGCCACGGGAGCCCGGATAGCCCGCGGGCTGGTGGCTGCGGTCCTCGACCGCGCTGTCCAAGGCCTGCTCCGCGTCGAGACCGGTGCCTTCGTCACCGGGCTGCTGACCGGTGACCCGGGAACCGGGGACCAGGCCGGATCAGTCACCGGCGTCGCCTACCTCGCCGGCGGGCGGCCGAAACAGCTCGACGCCGACGCCGTCCTGCTCGCCACCGGCGGCGCGGGCCGGCTCTTCGCCAGGACCAGCAACCCCGCCGTTGCCACCGCCGACGGCCTGGCCCTGGCCTGGCGCGCGGGTGCGGCCGTCCGGGACCTTGAGTTCTTCCAGTTCCACCCCACCACCCTCGCCGCGGCAGAAGTCCCCGGCGGCCCGCCCGCACTGCTGATCTCCGAAGCGGTGCGGGGAGAGGGTGCCGTCCTGCTGGATCCGGCAGGCTACCGCTTTATGCCGGATTACCACCCCGACGCTGAACTGGCACCGCGCGACGTCGTCTCCCGCAGCATCGCGCTGCACCTGGCCGCCGCAGGACTGCCGGCCGACACCCCGGTGTACCTGGACGCCCGGGGCGTCGAAGCCAGCCGCGGCACCGGGTTCCTGGCCGGGCGCTTTCCCACCATCACCGCAGCCACCCGCGCCACCGGTTACGACTGGACCACCGAGCCGTTGCCCGTCTCTCCGGCGGCACACTACTGGATGGGCGGCGTGGCCACGGACCTGCACGGGCGCACCACCGTGCCCGGGCTCTACGCCGCCGGCGAGGCCGCCTGCACCGGTGCGCAGGGCGCCAACCGGCTGGCCAGCAACTCGCTGCTCGAGGGGTTGGTATTCGGGCGGCGGGCCGTGGAGGATTTCCTCAGAGTTGCAGCCCCGCGCGACGGCACTGCTCCGCGTGCTCCCCACGATCGCCCTAACCTCGCAAGCTCGGCCAGGGAACCCGGATCGTGTGGGCCCACGGCCGCTGGCGGCCTCCACTTGACGCACGCTTCCGCAGCACCGTCGCGCGACTCCTCCCGGGCAGGACCCTCCCCGGCGGTTTCCGAAGCTGGAGTGAAGTCGGTGCCTCGTCCGGGGGAGTTTTCGCGGGCGGCACTTCGGCAGCTGATGACCACCCACGCCGGGGTGCTCCGCCGTGGCGACGGGCTCACTGCCGCCGCGGAGCAGCTGGACCGGTGGGCCGCCGTCGTGCAGCCGGAGGCCCTGACCGACGCCGTCGACCCGCGGGAGCACGAGGACCGCAACCTGCTCCTGGCCGCCCGGCTCCTGGTAGGCGCGGCCGGGGCCCGGACTGTTTCCCTGGGCGCCCACTATCGCGCCGACACGGACCCGGCACCCGCCCCGACCCACTTCATGCAAAGGATCTCGCTATGATCACCCTTCAGGAATCGCCGGCGCAGACCCGCCCGGATCTCGCCGGAAGCCTTCCCGCGGCCGCCGTCGATGCTGTGTTGCGCGCCGCCCTGCTGGAAGACGCCCCGCACGGGGACATCACCTCGCAGACGCTGCTCCCGGCCGACGCCCGTGCCACCGCGGTGCTGGCTGCCCGGGTGCCCGGCGTCTTCAGCGGCGGGGACGTCTTCGCCGCGGCCATGACGCTGGCTGACCCCTCCGCCGTCGTTGATTTACTCGTGCCGGACGGCACCGTCTTCGACGCCGGCACGGCCCTGGCACGGGTGACCGGCAACGCCCGCGGGGTGCTCCTGGCCGAACGGGTGGCGCTGAACCTGGTGCAGCGGATGAGCGCTATCGCCACCCGGACAGCCGAATTTGTGGCGCTGGCGGCAGGCACCGGGGCCCGCATCACCGACACCCGGAAGACCACCCCGGGGCTGCGTGTACTGGAACGCTACGCCGTGCGCTGCGGTGGCGGCGCGAACCACCGGTTCAGCCTCTCCGACGCCGTCCTGGCCAAGGACAACCACTTGGCCGTACTCACCGGCGGCGACCCCGCGAAGCTCACCGCCGTCCTGCGCAGTGCCAGGGAACAGCTGGGGCACACCACGCACTTCGAAGTGGAAGTGGACACCATGGCCCAGATCGAGCCGGTGCTGGCCGCCGGCGTGGACACCATCATGCTGGACAACTTCTCGCTGGCCGAACTCGCCGACGGGGTCAAGCTCGTGGCCGGCCGGGCCCGGGTGGAGGCCAGCGGCAACGTCAACCTGGCCACCGTGGCCGGCATCGCAGCCACCGGCGTGGACGTCATCTCCGTCGGGGCGCTCACCCACAGCGTCACCGCCCTGGACCTTGGCCTCGACGTGGAACTCGAACCGGCCGGCTGAGGCAAGCCGTGATCTTCCTGGACGCCGCGGCCACCACACCGGTCCGCCGCGAGGTGCTCGAGGCCATGTGGCCCTATCTCAGCGGCGACTTCGGCAACCCCTCGAGCCACCATTCCCTGGGTGACACGGCGGCCGCGGCGCTGGCCGCGGCCCGGGCCACCACAGCTGAAGCGCTCGGTTGCCGCCCCGGCGAGGTTATCTTCACCTCCGGCGGGACCGAGGCGGACAACCTCGCCGTGAAGGGCATCGCACTGGCCCGGCACAGCGCGGATCCGCGACTTGACCGGGTGGCGATCAGCGCCGTCGAGCATCCCGCGGTGGAAGAGTCAGCACGCTACCTCGAACGCGTCCACGGTTTCGCGGTGGACGTGATCCCCGTTGACAGCTACGGGCAGGTCACCGACGAGGCGCTCGCGGCAACGCTCCGGCCCGAAACGGCGCTGGTCAGCGTGATGTACGCCAATAACGAGGTGGGGACGGTCCAGCCCGTGGCCCGGCTCGCGGCGATGGCCCGCGAACGTGGCATTCCCTTCCACACCGACGCCGTGCAGGGAGCGGGCTGGCTGTCCCTCGACACACGGGCACTCGGCGTTGATGCCCTGAGTATTTCCGGCCACAAGATCGGCGCCCCCAAGGGCTGCGGCGCGTTGTATGTCCGCGGCCGGACCCGGCTGGAGCCGCTGGTCCACGGCGGCGGGCAGGAACGCGGACGCCGCTCCGGGACCGAAAACGTCGCCGGAGCGGTGGCCCTGGCGACCGCATTGCGCCTCGCCGGGGCGTCCCGCCCGGAGGCCGCAGCGCGGGTCGCGGGCCTGCGGGACGGCTTTATCCGTTCGATCCTGGCGGAGGTGCCAGGGGCGGTGCTCACCGGGCATCCGGGGGAGCGGCTGCCCTCGGTCGCGTCCTTCTGTTTCCCCGGGACCAGCGGGGAATCGGTGCTGCTGGAACTTGAGCGGCAGGGTGTCATTTGTTCCAGCGGTTCGGCCTGCGCCGCGGGCGCCGACGAGCCCTCGCCGGTGCTGCTGGCGATGGGCGTCAGCGCCGAGGTGGCCCAGACCGCCGTTCGCTTCAGCTTCGACTCCAGCATTACGGAAGCCGAACTGTCCGATGCCGCGGCCGCGGTGCGCACCGCCGTCGGCAGCATCCGCTCCCTCGGCTAGCGGTGCCTGGCCCGGCGGAAGATCCAGTGCCGCAGCATGGTGAACCGTACCGCCGTGGCCAGGAAACCGGACAGCGTGGTGGTCCAGAGCTCGTCGGCCACGCTGGCGTCCGGGTTGATCCAATGCAGGATGCCGAGGCTTCCGCCGGTGATCAGCAGGGCCACCAGGATGACAATCAGCCCGTTGAGGTGATCGCGCTTCATCCGGTGGCGCTCGGTGATCTTGAAGGTCAGGCGCCGGTTCAGGGCCGTGTTCAGCAGCGAGGTGATGATCAGCGCGGCGGCGTTGGCCGGCTGCGGCCCGATCCACGGCCGCAGGAACGCATACAGCGCCAGTGAACAGAGCGTGCAGATAACTCCGACGCCGGTGAACCTCAGGAGCTGGCGGACCAGGGGATACCGAAGCAGGCCCCGGTACCGCCGGCGCGTGGCAACCCCCGACGCCGGGACACCTGGCGCGGACACACCGGGCGGGGACTGCGGGGGCGGATCTGCCTGTTGAAGCTGCGACTCCATCCGGTTAGTACAGCTCGCCGGCCGGCAGCTCCACGGCGAGGCGGTTGGAGGGCCCGGCCAGCGGGCACGCCCACGCCTCGTTGTAGGCGCAGGAAGGGTTGTACGCAAAGTTGAAGTCGAGCACGAACTCGGCACCGGATCCCGTGCCGGAGACGCCGTGGAAGGAGCCCTTGATGGTGTCCAGCAGGTAGCGGCCCGCCCCGTAGCTGCCGCCGGGCCGGCCCGCGGTGGCATCGCGGAACGGCACGAAGATTCCGCCGCCGTAACCGTTGAGCTTCCACACCGCCAGCTGCCCCATCTCCGGCAGGTCGAAGGTGCCGAGCCGGACAAACCGGACCACCCCGTCGGTTCCGGTCTCGACGTTCATCTCCCGGCCGGCGCCCTCCGGGGTGATGGGGACGTGGAAGCGGTAGATCGGATCGTAGTCCGCGGTCTTCAGGCCGCCGAAGCTGGCCTTTGCGGCGTCGGTGAGCGGCGAAGCGGGGTGCGTGCCGAACATCCGGTCCCGTTCCTGCCGCCAGTAGGAGTGGGCTTCCGCGGGATTGTCCGCCGCGATCTTCCGGACGGTTGCGTAGAGCGCAAAGGTCCGGAGCCGCCAGTCCGCGATGTCGACGGCGGACATTCGGGTGACGCTGTCCTGTTCGTCGAGGTCCGCTCCGTCAAAGTGCTCATCAGCCATCCCCCAAGCCTAGCCCCGATCCCGTGCCGGAAACGCAGCCGCTGCTGCGGACCTCCCCGGGCTGCCGGCCCGTAGACTTTCGCGCATGCACAACACCGCCGCCGCCGGGGCCGCCGCCCGCGCCGCTGTCCCCGCGGACCGCGCCCGCCGCGCCGCCGCATCCCTGGCTGAACTGGTCAGGTACCGTACCGTCTCCTCCCGGGTTTCCGCCGAGGTGGACGCCGACCAGTTCGAGGCCTTCCTGGCCGCACTCCCGGTTCTGTACCCCGCAGTCCACGCAGCGCTGGAGGTGGAACGCGTCAACGGCCATGCCCTGCTCTTCCGCTGGCCGGGGACCCGCGGAACGGACAGCACTGACAACGGAAACGGCCCGGCGGTACTGATGGCCCACTACGACGTGGTCCCCGCAGGGGACGAGCAGGCGTGGACCCACCCGCCCTTCGCCGGCCACAACGACGGTACCCATCTGTGGGGCCGCGGTACCCTCGACGACAAGGGCCAGCTGGTTGCCATCCTGGAAGCCGCAGAGGCCCTGCTCCTCGATGGCTTCGCCCCGGCACAGGACGTCTACTTTTCCTTCGGGAACAACGAGGAGACCGCCGGCGACAGTGCCGTGGCGGCGGCGGCCCTCCTCGAGGAGCGCGGGATCCGGCCCCGGCTGGTGCTCGACGAAGGCGGCGCCGTGGCCGGTGGCGCCTTTCCCGGCGTCAGCAGGCCGGCCGCCGTGGTGGGCGTTGCCGAAAAGGGGATCCTCGACGTCGAACTCCTCACTCGTGACCCCGGCGGCCACGCCTCGACGCCGCCGCGGATGGGAGCGACGGCCCGGCTGGCCAGGGCCATCACCCGGCTGGAGCGCAGCCCGTTCCCGCAGCGGCTCCCGGACGTGACCGTCGAGATGCTCCGGCGCTTCGGCCCCCATGCACCCGTCCCGCTGCGGATCGCCTTCGCCAAACTGTCCCTGCTCAGGGTCCCGATGACCTGGCTGTTCGGCCGGCTCGGCAACGAAACCAACGCCATGACCCGCACCACAGTGGCCGTCACCACCCTCGAGGGCAGCCCTGGCGCCAACGTGCTCGCGGCCACGGCACGGGCCAACGCAAACATCCGCGTCGCGGTGGGGGATACCGTAGCCGGCACCGTGGAGCGGCTGCGCAAGGTCATCCGCGATCCGAAAGTCGAGCTGCGCGTCGTGGAGGGCAACGAACCCACCCCGGTGTCCGCTTCCACCGGCCCGCAATGGGAGCTGCTGGAAGGCTGCATCGCTGCGACCTTCCCGGAGGCGATCATCACCCCGTACATCATGATGGGGGGAACGGATTCACGCAGGTTCACCGCGATCTGCGATGCCGTGTACCGCTTCGCCCCCTTCGCCATGGATGCGGCGGACCGCGGGTCCATTCACGCCGTTGACGAAAAGATCTCGCTCGAAACGCTGGGCCGTGGCGTCAGCTTTTACGAAACGCTGCTCCGGAAGCTTTGATGCCTAATGGGCCCGGCTACGCTGGCAGCATGACTGGCACGGCACCCTCCCGCGGACTCCGGATCACTGTTGCGCTGGCGCTCGCTGCGGCAGCGCTCGCCGGCTGCAGCAGCGAAAGCAAGGGTGCGCCCACCTGGACGGCGGGCACCCCCGGCGGGAGTACGACGGCGGAGTCTTCCGGCGGCGCTTCGACGCCTGCCGCAGCCGGATCGGCCGGCGGGACGGCGCCGGGGACGGCGACTGCCGGCGCGAGCTCTTCTGCCGGAGCCACCGCCGGAGCGACCGCCGCGGTATGGAAGACCTTCTACGACCCCGGCAAGACTGTCAGCTTCGACCTCCCGCAGGAGTGGATAGCACAGTCGGTCACACCGGCGCAGGGCACCCTCCCTGGCGCCCTCAGGATCGAGGTCAAGGATGCGGAGGGCCGGTACCTGGCCACCCTGCAGACCGGACTTCCGCCGCAGGCACCGGCCGCTTGCAAGTCCGGGGCCGCCAAGCCGTACGTGGTGGTCAGCAGTGTTCCCGTGGAGCTGCCACACCATGCCGGGGAAGGAACCATCGACCCGCACGTGGTGTTCCGGGTCATCCAGGGCTACAAGTACTTCGGCTCCTACGGCATCACGAACGTGGTCGGCGGTGCGGCCGGAAAGTCCTGCTCCCTGCGGAACATCGTGCGCGGCCCCGGCGGCAAGGGGGACTACGCCTTCGGCGACCTGGCCGAGCTCAAGGCGTTCGCCCCGGACCAGAAGGTGGCACCCGCCAAATCCTTTGACACCCTGGCGCAGGCCGACAAATACGTGAACGACGGCTCGGAATTCGCCAACGTCCAGCGGATGCTACTGTCGCTGAAGATCAATAACTAGCACCCTCCGGAGATTCATGGAACGCATTGTGTCCGCACGCCTGGCATTCAAAACCGTGGCTAATACCAAGGTTGCGATGGCGGTGGCCGCGGCTCTCAACCCCGGCTACAGCGGGTTCGAGGAGTCGCTGTCCGTGACCGCCGGCGGGGAGGACGTGGCGCTGACCGAACTCTCGGACCACCACGGCGGGCGCTTCCACTACATGGAGTTTGCCGAACCCACTGAAGTCCTGGTCGAATACGGTGCCACCGTCACGGGGTTCGCCGCCCCGGAGGAGCCCTCCCTCATGGAGCTGATCCGCTACGTCCGGCCGAGCCGGTATGCGGAGTCGGACCGGCTGCTTCCGACCGCCTACGCCGAATTCGGCGGGCTCGACGGTCCCGAACTGCTGTATGCCGTGCGGGACTGGGTCTTTAGCGAACTCCGGTACGTCAGCGGGTCCTCGCGCGGGACCGACGGCGCCGTCGAAACACTCCTGCACCGCCGCGGGGTGTGCCGGGACTTCGCCCACCTGGCCATCTCGCTGCTGCGGTCCAAGAACGTGCCCGCGCGGCTGGCAGCCGTGTACGCTCCGGGACTGACCCCCATGGACTTCCATGCGGTGGCGGAGGCCCACATCAACGGGGCCTGGCACGTCATCGACCCGACAGGACTGGCACCGCGGGAAAGTATGCTCAGGATTACCGCCGGCCGGGATTCTTCGGATACGGCGTTCCTGTCGACGGTGGGCGGCAGCCTCTCGCTCAGGGAGCTCAAGGTTACCGCCACCGTCACCGGCGAGCTGCCGGCCGAGGACCCCGCGGAACTGGTCGCTCTGCGCTAGTCCCGCCGCCGGTGCCGGCGCGGTCAGCGCGCCTGGACCGAAGCCCTGAGCTTGTCCGTCAGCCGGAGCAGCTCGCGTTGTTCCTCGGCGGTCAGGGCGGGTGCCACCAGCGAGGCGATGTCGCGGACGTGTTCGCGGCCAATTTCCTTTTGCAGTTCCCGCCCCGCGTCGGTCAGCCGGACCAGCACGCCGCGGCCGTCGTCGGGGGCGGGTTTGCGCTCCACGAAGCCCCGCTTCTCCAGCCGCTCCACCAACCGGCTGAGGCTGGACTGGCTCAGCAGCACGTGGTCGTTGAGCTCGTTCTGGCGCAGCCAGCCGGACGGGCAGCCGGAGAGCGTGAACAGGACGTCGTACTCGTTCACGGCCAGGGACTTGAACGCCGGTCCGGTTTGCAGCCGGCGCATCACGGCAACCTGCGCCCGGAACAGCGACTCCCAGGTCTGCGCTGCCAGCCGCACCGGCGATTCAATCCTGGCGGACATCAGGCCTCCTGCGGGGCGGCTTCACGGGCTGCCAGCGACGCGGCCACCCGGCCGGCGTGCGTCGGCGGTTCCGGAACGTGCGCCGGGGTCTTCTCGGCGTACTCCTTGCGCAGCACCGGCAGAACTTCCTCGCCGAACAGGTCCAGCTGCTCCAGGACGGTCTTCAACGGCAGCCCTGCGTGGTCGATCAGGAACAGCTGGCGCTGGTAGTCGCCAAAGTACTCGCGGAAGGTGAGGGTCTTCTCGATGACTTCCTGCGGGCTGCCGACGGTCAGCGGGGTCTGGGAGGTGAAGTCCTCCAGCGACGGGCCGTGGCCGTAGACGGGGGCGTTGTCGAAGTACGGGCGGAACTCCTTGACGGCGTCCTGAGAGTTCTTCCGCATAAAGAACTGGCCGCCGAGGCCCACAATGGCCTGGTCCGCCTTGCCGTGGCCGTAGTGCTCGTAGCGTTCGCGGTACAGGCCGATCAGCTGCTGGTAGTGCTCCTTGGGCCAGAAGATGTTGTTCGCGAAGAAGCCGTCGCCGTAGTAGGCGGCCACTTCGGCGATCTGTGGCGTGCGGATCGAGCCGTGCCAGACGAAGGGGGCCACGCCGTCGAGCGGGCGGGGGGTGGAGGTGAAGTTCTGCAGCGGCGTGCGGTGCTTGCCGGACCAGTTCACCGTGTCCTCGTCCCACAGCCGCCGCAGCAGGCTGTAGTTCTCGATCGCGAGCTCAATCCCGTCCTGGATGTTCTTGCCGAACCAGGGGTACACCGGTGCGGTATTTCCGCGGCCCAGGACCAGGTCAACGCGGCCGTCGGCCAGGTGCTGGAGCATCGCGAAGTCCTCGGCGATCTTCACGGGATCGTTGGTGGTGATCAGCGTCGTGGCCGTGGAGAGGATGATCCGCTCGGTCTGCGCCGCGATGTACGCGAGCGTTGTGGTGGGGGAGGAGGAGAAGAACGGCCGGTTGTGGTGCTCGCCGATGGCGTAGACGTCCATGCCGATTTCTTCGACCTTCTTGGCGATCGCCACGGAGGCCTTGATGCGCTCGTGCTCCGTGGGGGTACGGCCCGTGGTGGGGTCCGTGGTGATGTCGCTGACGCTGAATACGCCGATCTGCATGGTTTTCCTTTCCGGGGCCGGAGACTTCCGGTTGCTACTACTATAACCGATTTATATGCATTTGCATCTATCACCCTCTATAACGTGCGCCACGCCGGGATATTCCACGGTTCCTGCACTGGCCCGGCGGCGGCCGGACCTAGGATGCAATCAGTCGGCTGGCCGCCCGGAGCCCAGCCCGCCCGGAAGGTCGACATGCGCCGCGTTATCGCTTTTCTGTGCCTGGTGGAACTCACCAGCGGAATCCTCCAGGGGTACTACACACCCATCCTCACGGACATCGCCCGGCACCTGGGGATCCACGATGCCGACGTGAACTGGTTTGAGGCGGCCCAGCTGACCGTGAGCGCCCTGGCGGTGCCGGTGCTCGCAAAGCTTGGCGACATGTACGGCCACCGCCGGATCCTCCTCGTCTCCACGGCCCTCACCGCAGCCGCGTCGTGGGGTGTGGCGCTGGCACCGGATTTCTGGACGTTCCTCGCGGCGTGGTCGCTGCAGGGTTTCTACGTGGTCTGGCTCCCGCTGGAAATCGCCCTGGTCTTTAGCCGGGTGCACGCACTGCCCGACGGCGCTGCCCGCACCCGCCGCGCCGCCGGCGCCCTGGTAGGGGCGCTCGAGTTCGGCGTCATCGCCGGCGCCCTCGCCGCCGGTGCCCTGGTGGAAGTCTTCGCCGGAGCGCTGCAGCTGGTCCTGATGCTTCCGGCCGTGGCCGTCACCGCGTGCTGGTTCGTGGTCCGCTTCGGGGTGCCGGAGTCCACCGAACGGAGCGGTGGCCGGGTGGACACCCGCGGCTTTGCACTGCTCGCCGTCGGGCTGCTCCTGATCACCTCCGGGCTGACCTTTATGCGGCTCAACGGTCCCGGCGCCTGGTGGCCGTGGGCACTGGCAGCGGCCGGGCTGCTGGTCTTTATCCCCTTCACCCGGGTGGAGCTGGGCCGGAAGGATCCATTGGTCGACATCCGGATGCTGCGCGCGCCATCCATGTGGCCGGTGCAGCTGACGGCAGGGCTGTTCGGCGTCTCGGTGCTGGGCGCCCAGGCCCCGCTGTCCACCTTTGCCCGGACGGATCCGGCTCTGCACGGTTACGGGCTGGGCCTGCGCGCGGGGCATGTCTCCATCATTATCGGCGTCTACGTCCTTGCCCTGCTGGTGGGAGCCCTGCTCTATCCGGTGGTCACGCGAAGACTCACCCCGCGGTGGACACTGGTGGGCGCGGCGGTCTGCGTCGGACTGGGCTATCTCCTCTTCCTGCCGTTCCACGCCAGCCTGGCGGAGGCCCTGGTGAACATGGCGGTGGCCGGCCTGGGCTCCGGCGCGCTGGTGGCAGCCCTGCCCTCGGCAGCTGCTGCCGCGGCACCCCTTGACCGCACCGCCATGGCGACCGGCCTGACCAACACCACCAAGACGATCGGCGGCGCCTTCGCCTCGGCCGTGTTCGGCATCGCGCTGCTCAGCCATGTCCTGGGCGACGGCGGTGCTGCCGCCACCGCGGGATCGACGGCGGCCCCCCTGGCCGGCTACCTCACTGTGTGGAGCATCTGCGGGATCACCGGCCTGGCAGCGGCAGCGGCGCTGGTCCTCGTCCCCAAACTGGCCTTCTCTGACCCGGCCCCGGCCCGCGCCGCCGAGGCCACCGCCGTCGCTCCCCACTAGCCGTAGCAGCGCGGCAGGGCGACGCGGTCGCGGACGTCAGTTACGGAGGGCTGGGGCCTCGTCCGGCTCATCCGCCCCGGAGTCACGGTACGCCGGTGCGCTGGCCGCAGCAGGCTGGGCCAGCCGCCCGTGGGAGGCTTCGCTGCCGCCGGCCCGCTGGAGTGCTTTCCGTTCCCGACGGCCCTCCACCACCCGGTAGAGCACGGGCACCAGGATCAGCGTCAGCGCGGTCGAGGAGATGAGGCCGCCAATCACCACAATGGCCAGGGGCTGCGAGATGAACCCGCCGCCTCCGGTCAGGCCCAGCGCCATGGGTGTCAGCGCGAAAACGGTGGCCAGCGCGGTCATCAGGATCGGGCGGAGGCGCTGCCGTGCGCCGTGGGTGATTGCCTCGGCGACGCTCATCCCAGGTTCGCCGTTGCGGGGCTGGCGGTACTGGTTGATCAGGTCAATGAGCACGATCGCGTTGGTCACCACAATGCCCACCAGCATAAGCATGCCGATCAGTGACGGCAGGCCCAGCGGGACGCCGGTCAGGACCAGCAGGGCAATGGCGCCGGTGGCCGCGAAGGGAATCGACACCAGCAGGATCAGCGGCTGCACGAGCGACTTGAACGCGGCCACCATGATGACGTAGACGATCGCGATGGCGGCGAGCAGCGCCAGACCCAACTGGGCGAAGGAGTCGGCCTGCTGCGTGGTGGCGCCGCCGATTTCCGCCGTAACGCCCGGCGGGAGCTGGACCGACTTCAGCCGGGCCTGCACCTCGGTGCTCACGGCACCAAGGTTGGCGCCCGACGGCGTGACCGAAACCCGCGCGGTGCGCTGGCCGTTGCTGGCCGTGATGGAAACCGGAACATCAACCTGGGCCACCGAGGCGATCGAGGACAGCGGAACCGGACCCCGCGCCGTCGGCAGCGGGAGGTCGCGGACGGCGGCGATGCTGGTGAACCTGGTGCCCTCGCCGATCCGGACCGGGAAGTCGTTGGTGCCGATGCGGACAGTGCCGGCCGGGATCGGGCTGACGGTGGACGCCAGGATGCCTCCGACCTGCTCTTCGTTGAGGCCGGCCGCAACGGCCTTGGCGCGGTCCACCTTGACCTGTACGACCGGCTGGTTCGCGGCCAGGTTGGTGCTGACCTCGGAGGAGCCCGGGACGCCGTCCATGGCCTTGACCATGGCATCGCTGGCCGTTTTCAAATCGCTGGAGCTGGCAGCCTTCAGGGTGATGTCCACCGTCGAGGTGGTCCCGAAGCCGCCCTGTTGCGAGCCTACGGTGATCTTTCCGGCGCCGGAGATCTTGGCGAGCTCGGTGCGGACGGTGTCCTGCAGCGTGCCCTGGTTGGCTTTCTCCTCGGTCACCACCGTGAAGGTGGAGTTCGCCGCGCCGGTGGACTGCAGGGCGGAGAAGCCGGTCTGCGCGTTACCGGTGGTGACCTGGACGTCCTTGATCCCGTCGATGCCGCGCAGTGCCTTCTCGACCTTGACGGCGGCCGGGCTGCCCTCGGACAGGCTGGTGCCGGCCGGAAGGGCCTGCTTCACAGTCATACTGTTCTCGCCGGAGCGGCCCAGCAGGTCGGTCGCGAGCAGCGGCGACATAGCGGCGGTACCGCCAAGGACCAAGACTGCGGCCACCAGGGTGATCACGGGGTGCCGCTGGGTCTTGGTGAGGATCGGCAGGTAGCCGCGCTGCAGGAAGCTGCGCTGCTCCGCCTCGTGTGCCTTCGCGGCCGCTTCCCTGGCGGAGGCCGCGGTGGCCTCAACCTTGTCCGCCGGGGTCCGCAGGAACCAGTACGCCAGTACGGGGACGATGGTCAGGGACACCAGGAGCGAGGAAATCAGCGCGATAGTCACGGTCAGGGCGAAGGGCCGGAATAGCTCTCCGGCCAGACCGGCGACGAACGCGATCGGCAGGAAGACCGCCACCGTGGTGAGGGTGGAGGCCGTGATGGCGCCGGCGACTTCGCGGATAGAGGTCAGGATGGCGGTGATCTTCTGCTCGCCGTAGCTCAGGTGCCGCTTGATGTTCTCGATCACCACAATCGAGTCGTCCACGACGCGGCCGATCGCGATGGTCAGTGCGCCGAGGGTCAGGATGTTCAGCGAGTAGCCCGTCGCCGAGAGCCCGATGAAGGTGATCAGCAGGGACAGCGGGATGGACACGGCCGTGACCAGGGTCGAGCGGATGGAGAGCAGGAAGACCAGGATGACGGCGACGGCAAAGCCGAGGCCGAGGAGCCCCTCGGTGGTGAGGTCCTTAATGGACTTTTCGATGAACGGGGCCTGGTCGAATACCGGTGTGAACTTGGCGTTGGAGCCGAGCTCGGCCTCGAGTTCCGGGATGGCGTCCTTGACGGCGTGGGAGATACCGACGGTATCGCCCTCGGGTTTTTTGGTGACCGAGACGGCCAGGGTTTCCTTGCCGTTGGTCCGGGTGATCGAGGTCCGGGCGTCCTCGGCGATGCTGACGTCCGCCACGCTGCCGATCGTCGCGGCGTTGCGGGCGCCTCCCAGCGGCAGGGCCTTGATGGCGCTGACCGAGTCCACCGGGCTGCCGATCTGCAGCGAGAGCGTCTTGCCCTTGTCCTCGATGCTGCCAGCCGGCACCAGGGACCCGTTGTTCTTCAGGGCATCAGAAATGGTCCGGATGCTGGTGCCGGCAACGGCCATGTCCTTTTGCCGCGGCAGGATCTGGATGTGCTGGGTGGCCCCGCCGGTCACCTCGGCGCCGCGTACGCCGTCGAGCTTCTGCAGCCGCGGCACGCTGAGGCGGGCCAGGTCCGCGTTGAGTTCGCCCAGCGGCTTGTCCGAGGACACCGCGAGGTAGACGATCGGGAAGTCGCTGATGCTGCCGGCGATGGCCTGCGGCTGGACATCCTTGGGCAGCGACTGCTTGGCGTTGGAGATGGCCCGGTCGATCTGGTTCCGCGCACGGTCCAGGTTGGAGCCGTAGGTGAATGCCAGCGTGATCTGGGAGACCCCGTTCCGGGAGGTCGACGACGTCGACTCCAGACCCTCGACGCCGTTCAATGCCGTCTCCAGCGGCCCGCTGATCTGTTTGTCCACCACCTCGGGGGAGGCGCCAGGCATGGAGGTGATGACCGTGATCTGCGGGAACTCGATGGACGGAATGAGTTCCTGTTTGAGCGAGGACATCGTGATCACGCCGAAGACCGACGCGAAGACGGTGATCAGCGCGATCAGCGCCCGGTTTGCTAGCGAAAGCCTGGCCAGCCGGAACATCTCATGGTCTCCTGGTGGGTCGACGGACGTGCGTCAACGGCGTGACGTCACAGGGATGGAACGTGCCGCCCCCCGGATTGGTTTCAGCCGCGGGTTGCGGACACCGGTTCCAGCTCGAGTGCAGCGGCCGTGTCGGCCTCGAGGCGGGCGGCCAGTTCCGGGTTGTCATTGAGCTTGACGCCGTAGCCCGGCATCATTTCCTTGAGCTTGGCCTGCCAGCCCTTGAAGCTCTTGGGGAACGACTTCTGCAGCAGTTCAATCATGATCGGCACGGCGGTGGAGGCTCCGGGGGAGGCGCCCAGCAGCGCGCCGATGGTGCCGTCGCGGCCGGCAATGACCTCGGTGCCGAACTGCAGCACGCCGCCCTTCTTGGGGTCCTTCTTGATGATCTGGACCCGCTGGCCTGCGGTGATGAGTTCCCAGTCGCCGTCCTTGGCTTCGGGGTAGTACTCCCGCAGCGCCTCGACCTTGGCTCCGTGCCGCTTGGCTACTTCCTTTACCAGGTAGGCCGTGAGGTCCATGTTGTCCTTCGCCACGGCCAGCATCGGGATGATGTTGGAAGGGCGGATGGACAGCGGAAGGTCCAGGTAGGAGCCGTTCTTGAGGAAGTTCGTGGAGAAGCCGGCGTACGGGCCGAAGAGCAAAGAGCGCTTGCCGTTGACGTACCGGGTGTCCAGGTGGGGCACGGACATGGGCGGGGCGCCAACCGAGGCCTGGCCGTAGACTTTGGCGCTGTGCTGGGCTGCGAGGGTTTCATCCGTGCAACGGAAGAACTGGCCGGAGACTGGGAAGCCGCCGAAGCCCTTGCTTTCCGGGATGCCCGATGCCTGGAGCAGGTGCAGGGCGCCGCCGCCCGCGCCGACAAAAACGAACTTGGCGTGGATGGAGCCGTGCTCGCCGGAGCGGGGGTGCTTGAGGGCCAGGTTCCAGCCGCCGTCGGAGGCGCGCTCGATGCCGGTGACATCGTGGCCGTAGTTGATCTCCACACCGTTATTGCCCAGGTATCCGGTCAGCTCGCGGGTCAGTGCGCCGAAGTCGACGTCGGTTCCCTCTGCTGCGCGGGTTGCGGCAACACGCTGCTTGGGATCGCGGCCCTTGACGATCAGCGGCGCCCACTTGGCGATCTGGGCGTGGTCTTCGGAGAACTCCATGGACCGGAACAGCGGGTTCGGCTTCAGCGCCTCATAGCGGGTGCGCAGGAATTTGGCGTTGGCGTCGCCGACCACAAAGCTCATGTGCGGGACGGTGTTGATGAAGCCCTTGGGGGAGCCGATCAGGGAGTTGGTCACCAAATGGGACCAGAACTGGCGGGAGAGCTGGAACTGCTCGTTGATGTGGAGGGCCTTCGCGGGGTCCACCGAGCCGTCCTTGGCCGCGGGGGAGTAGTTAAGCTCACACAGGGCGGCGTGGCCGGTACCGGCGTTGTTCCACGGTCCGGAGCTTTCCAGGCCCGGCTGGTCCAGCCGTTCGAAGAGCGAAATAGTCCAGTTCGGCTCAAGCTGCTTGAGGAAGGCGCCCAGCGTGGCGCTCATGATGCCGCCGCCGATCAGGACGACGTCGGCGTGTTGGGTCTTGGAAATGAAAGTCACAATCAGTCTCCGATAGCAGCGGCTCTGGCTGTCACAGAATATCCCTGCACGGTCCTCTAACTGAAATTGGACCGTTCCGTCAAGGTTTTAATTCGACCTTGGTGAAAACTTCGTTCAGGACCGGTGACGCCGGGTACTTGATCACGCGGTCGGACAAGGCCAGCGCCGAGATCGGGAACGCGATCGGAACCGCCGGGACGGTCGCTGCGATCTGGGCATTGATGGTCTGGTACTGCTCGGTGCGCTCCTTGCCGTCCGGCAGGCCGCGGGCGCGGGAGATCTTGGAGAACACCTGGGGATCCTGGTAATCGAACTCGCCGGTGTTCTCGCCAAAGAGGGGGCCCACGAAGTTGTCCGGATCGGAGTAGGAACCGTTCCAGCCCAGCAGGTGCAGCGCATGGTCGCCGGGGGAGGTGACCTTCTGCAGGTAGCCGTCCGACCAGTCCACCGGGACGGGCTTGATGTTGAGGCCGACGGCGGTGAGCTGGCGGCTGATCTCCGCGTAGACCTTCTCCGGCGTCGGCAGGTAGGGACGGGTGACGTTGAGCGGGTAGTAGAACTTCAGTTCCTCGCCCTTGTACCCGGCCGCGGCCAGCAGTTCCTTGGCCTTGTTCTGGTCATAGCCCAGCGAGGGGGCGTTGTTGTTGAAGCCGCTGAGCTTCGGCGGAACGAACTGCGAGGCCGAGGTGGTGTTGTCGATGAAGAATTTCCGGATCAGCGTGTCCTTGTCCAGGGCCATCTCGATGGCCTGCCGGACCTTGAGGTTCCGCAGGACCGGCACCTGCTGGTTCATGCCCAGGTACATCACGGAGAAGGGGTCGCGCTGGACAATCTGCTTGCCGCGCTTGACCAGCTGATCGAAGTTGCCCACAGTGACGGAGTCGTAGGCATCGATCTTGCCGTCGAGCAGGGCCTGCATCCGGGTCTGCGGGTGGTCGTAGCTGACGAAGTGGATGGTCGCGATCTGGCCCCGGTCGCCCCAGTAGCCCTTATTGCTGCTCAGGGTCACGGTGTTGTTGTCCCACGAATCAAAAACGTACGGTCCGGTGCCCACCGGGTGCAGGGCGTAGGCCGAGACGGGCTGGCCCTCGCGGGTCTGGGTGAGCTGGTCGGCGGACTTCGCGGCGAGGGCACGCGGGGAGGAGATGGCAAACGCCGGCAGGGTCAGGGCCTGGATGAAGCCCGTGAACGGCTGGGTGAGATCGATCCGGACACTGGTGGCCGCCACCGGGGCGCAGTCCTTGTAGATGGACAGGGAGGCCTGGTCCTCATGGGCCATGAATACACCCTTGAATGTACTGCCCGGCGCCTTCTTGCGGAGGGCCGGGGAGAAGTTGAACCAGCGTTTGAAGTTGGTGCACACGGCGGCCGCGTTGAACGGAGTGCCGTCCTGGAACTTGACGTTCTCGCGCAGCTTGAAGGTGTAGGAGCGGCCGTCATCGCTGGCGGACCACTCTGTGGCCAGCAGCGGTGTGGGCTTGCCGCTGGTCTGGTCAACGCCCACCAGGCCCTCCAGGACCTGTCGGGTGATGCGGTAGGAGTCGACGTCGGAGACGAGGGCCGGGTCCAGGCCGAGCGGACGCGAAGCGGTCCCGAAAGTGAACGTGGCGGTGGGAGCGGCGTCGGACGTCTTGGCAGAGGAAGACAGCGACGGTGCGGGGCCCGGGGCTCCCGTGCAGGCAGCCAGGGGGAGCAGGAGCAGGGCCGCGCTGAAACCTGCCGCCAAGCGGCGCAATGTCCGGCCGTGGCCGGTCCTGATGGGCGCGGTACTGCTGGGCACTCGGGAATCACCTCTGGGAAAGTCGTAGGCCGCCGGCTGCGGAACAGCCCCAGTCTAGTTGACCGGGGCGGCGGCCCGGCCCCCGAAACAGGCGAAGGCCCGCACCAGCAGGTGCGGGCCTTCGTTTCTCCAGGTGGATCCGGGGAGTCACGCCGGATCCGAATCAGGAGGGTTTAGCGGTGCCTACTTCGGCATCAGCACGGAGTCGACCATGTAGACCGTGGCGTTGGCGGTCTTGACGCCGCCGCAGACAACGTTGGCGCCGTCAACCTTCAGGGCATCCTTGCTGCCGGTGACCGTCACGGAGCCGCCTTCGACCGTCTTGTGGGTACCGACGATCTCGGACGGGCTGATCTTGCCCGGGACAACGTGGTAGGTCAGGATCTTGCTCAGCAGGGCGTCGTCCGTCTTGAGCTTGTTGATGGTGGCGGCGTCAATCTTCTTGAACGCGTCATCCGTCGGGGCGAAGACAGTGAACTCGCTGCCGTTCAGGGTGTCGACCAGGTTGACCTTGGGGTTGAGCTTGCCCGAGACGGCCGCCGTGAGGGTGGTCAGGATCGGGTTATTCGAGGCCGCGACGGCGACCGGGTCAAGGGCCATACCGGCGACGGAGCCCTTGCCGCTGGGGACCTTGGAGGCGTAGCCGGCGCAGCCGGAGCCAACGAGGTCTGCAGCGGGATCCATGGCTGCAGCGGAGGAGCTCATGGACGGCGACGGCGCCATGCTGGATTCGCTCGGGGTGGAGGCCGGAGCCGAGGAGCTGGGGGCCGTGCTGGAACCGCCGCAGGCAGTGAGGCTGAGCATGGCTGCAGCAGCGATACCTGCAACGGCGAAAGTCGTGCGCTTGATGGTCTGCATTTCGATTCTCCTTTGTTGTGCCGATTTCATTGCTGCAGTGAACGTCTTTGCCACTGCGGCTTTCCTCCGACTGGTGGGCACCGACCCTTGGTTGGTGTCTCACTGGGTATTCGGGTGCTCGGCGGAAAGGGATGGGTGGGAATCGAAAAACTTTTTGGCGTTGGCCCGCCAGCCGCCTTCATCGCCGCCAATCCGGGCTTAAACCAGCAAAACCCCGGTCCGAAGACCGGGGTTTTGCTGGTTACTGTGCGCAAGGGGGGACTTGAACCCCCACGCCCGAAGGCACAGGAACCTAAATCCTGCGTGTCTGCCAATTTCACCACTCGCGCGCGGCTCCGTCGTTGCCGTTCCGTGAGGACCCGGCGATGGATGCCAGCCATCATTCTACAGTTCGCGTCTCCAGTCCGTGGCAGGCGCCGGCCGCGGCGGAGGTCAGGCCGCCAGCTTCAGGTCGCGCAGCAACTTGGCGACGTGGCCTGTGGCGCGCACGTTGTACTGTGCCAGGGCGACCTTGCCGTCCGGATCGACCACCACGGTGGAGCGGATCAGCCCGTCGTAGGTGCGGCCATAGTTCTTCTTCTCGCCCCACGCGGCGTATGCCTCGGCTACTGCGTGGTCCGGGTCCGAAAGCAACGGGAATGTCAGCCCCTCGTCGGCCGCAAAAGCAGCGAGCTTGGCGACGGGATCGGGGGAGATGCCGACCACCTCATAGCCGGCACGCTGGAGTGCTGTCAGGGAATCGCGGAAGTCGCACGCCTGCTTGGTGCACCCCGGGGTGGCGGCAGCCGGATAGAAGTAGACCACGGTGTTCCGGCCGCGGAAATCCTGCAGGCCCACCTCCCGCCCCGCCGAGTCGGACAGCCGGAAATCCGGTGCGTCGGCGCCGGGAATGAGTCGTTCAGGCATGGTTTTCTCCTTGGCAGAATTCACGGAATTCCAGCTTAGTGAGTGCCGGTGGGACCGCCGAATCGGACAATCGTTATACTCTTTGGTATGCCTGATATGGATCGCTGGCCTACTGGCCGCCTACTGTCCACGGCAGCACGGCTTGTTGAACACTCGTGGAACGAGAAGCTGGGCGCCATCGGACTGACCCACGCCGGGGTCATTGCGATGGAAGTTCTCTCCGCCCAGGGACCGATGACCCAGGCGCAGCTGGCGCAGCTGGTGCGGGTCCAGGCCCAGACCATGGGCAAGACGCTGAGCCGCCTTGAACTCCACGGACACATCTCGCGGGAGCGCAGTGTCTCTGACCGGCGCAGCCACGTTGTCACCCTCACCGAACGCGGCCGGGAGGCGGTCGCCGAAGCCGCCGACATGGAACGCTCCGTCCTTGCGGCTGCCTCGATTGACCCCGACTCGCTGCGGCACGAACTCCAGTCAGTGGTCCGGGAGCTGGCCAACCGGATGTCTACTACCGAAGCGAAAGCCATTGTGGCGACCTCCGATCCCGCCATCTCCGCGGACGCCAACTAGGACTTTGTTCCGCCCCTCGGGCTGAGAGTATCCTCCGTGTCCTGCACCCGCGCGGGAGTGGCCTCGGTTAATGTTTTGGATATGGAAACGGTGCCACCACCCGAGCTCGAAGGGCAGACCTCGATCAACGAGCTGCTCGACGAACCCCTGGGCACCCTCCCGATCCAGCTGGCACTGCCCATCCACTTCCAGCTCGCCGCAGCAGCGCGGGCGTAGCGCCCCTGCCGCAGCAGTCCCGAACCGCCACCGGAAATCCCCAGAACCCCTGCCTCCGGAACATAGGATGTCTGGGATGAGAACGCCTAGGAGTACCCTCGGGGCCGCTGTGGCCTCGGCCGTCCTTATCCTGGCCGCCCTCTCAGTGCTGGCCGCTCCGGCTCCTGCCCATGCCGAAACTTGTGGCCCCGTGGTGGTGGTTCCCTTGGGCCGCTGCGATCCATCGCCGCCACCGACGGCGAAGCCCTCCAGCACTCCCAAGCCCGCTCCCTCCGCACCTCCAGCACCGCCGGCACCCCCGGTCCAGCCGCCGCCGGCGCCCACTGCGCCTGCCGCGCCATCGACGGCACCCAAACCGCCGAAATCGGCAGCCCCTACGACCTCCGCGCCGCGTCCCGGAGGGTCGACGACCAGCCACGACAGCGGCCGTCCAACGCCGCCACCCGCGACCGCCGCGGCGACGCCGTCGTCAGTCCCGGCTGCGGCCCAGCAACCGCCTCCACCTGCTGCGCGGGCACCCGAAGACGGCGACGCCGGGATCAGTGCCGGGGGAGCGCTACTGGCCGTCGGCGGGCTGCTGCTCTCCGCCTGGGCCTTGCTGGCCCTCAGGCGCCGGGGCGAGCCGGCAGTCTAGGGGCAGAACGGTACGGCTTCTTCTGGGGCTCGTGTTACTGAAGTAACCAGTTGTGGTTTAGAATGTGCGTCGGGAGCCCGGGCTGCGGGATGAGCATAGAGTTTCCCGCCACGTAACTGCCCGCCTTGCGGCGCCCGCCACCAGCCCGCGCCCCGCGTTACCGAGGACGCCCATGCCAGCTCTCCCCAAAATCCGACTCTCTCGCACCGTCGCATGCGCCGCCGCCGCCGCGGTGCTGGCCGGCTCTGCCGTTGCCCTTCCGGCCGCCGCGGACTCGTCCCCCGCGCGGAACATGCCCTCCGGAGCAGCCAGTCAACACGCCACCGCACCAACGGACCGGATCATCATCAAGTTCAAGGCCTCCGTCCGGGGAAAATCGGCGGAGCGGGCCAAGGCCTACGGCCGCGCTGCCCAGGCCGCCGGCGTCCCCGTCAAGGAACTCCGGGCGACCGCCGGCGGAGCGAACATCCTGACGGCTCCGGCCGGGACAGGCGCCGACAAGGTCGACGAACTCGCTGCCGCCCTCGCTGCGCAGCCCAATGTTGAGCTGGCTGAAAAGGATGCCTTCGTACACACGGCGGCGGCACCGGACGATCCCGGCTATCCGCAGCAATGGAACCTGCACGGCGCCGCCGGGCTGAACCTTCCCGGAGCCTGGGACACGTCCACGGGGGCCGGAGTCACTGTGGCCGTGGTCGATACCGGCATCACCGCGCACCCGGACCTGGCGCCGAACCTGGTCCCCGGGTACGACTTCATCTCCGAAGACCCCGACAACACGTTCAGCACCGCTGGCGACGGCGACGGCAGGGACGCCGATCCGTCCGATCCCGGCGACGCCTGCGGCACTGAGCCCTCGTCGTGGCACGGCACCCACGTGGCTGGCATCATCGGCGCGGTGGCCGGAAACCACGAAGGCATCGCGGGCGTGGCCTACGGCGCCAAGGTCCAGCCAGTACGGGCCCTGGGCGCGTGCGGCGGCTACATCAGCGACATCGCCGATGCCATCGCGTGGGCGGCCGGAGCCACGTTGACCGGCATCCCGGTCAACAGCACGCCGGCCCGGGTGATCAATCTGTCCCTCGGCGGGGACGGCAGCTGCAGCAGCTACCTCCAGGGGGCGGTGGACATGGCGACGTCGCTTGGCTCGGTGGTGGTCGCCGCGGCCGGAAACAGCGGCGGTCCGGCTTCCAACTCGAACCCGGCGAACTGCAACAACGTGGTGGCCGTCGGCGCCACCGGGCCTAGTGGATCCCGGGCCGGCTACTCAAACTTCGGACCCGAAGTGGACGTCAGCGCCCCCGGCGGAGACATGTCCTCCGCAGGCTCCAACGGCATCCTGTCGACCTACAACAATGGCACGGTCACGCCCGGCCAGGCCGAGTATGCGTACCTGCAGGGCACCTCGATGGCTTCCCCGCACGTGGCGGGCGTGGCCGCTCTCATGCTTTCGGCCAACCCCGGCCTCACCCCGGCCCAGGTCGAGGAGAAGCTCAAAGCGTCGGCCCGGCCCTTGCCAGGCATCTGCGATCAGGGCGGATGCGGAACCGGGCTGGTGGACGCGGCAGCGGCCGTCGCCTCGGTCCTGCCCGGAGCCGTCCCGTACGTTGCCTCGGGGACACCGACGATGAGCGGGCTTGCCGCCGTCGGACAGCATATGACGGCTGTAGCCGGCACCTGGTCCCCGTCCGGGGCCGCGCTCACCTACCAGTGGCGGCGCGCCGGTGCACCCATAACCGGTGCAACGGCGTCGTCCTACGCTCCGGCGGCCGCCGACGCCGGAACACTCCTGAGCGTCACGGTCACGGGAACAGCCGCCGGCTACAAACCGGCCGCAGCCACCTCGGAGCCGGCTCGGGTGGCGCGCGGTACGCTGACGGGGCCGACGCCCATGATCAGCGGCACGCGCAAAGTGGGCTACACGCTGACCGCGGTCCCCGGCGCCTGGACTCCCGGAGCGGTCCTGAAGTACCAGTGGTACCGTGCCGGGGTTGCCATCAGCGGCGCCAGCGCCTCCAAATACACACTGGTGGCCGCCGACCAGGGCAAGCTCATGCGGCTTCGCGTCGGGGCCATCAAGGCCGGCTACACCACCACCGTCAAGGACTCGCCGACCACCAGCGCCATCGCCGTGGGCACCCTGGTCTCTTCGCGGCCGTGGATCTCCGGCACTGCCCGGTATGGGTACACACTGACGGCGAATCCGGGCACCTGGACGGCGGGGACGGCCTTTCGCTACCAGTGGTACAGGTCCGGCGCGGCGATCAGCGGCGCCACTGGCCGGTACTACCGCTTGGCATGGGTTGACCGCTACGACGTTATGAGCGTGCGCGTCGTCGGCTCCAAAGCCGGTTACGCCAGCGTGGCAAAGTACTCCGGCTACACCGCCCGGGTTCCCTAGCCGGCCTCGGGGCGGACCCGCACGGGAGCCAGCCAGGCGGTCAGCCCGACGGCCACCAGGCTGCCGGCGGCGATGATCGCGGCCAGCACAACAATCTGGAACCTGCCCGCCTCAAGGGGAGACACACCACCGAAGATCGCGCCGACGAAGGCGCCGGGAAGCGTGACGAGTCCGGTGGTCTTGGTTTGGTCAACTGTGGGGACCAGCGCGGCCGACACGGCCCGCCGGACGAGTTCTGAGGTGGCCTGCCGGGGGCGGGCGCCGAGGGCCAGCCACCCCTCCACTTCATCCCAGCGGTCGTTCACCAGTTCCACGAACCGGCGGCCGGACAGGGTGGCGATCGTCATCGCGTTTCCGATTACAATCCCGCCGACGGCGAGGACGTACCGCGGCGTGAAAGCAATGGCTCCGGTGGCGAAAACCACCGTGCCTGCAACCAGGATGCCTCCCCCCATGCAGGCCGCGACGGGCAGGAGCCGTGTTCGCAGGGTTCCGAGCCGGCGCGCCGATGTTGCGGCGGCCACCGCGAACATAACGGACAGGGCGGCCGCGATCAGCCACGGCGACTGGATGATGCCGGACAACACGAAACTGATGGCGGCCAGCTGCAGCATCCCGCGGAGCACGGCCAGCGCCGGTGACCAGGGAGCATGCACCCGCGCGGCCAGCAGGACAGTGGTCGCCACCCCGATCAGGACAACGACGCCGAGGATGGTCCGGGGGAGTTCGTCGACCATTAGGAGGGTTTCCGCAGCTGTAGGAACTCGGTCATCCTGCAAGTTTTACACGGCGTCCCGATGCAGTGATTGTGGATCTTCCGGATCGGTGTTCTCTGCAGTGGGGCAGCTCGTTGCGGGGCCGTGGATTGACAGAATAACTGAGCGCGCTCATTATTGATAGCACTCGGTAATTTGCCGTGGGGAGTCTTGTTGACTCGAGGAGCGTTAGGAAGATCATGAAGGCTTTTGCCGTCACCTCATACAAGGGTCCGCTGCAGGAGGTCGACGCGCCCGAGCCCGTCCTCGGCGAGCGGGATGTCCTCATCAGGGTCCAGGCTGCGGGCGTCAACGTATTGGACGAAAAGATTCGGGCGGGCGAGTTCAAACAGATCCTGCCCTACAAGTTGCCCCTCATTTTGGGGAACGACGTCGCCGGAACGGTGATCCGTGCCGGCGCGGCCGTGCGTCGATTCAGGGAGGGCGACGTGGTGTACGGGCGCCCAAGCAAGGACCGCATCGGCACTTTCGCCCACCGAATCGCCGTAGCTGAAAGGGACTTGGCCCTGGCGCCCTCCTCGATCAGCATTGAAGAGGCCGGTTCACTCCCGCTTGTGGCTCTCACTGCCTGGCAGGCCCTGGTCGAGAAGGGGCACGTCCAGCCGGGCCAGAAGGTCCTTATCCACGCCGGCGCCGGCGGGGTGGGAACCATGGCGATCCAACTCGCAAAGCACCTCGGCGCGACCGTTGCGACCACGGCGAGCCGAAAAAAYGCGGACCTCGTGCGCGAGCTGGGAGCGGACATGGTCATCGACTACAGGTCGGAAGACTTCGAGGATCAGATGAGTGGCTTCGATCTGGTGCTGGACAGCCTGGGGGGCGAAAACCTCGAGAAGTCATTGCGCGTCCTGAGGCCAGGTGGCAAGGCTATCGGCATCTCCGGCCCGCCCGACCCCGCGTTCGCCCGTGAAATCGGACTAAACCCGGTCCTGCGCCTCGCGATCACGGCTCTCAGCCGAAAAATCCGGAAACAGGCGAAGAAGCTCGGCGTCAGCTATGAGTTCCTCTTCATGCGGGCCGACGGCGACCAGCTCGGCCGCATCACTGACCTCGTCGACGCGGGGGTGCTGAAACCCGTCGTCGGCCGCGTGTTCCCCTTCGAGGCAACCATCGAAGCGCTGCGCAGCGTGGAGCAGGGCGGCACCCGCGGCAAAACTGTCATCTGCATCCCCTGACCCACACCACTTCCCGACGGCCGACTGTCCTACCGAAAGATGATCATGACAATTCCAAACGGCGAACCCGCCGTTATTTCTTATGCCAACGTGCCCACGCAGTCCATCACCGCCGGCGGGATCAGCTTTGCCTACCGTGAACTGGGGCCCAAAGGCGGCATCCCAGTCGTGTTCTTCGTGCATCTGGCCGCTACCCTGGACAACTGGGACCCGGCCATCATTGACCCGATCGCCCAAAACCGTCACGTCATCGCCTTCGACCAGGCCGGCGTGGGTGGCTCCTCTGGCGGGGTACCTGAGACCATCGAGGAAGCAGCGGACGACGCCTACACCTTTATCACCGCCCTGGGGTTCGAGAGGATCGACATCTTCGCGTTCTCCATGGGCGGCATGATCGCGCAGGACCTGGTCGTCAAACACCCGGAACTCGTCCGCAAGCTTGTCCTCACCGGCACGGGTCCGCGCGGAGGCAAGGATATGGACAGGGTTACCCGCACCACCTACTACGACATCCTGCGAGCAACGCTCTCCCGGTCGGATCCAAAGGAGTTCCTCTTCTTCGACCGCAATACCACTGGTAAACGCGCCGCGAAAGAGTTTATTGCGCGTCTGGGAGAACGCACGGCCAACCGTGACAAGAAGATCACCACCAAGGCTTTCCGCACGCAGCTCAAGGCGATCCAGAGATACGGCCGCTCCCGGCCATCGGATCTGTCGATCATCACGCAGCCGACCCTGATCGCCAACGGCGACAACGACCGTATGGTCCCCTCAATCCTCTCCGAGGACCTTCACCAGCGCATAGCCGGCTCGGAGCTGATCATTTATCCGGACTCCGGACACGGGGGGATCTTCCAGTTCCACTCCGTGTTCGTGCCGGTTGTCCTTAAGTTCCTTGGCTACGCGTGAGGTGCCTTCAGCTCCGGGTACAGCGCCTCTAGGGGTGAACTGAGCGCGGCCTTCACGCCGGCGGTGGTTGCGTCCGCGATGACCTCGTAAGCGTCTTCCTCGACCCCCGCGTATACGGCCTGAACAAGGTCAGCGGGGGTCATTTTGGGACCGTGGGCGTTGGCGGCCATGGGGGTGTCGACATAGCCCATATGTACGCCGAGCACATGGACGCCCTGCGGTGCCAGCTCGAGCCGGAAAGAGTTCGTCGCGGACCAAAGTGCAGCCTTTGAAGCGCTGTAGACCCCGCCGAACGCGTACCAGCTCGCCACGGAGTGCACATTCACCAGTACCGAGTCCGGCGCCGCAGCGAGTATCGGGGCAAAGGCGCGCGCGACGAAGACTGGGCCAAAAAAGTTCGTCTCCATGTTTCGGCGGAGGTCCGACTCCGGGATCTCCAACAGGCTGGCAGTTGGCGGATTCGCGCCGGCATTGTTGATCAGGACTGTCACATCCGCTGCCGCGTCGGCTGCGGCGCGGATGGAGGCCGGGTCCGTGACGTCTAGGGCCAGTGGCACGACGCGGGCATCTTCCCAGGTCCTGGGGGTGCGGGCGGTGGCGTAGACCTTGGAGGCTCCGCGAGCGAGGGCGTCCTGCACGAAGTGCTCCCCGAGGCCCCCGTTCGCTCCGGTGACGAGGACAACGGCATTAGTGATCGATGGCATGAATTGTCGCTTTCTCTCCTGCGGTGCACCCGTTCAGGCGCAGTCCTTTACGGGATGTCACTGCGGTTGTCCCCACCGGGGGTGCCCGGACGTCTCCATGGAAGAATAATCAGGGTATCGCCGAGCATAATCGACAGTGACTATACTCATAATTGAGCTTGGTCAATCTTTATTCCCGAAGGAAGCATCATGCCCACCGCTCCAGCGGCGCCCGGCCGGCGCGAACGCAACAAGCAGGACAAACTTGAGCGCATCACCCTCGCTGCTCGCGAACTCTTTTCGATGTACGGCGTGGACGACGTAACGACACAGCAGATCGCCGACAAGGCGGATATCGGGACCGGAACCCTTTTCCTCTACGCCAGGACGAAGGGCGAACTGCTCCTGCTGGTGCAGAATTCGGCGTATGCCGATGCCCTCGTCCAGGGCATTGCCGCCGCCGACGATACCGCTGACATGCTTGATGCCGTGATGGCCATCGTGCGTCCGGTGGTGGAGTGCAACCGCACCCAGGTGGACAACGGGCGGACGTACCTGCGGGAGATTGTCTTCGGCGACCCCGAAGAGCCGCACCACCGTGACGCCCTCGGGCACACGCTGGAGACTGAGAGGGCTATCTCCGCAGTGCTCCAGCGGGAAGGCCGGGTAGAGTCGGCGGACGCGGCAACCCTGGCGCACGTCATCTCTGCGATCGTGTTCACCACCCTGGCAGTCACGAGCAATGTCGCAAGCAGTGTTCCCGATCTTCTTGTCGAGATCCGGACCCAGGTCCGCGCGATTCTTCCCGGCTGACGGCTACGCGGCGTGGGACGCCGGGAGCTTCACAGGCCGGCGGGGAACGTAAATGTTGCAGGCAACGGTGCGGGCGCTGTTCCCCGGAACAGGACGATCTCATCGTGGGCCTTGAGCGCGAGGGCCCGGATCGGGCCGGTCCGCTGTTTGCCGTTGACCATGACAGACCAGCCGGTTGTGTCCGAGTGGGCGGTACCCGGCTGTCCGGTGCCGTCGAGGACGCCCCACTCGGTGAGGAGCTGGCCAAGGGTGTAGGTGTCCCCGGCTACGGGCGCCTCAATGTGGATGATGCCCGAATCGTCGTGGGTATGCAGCGCCGAGATGCCATTCGGCTGGCCGCCCGGATTAAAGCTGAAGCCGATGTCCGCCGGAACAGCGACGCGCTTTCCGTCCTCGAACACGTCCAGGTGCGCGTGGAAATGCTCTGCCGCCCCTTCCATGTCGAGGATCGGCAGGCCTGCGGCCTTGATCCTGTCCGCGCCGCGTTGAGGATCCAGTTCCCAGCCGCTGGCGGGAGACTGTGTGGCGGAGGGGCTGGCTGCGGGCGTTGAGGCGGCGGCGCCCGGGCCCGGGGTGGCCGTGGAGCACGCGGCGAGGGTGAGTGCGGCAGCTCCCAGCACCAGGGAGAGGGGGATCAGCTTCGTCACGGTGCGTCCTTCGTTTGAGGAGTGATTGCGCGGTTGGAGTGGTACACAAAAAACCCCGCCTTTACGGCGCTTGGCCAATAAAGACGGGGTTTTTCCTTGGTGCACCCCCCGGGACTCGAACCCGGAACCCATTGATTAAGAGTCAATTGCTCTGCCAGTTGAGCTAGAGGTGCAGCTGTTGTTTTTGTTTCCCTCGGGCTTTTTATTTCCCGCGGTGTTCTCCGCAACGACATGAAACTCTACACGAGTTTTGGTGGAGTGTGAAATCGGGCGTTCGACGTCGGCCCCCGACTAATCGGACAGGGTCAAAACCAGCACAAAGTCGGGGTTTTGGCCGTTGCTGAGAACCCAAAGACGCCCGTCCGGCGCAAGCGAAACGTCGCGGATCCGGCCGTACTGTCGTGTGAAATAGCCCACAGGTTCACCGGCGTTGGTTCCACGCAGCGGCACACTCCACACACGCTGTCCACGGAGCGCGCCCAGATAGGCCGTACCGCGGACGATCGTGAGCCCGCTCGGGGAGGATTCCGCCGTCGACGGCCACACCACTTTCGCGTCCTCGAAGCCCCCGCGGTGCGGTGCCCCAGTCACCTGCGGCCAGCCGTAGTTGCCGCCGGGGACAATCAGGTTGAGTTCATCGTCCACGTCGGGGCCGAACTCGCTCGCCCACAACCGTCCGGCGCTGTCCCAGTCGAGGCCCTGCACGTTGCGGTGGCCCAGGCTGTAGACCGGGTTGTCGCCGAACGGGTTGCCTGGCGCCGGCTTCCCGTCCGGGGTCAGCCGCAGGATTTTCCCGCCGAGGGCGTTGCGGTCCTGCGGCTGTTCACGGCGCTGGGAGTCGCCGGTCCCCACGTAGAGGAATCCGTCGGGGCCGAACCGGATCCTTCCGCCGTTATGGGTGGAAGCCTTGGGTATGCCCGTGAAGATCACCTCGGGCGCGTCGAGGGCAGGCAGCCCATCGGCGCCAAGCCGGAAGCGGGCGATCCGGTTGTCCGATTCCGACGTGTAGTAGGCGTACAGGTACCGCCCGACGGCGGGGCCGGCACCGGGGGAGCGGGTGGGGGAGATGGCCGGGGACAACGCAAGGCCCAAGAGGCCCCCTTCGCCGTTGGGGACGACGCCGGGCACCTTGCCGACGGTCGCTGCCGCGCCGGTGGCCCCGGGGGCCAGGAACTTCACCACGGCGCTGTCACGCTCCGAGATCAGGGCCGTCCCGTCCGGCAGGAAGACCGTCGACCACGGCTGCTGAAGGCCGGCGTCGATCCGGGCCGTCAGCCTTGGGGCCGCCGGGCCGGTTGGGCTGGCTGCGGGCTGGCTGGCCGCGGGCGTGCCGGTTTGGGGCGCAGCACTGGCGGTTGGCCCGCCAGTCGCGGAAGCGCCGGCCTGACTGCCCGTCGGACCACCCGCGGGGCTGCCGGTGCAGCCGGCTGCGGCCAGAACCAGGACCGCCGTCGCCGCTGCGGTTGCCACGGCAGTGCGCCGGGGCGACCGCAGCGGTATCGCTACAGCCGTGACCGGCGCGGCGGCCGGAAGCCCGCCGCTTCGGCGTGGGCGGCCGACAGGAACCAGACCTCGGCACGGGTCTCTTCAAAGGACGGGCTGGTGTCCTCGTGGTAGATCATCGACGACGCGTTCCCCTTGACGGTGAAACCCTCCGGGCCGCTGCCGTCGGGGGCGGGCGCGGCCGATCCCTCGCCGTAGGGCTGCTCGACTGCCAGGTGTCCGGCGGGAGCGGTGGAGTGGCTGGCCGACCCCTCCGAGGCAGCGGCCGAGCTGGCGACCTGGGCGGTTTCAGCATCCGCAGCCTCAGCCGCCGCGGACTCTGCTCCTGGAAGTGTGGGGGCATGCGGCTCGGTGTATTCGGCGTGGTGCACGGGAGCCGGCGCAGCGGCTCCCGCGGTTCCCTCTACCGTTCGGGACGTCGGCGCCTCCGTGGTCCGGGTGTCCGCCATGGATTCGGCCCGTACGTCGGCAACGGGTTCGGCCGGGGTAATGGCGTCGGGCTGGGCAGAGGGCGCAGGCATTGCTTCGTGGTCGCCATGCGCGGCCTGGTCGTCGGGGACCGGAGCCTGCTCGCCGTGGTCCGCCGGGCCCTGGGCTCCCTGCGCTCCGTGCGGCAGGTCGTGGCGCGGGGCCGGGTGCGCGTCGGCCGCGGGCGTCTCCGACCACTGCGTTTCCCATTCTGCGGCGCTCGCGGTTTCTGGCGAAGCGGCAGCCGTGGGTGGGGTCGCTGCCGGGGAGGCGGCCGCGTCCCCGGATCGGACGGCCTCTTCGGACTGGCCCGCGACGGCATCGACGTCGTCGTCAGCCGTGGTCGGCGGCTCCGGCTCCGCATTGCTGAATCCGGCGGCGGTCGGTATGCCCGTGGTGGCAGCAGCGACGGCCGATGCCGCCGTCGTTCCGCCGGACAGGGCGCCGTCGTGGCCGGACGAGGTCCGCGGAGCCTGGCGGGCGGTAGCGGTTTCAGACCCGGCGGCCGTCGAGGTCCCGGCGCCGCTGCGGGCATTGTTGCGGTTCAGCAGCCACCACACAACGCCGACAATCAGCACGATGACGATGAGCCAGATAATCCAATCCATAGCCGAAACCTTCCGTCCAGGCGGCAGGGTTGCCGTTGCTTGACGTTACGTCCGGCCCAACACGGCTGTCCACCCTCGTGGAGCCGCCCGTGTAGCCTCGCCTGATGGACTTTAAGCGACTGCGGATTCTTCGCGAACTGGCGGACCGCGGCACGGTGGGGGCGACGGCCGAGGCCATGCGGGTCACGCCGTCGGCGGTCTCGCAGCAGCTCCGGACCCTGCAGGATGAACTCGGCGTGACGCTGGTGGAGAAAGCAGGCAGGGGAGTCCGGCTGACCGAGGCGGGGCTGGCCATGGCCGGTGCCGCGACAGACGTGTCCACGGCCATGGCGCGCGCCGAGGCCACCATCGACACCTACCGGCTGGGCCGGCAAACCCACATCAAGGCGGCATTTTTCCCCAGCGCCGCGGAAATGTTCCTACCCGGGCTGCTGCACCGGGTGAAGCACATTGAGGGCCTCCGCTTCGAAGCGCATTTCGAGGACCCGGGAGTCGCCGGATTCGCTGCCCTCGCAGCTGACTACGACATCGTGCTGGCGCACAGCGTCGACGGGCCGGACGTCTTTGCCCGCCAAGGCCTCCAGGTCATCCCGCTCATCGACGAGCCCCTTGATGTGGCGGTCCCGGCCGACCACGCCCTGGGGGGAAAACAGACGCTCAGCGCGGACGACGTCGTCGGGTTCCCCTGGATGGGCGTGCCGGATGGCTTTCCGTTCGACACGGTCCTGCGCCAGATCGAGCTCCAGGCCGATTCCCGGGCCGTGCGGGCCCAGCTCTTCCCGGACCTCCGGGTCCTCGAAGCCCTGGTCAGTGCCGGCCACGGGCTTAGCCTGCTGCCGCGCTACACCGCCCTGAAAAACCAGGGACGGGGATTCGTGCTCCGTCCACTCCGCGGCGTCAAGGCCAGCCGCAGCATCGTGGCCCTGGCCCGCCCCGAAGCCGCGGCCCGGACCACCATCCAGCAGGTACTCTCGATGCTCAAAGCGGAGGCGCAGACGGTGGCGGCGGCGCCCGAACTGCGTGACGGAGCCGGCCTGGCCTAGGCCCCATTAGCGGGTCTCTACATCGAATCCCAAAGTGTGAGACGGATGTCCACCATTTGGTCGAAATATTCCCGCATTTGGGCTTAATGAGCCAATCCGGCTCGTTCCGGCCAACGGCGGAGCCCTAGACTTTGAGCCATGAGTCAGGACACCCACACCCCAGCAGAGACCAAGCCGGACATCAAACCCCGTAGCAGGGTCGTCACCGACGGCATCCACGCAGCGCCCGCGCGCGGTATGTTCCGCGCGGTCGGCATGGGCGACGACGACTTCGCCAAGCCCCAGGTGGGCGTGGCCAGCTCGTGGAATGAAATCACTCCCTGCAACCTGTCCCTGAACCGGCTGGCCCAGGGCGCCAAGGAAGGCGTCCACGCCGGCGGCGGGTTCCCGATGCAGTTCGGCACCATCTCCGTCTCCGACGGCATCTCCATGGGCCACGAGGGCATGCACTTCTCCCTGGTCTCCCGCGAGGTCATCGCCGACTCAGTGGAGACCGTAATGCAGGCCGAGCGGATCGACGGTTCCGTGCTCCTGGCCGGCTGCGACAAGTCCCTGCCGGGCATGCTCATGGCAGCGGCCCGCCTGGACCTCTCCAGCGTCTTCCTCTACGCCGGCTCCATCATGCCCGGCTGGGTCAAGCTCGAGGACGGCTCCGAGAAGGAAGTCACCCTCATTGACGCCTTCGAAGCCGTGGGGGCCTGCGCCGCAGGCAAGATGAGCATGGAGGACCTCACCCGCATCGAGAAGGCCATCTGCCCGGGCGAAGGCGCCTGCGGCGGTATGTACACCGCCAACACCATGGCCTGCATCGGCGAAGCCCTCGGCATGTCGCTCCCCGGCTCCGCCGCCCCGCCCTCGGCCGACCGCCGTCGTGATGACTTCGCGCGCAAGTCCGGCGAGGCCGTCGTGAACCTGCTGCGACTGGGCATCACGGCCCGCGACATTATGACCAAAAAGGCCTTCGAGAACGCCATCGCCGTGACCATGGCGTTCGGCGGCTCCACCAACGCAGTCCTGCACCTGCTGGCCATCGCCCGCGAGGCCGAGGTGGAACTGACTCTGGAAGACTTCAACCGCATCGGCGACCGGATCCCGCATCTGGGCGACCTCAAGCCGTTCGGCCGTTACGTTATGACCGACGTCGACAAGATCGGCGGCGTCCCGGTCATTATGAAGGCACTGCTCGACGCCGGCCTGCTGCACGGCGACTGCCTCACCGTCACCGGCAAGACCGTGGCCGAGAACCTCGCCTCGATCAACCCGCCGGATCCGGACGGCAAGGTGCTCCGCGCCATGGACAACCCGATCCACAAGACCGGCGGCATCACCATCCTGCACGGCTCGATGGCTCCCGAGGGTGCCGTCGTCAAGAGTGCAGGCTTCGACGCCGATGTCTTTGAGGGCTCCGCCCGCGTCTTCGAACGCGAGCAGGGCGCCCTCGACGCGCTCGACAAGGGCGAGATCAAGGCCGGCGACGTGGTGGTCATCCGCTACGAAGGGCCCAAGGGCGGCCCGGGCATGCGCGAAATGCTCGCCATTACCGGCGCCATCAAGGGCGCCGGCCTGGGCAAGGATGTCCTGCTGCTCACGGACGGCCGCTTCTCCGGTGGTACCACCGGACTGTGCATTGGCCACGTCGCGCCGGAAGCGGTCGACGGCGGCCCGATCGCCTTCGTCAAGGACGGCGACCGCATCCGGGTAGACATCGCCTCGCGGACGTTTGACCTGCTGGTCGAAGACGCCGAGCTCGAAGCCCGCAAGGTGGGCTGGGAGCCGCTGCCGGCCAAGTTCACGAAGGGTGTTCTGGCCAAGTACGCCAAGCTGGTGCACAGCGCCTCCACGGGCGCCTACTGCGGGTAGCTCCCTCAGCGCGGGCGACCACGCTTAATAAGGGAGGCTCCGAGGGGCCCCAAGCGAACGGCGTCCGCGCCGTCCGCTTGGGGTAGGAGACTCCCGCCTGCCGCCTGGACGGGCCTGGTACGAGGGGGAGTGGGGAGTTCAGTAGGTGGACGATGAAGTCCACATGGTGAGACAGGAGTCGGGCTCGTTGACACCTGTCTCGCCCAGAGGGAACACTGAACGCATGATCGAGATCGTTTCCGGCGGCGCTTGCGCAGCTGCAGTCGTCGTACTTACCAAGCGCGTGGCTCCATAGCCCGACTGGTAACGACCCGCCACGCGCAACCCCTCGAAGAGCCGCCAGGCTGAGGGGTTTTTTTATTTCCGCAACACCAGCACCACCCGCATCACCAGATCGCCGAAGATCCACCCGTAGATCCACCGAAGGAAGAGTCCGATGAGCAAAGGATTGCCGATCAGCCCCTCGCTGATGGCCACAAAGTCCGCTGGAGCCCACAAGGCTCCGGAACGCGTCGAACGCCCGGCCGATGCCGGCGTCGAGCATGCTGCTGCCTCTCCCGTCCTTGGGCCGAACAACGTCGTACCCCCGACGATGATGACCGGCTCGCAAGCAATCGTCCGCTCGCTCGAAGAACTCGGCGTCGAGGACATTTTCGGTTTGCCCGGTGGCGCAATCCTGCCCACCTATGACCCCTTGATGGCCTCCAGCATGAACCACGTGCTGGTCCGTCACGAACAGGGAGCCGGCCACGCCGCGCAAGGCTATGCCATGGTCACCGGGCGGGTTGGCGTCTGCATCGCCACCTCGGGCCCCGGTGCCACCAACCTCGTTACCGCCATCATGGATGCCCACATGGACTCCGTGCCGATGGTGGCCATCACCGGCCAGGTTTCCAGCGGAGTCATTGGAACGGACGCCTTCCAGGAGGCGGACATCGTCGGCATCACCATGCCGATCACCAAGCACTCCTTCCTGGTCACCGACCCCAACGACATCCCGCACGTGATGGCGGAGGCTTTCCACCTGGCCTCCACCGGCCGGCCGGGTCCCGTCCTGGTGGACGTGGCTAAGGATGCCCAGCAAGGGCAGATGACGTTCTCCTGGCCCCCCAGGATCGACCTCCCCGGGTACCGCCCCGTGGTCCGCGGTCACAACAAGCAGGTCCGCGAGGCCGCCCGGCTGATCGCCGCCGCCACCAAGCCGGTGCTGTACGTCGGCGGCGGTGTGGTCAAGGCCCACGCCTCCGCGGAACTGCGGGAACTGGCCGAACTCTCCGGCGCACCGGTGGTCACCACCCTGATGGCCCGGGGCGTGTTCCCGGACTCCCATCCGCAGCACGTCGGTATGCCCGGCATGCACGGGACGGTGTCCGCTGTGACCGCACTGCAGCAGTCCGACCTGCTGATCACCCTGGGGGCCCGTTTTGATGACCGGGTCACCGGCATCCTGAAGTCCTTTGCCCCGCACGCCAAGGTCATCCACGCCGACATCGACCCGGCCGAGATCTCCAAGAACCGCACCGCCGACGTGCCGATCGTCGGCTCCGTCAAAGAGATCATTCCGGAGCTCAGCGAGGCCCTGCGCCAGCAGTTCGAGGCCTCGGGCACCCCGGACCTGACCAACTGGTGGGCCTTCCTGAACAACCTCAAGGAGACCTACCCGCTGGGCTGGACCGAACCCGAGGACGGTCTCAGCGCACCCCAGCGGGTCATCGAGCGGATCGGTGCCCTGACCGGACCCGAAGGCGTCTACGTCGCCGGCGTCGGCCAGCACCAGATGTGGGCGTCCCAGTTCATCAAGTACGAACGCCCCCACGCCTGGCTGAACTCCGGCGGGGCCGGCACCATGGGCTACGCCGTGCCTGCGGCCATGGGCGCCAAGGTGGGGGAGCCGGACCGCGTGGTCTGGGCCATCGACGGCGACGGCTGCTTCCAGATGACCAACCAGGAGCTCGCCACTTGCGCAATCAACAAGATCCCCATCAAGGTCGCTGTCATCAACAACTCCTCGCTGGGTATGGTCCGCCAGTGGCAGACCCTCTTCTACGAGGGCCGCTACTCCAACACCGACCTCAACACCGGCCATGACACCGTCCGGATCCCGGACTTCGTCAAGCTGGCGGACGCCTACGGCTGTGCGGCGTTCCGCTGCGAACGCGACGAGGACATCGACGCGACCATCCAGCAGGCCCTGGCGATCAACGACCGCCCCGTCGTGATCGACTTCGTCGTCAGCCCGAACTCCATGGTGTGGCCGATGGTGCCCGCCGGAGTCAGCAACGACCAGATCCAGGTTGCCCGCAACATGACCCCGGACTGGGAAGAAGAGGACTGAACATGACCCGCCATACACTTTCGGTTCTGGTCGAGGACAAGCCCGGTGTGCTGACCCGCGTGGCCAGCCTCTTTGCCCGGCGCGCCTTCAACATCAATTCCCTGGCCGTCGGCCCCACTGAGGTCCCGGGCATCTCCCGGATGACGGTCGTGGTCGACGCCGACGGCGAGCTGATCGAGCAGGTCACCAAACAGCTGAACAAGCTGGTCAACGTGATCAAGATCGTCGAGCTCACCCCCGAATCTTCCGTACAGCGCGACCACATCCTGGTCAAGGTACGTGCGGATGCCGCAACCCGGCTGCAGGTAACCCAGGCAGCCGACCTGTTCCGCGCTTCAGTGGTCGACGTCTCCACAGAGTCGGTGGTCATCGAGGCCACGGGCCACCCCGACAAGCTCACGGCACTGCTTTCGGTGCTGGAGCCCTTCGGCGTCCGCGAAATCGTGCAGTCCGGCACCCTGGCCGTCGGCCGAGGGTCCCGCTCCATGAGTGACAGGGCTTTGCGGTCCGCCTAACAGGCAGGCCCCAGCCCCCGCATCAAATCCCCACCCCGTTTTTCACAGACAACACCAAAGAATCCATTCAAAGGAGACACCCCAGTGACTGAAATGTTCTACGACGACGACGCCGACCTGTCGATCATCCAGGGCCGCACCGTCGCCGTCATCGGTTACGGCTCCCAGGGCCACGCCCACGCCCTGAGCCTGCGCGATTCCGGTGTTGACGTCCGCGTCGGCCTGAAGGAAGACTCCAAGTCCCGCGCCAAGGCCGAGGCAGAGGGCCTGCGCGTGCTCAATGTTGCCGACGCCGTCGCCGAGGCCGACCTCATCATGATCCTCACCCCGGACCAGGTCCAGCGCCACGTCTACGCCGAGGACATCGCCCCGAACCTGCAGGCCGGCGACGCCCTGTTCTTCGGCCACGGCTTCAACATCCGCTACGGCTACATCAAACCGCCGGCCGACGTCGACGTCGCCCTCGTCGCCCCCAAGGGCCCGGGCCACATTGTGCGCCGCGAGTTCGAAGCCGGCCGCGGCGTGCCCGACCTGATCGCCGTCGAGCAGAACCCGTCCGGCAAGGCCAAGGAACTGGCTCTGTCCTACGCCAAGGCAATCGGCGGCACCCGCGCCGGCGTCATCGAGACCACCTTCACCGAAGAGACCGAAACTGACCTCTTCGGCGAGCAGGCAGTCCTCTGCGGCGGCGCCTCGCAGCTGATCATGTACGGCTTCGAGACCCTCACCGAGGCCGGCTACAAGCCCGAGGTCGCCTACTTCGAGGTGCTCCACGAGCTCAAGCTGATCGTCGACCTGATGGTCGAAGGCGGCATCGCCAAGCAGCGCTGGAGCGTTTCCGACACCGCGGAGTACGGCGACTACGTCTCCGGCCCGCGCGTCATCACCCCCGAGGTGAAGGAAAACATGAAGGCTGTCCTGAAGGACATCCAGGACGGCGCCTTTGCCAAGCGCTTCATTGACGACCAGGACGCCGGAGCCCCGGAGTTCAAGGCCCTGCGCAAGAAGGGCGAGGACCACCCGATCGAGGCCACCGGCCGCGAACTGCGCAAGCTCTTCTCCTGGATCAAGAACGAAGACGACTACACCGAAGGCTCAGTAGCCCGCTAAGGCGATTGACCGGCAGGGAAGCCGGACACCATTACTTGGGGTCCGGCTTCCCTGCGTTGAGCACCACACGTACCACCCGTTTCACCAAAATCCCCACCTGATACACAAGAGAGCTAAAGAGGTCACCGGTGACAAGCACCAAACCTGTTGTACTCCTCGCTGAGGAACTTTCGCCCGCCACAGTCGAGGCCCTCGGCCCGGACTTTGAAATCCGCCAGACCGACGGCGCCGACCGTTCCCAGCTGCTCTCCGCGATCGCCGACGTCGACGCGATCCTGATCCGCTCCGCCACCCAGGTGGACGCCGAAGCCATTGCCGCCGCGAAAAACCTCAAGGTCATCGCCCGCGCCGGCGTCGGACTGGACAACGTCGATATCAAAGCCGCCACCCAGGCCGGCGTGATGGTGGTCAACGCGCCGACGTCGAACATCGTCTCCGCCGCCGAACTGACGGTCGGCCACATCCTCAGCCTCGCCCGCCATATTCCGCAGGCCTCCGCCGCGCTAAAGGACGGCGAGTGGAAGCGCTCCAAGTACACCGGCACGGAGCTGTTCGAGAAGAAGGTCGGCATCATCGGCCTCGGCCGGATCGGCGCGCTCGTCGCGGCCCGCCTGAAGGGCTTCGACACCAAAATCCTCGCGTACGATCCCTACATCACCTCCGCCCGCGCCGCCCAGCTGGGTGTGCAGCTGGTGACCCTGGACGAGCTCCTGGCCCAGTCGGACTTCATCACCATCCACATGCCGAAGACCCCGGAAACCGTTGGCATGCTCGGTGCGGACGCTTTCAAGAAGATGAAGAGCACGGCGTACGTCGTCAACGTCGCCCGTGGCGGCCTGGTGGACGAGGAGGCGCTCTACGCCGCCCTTGAAGCCGGCGAGATCGGCGGCGCCGGCGTCGACGTCTTCGTCAAGGAGCCCAGCACTGACCTGCCGTTCTTCAAGCTCGATAACGTGGTGGTGACTCCGCACCTGGGCGCCTCCACCGACGAAGCCCAAGAAAAGGCCGGCGTCTCGGTCGCCAAGTCCGTCCGCCAGGCCCTCGCCGGCGAACTGGTGCCCGACGCCGTGAACGTCGCCGGCGGCGTCATCGCTCCGGACGTCCGCCCCGGCATTCCCCTCATCGAGAAGCTGGGCCGGATCTTCACAGCCATGACCCACGCCTCGCTGACGCAGTTCGACGTCGAAGTGGCGGGCGAGATCTCCGAACTCGACGTCAAGGTGCTCGAACTCGCAGCCCTCAAGGGCATCTTCGCCGACGTCGTCACCGAACAGGTTTCCTACGTCAACGCCCCTGTCATCGCCGAGCAGCGCGGCATCAACGTCCGGCTCATCACCACCCCGGATACGGAGTCGTACCGCAATGTCCTGACCCTGCGGGGCGCCCTCAGCGACGGCAGCCAGATCTCGGTGGCCGGCACGCTGACCGGACCCAAGCAGATCCAGAAGCTCGTTGGCATCAACGGCTTTGAGGTGGAAATCCCGATCAGCGAACACCTGGTGGTTGTGGCCTACTCCGACCGGCCCGGCGTGATCGGAACCATCGGCCACATCCTGGGCATGAACAACATCAACATCGCCGGAATGCAGGTGGCCCGGCAGACCGAGGGCGGCCAGGTCCTGGCTCTGCTGACCATCGACAGCTCCGTCCCGCAGCAGGTCCTGGAAGCCATCAAGGCCGGAATCGGCGCTGACATGGTCCGCGAGGTCGACCTGGAGGACTGAGTCCCCGCCGCGGACGCCGGCGGCGGCAACACCGCCGCCGGCGGCCACGAATGAGCGGCCGGTCTGCGTACAATGGCTAGGTCCGAATTTCGGATTAGGCCGGCAGACCGGCCTTTACTTTTGCACACCGGGCCTTGGGACGCCTTCAGCTCCACACGGAGTGAACTGCGGTGTGCGCACGCAATCCAGCTTTCAGGAGCCCAATGAACGCCGTCCAGAGGTTCATCAGAAGCAGAGTGCTTTTGCTGACCGCGTCCATTTTGATCGTGGCCATGTGCCTGTCCGTCCTCGTGCAAGGCCAATCTCAGGCCGCGCTGAACCGCACCGTGGACCAGAACTCACGGGGCCTCTACGACGTCCTCGTCCAGGCCAAGGCGAAGGACAGCGGCGGCCTGATGCAGCCGGAAATCGCCACCGGCCAGGGCGGCATCAGCTTCGACCAGTTGGAATCGATCCGCAAGCTGTCCGGCACCTCGGTGGCGGCCCCCATCAGCCTGGTCTCCCGCGTCTCGCAGAACCTCGAAACGCCGCGGCTCGACGCCACCGACTACCTCGGCTACAACGCGGGCCTGGCCGGTACCGCGGGTGACCCCAGCGCCACCGATCCGTCCAAGTGGCCGGCTGCCGAGTCCGTCCTGAGCGATACGGCCAAGAAGTACCGCCTGACCGCCAGCGCCGTGAGCTCGGACGGCAAATCCGAGCAGACCCTGTTCAAGACCACTGCCGAGGGCTCCCTGGGCAAAGCCAAACTCGTCGAAGAGCAAGTGGCCGGCGGCAAGAGCGTCCGTATCGCGGGCCCGGAGGGGGAGACCGGCATCAAGTTCCCGGCCCCGGCCGGCGGCTCCGAACACAATCTCTTCAACCTCTCCGTCGGGCTGCCCCTCGCTCCCCAGGTCACCGAATCCGTCGTCGCCGTCGACCCCGTCTCAGAGCGCGCCCTCCTGGGCGGGTCCGGCGACTTCCTGGCCCCGCTGGAGAAGGCACCGCCGGCCGATGCCCGCAACGCCGGCGCAATCGGCCGCCACTTCGAAAGCCTCTTCACCAGCGGCATCAGCATGGAGCAGCTCAAAGAAGGCCCCGACTTCCTTGGCGTCAAGCTCAAGTACTGGGCGCCCCTGATGACGCAGTACCAGCAGGCCAAACGCTCCGGCCAGCTCACCGCCGATTCGCAGGCCATTCCCCTGATCGTCCGCTCCGGCACGTCCCTGGACCTGAAGTACTCGGTCAAGATCGAGGAAATCGACGACGCCGGCAACGTCACCAAAGACGTCGGCACCGCTACCCGCTCGCTGGACAAGGACTACCTCCCGTTCGTGTCCAAATCGCCGTTCGCCCTGTCCTGGCCCGGTTCCAAGGACCTGTCCAAGCTGATGGGGGACACCGGCAGCTTCGGCCAGGGCCTGTACAACCCCGCAACGTGGAGCACCGATTTCGCCGCCGCGCCCAAGTACAAGGACGGGAACACGGCCGGAAACGGTGCCGTTGACAAGTCCGCTGTCCCCGGCGACTGGGTCACGGTCAACCGGCTTCCCGAAAAGGGCGCCAATGATGCCCCGGTCGACCAGACACAGCGCACCCCGGTGGATGAGCGGGCGTACCGCGAGAACCTCGCGACCGGCAAGAAGCCTGCCACCCCGCTCGCCATGGTCTACGGAACCTTTGACCCGGCCAAGGTCCAGGAAGCAGCCGGCGACGTCAACCGCCTGCCCCTCGGCGGCTACGATCCGACGCCGATGACCCTGACCAAGGACGCCGACGGCAAGGACGTCGCGCACACCGCGCTCAAGCCCTCGCTGAGCGCCACCGGACTGGTCAGCCAGTCGGCCGGCGCCATCACCGACTACTACGGCCTGGCCGCCGCCCGCGGCTACGAGAAGAACGCCTCCGTCATCGACGCCGTGCGTGTCCGCGCCAATGTGGACGGCAGCTGGAAGCAGGCCCAGCCCGAGGTCGAAAAACTTGCCCAGCAGATCCGTGACATGGGCCTGGAAGCGACCGTCGTGGCCGGCTCCGCCCGTGAGGACGCCAGCATCTTCGTCCCGGGCTACTCCAAGGACGACGCCGGCAAGGAATCACCGCTGGGCACCGTCCAGCAGTCGTGGGTGCGGCAGAACGCCGCCGACGCCGTCTCCGGCTCGCTGACCGGCACCAACCTCACCCTGCTGTTCCTGACCCTGTGCGGTGCCGCTCTCCTGACCGGAGCGTCCACCGTCAGCTATGTCCGCAAGCGCCGGCGCGAAGCCGGAACCCTCCGGGCGATGGGCTGGACGCAGCGGAAGATCCGGTCCTGGGTCCTAGCCGAGTTCGGCGTCGGCGCGGCCCTGCTGGCCGTGGCCGGAATTGCCTTGAGCCTGATCAGCTGGAACCCCGCCACCGCGGTGGTGTCGGCCTCGGTCCTGGTCCTGTACTGCGGCGCAGCCTTCTTCGCCGCACAGCAGCTCCGCCACCGCGAGGTCATCGACCAGGAACCGCAGCACGACGAACGGCTCATCCCTGTGGACTCGCCGCTGACCTTCGCCAGCCGGCAGTTGAGCACCAACAAGTTCAACACCGGCTCGCTGGCGGTCGCCGTCGGCGTCTTCGGTGCCGCCGTGGGCGGCCTGGCCGCACTCCTGATCGACATCCCGCGCGCCGCCGGCGCCAGCGCACTGAGTGGGCTGGCCGCGGCCAGCATCGCCATGCCGAGCATCATCCTGGGTGTCTCCGGGGTGGCCGTCGGGCTCCTGCTGACCATGGTCACCGGCCGGTTCGAGCTCGGTGCCAAGCGGGAGTACCTCGGCATCCTGCAGGCCATGGGCTGGAACCCGGACATGCTGGGCCAGGTCCGCTTCTTCGAAAACGCCATGGTGGGAGCCATCGCCGTGCCCCTGGGTGTCCTCGGCGCCCTCGCTATCGGCTTGCTCCTCGCCCCCTATGCCGCACTCTGGGCCGGAATCGCCGGACTCGTGGCTGTACTTTGCTGGATTCCGATTGCAACGAAAGTGGTCCAATGACTAACGAGCTGAACCTGACCAGGGCGGCCCGGAACCGGATGCCGGAGAGCACCGGGAACGGCAGCCACCAGACCCGCGCCAACACGATCGTGAAAGCCACAGACCACGCCACTCCGCTGGAACTGAGCAACATCACCATCCACTACGGCGGCGGCAAGGGCGGCGCTGAAGCCGTCAACGTCGTTGACGACTTCAACATGACCCTGCACGCCGGCGAAATGCACTGCGTCGCCGGCCGCTCCGGCTCGGGCAAGACCAGCATCCTGACCGTCGGCGCGGGCCTGACCCTGCCGACGTCGGGCCGGGTGTTCTGGGAGGGCGACTCGCTCGAAACCATGGGCGACGACGAGATCGCCGACCGCCGTCGCGCGCTGATCGGCTACGTCGACCAGGGCGGCGCCCTGATTGACGGCATGAGCGCGTTGGAGAACGTCCTGCTGCCCGCCGTGCCCGACGGCGAGGTCGAACAGCGGCGCGACCAGGCCAAGGACCTTCTTGACCTGGTTGGCCTGGGCCGGCGCATGCGCCACCGTCCCGCCCAGCTCTCCGGTGGTGAACGCCAGCGCGTCGCGATCGCCCGCGCCCTGATCCTCGGCACCCGCGTGCTGGTGGTCGACGAGCCCACGGCGAGCCTGGACCGCACCTCGGCCAACCGCATTATCAGCATCCTCAAGGACACGACGTCGGACGGTATCGCTGTGCTCGTGGCGTCACACGACCACGAACTCGTCCGCCAGAGCGATACCCTGACCGAACTGATCTAGGTTTATAACGTGACGCCTTCCGAAAAAACCCCGTTCTACATCACCACGGCCATCAGCTACCCCAACGGGGTGCCTCACATCGGCCACGCCTATGAGGTCATCGCCACGGACGCGATGGCCCGGTTCAAGCGGCTGGACGGCTACGACGTCTTCTTTATGACCGGCACTGACGAGCACGGCCTGAAGATGCAGCAGACCGCGGAAAAGGAAGGCATCCCGGTCAAGGAACTGGCCGACCGTAACTCCACGGCATTCCGCCGGATGAGCGACGACCTTGGAATTTCGCTGAACCGCTTTATCCGCACCACTGACCCGGACCACTACGAGGCGGCCAAGGCCCTGTGGCAGCGGATGGAAGCCAACGGCGACATCTACCTGTCCAAGTACGCCGGCTGGTACTCCGTCCGTGACGAGCGGTACTTCGTGGAGGACGAGACCGAGGTCCGCGAGGATGGCCTCCGCTACGCCTCCGAAACAGGCACCGAGGTGACCTGGACCGAAGAGGAAAGCTACTTCTTCAAGCTCTCCGCCTACCAGGACCGGCTGCTGGCCCTCTACGGGGACCAGCCGGACTTCGGTGCACCGCACGGCCGCTTCAACGAGGTCGTTAGCTTCGTCAAGGGCGGCCTGGAGGACCTCTCCATTAGCCGTACCTCCTTCAACTGGGGTGTTCCGGTACCGGGCAACCCTGATCACGTGATGTACGTCTGGGTTGACGCGCTGACCAACTATTTGACCGGCGTCGGGTTCCCGGATACCGAATCGGACAGCTTCCAGAAGTATTGGCCGGCTGATGTCCACGTGATCGGCAAGGACATTTCGCGGTTCCACGCGGTGTACTGGCCGGCATTCCTGATGTCCGCCGGGCTGGAACTGCCCAAGCGGGTCATGATCCACGGACACCTGCACAACCAGGGCGTCAAGATGTCCAAGTCGCTGGGCAACGTCGTGGCGCCAGCAGACTGGGTGGCACAGTACGGGCTGGACCAGGTCCGCTTCTTCCTGCTCCGCGAGGTGCCCTTCGGTGCCGACGGCAACTACAGCCACGACGCCATTGTTGGCCGGATGAATTCGGACCTGGCGAACAACTTCGGCAACCTCGCCCAGCGCTCTTTGTCCATGGTGGCGAAGAACTGCGAGGGCCGCGTTCCGGTTCCCGCCGGCTTTAGCGCGGAGGACGCAGCGTTGCTGGGCCAGGCCAAAGGCCTCCTTGGCATCGCCCGCACCGCTTTCGAGAAGCAGGAATTCAGCCGCGCGCTGGAGGCCATCTGGAACGTTCTGGGTGACACCAACGCCTACTTCGCCGAGCAGGCCCCGTGGGTGTTGCGGAAGACCGACGTCGAACGGATGAACACCGTCCTGTACGTCACCCTCGAAGTACTGCGGATTGTGGCGATCCTCGCCCAGCCGGTCATGCCGACGTCGGCCGGGGCCATCCTGGTTAGCCTGGGCCAGCCGGAGGGCGACGCCCGGGACTTCGCGGCGCTCGACACACCGATCGCGGCCGGCGCAGAGTTGCCCGCACCGGCGCCGGTGTTCCCCAAGTATGAGGAGCCTGCAGAGGCCTAAGGCGCCCCGCCTACTCCGCCGAGGCGGTACCGGGTGGCAATACTCCGTGAGGAGACGATTGCCACCCGGTACCGCCTCGCGGCGCTTAACGCACAGGTAGTTCCGGCCCAAGAACGGGTAATTTCCCGCCCGAAAGGGGCAGCGAATACTCGGGACGCGGCTCTTTCCCCCGCCCTAGCCTGACAGCGTTAGCGGGCTGACAAAGCTGCTGGGGAGTATCTGTCATCACTCATTCTCGCTCTACAAGGCCTCGAACAAACCGTTCATTGGTCTCAGGTGGTTACTCCGCGTAGTTCAGTCAGGTCGGAAACTGACTCTGAACGGAGCGACGTACGGTGAAACGACTAATCGCAACTATGGGGATCTTTGGCCTCGCCCTGCTGGGGAGCGCGGCCACTGCAAATGCAGCACCTCCGAGCAATCCTGCCGGGGTGCACACGGGCGGCTCGTCTGCCGATTCACACCCGGGCAAGCCGGCCGCACCGGACAATTCGAACAAGCCTGATAACGCGAATAAGCCGGACAACTCGAACAAGCCGGATAACCCGAATAAGCCGGACAACTCGAACAAGCCGGACAACTCGAACAAGCCGGACAACTCGAACAAGCCGGACAACTCGAACAAGCCGGACAACTCGAACAAGCCGGACAACTCGAACAAACCGGAAGTTCCGTCCGTGCCCGACAATTCGAACAAGCCGGACAAGGGCGACAAGCCTGGCAACGGCAATGGTGGCCAGTCGGGTGATCACAACGGTAATGGCAACGGCAATGGTGGCCAGTCGGGTGATCACAACGGTAATGGCAACGGCAATGGTGGCCAGTCGGGTGATCACAACGGTAATGGCAACGGAAACGGCAACGGAAACGGGAACGGTGGCGATCACAACGGTGACGGAAACGGCAACGGAAACGGGAACGGGAACGGTGACGGCGATGGACATGGCCACGGCGGAGACCACAACGGTGACGGCGATGGACATGGCCACGGCGGGGACCACAACGGTGACGGCGATCATTGCGGTTGCGATGAGCCGGCCAAGCCCGCGACTCCGCCGGCAGTGAAGCCGGTCAAGCCCGCGACGCCGCCAACCGGCGCAGCCACGGGAGCACCGGCTCCGGTGGTGGCCAACGTTGGGTTCAACGTCCAGACGGCGGTCGCCAGCACTCCTGCTGCGGGCATTCCGCTGTGGCTCTCGCTTCTCACTGGAGTACTCACCGCGGGGGCTGCCACGGCCCTCCTGCGGGGCATGCTCCGAAGCGGCAAAGCCACCAGTTAGGTAAGGTGCGGGCCGGCTGCCAGTGTGCAACCGGCCCGCACAGCCATTGCAACCCCGCACAGTCATTGCAACCAAAGGTACAGCTCACCAGGAGCACTCATGGCCCTCAGCAGCAAAGCCGACAGTTCCGCCACTGCGGCACCCCGCGTCCTGCTGATGCGCGGCCGCGACAAAGTGCTTCTGGCGGCCTGCCTCATTGGACTCCTTACAGCGTGGATCCTCTACGCAGCTTTCGGCGTCAACGGCGTTGGGAACGCCTCGTCCGAGCCCGTAGCGGCATCCCTGCCAACGGCCGCAGCCGCGGCAACTAATCCTGGAGCAGTCGCCCTGCGGCCGAGTCCGGGTCCGTCCGCCGCGCGGCCTCCCGCCTCCCCGAAAGCGGCGCCCCAGCACACGGCACCGCCCAGGGCGCAGGGGCCCGTGGCCTCCGTTCCGCAGCGGATTTCCTACCCGGCGGCGCAGATGGACGTCGCCATTCATCCGCTGCAGCCGACACCGGGTGAGGCTGCAAGCCAGAGCATCGTGCCCCCGGAGACAATGGACGGCTACTGGCTGGCGCCGTTCGGTACGCCGGGGGCCGGATCGACGAATACCACGTACGTCGTCGGACACAGCTGGCAGGGCGTCGAGGCGCCGTTCAATCGGCTAAGCACCTTGGCCAGGCCAGGGGACACGCTGACGGTGCAGACGGCGACCGGAGCCATTGCGTACAAAGTGGACTCCGTCACGACCTACGTGAAAGCGGGTTTGAAAGACAGCCCGATCTGGGCCGTGGTTCCGAACAGGCTGGTCCTGATCTCCTGTTACACCGGTGATCTGTGGGGCCAGAACGTCGCCGTTGTGGCGTCGCCGGTCACAGGGAGCTAGGCCCCTTTCCGCATAATGAGACAATTTGACCAGCATGTGGATTGCGCAGCTACGCTGAATCCATGAGCGCATCCACGATTGACCTGGCAGTTATCCCCGGCGACGGCATTGGCCCGGAAGTAACCGCCGAGGCGCTGAAAGTCCTCGAGAAGGCCGCCGCCGCAGAAGGCATCGTCCTGCAGCAAACCCATTATGAGCTGGGCGCCCAGCACTGGCTCGAGACGGGGGAGACCCTGCCGGCGGAAACCCTGGCGGACCTCCGCACCCGGGATGCGATCCTCTTCGGTGCCGTGGGCGCCGCTCCCGGCGACACCCGCATTCCCTCCGGGATCATTGAACGTGAACTGCTGCTCAAACTCCGGTTCAGCCTCGACCACTTTGTGAACCTGCGCCCCTCCCGGCTGTACGCCGGTGTCGGCAGCCCGCTGGCCAACCCCGGAGAGATCGACTTCATCGTGGTCCGGGAGGGAACCGAAGGGCCCTACGTCGGCAACGGCGGCACCCTGCGCGAGGGGACACCCCACGAGGTAGCCACGGAAGTCTCGCTCAACACCGCTCACGGCGTCGAACGGGTGGTCCGTGATGCGTTCCGCCGGGCCAACGCGCGCCCGCGCAAGAGGCTGACGCTGGTTCACAAACACAACGTGCTGGTCTTCGCCGGGCACCTGTGGAAGCGGACCGTCGAGGCCGTCGCGCAGGAGTTCCCGGAGGTTACCCATGACTACCTCCACGTTGATGCCGCAACGATCTTTATGGTCACCGATCCGGCGCGCTTTGATGTGATCGTCACGGACAACCTCTTTGGTGACATCCTCACCGACCTCGCCGCCGCCGTGACCGGCGGCATCGGCCTGGCCGCGTCCGGAAACATCAATATGGACCGCACAGCACCGTCGATGTTTGAGCCGGTGCACGGCTCGGCTCCGGACATCGCCGGCCAGCAGAAGGCCGACCCGAGCGCCGCCATCCTGTCCGCGGCCCTGTTGCTGGACCACCTGGGCTACACCGCAGCGGCCCGGAAGATCGAGGCGGCAGTGGCAGCCGACGTCGAAAGCCGCGACGGGAGCTTCCGCAGCACCGCCGCGATCGGCGACGCGATTGCCGCCTCTCTCTGACACCCGGCCCGCTCGCCGTCCGGGACGGGGACGACGACGCCCCGGAGGGCCGCTGCAACGGGCGTAAGCTTGTTTCGAATCACCAATATGCTGCCGTGGTCCGAGGATGAACCGCGTTCACACACCAGGCAGCCGACCGTGGAGGAACCATGACCCAGACTGCCCATGGCGTCGAATTCACCCAGCGGCTCTCGGCGACCCCGAAGTCCGCACAAGAACGCGCAGCTATCCTGGCCAACCCGGGGTTCGGCGACTACTTCACTGACCACACCGCAGTGGTCGACTACAGCGTCGATGCCGAGGGCAAGGGCGGCTGGCACGATGCCCGGATCGAACCCTACGGCCCCATCTCGCTTGATCCTTCTGCCGCCGTGCTGCACTACGGCCAGGAGATCTTCGAAGGACTCAAGGCTTACCGCCACGCCGACGGCTCGGTCTGGACGTTCCGGCCCGAGGCCAACGCCGCACGCCTGAACAAGTCCGCGCGCCGGCTCGCCCTGCCGGAACTGCCCGAAGAATACTTCCTGGCCGCCATCCGCGAACTTGTCTCGGCAGACCGCGAGTGGGTTCCTTCCGGCGACGGTGAAGCCCTGTACCTGCGCCCCTTTATGATCGCCACCGAAGCATTCCTCGGGGTCCGCGCCGCCCGCGAGGTCTCCTTCCGCGTCATCGCCTCGCCCGCCGGCAACTACTTCGGCGGGGAGCTGAAGCCGGTATCCATCTGGATCTCCCGCGAATACGCCCGCGCCGGCCGCGGCGGCACCGGGGCCGCCAAGTGCGGCGGCAACTACGCCGCCTCACTGATCGCCCAGCAGGAGGCCGAGGCCCACGGCTGCAAGCAGGTCCTGTTCCTCGACCAGTTCAACGACAACGCCGTTGAGGAACTCGGCGGCATGAACGTCTTCTTCGTGATGAAAGACGGTTCGCTGGTCACCCCCGCCCTCTCCGGCACCATCCTCGAGGGTGTCACCCGCTCCTCCGTTATCCAGGTGGCCCGTGACATGGGCCGCGACGTCACGGAGCGCAAGATCACCCTTGATGAGTGGCGCGAGGGCGTTGCGTCCGGCGAAATCGCCGAGGTCTTCGCCTGCGGTACCGCCGCCGTCATCACCCCGATCGGCGTCCTGAAGGACGACACCGAATTCATCGGCTCCGAGGACGCGACCGCGGGGGAGACCACCATGGCCATCCGCGCCCAGCTGCTCGGCATCCAGACCGGCACGGTCGAGGACACCCACGGCTGGCTGACCCGCCTGGCATAGCCTGTCCGGATAAGTACGACGGCGGCCCGCMCCATTTGGTGCGGGCCGCCGTCGTGATTCTCCTGCTGCTGCTCGTTTGAACGCCGCGGTGGGAAGATGGAATGGTGATCCCCGATGATGACCGCGCCCTGGTCCGCAGCACCGAACTGACGAGGTTCCGGCTGGCCCCCAACCCCGGCCCCATGAGCCTGCACGGCACCAACTCCTACGTCGTGGCGGCGCCCGGTTCGAGCCGCGTGGTGGTGGTTGACCCGGGGCCGCTTGATGAGGACCACCTGCGGGAACTGATGCGCTACGGCGCCGTCGAACTCGTCCTGATCACGCACCGCCACGCCGACCACACCGCCGCCTCCGCGCGCTTTGCCGAACTCACCGGGGCGCCGGTCCGCGCCGCCGACCCGGCTCACTGCCACGGCGGGGAGCCGCTGCGGGCCGGGGAAGTCCTGCACGCCGCCGGGGTCGAAATACGGGTCCTCGCGACGCCGGGCCACACTTCCGATTCCGTCTGCTTCCACCTGCCCGCCGACGGGCCCCACGGTGCGGTCCTTACGGGCGACACCATCCTCGGCGTCGGCACCACGGTCCTGGACTACCCGGACGGGAAGCTGGGGGACTACCTCGACTCCCTGGACCGGCTTGAAGATCTGGGCCCTGCCACCGTCCTGCCGGCTCACGGACCCCTGCTTCCGGCGCTCGACAGCATCGTCCGGGCCTACCGCGACCACCGGCAGGACCGGCTCGGCCAGATCCGGGCCGCGCTGGAGGAACTGGGTGCCGAGGCCGGGGTGCAGGAAGTGGCTGACGCGGTGTACGCCGCCGTCGACCCGGCAGTCCGTCCGGCGGCGGAACTCTCCGTCGCCGCACAGTTGGACTATCTGCGCTCCGTTCCGCCGAGACGGTAGGGTTGGAACCATGCGTATCGCCCGGTTTGTAGTCGATTCTGATCCCATGTACGGCATTGTTGAAGGCCAGCCCGGCAGTGAGGAAATCACTGTCATCAACGGTGACCCCTTCTTCCACGGTGTGGAGCGGACTGCCGTCAAGCATAAGTTGGAGGACGTCCGCCTCCTGGCCCCCATCATCCCGCGCAGTAAGGTGATCGGCGTCGGACGCAACTTCGTGGAACACGCCCACGAGCTGGGCAACGAGGTGCCGGCGCAGCCGCTGCTGTTTCTCAAGCCCAACACCTCAGTGATCGGGCCCAACGATCCGATTATCCTTCCCGAGTTTTCCGAGGAGATTTCCTTCGAAGCAGAGCTGTGCGTCGTGATCGGCCGCATCTGCAAGGACGTACCGGAGGAACGGGTCGACGACGTCGTCTTCGGCTACACGTGCGGCAACGACCTCACGGCGCGCGACGTCCAGAAAACGGATCTGCAGTGGGCCCGTGCGAAGGGCTTTGACACCTCGGCGCCGCTCGGCCCGTGGATCGAGACGGAACTGGACACCGAGGACCTGAAGATCCAGGGCCGGCTCAACGGCGACCTCCGGCAGGACGGCAGCACCAGCCAGATGATCCGCGGCGTCCGCGAACTGGTTTCCGTCGTCTCGCAGGCGTTCACCCTGCTCCCCGGCGACGTCATTATGACCGGCACCCCGGCCGGCGTCGGCCTGGTCGAAGCCGGCGACCGCTTCGAGGTCGAGATCGAAGGTATCGGCCGCCTCTCCAACCCGGTGGTCCGCCGCTAGCCGGTACCGCAACAGGGAAAGCCGCCAGGACGGCCGCACCGTGGATCCCGCACTGTGGATCCACGGTGCGGCCGTCCTTTTTCGAGCCGAAAGCGGCTCGGTGCACGCGGTAAAGTTGGTATCACTATGACTACTCCCACCGCACCCGACGCCGTCTCCAGCACTGCCACCACGGAACTGACCCGTGAAGCCACCCGCGAAGTCACTGCCGAAACCCCTGTCCGGGTCCGGTTCTGCCCCTCGCCGACCGGCACCCCCCACGTCGGCTTGATCCGCACGGCCCTCTTCAACTGGGCCCACGCCAAGCACACCAAGGGCACGTTCGTGTTCCGCATCGAGGACACTGACGCCGCACGTGACTCGGAGGAGAGCTACCAGCAGCTGCTGGAGGCACTCAAGTGGCTGGGCATCAGCTGGGAGGAAGGCGTCGAGGTGGGCGGCCCGCACGAGCCGTACCGCCAGTCGCAGCGCCTGGACCTCTACAAGGACGTCGTCGCCAAGCTGATGGAGGCCGGCTACGCCTACGAGTGCTACTCGTCGCCGGAGGAAGTCGAAGCCCGCCACCGGGCTGCCGGCCGCGACCCCAAGCTGGGGTACGACAACTTCGACCGCGACCTTTCCGAGGACCAGCTGGCGGCCTTCAAGGCCGAAGGCCGCAAGCCGGTGCTGCGCGTTCGGATGCCCGACGAGGACGTCACGTTCACCGACATGGTGCGCGGCGACATCACCTTCAAAGCCGGCAGCATCCCCGACTACGTGATCGTCCGGGCCGACGGCTCGCCGCTCTACACACTGGTCAACCCGGTCGATGACGCCCTTATGGGCATCACCCACGTGCTGCGCGGCGAGGACCTGCTGTCCTCTACGCCCCGCCAGGTGGTGCTCTTCCGTGCCCTGATGGAGATCGGGGTGGCCAGCTACCTGCCCGTGTTCGGCCACCTGCCGTACGTGATGGGCGAGGGCAACAAGAAGCTGTCCAAGCGCGACCCGCAGTCCAACCTCTTCCTGCTCCGCGACCGCGGCTTCATCCCCGAGGGCCTGCTGAACTACCTGTCGCTGCTGGGCTGGAGCCTGTCCGCCGACGAGGACATCTTCACCGTCGAGCAGCTGATCGAGCACTTTGATGTCAACGACGTGCTGGCCAACCCGGCCCGCTTCGACATCAAGAAGGCCGAAGCGATCAACGGCACCCACATCCGGATGCTCGCTCCCGAGGATTTCCGCGGCCGCCTGGTGCCGTACCTGCAGGCCGCAGGGCTGGTGGGCGAGACCCTGACCCCCCGCGAGGACGCCATCCTGGCCGAAGCCGCACCGCTCATCCAAGAACGCATCTCCCTGCTCGGCGAAGCCCCGGAGATGCTGGCCTTCCTCTTCAAGGCCGATGACGCGATCGACGTCGCCGACGACGCCCGCAAGGGCCTGCCTGCGAACCTCACCGAGGTCCTTGACGCCGCCCTCGCCGCCCTGGAACCGGTGACGGACTGGACGGCGGAGAACATCCAGGCAGCGCTGAAGGAGGCCCTCGTGGAGGGGCTCGGCGTCAAACCGCGTCTCGCGTTCGGCCCCGTCCGCACGGCAGTCTCCGGCCGGCGGATTTCCCCGCCGCTGTTCGAGTCCATGGTGATCCTCGGCAAGGACTCGTCCCTGGCGCGCCTGCGCGCCTTCCGCGGCTGATGAACGGCGGGGCCGGGACCGGCGTGCTTGCGGCCGGACTCGAGGGCATCCGCGGGGTGCTGTTCGACATCGACGACACCCTGGTGGACCTCGAGTTCGCCATGACAACGGCCCTGCGCGATGTCAGCGGCCACCTCCTGCCGGGCCTGGACGAGGCCGGCTGGGAGCGGTTCGGGCGGATCTTCACCCGGGAGACAACCCACTTCTACGACCGCTACCTGGCCGGGGAGCTGACGTTCAATGAACAACGCCTGCTCCGCGGCCGGGCGGCCCTGGGGCACTTCGGCGTCGAACTCGAAGACGGCGAACAGGCCCACCACTGGGTGAGCTCCTACGCCAGCCTCCAGCACAGCTACATCCGCGCGTTCGAGGACGTGGGACCGCTGCTGGACGCGCTCGACGCCGCCGAGGTTCCCTACGGCGCCGTGAGCAACAACGTGCATGATTACCAGCGGGTGAAGCTGGACGCCGCCGGGCTCGAGCGCATTGGGGTCCTTGTGGGGACGGACACTGTGGGTGTGCCGAAGCCCGATCCCGCGATCTACCTCGAGGGAGTCCGCAGGCTCGGCACGGGCGCCGGGGACACTTTGTACGTCGGCGACAACCGCCTCCTTGACGCGGAGGGCTCGACGGCGGCCGGCCTGGTGGGCGTATGGCTGAACCGCACCGGGGAGCCTGCACCGGGCTTCGCCGGGCGCGAGGTCGCATCCCTGACGGATCTGCTGGCCTGACCGGCAACAAAAACGGCCCGCCCGGAGGATCCATTCCTCCGGGCGGGCCGTTCTGCGTGCGGTCTAGGCCGTTTCCTGCGTAAGCCTCCGGTTGCGCAGTGCAAGGAAGACTCCGACGGCGGCCAGGCCCAGGAGAACCACCAGGCCCAGGGCCACGGCGACGTCAGCCTTGATCATGTTCGACGGCGACACTGCGGCCGCACTCGAGTAGAGCGTGCCCGTGCCCTCGGCGATCCGGGAGTTACCGTCGGCCAGCTTGCCGGCCCCGGTGGAGAGCAGGTTGGAGCCCGACGCCAGCTTCGTGTTGCCGTCCGAGAGCTGCGAAGCGCCGTTGGCGAGGGCCGTGGAGCCCTTGAGCAGGCCCGGGTTGGCCGGATCGGCGGGGTCTCCGGTGATGCCGGTGTTCAGCGACTGCGTACCGTCGGCCAGCCGTGATGTGCCGTCGGTCATCCGGGCAGTGGCCTTGAGCAGGCCGGGGTGTTCGGGGTCGCCGGGGACGCCGTCCATCCCAACGCGGATCTTTGCCGTTCCGGCTGCGAGGAGCTGGGTGCCGAGGACAACGCCGGGGGCGTTGGGGTCCTGGCTGTTGAGCTTCTGCGCGAGGGTGGCGAAACCTGCGGTCAGCTTTCCGGTCCCGGCGTGGAGCTGGCCCGCGCCGGCGTTGAGCTGGGACGCGCCGCCATTGAGCTGGGCTGCGCCGGCCTGGAGCTGGGAGGCCCCCGCATCCAGCCGCTGGGCTCCCGCGAGGATCTTGGCAATCTTGTCTTTGACCACGGCCAGCGGAGCAAGGCCCTGGATGGGGTCGTCTGCGGCGGCCTTGAGCAGTTCCAGCGCCTGGGCCAGTGCGGCGGTGCCGGTGCCGGCTTCGGGATTGTTGTTGGCGCCCCGGTAGCCCTTGAGCTGGTCGGTGCCGGCCTTCAGCTGGGTGGTGCCCGCGGCAAGGCGTCCGGTTCCGTCGGCCAGTTTGGCAGCCCCGGCGTCGAGCTGGGTGGCGCCGTCACCAAGGTTGTTCGGCGCGGTCCCGGAGGCCGTAGGGGTCAGGGCGGCGGAGAGCTGCACGGCGCCGGCGGCAAGTTTCTGCGCGCCGTCGTCCACCTTGTAGACGCCCGGGGCCAGCTTGTTGTTGACGTCCGCCTGGATTTTGACGGCTCCCGTCGCGAGGCTTTGCGCCCCGGCGTCGAGCTTTTGCGCGCCAGGGGCCAGCTTGCCCGCAATCCCTTCCTGGATCTTCGAGGCGCCGTCGGAGAGTTTCCCGGCACCGACGTCGGCCTGGCCTGCGCCGGTGGCCAGTTTTCCGGCACCGTCCTTCAGCTGTTGCGCCCCGGCGGCGGCCTGGCCCGCGCCGTCGTTGAGCCGGGCCGATCCATCCGTGATGCGGCCGGTGACCAGAGTGTAGAAGGCCAGCAGGGCGATCAGCAGCAGGGCCAGAATGGCGATGGCGATCTGTTGCGCCCGGGTGCGGGGCGGGGCGGTGGCGACACGGCTTTGTGGCACGGGTTGTTCCTCTCGACGATCTCGCCGGCAGCGGCTCTGCTGCCGACCCCCCGGAACTGTGATGCAGCTAACATCCAAAAATGGTCGTTGTTCTGCCCGCAGCCAGGTGGGGGAGGGGTTGTTACTCATTGGTAACTTACCGAGCGTAAACTTGCTGGCGTCGAATTGGCAAGGGTTTTCGGCGGATGGATCCCAAAAAGGCGCCGCTGGGGGCGTCCCCAGGCCCTGCGGTGAGGAGTCGGTGCGCCGATTTGTGCAGGGCAAAACTCTCGGGTAAAGTAATTACTCGTGCTGAGGCGCTGGGAGCGCGGGTTTGGACCCGCAGGACCGGCCCGAAAGTTCCATTGGGATATGGTGTAATTGGCAACACTACGGTTTCTGGTACCGTCATTCTAGGTTCGAGTCCTGGTATCCCAGCTCTGAAAATTCCGCGGAATCACGCGGAAATCAGGGGTTCCACACCGGCCTCGCCGATTTGGAACGAAAGCCGAGTTTATGAAATACTAGCTTGGCTCGAACAGCAGAAATGCTGTTTGGAGAGTACACGGCCCCATCGTATAGCGGCCTAGTACGCTGCCCTCTCACGGCGGTAACGCGGGTTCGAATCCCGCTGGGGTCACCATCAGAACGGTCCCGGGCTTAGCGCCCGGGGCCGTTTTTGTTTGTCGGCACCATTGTTCCGACGCCCGAAACGCCCGGGCCGCCTCCAGCCAACTGGCATGATGTTGCTGTGAGCGCCAACGAAAGTACCGGGACGTCCGGGCAGCCGACCGCCGCAGCACGCCAGGCGGCCGCCGTCGAGCTGCTTGAAGCGGTGCGCCAGGAGCTGTCCGCGGCGTCCCTGCCGCTGGCCCTGGCCGGCGCCGAGGCTGCCCGTCTGGACATCCGCCAGGCCTTGTCGCAGCTGGACGACTACATCCTGCCCCGTTACCGCAGTCTGGACGCGCCCCTGCTCGCCGTCGTCGGCGGTTCCACCGGCGCCGGCAAGTCCACCCTGGTCAACGGACTCGTAGGCCACGCGGTCACCCGGGCCGGCGCGATCCGTCCCACCACCCGGCAGCCCATCCTGCTCCACCACCCCGACGACGCCGCCTGGTTCGAGGATCAGCGCGTGCTCCCGAGCCTGAGCCGGATCCGCGGCACCGTCGTCGCCACGCCGCTGCCCGCCAACCAGGACGGGCCCACGCCAGACCCTGCCGCCATCACCTCGCTGGTCCTCGCTGCCGATCCGGCCGTACCGGAGGGCATTGCCCTGCTGGACGCCCCCGACGTCGATTCCATCTCGGATGAGAACCGCAGGCTCGCCGGACAACTGCTCGCCGCTGCCGACCTGTGGGTTTTTGTCACCACTGCCAATCGGTACGCCGACGCCGTCCCGTGGCGCCTCCTGCTGGACGCCGCCTCACGCGACATCATGGTGGCCGTGGTGCTGGACCGGGTACCGCAAGCCGCCGAGGAGGAAGTCGCCTCGGATCTCCGGTCCATGCTCAACCGCGAAGGACTCGGCTCTGCACGGCTCTTCGTTGTGCCCGAAGTGGCCCTTGACGGCATGGGAATGTTGCCGGCCGACGCCGTAGCGCCGCTGCGGTCCTGGCTCCAGGAGCTCGCCGCCGATGCCGCCGGCCGCTCAGCAATTGCCCGCCGGACCCTCAACGGCACCGTCAGGGCACTGGCCGGGCGGGTTGAGGCCGTAGCCGGCGCGGTGGCGGCCCAGCGCTGTGCGGCCGGTGTACTGGCCAGCGATGCCACGAGCGCCTACACGGACGCCGTCCGCAGGATCATGGAAGCCACCCGCGACGGTGCCCTGCTGCGCGGCGAGGTCCTGGCCCGCTGGCAGGACTTTGTCGGTACGGGAGAGTTCTTCCGGGTGATGGAGCAGAACATCGGACGGCTGCGGGACCGTATGGGGGCATTTTTTCGGGGTGAACCCACCCCGGCCGTGCGGGTGGAGACAGCGATCGAAACCGGCCTTCAGGCCGTAATCCTCGACGAGGCCGCCAACGCCGCCGAAGAGGCCGACCAGCGCTGGCGCTCGGATCCCGCCGGACGGCAACTGCTGGGCACCGATGACCTGTCCGGCACCAGTGCGGGGTTCGCCGACGCCGTGGCTGCCGAGATCCGGGGGTGGCAGGGGAGCCTGATGGAACTCATCCGGACCGAGGGCCAAGGCAAACGCAGCCAGGCCCGCTGGCTGTCGTTCGGCATCAACGGCCTGGGTGCGGCGCTGATGATCGTCGTCTTTTCCATGACGGCGGGCCTGACGGGACTGGAGATCGGCGTAGCCGGCGGCACCGCCGTCGTTGGCCAGCGAGTCCTCGAAGCCATCTTCGGCGAGGACGCCGTGCGCCGGCTCGCCAAAACGGCCCGCGAGGATCTGCAGGCCAGGTGCGAGCGTCTGCTGGAGGCCGAGCAGGAACGCTTCCTGGTCCGGCTCGAGCTGCCCGACGCGGCGCCACCTGCTGTACTCTCTGACCACGCCGCGGCGCTCGGCCGGCTGGCGGCGGCATGATCCGCCACGCCGCCGCTAAAGAGGCGTCAACATTGGACCGGCGGCTCGATGCCCTCAACGAAGCTCGGGAACTCGCCGACGGCGCCCTCCCGGACGAAACCCTGGATGAGGTGCTCGACATCCTGGAGCGGGCGAGCTCCCGCCGGTCGCTATCGGCGGACCACACCGTCGTCGGGTTCTTCGGCGCGACCGGCAGCGGAAAGTCCTCCTTGTTCAACGCCGTGAGCGGCGCGGAGATTGCGACGGCGGCCGCGCGGCGTCCCACCACGTCCGAGCCGCTCGCCGGTATCTGGGGCGCCGAAGGCAGCGACGGGCTCCTTGACTGGCTGGAGGTCAGCAACCGGCACCACGCCGCCCCGGTGATCGGTTTTGCCGACGACTCCACCGGACTCATCCTGCTGGACCTGCCGGACTTTGACTCGACCCGGGCGGCGAACCGCGAGATTGTGCAGCGCATGGTGGGGCTGGTGGACGTCCTGGTGTGGGTGCTGGACCCGCAGAAATACGCCGACGCCGCCGTCCACAATGATTTCCTTGCGCCCCTCGCCTCGCATGCCGCCGTCACCCTGGTGGTCCTCAACCAGATCGACAGGCTACCCGAGCACGAAATCCGCCCCGTACTGGAGTCCCTGAAGGGCATCCTGGCGCGCGACGGACTGGGCAAAGTCCAGGTCCTCGGCGCCTCTGCCGTGGTCGGGACCGGTGTCGACAAAGTCCGGGCCGCCATCCGGCACGTCGTGATGCAACGGCTGGCCCTCTCACAGCGCCTGGCCGCAGATGTTGACCGGGCTGCAGTCCGGCTGGCCGAGGCTTCCGGGACGGGCGACGCAGCCGGGGTCCGGTCCGGTAGCCGCGACCGGCTGGCCGGCGAACTGGCGGTGGCCGCGAATGTCCCGTTGGTGGTGGATGCAGTGGCCCGCTCCTACCGGCAGGAGGCCACCCGCCGGACCGGCTGGCCGGTAACCCGCTGGCTGGTCCGGTTCCGGCCGGACCCGCTGCGCCGGCTGAACCTGCGCCGGACCGGGGAGCGGCCCGAGTTGAACCGGACCTCGTTGCCCCCTGCCGGGGCACCGGAGCGGGCGCGCACCGACGCGGCCGTGCGGGAATTTGCCGACGCGGCGTCCGACGGCGCGCCCGGCCCCTGGCGCGCCGTTATCCGTGGTGCCGCCAGGGAGGGCCGTGAGCGGCTCCCGGACGCGCTGGACCAGGCAGTCGCGGGAACGGACCTCAAGGCGGGGCGTAGCTCGTGGTGGTGGACGGCTTTCAACGTGGTCCAGTGGCTGGGCTTGCTCGTGGCGCTCGGCGGCCTGGGCTGGCTTGGAGTGCTGGCGGCCTTGGGGTACTTCCAACTTCCCGTGCCGGAGGTGCCCCGGGTGGAGGGCTGGCCGGTTCCTACGGTGATGGTGGCCGGGGGAGTGCTGCTGGGATTGGTCCTGGCCCTGGCCGCGAAGTTCATTGCAGGTGCGGCAGCCCGTGGACGCGCCAGGCTGGCCAGGAAACGGCTGCAGGCGGCGGTCGCCGTCGTCGCGGAAGAGTACGTGGTGGAGCCGGTGGAGCTCGAGGTCAGCCGCCTCAAGTCCTTCAACGCCGCGCTGAAAGCCGCGGCCGGGCCGTCGGGGCTGCCTGGCCGCTGACCGGTTTGACTGCTGCGGGAGCTGCCCGGCGGCTAACCCGAGGCCTGTTCTGCGGCGTCTCGAACCTTAATCATGGTGCGCAGGTTCCGGGTGGTGGTGCTGGCCTTGTATTTTGCCTTGGCGGAGAGCTTACTGAACGGGCTCTCCAGGGTGCCGCCCGTTGGGGCCAGCCACGCGACGGCTTCGGGGCCCAGCCGCGTCAGCTCGACGCCCTCGAGCGCACATCCCGCATCGAAGAGTTCCGTCAGGATTCCGGTATCGGAGGAGAGGGTCACGTAGCTGTGGGTTGCGGCGTCGTCGGCGGGGTAGGGGCAGGCGTCCACCAGGGCGGCGACCCGGTCGGCGGTCAACACCACCACCCAGGCGTCGTAGCCGAAGGTCTCCCGCAGGCATGCCTCAAACTCGGCCTTCACCCGGCTGGCCGAGAGCTTGCTGGCAAGGACAACGTTTCCGCTGGCCAGGAGGGTCTTTACCGCCTCGAAGGGCCGTGATTTGAGGGCCTCTTTGAGCTCGGCCATCTTGATGTTGATGCCGCCCACGTTGACCCCGCGCAGGAAGACCGCATAGCTGTTCATGGCCACAGCCTAGCGGTGCCCGCCGGTTGGGGTCCTAGTCGTTGGTCTTGCGCAGGGCTTCGGTCAGGACGCGGGCCGCGTTGCAGACCACCTCGGCGTGCAGGCGGCCGGGCTGGCGGGTCAGGCGTTCGATGGGTCCGGAGATGGACACAGCGGCAATCACGCGTCCGGAAGGCCCGCGGACCGGCGCCGAAACGGAGGCGACGCCCGGCTCACGTTCCCCGAGGCTCTGCGCCCAGCCCCGGCGTCGTACTCCCGCCAGAACAGTAGGCGTGAAGCGGGCGGCCTGGAGGCCCTCCAGGAGCCGGTCGTGATCTTCCCAGGCCAGCAGCACCTGGGCGGCGGAGCCGGCCTTCATGGACAGCTGGGTGCCCACCGGGATGGTGTCGCGGAGACCGATGGGCCGTTCCGCCGAGGCCACACAAACGCGCCAGTCGCCCTGGCGCCGGAAGATCTGGGCACTTTCACCGGTGGCGTCACGAAGCTGCATTAAGACCGGACCGGCGGAGGCGATCAGCCGGTCTTCACCGGCGGCCGATGCAAGTTCAACCAGACGGCTGCCGAGTACAAACCGGCCCTGGATGTCCCGGCTCACCAGGCGGTGATGGACCAGCGCGAGGGCCAGGCGGTGCACCGTGGGGCGCGCGAGTCCGGTAGCCGCAACGAGCTGCGCCAGGGTGGTGGGGCCGGCCTCAAGTGCATCGAGCACATGGGCCGCTTTATCGATGACGCCGACGCCACTAGAATTGTCCATGTAATGATATTGCCGTCTCAATATCTGAGATGCAAATCATTGCGCTGGCGTATTCGGTAACAGTCCTGCTTCAGTGGAACTCATCAACCCGCCGAAACGGGATCTGTCGCGGAGCAACGCAGGCAATCCCGAGGTGAAAACAGCAGTGAAGGGAGCAGGCCGTGGCAAAGACATTGGCCGAGAAAGTCTGGGACGCGCACGTGGTGCGCAAGGGGGACGGCGAAGGCGCCGGTGCCCAGCCGGACCTCCTCTTCATCGATCTTCACCTCGTGCACGAAGTGACCTCCCCGCAGGCTTTCGAGGGGCTGCGGCTCGCTGGCCGCAAGCTTCGCCGGCCGGACCTCACCATCGCTACTGAGGACCACAACACTCCCACGCTGGCCATCGACAAGCCAATCGCGGACCTGACCAGCCGGACCCAGATCGAGACCCTGCGCAACAACTGCAAGGAGTTCGGCGTCCGCCTGCACTCCCTCGGCGACGCCGAACAGGGAATCGTGCACGTGGTGGGACCGCAGCTGGGTCTCACTCAGCCGGGCATGACGGTGGTCTGCGGCGACTCCCACACCTCCACCCACGGCGCTTTTGGGGCCCTCGCGATGGGCATCGGCACCTCCGAAGTGGAGCACGTTATGGCCACGCAGACCCTCTCCCTGAAGCCGTTCAAAACCATGGCGATCAACGTCGAGGGGACCCTGCGCCCCGGCGTCAGCGCCAAGGACATCATCCTGGCCGTGATTGCCAAGATCGGGACCGGCGGCGGGCAGGGCTATGTCCTGGAATACCGCGGATCTGCCATCCGGGCGCTGTCCATGGAAGCCCGCATGACCATCTGCAACATGTCCATCGAGGCCGGTGCCCGGGCCGGTTTGGTTGCCCCGGACCAGACGACGTATGACTACATGCACGGCCGCCCGCACGCACCCGAGGGTGCGGACTGGGACTCTGCCGTCGAATACTGGAACACGCTGCGCACCGACGATGACGCGGCGTTCGACGTCGAGGTGGACCTCGACGCCGACACCCTGGAACCGTTCGTGACGTGGGGGACCAACCCCGGCCAGGGCGTTTCGCTGTCCGCCAAGGTCCCGGCGCCCGCGGACTTCGGCGACGAGAACGCCAAGGCCGCCGCCGAACGGGCACTGCAGTACATGGGCCTCGAGGCGGGCACGCCCATGAAGGACATCCGCGTGGACACCGTCTTCCTCGGCTCCTGCACCAACTCCCGGATGGAAGACCTCCGGGCCGCTGCGGACATCATCCGCGGCCGCACCAAGGACCCGGATGTCCGCATGCTGGTGGTCCCGGGGTCTGCCCGCGTGCGGCTAGAGGCCGAGGCCGAGGGCCTGGACAAGGTCTTCACCGACTTCGGCGCGGAGTGGCGCTTCGCCGGCTGCTCCATGTGCCTGGGAATGAACCCGGACCAGCTGGAGGTGGGAGAGCGCTGCGCCTCCACCTCCAACCGCAACTTCGAAGGACGCCAGGGCAAGGGCGGCCGCACCCACCTGGTCTCGCCTGTCGTGGCGGCCGCGACGGCGGTGCGCGGCACGCTGAGCTCACCATCGGACCTTGATCCGGCGCCCGAAGCCTCCGCCCGCCACGCCGCAGCGGTCTAGCCTCCCGTCAGGCCCGCCCCGGTCCCCACAGCCCCGAAGGATCCGCCATGGAAAAGTTCACCACCCACACCGGCATCGGTGTCCCGCTGCGTCAGAGCAACGTCGACACCGACCAGATCATCCCCGCCGTCTACCTCAAGCGCATCACACGGACCGGCTTCGAAGACGCCCTGTTCTCGGCCTGGCGCAAGGATCCGGCCTTCATTTTGAATCAGGAGCCGTTCAGCGCCGGCTCGGTCCTGGTGGCCGGTCCGGACTTCGGCACAGGATCATCACGCGAGCACGCCGTCTGGGCACTGAAGGATTACGGGTTCAAAGCCGTCCTGTCCTCCCGGTTCGCCGACATCTTCCGCGGCAATTCCGGCAAACAGGGACTTCTTGCTGCCGAGGTTGCCCAGGACGACATCGAGCTGATCTGGAAGGTACTGGAGAATGCGCCGGGTACCGAGGTTCGGGTTGACCTCGTGTCCAAGACGGTGGAGTGCGGCAACGTCGTGGCACCGTTCGAAATTGACGATTACACCCGCTGGCGCCTCTTGGAGGGTCTGGACGACATTGGCCTGACCCTGCAGCATGAAGAGGACATCACCGCATACGAGGCCACGAGGCCAGCGTTCAAGCCGACTACGCTGCCAGCCAAGCTTTCCTAGGGCTTTCCTCGGCGAGGGATGCCGAAGTGCCGCCTTTGGGTCAGGGACCCGACGGCGGCACTTTCGTTTAAGCGCTCATTACTCGGCCAAGTGCCTGCTACTCGGCGAGATCCTGGACAGTCCGGGACAGCAGGCAGAACTCGTTGCCCTCCGGGTCGGCCAGGACTACCCAACTCACCTCCGGTCCCTGTCCCACGTCTGTACGCCGGGCACCGAGGGCCAGCAGGCGCTCCAGCTCGGCGTCGGTCGAGACCCCGTCGGCCCGCAAATCCAAATGCAGCCGGTTCTTGCCCGCTTTTACCTCGGGGACGGCGATCACGTCGATTGACGGCCAGGAGTTGTCCTTGGGAGCGATGCTGACGATGCCGGTGTCCTCGTCAACTACTTGCCAGTCGAGGACGGCGCACCAGAAGTCGGCTACAACGCGTGGCTGGACGGCATCGATGGCTATGGTCGCAATTTTGCTTGGCATGGCCCCACGATAGCCCACCAATCGATGCCCGGAACCTGTTTCTTCCCGTTCCAACCCGATCCCAGCGTGGACTGGCGCGTCTGGCGTAGCGGACCCGATTTTTAGGGTCGGAAGTGGTGGTTGCGTCGGGGTTGTTGGGTGGGGTCGAGGTGTGGTGGTGGGGTGTACCAGGGTGTGCCGTTGTGGTTGTGGATGGTCCATTGTTCTTTGTGGATGAGGTGGTGGTGGTGKGAGCAGAGGAGGGTTCCGTTGTCGGTGCTGGTGGTGCCGCCGTGGGACCAGTAGGTGATGTGGTGGGCTTCGCACCAGGGGGCGGGGATGGTGCAGCCGGGGAAGGTGCAGCCTTGGTCGCGGGCGGTGATGGCTTTGCGGATGTGGGG